>NZ_JAXCXF010000009.1:0-177029 GCF_034046095.1 Stenotrophomonas sp. CFBP8980 | reverse complement strand
GCTGATGGCCTCCATCGAAGCCGGCTACGCGATGCAGTTGCATGAAGGGGCAGATAAAGCCTTCTACCTGGAACCGCAGGCTCAGCTGACCTACACGGATTATTCCATGGACGGCGACCATCACGTGGAGACCAATGGCACCACGGTGCAGACGGTCGATGCCGGCGGCCTGCAGACCCGCTTGGGCGTGCGCCTGTACGGCCACGGCACCTCCAGCGAAGGCAACCGCGTGCAGCCGTTCGTGGCCGCCAACTGGATCCACAGCGAAGGCGACAACGCGGTGGCCTTCAACGGTGCAAGCCTGGCCGGTGGCCAGCCGAGCGATGTCTACGAGCTCAAGGCCGGCGCGCAGCTGCAGATGGGCGGTGGCTGGACGGGCTGGGGCGAGCTGAGCACGCTGCGCGGCGAGAACGATTACCGCAACTACGGTGCGCAGATGGGCGTGAAGTACAGCTGGTAAGGGGTCCGAAGGGGCGTCCCGGGAAGGGCGCCCCTTGTCGTTGGATCAACAAAATGTCGAAGAATATTCATCTCGACGCTCTCACTGAACGAGAGAGGGCCGTCGTCGATCTTCTGGCTCAAGGTTATGGCACGAAGCAGATCGCCGCTCGACTTGGTCGGGCGGCTCCTACGATCAGCACGCAGAAGAAGAGTGCTCTACGCAAGCTCAAGGTGAGCTCGGCGGTGGAACTTGCGCTTCACATAAATGGAGTAACCGTGCTGAAGTGGACTGACTAGCAAACTCTCGAAGCTGCACTGATTGACTTGGAGCAGCGTCCAACAAAGCCCGCTGACGCGGGCTTTGTTCTTAGGGATGGCCTGAACAAATCTGCGCGAAATCCGATGGTAGTGCCGGCCGCTGGCCGGCAAGTTTGAGGTCCGTCAGATCACGTTGAAGGACCCTCCATGCAGCTGACATTCGGTGATGCCGAAGGCCTTGGTCAGCGCAAGAAAGCGCGCCGCGAGCTGTTCCTCAACGGGATGGATCAGGCGGTTCCCTGGAAGCGACCGCTGGCACTGATCGAGCCGCATTACCCGCTGACAGGCCGCCGCGGCCGCCAGCCGTATCCGCTGGCCACCGCTGCGCATCCACTTCCTGCACCAGTTGTACGCCCTGAGCGACCCGTCGATGGGAGAAGCGCTGTACGACACGGCGGTGATGCGCCGAATTGCCGGCATCAACAGAGCTGGATCGCATTCCTGACGAGACCACGATCCTCAATTTCCGCCGGTTTGCTTGAGACGCATGGCCTGCGCGCGAAGATGCTGGAAGCGGTCAATGCCCACCCGCAGCATCAGGGCCTGAGCCTGCGCGCGGGCACGATCGTGGATGCCACGATCATCCACGCGCCCAGCTCGACCAAGAATGCCGACAAGGCGCGTGATCCGGAAATGCACCCGACCAGGAAAGGCAATCAGTGGTATTTCGGCATGAAGGCGCACATCGGTGTGGATGAGTTTTCGGGCCTTGTGCACCTTGTGACATGCACCGCTGCCAATGTAGGCGATGTCGCCGTCACGCAAGAGCTTCTGCACGGCAAGGAGGACTGCGTGCTGGGCGATAGCGGCTATACCGGGGCAGATTCACGGCCGGAGCTTCAGGATTCCAAGGCGGCGTTCTTGATCGCCAGGAAGCGAGGCAAAGTGAAGGCGATCAAGAACGCGCGGGACCGCCGGCAGCACGAGCGCTGGGAGAGCTGCAAAGCCAGCATGCGCGCGAAGGTGGAACACCCCTTCCGTGTGATCAAGCGCCAGTTTGGTTACACCAGGGTCCGTTATCGCGGGCTGGCCAAGAACGGCGCGCAGGTGCTGACGCTGTTTGCGTTGTCCAACCTGTGGATGACCCGCCGGCAGTTCGTGCCGGTCCGGGGATAAATCCGTCTGGAAGCGCCCAACGGCGCCTTCAAAACCCTATGTCCATCGAACTAAACCGCGGCAGGTGGTCGCACGAAGCGCTCGCCTCATGAATCCATGCATTGCGGGTGATCTGCTCAGACCATCCCTAGTCAAAGATCCTGCACCTCGACTCAACTGAGCTTTACGCCGATCCCAGGGGGATTTGGGTTCAGAGCGGTCTTTTTCCTTGGAACCGTAGTGCATACGGCGTCAAGTGTCAGGATTTGGACAAGGCTACATATGCCACGGGATTTCTGCCGTGGGCGACAGGGTGCTACGTTGTTCACATCGGCCACCGATTCACCAAGGCCAGTGAAATTAACCTGCGGCATGTCTATCACGGCAACGAAGCGGTGCAGCTGATCAACCGGCTTCATGGTGGTCTGATCAGTCTTGAATGACGGCAAAGCGCTCGCCTTGAGCCGCCATATCGAACGAAGCCCGCTGACGCGGGCTTCGTTGTGTCTGGCTTCAACCGAATTGGATCACCAGGCGTACTTCACACCGAGCTGCGCGCCGCGATTGCTGTACCCGCCCTGGCCTTGCAGCGTGCTCAGCTCACCCCATGCCGACCAGGCACCGGTCAGCTGCAGCTGGGCGCCGGCCTTCAGCTCGTAGGTAGCGCCGGGACGGCCGCCTGTCACGCTCGCCCGGTTGAAGGAGACCGCGTTGCTGGCGGCACCTGTGTGGACCCAGTTCAGTGCCATGAACGGTTTGATCCGCGCAGCATTTCGACCAGCGCGGTAACCGTGCACGCGCACGCCCAGCCGGGTCTGCAGTCCACCGGCGTCCACTGTGCGAACGCTCGTGCCGTTGGCTTCCACATGTACCTGACCGTCCATGGAGTAGTCGACATAGGTGGCCTGCGCCTGGGGTTCGATGAACAGCGCACTGCCGCGGCCTTCGGCCACTTTGAAGGCGTAGCCGGCTTCCACCGAGGCTGAAAGGGCCTTGCTGTCGTACTGCTCGTCGGCCAAGGCATCACCCTTCACCTCGTTCTTGAAGCGCGCCGCCTGCACCCAGCCATCGAGATAGGCGCCATCTGATGCATCAAGGCGCTGCAGCCAAGAAGCGTAGAAACCCACGGCTTGGCCCGTCACGCTGCCTTTTGCGCGATAGCCGGTCACGGCTGAGGTGGTGTTGCTGCTCGCCCTGCCCGTTGCCACCATCATGCCGACAACTCCGCGGCTTTCGTCACCCCAACGGCCAAGGTCGATGCCAGCCTGCAGCAAGGATTGGTCGCTAGAGACAGCAAGCTGCCCCTCTGCCGCAGTGAACCTCGCCGTGTCGGAGGAGGCCCTTACCCACGTGGCACCGCGATCGTCCGAATCCGTCAGGCCTCGGGCGAGGTCGGCGCTGCCCAATCGTTCATGCAGCGAGAGGGTGAACAGGTCCGTCGCCGCCGCCTGATTAGCCAGGTAGGCACCAATCTCGGGACGGTAGACCTTCGGTGCAGGCGGTTCGACGGGATCCACAGGGATCTCTGGATCGACCGGCGGGTCCACAGGGATCTCCGGCTCGACCGGTGGGTCCACCGGGATATCTGGATCAACCGGTGGGTCCGCCGGGATCTCCGGCTCGACCGGCGGGTCCACAGGGATCTCCGGCTCGACCGGCGGGTCCACAGGGATCTCTGGATCAACCGGCGGGTCCACCGGGATCTCCGGATCCACCGGTGGGTCCACCGGGATCTCTGGCTCGACCGGCGGGTCCACAGGGATCTCTGGCTCGATCGGTGGATCGATCACCGGGCAGCCGGCCCCCCCGGGGCTGGTTGCGCACGGGTCCGGGTCTACCGGCGGAGCCACGGGCATGGCCGTGGTGAGGTACCAGTTGCCATTGTCTTCGCCCTTGGCGAGAAAATATTCGTACGTACCTGCAACGGCGCGTCCGAGCAACGAGAAGTCCCCGTTCGATGCACCCGCGACAGTGATGATCTCGATCCCATTCTCAGACTCCGCACCCACGCCGCCTACATTGTTAACGAGTACGCCCGTCGAGCCGGACGTACCTCCACCGATGTTAAGAACGTCAGTGGGGGAGTCGTCCTCGCCCAGCACCGTGTTGAAGAGCAGCGTACCGCCGCCGACGAAGTCGCCGCTGACATCAAGCACATTGAAAGCCTCCCCCTGGCCAAGCTGCACCGTGCCACCCGAGCGGAGATCCAGGGTAGCGACGTTGCTGTGGCCCGTCAGCTGCCAGTAGCCGGTGTCTTCGATCAGGACATCATTCACATCCACGAACCTGCCATTGATGCGACCACCGTTGTACAAGTCGACATTAGCGATGCTGCCGTTGGCCTGCCCATATTTTCCAACGTTGCCATTGAGCGTGGTTTCTTCAACGAAAAGCTCGGCCTTCGTGGTGAACTCTCCTCGACCTTCAACATGGAGCAGGTAGCCGTCGCTGCCCTCAAGCTGGCCGCCGTCATGGACGTGGATCCGCCAGCCGTCCATGGCCGAAGCGGCGTTCGGTGAAATGCTGATAGCACTGCCGCCGAGACCCTTTACCTGCGAATTGCTGATCTCGATGACACCGTTTGTCGAGTCGTCGTCGGCGAAATCACCTGCAGCATACCCTCTGATGCCGTCCCGGACGCCTTCAACGATCGTGCCATCGAGCGCTCGGAACACACCGCCAGACATCACAATCCCAGCGCCAGAGGCGAAGCCGGTAGTGCTCAGCGCCTGGATGATTGTGTTTGAGGCTGACAGGCTGCTCCCCGAACCGACTAGCGCACCGCCGCCGTAACCCCACAGCCGACTGTCCGCCACCGTGACATGTGAGCCCGCCGCGTCCCCTCTGAACGGGTCGCTCAAGATCTCCAGTGCGGCATCGCCGCGGCTGTAGATATCGCTGCGCTCGATCCGCGCCGTTGATCCCTCCTGGACAATAAAGGCGCCATGGGTGTGGAAGCGGTCCATGTCATGCACGTTGGAATCGGCGACGGTAACCACCGAGCCAGTGTGGGCATGGATATTGTCGGCTTGCGACCCGGAAATGAGATGGACGGTGGCCTTCTCCGCCAACACAAGGCCTGCCCTCGCGCCATTCAAAGTAAGGACGGAACTGTCGTAGAGCGTCCATGCCTCTTTCGGATCTGCCGGGCCCACTGTGACCTCTTCGCCGCGAAGAATCGAGGCACCTGCTTGCGGTGCTTGAATCAGGCATGCCACGGCACAGGAAAGCACCGACAGCGCAACGGGCTTCACGTTTCTGGTACGCATCTTCATGTCGATATCCATAGATGGTTTCAATGGATACAGACTATTTTCAGCGCGTGACGCAGGGTATCGAAATTATTCGACATATGCCGCCAGCAGCGTCCCGACCGGCCTGATTGGCTACATTCGCGCGGACCTCCCTCCCTAAGCTACAGGCTGGACGTTGTTTGCAGAGGCCACTCACAAAGACCAACGGAATCACTCTGCGGCGTGTCTAACACGGTAGCTAAGCGGCGTAATTGCTCAACCACTTTCATATCGATCTGATCGAGCTTGAACGAAGCCACAGTAGTTGCCGTGTAGCAGCAGCGTCTCCTGCTGAGCCGGGCGCGGTTCTCATTGAACATACCGCCTTAAATTCGAACCATTTCCATGGAATGTGCAGCGTCAATGCGCTGATATGAAGTGCCCGCCGTTTCCCGACGGTACGGCGCGAGGCTGATCTTTCCTCTTCCATCAGCGTCGCGGCGTTGCTGCCCCTCCCCCCTTGGGCAGTAGGGATTGGGCCGGCCTCGCGCCGGCCCTTCTTTCAGAGCCCGCTGACGCGGGCTTGTGAGATACACAGGGACCATGAGCGGTCATAAAGCGCGGGCAGGTGCACACGCTGGAGGTCACGCAGCCCCGGCAGGAGGCGCCTCCTGCCCCAATAAATACGTACCCCAACGACCGAATTCCCACAGAGGCGAGGCAGCTTCCTGACTGTGAGCTCACTGGGGCGCTGCTTGAGAACCGTGTCACGGGTATTTTAGAAGTTCTTCGATACCGCCCCCGACCGGCAAAAAATATTGTGTCGCCTGAATCTTCCAACAGAGCTGACGACATGAAATCCCCAATCTCAAACCGACACGCCTTAGCGATCGCTGTAAGCAGCGTGCTGCTGATGAGCGCCAGTGCGGCATCAGCTGCTGACGCTGATAGGGTCGTCGCAGACGGCAGCAGCATTACCGTGCCCGCCGGCAGCAGCATCGCTACCACCAGCGATAATGTGAATGCTCTGCTGAGCTTCGGCGCTGGCAGCATTGCGGGCGCTGGCCTGGACATCCGTACCGAAGGAACCAATGCTTTCGGCGGGTTGGCTATCGGCGCGGGGAGCTCGGTAAACCTGACTGACAGCACGGTGGAGACCTCTGGAGCCGCTGCTCACGGCCTGTCTGCACGTGATTCTGGCTCCATTGAGGCGACCGCGGTCACTTTGCGGACTGCTGGCGAGGATGCGTTGGGATTGTGGTCCAGTGATGCGTCTTTGCAGGCCACTGGGGTCACTGTACTCACCGATGGGTTCCACAGCCATGCAGCGGGGGCAGGGCCTGGCGGAACGCTTGATATTAGTGACAGCAATCTAAGCACCACAGGCCTCCGTGCAGTGGGTGTGGCCGTTTGGGGAAATGCGCGCGCCACGCTCGATGGTGTACAGATCCACACGGACGGCGACACCTCTTCGGGGGCATCGGTATACAACTCTGGATCCATGTCCGTGTCGAACTCGCTCATTGAGACGATGGGCGCGGCCGCCCACGGTGTTGAGGCGGGCGGCGGTGTGTCCACCATCGAAAGCACTGACATCCGCACAGAAGGCGATGCCTCACACGGTGTCTATGCCACCGGCGGTGGCTTGGTTGAACTGAGCGCCAACGCCGATGGCACTCCTACCACGGTCACTACGGTCGGCGATGGCGCTGCGGCACTGCGCGCGTCGGACGTAGGAAGCGTGATCAACGCGTCCAACACGATGATCAAGACCGAAGGTGATCGATCTGGCATCGGCTCCTCTGGCGCCGTGGCCGATAACGGCGGCGAGATCAATTTGGAGAACTCATCCATTGAAACGTCTGGCTATTTCTCGGACGGTCTGGATTCGGAAGGTGACGGATCGCAGGTTTCGATGACCGGGGGCAGCGTCCTCACCACGGGTGATCAGTCCAAGGGGGCAGCCGCTTACAGTGGCAACAACAGTCTGACCCTGGACACTGTCCGGATCGAGACCCGGGGCGAAAGTGCGCGTGGGGTGGTGGCTTCAGGCACCGGATCGCGCGTGGATCTTCGTGATACGGACGTGCTTACCGCGGGGACGGGGTCCTTCGGCGTGCAGTCGGTGGGCGCCCAGGTCGAGGTCTTGGGCGGATCGATCACCACCACAGGCTCTGCCGCACGCGCCATCCAGGCTGAAGAAGGTGGGCAGGTGTCCGTTGATGGTGCCTCCATCATTACCAGCGCCGTGGGCGGTCGGGACTCTCATGGTGTGTACGTTAAGACCGGCGGCTTGGCTGACGTGGTCAACAGCTCGATCTCCACCATCGGTGAGCGCTCGCGCGGCCTTTTGGCCGACGGCTCCGGGTCACGGATCGGGGCGTCGAATGTAGACATCAGCACGGGCGGCTACCAGTCCTATGGTGTCCTGGCGCAGGCCGCCAGCGAGGTGGACCTGCAAGGTGTCGAGATTCTCACCAGCGGTCAGAACGGTCACGGCATCGTATCGCTGAGCGAAGCCAAGGTCGAAGCCAACGAGGTTCTGGTCGAGACCAACGCTCTCTCTTCGTACGCCCTGTCAGCTAATACGGGCGGGTCCATCGACGTTCGTAGCGGCACCATCCGGGCACTGGGTGACTCATCACTCGCCGTGCTGGCCGTGGCCGCTGCAGATCAGACGACCGCGATCAGCCTTGAGAGCTCGGATGTTTACGCTGCCCAGGCGACGACGTTCCAGGTGCGCGGGGATGGCACCAATGACATCACTCTGCGTGGAACGCGTGCAGCCAGTGGTACGAACAGCCTGCTTCGTGATGCGCTTGACGGTACGGGCACCGTCAACTTCAGCGCCGCAGGATCAGAGCTGCTGGGCAACGTGGACTTCAGCGAAGGCTATACCTCGAATGTCACCTTGGCCGAGGGCAGCTCGTTGAAGGGCGCTGCACAGAACGTCGACGACCTGCGCCTGGATGACAGCCGGTGGGACATGACCGGGGATTCCCGTGTAGGGGACCTGTCAGCCAGCAACAGCACCATCGCTTTCAATCATGACGACGGGGCATTCAAGACCCTGACCGTGACCGGCGATTACGTGGCCGACAACGCGGTGCTGCAGATGAACACCGTGCTGGGTGACGACACCTCGCTGACCGACAAACTGCACGTGCTCGGCAGCACCTCCGGGCAGAGCAGCATCCTGGTCAACAACGTGGGCGGGCAGGGCGCGGAGACCTTCGATGGCATCCAGCTGGTGCAGGTGGATGGCGATTCGGCCGGCGTGTTCAATCTGCTGGGCCGTGCGGTGGGCGGCTCGTACGAGTACTTCCTGCATCAGGGCGGTGTGGCCGATCCGACCGATGGTGACTGGTACCTGCGCTCGGAGCTGCCGGTTGAACCACCGGTCGACCCTGTCGATCCGCCGGTCGATCCGGTGGATCCCGTTGACCCGGTCGATCCGCCAGTCGATCCCGTCGATCCGGTTGACCCGATTGATCCGCCGACCGACCCGATCGTCATCGACCCACCGGTGGACCCGGAGATCGTTGATCCACCGGTCGTGCCGCCGCCGACCAAGATCTACCGCCCGGAAACCGGCGCCTATCTGGCCAACCAGGCCGCAGCAGTGGGCATGTTCGACATGACCCTGCATGAGCGTCTGGGCGAGCCCAACCTTGCGCAGCGGCTGAAGTCGGACGACACGCTCAACTCGGCTTGGGTCCGCACGACCTCAGACCACACCCGGTTCAACGCGGGCGAAGGCCAGTTGGACGTGGCCAGCCGCCAGTCGATGCTGCAGGTGGGTACGGACTTTGCCAAGTGGGGCGATGACAGCCGCGGCCTGGCCGGCATCATGCTGGCTACCGGCAAGTCCAGCAGCCAGACCACCTCCAATGTCACCGGTTACGGTGCCAAGGGCGAAGTGGATGGCAAGGCGCTGGGCCTGTATGCCACGTGGATGCAGAGCGCGGATTCCGAGAAGGGGGCTTACCTGGATGCCTGGCTGCAGACGGCGCGCTTCAAGAACGAGGTGCAGGGCGATGCCTTGGCGACCGAACGGTACGACAGCAAGGCGCTGATGGCCTCCATCGAAGCCGGCTACGCGATGCAGTTGCATGAAGGGGCAGATAAAGCCTTCTACCTGGAACCGCAGGCTCAGCTGACCTACACGGACTATTCCATGGACGGTGACCAGCACGTGGAGACCAATGGCACCACGGTGCAGACGGCGGATGCCGGCGGCCTGCAGACCCGCCTGGGCGTGCGTTTGTACGGGCATGACACCTCCAGCGAAGGCAACCGCGTGCAGCCGTTCGTGGCCGCCAACTGGATCCACAGCGAAGGCGACAACGCGGTGGCGTTCAACGGTGTGGGCCTGGCCGGTGGCCAGCCGAGCGATGTCTACGAGCTCAAGGCCGGTGCGCAGCTGCAGATGGGCGGTGGCTGGACGGGCTGGGGCGAGCTGAGCACGCTGCGCGGCAAGAACGATTACCGCAACTACGGTGCGCAGATGGGGGTTAAGTACAGCTGGTGAATCACGAGGAATCGGGTGTCCCCGGGCCCCCCGATTCCTCACCCATTGCCAGTTGTTCCCCTGATCGCCAACACCGAGGTCGCGACCGCTTTGAAGATATTCAGCTCCTATCTGCTTCTCCAGCAGAAACATAAGCAGGCAGAACGAGAAGCCCGCGCATGGCGTTGGGCAGCGGTAGGACTGGGCGCTATCGCGTTACTGGCCGTGGCCGGACTGGTTGCGTCGGTGAACCGACCGCCTCCCAAGCCGCTCATCACCCGGGTCAATGCAGATGGCAGCGTTGCCATGCTTGGGCGGGCGACTGCCGATTACACCGCGGCCGCCCCGGAGATCGAGCACTTTCTCAAGACGTGGATAATGCAGGTGCGCGCTGTGCCTGCGGATGTTTCGCGGCGTGAACAGAATCTGGCCAGTGCGATGCGTGTCCTCGGCCCAAGGGCGCTGGCAAAGTTGAAGGACTGGTCGGCGCAGTCCCGACGCCCGATCGACTCGCCGCTGACGGTGGAGATCATTTCAATTACTGCGGAGTCGGGAGAGCGTTACGCGATCGGATGGAATGAAGTGACACCAGACCCCCGGGGTAACGACCCACACACCTTGCGATGGACGGCGCAGCTGACCGTCCAGCAGGTAGTTCCCGCCCATGATGTGGACCTGACCAACCCCTTGGGGCTGTACATCACCGACTTCCGCTGGATGACGTCGCCCGGGGTGCCGACCGGTTCCCCGTCTTCACATCAATTCGAATAATTTCGAATTGTGGTGCGTGTTACGGTGGCACCCCGTCGATCGGTTTGGGGCTGCCCGCTGCATTGCCTCGTCCTGCCAACGTCGGATATACGGTCCGCCAGAGGAAGCTCCCTGTGATTGCTGCACTTCAGCGATGGTCCATCGCATTGCGGCGCGGCTGGCCAAGCGCGGTGGCGATGCTGATGTTTACCTTCCCGGCCGTGGCCAGCGCGCCTGAATTCACCGCGGCCGAGCGCCAATGGATCGCGGAGCACCCGGTTGTCTACTATGCCGGCGCACCCAACGTCAGTCCCCTTGAAGACATCGTGGACGGCAAGTACCAAGGCCTGATCGCGGCGTACCTCGACACGATTTCCGAGCGCACCGGATTGTCCTTCCAGATCGTTCCCACGCGTACCTGGGAAGAGTCCCAGCAGGTCTTTCTGCAGGGACGCGTGGATTTGTTTCCCAATGCCAGCCCTACCACGGTCAGTCGCGAGGTGGACCGCTCATTGCGCTACTCGCAGGCGTACTTCGCCAGTCCACTGATCCTGGTGACGCGCGGCGACGCCGCTTCGACCTTCGGGCCGGACACGTTGAAGGGCAAGCGTGTGGCGATCCGTGGCGGCCCTGATATCCAGAAAATCCTGACCGATCGACGGCCAGGCGCAATACCCATCGAGGTCATCAGCCCCGAGGAAAGCCTGCGGAAAGTAGTGGAAGGAGAGGCCTACGCTTCGGTGGGCACCGAAGCCACCCTATCGCCGCTGCTGCGACGCAAGTACGGGCGCCAGCTGGGTACTGCCAGCATGTTGGACATCCCGCCTTACCGGGCGCAGATGGGGGTACGCGCCAGCAATCCAATGTTGCTGACGATTCTGGGCAAAGCGTTGGGATCAATCACAGCGCACGAGAGCGACGAGATCTACGAACGTTACCTGTCCCAGGCAGATTACGGCGCACCCACCATCTGGTCTATCCTTCACTACCGCCGAGTGGAGTTGATGCTGTTGCTGCTGTCGGTGGCTCTCTTGGCATTCTTCGGCTGGCGGGCACGCGAGGAAAGACGCCGCGCCGTACGCAGCGAGCAGACCAAGGCGCGTTTCCTTGCGACCATGAGTCATGAGATACGCACCCCGATCAACGCCATGCTGGGCTCGATCGAGCTGCTGGGCCGTACACCGCTTGATAAGCGGCAGAGGGGTTTTACCGATGGCGCCACGGTAGCGGCCGAGGCGCTGATGGACCTGCTGGACAACGTCCTGGACTTGTCCAAACTGGACGCAGGAAAGCTTACGCTGGAAAAGCTGCCCACGGATGTCCGCGAGCTGCTGCAGCAGGCGGTCGACCTCATCCGTCCGCGTGCGGATGAAAAAGGCCTGATGATCAATTACGGGCTGGAGTATCAGGTCAATGGCCTGGTGATGATCGATCCGACGCGCCTGCGTCAGATAGTCAACAATTTGCTGGGAAACGCCGTCAAGTTCACCAAGCGCGGATGTATCAACCTGGATGCCCGGCTTGAGCCATCGAGCCCATCGGATCCGCGTAGTGCCACGCTGCTGATCCGGATCACGGATACCGGAGTGGGCATTCCCTTCGACCAGCAGCACCACCTGTTCCAGGCATACTCCCAAGCTGATGGATCGACGACGCGTGAGTTCGGCGGCACAGGTCTGGGACTCACCATCTGCCGCGAGCTGGTCACGATGATGGGGGGCAGCATCACGCTTGACAGCATCCCGGAAACCGGGACGACCGTGGTGCTCGCCATCCCGGTCAGTATGGTCGAGACGGCCTCGCGCGTGGTCGATCCGGCCGGGCCCGATCGCGCTTGTACGGCCCCTGAGGCGCACGATGCGCCCCCCGGCACAGTGCTGGTGGTTGAAGACCATCCCGGGAATCGGTCGCTGATCCAACAACAGCTGCTGGAACTGGGCGTTGCGCCTACGCTGGTTGAAAGTGGTGAGGCCGCCTTGGCCATCCTTGCACAGCAATCCTTCGACTTGGTGCTGATGGACTGTCACATGCCGGGCATGGATGGCTATGAAACGACCCGTCGTATACGGGCGGTCCACCGGGCCGAGCACCTGCCCGTGGTGGCCATCTCGGCCTCAACGGGCGCAGAGCACCTGGCGCGGTGCCTGGAATGCGGCATGGATGGTGTGCTGCGCAAGCCGCTGCGCCTGCAGGAGCTGCAAGGCATCCTGGAGTTGTGGCCCGTCCGGATTGTTCCACGCCGCATCGAACCCGTAGAGCCGGCGGGGATCGAGATCGACCACGAAGCGCTGCTTTCGGAGGACTTGAACGCGCTGGATGCTGCGCTGGCCCGTGGCGAGCTTGATCGGGCGCTTCACTATGCGCACCGGATCAACGGTGCCGCGTTGATGTTGGACCGCACAGAGCTCGCACGCTGCGCGCAGGCGGTGGAATCGGCCCTCAGCGAAGGTGGCAAGCCGTCCGATGGTCTCATGAATGCGCTGCACACGGCGTTGAACGCAGCGACGGGATAATGCGCTGCGGGTAAAGTGAATGGCGACACCGGCTTTCAAGCCATAACGTGCGTTGGATCACCGTGCTCTGGTAATCTCGCTGCGGCGCTTCCCTCCGGGATTATCGACGATGCATCCGAAAAAGATCCGCGTGGTGCTGGTCGACGATCACCCCATCGTCATAGAAGGGATCCGTGGGCGCCTCTCCGACGTGGGCGGTATCGATATTGTCGGTACATACACCAGCGCCCGCGATCTCATCCGTGCACTTGGCACAATGGGCGAGCCGGTGGATCTGGCGATCGTGGATTTCTCGTTGGGACCGCAGGACGTGGACGGGGTCAACCTGCTGCGCTCGCTGCGGACGCGCTTCGGCGACCTCTCCATCCTGGTACTGTCCTCGCACTTCAACCCGGCGACGGTATCGCTGGCGCTGCAGGCCGGCGCCAATGGATTCCTTTCCAAGGGAGAAGGGGCAGATGAGCTTCTCGTGGCGATTCAGGCCGTCACCAGTGGCAAGACCTATCTCAGCGGAGCCATGCGACAGCAACTGGCCGATCTGAGCGGCCTACGCGCCCAACGCGACGCCGTCCCGCAGGGCATTGCAGAACCGCTGACACCGCGGGAGCATGAGGTGCTGCGCTGCATTCTGGACGGTATGTCGACGACGGAAATCTCAGCCAAGTTCTCGCGTGCGGTTAGCACCATCAGCACGCAGAAGAAATCGGGCTACCAAAAACTGGGTATCCGCACCGATGCCGAGCTGTTCAAGGTGCGCGCCTTGATCGACAAGACGGGCTGACCCTCTGAGTTTCCGATCAGTGGAGCGGCCAGCGGAAATCAGGCGGCAGCAGTTTCAGGAACTCGTTCTCACTGCTGACCTGCAGCTTACGTAGCCCGCTCCATTTCTGTGCGCTCACTGTGCTGGTGGCGCGCATCAGCGCTTTGGCGATCTGTTTCGTACACAACCCATCCGCTACCAGCTGCATCACCTGCCTCTCCCGAGGCGTGAGGCCATGCAATGCCGAGCCGAGAAAGTCCATGTCTGCCCCGCGGTTGCGTGGCTGGGCCATCTCGACGACTGACCGCACGGTGGATGCAAGCGTGTCCAGTAGCTCGCACTTGCCGACATACGCATCTGCGCCTGCCGCGATGCACATGGCACGAGCACTGCTTGTCAGGTCGGAACTGAAGACCACCAATCTGCATTGAGAGCGGTGCTGTATCGCCAGAAGCAGTGCCTGCGCCTTGGCGGCATGCTTGCCCTGGAAGCAGTCCAGTACCACCACGTCTGCATGATGATCCTGCAGGTGGTCCAGCAACGCGCCCGCGTTGCGGAACTCCTCGGTGATCCGGATGCCATAGAGCGTATTGAAGAATGCGCGCAAGCCTGTGCGCACCAGCGCATGCTGATCGAGAACGATCACTGTTGTATCTGAACGCATGTGACGCCCTCCATCCATTAGTTCATGGGCCGTATCCATGATCAGATAAAAGCGATCCGAACGATTTCGAAATGCAGCACTACAGGACGATTTCTTGCCTCGAACGGGTGCTGCAGGCAACAGACGCGAGGTACCGTGCGGGAAGGCGGACGAAGAGCGTCGCCAGCCGTAGTCATCTGCCTGCACTCTTCACTCGGAGCACCGCGAAATGTCATCTGGTCACGTCACAGACGCCACGAAAGGTCTGGCCCGCACCTGCGAAGCCGGCGAACTGCATCCGGGTGATCTGATACTCGCATGCATTCCCGGTTGCGCCGAGTTCCTGTGCCGGGTGCTGCGTGTGAGACGGAACGAGCGCGGGCAGATACGGGTGGATCTCATGGATGGCTTTGGCAGCGTCTACTTCCACCCGCACGATAAGATCCGCTGCTTCTGAAGTGGCGGATAAGTAATTTCGAGGTTCTTCGATTCTTAATTCGGGAGGGCTTTCCTATTCTCCATCGACAGCGCCGGATCCTTGGCCGGTGAGTGAGCGAGCAGATGGAGAACGTGTTGAAGATACTGTTGATCCTAGTCGGTGCATGGTCCGCGATGGCGGTATGTCTGGGTCTGTTGTTCGGGCGCTGGATGAGCTTGCAGAAGGATGTGTCCGACCGCGATGAGCTTATGGAGCAGGCGCGGTGAGTCTGTCAGGTCCACCCATGGACGCCACCGACCCCTTGCGCAACCGGTTGGCGACGATCGTGCATGCATGGCTGACACACTTGGCCATGAACGACGAAGAGTTCGAGATGGTCGCCGGCAAGGACAAGCTGCGGATGACGATGGCAACTGCTGCGATTCTGCAGGTTCTCATTGGTGATGATGCACGCCTGGGCGCTGCCACCAAACGCATCACCACGCTGCTGCAGCGACGGGATCTCGCAGTAGGGACAGTGGACATCAAATCCGAGAGCACACCGAAGTTTGAAGCGCGTGTTGTCCGCGACGGTGATGCGGGTGCTCCACCACCAATGGACCGGCGCTCGACATTGCGCTAGCTCGCCGCCGCGTACGGATTCCACCTTCTCCCACCAGAGCAAAGCATGAGCTGTAGAGCTGTCCCGAACCGAGTCACCAGCGGCTTCACCTTATTGGAACTCATGGTCGCATTGGCGGTGCTGGCGACCCTGGTATCGCTCTCGATGCCTTCGTTCTCCGCCCTGATCGCACAGACGCGAATTGCCAGCGCAACGAACGATCTGTTGAGCGACATGGAGTTTGCCCGTCATGAAGCCATCCGCCGCAATGACAGCGTCGTCCTTTGCGGTTCGCGCGACCGCTCTGGATGCGCATCCGATGGCTGGCAGCAGTGGATCGTAACCACGGGCAAGGGTTTGGTGCTCCGTACGGGTCGCATGCCGGACAGGAGTGGCGTGACGGTCTCCGAGGCGCTCCGACGTGGCCTTGTCTTCCAGTCGACCGGGCTGGTGAGCATGGGGGGCCGCGTGCCGGCAGAAGGTTCGATCCTGGTCTGCAGCACGGCGGTACTGAAGCGTTATCGGCTGACCATAGCTAACGGTATCTCGCTTCAGCGTCGGAAAGAGGAACAGGGGTGCGGATGATGATGCGGGGAGTTGGCTCAAGGCGGGGCGTGGAAGGAGCAGGGTTGATCGAGGTCATGGTGGCGGTGCTCCTGCTCTCCATCGGCGGGCTGGCTGCGGCTTCTGCGCAGCTGGTGGCACTGAAGCGTAATGAAGGAGCGCTGGTCAGAACGGCCGCCGTGTACGCCACGTCCAGCCTCGCCGAGGCAATCCGTGCCAACCCTGCGGGATTCAAGTCGGGTGCCTATGACACGAACGGCACGGTCTGCACGCATGACGAGGCCCCGACCGGGGATCTGGCACGGCAGGACATCACACACTGGCTGCAGGGGCTGAGCGGACAAGGGGATGCGTCGATGCAGGTGTGTGGTGCAGTACGCTGCACGGCCGATGCCTGTACGGCGTCGATCACGTGGGACGACCAACGCGCCGGTGCGGGAACGGATCCGGACGCGGTGGAGATCGAGCTGGGATTTACGCCATGAGGCGCGCGGAGTGCACTGGACTCAGCTTGGTCGAGCTTATGGTGGCGCTGGCGCTTGGCCTGCTGCTCATCATGGCATGCGGGGGCATTTACCTGAACTCGGCCGCCAACGCCCACAGTACGATAGGCGTATCACGGACTCAGGAAGCCGCCAGGGTCGCGATGGAACTGATCGGCCAGGACCTGCGTGGCGCGGGGGATACCCTGTGCGACAATCGGCACCCGGTGGTCAATCTTCTCGCGCAGCGGGACAACCTGTTCTGGCAGACGCTGTCCGAGCCGGTAAGAGGAGCCGATGAAGCGAGCAGTGCGCGGGTCTTTCAGATGCCTGCACTCGACTCTGGAACCGCAGAAGCCGAACGCCTGGCCGGGACCGAGAGCATCCGGCTGTGGACGCTGACTCCGCTACAGCTATCGGTCACCGACACGGCGCAGTCCACGCAGCCGATTCCGGTCACCGGTGACGATACGCCTGTTGTGGGTGATGCATTGCTCGTGTGTGATTTCAAGGTCACCACTCTGCTGCGCGTTACCGCAACGGGCGCTGCCATCGGCCACACTGCGCCCGCCAACTGCGTGGACTACTTCGTCCGCGGCAATGCCTGCGCGGGGGCCATGCCACCGATGGCTGCCATGCAGCGCTATGGCCCTGATACCGCCATGGCGCTGCCGGAGCAGGTGCGCTGGTATGTAGGCACCGGCCCGGATCAACGCGCGGCGCTGTACCGCAGCGTGGTGCGTGACGGTAAACAGGCCCGGGCCGCGGCGATCGTACCGGGCATCGACAGCTTCCAGCTCAGGTACTTGGTCGGCGGTGGGTCCCGCTACGTCACTGCCGCCGAGGTCCCGGACGCGGAGTGGCAGAAAGTGACCGCCGTCTCTGTGCGCTTCTCGGTCGTGCCACAGCTGCCCGGGCGAATAAGCGACACGGCGGCGCGGCACTTTCAACACACCTATCAGATAAGGTCCCGAGGCTGATGCGCGCCCTTCAAAGCAAACGCGGCGGACAGCGTGGCATCGCCCTGTTCGTCGTCCTGATCACCTTGTTGCTGTTGTCGATCATCGCGGTGATGAGCTTGAACGCCGGGGTACTGCAGGAGCAGATGACGTCGTCCATGCGCGACCGCGCCCTGGCGCTGCAGAGCGCGGAGGGCGCCCTCGCGGCGGCCGAGAAGACAATTCAACTGAAGCGGTTCGGTGCCGGCGGCGAAGGCACGAACTGCTCTGAAAGCGGGTTGCCTGACAGTCCTGCATGCCGTCCCCTGCCCATCAGCAGCAGCGCAACCGAGGCCGGCCGAAGCTGGCAGGTGGCGCCGGATATACAAAGCAAGGAGATCAGTGCGGGCGCGCCCGAGTTTTCGGTGCAGTACATGGGCCGACGCGAGACCCATGTCGAACTGGGCCTGGGCAATGAACCCAACTACGGTGAGTCGCCGGGTCTGGTCGAGGCGGAATACTACCGGGTGCTGGCCCGCGGCTCGAACCCGGATGCCAACGGGCGGTCACGCGTGGTGCTGCAGACCGTCGTCGTACGTGAGTAAGGTGAAGTCATGCTGAGATATGGATATGCCGGTGCAGTAGCGGGCTTGACCCTGGTACTGGCGCTGGGTAGTGGTGGGTTGCACGCGAAAGTCGCACAGACGCCACTGACTGCGGAGATCCAGGTGCCCGCTAATCTGGTGCTGGTGCCGTCGGTGGAGTTTCCTACGCTGATCAGTGCGGCGAACCTCGGCAACTATTCTTCGACCAGCGCTTATGTGGGCTACTTCGATCCTGGTAAGTGCTACCGCTACGTCTATGCGACGCAGGAAGATCAGCGTCACTTTGCGCCGGTGTCGCTGCGTCCTGCAGCAGGCTGCACAGGCAAGCTCTGGGATGGCAGATTCATGAACTGGGCCGCCACGCAGACCATCGATCCTTTCCGCAAGGGCCTGACTGGCGGTTACAGGGTTCGTGACACACCGACAGAGACGTGGCTTGAGAAAGCCGACTTCTCCATCCAGGGCCGGGCAGCCAATTTCGAGACACGGCGGCTGCCCAGCGGCACGGCTGCCAACGAGCGTGCGGTCAATGCGGCCACTCCGGCGCAGTACAGGGCCTTCTATGCGCGCGTTTACGGGCTGGGTGCACGCATGTATTTTTCGTCCACGAGAAACCTGGATACGGCGACATCATCGGTCGCCTACAACCCGGAAAACGCGCGTCATACGCTTTCGCCAGCAAGCGGTACGAACCCTGGCGACGAAGGCGTCATCTATGAAGTGAGCATCCGGGTAAAGGTCTGCGATCCGGCCGTTGGCCTGGAGGACAACTGTGTGGCCTACGCAAACGGCTTCAAGCCAGAGGGTCTGCTGCAGAAGAACAACGATCGCCTGCGTTACTCCATCTTCGGTTATCTCAACAACGGTGGTCCCTCTGCCGGGCAGACGGGTGGCTATGAGACAGCAGCAGATGGAGGTGTATTGCGTGCGCGACAGAAGTTCATCGGGCCGTTCGTCCACGACCCGCTGACGCCACCCACGGTCAATGCGGCGCGGGAATGGGACCCGGTTACCGGCGTACTGCTGGACAATCCGGACCCTGCCGACGCGGCCGCGACGGGAGGCGGTGTCAGGAACAGCGGCGTGATCAATTATCTCAACAGATTCGGGCAAATGAAGACGGGACGCACGCCCAAATCTTATGACAATGTGAGCGAGCTCTACTACGCCGCACAGCGTTATATCCGCGGGCTGGGTAACGTAAAGGAATTCAGCGAACTATCGAAAAACACCACGACGCGCTATCGTCAGGCGGACGGCTTCCCCGTCATCGCGGCGTGGGATGATCCGATCCGCTACCAGTGCCAGAGCAATACCCTGCTAGGCATCGGCGACACCAACACCTGGACCGACAAGAACCTGCCTGGAGCAACCAGCAGGGGGGGGGAACCCGTGAAACCCGCAGGGGTTTCATCGGACACGTCGGTTGATGTCGTGAAGGCGTTGAAGCAGATCTGGTTGATGGAAGGATTTTCCGCTTCCCTGGCCAGCTCACGTGCGGTTGCGCCTTGGTACAACGGGGCGTCGCAGCAGCAGAACTCTGCCTACATCGCGGCGCTGGCCTATCTGGCCAACACGACGGACATTCGGCCTGACGAAGCGCGCAACGGATTCCCCGGCAAGCAGACGCTGCAGACCTATTGGGTTGATGTGATCGAGACGGGTGATTACAAGCTCACCAACAATCAGTATGTATTGGCTGCGAAGTACGGCGGCTTCGAGGTCCCGAGTGGCTACGAGACCTACGACCCGAAGGCACCGCCGCTGCTGCCAGAATGGTGGTGGAACGGCGTTGACTATGTGAACAATGACAAGCGGGAGCGCCGGCCGCGCAACTTCTTTGCAGCTTCCGACGCGGCGCGGATGGTCGCCAGCCTTGAGCAGGCGTTCAAGGCAATCTCCCAGGTCAAGCTGGGCGCTGGCTCTGCCGTGTCCACCAATGGCGGTGAGCCCGGGGACGATGGACGCATATACAGTGCGACCTATCAGACAGGGAGCTGGCGCGGAGACCTCAGCGCGTACCAGGCCGACGCGCGCACCGGAGTGGTGGGGACTACTGCGGTCTGGAGCGCGTCGACGCGGCTGGATGTACGCCCTTGGCGTGAGCGGAAGATCCTCATCTCAAAGGGTGGGGCGCTGGTGGCCGCAAGCTGGAATGCCTTGAGCGCGGAGCAGCGCAGTGCATTGGGCGAGGAGCGGGTGCTGCAGTATCTGCTGGGAGACCGCAGCATGGAGGGGAAAGAGACGTTCCGCCTGCGCGCAGGCGTACTCGGCGATTTCGTCAACTCTTCGCCCGTGTATGTCGGGCCGCCCAACCCCAGTCTTTACTGGGGTAAGCGCTTCCAGGGAGCTGACCGTTACGCCGCTTTCGTGCAATCGTTGTCCGGGCGCAGGCCGGCGCTGTATGCAAGTGCTAACGACGGCATGCTGCATGGCTTCGATGCAGCCAGTGGCGACGAGAACGTCGCGGTCATACCAAGCTCGGTTCCCTTTGAGGGCCTGCTGCAGTATGCCGGGCAAGGCTACCAGCACCGCTACCTGCTAGATGGCGAGCTGACCGTGGCGGACGCCTATGTCGGCGGGAGCTGGAAGACGATCCTGGTGGGAACGCGCGGTCGCGCTGGCCCGGGGGTCTTCGCACTGGACATCACCCGACCAGGCGACGTCCGCCTGATGTGGGAGCTGGATGGCAAGGCACTTGAAGGCATGGGTGCAGTTATCGGAAAGCCGTTGATCGCGCAGGTGGCCGATGGGGATTGGCGCGTCGTGCTGGGCAATGGTGCAGACGGTGGCGATGATCTGTCTCGGCTCTACAGCATCACACTCGATTCCGCGCAGGTGCATACCACTGTGCTGGATCGAGCCGGTGGTGGCGCTTACGGTGCGCGGCCATGGGATGCCGATGGGGATGGGTTTGCCGAGACGGCCTACGTGGGTGATGCAGCCGGTGGCCTGTTCCGCGTGGACCTGGTCCGCTCGCAATCGCAGCGTCTGTTCACCGCGCAGTACGGCGGCGCACGGCAACCCATCACGGCAACCCCCTTGGTCGGCCGCAATCCGGAAGACGGTATGACGTGGGTGTTCTTCGGTACCGGCGCGCTATTGGAAACGCGTGATCTGACCAACCTGGGCGTCCAGTCGTGGTATGGCATCCGCGACCGCGGACAGACCATCACCGGGCGCGTGGGGCTGGTGTCCACACGCATCTTCGCCGAAACGGCGACGGGGCGTGCGCTGGACAAGAACGAACAACCGGGAGCAGATGGTTGGGTGATTGACTTCATCTCACCTGGCGCGCCGCCGCGAGGCGAACGCATGGTGTTGCCCAATCAGTTCCGAGGCCGGACGCTGGTAGGTACGACCCGCATCCCCGATGCCAGTAACCCTTGCAATCCATCAGGGTCAGGCTATTTCATGGCAATTGATCCGTTCACAGGTGGGAGGCTGGACGACAGTTTCTTCGACATGGATGGCGATGGCACGGTGGGCAATCCTGGCGACCTGATCGATGCGGACGGGCATCCCGTGCCGTCCTCGGGCTTTCTGGTTGGACAGGGGCCCAACGGTCCGGGTTTCCTGGGCGACTGGTTGGGCGGGTCGCTGGAGGATGGTGGCCTGTCCGGTGTGATAACCAACCCGATCGGCAACCGGCTGCGTCGAGCCAGTTGGCGCGAGCTTCGCTGGCGCGGTGATACAGGCTTATCACGATGAGGCGCCGCAACCGGGGTATCACGCTGCTGGAGCTGATGATCGTGTGCGCGATCGTGGCGATCCTGGCGTCCATCGCGTTTCCCTCCTACACCCGATACATCATCAAAACCCGTCGCGTGCTGGCTCAGCACTGCATGCTGGATCAGGCTTCTGTGCTGGAGCGGCTGTATACGCGGCAGCTCAGCTACCGGAATCCTCCGGTAGCCGCCTGTGCAGGCGAACTGGTCGGTTACCGTCTGGAGGTGATGGTACCCGGCACGGGCGGGTATCTGGTGCGCACCACGCCGATCGACGCGCGAGGAGACAGCCGCTGCGGCGTGATGTCGCTGGATCGCGCAGGCAGGCGTACGGCCGCAGCAGACGATTGCTGGTAGCGCACGCACGGCGCTTGATGTAACAGCCACGTCACCGCTCCCCCCAATACTCCGGCGGACCCCACCCCATGAACCGACCCGATGCCTGCTCCCCGACTCCGCCGTTTGCCCCGCGCCTGCCTGCTCAGTGTGATGCTGCTGCCCGCCCTGCACGCCTATGCCAATGACGCAGCGCCTGTAGACGATGCGCGCACGCTGGACCAGGTGCAGGTGATCGGCCAGGCCACCAGCTATGCCAAGACATCGGTCAGCAAGGAAACCATCAACCGGCAGACCATCCTGAGCAGCGTCAACAACGCGCTCAACGAGCTGCCCGGCGTGGTGGTCAGCGAAGCCGATGCCACCGGTTCGTCGGTGTGGGGCACGCAGATCAGCATGCGCGGCTTCGTCACCAACCGCGATACGCAGCAGATCGGCACCACCATCGACGGCCTGCCCAACGGCGGGTCCGGCTATGGCGGTGGCTCGCTGGCCAACCGCTACATCGACACGCTGGACCTGGAAACGGTGGAGGTCAGCCAGGGCACGGCGGATATCTCATCGCGTTCCAACGAAGCCCTGGGCGGCACGCTTAATTTCCTGACCAGCGATCCGCTGCAGGAACAGCGCGTGCGCTTCGTCGTTGGCGGCGGTGACAACGATGCGCGCAAGTATTACGCACGCTTCGATACCGGCCTGCTGGCCGGACACACCCGCGCCTGGATCAGCGCTTCGTCCGCTGAGGTACGTGACTGGATCGACGGTAGTGGACGCACCAGCAACGACCACGTGGCGGCCAAGTTCGTCACTGAACTGGATCGCTGGACGCTGACGGGGTATGCGTCCTACAACGATGCCAACGAACCGGAATACACCAGCGTTTCGCCGGCCAGCTTCGCCACCAACCCCGACCGTGATGGCTTGGTCGGCAACCTGACCGGCATCCCGAACCTGGACCAGAACTTCCGTTCCGGCTCGCGCGCGCTGCGCGAAAACACATTCGGCTACCTGCGCGCAGCGTTCGATGGCGGCAATGGTTTCAAGGCCAGCGTGGCCGGCTACGCACACAAGATGGAAGGGCGGGGCGACTGGCTGCCGCCCTATCTGGTGCAGGCGCGCGAAGACGGCGTGGGCAATCCGGAGTCCGAGTACCGTGGCGGCGACACCGTGTACGGCGGGTCCGCGCTGGGCCAGTTCTATTTCGTCAATCCCGATGGCAGCGCCGCGCAGATGATCCCAGGATGCACGCCGCGTGCCGGATTCACCGCCGACTACGATCCCAACTGCTACGCCGCAGGCGTGCAGGGCATTCAATCCTATCGTCACTCGCACTACGACAACGCTCGTGCCGGCTTCACCGCCGACGTGGAATGGAAGCAGGACTTCGGCACCGTCGAGAACACCGTGCGCGGTGGCGTGTGGGTCGAAAACGTGGACCGCAGCGTGCGCCGCGACTGGCACCGCCTGCTCAACGTCGGAACCGATATCTCCTTCGACAACGTGCCGTACTGGGTGCAGTTCGAAGACCGTTACAAGGTGGACGAGCAGATGTACTACGTCGAAGACGTGGCGCGCTTCGGTCCGTTCAGTGCACGCGTCGGCGTCAAGCAGTTCTTCGTCGACCAGAAGCGCCAGCGCACGATCGGTGCGGCGGAGAACGTGCGATCCGATTCGAAGTCCGATCCGCTGCTGTCCGCCGGCGCCACTTGGACGCTGCCGGTGCAGGGCCTGGAGGCATTCGCCGGGTACTCACAGAACTTCGCCGCCATTCCGTCCGGCGTGCTCGGCGAGACCGACGCCCAGCGCTTCGCACGGGTGGAACCGGAAACCGCGGACAACATCGAACTGGGCCTGCGCGTCAGCCGCTGGCCGCTGACCGGCTCGATCACTCTGTACAACATCAAGTTCGACAACCGCATCGTCTACCTGCCGGCGCGACTGGCCGACGGCATCGACTACCTGGACGAGACCGATGGCGTCTACGAAAACTTCGGCGGCGTGGAAAGCACCGGCGTGGAAGCCGCGCTCGGTTACGGTTGGGACAACGGCTGGCGCATCAACGGGGCCTACACCTACAACCGCTCTGAATACCTGGGCAGCGGCAACGCCGCGCGCGATGCCGAACTGGGCATCGTCGACGGCGCCGATGTGATCGGGCAGCCGCGCCACATCCTGGTGATGTCGGCTGACTGGCAGGGTGAAAGCTGGAACTTCGGCGTCTCCGGTCGCTACCTGGGTGAGCGCTACCTGGATGCGTCCAATGCCAACAAGCTGCCGTCGGCCACGGTGTTCAACGCCAACATCGGCTTCGACCTGCAGGATCTGTCGCCGAAGCTGAAGGGCGTGGGCGCCAGCTTCGTGGTCAGCAACCTCACCGACCGCCGCTACCTGTCCGGCGTGGATGGCAGCGATACTGCGTTCATCGGTGCACCGCGCACCGTGGGCTTCTCGGTACGGGTAGATCTGTGAGCGAACGGCAACACACGCCGCACGATATCGGCCGCCGCCGCCTGCTGCAGGGCGGCGTGGCGGCCGGCATCGCCGCGTTGATGCCGAGCATCGCGCGCGCGGCCGCGATCGCCCCGGATGCGCGCACGCGCAGCCTGCAGGATCTGCAGCACATCGTGGTGCTGATGCAGGAAAACCGCTCGTTCGACCACTACTTCGGTACCCTGCCGGGCGTGCGCGGATTCGGCGACCGCTTCGTGCCGCCGGCACCGCCGCTGCAGGCCGGGCAGCCGATCCGCACGCTGTGGCTGCAGCCCAATGCCGCCGGTACCCACGGCATCGCGCCGTTCCCGCTGGATACCGCCGCGCACTTCGGCCACATGCGCGTGGAGGGCACCCCGCACACCTGGCCGGATGCGCAAAAAGCCTGGGATCACGGGCGCATGGCGCACTGGCCTGCGGCCAAGCAGGACCACGCGATGGGCTATTACCAACGCGCCGACCTGCCGTTCCAGTTCGCGCTGGCCGAAGCCTTCACCGTCTGCGATGCCTACCACTGCGCGATGCAGGCCGGCACCAACCCCAACCGGCTGTTCCTGTGGACCGGGCACAACGATCCGCACGCCCTTGGCGGCGGGCCCGCGGTAGCCAACTCGCACGACAACTTCCCGGAGCTGGGCGGCCACGCCGCGTCCTACACCTGGACCACCTATGTCGAGCGGCTGCAGCAGGCAGGCGTGGACTGGCGCATTTACCAGGACATGGCCGACAACTTCACCGACAATCCGCTGGCGGGGTTCGAGGCGTTCCGACTGGCCTGGCGCAACGCACCCGGTCATGACACCGAACTGCGCGAACGCGCGGTCAGCACGCGCGGACTGGGCCAGCTGCGCCAGGACGTGCTGGATGGGCGCCTGCCGCAGGTCAGCTTCCTGATTGCCGATGCCGCCGGCAGCGAGCACCCCGGTCCGTCCAGTCCGGCCCAGGGCGCGGCCTATACCGCGCAGGTGCTGGACGCCCTGACCGCCGATCCGACGGTCTGGAGCCGCACCGCGCTGCTGGTGATGTTCGACGAGAACGACGGCTTCTTCGACCACATGCCACCGCCGGCGCCCCCTTCAGCCGATCCCGCGCGGGCCGGTGGATGGGCAGGCGCCTCGGTGGTCAGCACTGAAGGCGAGTATCACCGGCGTCCTTCGCCGGGCAACGAGAAGCAGGACGAAGTCGCGCTGCGTGGCCGCCCCTATGGGCTGGGGCCGCGCGTGCCGATGTACGTCATTTCACCCTGGAGCCGCGGGGGTTGGGTGGATTCGCAGGTCTACGACCACACCTCGGTGATCCGCCTGATCGAGCGGCGCTTCGGCGTGGCCGCGCCGGATATTTCAGCGTGGCGGCGCGCGGTGTGTGGCGACCTGACCGCCGCCTTCGATTTCTCCCAGACCGACAACCGCCCGTTCGCGCACGCATTGCCGGCCACGGCCGCCACCGCGGCGCGCGCCGCTGCCTTGCCCGCGCGTACCGTGCCGGTGCCCCCGCAGGCCCTGCAGCCGGCGCGCCAGGAGCCCGGCGTGCGTCCCTCCCGCGCACTGCCCTATCGCCCCAGCGTGGCCATCCAGACCGACCCGGAGGCAGCAGACATCCGCCTGACGCTGGCCTGCGAGGGGGCCGCCGCCGTGCTGCACGTCTACGACCTGCTGCGGCTGGATGCGCTGCCGCGTCGCTACACCGTAGGCCCGGACGAGGACCTGCAAGGCATCTGGCCGCTGGATGCGGAACAGGGCTATGACCTGTGGGTGCTCGGCCCCAATGGCTTCCATCGGCGCTTCCGCGGCAGCGCCCAGGCGCCGATGCCGGTCGAAACAGCGATCGAGCGTGTCGCGGATGGCATGGTCCTGCAGCTCCGCAACCCAGGTTCGGCCCCCGTGTCGGTGGCGGTGCGCGGGGCGGCCTATCCGGGCCTGATGCCGGAGCGATCGCTTTCGCTGGACGCCGGTGAAGCGGCGCGCATCACCTGGCCGGCGGCTCCAACGGGCGCCTGGTACGACCTGCAGGTGCAGCAGCCGGGCGCCCGCCAGCGGCTGGCCGGGCGTGTGGAAAACGGCCTGCCCGGCAGCAGTGATCCGGCCATGGGCACTGCACCGCTGCGGTTCGAGATGGGATGAAACCGGTGCGGGATTACAGTTGGCCGTTGCGCAGGTAATCGAACAACTGCGCATCGCTGTTCAACCCCAGCTTCAGCATCGCATCGCCCTTCTGGCGGCTGATGGTGCTGGCGCTGCGATGCAGCAGCGTGGCGATCTCCTTGACCGTCATGCCCTTGCCGAGCAGGCGCAGCACCTCCACTTCGCGCGGTGACAGCGGGCGGCCTTCGCCTTCCACCATCGCGCTGCTGCCCGCTGCTTCCACGCGTTCCTTCAATGAGAGGCTGACGTAGGGCAGGCCACGGTGGACGGTGCGGATGGCGACGGGCAGTTCGTCCATCGACGATCCCTTGTCCACCAGCCCCAACACGCCGGCGTCGCGCACCATGCGCAGGATCGCCAGGTTGCTGGAAACACTGAGCATCAGCACCGGCAACAACGGATAGCGTCGACGGATCATGCTGATCATCGCAAAGCCATCCGGCACGGTGCTGTCCGGCATCGAGTAGTCGGTGACCAGTACATCGCAGGGATGGGTGGACAGGTAGGCCAGCAGGTCCTGCGCGGTGGCGGCTTCGGCCACGACTTCGCCGACGCCGCTGCCGTGGATGACCGACCGGGCGCCGATGCGAACCACGGGGTGGTCGTCAGCGATGATGATGCGAAGCGTCATGCTCTAGTATGGCCCCGGGTGACATGGGTTAGGTGGAAAGCAGGCATCGACGATATCCCTATTCTAAGGAGAGCGAACCTGGTGCGCACGATCCTGGCTCACTGCCGAGGATGCGGCATGGGCATCCTGCTGTCGCTGTTGCCTGCGATGGCATGGGCCGCGCCCCCCGCGCCCCCCGCGCCGCGTGCCGAGGCACCGTCGCCTGTACGGCCCCCCGCGGTTCTGTCGGTGGGGGTCTACGACAGTGGCTGGCCGCCGTTCGAGTTCGTCGAAGGGGACAGGGTGCGCGGGCTGGGCCCGGACACGCTGGCCGATCTTGCGACACGGATGGGCGTGACCCTGGATTACCGTCGCTATCCGGACTGGGCGCAGGTGCAGGAGGCCGCCTGCCGGGGCGATATCGACGTGGTGATGAACGTATCGCCGAGCACGTCCCCGAACCGGTGCCTGGCCTACAGCACGTCGTATGCGACCGCGCCGTTGGCCGTGGTCGGACGCAGCGATGACCTGCGCGCGTCCAATGATCCGAACCTGGCGGGCCTGCGCGTAGTGAGCGAGCAGGGCTTCCTGACCCAGGCGCAGATCCGCACCCGCTTTCCCGCCGCGCGCCAGTTGCTTGCAGCGCACACGCTGGATGCGCTGCGGATGGTGGCGCGGCAGGAGGCGGATGTGTTCATCGGCAACGCCTACGTGGCCAGCCAGCTGATCAACGACACGGCGTTGGAAGGCATCGCCCTGTTGCGTCCGATAGACATGGAGCTGGATACGCTGCACTTCGGCGTGCCGCCGTCCCGGCCGCAGCTGGTGGAAGCGCTGGACCAGGCGATGTCGCAGCAGCCGGCGTCGGTGCGTGCAGGCATTGCCGCGCGCTGGCTGCGCGTGCCGGTGTGGTCTGCGCCGGCGCGGCAGGCATTGGACCAGGTGGAGCGGCGGGCGCTGTCCACGCCGCTGCGTACCGGCTTTGCGCCCAATGCCGCACCGCTCTCCTTCACCGATGCCGATGGCCGGCCTTCCGGGCTTGCCAGTGACTACCTGCAGCGGCTGCGGCAGGCCGGTGCCACGCTCACCCCCGAACCCAGCCACGACTGGTTCGACCTGCGCGAAAAAATGCGTCGCGGCCGCATCGATGCCGTGATGGGCGTGCCCAACGATTCCCGTTACCTGGGCGAGGGCTGGGTGTTCAGCCAACCCTTCATCAGCGTGCCCAATGTCATCGTGACCGGGCCGCGCAGCGGCAGCGTGCTGGACATGGACGACCTGGCCGGCAAGCGCGTTCTGTTGTCCGATCCCGAACGGCTGCGCCTGCCGGTGCTGCAACGTGCGCCGGAGGCGCGCATCCTCGCCGCGCGCAGCGCCGAACAAGCCCTGCAGCGGCTGCTCGATGGCGAAGCACAGGCCTACATCGGCAACCTGGCGATCGTGGACCGGCTGCTGCGCGAACGCTTCCCCGGTCAGTTGCAGGTGACGGCACCGGCGGGCTTCGACGATGACCTGTCATTGGCGGTCAAGCGCGAGCACGCCGGGCTGGCAACGCGGTTTGATCGCCTGCTGCAGGAAATGGGCCCACGCCAACGCGAGGCGCTGCGCAACGACTGGCTGGCGGTGGCCTACCAGGGCGGCAGCGACTGGCGAACGGTGGCGCGCTGGGGAATTCCGATCACCCTGGTGTTGTTGACCGCGCTGCTGGTGCACCTGCTGGGCTACTGGCGGCTGCAGCGGGAAGTGACCAGCCGTCGGCGACTGGAAAAGCGCCTGGCCGACGTCACCGGCAACCTGCCCGCAGTGGTGTACCAGATGCGCCGGGCGGCCGATGGCGGCCTTGATTTCCCGTACGTTGCCGGCGACATGCAGCCGCTGTTCGGCATCGACCACGACAAGGCGATGGCCTCGGCGCAGGCGGTGCTGGACGCGATCGATGCGCGTGACGTAGCCGACGTGCAGGCCGCCATCGAACGGGCGGCGCGCGATTTCCTTCCCTTCGAGCTCGAGTTCCGCACTGTCGGCATGCCGGAATCGCCGCGCTGGGTACGCAGCCAGGCTCAGCCGTACGCGGCTGATGCCGGGATGGTCACCTGGAGCGGATACTGGGTGGACATCAGCGAGGCCCGCGCGCAGGCCGACGCACTGGAAGCGGCGATGGCCGCGGCCGAGCAGGCGGCCGAGGCGAAGGCACGCTTCCTGGCGACCATGAGCCATGAAATCCGTACGCCGATGAGCGGCGTGCTGGGGATGCTGGAGATGCTTGCCCATACGGCCCTGCAACCCGCCCAGCGCACCCAGCTGGAGGAAGCGGAATTGGCCGCGCAGGCGCTGCGGCAGATGCTGGACGACATCCTCGACTACGCCAAGATGGATGCCGGTGCACTGCGCCTGGATCCGTTGCCACTGCCGTTGCGCCCGCTGCTGGAATCGCTGCAGCAGCGCTACGCCGGGCAGGCCGCGGCCAAGGGCCTCGGCCTGCGGCTGGAGCTTGACGTGCGGCTCGCGGCCACCCACGAGGTGGATGGACTACGGCTGCGACAGGTGCTGGAGAACCTGCTGGACAATGCCATCGCCTTCACCAGCGAAGGGGGGGTGGTGCTGCGCGCGGAGGTGCTGGAAGGAAGTTCGCCGAGCCTGCAGGAACTGCGCCTGCAGGTCATCGACAGTGGCATCGGCATGCAGCCGCAACAGGTGCAGGCATTGTTCCAGCCCTTCACCGAAGTAGACCCCGCCGCGCCGCACCACCAGGGTGGCATCGGCCTGGGACTGACGCTCTGCCAGCGCCTGGTGCAGCTGATGGGCGGGCGCCTGCTGGTGCACAGCGTGGCGGGAAAGGGAACCGAGGTCGACGTGCTGCTGCCGCTGCCGGTGGCCAGCGATGATGACCTGGTGGCCAGCGCGCCGGGGCCGGGCAGCGTCCCGCCGCTGCCGGTGCACCTGCGCACGGCGCGGGTCCTGGTGGTGGAAGACCACCCTACCGCGCAGGCGATGATGGCTTGGCGCCTGCAGCAGCTTGGGGTATCGCACGCGGTGGCGGGCGACGGCCGGGAAGGGTTGGAACTGCTGGCCGCATCCGCCTTCGACATGGTGATCAGTGATTGCCGCATGCCGGTCATGGACGGCTATGCGTTCACCCGCCTGCTGCGCGAGCGCGAACAACGCCAGGGCGTTCGGCGCCTGCCCGTGGTGGCGTTGACGGCCAGCCTGCTGGAGCAGGACCTGCGGCGCTGCCGTGAAGCGGGCATGGATGAAGTGCTGACCAAGCCATTGTCGCTGGCCCAGCTGCGGCAGTGCCTGCTGCGCTGGTTGCCGGCCTCGCCGGTCGGCGCCGCCGGCGCCTAGCGCGCGTTCTGCTGCAGGTATTCGATGACCAGCCGGCGCCGCTCCGGATCCGGGAATGCGTTGTACATGCGCGTGCCCGGCACGCTGGCGCTGGGTGAACGCAGGAAGGCGTCCAGCGTCTGTTCGCTCCACACGATGTCCGCCGCACGCATGCCATCGGAGTACGCATAGCCGGCCAGGCTGCCTGCGCGCCGTCCGAACACGCCGTGCAGGTTGGGGCCATAGCGGTGGATGCCACCGGCGTGCACGGTATGGCAGCCGGCGCAGATGGCGAAGGCGCGCTCGCGTTCCAGCGCGGCGGCCTGCTCCGGATCCTGCGGTGCACGCGCGCGACACGCGCTCAACGCGGCGATGCTGGCCAACAACAGCAGGATCCGCATCGTCGCGTCACATGCCGGCGTAGTTCGGGCCGCCGCCACCCTGCGGGGTCACCCACACGATGTTCTGGGTCGGGTCCTTGATGTCGCAGGTCTTGCAGTGCACGCAGTTCTGCGCGTTGATCTGCAGGCGCTGGTCGCCCTCGCTGCCGACGAATTCGTACACCCCGGCCGGGCAGTAGCGCGCTTCGGGTCCGGCGTACTCGGCCAGGTTGACCTGCACCGGAATGCGCGCGTCCTTCAGCGTCAGGTGGCTGGGCTGGTCTTCGGCATGGTGGGTGCTGCTCAGGAACACCGAGCTGAGCTTGTCGAAGGTCAGTACGCCATCCGGCTTGGGATAGTCGATCCTGGTGTGCTGTGCCGCCGGCTCCAGGCAGGCGTGGTCCGGGGTGCTGTGGCGCAGCGTCCACGGCGCATTGCGGATGCCCAGCTTGGGCAGCAGCCACTGCTCGATCCCGGTCATCAGCGTGGCCACCGCCTGGCCCTTCTTGAACCACTGCTTGAAGTTCTTGGACTGCTGCAGCTCGGCATGCAGCCAGCTGGATTCGAACGCCTGCGGATAGGCACTGAGCTCATCGTGCTGGCGGCCCGCGGCGAGTGCATCGAAGGCGGCGTCGGCGGCCAGCATGCCGGTCTTCAGCGCCGCGTGGCTGCCCTTGATGCGGCTGGCGTTGAGGTAGCCGGCTTCGCAGCCGACCAGCGCTCCGCCCGGGAACACGGTTTTCGGCAGCGACAGCAGGCCACCGGCGGTGATCGCCCGTGCGCCGTAGCCGATGCGCTTGCCGCCTTCCAGGTGGGTGCGGATCGCCGGATGGGTCTTGAAGCGCTGGAACTCTTCGAACGGGCTCAACCAAGGGTTTTTGTAGTCCAGACCCACCACGTAGCCGATGGACACCTTGCCACCTTCGGCGTGGTACAGGAACGCGCCACCGTAGGTGCTGCCGTCCAGTGGCCAGCCCGCCGCGTGAACCACCAGGCCCGGCTCGTGCTTGGCCGGGTCGATCTGCCACAGCTCCTTGATGCCGATGCCGTACGCCTGCGGATCGCGGCCTTCATCCAGCTTGAAGCGGTTGATCAGCTGGCGGCCGAGGTGGCCACGCGAGCCTTCGGCGAAGACGGTGTACTTGGCGAGCAGTTCCATGCCGCGCTCGTAATTCGGGCCATGGCGGCCATCCTTCTCGATGCCCATGTCGCCGGTGGCCACGCCGATGACTTCACCGTTTTCGCCGTACAGCACTTCGGCAGCGGCAAAGCCAGGGAAGATCGCAACCTCCAGCGCCTCGGCCTGCTGGGCCAGCCAGCGGCCCACTTCGCCCAGGCTGACGATGTAGTTGCCTTCGTTGTGGAAGCACTCCGGCAACAGGGGCTTGGGCGTGGTGCGCGCGCCGGTTTCACTGAGGAACAGGAACTCGTCGCGGGTGACTTTCTGCTTCAACGGCGCGCCGCGCTCGGCCCAGTCCGGGAACAGCTCGGCCAGTGCACGCGGATCCATCACCGCGCCGGAGAGCAGGTGCGCGCCCGGTTCGGAGCCCTTCTCCAGCACGCACACCGACAGTTCGCTGCCGGCTTCAATGGCGCGCTGGCGCAGGCGGATGGCCGTAGCCAGGCCGGCGGGGCCGGCGCCGACGACGACGACATCGAATTCCATCACTTCGCGTGGGGGCAGTTCGGTGGCTTCTGCGCTCATGGATGACCTGACTCTTGGGTAGACCGCCCTGCTGCAGGGGCGGTGGTTGCCTTGGAATAACGCACGTGCTGCCACGGCGAAACGGGTGTTTGAATCCATCAGGTTAACGGCTGGCCGACGGATCGGCCAGTTGCCCGTCTCAGGGTGGGCTGCATCGGCGGCGGGGCGCGCGCTGCGGGCCGCGGATGCTGCAATGCAGCAGGTGTGCCGCGTCGAGTGCGAACCCTTGACGCCGTCCGGTATAGCGCGGATCGACACCGATGTTCGGCTTCATCGTTTGTCTTGAACGATGCGCGTTATGAGCAGGCCATCCCCCACTGGAACAGCCACTTATTCCTACGCTGTAGCGCACCGTGGGATGAGAGGAATGCGCGATGTCACGCCGGCAGGTCCGCGACGCATCAGGGTTCTACGCGGTGCCTGGCCGCGTAGATCAGATGGCGGCGCGGCAGGACCCGGTATGGGGTGCCCATGTAACGTCGGCGCACCTTGCCCTGGTATGGGTGCTGGCACGCGTGGCGGATTGCCTGGCCGGTGCCGGCATGACCTGCCTGCTTCTGGTTTTTTCCCCGCAGAAGCTCGATCAGGGCAAGTTCGGCGAGCTGGATCGTCAGCTGGCCGGGCAGCAGGCGGGTCTCAACGCGCTGACGGTGGAGGAATATCTCGGTGCGCGCGCGCGCTTCGACCCCCGTGCCCGCGATCCCCAGGTTGCGCGACGTGCGCGCAGCTCGTGGCGGAACAAACTGGCCGCTGCGCATGGTGAGGCGCTTGCCGGACAGGGCATCGCCCCGGCCGAAGCCGGCGAGCGCGCCGCGCTGCTGGCGGATCAGCAGATGCGCAGCCTGCACGCGCTGCATAATCCGGACCGGGTCGTGGGCGGGCACGATCTGATCGGCGACTTTGGCGACGGCCAGGTCAACTGCACCATCGGCCGCCAATGGACGCTGGCACGCCGGGGAGAGATCTCGCGAGTACAGCAACTGGATGCTGCCGCATCGCGGGTGCCGGAGTGGCTGCGAGGGAGCACGCGGATGAACGGGCAGCTGGTACGGGAAGCGCCCGCCGTCCTCGACGCGGCACTGCGCCACCACCACAATGACCTCGATTCCGGCCCACTTGGTGCACCCGATGCGACTTGATCCCTGCGACCTGTTCGATGTCCGTTCCCTGCTCAGCGACGAAGAGCGCGCCGTGCAGGACAGCGTGGCGCGCTTCGTCGACCAGCGCGTGCTGCCGATCATCGGCGACTGCTTCGACCAGGCGCGTTTTCCCGCTGAACTGGTGCCGGAGATCGCAGCACTGGGCCTGCTCGGCGCGTCCCTGCCGGTGGAGTACGGCGGCGGGGGCATGGACGCGGTGTCCTATGGATTGATCTGCCAGGAACTGGAGCGCGGCGATTCAGGCCTGCGCAGTTTCGTGTCGGTGCAGAGCTCACTGTGCATGCATCCGATCTTCGCCTACGGCAGCGAGGCGCAACGCCTGCGATGGTTGCCGGCGATGGCCCGCGGTGAAGTCATCGGCTGCTTCGGCCTGACTGAAGCGCATGGCGGATCGGATCCCTCCAGCATGAAGACACGTGCGGTGCGCGAGGGTGACCAGTGGCGCCTGGATGGCAGCAAGATGTGGATCACCAATGCGCCCATCGCCGACCTGGCCATTGTCTGGGCGCAGACCGAAGACGGCGTGCAGGGCTTCGTGCTGGAGCGGGGGATGGAGGGATTCAGCGTGCAGGACATCGGCCGCAAGATGAGCCTGCGGGCGTCCTCCACCGGTGCGTTGTTCTTCGACCAGGTGCAGGTGCCGGAGGCCAACCGGCTGGCGGGGGTGGTGGGCATGAAGGGCCCGCTGGGCTGCCTCAACCAGGCGCGGTTCGGCATCAGCTGGGGGCCGATCGGGGCGGCCATTGCCTGCCTGCGCGAGGCGCTGGCGTATGCCGGCGAACGCGAACTGTTCGGCCGGCCGCTGGCGGCGACCCAGAGCGCGCAGATCAAGCTGGCCGACATGGCCCGGCGGATCACCGGTGCGCAGCTGCTGGCCCTGCAGCTGGGCCGGCTGAAAGAGGCGGGCCGGCTGCAGCCACAGCAGGTGAGCCTGGCCAAGTGGAACAACTGCCGGATGGCGATCGACATCGCGCGTGAGTGCCGCGACGTGCTGGGTGCGGCGGGGATCACCACCGAGCACGCCGCGATACGGCATGCGCTCAACCTGGAATCGGTGATCACCTACGAAGGCACCGAGACGGTGCACCAGCTGGTGATAGGCCGCGAACTGACCGGCATCAACGCGTTCTGAGTGAGTTTTTTTTGCGCTTGCGCGCGGCATTGAAGCAACGGCAACGGCAACGGCAACGGCAAAAGCTTCAGGGCTGCTTGTTGGCGGGGCGGGGTGGCTGTGCAGGACACGCCACAAGTACGTCCGTGTAGGCTCGCTTTTCGCATCCATGCGAAAAGACGGTCCTGCACAGCCACCCCGCCCCACCTTCGACAGGTCCATGGCGGCCATGGACAAGGCGGTGGGTTGGAAGGGTGGGAGAAACATGGGGTCAGAGTCCTTTCGCATAGCGAAAGGACTCTGACCCCTGCCTTTATTCTATTTTCAACGCGGGTGGCGGCCACCGGAACCTGTCAGGGGGTCGGGCGGTGGGGCTGGGCGGGGGCGTTGAGCGCCATGGATGGCGCGAAACGAGGCCCGCAGGAGCGGCTCTTGCCGTCCCCCGCCCAGCCCCACCGCCCGGCCCAGACCAAGGCTGCTGCTTTGAAGCCACCCGCGAGGGGGTCCCACCCGTTCGACACCCCTCACGCACCGCCGGCAAACCCGTGCTGGCGCCATGCCTCGTACATCACCACCGCCACCGTGTTGGACAGGTTGAGGCTGCGGTTGCCTGGACGCATCGGCAGGCGCAGGCGGCGGCCATCGGGCAGCGTATCCAGTACGTCCTGCGGCAGGCCGCGGCTCTCCGGGCCGAACAGGAATGCATCACCATCTTCAAACGGCACGCTGTCATGGCGGACGCTGGCGCGGGTGCTCAGGGCAAACAAACGGTTCGGTGCAATGCGGGCCAATGCCGTATCCAGGTCCGGATGAACCTGCAGGCGGGAATACTCGTGGTAGTCCAGGCCGGCGCGCTTGAGCTGCTTGTCGTCCAGTGCGAAACCCAACGGTTCGACCAGGTGCAGGTGCGCGCCGGTGTTGGCGCAAAGACGGATGACATTGCCCGTGTTGGGCGGTATTTCGGGCTGGAACAGCACGACGTGGAACGTGGGGACCTGGCTCATCGACGCAGTGTAATGCGCGGCGCGGTGCTTGGCGGCCTGCCGGGTCCTTGCGGGTAAGGGGACCCGGCGTTCAGGGGTTTGTCGAGGGGCGTATCGCAACGATCAGCATGTGCAGGTCACTCACGGACGAACCAGGACCGAAGCGGTTTCCAGCGCCAGCGCTTGCAGGTCGGCCTGGGTCGGGCGCACATGCACCACCGGCAGGTTGACGATGACGTTGTTGGCAAACGCGGTGGCCGCGTTGGTCAGGGCAACGGTGTAGCGCTCTGCCTGCAGTTCGGCAGCCAGGGCGACCTTCTGCTCCAGGCTCGGGCGGACTTCAACGGCGGCCAGAGTGGTGACCGGCATCGCAGCGGAGGCGGCGATGGCCTGGCCGTTGATCTCGGCCAGCTGGTCGGCGCTCGGGCGTACCTGCACTGCGGCCAGGGTCGGGATGCGGCTGCTGCTCTCCCAGGCCTGCTGGGCCAGCTGTTCGGCGTCCGGGCGGACCTGCACGGTCTGCAAGGTGCTGATGGAAGGTGCGGCCTGCACCGGCGAAACAACCGCAGTACCGGCAATCAGGGCGACGGCGATGGCGAGGATCTTGGTGTTCATGGCGGGGCCTGTTTAGTGTGTGTGGGCGGTGGTGTGGTAGTAAGGTAGTACACCGAAACTGGGCTTGCAAGAACAATCGTCAATTTCCCAGTGCGGTTCAGCGTGCAGTCAGTTTCATTTCGGTCGCTTCGAGCTGCGAGGTAGAGGGAGCAATCGCCGTGCCAAGTTTTAAAGCTTCAAAATCAATGATTTAGAAATATCCGAAGTGTCCGCTGTCCGGACACTTGTCCGCGCCAGTGCGCCCGGACAACAGCCGGGCACGCGGAAAACCTTGGGTTCGGTCGCTTCCAGCGTGTGACGCTTGGCCGATGCTGGTGTGTTGGCGCACGCGGTAGGATCGTCGTTTACCTAGATGACCAAGGATCAGCAATGACCTCCTCACTGCGTCCGCGCACTGCCCTGCTTGCCCTGGCCCTTGCCACCGCGCTGGGCGGCCTGGCGCCCGCGCCCCTGCTGGCCAAGCCGGCCGCAGCGGCCAAGGTCGACATTCCTTTCGAGCAGTTCACCCTGCCCAATGGCCTGCGCGTGGTGGTGCACACCGACCGCAAGGCGCCGATCGTGGCGGTCAATGTCTGGTACCACGTGGGTAGCAAGGACGAACCCGCCGGCCGCACCGGCTTCGCGCATCTGTTTGAACACCTGATGTTCCAGCGCAGCGAAAACCACGACGGCGAGTACTTCGAACCCTTCAAGCAGGTCGGTGCCACCGGCCAGAACGGCACCACCAACACCGACCGCACCAACTACTTCGAAAACGTGCCGACCACTGCGCTGGACATGGCGTTGTGGATGGAATCCGACCGCATGGGCCACCTGCTCGGTGCGATCGACCAGGCCGCGCTGGACGAGCAGCGCGGTGTGGTGCAGAACGAAAAGCGCCAGGGCGAGAACCAGCCGTATGGCCAGGTGTGGACCCAGCTCAACCGCGCGCTGTATCCGAAGGGCCACCCGTATCACCACAGCGTCATCGGCTCGATGAACGACCTCAACGCGGCCTCGCTGGATGACGTCAAAACCTGGTTCCGGACCTGGTACGGCCCCAACAACGCGGTGCTGGTGCTGGCAGGCGACATCGACCTGGCCACGGCCAAGGAAAAGGCAGCGAAGTATTTCGGCAGCATCCCGGCCGGCCCGAGCATGGCGCAGCCGGAGGTGGACGTGGCGCAGCGCGCCGCCGACAGCCGCGAAGTGATGACCGACAAGGTGCCGCAGGTGCGCATCTACCGCGCCTGGAACGTGGCCCAAGTCGGCACCCGTGACATCGACGAACTGCAGCTGCTGGGCCAGGTGCTGGGCGGGGCGAAGTCATCGCGCTTGGGCAAGCGGCTGGAGCACGAAGAGAAGCTGGTGGACAACATCAGCGCCGGCGCCTACGCCTCGCAGCTGGGTTCCAACTTCATGGTGATGGCCACGGTGAAGCAGGGCGTCGACCCGGCGCGCGTGGAAGCGATCATCGACGAAGAGATCGACCGCCTGGTCGCTGAAGGCCCGTCGGCGGACGAACTCAGCCGCGCCAAGACCGCCTTCCGTGCCAGCTTCATCCGCGGCATCGAACGCATCGGCGGGTTCGGCGGCAAGGCCGATGCGCTGGCCGAATGCACCGTCTACACCGGCGACCCGGGCTGCTTCCGCGATTCGCTGAAGAACATCGATGGCGCCAGCGTCGCTGACCTGCGCGCGGTCGGTGGCAAGTGGCTGGGCACCGGCAGCCACACCCTGGTGGTGGAACCGGGCCAGCGCGTGGCGCTGGAAGAAGAAGCCTCGCAGAGCCCGAAGCCGTTCGAAGTGCCGGCCGTGGATCCGAAGTACACCACCCTGCCGGCCCAGGTGGACCGTGGCACCGGCGTGCCGCAGACTCGGCAGTTCCCTGAACTCAAGTTCCCCGAACTGCAGCGCGCCACGTTGAAGAACGGCACGCGGGTGATCCTGGCAGAGCGCCATGAAATCCCGGTGGTGCAGTTCAGCTATCAGTTCCCGGGCGGCTTCAGTGCCGATCAGGACCGTAAGCCGGGCACTGCCAACTTCGCCATGGGGCTGATGACCGAAGGCGCCGGCAAGCTCGGCTCGCTGGCCTTCGCCGATGCCGCTGACGCGCTGGGTGCGGACATGAGTGCGTCGGCCGGGCTGGACTTCAGCACCGTCGACCTGTCAGCGCTGAAAGAGAATCTGGCGCCGTCGCTGGGCCTGTATGCCACGCTGCTGCGCCAGCCGCGCTTTGACCAATCGGAGATCGACCGGGTCAAGGGCAGCTGGATCGCCGGAATCGCGCAGGAAAAGGCCAACCCCACTGCGTCGGCGATGCGCGTGCTGCCGCCGCTGCTGTACGGCAAGGGCCACCCGTATGCGATTCCGTTCACCGGCAGTGGTGACGAGGCGGCCATCGCCAGCCTGACCCGCGATGAGCTGGTCGATTTCCACCGCGACTGGCTTCGCCCGGAAGAGGGCACCCTGATCGTGGTCGGCGACACCACGCTGAAGGAAATCGTGCCGCTGTTGAACCGCCAGCTGGGCGACTGGAAGAGCGAAGGCCCGGCACCGAAGGTGAAGGCGGCCGTTGATGTGGCCGTGCCGACCCGCCCGCGCGTGTTCCTGATCGACCAGCCCGGTGCGGTGCAGGCGAACCTGTTCGCCGGCCAGGTGGTGCCGTCTTCGGTGGATCCGGGTTCGGTCCGCTTCGACATCGCCAACGGCGTCCTGGGCGGCGACTTCACCTCGCGCCTGAACATGAACCTGCGCGAGGAAAAGCACTGGTCCTACGGCGCCCGCAGCAGCGCCAGCAGCACCGTCGGCCAGCGGCCGTGGATGGCCATGGCACCGGTGCAGATCGACAAGACCGGTCCGGCACTGGCGGAAATGCGCAAGGAAATCGCCGAGTTCGCCGGTGGTCAGAAACCAGCTACCGCCGCTGAAGTGCAGCGCATCCGCAACATCCAGACCCTGAGCCTGCCCGGTGCGTATGAAACGGCCAGTTCGGTGCTGGGCACGATCGGCAGCCTGGTGCAGTTCCAGCGTCCGGACGACTACGTGTTCCAGCGCAAGGCGGCCATCGAAGCGATGACCCCGGCGCAGGTGCAGCAGGCAGCCGCGGCGATCAAGCCGGAATCGTTGACCTGGGTGGTGGTCGGCGACCTGAAGCAGACCGAAGCACCGGTCCGCGCGCTGAACCTGGGCGAAGTCAGCATCATCGATGCCGACGGCAACCCGGTGAAGGCAGCGAAGTAAGAGCGCGCGCCCCGGTAGTGACGGCCGCTGGCCGTCACGTGGGACGGCCCCGCATTTGGTGGGTGACGACCGTTGGTCGTCACGCTCTGCAGCAGGAAGCGTGACGACCCACGGTCGTCACCCACCTACGCTCACACACCGTTACTTCTTGGTCGGCTCGTTGACGATGGTTTCCAGGTCCTTCTGCAGGTCCGCGAACAGCGGCTGCATGCGCGCCTGGATGGCCACCATCACGTTCTGCATCAGTGCCGGGGTCTTGTCGAGCAGGCTCTGACCAGCCGAACTCTCGTAGAACTCGGCCATCGCCAGCACGTCTTCCTTGCTGAAGGTCTGCTTGTACAGGTCCACGTACATCGGCCGCAGCTGCTGCCAGGACAGCGCCTGGCGCAGGGTCTGTGCGGTGCGCGCCTGGATGCGTTGCAGCTGTTCTTGCTGCTGCGGGGTCAGCTGGCGTTGCTGGGTGACCTGTTCGAACTGCTGGCGCTGCATGGTCTCGATCTGCGGCAGCATCGAATCCAGCATGGCCTGCGCGCGCGAGGCCGACAACAGGCGGTTGATGTCGCCATCGGTGGGCGGCGCGGCCAGCGCAGGAACGGACGCAAGGGCAAGCGCGAGCAGCAGGGCGGTGCGGTGCAGGCGGCGGGAAAGGCGGATCATGCGGACGTCCTTCGGGGATGATGACGCCAGCATACCGCCCGCGCTGGCGAAGGCGACGTGTTGGGGACCTGATCGTGGTGGAACGGCTCGCGATACCGACAGCCAACCGTCACCGGCTACCGTTACAATGGGCCCATGGGTATTGGTCCAGTGGTCATCTCCGCGCAGCTTGTGATCCCCGACGATGAACTCGTCGAGCGGTTCGTGCGTGCAAGTGGCGCCGGCGGCCAGAACGTCAACAAGGTATCGACGGCGGTGGAGCTGCGTTTCGATCTGGCCGGCTCGCCGTCGCTGCCCGAGCCGTTGCGTGCGCGCCTGCTGGTGCGCCGCGACCGGCGCGTGACCGGCGAAGGCGTGCTGGTCATCGACGCGCAGCGTTTCCGTACCCAGGACCGCAATCGCGAGGATGCGCGCGAGCGGCTGGCCGAGTTCATCCGGGCAGGGCTGAGCGTGCCCAAGCCACGCAAGGCCACCAAACCAACCTACGGGTCGACCCTGCGTCGCCTGGACGCCAAGAAAGGCCGCGCGCAGGTCAAGCGCGGTCGCACAACCCGCAACTGGGAGTAAGCCTTGAATCATCCTTCGCCGCTGCTGCCACCCGTGCCGCCGAACATGCCGCAGGTCAAGCCGAATGCCTTCATCCGCTGGATCGCGCGCAGTGCGCTGCGCCTGCGCGGCTGGAAGGTGGTCGGCACCCTGCCCGACGTGCCCAAGGTGGTGATGATCATCGCCCCGCATTCGTCCAACTGGGATGGGTACTGGGGCATGGCAGTGAAGCTGGCGCTGGGCCTGGACGTGCGCGTGCTGGGCAAGGCCTCGCTGTTCTGGTGGCCATTGGGGCCGCTGCTGCGCAAGCTGGGGGTGATCCCGCTGGACCGCAGCTCGCCGCAGGGCACGGTGGAACAGGCGGTGGCGGTGATCCGTCGCTCGGAAAGGATGTGGTACGCGATCACCCCGGAAGGCACCCGCAAGAAGGTGACCCACTGGAAGGCCGGCTTCCTGAAGATCGCGCGGATGGCCGACGTGCCGATCCTCGCCGCCTACTTCCATTATCCGGACAAGACCATCGGCTTCGGGCCGCTGTTCCATGCAACCGGCAACGACGCGGCCGACATGGCCAGCATCCGCGAGTACTACCGCCCGTGGATCGGCAAGACCCGCGGCACGGTCTGAGCGGCCACAGCGTGGCAGCGCAGGCGCCACGTCCGGCACATGCCGCCACAGCGCCGTGGGAGTAGGCTGGAAGGCTGGCGGTCAGTCCTGATCGCCCCCCGAGGAGCCTTTTGCATGTCGCGTACCGTCATCCTGGCCGCCGCCATCAGCCTGGCGCTGGCTGCCTGTTCCGGCAAGGAGTCCACCCCCGTGTCCGAAGCCCAGAACGCCCCGGCCCAGCAGCCGGCCGATGCCTCCACCAACCCGCTGCTGAGCGCGAGCACGCTGCCGTTCCAGGCGCCGCCGTTCGACAGGATCCAGGACAGCGATTACCTGCCGGCCTTCGAGGAAGGCATGCGCCAGCACCTGGCCGAAGTGCGCGCCATCGCAGATTCCAGCGAGCCGGCCACCTTCGACAACACGATCGTGCCGATGGAGCGTGGCGGTGAAACGCTGACCCGCGTCTCGCGCATCTTCTTCGGCCTGGTGCAGGCCGATACCAACGATGCGCGGCAGAAGATCCAGGAAGAAGTGGCGCCCAAGCTGGCCGCCCACCAGGACGAGATCAACCTGGACCCGAAGCTGTTCGCCCGGGTGAAGTCGCTGTACGACCAGCGCGCCTCGCTCGGCCTGGATCCCGTGCAGACCCGCCTGGTGGAGCATTACTACGACGGCCTGGTGCGCGCTGGTGCGCAGCTCAACGACGCCGACAAGGCCAGCCTGCGCAAGCTCAACGTGGAAGAAACCACGCTGTCCACGCAGTTCCACACCCGTCTGGTCGCCGCCACCGCCGCCGCCGCCGTGGTGGTGGATGACAAGGCCAAGCTGGCCGGCCTGAGCGAAGACGCCATCGCCACCGCCGCCGCCGATGCCACCGCGCGCAAGCTGGAAGGCAAGTTCCTGCTGCCGCTGCAGAACACCACCCAGCAGCCGGTGCTCGGTTCGCTGAGCAACCGCGAACAGCGCGCCGCCGTGCTGGAAGCATCGGAAACCCGCGCCCAGCGCGGCGATGCCAACGACACCCAGCAGACCGTGCAGCGCCTGGCCCAGTTGCGTGCGCAGAAGGCCAAGCTGCTCGGCTTCGCCACCTACGCCGATTACAACCTTGGCGACCAGATGGCCAAGACCCCGGCTGCCGCGCTGAAGCTGCTGACCGACACCGTGCCGGCCGCTACCGCCAAGGCGCGCGCCGAAGCGGCGGACATCCAGAAGGTCATCGATGCGCAGCATCCTGATGCAAAGTCGGGCGGCTTCAAGCTGGCCGCTTCGGACTGGGACTTCTACGCCGAGCAGGTGCGCAAGGCCAAGTACGACCTGGACGAGTCGCAGATCAAGCCGTATTTCGAACTGGACAACGTGCTGCAGAACGGCGTCTTCTACGCCGCCACCCAGCTGTACGGCATCACCTTCAAGCCGCGCACCGACATCCCGACCTACCACGCGGACATGAAGGTGTATGAGGTGTTCGACAAGGATGGCACCTCGCTGGCGCTGTTCTACACCGACTACTTCAAGCGCGACAGCAAGTCCGGTGGCGCCTGGATGGACGTGTTCGTTGAACAGGACGGCCTGACCGGTGCCAAGCCGGTGGTCTACAACGTGTGCAACTTCACCAAGCCGGCCGCGGGCCAGCCGGCGCTGCTGAGCTTCGACGACGTCACCACGCTGTTCCATGAGTTCGGCCACGCGCTGCACGGCATGTTCTCCAACGTGAAGTACCCCTCGATCGCCGGCACCGCCACCTCGCGCGATTTCGTCGAGTTCCCCTCGCAGTTCAACGAACACTGGGCGCTGGACCCGAAGGTGTTCGCCAACTACGCCAAGAACTACAAGACCGGCGAGCCGATGCCGCAGGAACTGGTCGACAAGATCCTCAAGGCACGCAGCTTCAACCAGGGCTACGCCACCACCGAATACCTGTCGGCGGCGCTGCTCGACCTGGCCTGGCACACCCAGAAGGCCGACGCACCGCTGCAGGACGTGGGCAAGTTCGAAGCAGCGGCGCTGAAGAAGTTCAACGTGGACCTGGCCCAGGTGCCGCCGCGTTACCGCACCAGCTACTTCGACCACATCTGGGGTGGCGGTTATTCGGCCGGTTACTACGCCTATTTCTGGGCTGAAGTGCTGGACCACGATGCCTTCCAGTGGTTCAAGGAGAACGGTGGCCTGACCGCCGCCAACGGCCAGCAGTTCCGCGACAAGGTGCTGTCGCGCGGCAACAGCGTGGAGCTGAGCCAGCTCTACCGCGATTTCCGCGGCAAGGACCCGTCGGTGGAACCGCTGCTCGAGTTCCGCGGCCTGAAGTGAGTTGAACGAACGGCGGGGGAAACCCCGCCGTTCTGCTTTCCGCTCCGGCACCACGATGCCTGACGCAGGCCGCGCTCCGCGCTCGCCGAGCATGGCTCGGTGCTACCGGTTTCCGTGCTGGCTCACGTTCCTACGTGCACGCGCTCGGCGCGCTCGGCCAGGCCCAGGTGATCCAGCGCGATGTCCAGCGCCAGCACGTAACTCTGCGCCCCGTACCCGGCTGCGATGCCCAGCCGCTGGCCGATGCCATCGGGCAACCACGGCTCCGCCACCGCACCGTCGTCGTGCATTTCCACATACGCGTTATGCAGGTGCGGCAGCAGCCGCTGCAGCCGCATGCTGTGCGCGCACGCACCCGGGTCCAGCAGGGTCACCTCGCCGCGTGCATGGTCGGCCACGCGCAGCGCATCCAGCAGTTCCTGCTCGGACCCGCAGGCACGGATCGCCACGCTGGTACCGGCATCCACCGCGCGGTGCACCAGCGTTTTAAGCACCAGTGCGGGCAGCGGCTCGGCGGTGCGGATCAAGGTGCCGGATGCTTCCGGGCCACGGATGATGAAGATCGACATGGGGCAGCAACCACAAGCAAGCGCCCGAGGCGCGGTAGGCACACGATGCGCGCACCGCCCGTAAAGCCTCCATGGCGTGCGCGGCGACCGCACGTAAATTCTCCGTAGCGGTCGGGGTCAGAGTCCGGGGTCAGAGTCCTTTTCGCGTAGCGAAAAGGACTCTGACCCCTTTTCTGTCGTCCAGGGAACCGAACCGCCCTTCCCACGGTCTTACCCCCACACCTCCCGGAGCTTCGCCATGGATGCCATCGCCCGCCCTCCCGTTACCCAACGCGCGCTGCACTGGCTGAAGAAAGAAGCACTGCCGCTGCTGGTGATGCTCGGCCTGCTGGCCGCCGCGCGCGATACCCTGGCCAACCACTACGTGGTACCCAGCGGTTCGATGCAGCCCACCCTGGAACCGGGTGACCGCGTGGTCGTGGACATGCGCGCGTATGGCCTGCGCCTGCCGTTCACCCAGCACGCGCTGATGGACGTGGGCGCCCCGCAGCGTGGCGAAGTAGCGGTGTTCGATTCCCCCGCCGATGGCACCCGGCTGATCAAGCGCGTGGTGGCCGTGGCCGGCGACCGCGTGGACGTGCGCAACGGCCACCTCAGCATCAACGGCCAGCCGCTGCAGCAGGCCGGCAACCCGGCCGCGGAACAGTTCGGCAGCCGCATCGCGCAGCTCGGCCTGGACATGGGCGGCGGCCCGGACGTGGACGGCGTGGTGGTGCCGGACGGCAAACTGCTGGTGATGGGCGACCATCGCGGCAACAGCTTCGACGGCCGCTTCTTCGGCTTCGTCGACGCCGACAAGGTCTATGGCAAAGCCGTGGCCGTCTACTACCGCCGCGGCGAAGGCGTGGAGTGGCTGCACCTGTAACGGAGAGAGAGTGAGGGCTCGGTAGTGACGACCGCTGGTCGTCAGCCCTTGCCCTTTTGCCGCCATCCATACGCAGAACATATCAATCCGTACCCATCAGGTTATGGATCGACTCGATGACTGGGGCTAGCCTGACCGCATCCCCGCACCCCGGCCGCCTCCCACGGCCCTCCCGATCCCATGAACGGCGATACCGCGGCCGCCCTCGAGCGCCGCATCCCCCCAAGTCCCCCGACCGCGCCCGCAGACGCGGCCACCCACATCGAACAAGGCACGCCCGCGTTCCGGCGCACCGCGGTGGCCCTGTTCCTGGCCGGCTTCTCCACCTTCGGCCTGCTGTACACCGTGCAGCCGCTGCTGCCCGAGTTCAGCCGCCACTTCGGCGTGTCCGCCGCCAACAGCGCCCTGGCGCTTTCGCTCAGCACCGGCCTGCTGGCGGTGATGATGCTGATCGCCGGCCTGGTGTCCGACCGCGTCGGCCGCCGCAACGTGATGATTACTGCGCTGCTGGCCTCCACCGTGTTGTCTGCCGCCAGCGCGCTGGTGACAGACTGGACCACGATGCTGGTGCTGCGCGCGCTGCTCGGCGTGGCGCTGAGCGGCGTGCCGGCCGTGGCGATGACCTATCTGGTCGAAGAGATGGACAGCCGCGCGATGGGCCTGGCGATGGGCCTGTACATCGGCGGCAACGCGGTGGGCGGCATGAGTGGGCGCTTGATCGCCGGCATCATCGCCGACCACTGGGGCTGGCGCTGGGGCATCGGCGTGGTATCGCTGATCGCCGTCGCCAGCACCCTGCTGCTGTGGATGCAGCTGCCGCCCTCCCGGCACTTCCAGAGCCGTCGCGGTGGGCTGCGCCAACTGCCCTCGCGCTGGCGCCAGCTGTTCGCCGATCCCGGCCTGCCGTGGCTGTTCGCCACCGCGTTCCTGCTGATGGGCGTGTTCGTCACTACCTACAATTACCTGGGCTACCACCTGCTGGCACCGCCGTATCGGCTCAGCCAGACCGTGGTCGGATTGATCTTCAGCGTGTACCTGGTGGGCACGTTCAGTTCGGCCTGGATGGGTCAGCAGGCGATCCGCCATGGCCGCGGCCGCGTGCTGTCGATCAGCTACGCCCTGATCATCGCCGGCATCGTGCTGCTGGTGATGCCGTGGCTGTGGACGATGGCGATCGGCATCGCACTGGTCACCTTCGGCTTCTTCGGAGGCCATTCGGTGGCCAGCAGCTGGGTCGGCAGCCGTGCCGGCGCGATCCGCGCCGAAGCATCCGCGTTGTATCTGTTCTCGTACTACCTCGGTTCCAGCGTGCTGGGCGCGGTGGGCGGATTGGCCTACACCGCGTGGGACTGGGTCGGCGTATGCGCGTTCACCGGCCTGCTGACCGTGATCGGTGCCGGCATCGCCTGGAACCTCTGGCGCCGCTTACCAGCCGTCACTACCGACCAAACTCCGCCTGCAGCAGCGCAGTGAAGTTGCGGATCAACGGCGTCACCCCTTCCCGCCGCCACACCAGCTGCACTTCCGAATGCGCGCCCTGGTCCCCCAGCGCCACGAAACACGCGCCCTCGATCTGGATGTGGTCGCATGACGAGGGCAGGATCGCCGCGCCCAATCCCGCCGCCGCCAGGCTGATCAGCGTGGACGCCTCACCGGCCTCCTGCACGATGCGCGGCGTGAACCCTGCCGCCGCGCACAGCGCGATCATCTGGTCGTGGATGCCGGCGCCCACGCTGCGGTGGAAGCCCACGAACGGTTCGTGCGCGAACTGCTGCAACGGCAGTACCGTGCTGGCCGGGTCACGCCCGCGCAGGGCAGGGTGGCCGCGATGCAGCACCAGCGCCAGCGGATCAGTAAACAGGCTGTGCGCCACCAGTTCCGGCGGCAGCACGCGCTTGCGGATGATGCCCACGTCCAGCCGGTTTTCCAGCAGCGCATCGATCTGCTGCAGGGTGTTCATCTCGCGCAGCCGCAAGCGCACCTGCGGGAAACGCTCGCGGTAACCAAAGATGGCGCGCGGAATCTGCGGCACCAGCGGCGTGGCGCGGGTCAAGCCGATGTGCAGTTCGCCCTGCTCGCCGCGCTGCACCCGCTGCGCCTCGTCCACCGCCGCGTCCACCTGCTGCAGGATCGCGCGGGCCTTCACCTGCAGCAGCGCCCCGGCTTCGGTCAGCTGCACCCGCCGATGACTGCGCACGAACAGTTGCGCGCCAAGCAGTTGTTCCAGCTGACGGATCTGCTGGCTCAGCGGAGGCTGTGACATGCCGAGCCGCTCGGCGGCCTGGCCGAAGTGCAGGGTGTCGGCCACGGCGAGGAAGTAGCGGAGATGGCGGAGTTCGATCGACATGGGGGGATTGTAGAGAGGGACGAGGACAGCCAGGACGAAGCGCGTAATGACATGACGGCCCGCGGCCGTCAATACCAACTTCTCAGCGTTCGGAGTGGCCGCTCTGGTCGTATTCGCGGGGCGAGAACAGTTCGGGCTGGATCATTTCGACGAAGGCGCGGGCCTGCGGGGACAGGGCTTTGCCGCGGCGTACGATCACCCCGTAGCTGCGCTCCGGGAACCATTCGCGCATGGAGCGCGCCACCAGCTTGCCGGGGTCGGCATCGTTGAGGCACAGCGCTGGCACGATGGAGATGCCCATGCCCATCGCCACGTACTGCTTGATCACTTCCCAGCCGCCCACTTCCAGCGCCACGGTGTAGGGCAGGCGGTGGCGCTGGAATACCTGGTCCACCAGCCGGTAGGTGATCTGGCGCTTCGGCGGCAGCACCAGCGGGTGCTTGGAGATCGCCTCCAGACTCAGCGTGCCGCGCGCCAGCGGGTGGTCGTGCGGGGTGATCAGCATCTGCTCGAAGCGGTAGGCCGGGGCGTAGCTCAGGTCGGCCGGCACGTCGGTCATCGATCCCACCGCCAGGTCGGCGGCGTCGTCGCGCAGCAGGTCGGTGCCGTCGGCGCTGATGGCGTTGTGCAGGGTCAGCCGCACGTCCGGGTGCAGCTGGCGGAAGCGCTCGATGATGCGCGGCAGCAGGTAGAGGATGGTGGAACTGTTGGCCGCGATGTTCAGCTCGCCGGCGTCCATGCCGCTCACCTTGTCGCGGAAGCGTGCCTCCAGTCCGTCCAGGTCCTCCACCAGCGGCTGCGCCATTTCGAACAGCAGTTGGCCCTCGCGGCTGGGGACCAGGCGCCGGCCGCTGCGTTCGAACAGCACCACCCCCAACTCCCGCTCCAGGGCCTGCAACTGCTGGCTGATGGCCGGCTGGCTGACAAAAAGTGCCTCCGCCGCGCGTGAAACCGAGCCCAATCGCACCGTCTGGCAGAACGCCCGCAGCGGCTTCAGCCGATCAGATTTGTAGGAAAAACGAGGACTTGGCGGCGGGCGTGTGGGCATGGTGTAGCGAGTATAAGCACAACTTATCCAATGCATTGCAATAACTGCTTTGTCAAATACCTGGGCCGGGAAGCACGGTAGGGTCGTCCCTCGCTGCTGGAGTATCCCGATGTCCGCCGTTGCTTCCGCCATCCCGTCGCCGCCTGCCAAGCCCACCCCGGGGATCACCCTGACCACCCAGGTGGCCGGCCAGTCGGCGCTGTTGCCGGCCCCGCTGCTGGCCCTGCTGGTGTCCCTGCACCGTGCGGTGGAACCCGGCCGCCAGGCCCGTTTGGCCGCCCGCGTGCAGCGCCAGGCGTTCTTCGACCAGGGCGGGCTGCCGGACTTCCGCGCCGATACCGCGCCGATCCGCGCCGAGGACTGGAAAGTGGCGCCGCTGCCGGCCGCGTTGCTGGACCGCCGCGTGGAGATCACCGGCCCGACCGACCCGAAAATGGTCATCAACGCGCTGAACTCCGGGGCGAAGGTGTTCATGGCCGACTTCGAAGACGCCACCGCGCCGACCTGGCGCAACCTCCTGGCCGGCCAGCAGTCGCTGATCGGTGCGGTGCGTGGCGACCTGCAGTTCACCGCCCCGGCCAGCGGCAGCAAGCCGTCCAAGCACTACATGCTGCGTCCGTATGAAGAACGCGCCGTGCTGATCGTGCGCCCGCGCGGCTGGCACCTGGACGAAAAGCATGTGCTGGTGGATGGCCAGCGCCTGGCCGGCGGACTGTTCGACGCGGCGGTGTTCGCCTACCACAATGCCCGCACGCTGATGGCCAACGACCGTGGCCCGTACTTCTACCTGCCCAAGCTGCAGAGCATGGAAGAGGCGGCGCTGTGGGAAACCGCGCTGTCGCACATCGAAGGCATGCTCGGCCTGCCGCACGGCCAGATCAAGGTCACCGTGTTGATCGAAACGCTGCCGGCGGTGTTCGAGATGGACGAGATCCTGCACGCGCTGCGCGATCGCATCGTCGGCCTGAACTGCGGGCGCTGGGATTACATTTTCTCCTACCTGAAGACCTTCCGCCGGCATGCCGACAAGGTGCTGCCCGAGCGCGGCCAGGTGACCATGACCCAGCCGTTCCTGAAGGCTTATTCGGAACTGCTGATCCAGACCTGCCACCGCCGTGGCGCACATGCGATGGGTGGCATGGCGGCGCAGATCCCGATCGGCAACGATGCGGCCGCCAATGAACAGGCGATGGCGCGGGTGCGCGCGGACAAGCTGCGCGAAGTGACCGCCGGCCATGACGGCACCTGGGTCGCGCACCCGGCACTGATCCCGGTGGCGATGGCGATCTTCGACGAGCACATGCCCGGCGCGAACCAGCAGCACGTGCTGCGCCAGGACGTGCGCGTGGACCGCGACCAGCTGATCGCACGGCCGCCGGGCAGCATCAGCCGCGCTGGCTTCGAAGGCAACGTGGAAGTCTGCGTGCGCTACCTGGCGGCATGGCTGGATGGCAACGGCTGCGTGCCGATCCACAACCTGATGGAAGACGCGGCCACCGCCGAGATCAGCCGCAGCCAGCTGTGGCAGTGGCTGCATACCCCCGGCCAGCAGCTGGACGACGGCACCGCCATCGATGCCGCGCTGCTGGACAACGCCCTGGCCCAGCTGCCGGCCCGCCTGGGTGACCGCGCCGCACTGCCCGGTGGCGGCCGCGTAGACGAAGCGATCGCCCTGCTGGCCGAGCTGAGCCGCGCCGACGAACTCAACGATTTCCTGACCCTGCCGGCCTACGCACGCATCGACTGACGCCTGCGCCGGCCCGCTCTTCCTTCCTGCTGTAGCAATGACGAACTGGAGATAGACATGAGCACGCTGCCCACTGCCGAACAGATCCAGCACGACTGGGACACCAACCCCCGCTGGCAGGGGATTGAACGCAACTACACCGCTGCCGACGTGGTGCGCCTGCGCGGCACGGTCCACGTGGAGCACTCGCTGGCCCGGCTGGGGGCGGAAAAACTGTGGACCTACCTGCAGGAAAAGGACTTCGTGAATGCGCTGGGGGCGTTGACCGGCAACCAGGCCATGCAGCAGGTGAAGGCCGGCTTGAACGCCATCTACCTGTCCGGCTGGCAGGTGGCCGCCGATGCCAACCTGGCCGGCCAGATGTACCCGGACCAGTCGCTGTACCCGGCCGATTCGGTGCCCGCGGTGGTCAAGCGCATCAACAACACCCTGCTGCGCGCCGACCAGCTGCACCATGCCGAAGGCAAGGACGAGATCGACTTCCTGCAGCCGATCGTGGCCGATGCCGAGGCGGGCTTCGGCGGCGTGCTGAACGCCTTCGAGCTGATGAAGGCGATGATCGAAGCCGGTGCCGCCGGGGTGCACTTCGAAGACCAGCTGGCCTCGGTGAAGAAGTGCGGCCACATGGGCGGCAAGGTGCTGGTGCCGACCCGCGAAGCCATCGAGAAGTTGAACGCGGCCCGGCTGGCGGCCGACGTGCTGGGCGTGCCGACCCTGCTGGTGGCGCGTACCGATGCCGAGGCGGCCGACCTGCTGACCAGCGACATCGATGCCAACGACCAGCCGTTCGCCACCGGCGAGCGCACCACCGAAGGCTTCTACAAGACCCGCAACGGGCTGGACCAGGCGATCAGCCGCGGCCTGGCCTACGCCCCCTACGCCGACCTGGTGTGGTGCGAGACCGGCAAGCCGGACCTGGAGTTCGCGCGCCGGTTCGCCGAGGCCATCCACGCGAAGTTCCCGGGCAAGCTGCTGGCCTACAACTGCTCGCCCAGCTTCAACTGGAAGAAGAACCTGGACGACGCCACCATCGCAAAATTCCAGACTGAAATCGCCAAGTACGGCTACAAGTTCCAGTTCATCACCCTGGCCGGCTTCCATGCGTTGAACTACTCGATGTTCAACCTGGCCCACGGCTACGCGCGCCGCCAGATGAGCGCCTTCGTGGAGCTGCAGGAAGCCGAGTTCGCCGCCGCCGACCGCGGCTTCACGGCGGTCAAGCACCAGCGCGAGGTGGGTACCGGCTACTTCGATGCGGTGACCCAGGCGATCCAGCAGGGCCAGTCCTCCACCACCGCCCTGACCGGGTCCACCGAGGAAGAGCAGTTCAGCGCCGGCCGCGCGGCCTGATGTGAAGAAGGGAAAGGGGCGGCCACACCCCTGGCCGCTCCCACCCGCAGCCCGCGTTCAACCCCCTGATATTCCACGCACGGATGCAGGAAAATGGGACGCAGCGCACAGTTGCAAGCGGTGATATGCTCCGCACCTCAGGATGGGAAGTCTGATCGGCGGGGCAGGGGAATGACTGGCAGGGGTGCGGTCGTAGACGGGGTGGAACGATCAGGCATTGCCACCACGGCGATGGCTGAAATCGTGCACGCCGTCCTCAGCCCGGAAGAGTTCGACCTGTTCGCCCGCTTCGCCCACCGACGCACCCTGCGCGCAGGCGATTGCCTGTTTCGTCGCGGCCACCGCGGCAGCAGCATGTTCGTCATCGCCCAAGGCGAGATCGAACTGGATTTCGGTGAAGACCTGGTGCTCAAGCGCCTGGCGGGCAGCGAGTTCTTCGGCGAGCTCGGCCTGCTGATCGGTGACCACCTGCGCAGCGCCGATGCGCGCGCCACCTGCGATACAGATGTGCTGGAACTGGGCCATGTCGATTTCCATCGGCTGGTGGAAACCGAGCCCGGCCTGATCGCCTATTTCCTGCGCCGTACCATCATGCGCGTGGTGGGCAACGAACAGGCGCTGATCAGCCAGCTGCGGCGCCGCAACCATGATCTTGAAACCGCGCTGGACAACCTGTACGTGACCACCCACCAGCTCCGCGATACGCGCGAACTGGTGCGGACCGACGAACTGACCGGGCTGCACAACCGGCGCGGACTGGCGCTGTACCTGCAGGAATGCCGGGCGCACGAAGACGGCCCGGCGCAGGGCCTGCTGCTGATCGACTGCGACCGCTTCAAGCAGATCAACGACGAGTTCGGCCACCAGGCCGGCGACCGCGTGCTGCAGAGCGTGGCCAATATCCTGCGTTCGATGGCCGGTACCGAAGACCTGGCCTGCCGGCTGGGCGGCGATGAGTTCTGCCTGCTGCTGCGCCGTGCCAACGCGGAGATCGTGCAGCATGCCGCCGAGTTCGTGCTGACGGCCGTGCATGGCCTGATCGAACGCAGCCACGGCACCCCGCACGTGTGCTTGCTGAGCATCGGCGCCAGCCTGGTGCACCCCACCGCCGACTGGAGCGAGTGGTACGCCAACGCGGACCGTGCGCTGTACCAGGCCAAGCGGGATGGCGGCGACCGGCTGTGCTGGCCGCACGACGTCGTCGAAACCGGCTGAGCGGAGATTCCCATGAACGGTGGCACGGAAGCGACCTCCCACGTCCCGCAGCTGCGCGCGCTGCTGTTCACCGACCTGTGTGATTCCACCACGCTGGTGGAGCGTATCGGCGATGCGGCCGCCGCCGAACTGTTCCAGCAGCACGACCGGCTGGTACTGGCGATGCAGCAGCGCTGGCGCGGCCAGCAGATCGACCGCTCCGACGGCTTGTTCGTGCTGTTCGAGCGGCCGGTGGATGCGCTGGGCTTCGCGCTGGATTACCAGCAGGCGCTGCGCCAGCTCGGCCAGGCCAACAAGGTGCCACTGCTGGCGCGCGCTGGCCTGCACGTTGGCGAAGTGATCCTGTGGAACAACAGTGCCGAAGCGATCGCGCTGGGGTCCAAGCCGGTTGAAGTGGAGGGCCTGGCCAAGCCGATGGCCGCGCGCCTGATGCAGCTGGCGCGGCCGGGACAGGTGCTGTTGTCGGCCACCGCCGAATCGATGGTGCGCCGGGTTGCCGACAGCCTGGGGGAGGTCGGCAAGGGGCTGAAGTGGAAGTCGTACGGGCGCTGGCGGTTCAAGGGCGTGGCGCAGCCGATGGACGTGTATGGGGTCGTTTCCGAGGATGTCCCGGCGGTGGGTCGCCCGCGTCCCACGCCCAAGGCGATCCGCGATATCCCGTTCTGGCGCCGGCCGATGGCGATGGCGGCCGAAGCGATGTTCGCGGTGGTGCTGGTGCTGGGGGGCTGGCTGCTGCTGCGGCCGCAGCCGGCGATCGCCTTCGCCGAGCGCGACTGGGTGGTGCTGGCCGACGTACGCAACATGACCGGCAACAGCCTGCTGGATGATTCGATGGACCTGGCCCTGCGGGTCAGCCTTGAACAATCCCGCTACGTCAACGTGCTCAGCGACCTGAAGGTGCGTGACACCGAAGCACGCATGCGCCGCAATCCCGATGCTCCGCTGGACAGGAAGGCGGCAGTGGAAGTGGCGATCCGCGAGGGCGCCCGTGCCGTGCTGATTCCTTCCATCGCCGAGGTCAACGGACGCCTGCGCGTGGCGGTGGAAGTGGTGCAACCGCGCGATGGAGTCACGGTGTTCACCGAGTATGCGGACGGACGTGGGCTGGAGTCTGCGCTGCGTTCCACCGATACCGTCGTCGCCTCGTTGCGCACGCGCCTGGGTGAAGCCCTTTCCGACGTGCACAGCAATGCCTTGCCGCTGCCGCAGGTCATCACGCCGAACCTGGATGCACTTCGCGCCTACGCCGAAGGCAGCAACGCACTGGCAGACCGGCGTTACAGTGAGGCACTGCAGTTTTTCGAGCAGGCGCTCAAGCTCGACCCGGAATTCGCCTTCGCCCACGTCGGCAGGATGCGGATCCACATGGCGCGCGGCGAGGTCAACCAGGCCATGGCGTCGTACCGCAGCGCAGTGGCGCTGCGCGAACGGCTGCCCCCGCGCGACGTGTTGTACCTGGAAGCCTGGGGAAAGCAGCTGGACGGTGCACCGATCAGCGAAGTTGCCGCGAAATGGAAGATGCTGACCGATCTGTACCCGGACTACTACGCCGGCTACATGAATCGAGCGCGCGCGCTGTACTCGCTGGGCGACTACACCAATGCCCTGAACGCGGCCCGTCGCCTGCTGGCCACGCAGAATCCGATGCGATCGGTGGCCCATGATTTCGTCGGCCGTATCGAATTGGCGATCGGCCGCCACGACACCGCGCGGCGCCACTTCCGCACCGCCAATACGCTGGCCGGACGTACCGCCAGCACCCGCCTGGGGATCGTCTACGCGGTGGAGGGGGACATGCCCGCCGCGCTGGCCAACATCAAGGACGTGCAGGCCTCCAACATGGGCCAGCAGCTCGAACGCGCTGCGGTGCTGGTGGACGCCAACGATGCGTCCAGTGCGATAGCAGGCCTGCAGACCCTGCGTGATGGCTGCGGCGAAGAGGTCATGTGCACCCTGGTCGACGTGGTGGTGAAGAACCTGCAGGGCATGGGCGGGGTGCAGCACCGCGGGTATCGGCACGACATCCTGAAGCTGCTGCATGAACTGGATGGCGAGGTGGCCGTTCCGGACCAGCAGGAAGTGGCGTTCATCGTGGCCGCAACCGCCTACGTGGCACAGCGAGGCGAGCACTCACTCGGCAACCTGCTGCCGCTCATCAAGCGGCAGATCGCCACGCGCGGCGGTGATCGCTCGGCGCAGATGCTGGTGATCGTCGAAGCAACGCAGGCCCGCCTTGATGGACATCCGGAGCGCGCGCTGGCGATGCTCAAGCCGATGGTCGACGGACGCGAGCTCTACCAGGTGCATGCCGCGTTGCGCGACGCCTATCTTGCGATGGACGATGCCGCCAGCGCGCTGGTCGAACAGAAATGGCTCGCGCGCCATCGTGGCCTGGCCTATGCCGAAGACAACGGCAACTACATCCTGCAGGCACTGAACGTGCGCGACAGTCACGACCCACGCGGACAGCCGGCCCGTGGGCCGGCCGCGCTGGCCGTGGCGGCTCAGCCTTCCAATGCTTCCTGGACCTTGCCGGCTTCGAAGCAGTAAGGCACATCGAACGAGCCGCGCAGGGCGACATGTGCCTGCAGCTGCTGCGATACCGAAGCGAACTCTTCCTTGCTGGCCAGCGCCTGCACCGGGTCGCACACCGGTCCGGTGAGGTCGGCGACAACACCGAGGCCAGCAAGTGCCTCGGTCGGGCTGGCCGCGAACGCGGCACGGAACGCGTCATCGTTCTGCAGGCGGTCCAGCAGCGTGGCGGCCTGTGCCGGCGTCAGCGGGGTACGTGCGGGGGGAGTTGCCATGGTCGTCGTCCTGGTTGGGTTGGCTCAAGTAGGCTATAGCGGCATATCCGTGCAGAGGTTTAGCAGAGGATGGCTGCATCGGCGCGATGGGTTGCAGCCTAGAATTGTGCAAGCCTCCTGCTGGACATCTTCATGCGCTTCCGCCGCTGTTCCATCCTCATGATGCAGGTCAAGGAAGACCGTGGACTGGATCTGCAGTCCGTGCTGCAAGGACGCGCCGAGCTGCAGACCTTCCTGGCCTGGCAGGCGTTGGCCGGCCATCTGGATGAGCCGGTCACGCTGAGCGAAGAGGAGGTCAGCGCCTTGGGCAGGATTCCCCAGGAAGAGTGGAGCGAAGCCGATGCCTACGAGGGTTGCGAGCAGATCCTGCGCGGATTGATCCTCAAGGGCCTGGTGATCAGCGATGAAGAAAACGCCGCCGGCTTCGGCGACGCCGATGCGCGCGTGCGGGCCTTGAACGGGTGGCCGCTGACGGCGCTGGCACATCGCGCGGGGCGCTGGAGGGGCGTGGACAGCGCCCATGAAATGCGCAGCAACAACCTGGTCACCGCGGTGGAACTGCATGGCCGTTACGGCTCGCCCCCGGCGGCGGTCAGCCACCACGAAGGCACGCCCATCCCGCTGCCGGTCGCCGTGGATGAGGACTTCGATGAACTGATGTCGCGCCGGGTCACCTGCCGCAATTTCGATCCGGACCGCGCGCTGCCGCTGCAGACCGCAGCGAGGATACTGAAGCGCACGATCATGGCGCACGCGGTGATCCAGCCCGCCCCGGACATGCAGATCCTGAAGAAGAACATTCCCTCCGGCGGGGGCCTGCATCCGCTGGAAACCTATGCGGTGGTACGCAACGTGGAGGGCCTGGAAAATGGCATCCATCACTACGATCCGATCAGCCACTCGCTGCGCCGCCTGGCCGACCAGCCGGCCGACCTTGATGCCCGCGTCCGGCTGATGCTTGCGGGCCAGGACTGGTTCGTCGATGCCGCGTTGCACCTGATCCAGGTGGCGCGTTTTTCCAGGAATTTCTGGAAGTACCGCAGCCACCCCAAGGCGTACCGGGCGATCCTGCTCGATGCCGGCCACCTGTCGCAGCAGCTTGCGATCAGTGCGACCCTCGAGGGGGTCGCCTCCTACGTAACGGCCGCGATCAACGAGTTCGACATCGAGGACACGTTGAAACTGGACGGGATAATGGAAAGCCCGGTGATGATGTGTGGCATCGGCTGGCGCGCGCAGCAGCTGACCACCACCGAATTCGATCCCGCAGAACGGATCTGGATCAACGGCAAGCAACCCCGATAACGGCAGCGCCGAGCCACGCTCGGCGGCTCTTCGTTCCGTGCCCTGACACCATCCGCCGACCATGGGTATGCCGGTCGTCCTGACCGGCACCCTTCGGGCCGTCGCAGGCGACGTTGGCAGCGGCTCCTGCCGCTGCTTTCGGCGCTACCAGGACCGAAGGTTCCATGGCCCCCATGGACCTGTCGAAAGTGGGGCGGGGTGGGTTGGCGGGGGCGTTGAGCGCCATGGATGGCGCGAAACGAGGCCCGCAGGAGCGGCTTTTGCCGTCCCCCGCCAACCCACCCCGCCCCGCCAACCCACGACCTCGCCGCTTCTGACGTAGCGCTAAATAGGCTCGAAATCCACCAGCACCGCGCCGTCGACCACCTGTTCCCCGGCCTTCGCTCGGTAGCCATGCACGGTGCCGTCGGCCGGCGCGGCCAGGGTGTGTTCCATCTTCATCGCCTCCAGCACTACCAGCGGCGTACCGCGGCTGACCTTGCTGCCCGGTTCCACCAGCGTGGCGACGATCCTGCCCGGCATCGGTGCCAGCAGGCTGCCGGCATCCGCCGTGGCCTGCTCGGACTCGCCTACCGGGTCATGCACGGTGAAGCGCTGCTGCCCTTGCGGGGTGAAGAGGTACACCTGGCCCGCATCGCGCAGCACGCCCGCACGCCACCGTTGTCCATCCAGCGTCACGTCCAGCTGGCCGTCGGCGAAGCGGCCACTCGCCTGCTGCGCCGGCTCGGCATCGCGCTGCACCCGCCAGCCGCCCGGCTGTGTCCACACCTGCAGCGTGTGCTGGCGCTCGCCCTGCTGCAGCGGCAGCAGGCGCGAGGCTGAAGCGCCGATCCGCCAACCGTCCTGTGCCTGCCACGGTGAGCGCGGATCGCGCGCATCAACCTCCGCACTCGCCGTAGTGACCGCCGCGGCAATCGCCGCCAGCGTCCACAGCGCTTCATTGCCCGCCGCGGGTGCAGCCAGCGCATCCTGCTCGCGTTCGATCAACGCGGTGTCCAGCTTCGCCTGCGAGAACGAACCGGTGCCCACCAGCCGACGCAGGAAGCCGGCATTGGTGGTCACGCCCACCACCTGGCAGGCGGCCAACGCCTGCTGCATGCGCCGCAACGCCGCCTCGCGGTCCACGTCCCAGACGATCAGCTTGGCGATCATCGGATCGTAGAAGGGGGTAATGGTGTCGCCCTGTTCCACGCCCGTATCCACGCGCACGTTCGCGCTTTCCAGCGGCAGGCGCAGGTGGCGCAGCGTGCCGATGGAGGGCAGGAAACCTTTGTCGGCGTCCTCGGCATACAGCCGTGCTTCCAGCGCATGGCCGTGGATGGCCAGCTCGTCCTGGCGCTTGGGCAGCGGCTGGCCGGCGGCCACGCGCAGCTGCCAGGCCACCAGGTCGGTGCCGGTGATGAACTCGGTCACCGGGTGTTCCACCTGCAGCCGGGTGTTCATTTCCATGAAGTAGAAATCGCCCTCCGGCGAGGCGATGAACTCCACCGTGCCGGCGCCCACGTAACCCACCGCGCGCGCGGCATCCACCGCCGCCTTGCCCATCGCAGCGCGACGCTCGGCGGTCATCCCCGGGGCGGGTGCTTCTTCCAGCACCTTCTGGTGGCGGCGCTGCACCGAGCAGTCACGCTCGAACAGGTGCACCACGTTGCCGTGGCCATCGCCGAACACCTGGATCTCGATATGGCGCGGCCGCAGCACGTACTTCTCGACCAGCACGTGATCATTGCCGAAGGCCGAACGCGCTTCGCGCTGGCAGCTGGCCAGCGCCTCGATGAAGGCCGCGCTGTCGTCCACCCGGCGCATGCCCTTGCCGCCGCCACCGGCGCTGGCCTTGATCAGCACCGGGTAGCCGATCGCATCGGCCTGTTCGCGCAGGAACTGCGGGTCCTGGTTGTCGCCATGATAGCCCGGGGTCAACGGCACGCCGGCCTGCTGCATCAGCGCCTTGGCCGCACTCTTGTCACCCATCGCGCGAATGGCGCTGGCTGGCGGACCGATGAACACCACGCCGGCAGCCGCGCACGCGTCAGCGAAGGCCGCGTTTTCAGACAGGAACCCGTAGCCGGGATGGATCGCCTGGGCCCCACTGCGGCGGGCCGCCTCCAGGATTACATCGGAACGCAGGTAGCTTTCCGCCGCCGGTGCCGGACCAATCGCGATGGCTTCGTCGGCCAGCCGCACATGACGCGCATTGCGGTCGGCATCGGAGTACACCGCCACCGTGGCGATGCCCAGCCTGCGGCAGGTTGCAATGACGCGGCAGGCGATCTCGCCGCGGTTGGCGATCAGGATCTTGGTGAACATCATGGAAGGCTCGGTCATGGCGCAGGTCACATGCGGAACACGCCGAAGCGTGTCTCGCGGGCCGGGGCGTTGAGGCTGGCCGACAAGGCCAGGGCCAGCACGCGGCGGGTGTCGGCAGGATCGATGATGCCGTCATCCCACAGCCGCGCGCTGGCGTAGTAGGGGTGTCCCTGTCGTTCGAACTGGTCGCGGATCGGCGCCTTGAAGGCGTCCTCCTCGTCGGCGGCCCAGGCACCGCCCTTGGCTTCGATGCCATCGCGCTTGACCGTGGCCAGCACGCTGGCGGCCTGCTCGCCGCCCATCACCCCGATGCGTGCGTTGGGCCACATCCACAGGAAATTGGGCGAGTAGGCGCGGCCGCACATGCCGTAGTTGCCGGCACCGAACGAACCGCCGATCACCACCGTGAACTTCGGCACCTTCGCACACGCCACTGCCATCACCAGCTTCGCACCGTCCTTGGCGATGCCGCCCTGTTCGTACTTGCGGCCCACCATGAAGCCGGTGATGTTCTGCAGGAACACCAGCGGGATGTTGCGCTGGGTGCACAGTTCGATGAAGTGCGCGCCCTTCAGCGCGGACTCGGAAAACAGGATGCCGTTGTTGGCGATGATGCCCACCGGGTAACCGTGCAGGTGCGCAAAGCCGGTGACCAGGGTGCTGCCGTAGCGCGGCTTGAACTCGTCAAACCGCGATCCGTCCACCAGCCGGGCGATCACTTCGCGCACGTCGAACGGCTTGCGCGTATCGGCCGGGATCACCCCATACAGCTCATCTGCCGGGAACAGCGGCGCTTCCACCGGCTGCAGCGCCATCGCAGGCTCCGGCTTGCGCCAGTTGAGCTGGGCGATGATCGCGCGCACCCGGGCCAGCGCCTGCAGGTCGTTGTCGGCCATGTGGTCGGCCACGCCGGAAAGCCGCGTATGCACGTCGGCACCGCCGAGGTCTTCGGCGCTGACCACTTCACCGGTGGCGGCCTTCACCAGCGGCGGGCCGCCGAGGAAGATGGTGCCCTGCTCGCGCACGATCACCGTTTCATCGCTCATCGCCGGCACGTAGGCGCCGCCGGCGGTGCAGCTGCCCATCACGCAGGCGATCTGCGGGATGCCCTGGGCGGACAGGTTGGCCTGGTTGTAGAAGATCCGGCCGAAGTGGTCGCGGTCCGGGAACACCTCGTCCTGCAGCGGCAGGAACGCACCGCCGGAATCGACCAGGTAGATGCACGGCAGGCGGTTCTGTTCGGCGATCTCCTGCGCCCGCAGGTGCTTTTTCACCGTCATCGGATAATAGGTACCGCCCTTGACCGTGGCATCGTTGGCCACGATCACGCATTCCACGCCGCTCACCCGGCCGATGCCGGCCACCACGCCGGCGCAGGGCACCGCGTCTTCGTACATGCCGTGCGCCGCCAGCGGGGCGATTTCCAGGAAGGGGCTGCCGGCATCCAGCAGCGCATCGATGCGTTCGCGCACCAGCAGCTTGCCGCGCGCGGTGTGCTTGTTGCGTGCCGCCTCGCTGCCGCCCAGCGCGGTACGCGCCAAGGTGGCATGCAGGTCATCGACCACCGCCTGCATGGCGCTGCGGTTGCTTTCGAAAGTTTCGCTGCCGGCTTGCAGCTGAGTGTTCAGAGTGCTCATGGAAGGCCCTTACAGCGTGCGCTGGAACAGTTCGCGACCGATCAGCATGCGGCGGATTTCCGAGGTGCCCGCGCCGATTTCATACAGCTTGGCGTCGCGCCACAAGCGGCCGGTGGGGTATTCGTTGATGTAGCCGTTGCCGCCCAGGATCTGGATCGCCTGGCCGGTCAGCCAGGTGGCTTTCTCGGCGGCGTACAGGATGGCGCCGGCGGAATCCTGGCGGGTGGTGCGGCCCTGGTCGCAGGCGCGCGCCACCGCATAGACGTAGGCACGGCACGCGCCGAGGCCCACGTACATGTCAGCGATCTTGGCCTGGATCAGCTGGAAGCTGCCGATCGCTTCGCCGAACTGGTGGCGCTCGTGCACGTACGGCATCACCACGTCCATCGCCGCGGCCATCAGCCCCAGCGGGCCGCCGGACAGCACCACGCGCTCGTAATCCAGACCGGACATCAGCACGCGCACGCCACTGCCTTCCTGGCCGAGCACGTTCTCTGCCGGTACTTCACAGTCCTGGAACACCAGTTCGCTGGTGGGCGAGGAGCGCATGCCCAGCTTGTCCAGCTTCTGCGCGGTGCTGAAACCCTTCATGCCTTTTTCCACCAGGAAGGCGGTGATGCCCTTCGCGCCGGCGTCTGGATCGGTCTTGGCATACACCACCAGCACGTCGGCATCCGGGCCGTTGGTGATCCACATCTTGTTGCCGTTGAGCACGTAGCGGTCGCCCCGCTTCTCCGCGCGCAGCTTCATCGACACCACGTCCGAACCGGCACCGGGCTCGCTCATCGCCAGCGCGCCGACCAGCTCGCCGCTGCAAAGGCCGGGCAGGAAGCGCTGCTTCTGCGCTTCGGTCCCGTTCTTGCGCAGTTGGTTCACGCACAGGTTGGAGTGCGCGCCGTAGGACAGGCCGATGCCGCCGGAGGCACGCGAGACCTCTTCCATCGCCACCACGTGGGCCAGGTAGCCCATGCCGGTGCCGCCGTATTCCTCTTCGACGGTCATGCCGAGCAGGCCCTGCTCGCCCAGCTTGCGCCACAGCGCCAGCGGGAACTGGTTGGTTTCATCGGCGTGGGCGGCCAACGGCGCGATCTCGGCGGCAGCGAACTGGGCCACGCTGTCGCGCAGCAGGTCGATGTCTTCGCCAAGGTCGAAATTCAGGGATGGAACGTGCATGCGGGCGACTCCACGGACAGGCGGCGGGTAGGGGGGCGCACCGGAGGGGAGCAGGCAAGGAACCTGCGCGGGCGATGGCCCCAGACTAGCCCGGATCAAGTAAAAAGTGAACACAAGTTCAAAAATTGAATCTACAATCACCCCATGGCTTACAAACGCTCACCGCTGATGGAAGAACGGATGGCCGGAGCGCGCGAGCGGATCCTGCTGGCGGCCCGTGAACTGGTCGCGGCGGGCGGTTACCGCAATGCGCCGGTCACTGCCGTTGCGGCCCAGGCGGGGGTGTCCACCGGGCTGATCTACCGCCACTTCCCGTCCAAGGCCGAGCTGTTCGTGGAGGTCTTGAGCGCGGCGGTGGAGCACGAAGTCGAGATACTGGAAGGCATCGCTGCCGGCCCTGAACCGGCACCGCAGCGGCTGCGGCTGGCGATCACCGCTTTCGTGCGGCGCGCGCTGGCCGGGCCCGGGCTGGCGCATGCCTTCATCGTCGAACCGGTAGACCCGGAAGTCGAAGCCGAGCGCATGCGCGGGCGGCGGCGCTTCGGCGACGTGTTCCGTCGGCTGGTGCAGGACGGCATTGCCAGCGGCGCGTTCCCCGCGCAGGACGTAGACGTCACCGCGGCCTGCATCGTCGGTGCCTTCACCGAAGCCCTGGTGGGCCCGACCGCGCCCAGCCGCCAGGCCCATCGCGACGAGCACGCCCTGGCTGACTCGATCAGCGCGTTCTGCCTGCGCGCCGCCGGCGGCTGATCACGGTTTGGTCGCTGACGACCCTTCTGGTGGGTGACGACCGTTGGTCGTCACATGCCTGCAAGGGGTAGCGCCCAGCCACGCTCGGCGAGCGCAGCGGCCTGGCCTCCGCCATCCATGCTGCACTGCGCTGTTGTCCCCGGCGAGGCCCGTTCTATACTCGGGCAGCAGGCTCATACGCTCAGCCGTGGTCCATCGACTATCAGCCAGGGGTAACGAAGAGTGCGGAATCACGATCTTGAGTTCCTGAAACGCTTTTCCATGGTCATCGGCCTGCTGGCCGTGATTACCTTGGGGTTGATCTTCCTGGCCGCCTGGCTGCACACCCGGATTCCTGCCGAGGTATCGCCCACGGCGGTGCTGCGGACCGGCCAGCGCATCGCCCCGTCCGGCGCGGTCTACGCCGGCAGCACCGGTGCGTCGGCGCAGGCGGCAGCCCAGGCGGCCGCGCTGGCGAAGGCCGCCTCGCAGGTGGCCTACGGCGGCACCACCGACGGCAAAGTGATCTACGACAACCTCTGCACCGCCTGCCACACCACCGGTGTCGGCCTGGCCCCCACGCTGGATCATTCGCACTGGGATGCGCGCATCGCGCAGGGCAAGGAAACCCTCTACAAGCACGCCATCGAGGGTTACACCGGCCCCGATGGCGGCATCATGCCACCCAAGGGCGGCAACCCTGCGCTCAGCGAAGAGCAGATCCACGCCACGGTCGACTGGATGATCGGCAACCTGAAATAGGGTGAACCATGCCGCCTGTGGCCGCTGGTCCCATGACGCATCAGGCTTTCATGTTTTGTGGTTACAGTGGCGACCTGTCCCTTCCGTTGCCGCTGTAACCGTCTGGAGCCGTTGTCGATGCGTCGTTGCCTGCTTGCCTTTGCCGTGGCCTTGTCCGTTTCCCCCGCCTTCGCGCAGCCGCAGCCCGCGCCGCAGGCGATGCCCGGCCAGTTGGCCAGCGCCGACGGCGCGACGATCACCCTTACCCGTGCGCCCAGCGACTGGCGTGCACTGGATGGCAAGTACGTCCGCATCGCCGCCCCGCTCACCCTGGCCGGCACTGACGGTCTGGAGCGTTTCGGCCAGCTCACCGTGGCCTTCGAAGGCCGCCTGTGGCAGCCCACCGAAGTGGCCGTGCCCGGCAGCGCCGGCTACAGCCAGGTGATCGCCGACAACCAGCGCCGGCGCCTGTTGCTGGACGACGGCAGCGATGCCCGCGATCCGCAGCAGGTGCCGTACCTGGCTGCCGATACGGTGCTGCGCACCGGCATGCAGCTGCGCGGCGTGGAAGGTCGGGTACGCGTGGACGCACAAGGCCGCCCCAGCCTGCAGCTGGGCCGCGCGCTGGCCCTGCCTTCGCTGCAGCGCCCGGCGGTGCCGCAGGTGGACGGTTCGCTGAAGGTGGCCGCCTTCAACCTCGAAAATTTCTTCAATGGCGACGGCAAGGGTGGCGGCTTCCCCACGATGCGCGGGGCCAGGACGCTGGAAGAGCACCACGCGCAGCTGAAGAAGCTGATCGCCACCATCGCCCCGCTGGACGCTGACGTGGCCGCGCTGATGGAGCTGGAGAACGATGGCTACGGCCCGCAGTCGGCCATTGCCACGCTGGTGGATGCGATCAACGCCGCCCCCGGCAGCCATGCTGACTGGCGCTTCGTCGATGCCGGCAACGGCCCGGGCGAGAATCCGATCCGGGTCGGCATCATCTACCGGTCCAGCCGGCTGACCGCGCTCGGCAAGCCGGCCACGCTGCAAGGCGGTACCTTCGTCGAACATAGCCGGGTGCCGCTGGCGCAGGCCTTCCAGGCCAAGGGCGGTGCGCCCTTCATGGTGGTCGCCAATCATTTCAAGTCCAAGGGCTGCCGCGATGCCAGTGGCGCCGATGCCGACCACGATGACGGCCAGGGCTGCTGGAATGCCACGCGGGTGACATCGGCCCAGCAGTTGAACACCTGGATGCAGGGCGATCCGACCGGCACCGGCACGCGGGATGCGGTGCTGCTGGGCGACTTCAATGCCTATGCGATGGAGGATCCGATCCGCGCGCTGCGCAGCGCCGGCTGGCAGGACGCTTTCGCGCTGGCCAGGGTGGAGCGTCCTTACAGCTATGTCTACAACGGCTACAGCGGGCGGCTGGACCACGCGCTGCTCAACGCCGGCATGGCCAAGCGACTGTCAGGCGCGGCCGAGTGGCACATCAATGCCGACGAGATGGATGCTGGCGGCTATGCCAAACGCAACGGTGCGGGGCCGTGGCGCAGCTCGGACCACGACCCGCTGCTGCTGGGCTTCGACCGCTGATGACCGGGATGTGCCGGATCGGTCCGGCACATGCCCTGGCTTACAACTCAGCGCTCGACATTGAACGTGGCACGGCAACCATTGTTGACCCAGATGCCGTCCCCGGTGCTGCCCCAGTCGCGACCTTCCATGCAGGGTGAACCAGAGTGCTGTTCGGCCAGCCACACACGGCCGGCAGGGCCTGTGCGACAACGTGTGTAGCGCTGGTGGATGCTGCTGCAGCTGATGCGCTGCAGCGCCACATCCGGGTAGGGCTGCCCCCTGCTGACGTGCCCGCCATGGGGGCGCGCCGGGCGCGTGTAACTGTGCGGATCGTACGGCTGCCCGGGTTCTGCCGGATACGCGGGAGCCGGGGACACCGGGTGCGCAGGTTGCGCGGCCCAGGGCGAGCTGGGGCGTGCGCGTCCTGCTTCTGGCCCGGCCCGGCGCAGGGGCTCATCGCGTTGCAGGGAGACCTCGCCGGACTGGCCTTTCTCCAACGTTGCTGTGCTGGCAGCGGCCTGCTGGGCAGCGACAGGTGCGGCGGCACAGAGGGCTCCGAGCGCTGCCATGCCGGTCAACAACGTAGCGGCACCGCGATTCAGGTGACTTTTCATGCAATGAACTCCCAAGGTGGAGGATCGATGGCGGCGACGCAGGCCATCGTCCGTGCGTGCCGCGCCGGATCAGTCCTGTTGGACCCGGATGCTGCGGCTGGGGTCGCTATGCCCGTCGATGGGAACCGATATGGAGTTGTCGCGTTGCGCGTGGTGGTACCCGTGGCTGCTGCAAGCGGACAGTTGGCTGGCCAGTGCCAGCAGGGCGCAGCAGGTAATGAGGCGTTTCATCAATCTTCTCCAGATCAAGGTGAGCCGTGACCATAAAGAGAAGCAAGGAGCCAGTGGCGTCACTACCGTGAAGCAGCGCACAGTCGGATCCGCTCGGTTCAAAGATTGTTTAGCGTTTGATGCAGCGTGATCGGATCCCACGCGGCATGGCAGCACGCCGTTCACCCCAGCGCGATCAGGCCGATCGCCAGCACGGCCAGCGCCAAGCCTGCACGGTTCCACGCGCTGGTGCGCTCGCCGAAACCGTACATGCCGACCAGCGCGCCCAGCACCACCACGCCGATGTTCATGCCGGCGAACACGGTGGCCGGGCTGTCGGGCAGGGCCTGGTGTGCATGCACATAGAACAGGATGTTGCCGCCGTTGAGCAGGCCGAGCAGGGCACCGGCGCCGAGGTTGCGCCACGCCAGCCGGGTGCGGCCGCGGGCGTGCCGCACTAGCTGCAGGGCCAGCATCAGCAGGAAAGCCAGGCAGAAGCACATCAGCAGTGCGGCCATCGACGGGGTGCCGGACAGCGCGACCTTCTTCAGCAGGATGTCCACCGCCGCAAAGCCGAACCATACCCCAAGCAGCCAGCGCCAGCCTGCCGGCGCGGCCTCCGCACCCGGCCCGCGCGGGCGCAGGCTGATGGCCAGCATCGCTACCAGGCCCAGGCCAAGGCCTGCCAGCTTCCACGGCGTGGCGGTCTGGCCGAAGAACGCGAACGCGGCCAGCAGCGAAAGCAGCAGCGACAATCGCTGCGCCACATCACTGCGTACGATGCCGGCCGCCGCCACCGCGCGGCCCAGCACCAGGAAGATCGCCGGCAGGATCACCGCCAGCGCCAGCAGCGCGGCCCACGGGGCGTGGCTGGAGTGCAGCGATGCCAGCGGCGGGCGCAGCACCAGCCCGGTCATCGCTGCGGCCACCAGGTAATTCCAGGTGACCATCTGGCCCACGTCCAGCTGCTGGCGACGTGCGAGCTTCAGCATCACCGACACCAGCACGCTGCAGATCACCGCGAAGACGAGGAAGTACATGGGGGCCGGGAGCAGGGGACGGGTGGGGGACGCTATCATGTTGCCATGCGCAATCCTCCTTTCCCCCCGCAGTCGGACACCCTCGTGCTTGCCGGACCGGTCGGTCCGCTGGACGTAGCGGTTGATCTGCCCAAGCCGGAGGTGCCGGCCCAGCCGGTGACCGCCATCGTCTGCCACCCGCTGTCCACCGAGGGCGGCACGATGCACAACAAGGTGGTCACCATGGCCGCCAACGCGCTGCGCGACCTTGGCGTGGCGACGGTGCGTTTCAACTTCCGCAGTGTCGGCGGATCGGCCGGCCGCTTCGACCACGGCAACGGCGAACAGGACGACCTGAAGGCCGTGGTGGCCTGGGTGCGCGAACAGCGCCCGGACGACCAGGTGTGGTTGGTGGGCTTCAGCTTTGGTGCCTTCGTTTCGTTGAAAGTCACCGCCGAGGTGCAGCCGCAGGCGCTGGTGTCGATCGCCCCGCCGGCCGGCCGCTGGGACTTCGGCGGCATCCAGCCGCCGGCACAGTGGCTGGTGATCCAGGGCGAGCAGGACGAGATCGTCGATCCGCAGGCGGTGTATGACTGGTTGGAGACCGTGGACGCACCGCACGAGCTGGTGCGCATGCCCGACACCAGCCACTTCTTCCACCGCAAGCTGATCGACCTGCGCGGAGCGATCACCCACGGGGTGAAGCGCTGGCTGCCGCTGCAAGCGGATCCGGCGGCATGAGCGAGGCGGTGATGACCCCTTCGCGGCGCTATGCCGAGGGCGTGGCGCGCGGCGAATGGCAGGACGACCCGGCCCAGCACGCCGCGCTGGCCGAACTGGACCGCATCCATCTGGCGCTGCTGGAAGATGCCGACGACGGCTGGCTGGACCGGTTGTCGTCGTTCTTCAAGAAGCCCGAAGCAGTCAAGGGCCTGTATTTCTGGGGTGGCGTGGGCCGCGGCAAGACTTTCCTGGTAGACCTGTTCTACGACGGATTGCCGATCCAGCAGAAGTACCGCACGCACTTCCACCGGTTCATGCGCGGCATCCATGAACGCCTGCGCGAACACCAGGGGCAGAGCGATCCGTTGGCGAAGATCGCCCAGGAGTGGCGCAGCAAACTGCGCGTGCTGGTGCTGGACGAATTCTTCGTCACCGATATCGGTGATGCGATGCTGCTGGCGCGCCTGCTGGAACGCTTGTTCGCCGAGGGCGTGACCCTGGTGACGACCTCCAACACGGCGGTGGAAAACCTGTACCTCAACGGCCTGCAGCGTGACAGCTTCCTGCCCGCGATCGACCTGCTGCAGCGCTACTGCGTGGAGCTGTACGCCGAAGGCACCGAGGACTACCGCATGCGCGCGCTCACGCGTTCGCCGGTGTACCGGGCGCCGCTGGCCGCCGACAGCGATGCGTGGCTGGGCACGCGCTGGGCCGACTTGAGCGGCGGGCAGCCGGCGAAGACCGGCAACATCGAGATCGAGGGCCGCAAGATCCCGGTGCGCGGGCGCGGCAAGAGCATCGCCTGGTTCGACTTCCCGGCGCTGTGCGAAGGCCCACGCGGGCCCTCGGACTACATCGAGATCGCGCAGGAGTTCAACACCGTGCTGCTGGGCGGCATCCCCGCCTTCGACCGCAACAACGAAGACGCCGCGCGGCGCTTCGTCAACCTGATCGACGAACTGTACGACCGCCACGTCAACCTGGTCTGCACCGCCACCACCTCGCCGATCGAGCTCTACACCGGCACCCGCCTGCAGGGCGCCTTCGAGCGCACGGCCTCGCGCCTGATCGAAATGCAGAGCGCCGAATACCTGGGCACCGCGCACAAAGCCTGAAAAAGGGGACGGAGGGGATTAAGGCGCAATTGGCCAGAAGGCGGTCATTTGCGCCTTAATCCCCTCCGTCCCCTTTTTGGGTGCCCAGCCAGTTTCGTGCACGCTGCGTGAGGGTCAGTGTTGCGTTGATCGTGACCCGCTGTCACATCAAAAGGGTGCTCTTCGGCCTTGACTGCGCACCCGTTTCTGGCGGGTAGCGCCCCTGCGGGGCGGGCCCGAAACCGCTGGTCCTTGCGCCACAAGGGATTAGGAGAAATCCCTACATTTGGCGTTGACGGACCCTCTTACCCCCACTATCTTGTGGCCGTCGGTGTCTTCGACCACAAGTCGAGGGCACGGACGGGAAGCCTGGACCCCTGCATGCAGGGACTCCGGCACTGCCCCGCAACGGTACTTTCGGGAGCCTTTCCGTCTTGCCGACAGCCGCATGTGCACATGTGCGGCGCTGGCTGCGTGATCTCTGATCGGATGACAGGTTTTGCAGGGTGCGGTGTGCGGGCTTTCCGTCGCTGTCGCGCCGTATGCGACACCTCTCTTTCATCCTTGGATTGATCCGCACCGGAACGTGCCTGCCCAGGCGCGCCGTGCATCCCATCTCACGCCCAGAGGACCACCGCCGTGACCACCGAAAACAGTGCCACCATCGACAAGGAAAGCGAGTTCCTGCTTACGTCGCCGCCGACTGCCAACACCATGAGTGTGACCAAGCGCAACGGTACGACCGAGCTGGTGGACCTGAACAAGATCGTCCGCGCGGTGCAGCGTTCCTCGGAAGGCCTGCATTCGGTCGATCCGATGCGCGTGGCCACCCGCACCATTTCCGGCCTGTACAACGGTGCCACCACGCAGGAGCTGGACGAGCTGTCCATCCGCACCTCCGCCCTGCTGATCGGTGAAGAGCCCGAGTACGGCCGCCTGGCCGCGCGCCTGCTGGCCAACTTCATCGCCAAGGAAGTGTCCAACCAGGAGATCCACGCGTTCTCCCAGTCGGTCGGCCGTGGCCACGAAGTGGGCCTGATCAACGACCGCCTGCTGGGCTTCGTGCAGATCAACGCGCGCAAGCTCAACGATGCGATCGATCCGACGCTGGACCTGAACTTCGATTACTTCGGCCTGCGTACCCTGTACGACCGCTACCTGCTGCGCCATCCGCACACCCGCAAGGTGATCGAGACCCCGCAGCAGTTCTTCCTGCGCATCGCCAGCGCGCTGAGCGAAGACGTGGCCGAGACCCTGGCGCTGTACAAGCGCATGGGCAACCTGGATTACCTGCCGTCCTCGCCGACGCTGTTCAACTCGGGCACCACCCACGAGCAGCTGTCCTCGTGCTTCCTGCTGGATTCACCGCAGGATTCGCTGGAATCCATCTATTCCAAGTACGGCGACATCGCCCAGCTGTCCAAGTTCAGCGGCGGCATCGGCGTCAGCTACACCCGCGTGCGTTCGCGTGGCTCGCTGATCAAATCCACCAACGGCCATTCCAACGGCATCGTGCCGTGGCTGAAGACCATGGACTCCTCGGTTGCCGCGGTGAACCAGGGCGGCAAGCGCAAGGGCGCGGCCTGTGTGTACCTGGAAAGCTGGCACGCCGACATCGAGGACTTCCTCGAGTTGCGTGACAACACCGGCGACGAATCGCGTCGTGCGCACAACCTGAACCTGGCCAACTGGATCCCGGACCTGTTCATGAAGCGCGTCGAGGCCGACCAGGAATGGTCGCTGTTCGATCCGCGCGTGGTCCCCGAGTTCACCGATCTGTTCGGCGACGCCTTCGAAGCGGCGTACCTGCAGGCCGAAGCGCAGGGCAAGGCCAACCGCACCATCTCCGCACGCAAGCTGTACTCGCGGATGATGCGCACCCTGGCCGAGACCGGCAACGGCTGGATGACCTTCAAGGACAAGTGCAACCGCGCCAGCAACCAGACCCTGCGTCCGGGCAACGTGATCCACCTGTCCAACCTGTGCACCGAAATCCTGGAAGTCACCTCGGCCGAAGAGACCGCGGTGTGCAACCTGGGCTCGATCAACCTGGGCAACCATTTCGACGCCCACGGCGAGTTTGATTTCGACAAGCTGGCCGACACCGTGCGCCTGGCGATCCGCCAGCTGGACCGCGTGATCGACCTGAACTTCTACCCGATCGAATCTGCACGCCGCGGCAACCTGCGCTGGCGTCCGGTCGGCCTGGGCTGCATGGGCCTGCAGGACGTGTTCTTCCGCAAGCGCCTGGCCTTCGACAGTGCCGAAGCCCGCGCGCTGTCGAAGAAGATCGCTGAAAGCATCTACTTCCATGCACTGGAAACCTCGGTCGAACTGGCCCAGGAACGCGGCAAGCATCCGTCCTTCGCCGACACCCGTGCGGCCAGCGGCGAGCTGCAGTTCGATGCCTGGAACGTGGTGCCGGAAGACACCGCGCGTTGGGACGCCCTGCGTGAGCGCATCAAGGAACACGGCCTGCGCAACTCGCTGATGATCGCGATCGCCCCGACCGCCACCATCGCCTCCATCGCCGGCTGCTACGAGTGCGTGGAGCCGCAGGTGTCCAACCTGTTCAAGCGTGAGACCCTGTCCGGCGACTTCCTGCAGATCAACCGCTACCTGGTGACCGAGCTGAAGAAGCTGGGCCATTGGACGCCGGAAATGCGCGATGCGATCAAGCTGGCCGACGGTTCCATCCAGGGCATCGCCCAGATCCCGGAAACGCTGCGCCACGTGTACCGCACTGCGTGGGAACTGCCGATGCGTTCGCTGATCGACATGGCCGCCGATCGTGGCGCCTTCATCGACCAGTCCGCCTCGCTCAACCTGTTCATGGAAAGCCCGAACATCGGCGCGATGTCGTCCATGTACATGTACGCCTGGAAGCAGGGCATCAAGACCACCTACTACCTGCGTTCGCGTCCGGCCACCAAGATCGCCAAGACCACCGTCAGCAGCCACGTGGCCGCCGTCGATCCGGTCGATGCCATCGCCTGCTCGCTGGAAAATCCGGAAAGCTGCGAGGCGTGCCAGTAATACGCCGCAACGTTGTAGCGCCGGGCCCTGCCCGGCGTTTTCACCCGTAAACCAGGAATCACCATGGCTGATAAACCCACCCAGATGCTGCTCGACCCAGGTTTCGAACTGACCCTGCGTCCGATGCGCTACTCGCAGTTCTACGAGATGTACCGGAACGCGATCAAGAACACCTGGACGGTGGAAGAGATCAACTTCCAGATCGACATCAGCGACCTGCATTCGAAGATGTCGCCGGCCGACCGCCATCTGATCCACCGCCTGGTCGCGTTCTTCGCCACCGGCGATTCGATCGTGTCCAACAACCTGGTGCTGAACCTGTACCAGCACCTCAATGCGCCCGAAGCGCGCATGTACCTGTCGCGCCAGCTGTATGAAGAAGCGCTGCACGTGCAGTTCTACCTGACCCTGCTGGACAACTACCTGCCGGATCCGGATGAGCGCGTCAAAGCCTTCGCCGCGGTGGAGAACATCGACTCGATCAAGAAGAAGGCCGACTTCTGCTTCAAGTGGATCGATTCCATCCAGGACCTGCGCCGGATCGAAACGCGCGACCAGCGTCGCCAGTTCCTGCTCAACCAGATCTGCTTCGCTGCCTGCATCGAAGGCCTGTTCTTCTTCGCCGCGTTCGCCTACGTGTACTACTTCCGTTCGCGTGGCCTGCTCAACGGCCTGGCATCGGGTACCAACTGGGTGTTCCGCGATGAAAGCGCGCACATGGAGTTCGCCTTCGAGTGCGTGGACGTGATCCGCGAAGAAGAGCCGGACCTGTTCGACGATGCGATGAAGCAGCAGGTGTATGACATGCTGGCCGAAGCGATCGAGTGCGAAGTGCAGTTCGCCGAAGACGTGCTGTCCGGCGGCGTGGCGGGTATTTCCACCCGCGACATGCGCCAGTACCTGCAGCACTGCGCCGACAACCATTTCCACCGCCTGGGCATGGAGAAGAAGTACAACGTGCGCAACCCGCTGTCCTTCATGGAACTGCAGGACGTGCAGGAGCTGACCAACTTCTTCGAACGCCGCTCCTCGGCGTACCAGGTCGGCGTGAAGGGCGAAGTCGCCTTCGACATGTCCTTCTGATCGGGTAATGCCTCACCGTGGTAGCGCCGAGCCATGCTCGGCGAGCGAAGCGGGGTAGTGACGGCCGCTGGCCGTCAACGCGCGACACGAAAAAGGGACGGATGCGACATAATCGCTCCGTCCCTTTCTCATGCCGGTGCCCCCATGACCGCCCAGCCCGAAACCGTGCCGCCCATCGAAGTGCGCATGGCGGAGATCGTCTTCCCCAACCACACCAACCACATGGGCACCCTGTTCGGTGGCCAGGCGCTGGCATGGATGGACAAGGCCGCGTTCCTGGCCGCCGCGCGTTACTCGCGCCGCACCGTGGTCACCGCGCGCAGTGACCAGGTCGATTTCAAGCTGCCGATCCGCATTGGCCAGATGGTCGAAACCATCGGCCGTATCGTGGAAGTTGGCCGCAGTTCGATGAAAGTGCAGGTGGAATTGATCGCCGAGGACCTGCACAACGGCGAGCGAAAGCTGTGCACCCGCGGCCACTTCGTGATGATTGCGCTGGACGACGAAGGCCATCCCACCGCCGTCCCGCCGCTGCCCGAGGCCACGCCGGACGCCTGAGCCGGTGCTTGCACGGTGGCCGGGCTGCCCCCATCTGAGCGGGTATGAGCCAGCCGCTGACCGATTTCATCGCGCGCGCCCGCCGCCTGTTCGTGCTGACCGGCGCCGGTTGCAGTACTGCCTCCGGCATCCCGGATTACCGCGATGCCGACGGCCAGTGGAAGCGCACCCCGCCGGTGACCTACCAGGCCTTCATGGCCGAACCGGCGACCCGCCAGCGCTACTGGGCACGCAGCTTGGTCGGCTGGCCGCGCTTCGGCCACGCCGTGCCCAACGGCACCCATCACGCATTGGCCGCGCTGGAAGCCAGCGGCAAGCTGGAAGTGCTGCTGACCCAGAACGTGGACGTGCTGCACCAGCGCGCTGGCAGTGCCAACGTGATCGACCTGCACGGCCGGCTGGACCGCGTGCGCTGCATGGGCTGCGAACAGCGCAGCAGCCGCGAGGACCTGCAGCAGCGCCTGATGGCGGCCAATCCCGGCTGGGACGCGCTGGAAGCGGGCATCGCACCGGATGGTGACGCCGACCTGGAGACCGATTTCTCCGCCTTCCACGTGCCGGACTGCCTGCACTGCGGCGGCCTGCTGAAGCCGGACGTGGTGTTCTTCGGTGAGAACGTACCGCGCGAACGCGTCGCGGCCGTGCATGACCACCTGCAGCGCGCCGATGCGGTGCTGGTGGTGGGCTCATCGCTGATGGTGTATTCGGGATTCCGCTTCGTGCAGGCCGCGGCCAAGGCCGGGCTGCCGGTGGCAGCACTGAACCGGGGCCGCACCCGTGCCGATGAACTGCTCGCCTTCAAGGATGAGCGCGACTGCGCCGAAGCATTGGCGCCATGGCTGGCAGCATCGTGACACCCCCCGGTGTGGTGGGTGACGACAGTCACTGTGGTGGGTGACGACCGTTGGTCGTCACGCTCTTCATGCCCACCAAAAAACCCTGTTCCAACACAGCGCTTGATCTCCAACCCCATCGGCGCTGCAATAGCCCCTGTCTTTTTCCCCCTGCGAATCCCCCACGTGAGCCAGCTGCTGTCGCCCGTCACCTTCGGGCCCCTGACCCTGCCCAACCGCATCGTGATCGCGCCGATGTGCCAGTACTCCGCCGAAAACGGCCAGGCCACCGATTGGCACACCATCCACCTGGGCAACCTGTCCCAGTCCGGCGCCGGACTGCTGATCCTGGAAGCCACCGCCGTCGAGCCACGCGGCCGCATCAGCCATGCCGACCTGGGCCTGTGGGACGACGCCACCGAAGCCGCCTTGGACAAGGTGCTGCAGACGGTGCGCCGCTGGTCAACGATGCCGATCGGCATCCAGCTCGGCCACGCCGGTCGCAAGGCCTCGGTGTCGCGTCCGTGGGAAGGCGGCAAGCAGATTCCTGCCGATGATGACAACGGCTGGACGCCGGTCGCACCGTCGCCGCGCCCGTTCCACGCCGGCAACCCGGCCCCGCACGAACTGACGGAAGCCGAGATCGCCGGCATCGTCGAAGCCTTCGCCGAAAGCGCACGTCGTGCTGAGCGCCTGGGTATCCAGTTGATCGAACTGCATGCCGCGCATGGTTACCTGCTGCACCAGTTCCTGTCGCCGCTGAGCAACCAGCGTACCGATGGCTACGGTGGCCCGCTGCCGAACCGCATGCGCCTGCTGATCGAGGTGTACGACGCGGTGCGTGCGGCGGTATCGCCGTCGATCGCCGTGGGCGTGCGTATTTCGGCCAGTGACTGGGTCGCCGGCGGCTGGGACATCACCCAGACCGAGACCGTGGCGATGATCCTGGAATCGCGCGGCTGCAACTTCCTGCATGTGTCCAGCGGTGGCCTGGACGAACGCCAGAAGATCGAGATCGGTCCGGGCTACCAGGTGCCGTTCGCTGCGGCGATCAAGGCCAAGGGCCGCATGCCGGTGATCGCCGTGGGCCTGATCACCGAGCCCGACCAAGCCGAGTCGATCCTGCGCCACAACCACGCCGATGCCATCGCCCTGGCACGCGGCATCCTGTACGACCCGCGCTGGCCGTGGCACGCCGCCGCCGCACTGGGCGACAGCGTGGTGCCGGCCCCGCAGTACCTGCGCTGCGAACCGCGCGAAGCCCGCGGCGTCTTCGAAACGCGCTGACCCAGTAGTGACGGCCGCTGGCCGTCATGCTCGTGCCCTGGCTCCTGGTAGGCGACGACCGTTGGTCGTCACGCTCACGCTTCCGGTAGTGACGGCCGCTGGCCGTCATGCCCTTGCCCTGGCTCCTGCCGGAAAAACACAGATTCCCTCATGGACGCGATCAGCCCCGGCTGCGCACGATAGTCCCGCTGGTGCCAGTCGCCCCAGCCGGGATAGCAGTCCCGACTCCCGATGATGTTTTCCACTCTGTTCGCTCCGAAAAGGGAGTCAGAGAATGCACTGTTCTGCCGCTTGTACGGCGGGCGGTGCGTGGGGATCTTTGATCCACCTGTTGTCCATGGGGAACCATCTGGCCGGCACTGCTACCCTCACCGTCCGCCACCCTGCGCTCCCGCGCAGGTGGCCTTCCACGCTGCGAGGTCACCGGTGCTCGACAACGCCCAGGCCGATTCCACGCCATCCACCCCCGCCCGCCAGATGCCGCAGATAACACCGCGCACAAGACCACCTTCGAACTGCTCGAACTCGCTTCGCGCTTCCGCCATCCGGCTGCCGTTGCCGCGCTGCTGTAATCCTGCATCATTGAAAGCGACGGCGACGCGCAGATCATCGACCGCACGCTGGCGGCCATCGCGCACGCACAAGGCGTTCGCGGATTCCCACAGCGAAGTGGCGTGTCCTGTCGCCAGCTGCGACGCGAGCTGACCGGCCGACGCCCGACCCAGTTCGCCACCGTGCTGCAGGTGACGCGCACCTTCGGCCTCAGCCTGCACCTGACCGCGACCAGTAGGGACGACCATCAATCGTTTAGGCGCTTTGAGCAGGATTGCCCCATATCGTGACTCAGAGCTGAATTCGAACGCGCCAGATCCTTCATGTTTACTCCGCACACCAACGTGCAGACCTATCGAAAGGGTATGGGCATGATTCGTAGAAATGTACTCATCACTTTGATAACCGTTGCCGCCACATCATTCGCGCTGATGGCAAATGCATCTAATCCGGCGGAGATCACGGGCACCATTGAGCAACGGTTCGCGCCCATTCATAGCGAAGTACAATTGCAGGATTATCTCGTAGATATGCCCGCCACGTCACCGTTGCTTGACCTTTCAGACGAAGCCAGGGCTCGGTTTGTATCGTCATTGAAGTTCAACCACGCAGGTCTGGTCAGCTACAGCTATGCAGACGTGCAAGCGGAGCTGACAGCCACCCAGGCATACCGCCTGTTAGCACTGTTCGGCGCACAGCGTACGCTCAGGCTGCTTCCCGACCTTGAAATCAGGACGGCGGATGATGAACGAGTGATGCATTCCTTAAGTCCATCGTTGTTCCTTGACCATCCCGGATACGAGTGCACTGGTAGTTCAACCTGCTCAATCAGTAGCCACAAAATTTGCATGGGCGGATGCTGAAATGAATCCGCTGATGTCAGCTGGTCTTTGGGGTGCTTTTCTTATCGCAGGCATTGGCGAGTCAATGCTGCCCCTGGACCAGCGCATCGCGGGTATTGAGCAGGAACGGTTAGGCCTTGAGCCCAAGGAGCGACTGAGCGCGATGCTCAGAGCCTATGACAGTGAGGTCGCTCCTGAGGCTTTTAGCGATGAATGCGCACGTATAGATACATCGGTTCTGAAAGAAATCTATATGGCGAGCGTTCACATCGCTAGATACACCGCCAATGAAGAGTGGTTGGCTCGAGTGCGATGCCTGCATTCCGCACTGAAGGCCAAAGACATGGGCACAAAGAAGGGTGACGGTGCGCTGAGGGATATCCTTATTGCCACGCGTCACTTCGAGGAGGCTGATGCATTGGCTAGCCACCTCATGCCCTTCAAGCGAACGCTGCCCCGGATACTGGGTAAGAAAATGTCTCAGCAAGGGGTCCTTGTACCGGTTTCGAACGGCAACCTTCAGTGGACTCAATGGGAAAGCCGCCAAGGATGGCAGCTGGTAGCAATGGTGCATCCTCTTTGCGGGTTCTCCCGCCGTGCTTCGGCAGCGATAGCAAACCAGAAACGCTGGGATGATCTGCGCAGTCGGCTAAGAATGGTTGTGCAGCGTGAAGCAGGCTGGTACGGCGACGCAGCGGTGCGTGAATGGAATTTACTGCACCCGGAACTTCCCATTGTGTTTCAGGCGGGCGCGCAAGGATGGGGACCATTCGATGCCTATGAGACCCCGGTCTTTCATATCCTCCACGATGGAAAATTGGTTCGATCAATCTCGGGTTGGAAAGATGATGGGAGGCTCCTTCATGAAGCTTGGGGCGAGCTCGTTCATGGGGACTGACGCATACGAGCCATCTTTCTCATAGCTCCTTCGAACAGGAACATCGTCGTCCGTCAGCCCGTTGACCCTCATCCCGCCGGCACCTGCCATGCCACCGGCAATCCCGCCTGCAGGTACTCGAACAGCACGCGGATGCGCGCGGTGAAGTCGCGCCGGTCGCTCAGGCAGAAGTACATTTCCATGGGTTCCGGTCGCCACGCTGGGTCGTCGGCCAGCACGGCCTGAAGGCGGCCATCACGCAGATAGGGCTCGGCGACGAACGCGGCCAGCCGGGTGATGCCGCCGCCGGCCGCGGCCAGTTCGGCCAGGGCATCGATGTCGTCGCAGATCATTCCGGGCTGCATCGTCGCCTCGACACGGCCCTGTTCGCCGAGCAGCCCCCAGCGCAGCGGACGGCCGTCGGCAGGGAAGCGGAACAGCAGCGCGCGGTGACTCGCCAGCTGCTCCGGTGAGGTCGGGGTGCCCGCCCGTTCCAGATAGGACGGTGCGGCGCAGAACACGAACGGGATGCGCGCCAGCGGGCGTGCCACCAGCCCATCCTGCAGTTGTGCGCCGATGCGGATGCTAACGTCCACCGACTCTTCGGCGTGGCGCACGGCGCGGTCGGAAAGCCGCAGTTCCAGCTGCAACTGCGGATACCGGCGCTGCAGCGCGGGCAGCATCGGCGCCAGCACGTGGCGCCCGAACGCGCGGCTGCAGCCGATGCGCAGCGGGCCTGCCGGTTCGATGTCGCCGCTGCTGATCGCGGCCTGTGCGCCGGCCAGCTCCGCTTCGATGTGCTGCACCTTGGCCAGGTACAGCGCGCCGGCTTCGCTGAGCGACAGCGAACGGGTGCTGCGGTTGAACAGGCGCACGCCCAGGTGCGCCTCCAGCCGGCTGATGTTCTGGCCGACGGCCGTGGCGCTGATGCCGAGTGCGCGCGCGGCGCCGGCGATACTGCCGGCTTCGGCGGTGCGGGTGAAGGTGCGGATGAGCTGGAGCAGGTTCATGACCGCACAGCCTGCCATGGCCGGGGGCAAAGTTCTGCTTCGGACTGCCCCAAGCGCGCAGGGGCTGCAGCCGCGCGGCGCGTCGGGCATGCTGGAAGGCTGTTCCTGCACGCCCACCACCACCCATGACCGATTCCACTGTACTGCCGGCCCGCCGCGGGCTGAAGTTCGGCCATCGCGCTACGCCCTATGTCTTCGCCTTTTTCATGGCCGGCATCATGGCGATGCTGATGTGCCTGGTGATCACTGCCGCGCATGCGGGGGTGGACGAGGCCTACCTGGGCCGCGTGCTGGAGGCCTATCTGCTGGCGATGCCGGTGGCGTTCTGCTGCGTGCTGGTGGTGCGCCCGCTGGTGCTGCGGCTGGTGGCACTGACGGTGCATCCGCCTGAGCGCAATCGGTAGCGCCGAGCCACGCTCGGCGAGCGCAGCGGAAGGCGGAAGCGTGACGACCAACGGTCGTCACCCACCAACGGCAGAGGCATGACGGCCAGCGGCCGTCACTACCGGGGGAAATCGGTAGCGCCGAGCCATGCTCGGCGAGCGCAGCGGAAGGCAGGAGCATGACGACCAACGGTCGTCACCCACCAACGGCGGAGGCACGACGGCCAGCGGCCGTCACTACCGGGCGATGCAGTTGCATCTGAGAGCATTTATTCCGCAGCGCAGCAGGCTGCCCTAGACTTGGCCGGATGCGACCCGACTCCATCCTCACGCTGTCCTGCCCGGACCGCACCGGTATCGTCTACCGCGTGTCCGGCCTGTTGTACGACCACGGCTGCAACATCCTCGACGCCCAGCAGTTCGGCGACGAGGAGAGCGGGCGCTTCTTCCTGCGCGTGCATTTCGACCGTGATGCCGGCCTGCCGCTGGATACGGTCCAGGCGTCGATGCAGGCGCTGGCAAGCGACTTCGGCATGGACTGGCAACTGCACGACGGCCGCCGCCGGGCACGCCTGCTGGTGCTGGTCAGCAAGCAGGGCCACTGCCTCAACGACCTGCTGTTCCGCGCCCACAGTGGCCAGTTGAAGGTGGATATCGCCGCGGTGGCCTCCAACCACGCCGACTTCTCACCGCTCGCAGCGTCGTACGGCATTCCGTTCCATCACGTGCCGGTGAGCGCGGAAACGCGCGAGGTGCAGGAACGCCAGATCATCGATCTGGTCGAGCGCGAGAAGATCGACCTGGTGGTGCTGGCGCGCTACATGCAGATCCTCTCGCCGACGCTGTGCCGCGCGCTGGCGGGCCGTGCGATCAACATCCACCACAGCTTCCTGCCCAGCTTCAAAGGGGCGCAGCCGTATCACCAGGCGCACGCACGCGGGGTCAAGATCATCGGTGCCACTGCGCATTATGTGACCGAAGACCTGGACGAAGGCCCGATCATCGAACAGGACGTGGCCCGCGTGGATCATGCGATGACCCCGCGCGAGCTGGTGCGTCTGGGCAGCGACACCGAATCGCAGGTGTTGGCGCGTGCGGTGCGCCGGCATGTGGAGCATCGCATCCTGCTCAACGGGCATCGTACGGTGGTGTTCCGGTAGCGCCGGCGCGATCAGAGCAGGGCGATGTGTGGCGGGCATTACGATGCCGGATGGAATCCGCCGAGCATGGCTCGGCGCTACCAGGCGCTACCCAACGTGATCAAAGCAGCGCGATGCCTGCCGTTGCCAATGCCTGGCGCGTGGCGTCGTCGTTGTCGGCGCTGACCGGTCGGGTCAGGTCCCAGTGGAAGCCCACGGCGAAGCCGGCGCTGGCCGCGTCCTGTGCGGTCCACAACACGCAGTAGTCGCGCGCCAGTCCGCACACATGTACTTCGCTGATGCCGCGTTCGCGCAACCAGCCGGCCAGACCAGTTGCCGGGCGCGACCCTTCCGGGCCGTGGTTCTCGCGGAACGCGCTGTACGAATCCACCCGCGGACGGGTGCCTTTGCGCAGCACCAGGTCAGCGGCATTCCAGTCCACGCCGGGATGCAGCGCGGCGCCGGGTGATCCCTGCACGCAGTGGTCGGGCCACAGGGTCTGCGGATGGCCGTGCAGCTGGATCTGCGCGAACGGCTGCTGGCCGGCGTAGTGGCTGGCGAACGATGCATGGTTGACCGGGTGCCAATCCTGGGTGGCGACCACGGTGCGGTAGCGGCGCTCGGCCAGCAGCGCGGCGATCGGTGCGACCAGCGCATCGCCATCGGCACAGGCCAACGCGCCGCCGGGCATGAAGTCCGGTTGCAGGTCCACCACGATCAGGGCCACGTGGGCGGGCAGGGGCATCATGGGAAAATCCGTGCAGGGGAGCACGCAGCGTACCGGCACGAAAGCCCGCAGGGTAGGGCCGAAGGGGTAGAGCCGAAAGGGCGGAACCGAAGAGGTAGAGCCGACTTCAGTCGGCTGCCAGCCACCACCGTGCGGAATGCCCAGCCGACTGAAGTCGGCTCTACCCCACCTTCTTTGTCAGGCGACGCTGGCCTCGGCGTGCTCGGCGCGCAGTTCGGCCGCCGCGGCCACCAGTGCTTCCAGCGCCGCGCGGGTCTCCGGCCAGCCGCGGGTCTTCAGGCCGCAATCCGGGTTAACCCACAGCTGTTGCGGCTTCAGCACCGCCAGTGCCTTGCGCAGCAGGTCCACCATCTCCGCCTTGTCCGGCACGCGCGGGGAGTGGATGTCATACACGCCCGGCCCGATCTCGTTGGGATAGTTGAAGCGCACGAAGGCATCCAGCAGCTCCATCCGAGAACGCGAGGTCTCGATCGAGATCACATCGGCATCCATCGCCGCCACCGAGTGGATGATGTCGTTGAACTCCGAGTAGCACATGTGGGTGTGGATCTGCGTGGCATCGCGCACCCCGCTGGTGCTGATCCGGAACGATTCCACCGCCCAGTCCAGGTAGCTGCGCCATTGCGCGCGGCGCAGCGGCAGCCCTTCGCGGATCGCCGGCTCGTCGACCTGGATCACGCCGATGCCCGCCGCCTCCAGATCATTCACTTCATCGCGCAGTGCCAGCGCGATCTGCCGGCAGGTGGCGTCGCGTTCCTGGTCGTCGCGCACGAACGACCACTGCAGCACCGTCACCGGACCGGTCAGCATGCCCTTCATCGGCTTGCGGGTGAGCGACCGGGCATACTGCGACCAGCGCACGGTCATCGGCTGCGGACGGCTGACATCGCCGAAGATCACCGGCGGTTTCACGCAGCGCGAGCCGTAGCTCTGCACCCAGCCGCTGCCGGTGAAAGCGAAGCCTTCCAGCTGCTCGCCGAAGTATTCCACCATGTCGTTGCGCTCGAACTCACCGTGCACCAGCACGTCCAGTCCCAGCTCTTCCTGCACCCGGACGCAGTGCGCGGTCTGCTGCTCCAGGAAGGCCTCGTAGTCGGCCAGCGACAGCTTGCCGGACTTGTGCCGGGCGCGTGCTTCGCGCACGTCCAGGGTCTGCGGGAACGAGCCGATCGTGGTGGTGGGCAGCAGCGGCAACTGCAGCGCGGCGTGCTGCGCCAGGCGGCGCTGCGGATAGCTGCCATGGCGCCGGGCATCGGCGGCGGACAGGCTGGCCAGGCGCGCGGCGACGGCCGGGTTGTGCACGCGCGGCGAGCGGCGGCGGGCCTCCAGCGCCTCGCGATTGGCGCCCAGCCCGGCGTCCGCGGACGGCTTGCCGTCCAACGCATCGGCCAGCACGCGCAGTTCTTCCAGCTTCTGCCGTGAGAACGCCAGCCAGCTGCGCAGTTCCCCGTCCAGTTTCTTTTCCAGCGTAAGGTCCACCGGCGAATGCAGCAGCGAACACGACGGGGCCAGCCACAGCAGGTCCGCACCGCGATCGGTCTGCGCGTAGCGCGCCAGGATCAGCGCATTGTCCAACTGGGTGCGCCAGATGTTGCGGCCGTTGACCAGCCCGGCCGACAGCACGCGGCCGGCGGGCAGCGCCTGCAGCACGGCGTCCAGCTGTTCCGGCGCGCGCACCAGGTCCACGTGCAGGCCGTCCACCGGCAGGCTGGCGGCAAGACCGAGGTTGTCATCCAGCGCGCCGAAGTAAGTGGCCAGCAGGAGCTTCGGTCGTGCAGCCGCCTTCGCGCCCAGCACGGCATAGGCGCGTTCGAATGCGGCGCGGGCGGCCGCGTCCAGATCCTGTACCAGCAGTGGCTCGTCCAGCTGCACCCAGTCCGCGCCGGCCACTTCCAGCTGGGCCAGCAGGTCCACGTAGCACGGCAGCAGCGCATCCAGCAGGTCCAGCGCGGCCGAACCATCGGTGGTCTTGGACAGCAGCAGGAAGCTCACCGGCCCCAGCAGCACCGGGCGGGTGTGGATGCCCAGCGCCTTGGCTTCGCGGAATTCGGCCAGCGGCTTGTCACCGCGCAGCGCGAACGCGTGCCCGGCCTGCAGTTCCGGCACCAGATAGTGGTAGTTGGTGTCGAACCACTTGGTCATCTCCAGCGCATGCAGGTCGATGCCATCGCGCTGCAGGCCGCGGGCCATCGCGAAGTAGGCGGCCAGCGGCTCGCCAGCGGCCAACTGTCGGTAACGTGCAGGAAGCGCATCGAACAGGAAGGCGGTATCCAGCACTTGGTCGTACAGGCTGAAATCATTGCTCGGCGGCACGTCCACGCCGGCCTCGATCTGCAGCCTCCAGTGCCGTGCACGCAGCGCGGCGGCGCTGGCCTGCAGGGTGGCGATGTCATCCTCGCCACTCCAGTGGCGTTCAAGGGCCCGCTTCAATTCGCGCTTGGCGCCGATGCGGGGAAAACCCAGGTTGGTAACGGTGGTCATTGCAGCGTGTCCTCATTGCATGTCGGCATTGAGGAACGAAGGAACTGCAGGGCGCCGCGCGCCGTTTCCGGCCCACGTGCCTCCTGCCAGCGACCTTCGCCCCCGCGGGCGAACCGGATGCCGTGGACAGGCGCACGTGCCGACGCGTCCCGCTGGTGACGGGACGGCATGGGCTGGGCAACCTCCCCGCGGAGATTCCAGGTCGAATCGAAGGACGCTCAGGTCCTCCGGCCGGGGCCGGTATTCGGGCTGTTGGACACGGGCGTTGCCGCCCACCTAGTGTCCGCCGCTTCCCGGGCCGTGGCCCAGTGCTATTGGCGGAGGTCGTTTCCATTCACCGCTGCGGGGCAGCTCCGGAATGCGTGCACGGGGCACGGTCACCGGATTCCCGTTTAAATCCATCCTTTCATTCGCATGAAGCGATGGATACCTTCGGCGAGCACAAGGTAGGCCCAAGCGCGGGATCGGTCAAGGGGCTGGCGGCGCACTGCATCCAATGCGCCGCCCGCTGCGTATCTTTCCATGAGCCCCCTGCGGACCCTGCCATGCGCTCCCTTTTGCTGCCCTGCCTGCTGTTGCTTGCCGCCGCTGCTTCGCCTGCCGGTGCCGCGGTGCTGCGCGTGGAAGGCGAGGCGCTGGCGCCGACGGGGGGCCGCGCGCTGTACCGCGAAACCCATTACCTGCAGGACGTGGGCGCGCAGCAGGCGCGGCTGGTGCTGTACCGCTGCAATGACGGGCGCCCGTTCGCGCGCAAATGGATGCCGGCCGCCGCCAATGCGCAGGCGCCGGATTTCGAGTTCATCGATGGCCGCGATGGACGCCGCGAGGCCGTGCAGGCCCAGGGCACGCAGCGCCGGGTCAGCATCCGCGCCGCCAGCGGTGCAGCCGACGCAGCCAAGACCCTGGAGATGCCTCGCGGCGGAGTGATCGACGCGGGATTCGATGCGGCCGTGCGTGCGCACTGGTCCGCGCTGCTGCAGGGCGATACGGTGGCCTTGCCGTTCCTGCTCACCAGCCGCCAGCGTTGGGTGCCGGTGAAGCTGCGCCGGGTCGGAGCGGTGGCCTGGCAGGGCCAGCCGGCTGAACAGCTGCAGATGCAGCTGGATGCCTGGTTCGGCTTCGCGGTGCCGGCGGTCAATCTGGTCTATGCGCGTGCCGATCGGCGGCTGCTGCAGTTCGAAGGCACCGGCAACGTGCGCGATGCCGGAGGCAGCTGGCCGCAGGTGCGCGTCCGCTTCCCCGGCGCGCCGCAGCCCTTCAGCGAAGGAGAGCTTGCCGCCGCACGCACCCAAGCCCTGGTGGCGTCATGCACGCGATGATGGACTTGCGGTACGCGCGCCGAGCAAGGAGGATGCAGGTCTGCCCCTGTACCACGCGGAGCCTGCAATGCCCCAGCCGGACGCCCCCGACGGTGCCGACGCGCGCCGATTCGACGCCCTGCTCGAACAGGTGGCGACGCAGGATCGCGATGCCTTTGAAGCGCTGTACCAGCAAGCCGGGGGACGAATTTTCGCGATCTGCCTGCGCCTGCTGCGTGACCGTGGCGAAGCCGAAGACGTGCTGCAGGAGGTCTTCGTGACCGTCTGGCACAAAGCCTCGCGCTTCGATCCCGGCAAGGCTTCGGCGATGACCTGGCTGTCGATGCTGGCGCGCAACCGGTCCATCGACCGCCTGCGCGCTGCACCGCCGCGGGCGCTCGACGATGTGTCCATCGCAGAGGAACTGCCCGATGGTGACCTGCAGCCGGCCCAGCTGGCCGAACGCAATGATGAAGACGCGCGGCTGCAGGATTGCATGCAGGCGCTGGAACCGCGCCGGCGCAGCCTGATCCGCGCCGCCTTCCTTGACGGCGCCAGCCACGATGAACTGGCGCGCCGCCTTGCCACTCCGCTGGGTACGGTGAAAGGCTGGATCCGCCGTGGCCTGGCCCAGCTTCGGGTGTGCCTGGAACCATGAACATCCGCGACCTCCACCACGAAGACGGGCAGCCGCCGAGCGCCGACCAGCAGGCCGCTGAGTACGTGCTGGGCGTGCTCGACGCCGCCCAACGCCGCGAGGCCGAGCAGCGCATCAGTTCCGACGCGGGTTTCGCGCGGCTGGTCGATCAATGGGAACAACGACTGGCGCCGCTGCTGGAAGAAGTGGGCAGCGCCCCGGTGCCGGCCCATGTGTGGCTGCGCGTGCGTCGCGAACTGGGCTGGGCGACCTTCGACGCCGCCCCGAACGCGCGTCCGTGGCAGCGTACCGGCTTCTGGCAGGGTGCCACCGCACTGGCTGCCGCGCTGGCGCTGGTCGCGGTGTTCACCCGTCCGGCACCGGATGCCCCCGTACCCACCCCGGTGGCCGTTACCCCGGCACCGACCCCGGCGGCCGAGCCGGAGCAGGCGACGCGCCCGGTTACCCCGCTGCTGCATGACGATGGCCGTGCCGGCTGGCTGGCCTCGGTCGATGCCACCCTGGGCAAGGTGCTGATGGTGCCGGTGCCGTCCGCGCCGGATGCCCAGGGCCGCGCGCCCGAGTTGTGGGTGATCCCGGCCGGCGGCGCGCCGGTGTCGCTGGGCCTGGTCTCCAACGACCGCGCCCACACCGTGGACGTACCGGCCGCGCTGCGTTCGGCGCTGGTCAACGGTTCGGTACTGGCGATCACCCTGGAACCGTCGGCGGGCGCGCCGCATCCGGCGCCCAGTGGTCCGGTGGTCGCCAAGGGAGACATCGCCAACCTGTAACGGTCCGGAGAATTTATTTTCCGGAAGCTGCATCCACGGGGCCGCTGGCTCCGTATCTCCTGTCAGTAGATCCAGGAGGGATGCACGATGTCGGCCACACCCGCAGTACCGCCGCCCCGCCCGCGGCGCTGGTCCACCCTGTTGCGCTGGTTCGACACCGCCGCCAGGGAACCCAGCGCTGCCGACGCCGCCGAAGCCGATGGCAAGCGCATCGACTGGCTGCGCGCGCTGCCGTTCGTGGGCCTGCACCTGGCCTGCGTGGCGGTGATATGGGTGGGTGTGTCGTGGGTGGCGGTGGCCGTGGCCGCGCTGCTGTACGCGGTGCGGATGTTCGCCATCACCGGCTTCTACCACCGGTACTTCTCCCATCGGACCTTCCAGACTTCGCGTCCGGTGCAGTTCCTGTTCGCGGCCATCGGCGCGTCCAGCGTGCAGCGCGGGCCGTTGTGGTGGGCTGCGCACCACCGCAGCCACCATCGCCATGCGGACCAGCCGCTGGACCCGCATTCGCCGCGGGAACACGGGTTCTGGTGGAGCCACATGGGCTGGTTCCTGACCCGCGAAGGGTTCCGCACCGACTGGGCGCGGATCCCCGACCTGGCCCGCTTCCCGGAACTGCGCTGGCTGGACCGTTTCGACACGCTGGTGCCGGTCGCGCTGGCCGTGGCGTTGTATGGACTGGGCGCGTTGTTGCAGCACGTGGCACCGTCGCTGGATACCAGCGGCCCGCAGATGCTGGTCTGGGGCTTCTTCGTCTCCACCGTGGTGCTGTTCCATGCCACGGTCACCATCAATTCCCTGGCCCACCGTTTCGGCCGGCAGCGCTATGACACCGGCGATGACAGCCGCAACAACCTGTGGCTGGCCCTGCTCACCTTCGGCGAAGGCTGGCACAACAACCATCACTTCTTCCCGGGTACCGCGCGCCAGGGCTTCCGCTGGTGGGAAGTGGACATCACCTGGTACGGCCTGCGGCTGATGCAGTCGCTGCGGCTGGTGCACGGGCTCAAGCCAGTGCCGGCTTGGGTGCTGGCCAAGGCAAAGGACTGACATGCGCATCGCCGTCATTGGTTCGGGCATTGCCGGACTGGCCAGCGCATGGTGGCTGGACCCGCAGCACGAGGTCACCCTGTTCGAGGCCAACGATTACCTCGGTGGACACACCCACACCCACGCGCTGCAGGTGGATGGCGGCGCAGTATCGGTGGACACCGGCTTCATCGTCTTCAACCCGCAGCACTATCCGCTGCTGAGCGGGCTGTTCGACGAGCTCGGTGTCGCCTCGCAGCCGACCACGATGAGTTTCTCCGCGCGCAGCGAACGCAGCGGGGTGGAGTACAACGCCACCTCGTTGAATGGGCTGTTCTGCCAGCGCCGCAACCTGCTGTCGCCGCGGTTCTGGGGGATGCTGGCGGACCTGCGGCGCTTCTACCGCGAGGCGCCGGCCCTGTTGCAGGGCGATGAGGCCGGGCCGACGCTGGGCCAGTACCTCAACGACCATCATTACGGCGAGGCCTTCATCGAAGAGCACCTGCTGCCGATGGCATCGGCCCTTTGGTCCTCGCCGGCCACCCGCGTGCGCGACTTCCCGGCGCGCTACCTGGTGCAGTTCATGGCCAACCACCAGATGCTCCAGCTGACGGGCCGCCCGCAATGGCGGGTGGTGCAGGGCGGATCGGCGCGTTACGTGGACGCGCTGCGTCAACGCTGGCACGTGCGCGAGCGGCTGGAGTGCCCGGTGCTGGCGGTGGAACGGCTGGCCGATGGCGTGCTGGTGCACACCGCAGCGGGCGCGGAAGGCTTCGACCACGTGGTGATGGCCTGCCACAGTGACCAGGCACTGTGGCTGCTGCAGGATCCGGATATGCTGGAACGCAGCGTGCTCGGTGCCATCCGCTACCAGCCCAACGAGGTCGTGCTGCATACCGATGCCAGTCTGTTGCCACGCAACCGCGCGGCGTGGGCGGCCTGGAACGCGCACGTGCCGCGCGATCCGGCCCAGGCCTGTACGGTGACCTATTGCATGAACCTGCTGCAGGGCCTGGACACGCCCACCCCGCTGCTGGTGACGCTCAACCGTAGTGAGGCGATCGACCCGTCCAAGGTGCTGCGTCGCCTGCGTTACGCGCACCCGGTGCACGACCACGCCATGGTCCGTGCGCAGCGGCGCTGGCATGAGGTGCAGGGACGCCGACATACCTGGTTCGCCGGTGCGTATTGGGGCTGGGGTTTCCATGAAGATGGCATCCGCAGTGCGCGGCGCGTGGTGGATGCGCTGCACGCCGTGAGCGTGCAAAGGCATTGGCCACGTCACGAGGAAACCACCGCGTGAGCGCCAGTGCGATCTATCGTGGCGAGGTCGTGCACCGCAGGCACCTGCCGCACGCGCACGCCTTCCGTTATCCGATCGCGCAGCTGTTGTTGGACCTGGACGACGTGGACCGCGTGTTCGACCGGCGTTGGCTGTGGTCGGTGGGTCGCCGCAACCTGGTCGAGTTCCGCCGCAGCGATTACCTGGGTGATCCCGACCAACCGCTGGCCGAGGCCGTGCGCGACCGCGCGCAGGGCGCGCTTGGCCACCGTCCGCTGGGTCCGGTACGCCTGCTCGCCCACCTGCGCCACGCTGGCCATGTGTTCAATCCGGTCAGCTTCTACTACTGCCATGCGGTTGACGAAACACTGGAGTGCATCGTCGCAGAGATCACCAACACGCCATGGAAGGAACGCCATGCCTACGTGTTGCCGGTCGCTGATGCGCAAGCGCGTGGCCGCGCGCTGCGCTGGCGTTTCGACAAACAGTTCCATGTTTCGCCGTTCATGCAGATGGACTGCGGTTACGACTGGCGCTTCACCGTGCCCGGCGACGACCTGCGCGTGCACATGCAGGTATGGCGCGACGGCCGGCGCCAGTTCGATGCGACCCAGTCGATGCAGCGCCGCGCGCTGGACGGCCGCGGGCTGGCCATGGTGCTCGCCCGCCACCCGCTGATGACCCTGCAGGTGGTCGGCGCGATCCATTGGCAGGCGATGCGCCTGTGGCTGAAACGCAATCCGGTCCACGACCATCCTTCGCTTGCTGGAAAAAACCAATGAACGACATGAGCCACTGCATGGCCCTGCCACGGCCCGGGCGCCTGGATGCTTTCCTGCGCCGCCAGCTGCTGGCCAAGCTGGGCGCGCTGCGTGACGGCCGCCTGCGGGTCCGCGACGCACTGGGCGAGGTGGTGCTCGGCGCGCAGGGCAGCGGCCCGCTGGTGACGGTGACCATCGATGACCCGGCGTTCTATCGCGCGGTGGCGACCCAGGGCAGCGTCGGCGCCGGCGAAAGCTACATCCGTGGCCACTGGCGCTGCGACGACCTGGTGGCGCTGGTGCAGCTGCTGGTGCGCAACCGCGAGCTGCTCGACGGCGTGGAACGCGGCCCGGCGCGGATCGGTGGCTGGGCGCTGAAAGCCTGGGCACAGCTGCGCCGCAACACCCGTGAAGGCAGCCGACGCAACATCGCCGCGCACTACGACCTGGGCAATCCGTTCTTCTCGCTGTTCCTTTCCAAGGACCTGATGTATTCCTCGGCGGTGTTCGAAGACGGCGATACGCTGGATGCGGCATCGCAGCGCAAGCTCGCGCGCATCTGCGAACAGCTGCAGCTCAAGCCCACCGACCACGTACTGGAAATCGGTACCGGTTGGGGCGGGTTCGCGCTGTACGCGGCACGCCACATCGGCTGCCGTGTCACCACCACCACCATATCGGTGGAGCAGCACGCGCTGGCCAGCCAGCGCATCGAGGCAGCGGGGCTGCACGATCGGGTGACCCTGCTGCTGAAGGACTATCGCGACCTGGATGGCCAGTACGACAAGCTGGCGTCCATCGAGATGATCGAAGCGATCGGCGCGCAGTACCTGCAGATCTATTTCGCCACGCTGACCCGCCTGCTGAAGCCGGAAGGATTGGCGCTGCTGCAGGCGATCACCATCGAAGACGAGCGCTACCAGCAGGCGCGGCGCAGCGTGGACTACATCAAGCGCTTCGTGTTTCCCGGCAGTTTCATCCCCTCGCTGAACGCCATGCTGGCGGCCAAGACCCGCAGCAGCGACCTGCAGCTGATCGGCCAGATGGACTTCGGACAGTCCTACGCACTGACACTGCGCGCCTGGCGCGAGCGCTTCCTTGCCCAGCTGCCGGCGGTGCGTGCGCAAGGCTTCGATGAAGACTTCATCCGCCTGTGGGAGTTCTATCTCGCGTACTGCGAGGGCGGCTTCCTGGAGCGCTCGATCGGTGTGTCGCAGCTGTTGCTGGCGCGACCGGGCTACCGTCCCGCGTCGCTGGCTGGAGCCCACTGACATGCACTTCTGGGGCAACCTGATCGGCAACCAGCTGGTGTGGTTCTGCGCGGTGGCCGGTGCCGGACGCGGGCTGTACTGGCCGGGGCTGCTGGCGGCGGCGGCCTATGTGCTGAGCCAGCTGCTGCTGTCCCCGCACCCGGTGGTGGACCTGAAGCTGATCGCCTTGGCGATCGGTTGCGGGCTGGTGGTGGACGGCGTGGCCGGTGCTTCCGGACAGGTGGTGTATGCCGCAGGCAACGCCGAACGCGGGCTGGCGCCGGTCTGGATCCTTGCGTTGTGGGCATCGTTCGCGATGACCCTGACCGTCTCTTTCGCTGCCCTGCAGCGCCGGTGGCGGCTGGCCGTGCTGGTCGGCCTGCTGCTGGCCCCCCTGGCCTATGTCTCGGCCGCGCGGGGATTTTCTTCGGTGAGTTTCGCCACGCCGGCCTGGCAGGGCATCGCCTTGCTGGGCATCGGCTGGGCGCTCGCGCTGCCGCTGCTGGCCACCTGCGCGCGGCGCTGGCAGCCGGCACGCCGCGCCGACCCCATGGAAACAGGAGAAACACGATGAAGCTGTTGTGGTGGGTGTGGCTGTATGCCGCCGTGGTGATGTGCTGGGGCTGGTGGTGGCAACGCCGGCACCAGAACATCGGCGTTGTGGATGTGTTGTGGGCCAAGAGCGTGGCCGCCGCGGCGCTGCTGCTGGCCCTGCTGGGCGACGGCGCGCTGCTGCCGCGGCTGGCGCTGGGCACGCTGGGCGGGCTGTGGGGAGCCCGTCTGGCGCTGCACCTGTGGCGGCGCGTGCGCAGCGAAGAAGAGGACGGTCGCTACCGCTACCTGCGCGATCACTGGCAGGGCCATCAGGGAAAGATCTTCGGCTTCTTCCAGGCGCAGGCGCTGCTGGTGGTGCTGTTCGCCCTGCCGTTCATCGCGGTGGCGCAGAACCCGCGCGGCGATGGCATCGGCTGGGTGCTGGCAGCGGTGGCGATGTGGTTGCTGAGCGTGGGTGGGGAGAGCCTGGCCGACCGCCAGCTGGCACGCTTCCGCGCCGACCCGGCGAACAAGGGCCGCACCTGCCGCGAGGGCCTGTGGCGCTATTCGCGGCATCCCAACTACTTCTTCGAATGGCTGCACTGGTTCACCTATGTGCTGCTGGCCGTGGGTTCCCCGCTGTGGTGGCTGGCCTGCGCCGGCCCGGTGGTCATGTATGTGTTCCTGCGCTGGCTGAGCGGCGTGCCGTTCACTGAAAAACAGGCCCTGCGCAGCCGCGGCGAGGACTACCGCGAGTACCAGCGCAGCACCTCGATGATCTTTCCCTGGTTCCCCAGGAAATCCGCACACTCCAAGGAGCTGCCCCGATGAGCACCCAAATCCAGAGCCTGCCGCTGCCGGACCATGCGGCAGGGCTGACCGGCCTGGCCGAACGCGGGCTGCTGCCGGACGCGCTGCTGCGTTACGGTATCCGCCGCCAGTGCGCGCAACGCCTGCGCGAAGAGTTCGAAGGCGGCACCGAAGGCCAGGCAATGCGCTTTTCAGAGCGCATCGCCGAACTGGCGGGCAGCCCGTTGGCCCTGCACGTGGATGCGGCCAACCGCCAGCACTACGAGGTACCGGCAGCGTTCTTCGAAGCGTGCCTGGGCAAGCGGCTGAAATACAGCAGCTGCTACTACCGCACCGGCACGGAGACGCTCGACCAGGCCGAAGAGGCGATGCTGGAACTGTATGCGGAGCGTGCCGGGCTGGCCGATGGACAGGACATCCTGGAACTCGGCTGTGGCTGGGGATCGCTGACGTTGTGGATGGCCGAACGCTATCCACACGCACGCATCACCGCGGTGTCGAATTCGCAAGGGCAACGTGCGCACATCGAGGCGCAGTGCCAGGCACGCGGGCTGCGCAACGTGCAGGTGCTGACCCGCGACGTCAACCAGCTGGACCTGCCCGCTAACTCCTTTGACCGCGCGGTGTCCATCGAGATGTTCGAACACATGCGCAACTACGACTGCCTGCTGGGCCGGATCGCCGGCTGGCTGCGCAGTGATGGGGCGTTGTTCGTGCATATCTTCGTGCATCGCACCGCGATGTATCCCTTTGAAACCGAGGGCGAGGACAACTGGATGGGGCGGCACTTCTTCACCGGTGGCCTGATGCCGGCAGCGGATACGCTGCTGCACTTCCAGCACGACCTGCAGCTGCAGCAGCGCTGGTTGCTGGATGGCACGCACTACCAGCGCACCGCTAACCATTGGCTGCGGAACCAGGACAGCCAGCGCGACGCGGTGATGCTGGTGCTGCGGCAGACCTACGGTGATGCCGCCGCTGCGCTGTGGTTCCAGCGCTGGCGGATGTTCTGGATGGCCTGCGCCGAACTGTTCGGTTATGAAAAGGGCCAGCAGTGGCTGGTGGCCCATTACCTGTTCCGTCCCCGTTGAAGGAGAACGCCATGCGTATTTCCAGCCTGCTTCCCGTGATCGCGATGGCGTTGTCGGCCAGTGCCTGTTCGTCCAGTCCGGAACGTCCATTGCCCCGCGCGACCGCGGTCGACGTGCCGCGCTTCATGGGGGATTGGTATGTCATCGCGCAGATTCCCACCTTCATCGAACGCAAGGCGTTTGATTCGGTGGAACGCTATGCACTGCGACCTGACGGGCGCATCCAGACCACCTTCACCTACCGCAAGGGCAGCTTCGATGCACCGCTGAAGACCCTGCACCCGGTGGGTCGGGTGGAGGAGGAAGGCAACGGCGCGGTGTGGGGCATGCAGTTCATCTGGCCGATCCAGGCCGAGTACGTGATTTCCTGGCTGGATGCGGACTACCAGCAGACCATCGTGGCGCGCAGCAAGCGTGACTACGTGTGGTACATGGCGCGCACGCCACAGGTCAGCGCGGCCGACTACCAGCAGGCCATCGAGCGCATCGCCGCGATGGGTTATGACACCAGCAAGATCCGCAAGGTGCCGCAGTCGGAGCGCTGACCCGCCGCGGCCTTCGCCGTCGTTGCCTGGTAGCGCCGAGCCATGCTCGGCGAGCGCAGCGGCAAGGGCAACAGCGTGACGACCAACGGTCGTCACCCGCCGAGGGCACGAGCATGACGGCCAGCGGCCGTCACTACCGGGGCGCCGCCTTGCCTGCGAAATGCGTCAGGCATCTCATGCGGTGAGAGGCGCTCTTGCCATAATCAGGGTCGAATCCAGCAGAGGGTCGGCCCATGGCAGCCAAGTACTGCGATCTGGTCATGAAGGGCGGCATCACCAGCGGCATCGTGTATCCCAATGCGGTGCTGGCGCTGGCCAGGGAATACCGTTTCAAGAGCATCGGCGGCACCTCGGCCGGGGCCATCGCGGCGGCGGTGGCTGCGGCTGCCGCGCTCGGTGATCGCCGTCGCCAGGCGGGCGAGGCGGTGGGGCCGCAGGCCGGGTTCGAGGGACTGGCCGCTGTGTCGGCCCAGCTGTCCACGCGGGGTTTCATTCATGGGTTGTTCCAGCCTGCCCGCGGCGCGCGCGCGGCGTACCGGTTGCTGGTGGTGCTTGCCAGCCATGCGGGTTGGCCCCGCAAACTGCTGTGCCTGCTGGCGGCAGTGTTCACCATCGCACCGTTGGAAGTGCTGCTTTCGCTGTTCCTGCTGCTGGGCATCGGCCATGGTGCCGGCGGCGTAGCGGGCATGCTGGCTGCCCTCCTGCCTTCGCTGCTGTGCGCCTACGGCGCAGGCGTGGCCGGCGCGCTGCTGCGTGTGGCGCGGGTGGCCCGTGGCAACCTGCTCGGGCTGTGCAATGGCCTCAGCGACGACCCGCTGCGCCCCGCGCTGACCGACTGGCTGCACGATGCGCTGCAGCGGTTGTCGGGCAAGCCAGGCGACCGGCCGCTGACCTTCGCCGACCTGCACGCCGCGCCGCGCTATGCGGACGAACCGCAGGATGGCCGGGCCATCACCCTGCAGATGATCAGTACCTGCGTGTCGCACAACGAGCCGCGCACCCTGCCGTTTTCCGAAACGCGCTTCTGGTTCCTGCGCGAAGAGTTCGACCGCCTGTTTCCGCGCAGCGTGGTGGACTGGCTGGTGGCCGATGCCGGCGCACCGGAGCAGGTCGACGGAAGGCTGTACTACCGGCTGCCGCCGGAAGGCCATTTGCCGGTGCTGGTCGCCACGCGGATGAGCCTCAGCTTTCCGCTGCTGATCAGTGCGGTGCCGCTGCATGAGCCGGCGCGCCACTCTGCGCCCGCGCAGGGCAACCGTGCCGAGCCCGGACGTGGCGGGAAGAACGTGGCCGACAGCATGGAGGGCCTGGCCAGCGGGGGGCAGCAGGGAACGTCCGCGGCAGGCTCATCGATCGCCGGCTACCGCCGTTGCTGGTTCTCCGACGGTGGTATCAGCAGCAATTTCCCGATCCATCTGTTCGACGCCGCGCTGCCGCGCTGGCCGACCTTCGCCATCAATCTGGTTTACCCCGGCGATGCGCGGGAAGCGTCCGAAGCGGGCGATGCGCAGCAGGCGCTGGAAGGCGCGGTGGTACTGCCAACCGGCAATCGCGAACGCTGGCAGCGCGGTTACCGCGACATCGCCTCGCCAATGGCCGCCACCGAGCTGACCCGTTTCCTGTTTGCCATCATCGCCACCATGCAGAACTGGCGCGATCTGCTGCAGGCCCGCGCGCCCGGCTACCGCGACCGCATCGTGCACGTCGCCCTTGAAGGCAACGAGGGCGGCATGAACCTGGACATGCCGCAGGAGGTGCTCGGTCGCATCGCGCGGAAGGGCACGCTGGCCGGCGAGCGTTTCTGCCGCTTCTCCTTCGAGAACCACTACTGGATACGCTGGCGCAATACCGCTTCGGCCTACCAGCGATACACGCTGGAGGTGTCGCGCACCGATGACGCGGGCCAGCAGGTGGTGGCCTACCGCGCCGCGTATGCCAGCGTCGCGGCAGGGCAACCGGCACCGCCATCGTATCCGCTGGGATCGCAGGAAAAGCGCCGCGCATCGCAGGCGCTGTACGCGCTGATGGTGGAGCAGGGTGCAAGCTGGGACGACTGCGGTCCGGACCTCACCGACGGCGCCCCGCGCCCCCTGCCGCAGATGAAAGTCACTCCGATCTACTAGGTAGTGACGGCCGCTGGCCGTCATTCCCGTTGGACGGCCAGCGGCCGGCCCTACCGTTCCCTTGGAGCAGGGCCCCCTTGTTGTTCAAGGGGCAGCGCCGCAGGCGCGGGGGATAAGGAGGAATGCGCGGGCAATTGCCGGGCGCGCTAGCGCCCAGGCAATTGCACGAACGCGCGCTGCATGCAGTCCTCGCGCGGGCACACCCGGCAGCCGGGGCCGATCGACACCGAATTGCCCGGGCTCTGGATATCCAGCCCACGCGTGTACACCAGCCGCTCGGCGTGCTGCAGGTCGCAGCCCAGCGCCACCGCGAAGGTCTTGCGCGGCTGGCCGTGGCCGACCGGCCCGCTGCTGACCTGCCGCGCCAGCCAGAAATGGCGTCGCCCATCGGGCATGCGCGCGGTCTGGGTGAGGATGCGCCCGGGCTGGTTGAATGCCTCGTACACGATCCACAGCGGACACGAGCCGCCGACCTGCGAGAAGTGGAAATCGGTGGCCGAATGCCGTTTGGACACATTGCCGGCGCGGTCCACGCGGATGAAGAAGAACGGCAGCCCGGGTGCACTGCGCCGCGCCAGCGTACTCAAGCGGTGGCAGACCGCCTCGAAGCCCACGCCGAACTGATGTGCCAGCAGTTCGATGTCATAGCCACTGGACTCGGCCGCACGCAGGAACGGGCCATACGGCATCACCAGCGCGCCGGCGAAGTAGTTGGACAGGCCGATGCGTGCCTGCGCGATGCGCTCGTCATCGCGGAAGCCGGCCCGCTCGATCACCGCATCCACGTGTTCAGCATGGCCCCGCAGCGCCAGTTCGGCGGCCATCTGGAACGCCTGCTGGCCCGGTTCCAGGTAGTCCGGCAGCCACAGCGTACGTGCCTGGCTGTCCATCACGCGCTTCTCCCGCCCGGCCTGCAGCGGGGCCACTTCCACCATCACCCCGTGGCGGTCGGCCAGCAGTTGGCGCAGCCGCGGCGCCATGTGGCCCACGGTCAGCCCCCACTCGGCGAACAGGCGCTCGGCCAACGCGTCCAGTTCCGGGATGTGGTTGTGCATGCGGTTGAAGAAGTCGCGCACCTGGTCACCGGCCGGCAGGCTCATCCCGGCGCCGGGCTCACCCAGCTGGAACTCCAGCGCGGCGGCATGTTCGCGCAGCGCCAGATGGCGCCGGTGCAGGTCCAGCAGGGCTTGGCTGACCTGTGGCAGGTTGCCGGCCAGTGCCCGTAGTTCATTGGCGCTGACATCGGCCAGGCCGAGATCACGCAGGGTCTGCCCCAGTGCTTCCTGCAGCGCGGCGGGGCCGCCCGCGTCGAACAGATCGCCCAGCTCACCCAGCACCGCACGCAGGCGCTGCTGGACCGCCGGGGTCAACGGCCGCTTGTTGCGCTCGATCTGGTTCAGGTAGCTGGCTGATACCCCCAGCTGCTGTGCCAGCTGCACCTGGGTATAACCGCGCTGCTCGCGCAGCTTGGCCAAGCGGAGCCCGAGCTGGCGTTGGGGTGACTCCGAATTCACAGGATTAACAACTTTCGTCGTGCCGGTTGGCCAGATTAAGCGTAGACAGGCCGGAAATCGAGCGGTCGCCTGTGAATAATGCCAAGCATCCCTGAGACCCACGGTACCGCCATGACTGTTGCAGCGCCCCGTATCCGCCTGTTGATCGATGGCCAGTTCATCGAATCGTCCACCGCCCACTGGCAGGACGTGGTCAACCCGGCCACCCAGGACGTGCTGGCCCAGGTGCCCTTCGCCACCACCAGCGAAGTGGATGATGCGGTGGCCGCCGCCAAGGAAGCCTTCAAGACCTGGCGCAAGACGCCGATCGGCACCCGCGCGCGCATCTTCCTGAAGTACCAGCAGCTGATCCGCGAGAACATGAGCGAGCTGGCCCACACCCTCAGCGCCGAGCAGGGCAAGACGGTGCCGGACGCCGAAGGCGATGTGTTCCGCGGCCTGGAAGTGGTCGAGCACGCCGCGGCGATCGGCAACCTGCAGCTGGGCGAGCTGGCCAACAACGTGGCCAACGGCGTGGACACCTACACCCTGATGCAGCCGCTGGGCGTGTGCGCGGGCATCACCCCGTTCAACTTCCCGGCGATGATCCCGCTGTGGATGTTCCCGATGGCCATCGCCACCGGCAACACCTTCGTGCTCAAGCCGTCCGAACAGGACCCGATGGTCACCATGCGGCTGGTCGAACTGGCGCTGGAAGCCGGCATTCCGAAGGGCGTGCTGAACGTGGTGCACGGTGGCGAAGAAGTGGTCAACGCAATCTGCGACCACCCCGACATCAAGGCGGTTTCGTTCGTGGGTTCCACCCGCGTCGGCACCCACGTATACAACCGCGCCTCGCTGGCCGGCAAGCGCGTGCAATGCATGATGGGCGCCAAGAACCATGCCGTCGTGCTGCCGGATGCCAACAAGGAACAGACCCTCAACGCGATGGTCGGTGCCGCCTTTGGTGCCGCCGGGCAGCGCTGCATGGCGGCCTCCACGCTGGTACTGGTGGGCGAGGCGCGTTCGTGGGTGCCGGACCTGGTGGCCAAGGCGAAGACGCTGAAGGTCAGCGCCGGTTCGGTCGCCGGCACCGATGTCGGCCCGGTCATCTCCTGCAGCGCACGTGAGCGCGTGGAAGGGCTGATCGCTTCGGGCGTGGAGCAGGGCGCCACGCTGGACCTGGACGGCCGCAACCCGCAGGTGGACGGCTTCGAGAAGGGCAACTTCGTCGGTCCGACGATCTTCTCCGGCGTCACCACCGACATGCGCATCTACCAGGAAGAAATCTTCGGGCCGGTGCTGGTGATCCTCGAAGCGGAAACGCTAGATGACGCCATCGCGCTGGTCAACAGCAACCCGAACGGCAACGGCACGGCGGTGTTCACCCAGTCCGGCGCCGCCGCCCGCAGGTTCCAGGAAGACATCGACGTCGGCCAGGTCGGCATCAACGTGCCGATCCCGGTGCCGGTGCCGCTGTTCTCCTTCACCGGTTCGCGCGCGTCCAAGCTGGGTGACCTCGGCCCGTACGGCAAGCAGGTGGTCATGTTCTACACCCAGACCAAGACCATCACCGCACGCTGGTTCGATGACGAGACGCTCAGCCACGGCGTCAACACCACCATCAGCCTCAAGTAACAACGGAGTTCCAGCCATGAGTAACTCGATGACGACGGAACTCGAAGAAGCGCAGCAGGCCTATCGCGAGGCAGCGCGTGACTTCGCCCAGGCGGAATTGGCGCCACACGCGGCGCGGTGGGATGCGGAGGGCATCTTTCCGCGCGAGGCGATCGCCAAGGCAGGGGAGCTCGGGTTCTGTGGCCTGTACATGGACCCCGAGGTCGGTGGCAGCGGCTTGAGCCGACTGGACGCCGCCGTCGTCATCGAGGAACTCGCCAACGTGGATCCGTCCACCGCAGCGTACGTGAGCATCCACAACATGGCCTCGTGGATGGTGTCCACCTGGGGCCAGCAGGCGCTGCGCGCGGCCTGGGGTGCGGACCTGGCGGCCGGCATCAAGCTGGCCTCTTACTGCCTGACCGAACCCGGCGCCGGCTCCGATGCGGCGTCGCTGAAGACCACGGCGGTGCGCGATGGCGATGACTACGTGCTCAACGGTTCCAAGGCTTTCATCTCCGGGGCTGGTGCCACCGAGCTGCTGGTGGTGATGGCGCGTACCGGTGGCGCGGGCGCGGGCGGGATCAGTGCGATCGCCGTGCCAGCCGACCTGCCGGGCATCAGCTACGGCCGCAAGGAAGAGAAGATGGGCTGGAACAGCCAGCCGACCCGCGGCATCACCTTCGAGAACGTGCGGGTGCCGGTCGGCAACCTGCTGGGCGAAGAAGGCGGCGGCTTCAAGCTGGCGATGAAGGGCCTGGACGGTGGCCGCATCAACATCGCCGCCTGCTCGCTGGGCGCCGCCCAGGGAGCGCTGGATGCCGCCCGCCGCTACATGGGCGAACGCCGCCAGTTCGGCAAGGCGCTGGCCGAATTCCAGGCCCTGCAGTTCAAGCTGGCCGACATGGCCATCGAACTGGTTGCGGCCCGCCAGATGGTGCACACGGCGGCGCGCAAGCTCGACGCCGGCGCCAGCGATGCCAATATCTGGTGTGCGATGGCCAAGCGGTTCGCCACCGATGCCGGCTTCACCATCTGCAACGAAGCGCTGCAGATCCACGGCGGCTACGGTTACATCCGCGAGTACCCGATCGAGCGCCTGCTGCGCGACAGCCGCGTGCACCAGATCCTGGAAGGCACCAACGAAATCATGCGGGTGATCGTCGCCCGCCACCTGCTCAACACCGAAGAGGAACTGCGATGAACGATTGGCGCACCCACGATCATGTCGGCCTGAAGGTCGAGGCCGATGGCCACGTCGCGGTCATCACCCTGCACAACCCGCCGGCGCATACCTGGACCGTGCACAGCCTGGCGGCGCTGCGCGACCTGGTCGCCGCGCTGAACGCGGACCGTTCGATCTATGCGCTGGTGATCAGTGGCGAGGGCGAGAAGTTCTTCTCCGCCGGCGCCGATCTCAACCAGTTCGCATCGGGTGACAAGGGCGCTGCCCGTGAAGCCGCACGTCGTTTCGGTGAAGCCTTCGAGGCGCTGTCCGGCTTCCGTGGCGTGTCCATCGCCGCCATCAACGGCTATGCGATGGGCGGCGGGCTGGAATGCGCGCTGGCCTGTGACCTGCGCATCATCGAAGAACATGCCCAGGTGGCGCTGCCGGAGGCCACCGTCGGCCTGCTGCCGTGCGCCGGTGGCACCCAGAACCTGCCGCGCCTGGTCGGTGAAGGCTGGGCCAAGCGGATGATCCTGCTCGGTGAGCGGATCGACGCCGACACTGCCGTGCGTATCGGCCTGGCCGAACAGAAGGCCGGCAAGGGCGAAGCCAAGGCCCTCGCACTGGAATGGGCGAAGAAGGCCGGCAAGCAGAGCCCGACCAGCATTGCCGCCTGCAAGACGCTGGTGCAGTCCACGCGCACCGGTACCCACGCCGCCGCACTGGTGGCCGAGCGCGAAGCATTCGTGGACCTGTTCGACAGCGCTGACCAGGTGGAAGGCGTGAGCGCTTTCCTGGAAAAGCGCAGCGCGCAGTGGAAGAACGCATGAGCCGGGAAACCGACATCGTGGTCGACGAGGCACCGGTGCTGTTCGAAGAGCGCGTGGCGGCCAACGGCATGCGCATCGGCATCGCCACGCTCAACGCACCGCGGACGTTGAACGGTTTCTCGCTGCCGATGGCACACCTGCTGCTTGAAAAACTGCGCACCTGGGCAAATGACGACGGCGTTGCGATGGTGGTGCTGCAGGGTGCCGGAGAGAAGGCGTTCTGCGCCGGTGGCGACCTGCACAGCCTGTACCAGAGCATGCTGGCGTATCGTCAGGCAGGCCACGCCGACATCCGCCAGAACGCCTACGCCACCGAGTTTTTCGACGTCGAGTATCGCGTCGACTACCTGATCCATGCCTATGCCAAACCGATCCTGTGCTGGGGTCATGGCATCGTGATGGGCGGGGGCATCGGCCTGATGTCCGGTGCCAGCCATCGCGTGGTCACCGAGCGCTCCAAGCTGGCGTTCCCGGAAATCACCGTCGGCTTGTTCCCGGATGTGGGCGGCAGCTGGCTGCTGCCGCGCGTGCCCGGTAACGGGGGGCGTTTCCTGGCGCTGACTGGCGCGCTGCTCAACCCCGGCGATGCCCTCTTTGCCGGGCTGGCGGACCTGCACGTCGCCGAGTCACACCGGGGCGATGTGCTGGATGCGTTGCTGGCGGCAGGCTGGGAAGCCGACTGCAATGCCAACCATCACCACCTCACCACCGTGCTGCAACGCTTCGCCAGTGAGGCTGCGCCCGGGCCCCTGCAGCGCAACGCCGGGTTGGTGGACGTGCTGTGCGAGGGCGATGATCTGCAGACGATCGTAGACCGTATCACCGCCATGGAAAGCGAGGATGACTGGCTGCAGGCCGCGCAGAAGACCCTGGCAGCCGGGGCTCCCGGCTCGGCGCGACTTGCGTTCGCCCTGCAGGCACGCTGCGCGGACGAACCGCTGGCCGATGTGTATCGACTGGAGTACGTAGCGGCACTGCACTGCGCCGCACACGGTGATTTCGCTGAAGGCATCCGCGCGCTGCTGGTCGACAAGGACCGTACACCACGGTGGAATCCGGCCATGTTGGCCGATGCAACGCCCGCTTGGGCAGAAACCTACCTCACGTCCCCGTGGCTTGGCGACCAGCATCCGCTGGCCGATCTGGAAGCCACTACTCCTGAAAGGACCCTCGCATGAGCCGCATTGCATTCATTGGTCTGGGCAACATGGGCGGGCCGATGGCCGCCAACCTCGCCAAGGCCGGCCACGCCGTGCGGGTGTTCGACCTGGTGCCGGCCGCCGTGCAGGCCGCGGTCGACGCAGGCGCCACCGCAGCCAGCTCCGCACTGGATACGCTGGCCGATGCCGAAGTGGTGATTTCGATGCTGCCGGCCAGCCGCCACGTCGAAGGCGTGTACCTCGGTGATGACGGTCTGCTGGCCGATATCCCGGGCGGTGCGCTGGTGATCGACTGCAGCACCATCGCCCCGGCCACTGCGCGCAAGGTCGCCGAAGCCGCCGCCGCGCGCGGACTGCAGATGCTGGACGCGCCGGTTTCCGGCGGTACGGCCGGCGCCAGCGCCGGTACGCTGACCTTCATCGTCGGCGGCGAAGAAGACGCGCTGGAACGCGCGCGTCCCTACCTGCAGGCGATGGGCAAGAACATCTTCCACGTGGGTGCCAGCGGCGCCGGCCAGGTCGCCAAGCTGTGCAACAACATGGCGCTGGGCGTGATCATGGCGGTCACCGGTGAATCCATCGCGCTGGGCGTGGCACACGGGCTGGACCCGAAGGTGCTGTCGCAGATGATGGCGGTCAGCACCGGCCGCAGCTGGGCCACTGAAGTGTGCAACCCGTGGCCGGGGGTGCTTGAAAACGCACCGGCTTCGCGCGGTTACAGCGGCGGTTTCGGCAGCGACCTGATGCTCAAGGACATGGGCCTGGCGGTCGAAGCGGCGATGAGCGTGGGTGCCTCGATTCCGCTCGGCGAGCTGGCGCGCAACCTGTATTCGATGAACCACCAGGCAGGCCGCGGCAAGCTGGATTTCTCCAGCGTGGTGCAGCTGGTGAGCAACGAAAAGTAACCAGAACGGAGCAAGGCCCTGTCGCCATGCGAAAGGGCCTTACTCCCAGCGCCTCGGTCAGATCAGGCCACGATCAGCTTGACGTCGATGTTGCCCTGGGTCGCATTGGAGTATGGGCAGACGACGTGGGCCTTCTGCACCAGTTCTTCCAGCTGCTCGCGCGGCACGCCCGGCGCGGTGATGGTCAGCTCGGCCTCGATGCCGAAACCGGTCGGGATCTGGCCGATGCCGACCTTGCCGGCAACGGTGGTGTCAGCCGGCAGCGCGACCTTGGCCTGGCCGGCGACGTACTTCAGCGCGCCCAGGAAGCAGGCCGAATAGCCGGCAGCGAACAGCTGCTCCGGGTTGGTGCCCGGGCCGCCGGCACCGCCGAGTTCGCGCGGAGTCGACAGCTGGATGTCCAGCACGTTGTCGGAGGACACAGCGCGGCCTTCGCGGCCGCCGGTTGCGGTGGCCTGGGCGGTGTAGAGAACCTTTTCGATCGACATGGCGGAGTTCCTTGTTGGGATGGCCGGTTGGCCGGTGAGGTGTACTTTGCGCGCCTTGGCTGGACGTGTGGCAACATGGAGTCCGGAAAACTTGATGGATCGTCCAGCCATGCTCGATCGACTTGAATCCCTGCTCGACCGCTTCCCCGTCAGTGCGCGCCTGCTGCAGGGCGGCCAGATCAGTGGCCACTGGGCGCCGGCACAGGCCGCCAGCCAACCGCTGCTGCACCTGCTCAGCCAGGGCGGTGTCGAAGTGGTGGACCGCGATGGCACCCGCCTGCGCATCGACCAGCCCAGCGTGCTGTTGTACGCCCGCCCGCGCGAACATCATTTCAACGTCGATGACGGATTGCGGGTGCCGCTGGTGACCGCCGGGCTGCGTTTCGAAGCCGGCGAAGGCAGCCCGGTGGCCGATGCGTTGCCGAGCCCGGTCTGCCTGCCGCTGGCCGACCTGCTGGGCAGCAACGCGGTGCTCGGCGTGCTGTTCGAAGAAGCGTTCGCGCAGCGCTGCGGCCGCCAGGCGATGCTCGATCGTCTGTTCGAACTGGTGATCATCCAGGTGCTGCGCACGCTGATGGAAAACGGCCAGATCCAGGTCGGGCTGCTGGCCGGCATGGGCCATCCACGGCTGCGCCATGCGCTGGTGGCCATGCATGAGCAGCCGGCGGAAGAATGGTCGCTGCACGCGCTGGCCGAACGTGCCGGGATGTCACGCAGCGCTTTTGCCGAAGGCTTCCGCGAGGTGATCGGCAGTACCCCCGGGCAGTACCTGCAGGCGTGGCGGACCAGGCTGGTGCAGCAGGCGCTGCGTCGTGGCCAGCCGCTGAAGCGCATCGCCGGTGACGTGGGCTACGGCAGCGAAGCGGCGTTGTCGCGGGCGTTCAAGGCGCAGACCGGGCAGTCGCCGCGCGAGTGGAAGCAGGCTGCAAGGTAGCGCCGAGCCATGCTCGGCGAGCGCCCCGCGCGGTGCAGTTTGTCCCGCCGCGCACGGCTATGCCGGTCGTCCTGACCGGCACCCTGCGGGCCGCCGCGAGCGACGTTGGCAGCGGCTCCAGCCGCTGCCTTCGGCGCTACCGGGTCACACCGCCCATTCCAGGTCGGTGGTGAACATGATGGTCAGCCAGCGATCCGGCGATTCCTCGCCCAGCAGGTCGCCGATCTCATCGCGCAGCCGGTCCCATTCGGCCAGCGCGCGTGGCGGATCGTCGGCGCGCACCACGAAGAACAGTTCGATCTGCTCGCCGCGGCCCACCTGCGCCACGTAGCTGCGGTAGTCCAGGAAACCGTGCCGCGCCACCACATCGCGCGCCACCGTATCCACGTGGCTGCGCAGCTCCTGCGGTGCGACCAGCAGGATGCCCGCAAGCGCCTGGCGTACGGTTCCCAGCGGGGCCACCATCACGAACAGGCAGACCACCGCCAGGATGCCCGGATCGATGTACGGGCCGATCCAGTCCAGAGGGGTGCCGCGCACCAGCACGCCAGCGACAAAGGCCAGCAGGTAGCAGGCCGACATGCTGGCGGCGATGATCCAGTTCTTCGCATCCAGGGCGATGAAGTCCGAGCCGATGTGCCGGTTGGCACGCAGCACGAACGCGGCCAGCGCCCCTTCGGCCAGCAGCGAGATCACCCCGAAGGTGATGGCCGGGCCGAGCGCGATCAAGCGCCCGCCCGAGGTGAGCGCATCCACGGCGTTGACGAAGGCATACAGCGCCGCGCCGATCATCAGCGTCCCGCTGACCCCCAGTACGATCGGTTCCAGGTGCCAGAAGCCCATCGAAAAACGCTGGTTGAGCCGCGACTGCAGCGTATCGGTATTGGTCGATTGGGCGATGAGCCGGGCGACCAGCAGCGACAGCCAGGTCATGACCACGTCGATCAGGCCGTAGATGCCGTCGAAGATGATCAGCGAGGAGTTGGCGTACAGCCCGAAGCCCACGGCCATGGCCGCCATCACCAGGGTGCCGGCGATGGACAGGCGCAGCACGCCCTGTTCGGTGCGAGGATCGAAGAAGCGGGGGGCAACGGAAGCCATGCCGGGATTGTAGCCCCGCGCCCTGGTAGCGCCGAGCCATGCTCGGCGAGCGAAGCGGCGTGACGACCAACGGTAGTCACCCACCGAAGCACGACCAACAGCGTGACGGCCAGCGGCCGTCGCTACCTTGCCGCCGTCGCCTGCCGTAAACTTGCGCGCCTACCGCCGCTGCGTACCCGTGGCCCCCGGCGGTCATCAGGAATCCCCATGCAGACCCATTACCCACTGCGCCAGCAATGGCTCGGCAACGTCCGTGGCGACGTGCTGTCCGGCATCGTCGTTGCCCTCGCGCTGATCCCCGAAGCGATCGCGTTCTCGCTGATCGCCGGGGTCGACCCCAAGGTCGGCCTGTACGCCTCGTTCTCGATCGCGGTCATCACCGCCATCGCCGGCGGCCGCCCCGGCATGATCTCGGCCGCCACAGGTGCGATGGCGCTGGTGATGGTCGACCTGGTCAAGGACCACGGCCTGCAGTACCTGTTCGCCGCCACCATCCTGACCGGCCTGCTGCAGATGACCGCCGGCGCGCTGAAGCTCGGTTCGCTGATGCGCTTCGTCTCGCGCTCGGTCATCACCGGCTTCGTCAACGCACTGGCCATCCTGATCTTCATGGCCCAGCTGCCGGAGCTGGTCGGCCGCGGCCCGATGGTCTACCTGCTGTGTGCGGCGGCGCTGGCGATCATCTATCTGCTGCCGCGGATCACCCGCGCGGTGCCTTCGCCGTTGGTCGCGATCGGCATCCTCACTGCAGTGGTGATCGGCTTCGGCATCGAGGTACGGACCGTGGGCGACATGGGCCAACTGCCGGACAGCCTGCCGTCCTTCTTCCTGCCGGACGTGCCGCTGAACTGGGAGACGCTGCGCATCCTGCTGCCGGTGTCGGCCACCCTGGCGGTGGTGGGGCTGCTGGAATCGATGATGACCCTGCAGATCGTGGAGGACATCACCGAAACGCCGAGCGAACGCAACCGCGAGTGCGCCGGCCAGGGCCTGGCCAATACGGTGACCGGTTTCTTCGGCGGCATGGCCGGCTGCGCGATGATCGGCCAGTCGGTGATCAACGTCACCAGTGGCGGGCGTGGGCGCCTGTCCTGCCTGATCGCCGGCGCGCTGCTGCTGGTGCTGGTGGTGTACGGCAGCGACCTGGTACGGCAGATCCCGATGGCCGCCCTGGTGGCGGTGATGATCATGGTCAGCATCGGCACTTTCAGTTGGCGCTCGCTGCGCGACCTGCGCACGCATCCACGCAGTTCCTCGGCGGTGATGCTGCTGACCGTGGTGGTGACCGTGGCCACCCATGACCTGGCCAAGGGCGTGCTCAGCGGCGTACTGCTGTCGGCGTTGTTCTTCGCGCGCAAGGTCGGCGGCATGCTGGACGTGCAGCGCGACGAACCGCAGCCGGGCCTGCAGCGCTATGTGGTCAAAGGCCAGGTGTTCTTCGCCTCGGCCGGGCAGTTCGGCGCGGCCTTCGACTACCAGCACGTAGCACCGCAGGTGGTGATCGATCTGCAGCACGCGCATCTGTGGGACCTCACCGCGGTGGGCGCGCTGGAGCGCGCGGTGGAAAAGCTGCGCGCGCATGGCGCGGTGGTGGAGGTGGTGGGTCTGAACGCCGCCAGCGAAACGCTGATCGAGCGGGTAGGGCGCAAGGGCCCGACCGGCAGCGCGCATTGATCCCTGCCGGTAGTGACGGCCGCTGGCCGTCAAGCAGGTGGTCGGCGACGCCCGTTGGTCGTCACGCCCGTGCCCACCCGGACCATTCAGCCGACCGGTGTAAACTATTGATCATGCAGGCATTGCCTGCCGCCCCTGATTCTCCAGCGTCCCCATGACCCAGCCAACCGCCACCGCCGCGTCCCGCTACGCCGACTCCCTGCGCCTTTCCGTCGCCCCGATGATGGATTGGACGGACCGCCATTGCCGCGTGTTCCACCGGCTGCTGGCGCCCGGCGCGCGCCTGTACACGGAAATGGTGCACGCCAATGCGGTGATCCACGGTGATCGCCAGCGCCTGCTCGGCTTCGATCCGGCCGAAACGCCGCTGGCCCTGCAGTTGGGCGGCAGCGATCCGGCCCTGCTGGCGCAGGCCGCGCGCATTGCCCAGGACTGGGGCTATGACGAGGTCAACCTCAACTGCGGCTGCCCATCCGACCGTGTCCAGGCCGGCCGCTTCGGCGCCTGCCTGATGCGCGAACCGGCCCTGGTGGCCGACTGCGTAGCGGCGATGGTGGCCGCGGTGGATATCCCGGTCACGGTCAAATGCCGGCTCGGGGTGGACGATGACAACGACTACGAGGCCTTCGCTGCGTTTGTCGACCAGCAGGTCGCCGCCGGTGCACCGATGCTGGTGGTGCACGCGCGCAATGCCTGGCTGAAGGGCCTGTCGCCGAAGGAAAACCGCGAAGTGCCACCGCTGCGTTACGACTGGGCCTACCGGCTCAAGCAGGAGCGTCCGGAGCTGCCGGTGGTGCTCAACGGTGGATTGGCCAGCATCGAGGCGGTGCAGGCCCAGGGCGGCAAGGTGGACGGGGTGATGCTGGGCCGTGCGGCCTACCACGATCCCTACCTTCTGCATCAGCTGGAGGCGCTGCAGACCGGCGCCCCGTTGCAGGCACGGCAGGCGCTGCTGCGCGCGCTGCGTCCCTACGTGGAAGCGCGGCTGGCTGAAGGGTCGGCGCTCAAGCACATCACCCGGCACATCCTGGGCTTGTTCCACGGGCAACCGGGGGGCCGCGCGTTCCGCCAGATCCTCAGCGAGGGCGCACATCGCCCGGGCGCGGACTGGAGTCTGGTGGAGCAGGCCCTGTCAGCCACCGAACGCGATGGTGGGCGCGAAGCGGCCTGACGCGATGCGCGCAAGGGGCCGCAGACGGCCCCGAATGCTGTTAGTATGTTCACTTACCTGAATATAGACATCCGATCTTCAGGAAAGTTCAGACCGGATTCACTGGCAAAAGCCGAAATTTGCAAAAGATTTGTAAAGCCCCGGACCTCGCGTCCGGACGCGGACTTCACAATTTTTGAACGAATTGCCGGCCTCGGCTAGGATCCAACGATGTCCTCCCGTTCTTCCCCCTGCCAACTTGCCCTCGCCACGGTCGTGGTGCTGGTGGCGTTCGCGCCGCTGCACGCCGTCGCGCAGGCACCGATGCAGGGCCAGATGCAGCAGACCATGGCGCAGCGGGCGCAGATGCGGGAACGTCCTGAAGTGGTCATGCGGGGGTCCCAACGCGGTGATGAGCGCTCCCTGTCCGACGCCGTGCGGCGGGTGCAGCGATCCACCGGTGGACACATCCTGGGCGCAGAGCGGGTGCCGTTCGATGGGCGCGACATCAACCGCGTGAAATACATGGATGAGCGTGGCCGCGTCCGCTACATGGATGATCCCGTGCAGCAGCGTTCACAGGCTCGCCCGCCCCGATCGGATATGTCTTCACTACGCGGCGATAACCCCTGAACGGGGATTATTGTCGCATCACACCCGATTTCCACCGGCCCAACCGGCCGACCCCAGCACATTAGGGAGAGTTCATGCGTATCCTTCTGGTCGAAGACGAAGCCCCGCTGCGCGAGACCCTTGCAGCCCGGCTCAAGCGCGAAGGCTTTGCCGTCGACGCGGCGCAGGATGGCGAGGAAGGTCTGTACATGGGCCGCGAAGTGCCGTTCGACGTTGGCATCATCGATCTGGGCCTACCGAAGATGTCCGGCATGGAGCTGATCAAGGCGCTGCGCGACGAGGGCAAGAAGTTCCCGGTCCTGATCCTCACCGCCCGTTCCAGCTGGCAGGACAAGGTCGAAGGGCTCAAGCAGGGCGCCGACGATTACCTGGTCAAGCCGTTCCATGTCGAAGAGCTTCTGGCACGCGTCAATGCGCTGTTGCGCCGCGCTGCGGGCTGGAGCAAGCCGACCCTGGAATGCGGTCCGGTGGCACTGGACCTGGCGGCACAGACGGTCAGCGTGGCCGGCAGCAACGTCGACCTCACCAGCTATGAATACAAGGTGCTGGAATACCTGATGATGCATGCCGGTGAACTGGTCTCCAAGGCCGACCTCACCGAGCACATCTACCAGCAGGATTTCGACCGCGACTCGAACGTGCTGGAAGTGTTCATCGGCCGCCTGCGCAAGAAGCTGGATCCGGACGGTGAACTGAAGCCGATCGAGACCGTGCGCGGCCGCGGCTACCGTTTCGCGATCCCGCGCAACGAGGGCTGAGCCTGCTGCAGGCTAGAAGATGATGTCCGGCCGTCTGTGGTTCTTCCGACGCTGGCGGCCGCGCTCCCTGCAGGCGCGCCAGCTGCTGGCTGCGTCCGTGGGCCTGGTGGCCTTCCTGGCACTGGCCGGCTACGCGCTGGATGCGGCGTTCGCCGATACCGCGCGCGCCAACCTGCGCGAACGCCTGAAGAACTACGCCACGGCCTACGCTGCGGGCAGTGACTTCACCCGCGACCGCTCGCTGTACCTGCGCGAGCAGCCGCCGGATCCGCGCTTCGACGTGCCCGGCAGCGGCCTGTACCTGCAGGTCGTCACGCCGGACGGCAAGGTCAACTCGATGTCCGCCGAGGGCCCGATGCTGCCTACCCAGGGCGGCGGGCTGCTGGCACCGCGCCAGGAAATCTTCGAAGGCCCGCTGCCGATCATCCAGATCGACGGCAGCGAGGGCTCGGTCTACCGCTACGGCTTGGGCCTGGTGTGGGATGCCGACGCGGACCCGGCGACCGAATTTCCGTACACCATCTACGTGATGGAGGACTCCGGTGCACTGGGCGCGCAGCTGCGCGTGTTCCGCGGCCGGGTGTGGTTCTACCTGGGCGGCATCGGCCTGATCCTGCTGTTGTTGCAGACGGTCATCCTGCAGTGGAGCCTGCGCCCGATGCGCCGGGTGATCACCGAGCTGACCCGCGTGCAACGCGGAGAAAGCGAGCGCATGAGCGAACGCCATCCGCGCGAGCTGGAACCGCTGACCGACAGCATCAACGCCTTCATTGAAAGCGAGCGCGAAAACCTGGAGCGCCAGCGCAACACGCTGGCCGATCTGGCGCACAGCCTGAAGACCCCGATCGCCGTGCTGCGCACGCAGATGGACAGTGGATCCAGCAACGATGCGCTGCGCGAAGAACTGGACGTGCAGCTGCAGCGCATGAACAACCTGGTGTCTTACCAGCTGGCGCGCGCCGCGTCGTCCGGGCACAAGCTGTTCTCCGCGCCGCTGCCGATTGAATCCAATGCCGAAGAAATCGTGCGCGGGCTGGAAAAGGTCTATGCCTCCAAGGGCGTGCTGTGCGAGTTCGACATCGATCCGGGATCGCGCTTCCACGGTGAGCCGGGCGACCTGCAGGAACTGCTCGGCAACCTGCTGGAGAACGCGTTCAAGTGGGCCAACCGTCGCGTGCTGCTGACCGCGCAGCCGCAGCCGGCGCCGAACACGCGCCGCCCCGGCCTGCTGCTGGCGGTGGACGACGACGGCCCCGGTATCGCTCCGGAAGACATCGCCAAGGTGCTGCAGCGTGGCGTGCGTGGCGATGAGCGCGTGCAGGGCCACGGCATCGGCCTGTCGATCGTGCAGGACCTGATCAAGGATTACCGCGGTGAGCTGCTGGTGACGCGTTCTCCCGAACTGGGTGGCGCGCGCTTCGAAGTGCGGCTGCCGGCCGGCCCGTAAGCGCCGCGCGGGGCGCTACCACGGCGGCATCGCCGCATGATCTTCCGGTAGCGCCGAGCCATGCTCGGCGGAAGCCATCACCGCGCCACGTGCTCCAGCGCCGACAGTACCGGCGGCTCACCGTAAAACCGCCGCAGGTGCCCGGCCACGCTGGGCAGCGCCTCGGCCAACACGTCCGGTGCGGAGAAATGGTATTCACTGACCACCGCGAAGAACTCTTCCGGCGCCTCGGCCGCATACGGATCGATCAGCGTTTCCTCGCCCGCATCCACCTGCACGCAGAACGCATCGTAGGCGCGCTGGAAATCGGCCGCCCACTCGCGCTGCCAGGCACGCGGCAACGGCGGCGTGCCGTCGATTGCGCCATCCAGCGCATCGATCTTGTGCGCCATCTCGTGCACCGCCACGCAATAGCCATCGAACGGCGCCTGCAGGTCGGCCTGGATATCCGCCCAGGACAGGATCAACGGGCCGCTGTCCCAGCTCTCGCCGATCAGCTCGTCGTCCCACTCGTGCAGCACGCCGGCAGCATCCACATGGCTGCGCTGTACCCGGAACGCGTCCGGGTACAGGATCAGCTGCGACCAGCCACGCAGGCCGGCTTCACCCAGCCCCAGCAGCGGCAGGCAGCACACCGCCGCCAGCAGCACGATGTCTTCGTCGCGCAGCACCAGGTCGCCCAGCGGGCTGATGGTCTTTTCGTGCAGGAAGCGGGTCGCCAGCGTGCGCAGCGCATCCAGTCGATCGGCGGGCAGGCCCTGCAGCCACGGAATATCCCGGCAGGCCTGCTGCCACAGCGGTTCGGGAATGGGACGGGGGGCTGGCCGCAGCCAGCGCGACAACGCCTGGATCAGCGGAACATACCCGGCAGGAAGCTGTGCCACTTCGGCGCGCGCAGGCGCTGCAGCACGTCATCGTCGCCACCGCCGCCGCCACTGCTGGTGGCCTGGGCAGGCACCGGCTTGGGCGTGCTGGGCACCCCGGCGGCAGCACTGCGTGCGGTCGGCGGGCGTTCGGCATCGGGCGTGGAATAGACACAGTCACCGCGCCCTTCACTGGCCATCACGGTAGACGCGGTGGCAAGCAGCGGGGCCATCAACAGGACCAGGCAATGGGCAGAACAGCGCATCGACGACATCCGTGGTTAAGGGCGAGTGAGTTCCCGATTCTAGCCCGAATCAGGCCGCCTATTGGAAGCCCCGCCGGGCAGGGGCAATTCCTTTGCCGCATACTTTCCCTGTTTATCTGACGGAAGCTGCCGTGGACGACCGCGAACTGCTGGCAAAACTGGCCGCCGGACCCCTGTCCGGTGATGCCCTGGCGCGCGAGCTGGGCCAGACCCGGGCGGCCATCTGGAAACGCATTCAAGGACTTAGGACAGCCGGCGTGGCGATTGAAGGCCGCGCCGGTGATGGCTACACGCTGTCCCAGGCGGTCGACCTGCTGGATGCGGGCCGCATCCGCGCCGCGCTGCCTGCCACGGCCGATGCGCTGCTGGACGATCTGCGGGTGGTCTGGAGCACGGTATCCACCAACACCGAATTGCTGCGCTGCAGCGCTCCCGAGCGCGGCAGTCGCGTCATGCTGGCCGAGCGCCAGACCGGTGGCCGCGGCCGTCGTGGGCGCGACTGGGCCTCCCCGCTGGCCGCGCATATCTACCTTTCGTTGCTGCGCGGCTTCGCCGGTGGGTTGGCCCAGCTGGGCGGGCTGAGCCTGGTGGCGGGCGTGGCGGTGGCCGAGGCCCTTCGCGGGCTCGGTCATGCCCAGGTGCAGTTGAAATGGCCCAACGATCTGGTGGTGGATGGCCACAAGCTGGGCGGCCTGCTGGTGGAAGGCGGCGGTGAGTTCGCCGGCCCGGCGCGCGCGGTGATCGGCATCGGCCTCAACGTACACATGCCGCCAGCGTTCGCTGAACGCATCGACCAGCCGTGGACCGACCTGGACCAGGTGGCGGGCGAGCCGGTGCAGCGCAACGAGGTGGCAACAGCGGTGCTGGCCGCGCTGCTGCCCGCGCTGGAACAATTCGAAGCCGAGGGCCTGGCCCCGTTCCTGCCGCGCTATGCCGCCCTGGACAGCCTGGCCGGACGCGAGGTGCGGGTGGAACTCGGTGGCGCCTGGCAGGACGGCCGCGCGCTGGGGCTGGCCGAAGACGGCGCGTTGCGGGTGGAAATCGAAGGCCGCGAGCAGCCTGTGCACGCCGGCGAAGTGAGCGTGAGGGCACGATGAGCGACTGGTTGTTCGACCTGGGAAATTCCCGCTTCAAGTATGCCCCGTTGCTGGGCGACCGTGCCGGCGAGGTGCAGGCATGGACGCATGGCGCCGAAGACCTGCGCGGCGAAGCATTGCGCACGCTGCCGCAGGGCGGCACCGCCTACGTGGCCAGCGTGGCCGCCGCCGGACTGACCGCCACCATGCTGGAGATCCTGCGCATGCGCTTCCAGCACGTGCATGTGGCCCGCACCGAAGCGGCGTTCGCCGATGTGCGCATCGCTTATGCCACGCCCGCGCGCTTCGGCGTGGATCGTTTCCTGGCCCTGCTGGCAGCCGCGCGCACGCAGCGCCACGTGCTGGTGGCTGGCGTCGGCACCGCGTTGACCATCGACCTGCTGGACGCCCACGGCCAGCACCACGGGGGTCGCATCGCGGCCTCTCCGACCACCATGCGCGAAGCCCTGCATGCGCGCGCGGCGCAGTTGCCGGCCAGTGGCGGGCACTACCGCGAGTTCGCCGATGACACCGATGATGCGCTGGCTTCCGGCTGCGACGGCGCGGCGATCGCACTGATCGAACGCAGCCGTGAGCAGGCAAGGCAGCGGCTGCAGGCACCGGTGGACCTGCTGCTGCATGGCGGCGGCGCACCGGCGCTGTTGCCGCAGCTACCGGCCGATGCGGGCCACCAGCCGCTGCTGGTGCTCGATGGGCTGGCACGCTGGGCCGTTCACCTGCCGACGGCGACAGGCTAGGATCGGCAGATGCTGACCCGTGCCCTGATCGTGTTCCTCGTGTTGCTCAACGTGAGCGTCGCCCTGTGGTGGATGCTGCGCGGTGAGCCGGTTGTGCCGGATGTGAAGCCACCTTCCGGCGTGGCCGAACTGCAGTTGGTGGATGCGGCCGCCCCGGTGACGGCGCCCTCGCCGACGGCGTCCACCGCGCCGCTGACCGATACCACGCCCACCGCTGCCGAACCTGCCGCGGCGGTGGCCGCGTCACCGTCCGCCGAAGCGCCCGTCGTGGCCGAAGCGCGTCCTGCCCCGGTGGCAGCCGCGGCGGTGGCACCGCCTGCACCCGCGCCGGAAACCGTGCCCGCCCCCGCAGCGCCCGAGCGTTGCGTCGCGCTGGGTCCGTTCGCGGACCAGGCCGCCGCCCAAGGCGCCCTGGCCAAGGTCGGTGCGGCACTGACCCGAACGCGCCTGCGCGAACAATCAACGCCCGGCGCGACCTCGCGCTACCGGGTGATGATGCCGCCGGCAGAGAACCGCGAAGCGGCCCAGGCCACCGTGCAGCGGATCATCGCCGCCGGCCTGAGCGACTACTACGTGATTGGCCAGGGACCTGACGCCAACGCCATCGCGCTGGGCCAGTACCGCAATCGCGAAGGGGCCGAGCGCCGGCTGGCGGCACTGCGCGCGGCCGGATTCCAGGCCCAGCTCAGTGGTGGCGAAGGCGCCTCCACGTGGTGGCTGCAGGGCGCGCTGGCCGATGGCAAGACCGATCCCGGCCTGCGCCAGCGCAGCGGGGCGGCGCAACAGCGCTCGCTGGACTGCGCTGGTCTGCGGTAGAATCGCCGTGCTTCGCGGCCTGGCCACGAACGCGTCGTACCCCGTGCCGCTTTAGCTCAGTTGGTAGAGCAACTGTCTTGTAAACAGTAGGTCATCCGTTCGATTCGGATAAGCGGCACCATCTTTCAATGCCCAGCCGCCGCCTCCGCAGGCGACGGCGCACCGTGATCAGGAATCGGCGTAGCGGTGCGACAGCAGCGAGCGCACCAGGAAGGTCACCTGCGCGGCCGAGCGTGCATCAACGCGCAGGACCGGAATGCGGAAGCCGGCAGCAAACAGGGCATCGCGCACGGTGGGAATCAACAGCTGCGGGTGCTCGTCGGTGCGGGTGACGCCGACCGCCAGGCTGGCATCGGGCGCGATCCGGGAAAACTCCTGCAGCAGTTCCAGCGTGGTGGCGACCGGGTCGGGTGATCCGGCGCTGACCAGCACGATCACCCCGAGCGCGCCTTCGCACACCATCGGCCACATGAAATCCAGGTAGCGCTGTCCCGGCACGCCGTACAGGTGTAGCAGTTCGCCGTCGTCCAGTTCGATCGAGCTGTAATCCAGCGCCACCGTGGTTTCCACCTTGTCGGCGGTGGCGTCCTCGCTCAGCGGCATTTCAGTGCTGATCGGTTCGACATCGGAAATCGCGCGCACCGCGGTGGTCTTGCCCGCGCCCATGCCGCCGACGAACACCAGTTTGTTGGCCAGACCGCTCATGCGCGACCCGCCTGCAGGTCCAGTCCGAATCGTCGTGCGACCCAGGTCAGGAACCGTGAGTCGCGAAGGCCCGCGGGGCGCGCTGATGGGGGCACGGCGTTCTCCTGGTGCTTGGCAAGGCCGCTGCTGGCAGCAGCCGAGAAAAGGAATTGCACGGTATCGTGCGGCAATCCGCTGGCTGCGGCCAGCGCGGTGCTGGTCCACGACGCGGCGTGCAGGCGTGCGATGGGCAGCAGCCAGCTGGCGGGCACGTCGCGGTGGTCCAGGTCGGGCCAATGCAGCAGCTGCAGGGAGGTGCCCGCGGCGACCGCCGGCAGCAGCTGCGGGCGATGACGCGCGATGCAGAAATACAGCGATTCGAACGAATGGCGGCGCGGCAGCAGGTACACGTACTGATGCTGGAAGATGTCCATGTCCAGCGGCGTCGACGACCAGGTGAGGTCATCCAGCAGCGGCACGATCTCCGACAGGGACGCACCAACCGGCAACGCAAGGCTGCGCGTTGCGGTATCCACCACCACGCGCGTAGCGCCGCGCTGCAGCAGGTACAGGCTGGCATCATCGGCCGACTGCATCGCGCGCAGCAGCAGCGGCGTGCCCTGCGGCGTCGCACGATCCGGCGCCTGGTCAGCCGCCTCGGCCGTGCCGCCCAGCAGCGCAGCCAGTTCCTGGTTGATGTCACGCACGCTGGCGCCGTGCGGCAGCACGCCCGTCGCAGCCGTTGCGCCACGCACGATGCGCAGCGTCGCCACGCCCTGGGTGCGTGCCTGCTGCTGCAGGACGGCCATGGCCGACGGATCGCCACCCACCACCAGCAGCTCGGCCTGCTCGCCGTTCCACGGCTGCAGATGGATATCCATGCGTTCGGCCAGCAACAGCGAGCAGGCCAGTTTCAGCCGGGTAGCGTGCAGCAGGTCCAGCCCGGCGTGGGCGACCCGGAAATGTCGTATCGGTGTGTTCATGGGCGGTCAGTGCAGGTCGCCCGCCACGCCCGCGTCAGGCAACGACGGCGGGCGTGGGGCGAGCGCGGCTCAGCTGAAGTCCAGCGTCTTTTCGAAGGACTTCAGTTCGTGACGCGCCATCGCCAGGTTCGAACGGCTGCGGTCCAGCGCCACGTACAGGAACAGCATCGGGTTGCTTTCCAGCGGGCGGATCAGGTGGTACTGCGTGCTCAGCGTGATCAGGATGTCTTCCAGCGTGTCCGACAGGCCCAGCTGCTGGGCGACGCGACGCTTGGCGCGTACCACTTCGGTATTGCCGGCCGCAGCCAGTTCCAGATTGATGTCGCCGCCACCGGTCATGGCCAACGCCATGCCGCTGTCGCTGTCGACGAGCGCCGCACCGACGAAGCCGGCGAGCGTATTGAGGTTTTCCAGGTTGAGCTTAGACACAGTCGTCCTTTCTTGGGTCGTGCAGAGGGAAACAGGCCAGCAAGGCCTGCAAGGTGAAAAACGGAGGCGGTACGGTCAGGCAGCGCGGGTGCGCAGCGCGGTTTCCAGCTTGGCGGCGCATTCGCGCGCATGGAACAGCAGCACGGCCAGGTTGACCTCCACCGCCGCGACGGCGGTGAGCGTCATCGGCTTGTCCGCGTTGACGCGGATGAGCACGACGTTGCCTTGGCGGGTGCACACGGTGGCGTGTTCGGCTTCGCTGAGCGACAACTCGCGCGATACCGTTTCACCCAGCGTGAGGAAGGAGTTGGCCATCGCGGCCAAGCGACGACCGTCTACGCCCAGCACCGAATCCTCGGCCACCGCGCGGCCATCGGCGGTGGACAGCAGCAGCAGGGTCAGGCCCGGCTCGCGTTCGCGCGCCTGGCGAAAGATGTGTTCGATACGGGACGCATCGTAAAGATGGCGCGCGGGCAGGCTTTCGCCGGTCGCGCTGCGAACGATCTGGTTGATGGCACTGCGCTGCACTGGTTTCCCCCTGGAACCTGGGTCGGTACGACCCATGGCGATGCTTTTCTATCAACCGCGGAGGGTTGAAAGTGTGAACCGTAGCACAGTATATCTGACCGTTTTCCTAATGGATCTTCACCTTGCGGGCGTGTCAAGTGTTTGACGGCCATGGAATTCCATCGCCCCAGATCGGTGGGCCGCAGACGTCGGGCATCGCGCCTGCTGCACCGCCGCGAGTACACCCGGGGCGCGCTGGCTAGACTGCTTCTTTTGTCCAGAACGAGGTTTCCATGTCGCATCAACCCGTCTCGCTGATTGGCGTGCCTACCGATATCGGGGCCGGTGATCGCGGTGCACGCCTGGGCCCCGAAGCCCTGCGCATTGCCGGCCTGGCCGAAGCACTGATCGCCCGCGGCGTGGACGTGCGTGACCTGGGCAACCTGGATGGACCGCGCAACCCGTGGACCGCGCCGGTGCAGGGCTACCGGCATCTGGACGAGGTGGTGGAATGGAACCGCGTGCTGATGGAGGCCAGCCTGGCCGAGCTGCGCGCCGGTCGAATGCCGATCATGCTCGGCGGTGACCATTGCCTGGGCGTCGGTTCGGTTACCGCCGTGGCGCGCTGGTGCCGCGAACAGGGCAAGCAGCTGCGCCTGTTGTGGCTGGACGCGCACTCGGATTTCAACACCAGCGATGTCACTCCGTCCGGCAACGTCCACGGCATGCCGGTGGCCTGCCTGTGCGGGCTTGGTCCGGATGCACTGACCCGGCTCGGCGGTGATGCCCCGGCGATTCTGCCTTCGCAGGTGCGCCAGATCGGCATCCGCTCGGTGGATCCGGAAGAGAAACGGCTGATCAAGACCCACCGCGTGGACGTGTATGACATGCGCTACATCGACGAGGCCGGCATGAAGCGCACCATGGAAGCCGCACTCGCCGGAATCGACGACAACACCCACCTGCACGTCAGCTTCGACGTCGATTTCCTCGACCCCAGCATCGCCCCCGGGGTGGGCACGACAGTGCCGGGCGGGGTGAACTACCGCGAGGCGCAGCTGGTGATGGAGATGATCGCCGACAGCGGGCGCATGGGGTCGCTGGACATCGTCGAACTCAACCCGCTGCTGGACAACCAGAACTCTACTGCGAAGCTGGCGGTGGACCTGGTGGAGAGCCTGTTCGGGAAGTCCACGCTGATGCGCGATTGAGGTCCAGTTGCGGCGTCCCGCTGGCCCACATGAACCGATCAACTGCTCGTTCACACTCGCTCCACGCGCCGCGCGCCAGATTGCACTTCACGCGGCACGCCCGGGTCGTTCCGGGCGCCGTGACCTGAGAAGGAGAAGTCGATGAAACGCATTCTTTCCGTACTGTTGCTGGCGCTGTGTGCTGCTGGTTCGCTGACTGCCTGCAATACCGTTGCCGGAGCTGGCAAGGACATGCAGGGAGCAGGCGAGGCCGTCCACGACACGGCGCAGGACTGCAAAGACGGCAAGTGCTGATCAACGGCTTTCCCGCCGTCTGCACCGCGGCCGCGGTGGTTTTTTAAATCAAACTGGAGAGTCCCTATGAAGCGTGTAATTTCCCTGATGCTGCTGTCGATGTTCTCGGTCGCCATGCTGGCCGGCTGCAATACCGTTGCCGGTGCCGGCAAGGACGTGCAGGGTGCTGGCGAGAAGGTCGAAGACGCCGCCCGCGGCAACTGATCCGCGCAAGCGTTTCAGTGATGAAAGGCCGGGATTTCCCGGCCTTTTTTGTTTCGGTGCGGCGACGGAGTCCGTTCAACGAGGTGAGCATACGTTTCATCTTTGCTTGACTGCCCCCCAACGTTCGATGCGGCATTCTGCAGGTGCGGTAACACATGACGCACTTCATCAAGAGGCCAACGCACATGAACAAAGACATCATTTCCGGCAAGTGGACCCAGCTCAAGGGCAAGGCCCAGGTGCAGTGGGGCAAGCTTACCGATGACGACTTCGATGTTGCCGAAGGTAACGCGGAGTACTTGGCCGGCCGCGTGCAGGAACGTTACGGCATCGCCCGCGACGAAGCTGACAGGCAGGTCAAGGAGTTCGATTCCTCGCTGCGCAAGGACTACCCGGACTTCAAGTAAGTCGGGCGGTTGAAACCGGTAGAAAACGGGCCTTCGCGGCCCGTTTTTTTATGGGTGATCCAGGCTCAGCGTCGCGGTGGGTCGGGCACGTACTGATCGGGGAATGCCTGCGGCCCGCGCTCGGTGACCCGCGCGGGACGATCGATAACGATCCCACGCGCGCGCAGGTTGCGCGCACTGTCGTAGCGAAGCTGGGTAACCTGGGCCGGGTCGGCCGTGGCGCGCTCGAAGGCGGTGTTGCGGACCGATGAGGCCTCGCGTTCGCCATGTCCCGTGCCCAGCCGTTGCGCCGGCGCCGGCGTGGATTCGGCCATCACCCGTGACTCACTCTTGGCGGCATCCTGGGTCGCGGCCGGGGCAGGCGCCGCGCGGCGCGGCGGCGTGGCCGGCCGATGCTCCCAGCGCACGGCATTGGCTTCGTTGAACACCGCGATGCCGACCACGCCCAGGTTGTCACCGCGTCCGGTAAGTTCGGCATAACTGTCGCGCGGGCTGCTGAAGACGAACTGCGCCACTTCATCGTTGGACTTCCGCCAGCCGGCGATGTCGGTGGTCTGCCAGGGGTTGAGCACGTAGCCGGTCTGGTCGGGAGTGGCCTGCTCGCCGCTGACCGCGTTGATGCCATCCACCGACAGCACCACCAGCACGCGCTGTGGGCTGGCATTGCGCAGGCGCACGCTGTACCGGTGTCCACGCTCGCCCGGTGTCCAGCGTTGGCCGTCGTGCGCGTACTGCGGCAGCAGCCCGCCGGTCTCGCGGTCCAGCAGGGTCAGGAACACGGGTCCACCCGCTATCCGCGAGGAGGGTGGGGTGATCATCGGCGGCGCCGGCCTGAAGCCGGCCAGCAGGGCAACGCTCAACAGGGGCAGCAACAGGCGCTTCATCCGGGTTCTCCATGGCGGGGTCCTCAGCTCAAACGCCCGAACAGGGCCGACGGGGTTGCGCCAGCAAGGGTAAACTGCAGCCGTTCACCGAAGGTTTCCCATCGAGCAGTCATGACCACCCGAGTCCTTACCGGCATCACCCCCTCCGGCACCCCGCACCTGGGCAACTATGTCGGCGCCATCCGCCCCGCCATTGCGGCCAGCCGTGCACAGGGCATCGAGAGCTTCTTCTTCCTGGCCGACCTGCACAGCCTGATCAAGGCGCAGGAGCCGGCGCGCACCCAGCGTTCCACGCTGGAAATCGCCGCCAGCTGGCTGGCCTGCGGGCTGGATCCGGAACAGGTGTGGTTCTACCGGCAGAGCGACATCCCGGAAACCAACGAACTGATGTGGTTCCTGACCGTGGTCGCCAGCAAGGGCATCCTCAACCGTGCGCATGCCTACAAGGCGGCAATCGACAAGAACGAGGCCGAGGGGCTGGACCCGGACGCCGGCGTGAGCGCCGGGCTGTTCATGTACCCGGTGCTGATGGCCGCCGACATCCTGATCTTCAAGGCCAACCGGGTGCCGGTGGGACGTGACCAGATCCAGCACATCGAGATGGCACGCGACTTCGGCCAGCGCTTCAATCATGTCTACGGCAAGGAGTACTTCCCGCTGCCGGAGGTGGTGATCGACGAGCAGGTCGCTACGCTGGCAGGCCTGGATGGCCGCAAGATGAGCAAGAGCTACAGCAACACCATTCCGTTGTTCGCCCCGCGCGAAGAGCTGAAAAAGCTGGTGTTCTCCATCCTGACCGATTCGCGTGCGCCGGGTGAGCCGAAGGATACCGAAGGCTCGGCCCTGTTCCAGATGTACCAGGCGTTCGCCACGCCGGAACAGACCGCCGGCTTTGCCAGGGCCTTCGCCGAGGGCATCGGCTGGGGCGATGCCAAGCAGCAGTTGTTCGAGCGCATCGATGCCGAACTGTCGCCGCTGCGCGAGCGCTACGAAGCGCTGATGGCCGAACCGGAGAAGATCGAAGCGCTGCTGCGCCGGCGTGGCCAGCAGTTGCGCGAACAGTACGCGGTGCCGCTGCTGAAGGAGCTGCGCCATGCGGTAGGCCTGCGCGACCTGGCCGACGTGCCGAAGGCCGCCGCGGCCGAACTGGCCCGCAGCGCGCCGCCGGTGTTCAAGCAGTACCGCGAGAAGGACGGCCGGTTCTACTTCAAGCTCACCGACGGCGAAGGCACGTTGCTGGTGCAGAGTGCGGGCTTTGATTCACCGCGCGACGCCGGGCAGCTGATCGCCGTGCTCAAGCAGGCCGAGCAGGGCGATGCGCTGCAGAGCGAACTGTTTACGCTGGAAGCCGAAGTGGACGCCGTGCTGGCCGCGCTGGCAACCCTGCGCGACGCCGGATAACGCACGCGCCCTTTCAACCGAGGATCTGCTGATGGCCTGGTTGTCGCTGCTGCTGTTCCTGCCTTGGTTCATGCTGCTCGGCGGGCTGTTCTGGTGCTACCCACGCCAGCCGCGTTGCGCGCGGCGGCGTGCCTTCGATGCGGCCGCGCTGCTGCTTGCCCTGGTGTTGAGCGTGCTTTCCATGCACTGGGGTTTCCAGTTGGGCCAGGCCCAGCCCGATGCCGGCCCTATCTGGCCGCAGGTGCTGGCGGTGCTGTATGCCTACGGCGCCTTCCTGGCGGTGATGGTGGCCGCGCTGCTGCTCCGCCCGCGCTGGCTGCTGCGCGCGCCCTGACGCGGCCCTCGACCAAAGCCGCATCGAACGCCTTCGCCCGCGCGCCTACCATGGGCGTCTGTCCTTGAACCTGCCAGGTGCGCGTCGATGACCGCCGATCCCAGCATCCACACCATCGATACCGGATTCCAGCGCGCCGACTTCGACGCGGCCTACCTGGTGGTGGAGAACGGCCGTGGCGCCTTCATCGACTGCGGCACCTCGCTGGCGGTACCGGCGATGCTGCAGGCCTTGGCCGATGCCGGGCTGGAGCCACAGGCGGTGGACTGGCTGCTGCTGACCCACGTGCATCTGGATCACGCCGGCGGCGCCGGCACGCTGATGCAGCACCTGCCCAATGCGCGTGCCGTGCTGCATCCGCGCGGCGCGCCGCACATGATCGATCCCGCACGGCTGATCGCCGGCGCCACGGCGGTATACGGCGAGGAAGAAATCGCGCGCAGCTATGGTCGCATCGAGCCGATCCCGGCCGAGCGCGTGGTGGTGGCCGAAGATGGCCAGCGCATCGACCTGGCCGGGCGCGAGCTGTTGCTGATGCACACGCCCGGCCATGCGCAGCACCACTATTGCGTGTGGGACGCGCGTAGCCGCAGCTGGTTCACCGGCGATACCTTCGGTCTGTCCTACCGCGAACTGGACAGTGCGCAGGGGGCGTTCATCATCCCCACGTCTTCGCCGGTCCAGTTCGATCCCGAGCCGTTGAAGGATTCCATCCGCCGGGTGCTGGCTTACCAGCCCGCCGCCATGTACCTCACCCACTACGGGCGGGTGGAAGCGGTGGAAGCGCGCGCTGCGGACCTGTTCGAGCAGATCGATGCGATGGTGGCGATCGGGCGCCAGTGCGACGGCCGCCCCGACCGCCATCGCCATCTGCTAGCAGCATTGCGCGCGCTGTATCTGGAACGCGCGCTGGCGCATGGCTGTGCGCTGGACCAGGACGCGGTAGCCGCGGTGCTGGCGATGGACATCGAGCTCAATGCGCAGGGCCTGGGGTGCTGGCTGGACCGCGGACGGCGCTGATCATTCCGCGTCATCGCGCTGTCACGTACACTCGGAGCATCCCTGTTTCCTTGTCCCCCGGTGATCCGTGAACCCGATGCGCGTGCTGTTGTTGTCGTCCTGCCTGTTCGTCGGTGGCCTTGCAAATGCGGCCAATGATCTTCCCGGCGGCGGCATCGATCCGCAGGCGCTGTCGCGGCACGTGCGCGTGCTGGCTTCGGACGAATTCGAAGGCCGCGCACCGGCCAGCGCGGGCGAAGAGCGCACGGTGCAGTACCTGATCGAGCAGTTCCGCAGTTACGGCCTGCAGCCGGGCGGCGTGGACGGCAGCTGGGTGCAACCGGTGCCGCTGGTGCGCGCGCAGCTGGACGGCGCGGCCACCGCCACGCTGTCGCTGAAGGGCGGCAAGCGCACCCTCGCCAACGGCGGGGACGTGACCCTGCAGAGCCTGCAGCCGCGCGCGCGGGTACAGATCAAGGATGCGCCGCTGGTGTTCATCGGCTACGGCATCGACGCGCCGGAGCGCAACTGGAACGACTACAAAGACATCGACCTGCGCGGCAAGATCGCGGTGGTGCTGATCAACGACGCCGACTTCGAGACCGACGCGCCCGGCGCGTTCGATGGCAAGGCGGTGACCTACTACGGCCGCTGGACCTACAAGTTCGAAGAGGCCGCGCGCCGCGGCGCCGAAGGCGTGCTGATCGTGCACGAGACCGCGCCGGCGGCCTATGGCTGGGCCACGGTGAAGAGTTCGGGCACCTCGCCGCTGTTCGACATCCAGCGCAGCCAGGACGAAGCCATGGCCCAGCACACGCCGCTGCGCGGGTGGATGCAGCGTTCCTTGGCCGAGGCGATCTTCGCCGATGCCGGACTGGATTTCGAAGCGGAAAAGCGCAAGGCGCAGCGCGCCGATTTCAAGCCGGTGCCGCTGGACAACGCCCGCCTGAGTGCCGCCTTCAAGCTCAAGCGTGAAGAGGTGGTCACCCGCAACGTGGTGGCCAAGCTGCCCGGGGGCGAGCACGGCGACGAGGCGGTGATCTTCTCTGCCCACTGGGATGCGTTCGGCATCGGCGAGCCTGATGCGAAGGGCGACCGCGTGCGACGCGGCGCCATCGACAACGCCACCGGCGTGGCCACGGTGCTGGAACTGGGCCGCGTCTTCGCCGCCGGCCCGCAGCCGCAGCGTTCGCTGTACTTCGTTGCGCTGACCGCTGAAGAGAAGGGACTGCTCGGCGCCAGCTACTACGCCAGGCACCCGCTGGCACCGCTGGAAAAGACGGCCGCAGTGCTGAACATCGAGATGTTCAGCCCGGATGGCGCGACCCGTGACATCGCCTCGTGGGGCAAGGGCCGGGTATCGCTGGAAGGCGACCTGGAGCGTGTGGCAAAGGCCCGGGGCCGCGGCTACAGCCCGGATCCGAACCTTGAAGCGGGCTTCTTCTACCGTGCCGACCACTTCGCGTTCGCCCGCCTGGGTGTACCGGCGATCACCATCGGTCCGGGGCTGGACAAGCTGGACGGTGGCATCGAAGCCGGCCGTGCGCTGCGCGAGAAATACTTCAAGGACTGCTACCACCAGGCCTGCGACGCGTGGACCCCGAGCTGGGACCCGGCCGGCCACGCTGCCGATACATTGCTGGTCTATGACCTCGGCTTGGAGCTGGCCAACGGCCGCAGCTGGCCGCAGTGGGAAGAAGGCTCGGAGTTCCGCAAGGCGCGCGACGCCAGCGAAGCGGCACGCCGCTGAGATCGCCTTGATGGCGTGATTCGGCATTGTCATTTGGTGGGTGACGACCGTTGGTCGTCACGCCTTCCCCCGCAGCCTCAAACCACCGGCGGACCCGGCTGCTTCCAGTGATCGTTACCCGGCAGCAGCAGGTTCAACGCGATCGCCACCACCGCGCACAGCGCGATGCCCTTCAGGCCGAAGTCATCCGGACCGGTGCCGCTGCCGACCAGTACGCCGCCGATACCGAACACCAGCGTTACCGACACGATCACCAGGTTGCGGGCTTCGCCCAGGTCGATCCGGTGTCGGATCAGGGTGTTCATGCCGACCGCGGCGATGGAGCCGAACAGCAAACACAGGATGCCGCCCATCACCGGTACCGGGATGCTCTGCAGCAGCGCACCAAACTTGCCGATGAAGGCCAGGCTGATGGCGAAGACCGCCGCCCAGGTCATGATCTTCGGGTTGTAGTTCTTCGTCAGCATCACCGCCCCGGTGACTTCGGCATAGGTGGTGTTGGGCGGCCCACCGAACAGTCCCGCCGCGGTGGTCGCCACGCCATCGCCGAACAGAGTGCGGTGCAGGCCGGGCTTTTTCAGGTAGTCGCGCCCGGTGACGCTGCCGACGGCGATCACCCCGCCGATGTGTTCGATTGCCGGTGCCAGCGCGACCGGCACGATGAACAGGATCGCCTGCCAGTTGAACGCCGGGGCGGTGAACTGTGGCAAGGCAAACCACGGTGCCGCCGCGATGCGCGCGACATCGACCACGCCGAATGCGAAGGACAGCCCGAAACCCACCAACACGCCGAACATGATCGGCAGCAGCCGGAACATGCCACGGCCGAACACCGCCACCACCAGCGTGGTCAACAGGGCCGGCATCGAAATCAGCATGGCTGTCTGGTACGGAATCAGCTGCGCCCCATCGGCGTCCTTGCCCATGGCCATGTTGGCGGCGATCGGCGCCATCGCCAGGCCGATCGAGATGATCACCGGGCCGATCACCACCGGCGGCAGCAGCCGGTCGATGAAACCGGTGCCCTTGATCTTCACCGCCGCGCCCAGGAAGGTGTAGACGAAACCAGCAGCCATCACCCCGCCCATGGTTTCAGCCAGGCCGAACTGCTGCTTGGCGAGGATGATCGGGGTGATGAAGGCGAAGCTGGAAGCCAGGAACACCGGCACCTGGCGGCCGGTCATCAACTGGAACAGCAGCGTGCCCAGCCCGGCGGTGAACAGCGCCACGTTCGGGTCCAGCCCGGTGATCAGCGGCATCAGCACCAGCGCGCCGAAGGCCACGAACAGCATCTGCGCGCCGGACAGCACCTGGCGCCAGAGCGGGTCGTTGAATTCATCCTGCATCGTCGGGAGTTCCTGGGTAGGCGCCGGCAAGCAGTTCGTCGGCAGGGGCGGGGAGGATGATATAGGCCTTGTCCGCGCTCCGCTGGAGACGCGGCGCCAGCATGCGCCGCGCGCCGAAAACAGCATGCCGCGTTCCTGACTGCTCCCGGTCGCCGCAAAGGCCTAGAATCCTCGTTCCCCCGCACCCTGGTGGCCCATGGCCGTCGTTCCTGAATCCCCCGCCGCACCGCGTCCCGGTGCCGTCGCCCTGGCGTTGCTGCTGGTCTACGTGGTCTGGGGCTCTACCTACCTGGGCATCGCCAAGGCGCTGCAGGCCGGCGTGCTGCCGCTGACCTCGGTCTCCGGTGCGCGCTTCATCATCGCCGGCAGCCTGATGTACGCGGTGCTTCGGCTGTTCAGGAAGATGCCGCGGCCGACCCTGCGGCAGTGGCGCAACCTGACCATCATGGGCTTCACCATGCTGCTGCTGGGCAACGGCATGGTGGTACTGGCCGAACGTGACGTGTCCTCAGGCCTGGCCGCCACCGCGGTGGCCTCGGTGCCGTTGTGGATGGCGCTGTTCTCGGCGGTGCGCGGCCAGCATGCCAGCCGCGGCGAATGGCTGGGCATTGCCATCGGCTTCCTCGGCGTGGTCTGGCTCAACGCAGGCAGCAGCCTGGCGGCCTCGCCGACCGGTCTGGTGCTGTTGCTGGTGGCACCGGTCGGCTGGGCGTTCGGCTCGGTCTGGGTACGTGGCCAGGATTTGCCGGGACCGTTCATGACCGCTGCCGGGCAGATGATCTGCGGCGGCATCCTGCTGGTCATCACCGGGCTGGCGGTGGGCGAGCGGCCGACCGCGCTGCCGAGCCTGGACGGCCTGCTGGCGGTGGCTTACCTGTGCGTGTTCGGCTCGATCGTGGCCTTCACCGCGTACGTGTGGCTGCTGCACAACGTGCGCCCCGCGCTGGCCGGCAGCTATGCCTACGTCAATCCGGTGATTGCCGTGCTGCTCGGCGTACTGCTCAATGGCGAACACTTCGGCTGGCGCGACCTGGTGGCGATGGCGGTGATCCTGGCCGGCGTGCTGGTGCTGGCTCTGGCGAGGACGCGCAAGTGAGCGCGGTACTCACCAGCGAGCAGGAGCAGGAACAGCGCCGTGGCTTTGCCGTCACCGCCTTCACCTTCGTGCTGTGGGGACTGGTGCCGGTCTACTGGCACCTCCTGCGCGAAGTGCCTTCGTTCCAGATTATCGCCCACCGCATCATCTGGAGCACGGTGTTGGTAGTGGGCTGGCTGCTGCTGAGCAGCCGCCTGCAGTGGTGGAAAGCGATCGCCGCGCAGCCGCGTGCGCTGGCCACGCTGGCAGTGAGCAGCCTGGCCATCGCGTTCAACTGGGGCCTGTACATCTGGGCGATCAACGCCGGCCACGTGATCGATACCAGCCTGGGCTACTTCATCAATCCGCTGGTCAGCGTGGTACTGGGCGTGGTGGTGCTGAAGGAACGCCTGCGTCGCCTGCAGTGGCTGGCGGTGGCCTGCGCGGCGGCCGGCGTGGGCTGGCTCACGTGGCAGGCCGGTGCACCGCCGTGGATCGCGCTGGGGCTGGCCGGCTCGTTCGGGTTGTACGGCCTGTTGCGCAAACTGGTATCGGTCGATCCGGTGGCCGGCCTGGCGGTGGAAAGCCTGTACCTGTTCCTGCCCGCGCTGGGCTTCGCGCTGTGGAGCGAGAACGGCCACGGCGGCGCCTTCTTCGGGGGCTGGGGCTGGCGCAACGACCTGCTGCTGATCTTCGGCGGCGTGGTCACCGCCGCACCGTTGATCGGCTTCGCCTACGGCGTGAAGCGCATCGCCCTGTCCACCGTGGGCGTATTGCAGTTCATCGCGCCCAGCCTGGGCCTGGTGCTGGGCGTGTTCTTCTTCAACGAACCCTTCGATGGCGCGCGCGCCACCGGTTTCATCGCGATCTGGATCGGCCTGGGCCTGTTCGTCTTCGACGGCCTGCGCCGCGCCCGCCGCTAGTCAGACCTCGCGCAGGGCGGTGGTGATCGGCAGGCGGGCGGCGCGCAGGGCGGGGAACAGGCCACCGACCAGGCCGATGCCCAGCGCCCACTTCAGCCCGCTCCACAGCAGTTCCGGGGAGACGTGGAACTTGAACACCACCGCGCTGAAATTGCTGCCGATGGTGGACACGCTGTAGCCGTTGAACAGCAGCCAGGCGATCGCGCAGCCCAGCAGCCCACCCAGCAACGCCAGCAGCATCGTCTCCAGCATCACCGCGGTCACCACCGGCAATCCGCGGAAGCCGATCGCGCGCATCGTGGCGATCTCGCGCGCCCGCGTGGCCACGGCGGCATACATGGTGTTGAGCGCACCGAACACGGCGCCGATGGCCATGATGGTGCCGATGACCTTGCCCAGGATGTTGATCAGCGTGGTCAGCCCGCCACCCTGCTTGCTGTAGTACAGCCGCGTTGTTTCCACCTCCAGCTTCAGGCGCGGGTCGCCGGCGACGGCAGCCTTGAACTGCTCGAAGCCCGGCTTGCCGTCGGTGCGCACCGTCACCGATTGCAGCGAGTCGCGCTGGTAGGTGGTGGCCAGCGTATCCACGTCGGTCCACAGCTCCGAATCGTGCGCATCGCCGGAAGCGAACACGCCGACCACCGTCCATGCCTGGTTGCCCAGGGTCAGCGTGCTGCCCACGTCCATGTCGCGGAACTGGGTCTTCGCGCCCTGGCCCACCACCATCTCACGCTTGCCGGTGGCGAACTTGCGGCCTTCGATGATGCGTACACGATCATGCACCGCCCACGCCATTTCGCCGACGCCCCGGAACTGCGCGTTGACATCGGTGCCGTCGGAGCGGGACACCAGGTTGACCACCTGCGACAGTTCGGCCGACAGCAGCGCGCGGCCCCTTTCGTCGCGTGCCACGCCGGGCAGGGTGGACAACAACGGAATCTGGTCGCGGGTGATCACCGAGTTGGTCTCAGCCTGCGAGCCACCGCGCAGCACGATCGCGGTGGTGTCATCGCCGGTGCTGTTGAGCGTGGACTGGAAACCTGCGCCCATCGCCAGCATCGCCACCAGCACGCCCACCACGCCGGCGATGCCGACCACGATCACCGACGAGGCGCCCCAGCGTTGCGGCAGGCTGGCGATACCGATGCGGGTGGCGGCCAACGCCAGCCGTCCGCCGCGGGTCAGCACCAGCCACAGCGCGACCAGCACCGCCACGATCAGCACGCCCTGCCACGGCAGCCAGATCCATCCCGCCAGGCCCACCGCCAGCACCACCAGCATCGCGCCGTTGAGCAGCCACTTCTTCAGTGTGTTCTTCATGTGCGGGTCCTCAGCGTCCGGCCAGGGCGTCGACGATCTTCAGCCGCTTGGCGCGCAACGCCGGCAGCAGTCCGACCACGATGCCGATCACGATGATCAGTCCAATGCCCACCAGCCAGGTGGTGGTCGGCACATGCGGTGGCAGCAGGCCGCGTGTCTGCGGTGCCAGCACCGGCAGGATGGTCGCCGCCAGGCCCATGCCGATCGCACCACCCAGCCCCACCAGCAGGATCGATTCCACCATCACCAGGGCCAGTACGGTACGGTCCTGGAAGCCGAGCGTCTTCAGCGTGGCCAGTTCCGGGATGCGTTCGCGCACCGCCTGGGCCATGGTGTTGCCGGTCAGCAGCAGCAGGGTGAAGAACACCGCGCCCATGATCGAGGTGACGATCATGCCGATGTCCGCGAACTGCTTGACGAAGGCCTGCTGGAACGCCGATTCGGTCTGGGTCTTGGTTTCGTGGTCGGAGTTGGCCGATATCGCGTCGATGGCCTGGGCCACCCGCGAGGCATGGTCAGGGTTGTCCAGGGTGATGGTGTACCAGCTGACCCGGTTCTTGATGTAGTCGTTGGACTCATCGAAGTACTTCCAGTTCATCATCAACTGCCGCTCCTCGTTCCCGGCCACTGCACGGTCCTTGGAGCGGAACGTGCCGACCATTTCCAGCGGCCAGTCGTTGCTGCCCCCGCGCGGGAAGATGGTGGCCTGCAACGGGATGGTGTCGCCGATCTTCCAGCCGAAATCCTTGGCCAGCGATTCGCCGACGATGGCACCGGTGCGGGTGTCCTGCCAGCGCTTGAGCTGGTCCGGGGCGACCTCGAGTTCGCCGTAGACGTCGAAGTAGTTCGGTGCTACCGAGAAGTTCGGGAAGAAGTCCTTGGGGTCGCGGTAGATGCCGCCGAACCACATGCCGTAGGTCACGTCGCGCACGCCGGCCACCTGGCGGATCTGCGCTTCCAGGCGGATCGGCAGCGACTGGGTGATCGACAGCCGCGAGGCGGTGATCAGCCGGTTGGCGCCTTCCACGCTGCCACCGGACATGAACGCCACGCGCACCGAATCGAGCATGCCGAACAGCAGGAACGCCGCCACCACCGACAGCAGGGTCAGCAGGGTGCGGGTGCGGCTGCGGAACAGCTGCGCCCAGACCAGGGAGAAATATTTCATCGCCGTGCCCTCGGTCAGTGCGCCAGTGGCGCGTCGGCAAGTTCGCCCTTGTCCAGGTGCACCGTATGGGTCGCGTACTCGGCGGCCTTCGGGTCGTGGGTCACCATGATGATGGTCTTGCCGTGTTCGCGGTTGAGCTGCTGCAACAACTGCAGGATCTCTTCGGCGGACTGGCGGTCCAGGTCGCCGGTCGGTTCATCGCAGATCAGGAAGGTGGGATCGGAAACAATCGCGCGGGCGATTGCCACGCGCTGCTGCTGGCCGCCGGACAGTTCGTTGGGCCGGTGGCTGCGGCGGTCGGCCAGGCCGACCAGGGTCAGCGCGATCTCTGCGTTGCGCTTGCGCTGCGCAGCACCCAGGTGGGTCAACAGCAGCGGCAGTTCGACGTTCTTCTGCGCGGTCAGCATCGGCATCAGGTTGTAGAACTGGAACACGAAGCCGACATGGTGGCTGCGCCAGGTGGACAGCTGGCCGCCGCTCATCTGGTCGATGCGCTCGCCTTCGATGGTGATCTCGCCGCCGCTGGGCGAATCCAGTCCACCGATCAGGTTCAGCAGGGTGGTCTTGCCGGAACCGGAGGGCCCCATCAACGCCACGAAATCGCCTTTTTCGATGTCCAGGTCGATGCCGTGCAGCACCTTCACCTGCTCCGGGCCCCGCTGGTAGGTCTTGGTGATGCTGCGCAATGAAACCAGGGTCGACATGCCGATTCTCCGAGTGCGGTAGCGACGGCCGCTGGCCGTCAGACAGAAAACCTACGGTTGTTCCTTCACCTTGCTGCCATCGCCCAACGTATCTGGCGGGCTGGTCACCACAAGCTCACCCGGGCGGACGCCCTGCAGCAGTTGTCGATCCGCATTCAACGCCAGGCCTGGCTCCACGCTGCGCTGCTGCACGGCATCGTCCACCAGCACGAACACCACGCTGCCACCCTCGCGTTCCACCACGGCATTGGCCGGCACCCGCACGCCCTGCGGCTTTGCCGCTGCATCGGCCTTGGCCTGTTCCAGGAAGCTCACCCGCACGCCCATTTCCGGCACGATGCGCGGGTCGCGGGTCTTGATCGCCACGCGCACCTTCACCGTGGCCTTGCCGCGGTCGGCGGTGGGAACGATGGCGATCACCTCGGCCGGGATTTTCCAGTCGGGATAGGCGTTGAGCGTGGCTTCCACCGGCATCTTCGGCTGTACACGGCCGATGAACGCCTCGCCGACATCGACTTCGATCTCCAGCGACTCCATATCCACGATGGTGCCGATGCCGGTGCGGGTGAAGCCGCCGCCGGCCGACAGCGGCGAGACGATCTCGCCCGGCTGTGCGGCCTTGGCGGTGACCACGCCGGAGAACGGGGCGCGGACGATGTTGTTGTCCACGCCCAGGTCGGCGATCGCGAGTTGGTTGCCGGCCACCTGCACGTTGCGCCGGGCGGTATCCAGCTGCGCCCGCAGGCTGTCACGCTGGGCCACGGCCTGGTCGAACTGCGAGCGCGATACCAGCTGCTGGCCGACCAGCGCCTGCAGCCGGGTGGCCTCGGCATCGGCCTGGGTGAGCTGGGCCTGCAGGCCGGCGACCTGGCTGCGCGCGGCCTGCACCTGCGAAGCGTAGAGATCGCGCTGGGCGCCGGCATCGATCGGGTCCAGCGTGGCCATGACCTGGCCTTCTTCGACCCGCATGCCTTCTTCGATCATGACTTCGCGCACCTTGCCGGTGATCTTGGCCGAAACGGTCGCCATGCGCCGGGCCACCACGTAGCCGCTGGCATCCAGCACCGATGCGCTGCTGCCTGCCTCGCCCAGTGCCACCGCCGGCGCGGTCTGCACTTCGATGGCCTGCGGACGCAGCCGCCATGCCGCGATGGCGGCGGCGAACAGCACCACCACGATGATGACGATCCACAGCCAGCGGCGGCTGCCCGGCGGGGGCGGCGGCGTCTTGCGGTCGATGCGAAGTTCCTTCAACAGTTCAGCAGAGGCGTTCATAGGGACCATGACGATGGATCGAGCGGAGTGTGACCCCAACACCGACCGGGGGCAAACCGGGTGCCGGCTTCGGCAAGGATGCACGCCCGGTACCGGAAACGGGCAGTGACAGCTGTCACCCTCTGCAGCTGACGTGCGCCAGTGCGTGTACGCTGCGACCTGCCGCACACTGGCCACCTCTTTCCCGGGAGTTCCGCGATGCACCTCGATGCCCCTCCGCTTGCGGTCCTTGACCAGGTGCACGTGCGATATCGCAACGTGCAGGCGCTGGCTGGAGTCAGCCTGCAGGTACAGGGAAGCGAAGTGCTGGCCCTGCTCGGTCGCAACGGCGCCGGCAAGAGCACGGCCATCGCGGTGCTGCTTGGTCTGCGGCGGCCGGACAGCGGACAGGTGCAGCTGCTCGGTGGCGACCCGCAACACCGTGCCCAGCGCGAGCAGGTCGGGGTGATGCTGCAGAGCACCGCGCTGCCGCCGAAACTGCGGGTCGGTGAGCTGGTGGAGCAGTTCCAGGCCAGCTACCCGCGGCCTCGCCCGCTGGCCGAATGCCTTGCCATCGCAGGTGTCCAGGACCTGCGGGAGCGGCCCTACGGCGCGCTGTCTGGCGGCCAGCAGCGGCGCGTGCAGTTCGCCATCGCCTTGTGCGGCGGTCCGCGCCTGCTGTTCCTTGATGAGCCGACCACCGGCCTGGACATCGAGGCCCGGCAGGCCATCTGGGACGCCATCGCGACGCTGCGCCAGGAAGGATGCGGCATCGTGCTGACCACCCATTACCTGGAAGAAGCCGAAGCGCTCGCCGGGCGCGTGGTGGTCATGGAACGGGGGCAGGTACTGGCCGATGGCCCGCTGGCGACGTTCCGGCCGCAGTTGGCTCCGCGGCGGATCCGATGCCGCAGCCGGCTGGACGTGGCCCACGTGCGCGGTTGGGAGGGCGTCATCGATGCCCGCCGCGAAGGCGACCACCTGCAGCTGCTGGCCGAACCGGCCGAGGCGGTGGTGGCCCGCCTGCTTGCCGAAGATCCCCTGCTGCGCGAGCTGGACGTGCGCGGTGGGGGACTGGCCGAAGCGTTCGTTGAAATGACCCGGGAGGCCGCATGAGCCTGCCCCGGGCCGACAGCGAAGCAGTGCGGCGTCCGGTGGCGCGACGGCTCGCACCGTACGTCGCCGAGTTGAAGGCCGAACTGCGGCGCACCTGGCGCACGCCGGCGTTCGTGCTGCCCTGTCTGCTGTTCCCGGTGCTGTTCTACCTGATGTTCGGCGTGCTGTTGGGGCGTGGCGAGGCGGGGCGCTACCTGCTCGCTACCTACTGCATCTTCGGCGCCATGGGGCCTGCCCTGTTCGGTTTCGGCGTACAGCTGGCCATGGACCGGGCCAGTGGCCTGCTGACCCTCAAGCGCGCCCTGCCGGTTCCGCCGCTGGCCCCCATGCTGGCCCGGCTGCTGATGGCCCTGATCTTCGCCGTGGTCGTGGCGGCCTTGCTGATCATCGCCGCGCACGTGGTGGGCGAGGTCGTGCTGACCCCACCGCAGATGGCTGGCCTGATCGGCGTCTCGGCGCTGGTCGCACTGCCGCTGGGCGCGGTCGGCCTGCTGATCGGCAGCCATGTCGGCGCCGATGCGGCGCCGGCGATGGTGAACCTGTTCTATCTGCCCCTGGCGCTGCTGTCGGGCCTGTGGGTACCGCTGTCGATGCTCCCGGACGTGTTCACCCGGCTCGCTCCGCTCTGGCCGACCTGGCATGCGGCCCAGCTGGCGTTGCACACCATCGACGAGCCGGCCAGCGGCAGCATGCCGGTGCACGTGGGGGTGCTGGTCCTGGTGACGGTGATCGGCGCGCTGCTGGCGACCCGTCGCCTGCGCCGCATCGGCTGAATCCATGATCGCCCGCGCTCGCCGCCTGCTGCAGTCCAACGCCTCCGCCCACAGGTTCGCCACCCTGCTGCGCCCCGCCCCGGATTCGGCAGCGGCCGACCATCGGCGGCGCGGCCAGTCCGGCTGGAGTGATTACATCCACCTGCTGTGGACCTCGTGGGTGTTCCTGACCCCTCTCTTCGGTGGCGGGTATACCGCGCGCTGGGCGCTGCTGACACTGCTCAGCTATCCCACCTTCCTGTTCCTGTACGCGCGCGCGATGCTGGCGCCGCGCCACCATGCACCGCGCTATGCGCTGGCGATGGTCGCGCTGAGCCTGGTGCTGGTGCCGTGGTATCCGTCCGGCATCAGCTACTTCGTGTTCGGCTGCGTGATGCTGCGCGTGTGCCGCAACGGCAGCATCTGGCGCTATCTGTTGCAGTTGCTGCTGCTCAACGCGGTGTATGTCGGCACCGCGTGGCTTGCGGGCTGGGCCTGGCAGAATCTGGTCTGGATTCCCTTCATGTCGGTGGTGATCGGCCTGATATCGAACATGGAGGCGGTCAACAAGGACCGCGATGCGCAGCTGCAGCTGTCACAGGATGAGGTGCGCCGGCTGGCGGCCACGGCCGAGCGCGAGCGCATCGGCCGCGACCTGCATGACCTGCTCGGGCACACGCTGTCGCTGATCACGTTGAAGCTGGAGCTGTCGCGCAAGCTGTACGACCGCGGCGATGCGCGTGCACGGCTGGAGATCGGCGAAGCCGAAGACATCGCGCGGCAGGCGCTGGCGCAGGTCCGCAGTGCGGTCACCGGCTTCCGCTCCAGCGACCTTGCCGGTGAGCTTGCCTCGGCGCGGCTGCTGCTGGAATGCCAGCAGGTCCACCTGGACTACCAGCCACCGCCGCCGATGCCGCTGGAGATCGAGCGCGCGCTGGCCCTGGTGCTGCGGGAGGCGGTGACCAACATCGCCCGCCACGCGCTTGCGGGCAACGCCCAGGTGCACTTCGAACGCGACGGCCAAACCCTGCTGATGCAGGTCCGCGACAACGGCCGTGGCGGGGTGATCACCGAAGGCAACGGCCTGGCCGGAATGCACGAACGCATCGCCGCACTGCGCGGTACGCTGCAGCTGGAACCGCTGCCACAGGGCGGCACCTGCATCACGGTGCGCGTGCCGATGCCGGCCGTATCGACGCCGATGGACCCGGCGCCGGAGCCATTGCCTGCGAGCCTGTTGAAGGCAACCCCATGATCCGGATCGTACTGGCCGAAGACCAGGCCATGGTGCGCGGCGCGTTGTCGGCGCTGCTGGGGCTGGAGCCGGACATCGAGGTGCTGGGCACCGCAGCCGATGGCGAAGCGGCGTGGCGACTGCTGCAGCAGGTGCGGCCGGACATCCTGGTCACCGACATCGAAATGCCCGGCCTGACCGGGCTGGAACTGGCGCAGCGGATCGCGCGGCAGCAACTGCCGATCAAAGTGGTGATCGTCACTACCTTCGCGCGTACCGGCTTCCTGCGCCGCGCCCTGGACGCGGGCGTGCTCGGTTACCTGCTGAAGGACGCGCCGGCCGACCATCTGGCCGATGCCCTGCGCCGCGTGCAACAGGGTGCCCGCGCCATCGACCCGCAACTGGCACTGGACGCTTGGTCGCAGGCCGATCCGTTGACCGACCGCGAGCGCCGCGTGCTGCGCCTGGCAGGCGAAGGAAAGACGGCCGGCGAGATCGCCACCGAGCTTGGCCTGTCGCACGGCACGGTGCGCAATTACCTGTCCGAATGCATCGGCAAGCTGGGCGTGGCCAACCGAATCGAAGCCTATCGGCTGGCCCGCCAGAAGGGCTGGCTGTAGCGCCTGTTACTTCTTCGCCATCGACTCGAACACGCCATCGCGGCGCACCCAGGCGTGGTACAGCGCAGCACCCAGGTGCATCAGCACGGTGGCGAACAGCACATAGGCCAGCAGGCTGTGGGCACTGCGCAGCGCGGTATACAGCGCTGCCGAATGCGGTGCGATCGGGGGCAGGTTGAAGCCGCTCCACAGCACGATCGCATAGCCGCCGGCGGACAGCATCGACCAGCCCAGCAGCGGCATCGCCAGCATCAACGCATACAGCAGCCAGTGCGACGCCTTCGCGGCCAGGGCCTGCCACCATGGCAGGTCGGCCGGCAGCGGCGGTGGCCGGTGGCGCAGGCGGTTGTACAGGCGCAGCAGCACCAGCAGCCCGATCGCGATGCCCAGCGGACGGTGGATGTCCACCAGGATCGGCCGCAGGTGCAGCGAGGCCATCATGGTCACGCCGATGAACAGCATCGCCAGGATCATCACGGCCATCGTCCAGTGCAGCACGCGGGCCAGCAGGTTGAAATGGCCGGGCGTTTGATTGGGCGCGTTCATTTCGATACCCCTGCCGCATCGCCGGCTTCGCCGCGCGCGGTCTCGCGTTCGCGGCGGTTGAATGAATGCGAGTACACCGCCGAGCGTGCCGCCAGCACCGCATCGTCACTGCCGCTGATTCCATCGGGCAGGATCAGTGGATCGAAGTTCAGGTCATTGCAGGGCCCCCCGGCCTGCGGCTGCATATGCGCCAGCGACAGCACGCCGGCCTGCACGCGGGCGCGTCCGGCCGGCCAGGGGGTCGAAGGGTCTTCGACCACGTCGCCGGGTCCTGCCAGGGTCACCACCAGGTTCCAGCGCACCGGCCCGCTGGCCAGCCGCGTGGCGAACTCGTCGGCCAGGTAGTCCAGTCCGGCATCGGCGCGCGCCGTTTCGTCCAGCACCTCGACCGCAGCCTGCGGCTCCCAGCTCCAGCGCACCGCCTGGCGGGTGCCGTCGGCGGCGGTGAACCAGAAGCTGTTGACGCTGTTGAACTGCGTGTTGGCCCAGCTGGTGGTCCACGGGGCGGTCTTCGCCCACTGCTGGAAGGCGCGCGCGCTGGGATACTTCTCCAGCACGGCGGCCATCTTCGCCGGGTCCGGCTTTCCGGTCGACGGGTCCGGCAGCTGCGCCTGGGTCTGTTCCAGGAAGGCCTCGGGGCTGGGCACGGCGAAGAAGGGGAAGCTGTTCATCGCCATCCGCCACTCCTGCCCGTTGTCGCTGACCAGCTGCAGGGCGATGCTGCGCACCCGTGCCTGCGCATCGGCCCCGTGCGGATCGCCGCCACCGATCGACAGCCGCCCCAGCACCGGCACGCGTGCCTGGTGGAACACCTGGGCGCGTGACAGCGCCGCACCCTGCGGCGTGGGTTCGAACCAGCCACTCACACACACGCCCTTGCTGTGCGCGCGGCGGAAGCCAGGGTGCGCCGGGCCGGTGGCTTCGATGGTGTCGGTGAAGCGCTGCGCCGTGGGCCGATCACGACCAATCCAGCCGGCCAGCCATGCAAAGGCCAGCGCGATCAGGCCGACGATCAACGCAATCAGCGCGATCCAGGGCAGCGGCGAATGCGGCCGTGGGCCGCGCGATAAGCCGCCTTTACGGGTGAAGCGGAACAAGGGCATCGACGGTTCCTGCCTGGCATGAAAATGCGCGGTGCCCACATCCTAAGCAAAAAAGGGGACGGAGGGGATTAAGTCGCATACGGCCCTGTCTGGCCACTCGCGACTTAATCCCCTCCGTCCCCTTTTTCAGGAGTCAGGCGTAGCGGGCTTTCAGCATGGCCCAGGCCGAGCGCAGGGCCAGGGCTTCGCCGCCGGCGGGGCGGCCGGGACGTTCGCCGTCGTTCCAGGCGTACACGTCCAGGTGGGCCCAGCGCTGGCCGTCGGCCAGGAAGCGTTCCAGGTACAACGCGGCGGTGACCGCGCCACCCATCCGCGAACCGGCATTGGCCAGGTCGGCGATGCCGCTGTGCAGGTAACGCAGGTACGGCCGCCACAGCGGCATCCGCCACACCGGGTCACGGGTCTGTTCGCCCGCCTGCAGCCACTGCTGGGCCACCGTGTCATCGTTGCTGAACAGCGCCGGCAGGTCCGGACCCAGCGCGATGCGTGCCGCGCCGGTGAGGGTGGCGAAGTCCAGCACCAGGTCCGGCTGCTGTTCACTGGCGAAGGTCAGGGCATCACCCAGGATCACCCGGCCTTCGGCGTCGGTGTTGTCGATCTCCACGCTCAGGCCCTTGCGGGTGGCGATCACTTCGCCCGGACGGAATGCATCCGGGCCGATCGCGTTTTCCACCGCTGGCACCAGCAGCGTCAGCCGCACCGGCAGGGCCTGGGCCATCACCAGCCCGGCCAGCGCCAGCGCATGTGCCGCACCGCCCATGTCCTTCTTCATGTTGCGCATGCCGTCGGCCGGCTTGATGTCCAGCCCGCCGGTATCGAAGCACACGCCCTTGCCGACCAGCACGAGCGACGGATCGGTGTCCTTGCCCCAGCGCAGCACGATCAGCCGCGGCGCCCGGTGCGAGGCACGGCCCACTGCGTGGATGGCCGGGAAATCCTGCTCCAGCAGTGCCTCACCGGTGATCGCCTCGAGCTGCGCGCCATGTGCGTCCGCCAGTGCGCGCGCGGCGTCTTCCAGCTGCTGCGGCCCCATGTCTTCAGTGGGCGTGTTGACCCAGTCGCGCACGCGCAGGCTGGCGGCGACCAGCGCGGCCACCTCGGCCGACGGGCTGGCCAGCAGCTGGGCCGGTGCACGATTGCGCGCCTTGTAGCGGTCGAAGCGGTAACTGCCCAGTCCCCAGCCCAGCTGCAGCAGGTCCTGCTGCGCCGGTTCCAATGCGGTGGCCAACTTCCACACGGTGCCTTCGGGCAGCGCGTGCGGCGCATGGGCATAGCTGTACGCATCGCCTGCATCACCGATCCCGATCACCGCACCGGCAATGCCGTGTTCGCCCGGCAGCAGTGCCACGCTGTGGCCGCTGGCGGTGAAATTCTGCGACTGCAGCCACGCCTGCAGCGCGGGCGACTGGGCGGCATTCCATGCCTTGAACTGTGCCCGGTCCAGCACGTGCAGCGGCAGCGCCTGGTCGGAGGTGGCAACGAAGCCGGTGATCTCGGTCATGGGGTCAGGTGCTCCTGGTTGCGCTGGCGGCGGGGTTGGCATCAAGCCAGTCGGCCAGCCCGGTGAGGGTGTCGAACTGCAGGTCGGGCTGCAGCGAAGGATGGTTCCAGCGGGCCGCTTCGCGGTTGATCCAGCAGCCGCGCAGGCCGGCGGACATCGCCCCGGCCACGTCCATTTCAATGTGGTCGCCCACGTGCAGCACGTGCTCCGGTGCAACACCGAGGCGCTCGCAGGCGGCATGGAAGATGCTGGCGACCGGTTTGGCGGCACCGTGTTCGCGGGCACCCAGCTGGAAGGCGAACAAGTGCGCCACGCCGATGCGTTCCAGGTCGGCGTTGCCATTGCTCAGCGCCGCCACCGGCACCCGGGCGGCGATGCGCTGCAGGGCATCCAGCGCATCCGGGTAGTACTCCACCTGGTTGCGCGCGGCGAAGAAGGCTTCGTAAGCGGGCTCCAGCAGGGCCGCGTCGGCGCCGCTGTCCTGCAGCGCCTGCTGCAGTGCCAGCCGGCGCAGCGCACTCAGGTCATGGTGCAGGTGGGGATTGTCGACGTAGGCGCGCTCGCGCAGTTCACGCATCGCGGCCTGCGGAAACATCGCGGCCGTGGCAGGACTGTGCTGCAGCATCCAGTCGTGCAGGACCTTGTCGATGCGTGCGCCGATCGGAGCGAAGGGCCACAGGGTGTCGTCGAGGTCGAGGGTGATGGCTTGGATGGGGAAGTTCACCCGGTCATTCTACGCCCGTCGCTATCGGCTTTCATTCCAGCAGCCGCGACCAGCCCTGCATGCCCTCCAGCCGTGCCAGCACCAGCTTGACGCAGACCAGCAGCGGCACCGCCAGCAGCAGGCCGACGAAGCCCCACAGCCAGCCGAAGATCATCAGCGCCAGGATCAGCACCAGCGGCGAAAGTTTCATCCGTCGGCCCAGCACGATCGGGGTGATCAGCTGACCCTCCAGCGCGTGCAGGGCCAAGTAGCAGGCGGCCGGCAGGATCGCCTTGAGCGGATCCGGGAATTCGACGAAGCCGACCAGCAGCATCAGCGCCACGCCGATCAGCGGACCCACGTACGGAGCAAAGTTGAGCAGTGCGGCCATCGTGCCCCACAGCAGGGCATCCTGCATTTCCAGGCCCAGCAGCATCAGCGTGCCGGCGAACACCAGGCCCACCAGGCTGTTGATCACGGTGATGGTCAGCACATAGCGCGACACTTCGCGTTCGATCGACCGCAGGATATCGGTGGTGAAGCGCTGTTGCTGGCGGCTGGGGAACAAGGCGATGGCATGCCGCTGCAGGTCCTGGCCGTAGATCATGAAGAACAGGGTCAGCAGCACCACCGCCAGCACCGAGGCGAGCAGGCGCGGGGCCTGGGTGATCGCCCGGTACGGGTCATCCAGCTGGGTGCGCACCACCTGTACGCGGCGGTTGCCTTCACCGGCGGCCACGCGTGCGAAATTCTCGGCGGCCTGATTGGCCTGCTGCACCGGTTTGGTCAGGTTCTGTACCTGGCGACCGATCTTGCGCAGCTGCTGCGGGGCTTCCTGCGCCCACTCCATGGTCGGCACGACCAGTTGCACCGCCAGAGCGGTGGTGGCGCCCAGGCCGACCACGATCACCAGGATGGCACCGAGCGCGCGCGGTACCCAGATGCGTTCCAGCATGCGAAGGATGGGGTTGCCCACCAACGCGAAGAACATCGCCAGCAGGATCGGCAGCACCACCGGCTGCGCCGCCCACAGCGTGAACGCCACCGCGAGCGTTGCCAGCACGATCAATGACACCGGCGCGCGAGGCCGAGCGGGCAGTGGCGCGGGCGCTGTCGGATCGACGGGGACGCTGGAAAGGGACTCGCTCATCGTCGCACCGACAGGGGAAAAGTTCCCCATTATCCGCCCGCCGCGATCAACGCGGCGGGTTCACCGTGTCAACGCTCGGACAATTCCGTGGCGGCTTCGGCCGGGCGGGGACCATTGTCCTGCTGCCGGTCCTGGCGGCCGGGGCTGGCCTGCGGCGCAGGGGACCGCTGCACGGATGCCGCGGCCGCCGCGCCAGCGGCCGCACCTGCAGCGGCGGCTGCACCGGGATTGACCGCATCATCGACTTTGTCGGCGGCAGCATCGGCCTGCTCGGCGGCATCGTCGGCCGCACCGGCCGCATGGGCGGCCATCGCCGAAGCGAACGCGGCCTGGCCACTCGCCAGCAGGTTGGATATCGAGCCGATCATCTGCAGCCAGCGTGCACCATTGACCTTGCCGGGGATTTCCAGCTTGCCGACCACGAAGCCACTGGCCACGCCGGCGATGATGATGCGCAGCGGCGACCAGCCACTGCGCCACACCTGGCTCAGCACTCCCCAGTTGTCCTGGGTATCGGCCAGCCGTACCGCAACCACCTGCTCGCAGCGCTTCACCCGGCTGCGCAATACACTGAACTTCATGGCTTGCCCTCCGGGATCTTGACGCTGGCGTCGGGGTCTTCTTCATCGCCGGGCTCATCGAACAGGCCCAGCTTGGACAGCTGCCGGCGGGTGGAATGCATGCCGGTGTGGTGGAAGAAGTAGGACACCCGCCACGCAGCCAAGCCGGTTATCGCCAGGCTCAGCAGCGAGGTGATCAGCAGCGCATGCAGCCAGGACATGCCCCAACTCTGCAACAGGGCGATCAACGTGGCGGCCATCAGCAACCACGCCGATGCGCCGAACACGATCGCCACCCCCGCCCACGCCAGGGCACGGCCGAAGGCACTGCGTGCCAGGGCAAAGTCCGCCGATGCCAGGCGACGCAGCGAACGGAACGAATGCTTTGCCGCATCCACCGTTGCGCGGCTGGCCTGGCTGACCTGACGGATGCTCTCATCCAGCGGCGGGGTAGCCGCTGGATCAGGCCCGTTGGCGGTGTTGTCGCTTTCGCTCACGCCGCGGCTTACTTGTCGCCGCCGCTATTGGCCAGCTTGGCAATCAGCCAGCCGGCAGCGAAGGCGACGCCGAACGAGGCGAGGGGACGCTCGCGGATCAGTTCAGCGGCGCTGTCGACCAGGTCCTTGCCCTTGTCCATCAGTGCATCGACCTGTTCCTTGGCAGCGGCACCGCCAAACTCGGCAGCCGCCAGGCCGGACAGCGCGGTATCGGACAGTTCAGCCTTGACGTTGGCCTTGCCGATCCGCAGTTCATCGCCGGCCGCACCCGTGGCGCCCTTGATGGCGCTGCCTGCCGCGTTGGCGGCCGACTTCAGGTGGGTGGAGGCTTCGCCCAGGTGGTCCTTCAGGTTTTCGGTATTGGTGGGGCTCATCGCAATCTCCTGCTTCAGTGAATAAGGCGGCCGCCATCCGGACATGCGGGATGGCCACGGACGACATGGATACCATCGCCCGGGTATAGGGGGCGTTACGGTACGTCACGCCATCAGCGCATGACCAACTGCCCCCTGGCATTGCCCCGCACGATGCGCAGCACCAATTGCTGGGGAGGCTGCTGGAAGTTGGCCCGCCAGCTGGCGAGGTCGGCGAATTCACCTGCGCTGGCCTCGGTCACGATGTCGCCCTTGGCAAGGCCGGAAGCGGCAGCGCGGCTGCCGCGGGTGACCTCGTTGACCAGCACGCCGCTGAGCCCTGACTGGCGCAGCGACTCGGGCAGGTCAACGAAGGTGGCACCGCCCAGGCGCGGATCCAGCGTGTCGCCGCTGATCGCGCGCGCCTGCTCCTTCAGTGTGGCCCTGACCTGCACCGGCTTGCCATCGCGACGCAGTTCCAGGGTCATCGTGCTGCCGACCGCCGCGAGCCCTTCGATGTTGTGCAGCGCCTGCGCGCTGTCCACGCGCTGGCCGTTGGCGGTCACCACCACGTCGCCGGCACGCACGCCGGCCGCCGCTGCGGCCGATCCGGCCAATACCCGGGTGACCAGCGCACCGCGCGCTTCGCTCAGCCCCAGGCCCTGCGCCAGCTGCGGGGTCAGGTTCTGGCTTTCGATGCCCAGCGTGCCGCGCACCACCACCCCATGCTTGACCAGCTGGTCGACCACGTTGCGCGCCAGGTTGGACGGAATGGCCAGGCCCAGGCCGATGTTGCCGGCCATGCTGCCCTGCGGGTTGAAGCTGGCGGTGTTGATGCCCACCAGCTGCCCCTGCAGGTTGACCAGCGCGCCGCCGGAGTTGCCGGGGTTGATCGACGCATCGGTCTGGATGAAGTTCTGGTAGCCCAGCCCGCGGATGCCGCTGCGGCCCACGGCCGACACGATGCCCGAGGTCACGGTCTGGGTGAAACCGAATGGATTGCCGATGGCGACCACGAAGTCACCGACGCGCAACTGGTCGCTGTTGCCCAGGGTGATACCGGTCAGGCCCTGCGCGGGGATGCGGATCAGCGCGATGTCGGTGTCCGCATCCGAGCCGAGGAATTCGGCTTTCACCGTGCGTCCATCGGACAGGGTGACCTGCACGTCGTCGGCGTTGTCGATGACGTGGTGGTTGGTCAGTACCAGGCCCTCGGCGGCATCGATGATCACGCCCGAACCGAGCGATTCGTTGATGCGTTCCTGCGGCACGTCCGGGAACAGGCGGCGGAAGAACGGGTCTTCGAAAAACGGATTGCGCACGCGCACCACCTGCTTGGTGTTGACGCTGACCACGGCCGGGGTGACCTTCTCCAGCATCGGTGCCAGCGAGGGAACCGGCTGCCCGGCGACCGCAGCGGGCAGCGCGCTGGTGGCCGGGATGGTGATCGGCGCCGGCGCTGCTTCGGCGCGGTTGTCCAGGTGTGCATTGATGCCGCTGGCGACAAAGCCGCCGAAGGCTGCGGCCAGTGCGAGCGTAAGCAGGGTCGGAATCGGTCGCATGGGAATCGGTGTCCGGGCAGGAAGTGGAGTAGAGCGCGCTCGATGCTGCAGGCGAGGCCTGCAGGGAGCTGCGGCAGGGCCGCAGAAGTGTCTCCCGCGCTGGATAAACATGCCATGAAAGATGCGGTCCGGCACATGGGAACTTGCGCAGTTCCGCGCAAACTCCGCTGCCGGTGTCGTATCGGCAAGCGGTCCTGCAGGATCGCGGCGGCTGCCCACGGTGATGCCGGCCGTGCAGGACGCCTGACGCCAAACCACTTGAAAACGCGGGTTTTCCAGTTGCCGTGCGCATCGATGGTCGTGCCTGGTCGCAGCCATCGTGGTGGCGCGCGCTTGCGCCTGCGCAGTTTCCCGTTCCACGATGCACCTTGCCGGTATAGCATCGCCTCCGTTTTGACATTCCAGCCCCTCAGGAGGGCAAATCATGAGCAACGGTAATGGTGTGACGACGACATTGAGCGAGACCGTCGAGACTGTAAAGGAAGCTGCAACCAACGTTGGCGAGACCATCGCCCACACCGCCGAAGACGCGGTGGCTGCGGTCAAGACCACCGCCAAGCGCGTGCGCAAGGCTGCCACCACCCGCGTGGATGCCGCCAAGAAGGCCGTTGCCAACGTCGAGAAGACCGTCGCCAAGCAGGCTGACAAGGCCGCCAAGTCGGTGGGCAAGTCGATCTCCAAGGCCAAGCAGAAGCTGGAAGCCGCCAAGCAGAACGCACAGGCCGAATCGGCCGCGCTGAAGAAGGTCGTCGCCAAGAAGAAGGCCGCCGCCACCAAGACCGTTGCCAAGAAGGCTGCCGCAGTGAAGAAGACCACAACCAAGAAAGCTGCCGTAGCCAAGAAGCCCGTCGCCAAGAAGGCCGTTGTCGCCAAGAAGCCGGTCGGCAAGAAGGTCGCCGTGGCCAAGAAGACCGCTACCAAGAAGGCTGCGGTTGCCAAGAAGACCGTCGGCAAGAAGGCCGCCGTTGCCAAGAAGGCCGTCGGCAGGAAGACCGCGGTTGCCAGGAAGACCGTCGGCAAGAAGATCGCCGTTGCCAGGAAGACCGTCGGCAAGAAGACCGCGGTTGCCAAGAAGACCGTCGGCAAGAAGACCGCGGTTGCCAAGAAGACCGTCGGCAAGAAGACCGCCGTTGCCAAGAAGGCTGTCGCCAGGAAGACCGTCGGCAAGAAGACCGCCGTTACCAAAAAGGCTGTCGCCAAGAAGACCGTCGGCAAGAAGACCGCCGTTACCAAGAAGGCTGTCGCCAAGAAGACCGTCGGCAAGAAGACCGCGGTTGCCAAGAAGGCCGTCGGCAAGAAGGCTGTCGGCAAGAAGACCGCTGTCGCCCGCAAGGCCGTTGCCAAGAAGGCAGCGCCGGTGAAGAAGGCCGCCCGCAAGGCGCCGGCCAAGAAGGTCGCCACCCGCAAGGCCGTGACCAAGCGCGGCAAGTAAGCGCGCCGGACACCCCTGTCGCCGAGTGGCGCCAGGGGATGTCGATGATGATGCACCTGCACGCACGTGGCAGGCATCATGGGGGCCTAGCCAAGGAGTGCCCCCTCATGCGTGGTCTCGATTTCAGTTCATGGCAGGCCGTGCTGTCCACCCTCGGTGGACTGGCCATCATCACCCTGCTGGGCGTGGGGATCCGCCTGCTGGTGATGCAGACCCTGCAAGCGCGACGCGAGCGCGAAAACCGCCAGATCAATGAACGGCTGCGTACCTTGATGGCGGCCTACAAGGTGCTGGGCGGATCGTTCACCGGCGATCTTGATGTCGACCCTTCGCACCTGCGCCAGCTGCGCGAACGCGCACACCAGCACGGCATCAGCGAGCCCGGTTCGGATCGGGCGCGGCGCATCCGCGATGCCGTGGAAGCGGCGTTGTCGGACATCCTGCTGCTGGGCACCGACGACCAGGTGCGGTTGGCTGCGCATGCCGCCACCGAACTGTCCCAGGGGCGGCCCGTGCACACCCATGCACTGGTGGTTTCGCTGCGGGATTTCATCCGTGGCGCGCTGGACCTGGCGCCCATTCCCAGCGGATTGGAGATTCCGCACCAAGGCCCGACACGTCCCGCATCCGGCGGCGCTGCCAAGGGCCGCGCCGATGCAGGCGAGCGCGGCGGCAAGGCCGGTGGTGGCGGAGGCGGTGGCGCCGGCATGGGCGCGATGGGCGGACTGGGCGCCGGCATGGCGGTCGGCACCCAGGGCGCCAGCGAGGCGCCGGAATCGCCGTGACCGGTTACGGCAGTTCGACGATGGGGGCAAAGCCGCCGAAGATCATCCGTTGTCCGTCGAACGGCATGGGATTGTTGGTTGGATCCATCCGTGGATCGTCCATCATCCTGGCCATGCCGCTGTCGCGGGTGGCTTTGTCCGGCCACTCCACCCATGAAAACACCACGGTTTCGTCGTCCTTGGCTTTCACTGCCCCGTAGAAATCCGTGGTCTTGCCATGCGGCACGTCGTCGGCCCAGCACTCGACCACCCGCGTCGCGCCCAGCTCCAGGAATACCGGATCCATGCTGCGCGCGTGGTCGATGAAGGACTGCTTGTTGGCGGTGGGTACGGCCAGAACGAATCCGTCGATGTAGCTCATGCCTGTGCTCCGGATGGCCTGCGGATGCAGGACCTTCATGGGTATGACGAACGAGTGGGGCCCAGAACGACATCCTCCAACCCATCCGCCCTCGTCCCGGCTGTTTACGCCCGCACCCCGTGCCTGCGCGTGAACACCACTTGCACACCAGAAGATGAAAAGCGCGCGCGTATGCCTGAAAAGAGCTGAATAGCAGCCAAAAATCGCTTTCCTGCTTTCAGGATGGGGTTAGGTCAAAAAACGGAAACTTTACATCCCCCGATGCGGCGGCGTTCCGGCGCTGCTGCAACAAACCAGAAAGACAAGAGGTTGTACCCATGAAGATGTCCCTGATTGCCCTGGCCCTGGCTTCCGCGCTGCCGTTCGCTGCTTCGGCCGCCGAAAACCTGTCCTACAACTACGCCGAAGGCAACTATGTAAAGACCGATGCCGATGGTGGCAAGGCAGACGGTTGGGGCGTCAAGGGTTCCTACGGCGTGCTGCCGAACATGCACGTGTTCGGTGAGTTCAACCAGCAGGAAGTGGACGCGACCAAGCAGGACGTCGACCAGTGGCGCGTGGGCGTGGGCTACAACGTTGAGATCGCACCGTCGACCGACTTCGTCGCGCGCGCTGCATACAACAAGTTCGACGCCAAGCACGGCCTGGATTTCAACGGCTACAGCGCTGAAGCCGGTGTCCGCACCGCATTCGGCCAGCACGCCGAAGTCTACGCACTGGCCGGCTACGAAGACTACAGCAAGAAGCACGGCGTCAATCCGGAAGGCGAGTGGTACGGTCGCCTGGGTGCGCAGGTCAAGTTGAACCAGAACTGGGGCATCAACGGCGACATCAAGATGAACCGTGATGGCGACAAGGAATGGTCGGTCGGCCCGCGCTTCAGCTGGTAATACCGTCGCTGCATGCCCCGCGCATGCAGCCTGCTTGAACAGACAGGCCCGGCATTGCCGGGCCTGTCTGGTTTCCGATACCGCCCGGCGCGTACGCCAGCTTACTGGCCCTGGTACTGCTTCTCTTCCACCAGCGCCGAGCCGGCCACCCGGTTGATCTCGTTCTTGACCTGCACGCGCTCGCCGTTGGTGCGGTACACCCCGCGCGCCAGCTGCACGAAGGCATCGTCGAACACCTGCGCTGCTTCCTTGTCGCGCAGCTGGTCCTGGATGTCCCACATGCGTTCGTTGATCACCTTCAACTGCTGCTTGAGTGCCTCCAACGCCGGCTGGTTGCTGCGCTGCGTCGCGTACAGCGGCAGCAGGCCGTCCAGTTCGGTGCGCACGTTGGCCAGCTTGGCCGCATCGTCGATACGCTCGGCCTTGATTTCCAGGATGGTGATCTTGTCGATCAGCTCACCGATCGATACAGGGGTCAGGATCGCGTCCACGCAGGTGCTCCGTTCAACAGGCCTGCATGATAGCGCGCAGCCGCCATGCCGATGCGACGCCACGCTTTACGCGGGTTTTGCGCGCAACCGCCGCCGCCGCCCTCGATCGTTTACGCCGCCGACTCCCACACTGCGCAGCTCCGGTGGCAGGGCCACCCAGCAGACAATGGTGATGGGATGAAGTGGCAAGCAATGGGTGGCGTGGGCATGGCCGGCGTGATGGCAATGAACCTGGTGGCCGTGGGGGAGGCCAAGGCCGATGTCACCGGCACCCTCGCGCTGGCCAGCGATTACCTCTGGCGTGGCAGCTCCCAGACCGGCGAAGAGGCCGCCGTGCAGGCAGGCGTGCGTGCCACGCATGGCAGCGGGCTGTATGCCCACCTGTGGGGATCCAACGTATCGTTCGAACCGGACAGCGGCGCACGCAGCGAGTTCGATGCGGTGCTCGGCTGGAGTGGCGAGCTGGCGCCGGACTGGAGCCTGGATGCCAACGCCACGCGCTATCTGTATCCGGGAACGGGACGCGCCCTGGACTGGACCGAGCTGTCGGCCACTGCGACCTTCAAGCAGCGCGCCTGGCTGCAGTTGGCGCACTCGCGCGACGCGCTGGCTGGCGGCCACCCCGGCACCTACGTGCAGATGGGCATGCGCCTGCCCTTGTCAGAGGCGACGCGTCTGGAAGCGGCCTACGGCCATTACCGGCTGGCCAGCGCACAGGCCCGCGATTACCAACACGTGCAGCTCAGCGTGATCCACGCCATCGCCCCGAAGTGGGAACTGCGTGCCACCGGCCACGCCACTGACAGCGCCGCCCGCCAGCTGTTCCCCGGCAACGCCGGCACCCGGCTGGAGGTGGCCCTGCAGGCCAGCTTCTGATCCCGGCAAGCGCCGCCGAGCATGGCTCGGCGCTACCGCACCTCTGCAGGCCGCCGGGAAACCGTCCGGGGGTCGGGCGCGGTGGGCTTGGCGGGACGCTGAGCCGCATGGATGCGGCGACGCAGCCTACAAGGACGCACTTGCGGCGTGTCCCGCCAAGCCCATCCCGCCCGACCCCTGCGCCGTATGCAGCTGTCGCTCTGGAACCAGAAGCGAGCGACTCAGCCGTTCGAAGACGAACCGCGCACGCGCAGCACCAGGCCCTTCAGGAAGTAACGCATCAACTGGTCACCCGCCTTGCGGAAGTGCTTGTGGTCGCGCTGGCGGAACACCGCGCTCAGCTCCGGCTTGGAGACTGCGAAGCCCGCCGCCTGGAAGATCTCCTGCAGGTCCACGTCACGCAGCTGGAAGGCCACGCGCAGCTTCTTCAGGATCAGGTTGTTGTCGATGCGCGTCTCGATCGCGCGCTGCGGCTGGCTCTCATCGCGACCGCGCAGGTGCACGATCAGGCCATCCAGCACATGGGCCAGCGCCTCGTCGCTGCAGGGCTCGGCACCGGCTTCGTTGTCCGGCTTCAGCCAGGCATTGACCTGCTCGGCGGTGACCGGGAAGGCAGGGTCGGCCAGCTCGCACAGCACCACTATGTGGTTGTCGCTCAGGTCCAGGGCAAAGCGCAGGCTGCGCAGCACATCGTTGTTGATCATTGTCTTCCACACCGCCGGCAGGGAGCGCCGGGACCCGTATTGTACCGCCCGCGCCGCTGTCATCCTGCGGTCATCGAACTGCAGCACAGTGCGCCCCTCGACCCCTGAAGCAGGATTGCCCGTCATGCGTCCCTGGATTCCCTTGCTGCTGGCCGTCTTGCCGGTCGCCTACCCGGCGGTGGCGCAGGACCGCTATGTGCCGCTGGAGCAGCGCATCGACGCGGCGCGGCTGGCCGACGTCGGCCTGACCCCGGACCAGCTGCAGCAACTGAACCGCCTGCTGCGCGAAAGCCAGCCGCAGGCGCCGACGGCAGCCGACGCGCCGCCGTCCACCGACCGCGCCACGCCGACCGCCGCCGCGCCGATGTTCATCGGCCTCGACGACGGCCCGATTAAGGCGCATGCCACCGGCACCATCAGCGGTTGGCAGCCGGGCATGCTGTTCACCCTCGACAACGGCCAGCAATGGCAGGTGCTGAAGGGCGAAATGACCCTGCGCCGACCGCTGCAGGATCCGCCCATCGAGGTGGTGCCCGGCATCGCCGGCCGCTGGTTCCTGCAGGTGGATCCGGACCTGCCGAAGGCGCGCGTGTTCCGCGTGCGCTGATCGCGGGCGACCGATCCGGCAAGGCAGGTGGACGCTGACAGTGCCAGAATATCGGCCTGGATCTTTCTGGAGTTGCCTGATGACCCGTACCGTCCTGATCACCGGCGCCACCTCCGGCTTCGGCGCTGCCGCCGTCCACCGCTTCGCCAAAGCGGGCTGGAAGGTGATCGCCACCGGCCGTCGCGGTGAGCGCCTGCAGCCCCTGGTGGACGCCTATGGTGCCGGCCAGGTGCACGCGGCGGTGTTCGATGTCCGTGATGCGGTTGCCATGGAAGCGGCACTGCTGGCGTTGCCGCCGGCGTTCGGGCAGATCGACCTGCTGGTCAACAATGCTGGCCTTGCGCAGGGCACGCTGCCGGCCCAGCACGCCAAGCTGGAGGATTGGCGCACGATGATCGACACCAACGTCACCGCGCTGGTCACGCTCACCCACCGCCTGCTGCCGCAGTTGGTGGAGCGCAAGGGAGCGATCATCAACATTTCTTCGGTGGCCGGCGTCTACCCGTATCCGGGCGGCAATGCCTACGGCGGCACCAAGGCCTTCGTCAGCCAGTTCTCGCTGGGGCTGCGTTCGGACCTGCACGGTACCGGCGTGCGGGTGACCACCATCGAACCGGGCATGGCTGAAACCGAGTTCACCGTGGTGCGTACCCACGGCGACCAGGCCGCGTCGAACAAGCTGTACACCGGCGCCAACCCGATGACTGCCGAAGATATCGCCGAGCAGATCTACTGGGTGGCCAGCCTGCCTGCGCACCTGAACATCAATCGCCTCGAACTGATGCCGGTCAGCCAGTCGTATGCCGGTTTCCAGGTGGCACGCGAAGGCTGAGGCGGGCGGTCACCGCTGGCGCGTGAAAAAAGCCGGGCAATGCCCGGCTTTTTCGTCGATGCCGTAGCAGCCGCAAACCCGCGTTACTGCGCCTTGATCGCCATCGCCTGCAGGCCGGTTCCATCCAGCTTCTGTTTGGCTTCGGACAGCTCGCCTGCGGTGCCATACGGCCCCATGCGCACGCGATACACCGTCTTGCCGTTGATCTGCGCCGATTCCACCCGCGCCGCAAGACCGATCATCGCCAGCTTCGCCTTGGTCGTTTCGGCATCGCCTGACGCACCAAACGCGCCGGCCTGCAGGATGTAACGCACGTTGCTTTCGGCCGGTGCGGCTGCAGCCGTTGCCGTCGCGGTCGCTGCAGGCGCACTGGTAGTGGCAGCCGGCGGTGCGGTGGTCGTGGCCGGCGCGGCGGGACGCTCGCTCAACGGTGTCGGCAGGGCGGCCTGGCGTACCGACGCCGTGCTTGCCACCGTCGCCGTGGCACCGGTGGTGGTGGCTGCCGTGGAAGCCGGCGCAGGCGCGGCGGCCGGGACCGGCTTGCCTTCCAGCGCCGCCTGCGCGCGCTGCGCTTCGCTGCGGGCACGGCGCTGTTCCTCCGCGCGCGTGCTCGCAGCCAGCTCTGCATCGGACATTTCCACTTCCTTGCCGGGCAGCAGCGTGTAGAAGTCGTACTGGGTCGCCGCTGGCTTGGCCGGGGTAGCCGGCTTGGCCGCCGCAGGCGTTTCCACCTGCGTGCCGACGTCCCCTTCGGCTTCGACCACCGGTGCCGGCTGGGCGTTCGGATCCGGACGCGGACCTGCGCGCAGGAAGCCATCGGCATCCCCCTTGAACAGGTTCGGTGCGGCCAGGAACACCACCGCGGCAATCGCCACACCGGCGACCAGCCACACCCACCCCGGCGTTCCCTGGCTGCTGTTGCGCCGTGCCTGACTCTTGCCGCGTCGTGCTGCCATGTCTACTGCTTCTCCAATGCTTACATTTTTTCCGGGGCGCCTACGCCCAGGAGTTCCAGGCCATTGCGCAACACCTGGCGCGCTGCGCTGGCCAGGGTGAGTTTGGCATCGCGGTCGGCGGCATCTTCCACCAGCACCGGCGTCCCGTGATACCACGTGTGGAAGGCGTGCGCCAATTCACGCAGGTACTGCGCCACCAGGTGCGGTTCAAGCGCGATGCCGGCTGCTTCCACCACTTCGGGGTAACGCGAGATTTCGTTCATCAGGTTCAGTGATGCCTCGTCCTGCAGCGTGCGCAGCGCGGCCAGTCCCTGTTCCTGCGAATACGCCAGTCCCTTCTCCTGCGCCTGGCGATGCAGGCTGCACACGCGGGCATGGGCGTACTGCACGTAGAACACCGGATTATCGTTGCTCTGCTGACGCGCCAGGTCGATGTCGAAGGTCAGCTGCGAGTCCGGCTTGCGTGCGATCAGGAACCAGCGCGTGGCATCACGACCGGCTTCATCGATCAGGTCGCGCAGGGTGAAGTAGCTGCCCGCGCGCTTGGAAAGCTTCACTTCCTCGCCGCCGCGCATCACCGTCACCATCTGGTGCAGCACATACTCCGGCCAGCCCTGCGGAATGCCCACGCCCATCGCCTGCAGGCCGGCGCGCACGCGCGACAGCGAGCCATGGTGGTCGGCACCCAGTTCGGTGATCGCACGCTCGTAGCCACGCTGCCATTTGGTCAGGTGGTAGGCCACGTCGGGCACGAAGTAGGTGAAGGTGCCGTCGGACTTGCGCATCACGCGGTCCTTGTCATCACCGAAATCGGTGGAGCGCAACCACAGCGCGCCACCCTCTTCATAGGTATGCCCGGAATCCTGCAGGCGCTGCACCGCTTCGGCGACCTTGCCGTCGTTGTACAGCGAGCTTTCCAGGAAATAGATGTCGAAGTCCACGCCGAACGCGGCCAGGTCCAGGTTCTGCTCGTTGCGCAGGTAGGCCACGGCGAAGCGACGGATCGCGGCCATGTCGTCGGGATCCTTGGCGCCGACCACGGTGGTGCCTTCCAGGTCCACGCTGGCACCGCGCAGGTAAGCGTCGGCCACGTCCTGGATGTAGTCACCGCGGTAGCCGCCTTCCGGCCAGCCGGCGTCATCGGGCTTGATGCCCTTGGCCCGCGCATGGGTGGACAGCGCCAGGTTTTCGATCTGCACGCCCGCATCGTTGTAATAGAACTCGCGCTTGGCATTCCAGCCATTGGCATCGAGCACCCGCGCGATGCAGTCACCGATCGCCGCGGCGCGGCCGTGGCCCACGTGCAGGGGTCCGGTCGGATTGGCCGACACGTATTCCACGCCCACCGTCCGTCCGTTGCCGGACAGGTTGCGGCCGTAATCGTTGCCTTCCTTGATCACGCTGGCCGCTTCGCGCTGGAACGCGCTGCCGGCCAGGTGGAAGTTTATGAAGCCGGGACCTGCGATCTCGACCTTGCTGACGTCCGCGCTCTGCGGCAGCGCATCCAGCAGGGCCTGGGCGATCGCGCGTGGATTGCTGCGCGCGGCCTTGGCCAGCAGCATGGCGGCATTGGTGGCGAAGTCGCCATGCTCGCGGGTCTTCGGGCGTTCAACCACGAACTCGGGCGGAATCGAGTCGGCGGGCAGGGTGCCATTGGCGCGCAGGGCTTCGATGCCTTGGCTGATCAGGGCGCGGAGGAGATTTTTCACGTGGCCTGCTGTGAAGTGCGGCGGAATCCCCCATTTTAGCCGATCTGCCCCGCCCCGGCAGACGTAGGCAAACGGGGGAGGTTCAGCCCCGCGCCGGCTGCGGCCTTGGTGGGGCGTGCCTGCGGTTCCTGCGGCAGGCAGTTCAGCTTCGCGATGGCGGGGCGACGGCCGGACCGAGCCATCCCCGTTCAGCAAACGAGACGGGTGCGCCTTCCCCTATCACCAGATGGTCCAGAAGGCGCACGTCCAAGTGGGCCAGCAGGGATTGCAGCTCCGCGGTGACCTGGTGGTCGGCGGCCGACGGCTCAGCATCCCCGGAGGGGTGGTTGTGGCTGACGATGACGGCGGCCGCGTTCAGCGCCAGCGCCCGGCGGACCACTTCGCGCGGGTAGATGGACGCGGCATTCACCGTGCCCTGGAACAGCTCCTCGTAAGCCAGCAGGCGATGCTGGTTGTCCAGGAACAGGGCGACGAATACCTCGTTGGAACGTCCGCGCAGCCGATGCTGCAGGAAGCGCGCGGCCACCGCAGGGGACTGGCCCACGCATTCGCCGCGAACCAGTTGCGCGGAAAGATGGCGCTGCGCCAGTTCCAGCGCGGCGGCCAGCGCGCAGCTGCGCGCCGGACCCAGCCCAGGCAGGCGCGCCAGCGCCGGGGCGGGGAGGTCGAGCAGCCTGCGCAGCGGTCCATGCTGGGCCAGCAGATCGCGGGCGGTTTGCACGGCATCGCGCCCGCGTGTGCCCGAGCCGAGGAAGATGGCCAGCAGTTCCGCATCCGAAAGCACGCCGGGGCCCTGCGAGAGCAGGCGCTCGCGGGGTCGTTCCTGTGCCGGCCAGTCGTGGATCGTCATGCCGACAGTGTGGCCAGCCACGCGGCGGACGGCCATGGGGCAGCCGCAGCGTGGTGGGTCAGAAAGGACGTGAGCCCTTGATCGGGTAAGTGCGCAGGAACGCGTGGAGCTCGTGGTTTCCGGTCAGCCCCAGTTTGCGCATCGCATCGGACTTCTGCCGGCTGACGGTTTTCGGACTCCGCCCTCGCTGCTGGGCGATCATGCTGAGGTTCATGCCGCGGCTGAGGCCTTCCAGCACGTCGCGTTCGCCCTGCGACAGCGAGGCCGGCGTTGCCCGGTGGGCCAGGTCACGGGCCTGCAGGTGGGAGCGCAGGTGCTGGGAGACGTAGGTCTGCCCGGCAGCGGCACTGCGTACCGCCTGGGCCAGTTCGTCGAAATCCGCGGCTTTGTCCAGCGCGCCGTGCACTCCGCAGCGCAGCAGCGTGATCAGCACCGTGGGGCTGGCGGTACCGGTCAACACCACCAGCGGCAGCCAGGGGTGCGCAACGCGGATGCAGTCGAGCAGCTCGGGCCCATCGGGACCCTTGCCGGGCATGGTCAGGTCGGTCAGCACCACGTCGCACGGCTGGCGCTCCAGCAGGGCAAGCAGGTGGGTGCCGCCCGATGCCTCGCCGACCACGTCGATGCGTGCGTTCTCCAGCACCACGCGTGCGCCGTGAAGGATGATCGGATGGTCGTCGGCAATGATGGTGCGGATGTACACGGTAGGGTCCTGCGGTCCGGGCGGGGCAGGTCCCGGCAACCGCCGGGCGCAAGCGGATGACGCGACAACTGGCATCGTTAAATGCTGTCATACATGTACTTATATCCGTCGGTCATATCGTCCCGAATAGGGGCACTACGGGGCTTTCGGCTAAGCTAATGTCTTTGCGTGCATAGGATTTCCCCGGTGGCTGACTCACCCAAGACTTCCCCGGCGCGGCAGCGTCCGCTGGAAGGGCGCAGGCTGCTGTTGTGCGTGGGCGGCGGCATCGCGGCCTACAAGGCGTTGGAGCTGGTCCGTCGGCTGCGCGATGCCGGGGCGCTGGTGCAGGTGGCGATGACCGCCGGTGCACAGCAGTTCGTCACCCCGCTGAGCTTCCAGGCATTGTCCGGCCAGCCCACGCGCACCACGCTGTGGGACAGCGCGGCAGAACAGGCGATGGGGCATATCGAGCTGGCACGCTGGGCCGACCGCATCGTGGTCGCCCCGGGCACCGCCGACCTGCTGGCACGCCTGGCCCAGGGCCACGCCGATGATCTGGTGAGCACGCTCTGCCTGGCCAGCACCGCCCCGCTCACCGTGTGCCCGGCGATGAACCACCGCATGTGGCTGCACCCGGCCACCCAGGCCAACATCGCCCTGCTGCGCACGCGCGGGGCGCAGGTGGTGGGCCCGGTGGACGGACCCTTGGCCGAGGGCGAGTCCGGTCCCGGGCGCCTGGCTGAGCCGGACGACATCGTGGCCGCGCTGGTGGCCATTGAACGCGCCTCGGATGCAGCAGACGAGGACGCCACGCACGGCCCTTCCTCGCTGGCGGGCCTGCGCCTGCTGATCAGCGCCGGACCCACCTACGAAGACATCGATCCGGTCCGCTACGTGGGCAACCGCAGCAGCGGCAAGATGGGCTACGCGCTGGCCGCGGCAGCGGTCCGGCTCGGTGCCGACGTCGTGCTGGTCAGTGGTCCAGTGAATCTGCCGACGCCAGCGGGCGTGCAGCGGATCGACGTGCGTTCGGCCGCGCAGATGCGCGATGCGGTACTCGGCGCGCTGCCTGCGGATATCTATATCGGTGCCGCCGCAGTATCGGATTACACCCCGCGCCAGGTCGCACCGCAGAAGTTGAAGAAGACCGCCGACAGCCAGACGCTGGTGCTGGAGCTGGTCCGCACCGCGGACATCCTGGCCGAGGTGGCCACCCAGACCCAGTCGCTGAAGCTGGTGGTGGGGTTCGCTGCGGAAACCCATGACGTGGAGAAGTACGCGCGCGGCAAGCTGGTGGACAAGCGGCTGGACCTGGTGATCGCCAACCAGGTGGGCCAGGCCGGCGCGGGCTTCGAAAGCGACGACAACGCCGCTACGGCCTATTGGCAGGACGGTGAACAGGTATTCCCGGCCACCTCCAAGACCGAGCTGGCCACGCAACTGCTCGCGCTCATCGCGCAAAGGCTGACCGCATGAACGCTGCATCGCACCCCGTTCCCGCCTCGCTGCAGCCGCTGCAGGTGAAGCTGCTCGATCCGCGCTTCGGCGACAGCTGGCCGCTTCCGGCCTATGCCACCGAAGCCAGTGCCGGCATGGACCTGCGCGCGGCGACCGAAGCGCCGCTGGTGCTGGCACCGGGCGATACCGCGTTGATTCCCAGCGGGCTGGCGATCCACGTCGCCGACCCGAACCTCTGCGCGATCATCCTGCCGCGCTCCGGGCTGGGCCATCGGCACGGCATCGTGCTCGGCAACGGCACCGGCCTGATCGACGCCGATTACCAGGGGCCGCTGCTGATCAGCGTCTGGAATCGCGGTCGGGAGGCCTTCACCATCGAACCCGGCGACCGCATCGCACAGCTGGTTGTCGTTCCCATCGTGCGTGTTGCCCTGCAGGTAGTGGATACTTTCACCGACAGCACGCGGGGCTCGGGTGGGTTCGGGCATACCGGAGTGCGCTGACTCGGGGGACAGGATGATCGGCAGCAAGGGGAAGGGCGTGGCGGTCACGGGACGTACGGGGCCGCTGCTGGCGGTGATGCTGTTGCTGTTGGCGGGGTTGTTCGGCTGGAGCGCGGTGCAGCAGTGGCGCCAGGCCAACACCGGTACCCAGCTGGAACAAGCCCGCGACAGCGCATTGCAGGGCCTGCAGAAGGCGCTTGACGGTCAACTGCTGCAGTTCGGCAAGCACCTGGAATCGGCACGCGTCGGGCAGGCACTTGCTGCCGGTGACGGGGCCGCGGCGGCGCTGGCGCTGCGCGAAACCTGGACCGGCGTGGAAGAGGTGCAGGTCTGGCCGGCTTCGCTGGAGACCGCCTACGCCGATCCGGCCGCCTTCGGCTATGCCCGGCTCGCACTGCTTGAAGCGGCGCTGGTCAGCGACAAGCCCGTGGCGCGCGTGGTGCGCGATGCCGGCGGCGCGCGGTTGGGCCTGGCGGCGAGCGTGCCGTTGGGCGCCGACGGGCTGGCGCTGGTCTACGTGCGCCAGCCGCTGATGCAGCTTACCGGCCCGCTGGACGCGGTGCGTGCCCCCGCCGAAGGCTATCTGGCGCTGCGCCAGGGCAGCTACAACGTGCTTGAACGCGGTGACCGCAAGCTGGCCGACAGCGGCGAAGTGCTGGCGCGTCCACTGGCCAACAGCAGCCTGCGACTGGCCGCCGGCGTGCCGTCGATCGAGCCCGGCCCGCTGGGACTGGGGGCGCTGGCCGCTTCGATCGTGGCGCTGCTGCTGGTTCTGATCGCGGTGCTGCTGCTGGTGGGCAAGTCCCGTCTGCCGTTGCCCCGGCGGGCCGCGCGCGAAGGCACCGAAGAGCAGGGACCGACCCTGAGCGAGAGCCTGGCGCAGTCTGCCGCCGAGGTGTCGACCGGCGCGTCGGCCGAGCAGGGCGCCGGTGCCGCATTGGAGCCGCCGCCCTTGGCCGCGAGCCTGGCGGCGGGCATTTTCCGCGCCTACGACATCCGCGGCGTGGTCGGCGAGGAGCTTACCCCCAAGGTCGCGGCCTTGATCGGCCAGGCCATTGGCAGTGAAGTGCTGGCGCAGGGGCTGCGCGAAGTGGTGGTCGGCCGCGATGGCCGCCTGTCCGGACCGGAGCTGGCCGCGGGCCTGGCCGAAGGCCTGCGCCGGGCCGGCTGTGATGTCATCGATATCGGGCTGGCACCGACCCCGGTGGTGTACTTCGCCAGCCACCACCTGCGGACCGGCAGCTGCGTGGCGGTGACCGGCAGCCACAACCCGCCCGAATACAACGGCTTCAAGATCGTCATCGCCGGGCAGACCCTGTCCGGTGATGCGGTGACCGCGCTGTACCAGCGCATCGTCGAAGGACGGCTGGCGCAGGCGCCATCGCCGGGCAGCTACCAGCAGCGCGAGGTCAACGATGACTACGTGCGCCGGATCGCCGACGACGTGCAGCTGGAGCGTCCACTGAAGGTCGTGGCGGACGCCGGCAACGGTGTGGCGGGTGCCTTGGTGCAACCGTTGCTGGAGGCCATCGGTGCCGACGTCATTCCGCTGTACTGCGATGTCGATGGCAGCTTCCCCAACCATCATCCTGATCCGAGCGATCCGGCCAACCTGCAGGACCTGGTGCAGACGGTGAAGCGTTTCGACGCCGACCTCGGCATCGCCTTCGATGGCGACGGTGATCGTCTCGGCGTGGTGACCCCGGATGGCACGATCATCTTCGCCGACCGTCTGCTGATGCTGTTCGCCGCCGACGTGCTGCTGCGCAACCCCGGCGCGATGGTGATCTACGACGTCAAGTGCACCGGCAAGCTGGCCGACTTCGTGCTGCGCCACGGCGGCAGCCCGATGATGTGGAAGACCGGCCATTCGTTGATCAAGGCGCGCATGGCCGAGACCGACGCGGAGCTGGCCGGCGAGATGAGCGGGCACTTCTTCTTCCGCGAGCGCTGGTTCGGTTTCGACGATGGCCTGTACGCCGCCGCCCGCCTGCTGGAAATCCTCGCGCTGCGCGAAGAAACGCCGCAGGAAGTGCTGGAAGAGCTGCCGCAGAGCATCTCCACCCCGGAGATCAAGGTGCCGGTGGCCGATGGCACACCGCACGCGCTGGTTTCACTGGTAGTGAGCGCAGCGCAGTCCGCGGACAACCCGTTCGTGGGTGGCCGCGTTTCCACCATCGACGGCCTGCGCGTGGACTTCGCCGATGGCTGGGGCCTGGTACGCGCCTCCAACACCACCCCGGTGCTGGTGCTGCGTTTCGAAGCCGACAGCGAAGACGCGCTTGAGCGCATCAAGGCCCAGTTCCGCGCCCAGCTGCAGCCCCTGCTTGGGGCGCAGGACCTGGGCTTCTGAGACCTCGCCGAAGGATCCGGTAGCGCCGACCCGGGGTCGGCGAGCGCAGCGGCCGCGCTGCGCGGAAGGATTCCGCCGAGCATGGCTCGGCGCTACCACGCCCGTTCCCCCTGCCGGCCCGTAGCATCGAAGACACCAACGCTCCACGCCGGCAAAAAAGATCTCATCCCTTGAACCGCAACCCCACGCCGGGCTCGGTGAACACATACCGCGACTCCAGCGCCGAATCGCCCAGCTTCTGCCGCAGCTTGCCCACCAGTATCCGCAGGTAGTGCGTATCGTGCTGGTGCGTCGGCCCCCAGATTTCCTTCAGGATCTGCGGCTGGGTCACCACCCGCCCGGCATTGACCAGCAGCAGCGACAGCAGCGCGTACTCCTTGCGCGTCAATGGCACCGCAACGCCATCCAGCATGACCACACGGTGCACCAGGTCGATCCGCAGGTGTCCGTCATCGAACACCGGCGGTTGGCCGTCCAGCGGCGCCGCACGCGTGCGCAGCAGCATCCGCACCCGCGCCATCAGCTCCTGCGTACCGAACGGCTTGGTCACGTAATCGTTGGCCCCTGCGTCCAGCGCACGCACCTTTTCGGCTTCGCCGGCGCGCACGGTCAGCATGATCACCGGCAGCTGGCTCCATTGGCGAAGTTCGGCCAATACCTGATGGCCTTCCATGTCCGGCAGGCCGATGTCCAGGATCACCAGGTCCACGCTCTCGCCCACCAGCCGCTCCAGTCCCTCCTGGCCGCTGGACGCCTGCAGCACCCGATAGCCCTGCGCACGCAGGCTGATGTCCAGGAACCGGCGTATCTGCGCTTCATCATCGATCACCAGCACGCAGGCAGGCGGGATCGACGGCGTGCTGTCAGGCGTCAGGGGCATCGGGGTGACCGGCAGGAGTGAGCAGGGGCAGGGTAATCCGTATCAGCGTACCGCGTCCGTCCTCGCCCGCCAGCGCCTGCACGCTGCCGCCATGGGCGCCGATCATGCCCTGGCAGATCGCCAGCCCCAGGCCGGTGCCGTGGCGGCCGCGGTCGCCGCGCTCCACGCTGTAGAACATGTCGAAGATGCGCGCGCGCTCGTCGGCTGGAATACCGGGCCCGCGGTCGAGCACGTCGATCACCAGCTCGTGCTCCTCAAGGCGCGCGCTGACGGTCACCGGCGCACCGGTCGGGGAGAACTTCGCGGCATTTTCAAGCACATTGAACAGGGCCTGCTCGACCAGCGCCGGATGCACCCAGATCGGTGCCAGCGAGGCCGGAATATCCAGCTGCAGCTTCACCTCCGGCTGGTACCGCTGCAGCCGGCGCGCGGCCGAGCCGACCAGTTCGTCCACCCCGATCCAGTCGCGGTTGATCTTCAGGCCGTCATGGCCGAGCCGGGTCATGTCCAGCAGGTTCTGGATGTAACGGTCCAGCCGTTCGCCTTCCAGCATGATGGTATCCAGCAGGGCGCGACGGTCCGCTGCATCCATCGCCTGGCCATAACTGGCCAGGCTGTCGGCCGAACCGATCATCGCCGCCAGCGGCGAGCGCAGGTCATGCGAGACCGATGACAGCAGCGCCGAGCGCAGCCGCTCGGTCTCGTTGCTGACATGCGCCTGCTCCAGTTCGGCCACCAGCCGGGTACGCAGTGCGGCCTGCGCGATGTCGTCGACCATCGCCATCGCCAGCTGGCGCTGCTCCGGCGCCAACCGGGCGAGTGCCGGCGGGAACTGCAGCGCCGCCACGCCGATGCAGCGGGCATCGCCGTCGAGCAGTGGCAGGCACCACCAGTGCGCCCCTGCCAGGGTATCGGTATAGCGGCCGCTGGGCTGGCCGTGGCGCTGCGACCAGTCCGCCGCGGCCAGGTCGGTATCGCCGGGCACGGCGCTGCCGCTGGCGGTCACGTCGTTGCCGATGCGCAGCCACGCCGGCGCATCCAGCGCCTGTTCCAGCGCCTGCCGCCCGGCGTCGGCGACCGCCTCGTTGCTGGCTGCACTGCTGAGCTGGCGGCCCAGCTGCTGGCGGGCGTTGGCATGCCGGTTGGACGCGCGCAGGGCGATCACCTGCGTGCGCAAGCGCGATGCCAGTCGGCCGGCCACCAGCGCTGCGGCCAGGAACAGGAAGACCGTGATCACGCCCTGCCGCGCGCTGATCGCAAAGGTGAAGCGTGGTGCGATGAACAGGAAGTTGTAAGCCAGGAAGCACAGGCCGGCGGCCAGCACTGCCGCGCTGGCGCGGGTACGTGCCGCCACCAGCACCACCGCCACGATGAACACCATCGACAGGTCGGCCATGCCGACCCAGCGCTCGGCAACCCAGGCCACCAGGCAGGCCAGGGTGCAGGCCACTACCGCCTGCGCCAGCTCGCGTGCACGGCCGGGCGCGTGCGTCAGCAGCCGATCACGGCGCGCCCGCGCGCGCGCGCGCGGCGTGCTGATGATGGTGATCTCGTAATGCGCGCCGTGCTGGATCAACTGCTGGGTCAGGGTGCGGTTGAGCATGCGCGCCAGCGGACGTTCGCGCGTGCGGCCCAGCACCAGCGTGGACACATTGTTGTGCGCGGCGTGGTCGAGCAGCGCGTCGGCCACGCTGGATCCCTGCAGCACTTCGGTATCGGCGCCAAGCCGTCGCGCCAGCGCGAAGGCGCTGTCGATCTCGCGCTGCGTCGCTTCATCGGCACGCCGGCGCTGCACGGTCACCACCGTCCAAGGCGCATCGCGGCGCTCGGCGATGCGTCGCGCCACGCGCACCAGGTACTCGCTCTGGGCGCCGCCGTCGATCGCCACCAGCACGCGCCGCCGCAGCGGCAGCGCACCTTCGCCGCCGGCCGCGCGGACTTCGCGCAGGCTGCTGTCCACGCGGTCGGCTGCCTCCTGCATGGCCAGCTCGCGCAGGGCGGTCAGGTTGGCGGTGGTGAAGTAGGACTGCAGCGCCTGCGATGCCTGTTCCGGGACATAGACCTTGCCCTGCTGCAGCCGCGCGATCAGTTCGCGTGGCGGCAGGTCGACCAGCACGATGTCGTGCAGGCGGTCCAGTACCCCATCCGGCACGGTCTCGCTGACCCGGATGCCGGTGATGCGCAGTACCACGTCGTTGAGGCTTTCCAGATGTTGGATGTTGACAGTGGTCCATACATCGATGCCCGCATCCAGCAGCTCCATCACATCCTGCCAGCGCCGTTCATGGCGGCTGCCCGGTGCATTGCGATGCGCCAGTTCGTCCACCAGCACCAGCGCGGGACGCCGCTGCACGATCGCATCCAGGTCCATTTCGTCCAGCAGCCGCTCGCGGTAGGCAACCTGCCTGCGTTCAACCAGCGGCAGGCCCTGCAACAGGGCCTCGGTGTCGGCACGGCCGTGGGTTTCGACCACCCCCACGACCAGGTCCACGCCACGGCGCAGCTGCTCCTGCGCGCGCGTGAGCATGCTGTAGGTCTTGCCGACGCCGGGGGCGGCGCCGAGGAAGACGGTCAGGCGCCCGCCGGCATCACGCTGCAGGCCTTCGATGAGGGCGTCGGCCTGGCGGCTGCGGGTATCGGTCATGCCGGCGATTGTGCGCCAGCCCAGGCACGCATGGCATCAACGTGCATGCGCGGCGGACTCCAACGCCCGGTTGAGCTGCATCACGTTGACCCGCGGCTGGCCGAACACCCCCCACTGCGGACCCTCGACATGCGCCTGCACGATGGCCTGCAACTCGGCTTCGGAAAGCCCCCGCGCCTGCGCCACGCGGCGCACCTGCACCTGCACGGCGGCCGGTGACAGATGGGGATCCAGGCCGCTGCCGGACTGCGTCACCAGGTCGGCGGGAACCTGCGCGGGCGCGATGCCTTCGCGCAGCGCGACGGCCGCGGTGGCATCGGCCACGCGCGTTGCCAGCGCCGGATTGCTGCGCGCCATGTTGGAGCCTGCCGCAGCCATCGGATCATGGCCAGCAGCGGATGGCCGCGGCTGGAACCAGCCGTCACCGGTGAACGGCTGGGCAAGCAGGGCCGAGCCGCGCACGCGGCCATCGGCATCCACGATCAGGCTGCCGTCCGACTGCACGGGGAAGGCAAGCCGCGCCAGCCCGGTACCGGCGGCCGCGTACAGCGCGCCAGCCAGCAGCAGGCTTCCTACGCCGAGCACGATCGCCGGACGCCAGCTGGCGGTGTGTTGCAGGCGGGCCTTGTCTTCGGCAGCCGCGCGCGAGGCCCGCGGCGCAATGGGCGGGGATACGGAAGGGGTCGTTGAAGTGTTCATGCAGCAGATACCGTCATCAGCAGGAAGTCGATGGCCTTGATCGCCACGAACGGCAGCAGCACGCCGCCGAGCCCGTACACCAGCATGTTCCGCCGCAGCAGGGTGGTTGCCGTGGCGGGACGGAAGCGCACACCGCGCAGTGCCAGCGGGATCAGCGCCGGGATCACCAGGGCATTGAAGATCAGCGCGGCCAGCACCGCATTGCGCGGACTGGACAGGCCCATCACGTTCAACGTGGCCATCCCCGGCACGGTGGCGGCGAACAGCGCCGGCAGGATCGCGAAGTACTTGGACACGTCGTTGGCCAGCGAGAAGGTGGTCAGCGCGCCGCGGGTGATCAGCTGCTGTTTGCCCACTTCCACCACGGCCAGCAGCTTGGCCGGATCCGAATCCAGGTCGACCATGTTGCCGGCCTCCTTCGCGGCCTGGGTGCCGGAGTTCATCGCCAGGCCGATATCGGCCTGGGCCAGCGCCGGCGCGTCGTTGGTGCCGTCGCCGACCATCGCTACCAGCCGGCCACCGGCCTGTTCCTGGCGGATGCGTGCCAGCTTGTCTTCCGGCCGCGCTTCGGCGATGTAATCGTCCACGCCGGCCTCGGCCGCGATCGCCGCAGCGGTGAGCGGGTTGTCGCCGGTGATCATCACCGTGCGGATGCCCATCGCGCGCAGCTGGGCGAATTTTTCCCGCATGCCGTGCTTGACCACATCGGACAGTTCCACCACGCCCAGTACGTGGCGACCTTCCGCCACCACCAGCGGCGTGGCGCCATTGCGCGCCACCTGCTCCACGCGCCCGGTCAGCTCGGCCGGAACCTCCCCGCCGAGGGACTGCACGTGTGCGCGGATCGCATCGGCGGCGCCCTTGCGGATGCTGCGGCCGCCTGCCAGGTCGACCCCGGACATGCGGGTCTGCGCGCTGAAGGCGATGTAGTGCGCATGCTCGGGCTCGGCGCTGCGGCAGCCCTGCTCGCGGCCCAGGCGCACGATCGATTTGCCTTCCGGTGTCGGGTCGGCCAGCGAGGAAAGCAGCGCCGCGTCGCGCAGCCGCGCCACGTCCACCCCGGCCAGTGCATGCAATGCGGTGGCCTGGCGGTCGCCGTGGGTGATGGTGCCGGTCTTGTCCAGCAGCAGCACGTCGATGTCACCGGCAACCTCGACCGCCTTGCCGGACTTGGCCAGCACATTGGCCGCCAAGGCACGGTTCATGCCGGCGATGCCGATGGCCGGCAGCAGGCCGCCGATGGTGGTGGGGATCAGGCAGACGAGCAGGGCGATCAGCAGCAGGGGATCGACGCTGACACCGACCGAAGCGCCGATCGCCGGCAGCGTGGCCACCACCACCAGGAAGGTCAGCGTCATCGCCGCGAGCAGCAGGGTCAACGCCACCTCGTTCGGCGTCTTCTGCCGGTTGGCGCCTTCCACCAAGGCGATCATCCGGTCCAGGAAGCTGTGCCCGGGCTCGGCGGTCACCCGCACCACGATCTGGTCGGACAGTACCTTGGTGCCGCCGATCACGCCGGATCGGTCGGTGCCGGCTTCACGCAGCACCGGCGCCGATTCACCGGTCACCGCCGCTTCGTTGATGGTGGCCAGGCCCTGCACGATCTCGCCGTCGGCGGGCACCAGCTCGCCCTCGCCGACCAGCACGTGGTCACCTGGCCGCAGATCGGCTGCGGCCACCTGTTCCTGCGCTGCGCCGGGATGCGCGGACTGCAGGCGACGCGCCACCAGGTCCTGGCGGGCACGTCGCAGCGAGGCGGCCTGGCCGCGGCCGCGGGCTTCAGCCACGGCCTCGGCGAAGTTGCCGAACAACACGGTCAGCAGCAGGATCGCGCTGACCGCCAGGCCGAACCCCATCGGCGCATTGCCGCTCAGGGTGACCACCAGTGCGAGCACGGTACCGGCCATCACCACGGCCATCACCGGGCTGCGCAGCAGGTGCAGTGGCGAGAGCTTGCGGAAGGAATCACGCAGCGCACGGCGGAAGCCGGCGCCATCGAGCAGCACCGGACGGCGCGGCAGCGGGGAAGACGCAACAGTATTCATGGGGAGTGCCTCAATGCAGGCCAAGGCTGAGGTGGTCGGCCACCGGGCCAAGCACCAGAACCGGCAGGAACTGCAGGACGGTCAGGATGACGATCACGCTGAGCAGGGTCAGGGCGAAGGTGGGCGTTTCGATCTGCAGCGTGCCCGGCGATTCCGGCGCGCGGCGCTTTGCCGCAAGCTGCGCGGCGATGACCAGCGGCACCACCAGCAGCGGGAAGCGCCCCAGCAGCAGCACCAGGGAACAGGTCAGGTTCCACCAAGCCGTGTTGTCGCCCAGCCCTTCAAAGCCGGAGCCGTTGTTGGCATACGCCGATGCGTATTCGTAGAAGACCTGGCTGATGCCGTGGAAGCCCGGGTTGGAGGTGCCCGAACGGCCCGGCACCGCCAGCGTGATCGCGGTGAAAGTGAGCAGGGTGATCGGCTGCAGCAGCACCAGCAGCGCCAGCAGGCGCACCTGCGGGGTTTCCAGCTTGCGTCCCATCAATTCCGGCGTGCGCCCGGTCATCAGCCCGGCCAGGAACACGCCCAGCAGCAGGTAGACGATGAACTGCTGCAGCCCGCAGCCGATGCCGCCCCAGATGGCGCTGACCAGCATGTTGACCAGTGACACGGCGCTGGCCATCGGGCTCATCGAATCGAGCATGCCGTTGACCGAACCGTTGGACACCTGGGTGGTCACGGCCGCCCACAGTGCGGTGGCGTCACCGCCCAGGCGGACTTCCTTGCCTTCCATCAACAAGGCGCTGGCTGCCGTGGGCGAATGGCCTTCCAGCCACACGGTGGCCGCGATAGACACCGCCGACATGCTGGCCATGCAGCCCAGCACCAGCCAGCCGAAGCGGCGGCGGCCGGTGAACGCGCCGATCATGAAGATGATCGCAATCGGGATCAGCAGGATGCCGACCAGCTCAAGCGCATTCGACAACGGCGTGGGGTTCTCCAGCGGGAACGCACTGTTGGGGCCATACCAGCCACCGCCGTTCGCGCCGAGCTGCTTGGCCGCCACCATCGCGGCAACCGGGCCGAGCGGTATCTTCTGTTCCTGCAGGCCTGTCGACACATCCATCGGCGCGGCCTGCGGGCCCCCGGCGAAGGTGGACGGCACGCCTTGGCTGGCCAGCAGCACGGTCCACAGCAGGCACAGTGGCAGCATGAAGCGCACGCACAGGCGCAGCACGTCGGCGTGGTAGTTGCCTACGTCGATGCGGCGGTCACCATCGGCGATTACGTCCTGACGCGGCGGCGCGAACAGGGCGCGCAGGGTGGCCACGGCCAGGGCGAGACCCATCATCGGGGTCACCACCTGCAGGCCGGTGATGCCGGTCATCTGCGAGAGGTAGGAAAGCTGCGCCTGCCCGGAATAGTGCTGCTGGTTGGTGTTGGTCAGGAAGGACACCATGGTGTGCAGCGCAGTGTCCCAACGCAGGTTGGCGATGCCATCCGGATTCAGCGGCAGCCACGCCTGGGTCATGAACACCGCCATCGTCAGCAGCGCGATGACCACGTTGCTGAGCACGAACGCGCCGACGTAGCCGCGCCAGGACATGCCACGCGCGGGATCCACGCCGAGCAGGCGGTAAAGCGGTTTTTCAATCCAGTGGAACAACGGGTCGATGCGCATCGGCGCGCCGCGCATCACCCGGGCCAGGTACAGGCCGAGCGGCCAGGCCAGCAACACGCTGGTGGCGAGCAGAATGAGGATTCCGGTCATGTACGTGGCCCGTCAGAAGGCTTCGGGCCGCAGCACGGCGTAGACCAGGTAGGCGGCGGCGACCAGCACCAGTACGCCACACAGCAGGGCGAGCCAGCCGGGCATGCTCAGCACCCCGCCCGGGAAGAAAGGCCACAACGCGACAGACAAGACATGACGGTGATCGTCCTGGTGGAACCGCTCCACCTCAGGCCGTCATGGTCCGCCTGGGCCGCGTAAAGCTTCCATTTCTCCGTGCCTGCGGGGGCATAAAATCAGCGTAAACACCGCCGCGAACGGCGGAGCCCCTCGTGGCGGGTCGCGTAGAGCCGGATTTCTGGTTTGGCACGGGCGGGAGGGGTTGGTGGGGGACGGCAGAAGCCGCTCCTGCGGGCCTCGTTTCGCGCCATCCTTGGCGCTCAACGCCCCCACCAACCCCTCCCGCCCGGCCCTGACAGTCCGCGCGCGCGTCGCGCCACGTAACAAGAAAAAGAGAAGCGGTAGCGCCGACCCATGGTCGGCGGAATCCATCAGACACCGCTATGAAGAGCCGCCGACCATGGGTCGGCGCTACCGATGGCCTCGTTGGCGCGTCGGGGTGAGACGATGGCGTGCCCTCACGCCTCCGGCGTAACACCTTTCAGCAGGCGGAAACGCTGCACGGTTTCTTCGATCTCCGCGTCCAGTTCGACGCGCTGGCGCTCGAACGTGGCCTGCATGCGCTGCTGCGCCAGCAGTTCGCCGTGGCGCTTGCGGATGGTGGCCGCAGGCTTCTCGCCCACCGGACGCCCGGCCAGTTCGTTGTCACCGGCACCGGCCAGGGCGGTGAACAACGCATCGCGCAGGCTGGCCACGTTGTAGCGCGCGGTGTTGATGTTGTTGTCGAGGATGCCGACGCGCTCGGAGAACACCCGCCGCAGGTCCGCCTCGTTGCTGTAGGTGGACAGCATCGCCTGTTCGGTCCGCTGGCGGGTCTGCAGGGCCATTTCATCCAGCCGCGCCTGCGCCTCGGCCGCGGCCGCATCGGCGCGCTCGTCTTCGTTGAGCGCGCGCTGCACCTGGCCGCTGCGCAGCCCGCTGCGTGCGTTGAATTCCTCCCGCGCGTTGTTGACCGCGTCCGCAGGCAAGGCATCGCTGCAGATGCGCTCGCTGCCCTCGTTCCAGCAATACAGTTTCTTCGCCTGCGCCTCGGCACTTCCGGCCGGACGCTTGGACTGCTGCGCTCCGGCCACGCACGGCGCGGCCAGCAGCAGAGCGGCGATGATGGACAGATTCCTCAACATGGCGACCACCCCCTTGGGTCGTTCAGTGCGTCGGACGGCTGCCATATCGGGACCGATAGTCCGCCAGCGGCTGCCGGTAGCCGACAAGTTCCGGGTTTCCGGAAGCGAAATCAAGCAGGTCGGCCATCGTCGCCACGGCAATCACCGGAATGCCGGCTTCCTCGGCCACGGCCTGGGCGGCCGAGCGCGGATCGGTTTCCGAGGCGATCTCCTGGCGGTCCAGGGCCACCACGATGCCGGCCGGAATACCGCCAGCGGCACGGATGATGGCCATTGCCTCGCGGATCGCGGTGCCGGCGGTGATGACGTCATCGACAATCAGCACGCGCTTGCCGGTCATGTCCGCGCCGATCAGCTGGCCGCCTTCGCCGTGGTCCTTCACTTCCTTGCGGTTGAACGACAGCGGCAGGTCGCGGCCGCGCTGGGCCAGTTCGCAGGCCATCGCGGTGGCCAGCGGGATGCCCTTGTAGGCCGGGCCGAACACCACGTCGTACTTGAGGCCGGCATCGTCGATGGCATCGGCGTAGCACAGGGCCAGCTGGGCCATCTTCGACCCGGAGTCGAAGCGGCCTGCATTGAAGAAATAGGGGCTCAGCCGGCCGGACTTCAGCGTGAACTGGCCAAAACGCAGGGCGTCGGCGCTCAGGGCCAACTGCAGGAAACGGTGACGATGGTCGCTCATCTGACTCAATCTATCTTCATCTTGGAATGTAAAGCCTACTAGAAGGCGGGCCCGGCGTCCTTCCACGGTCGGCGCTTCGGCGCTGAACCGGTATGCTGGGCCGGTTTCCTCTGACACCCTGAATCGACCGCATGCGCATCATCAGCTTCAACGCCAACGGCATCCGCTCGGCTGCCAGCAAGGGCTTCCTGGCATGGTTCCGCGCCCAGGACGCCGACGTCCTGTGCCTGCAGGAAACCAAGGCGCAGGAGGCCCAGCTGTCCGATCCGATGTTCCGCCCCGACGGCCACCACTGCTTCTACCGCGATGCCAGCACCAAGAAGGGCTATAGCGGGGTTGCGATCTACAGCAAGCGTGAGCCGGACCAGGTCATCACCTCGCTGGGGTGGGCGCCGTTCGATGAAGAAGGTCGCTATATCGAAGCGCGCTTCGGCAACCTCAGCGTGGTCTCCTTCTATATACCCTCAGGCAGTTCCGGCGACCTGCGCCAGGGCTTCAAGTTCGAGGTGATGGAATGGCTGCGGCCGATCCTCGACCAGTGGCTGCACAGCGGCCGCGACTACGTGCTGTGCGGTGACTGGAACATCGTCCGCTCCGCGCTGGACATCCGCAACTGGAAGTCCAACCAGAAGAACTCCGGCTGCCTGCCGGAAGAGCGCGACTGGCTGAACGCCTTGTGCGCCGACCACGGCCAGGCGACCGACCTGGCCGCCGGCCGCGGCTGGGCCGATGCCTACCGTCTGCTGCACCCCACCGGCGAGGACTACACCTGGTGGAGCAACCGCGGCGCGGCACGCGCCAACAACGTCGGTTGGCGCATCGACTACCAGTTCGTCAGCCCGGGCCTGCGTGATCGCCTGCGCGGCTGCTCGATCTACCGCGACGAACGCTTCTCCGACCACGCCCCGTTCTGCGTGGATTACGCGCCGTGACCGGCACCGCCGCGCCGGTGTCCTACAAGGGCTGGGCCGGCATCAAGCGGGCCTTCGGCACGCCGTCGGCGCTGACCATGGCCCTGCTCGGATTCGGCAGTGGCCTGCCGTTCCTGCTGATCGCCTCGCAGACCCTGTCCACGCGCCTGCGCGACGTCGGCCTGGACCTGGGCAGCATCGGCCTGATCAGCCTGGCCAGCTTTTTCTACCTGCTGAAGTTCCTGTGGGCGCCGGTGCTGGACCGCTATGCGTTGCCGCTGCTGGCCTTCATGGGCCGGCGCCGATCGTGGCTGCTCGCCTCGCAGGTGCTGGTACTGGGCGGGCTGGTCGCGCTGGCCTTCGTGCGGCCGGAACAAGGCGTCGGGCCGCTGGTCTTCTGGGTGCTGGTGGCTTCCTTCGCCGGGGCCACCCAGGACTCGGTGGTCGATGCCTACCGCATCGAGATCGCCCCGGATGCCTCGCAGGCCGCGCTGGCCGCCACCTACACGCTGGGCTACCGCATCGGCCTGATCCTGGCCGGCGCCGGTGCCCTGTACCTGGCGCAGTTCGAAGGCTGGATCGTCGCCTACCTGGCGATGGCCTCGTTGATGCTGCTGCCGATCCTCACCACCCTGTTCTGCCGGGAACCGGCGCGCCCGGAGGCCGCCGTACAGCGCCGCATCGACGTGGCCGAAGCGTTCGTCCAGCCGATCGCCAGTTTCTTCACCCGCAACGGCGTGGCACTGGCCATCGGCCTGCTGGCCTTCGTCGGCCTGTTCAAGTTCCCGGACCAGGTGATCGGGGTGATGGCCGGTCCGTTCTATCTCGATTCGGGCTTCGACAAGGCCGACATCGCCACCGTCTCCAAGCTGTTCGGGGTCTGGATGGGCATCGGCGGCGCCTTCCTCGGCGGTATCGCGGTGGCTGCGTTCGGTTTCCGCCGCATGCTGCTGGTGGCAGCGCTGGGCGTGGCGCTGTCCAACCTGGCATTCCTGCTGATGGCCCACAATCCCGGCCAGCTGTGGGCGTTCTACGCTGCGCTCAGCGCCGACAACCTGTTCCAGGGTTTTGCCGGCACCGTGCTTGTGGCCTTCATGTCCTCGCTGACCGACCGCAACTTCACCGCCACCCAATACGCCCTGCTGGTATCGCTGGCCAACCTGCCGGGCAAGTTCGTCGGCGGGGTATCGGGCTACATCGTCGAAGCCACGTCCTACAGCACGTTCTTCCTGCTCAGCGCGGTCACCGTGGTGCCGACCCTGCTGCTGCTGGCCTGGCTGTGGCCGCGCCTCTCAGACCGCAGCGCCCCCGCTGCTGGTTGATTGCCTGCGCGGGCGTGGTGCGGGATGATCGCCTGTCGGTACCGTGGGGGCGGTGCCCTGGAATGGGGAAACAAGCATGGCGGACCTGCTGCTGCAGGAAATAGACCCGATGATCCTGGACCGGATAGCCCGGCTGGCGGTCGCGCGCGGCTGGACGCAGGCCCAGACCTGCGTGGCGGTGTTGGAGCAGGGGTTGTTTTCCACCGAACTGGAAGTGCGCAGTGGCTTCGCCGATCCCGAAGTGGATGCGCTGGCCGACGCCATTGCGGCGCTGCAGGCGCTGCCCGCCGGCCACGGCTTCTAGCCGCAGGTCCACGTCGAACGGCGCTACCAATCCCCGCAGATCCCCGCAGCGTGTCGGGTGGAAGGAGCCCCTGAGTCAGGGGCGGCCGCGAAGCGGCGGGGTGTGGGTGATGGTGAGACGGGGCCCACGGTCTGCACCGCCAAGCGTGGGAGCGACACCGCGAATGCGATGGCGTGTACCCCACTACGAGGGGCGCCGTCGTTCGCTGGCGCCGCTCAGCCCGGATGGATCGCCCCCAGCACCCGCGGCCCTGCCGCGCCGGTGACGCTGGGCAGGTTGCCAGCCAGGCCATCCAGCGTGCGCTGGGCCAGCCAGGCAAAGCCAAGCGCCTCCAGATAATCCGGATCCAGCCCATGCCGCGCGCTGGATTCCACCACCACGCCGGGCAGGCGGGCCGCCAGTCGTTGCATGAGGTGGCCATTGCGCACGCCGCCGCCGCACACCAGCACCCGGCCGGCGCCGGGCAGGTCGCGCAGCAGGGCATCTGCCACGGTGACTGCGGTGAGCTCCAGCAGGGTGGCCTGCACATCGGCAGCCACGTGCTGGCCGTCGCCGATCTGTTGCTGCACCCAGGCCAGGTGGAACTGCTCGCGCCCGGTGCTCTTCGGCGGTGGGAGGGCGAACCACGGGTCCGCGCGCCAGCGTGCCAGAAGGCCCTCGTCCACCACGCCGCTGGCCGCGAACGCGCCATCGGCATCGTACGCATGGCCGGTATGGCGCTCGCACCAGGCATCGAGCAAGGCATTGGCCGGGCCGGTGTCGAAACCCAGCAGCGTCCCCACGCGCGGGATCAGGGTCAGGTTGGCGATGCCGCCGAGGTTGAGCACCGCGCGGTCTTCGTCGGCAGTGCCCAGCATCGCCAGGTGGAAGGCCGGCATCAGCGGCGCGCCCTGTCCGCCGGCGGCGACGTCGCGGCGTCGGAAATCAGCCACCGTGGTGATCCCCGTGCGCTCGGCGATGCGGTTGGCATCGCCCAATTGCAGGGTGAAGGCCGGCGACGCCGACGGTCGATGGCGGACGGTCTGCCCGTGCGAACCGATCGCCTTGACCTGCGCCGCCTCCACGCCACTGTGCTGCAGCAGCGCCACTGCCGCGGCCGCAAAGGCCAGGCCGATGCGCGCATCGACATCGCCCAGCTCATCCAGCGAGGCCAGCTCGCCGCCCTGGCCCAGCGCCACCAACCGCTCGCGCAGCAGCGGATCCCACGGCAGGGTCAGGCCCTCGACGAAGCGACAGCCGCCTTCGGGGGGGAACTGCGCCAGTGCCGCATCAATGCCATCGGCGCTGGTGCCGGACATCAGCCCCAGATACAGCGGCAGGGCGGGGTCGAACGAAGCAGCCATGGGACCTCCACAAACAACAAGGGCGCCAGCTTGGGCGCCCTGTCGATGCTCGTCAATGCGATGGAACCGCGCCTCAGCCGCGCTTGCTGCCGGTGTTGCCGCGCGCGGTGCTGGCCACTTCGGTGGCGGCATCAGCCGGCTTCGGCGCCGGGCTGGCGTCGGCATAGATCATCTTCTCCATGCCCTGGATGCGCGCCATCGCCGGCGAAGTCTGCGCACGGAAGGCAACCAGCTCGGCACCCTTCAGCGGTTCCGGCGGCGGCATGGTCACGCTGAGCGGATTGCGGTGCTCGCCGTTGACGCGGAATTCGTAGTGCAGGTGCGGGCCGGTGGCCAGGCCGGTGGAGCCGACGTAGCCGATCACAGTACCCTGCGCCACGCGCTGGCCAGTCCGGATCTTTCCGAAGCGCGACATGTGCCCGTACAGCGTGGTGTGGCCGCGCCCATGGTCCAGGATCACCACGTTGCCGTAGCCACGCTGGGTGCCGGCGAACTGCACGCGCGCATCACCGGCGGCCATGATCGGAGTGCCGGTGCGCGCGGCGTAGTCCACGCCCTTGTGCATGCGCATCTTGCCCAGCACCGGGTGGCGGCGCGCGCCGAAAGTGGAACTCAGCCGCGCGAACTGGATCGGCATGCGGATGAAGCTTTTCTTCAGCGGGCGGCCATCCAAGTCGAAGTACTCGGCCTTGCCGTTGCGGTCGAAGCGGAAACCGGAGTACGTCTTGCCACCGCTGGTGAAGGTCGCGGCGAGGATCTTGCTGGTGTCGACCCGCTCGCCCTCGCGCCAGGTTTCGTCCATGACCACGCTGAAGCGGTCGCCCGGCTGCAGGTCCTTGGAGAAGTCGATGTCGTACTTGAAGATCTCGTCGGTCATCGTGGCGATCGCCGAAGGCGACAGGCCGGCCTTTCGCGCGGCGGCATACAGCGAGCTGGTGATCTCCCCGCTGGTCACCACGGTGCGGGTGCTGGTCTCGCGCTTGGTGACGGTTTCCTTGATGCTGTCGCCGGCCAGCGCCAGCTCCACCCGGTGGGTGTCGTCGCGGTTGAAGCGGATGCTGCGCAGCTCACCGGACAGCGGCATGTCGAAGGCGATCTCGGTACCCGGGCGCAGCTTCACCAGCGCATCGCGGGTGCCCGGATGGTCCAGCACGCGGTGCAGGGTGGTCGCCGGGATCCCGGCTTCGTCGAACAGGTCGCTCAGGGTCTGGCCGCGCTGTACGCGCAGCACCTGCCAGCTGTCGCCGGGCGTGGCCTGCTGGCGACCATGCGCCAGCGGCGGCAATGGCAGCGCCAGGCTGGTGTGGGCGTTGGGGTAGGGGGTTTCGATGGTGCTGGAGAAGCCGGGCACGATGGTCGCCACCAGCATGCCGATGGTCGCGAACAGACTGGCGTGCACCCAGTGGCGACGGGTCCAGCGTTCGTTGAAGGCAGCGGGGAGATGTTGCCTGAGCTTCCGGTGCAGGGCGTTGTCGTGCAGGACGTGGAGCCGTTCCTTGAAGCGCTGTTTGCGCGCGCGGCCGTGATCGGAATTGAGCATCAGAGGTGTTTTCCTGGCTGGCCCGGGAGCACGGGCTGGATCGCCGGTTACCATAGACACCTATGAAAACCGCGTCAAACCCTTGTGCCTATTGGCTTTTGTGAAGCCGATACGGTTAACTTGCTCTTAACACCCCACAAGAAGAAACGGCGTTGCCGGGAGTAGTGAACGTGTCCTCCATCGATGAAGCCCTTGCCCTGATCAGCCGCGGTACCGACGAGATCCTCAAGGTCGATGACCTGCGCGCCCGCCTGGAAAGCGGAAAGCCCCTGCGGATCAAGGCCGGCTTCGACCCCACGGCGCCGGACCTGCACCTGGGCCACACGGTGCTGCTGAACAAGCTGCGTCAGTTCCAGGACCTTGGCCACCAGGTGATCTTCCTGATCGGCGATTTCACCGGGATGATCGGTGACCCCTCCGGCAAGAGCCTCACCCGCAAGCCACTCAGCCGCGACGACGTGCTGGCCAACGCACGCACCTACGAAGAGCAGGTGTTCAAGGTGCTGGACCGCGAGAAGACCGAAGTACGCTTCAATTCGGAGTGGTTCGGCAAGATGGGTGCGGCGGACATGATCCGCCTGGCCGGCCAGCACACCGTGGCACGCATGCTCGAACGCGATGACTTCGCCAAGCGCTATGCCGCCCAGCAGTCGATCGCCATCCATGAGTTCCTGTACCCGCTGGTGCAGGGCTATGACTCGGTCGCCCTGGAAGCGGACGTGGAACTGGGCGGCACCGACCAGAAGTTCAACCTGCTCATGGGCCGGGGCCTGCAGGAGCACCACGGGCAGAAGCCGCAGGTGGTGCTGACCATGCCGCTGCTGGAGGGCCTGGACGGCGTCAACAAGATGTCCAAGTCGCTGCACAACTATATAGGTGTGAGCGAACCGGCCATCGACATCGTCACCAAGACCATGAAGGTGGACGACACCCTGATGTGGCGCTGGATCGAGCTGCTGTCCTTTGACATCAGCCAGGCCGAGGCGCTGGCCCTGCGTGACCAGGTGGCGGCTGGCGGACTCAACCCGCGCGAAGTGAAGCTGCGGCTGGCCCGCGAACTGGCCACCCGCTTCCATGATGCCGCCGCTGCCGAACAGGCCGTGGCCGGCTGGAATGCCGCGGTAACCGGTCAGGGCGACATCACCCAGTTGCCGTTGCAGGACGTGGTGGTGCCGGCCGAAGGCCTGCGGATCGCGGCGCTGCTGACCGCAGCGGGCCTGACACCGAGCAACTCCGAAGCCAATCGCAAGCTCAAGGAGCGTGCGGTGAAGGTGGACGGGGAGGTCGTGGAAGACGGTCAGCAGCAGTTGCAGCCGGGCTTTGAAGGCCTGTTGCAGGTGGGCAAGCGCACCTTCGCCCGCGTCCGCCTGCTGGCTGGCTGAGGCCGCAGTGGCTGCCTGATCGCCGCCATGCATGAACAAATGCATGGCGGCGTGAAATAAATGCTCACACCCCCTTCCCAAAGGGCGGGGAAAGGCACATACTTCACCTCCCCCGTCGCAGGGGTCGCCATCAAGGGGCTTGAGCGACAGAGGAAACGCCACCACCGCCGAACGATTCAATCGAACGAAGGTGTTGACGGACTGAAAAAGTCCGGCATAATAGGCGGCTCGCAACGACGAAACGC
>NZ_JAXCXF010000008.1:0-231596 GCF_034046095.1 Stenotrophomonas sp. CFBP8980 | reverse complement strand
TCGGTAGCGCCGACCCATGGTCGGCGAGCGCAGCGGGCCGCTGGCGGGAACATTCCGCCGACCATGGGTCGGCGCTACCAGAGCACCTCGAGGTGTCGGGTGGAGGAGCCCCTGAGTCAGGGGCGGCCGCGAAGCGGCGGGGTCTGGAAGCCGATGAGAAGGGGCCCGCGGTTTGCGCAGCAAATTGCGGGAGCGGCAGCGCGAATGCGATGACGCGCTCCCGTGTCCCGTCTACCCCACCGCCACACGCCAGGCAGGCAGACACACGGCAACCGCTCTAGGCGGCAGCCGCGCTCACCGCGTCGGCAGGTACTGCTGCGGGTCTACCGGCTTGCCGTTGTAGCGGATCTCGAAATGCAGCATGTCCCGGTTCGCACCGGTCCGGCCCATCTCAGCGATCTGCTGGCCGGCCTTCACGCTCTGGCCTTCGTTGACCAGACGCTTGCGGTTGTGGCCATAGGCCGACAGCCACTGCTCGTTGTGCTTGACGATGATCAGCTCGCCGTAGCCCACCAGGCCGGCGCCGGAATACACCACCACGCCGTCGGCGGCAGCTTTGACCGCCTGGCCGCTGGTGCCGGCGATGTCCACGCCCTGCTTGGTCGTCTCACCTGCCACGAAGCGTCCCACCACCGCGCCATCGGCCGGCCAGCGCCAGCTGATGCTGCTGCGCACCGGCGGTGTGGTTGCCACCGGCCGGGTCGTGGTGGCGGTGCCACCGGACGCCCGCGGCGCCGTCACCACGGTAGTCGGCACGCGGCCACCGCCCGCGCCCTGCGGATACAGGCGGATCACCTGGCCGGGGTAGATCGTCGACGGGTTGGACAGGCTGTTCCAGGCGATCAGGTCTGCCGGGGTGATGCTGTGGATGCGTGCCAGGGCGTAGATGGTGTCGCCCTTCTGCACGCGCACTGTCTTGCCCGGCTGGGCGATGGAAGCCTTCGGCGTGGCCGATGCAGCGCTGCCACCCGAACCGGAGGGACGCACCACGGTGGCGGTACCGCAGGCCGTCAACGCGGTCAGCGTGATGGCCAGCGCGCCCAGGCGCAGCCCCCTGTTGAAACGATCAGCACTCATGCGAACTTCGACCTCCATACAAGCCAGGCAACCAGGGCCACCACCATCGCGGTGGCGATCCAGCCCAGCGGTTCAATCCAGCGACGCAGCGCCGCCTCGGCGCGCGGTCCACCGATGCGGATCACCGCGGCCAGCACGAACACGCGCTTGCCGCGACCGATCAGCATGCTCAGCAGATACTGCGGCATCGGTACGCCGACGATACCCGACGCCCATGTGAAGACCTTCATCGGAATCGGCATGAAGCCGCCCAGCACCAGGAAGGTGAACACCGCCCACGGCGACTCGGCCATCTTGGCCTGCACGATCGCAATGCCGCGCTCGATGCCCGGCAGCATGCCCATCGTGTCCAGCAGCGGCTTGACCGCCTCGAACGCGAAATGGCCCAGCGCGTAGCCGACCACCGCACCCACCATCGAACCGGACAGGCTGAGGGTGGCGAACCACCAGCCGCGCTTGGGCTGGGCCACGCACATCGGGGCCAGCATCACTTCCGGCATTACCGGAAAAATGATCGCTTCGATGAAGCTCAGCACCGTCAGGTAAGTCGGCGCCCGCTCATGGTTGGCCCACTTCAATGCGCGCTCGTACAGCGGCCCGAAAATCTTCATGAATGCCCTGCTCCGTGAAAAATCAGTCCAGCATGCCAGACAGCAACGGGACGAAGGTGACCGGCGCCAACACGGACTGCGTGATGCTGCCGTCGGGCAGGCGATCCAGTTGCACCAGCGACTGCGCGCCCGGCCCGCCGACCGGAGCCACCAGCCGGCCGCCGGGGGCCAGCTGCTCGATCAATGCATCCACCAGCGCCGGCGCCGCGGCGGTGACCACGATGGCGTCGTACGGTCCATGTTCGGGCCAGCCGACCCGGCCATCGTCGTGCTTGGTGCGGATGTTCATCGCCAGCGAACGGAACCGCTTGCGGGCCTGCCGCAGCAGGTCGCCGATGCGTTCGACGGTGAACACCTCCAGGCCCACGGCCGCCAGCACGGCGGCCTGGTAACCCGAGCCGGTGCCCACTTCGAGCACGGTCTTCGGCGCAACCTGCAGGATCGCCTCGGTCATCCGCGCGACCACCCACGGCTGGGAAATCGTCTGGCCGTGGCCGATCGGCAGGGCGGTATCTTCGTAGGCACGCGAAGCCAGCGCTTCGTCGATGAAAAGATGGCGCGGCACCACGCGGATGGCATTGAGGGTGGCCTCATCGACGATGCCGGCTTCGCGCAGGCGCTCGACCAGGCGATCGCGCACGCGCTGGGAGGTCATGCCGATGCCTACCGCTTCGGGCTGCAGTCGCAAGCGCGCGGTCATGCCGGGCGGCCCAGTGCGGCGCTCAGCCCGCCGACCCAGCTGGCGACTTTTTCCAGCGCCTGGTAGCGCGTCAGGTCGACCTGGATCGGGGTGATGGAAATAAAGCCGGTGCGCACCGCGTGGAAGTCCGTGCCCGGGCCGGAATCCTGCTCGCGCCCTGCCGGGCCGATCCAGTAGACCGCATTGCCACGCGGGTCCTTCTGCGCGATGCAGCCTTCGGCGCGGTGGCGGTTGCCCAGCCGGGTCACTTCGAAGCCCTTGACCTCGCTCCACGGCAGGTCCGGCACGTTGACGTTGAGGATCGTGTCGGCCGGCAGCGGATCGGCCTTCAGCTGCGCCACGATTTCCACCGCGGCGCGCGCGGCGGTCTGGAAATGCTTCGGCTCATGGTTGTGGCTGACCAGCGACATGGCGACCGCAGGCAGCCCCAGGTGACGCCCTTCCATCGCCGCCGAGACGGTGCCCGAATAGATCACGTCGTCGCCCAGGTTGGCCACGTTGTTGATGCCCGACACGACGATGTCCGGCTCCTGGTCCAGCAATCCGGTCAACGCCAGGTGTACGCAATCGGTCGGGGTGCCGGCGACGGAGACGGTGTGGTGATCCAGGCGCTTGAGGCGGATCGGCAGGTCCAGGGTCAGCGAGTTGCTGGCGCCGGAGCGATCCCGGTCGGGCGCGACCACGGTGACCTCATGCCCGGCCTGGCGCAGGACCGCCGCCAGCATGGCGATGCCCGGGGCATCGACACCATCGTCATTGCTGACCAGGACCCGCATCTGGGTTTTCACCACTTCATCGTTCAAGACTTCGCTTCCAATCACTGCTGACATGGACGTGGTCACGGCGCTCCCCCGGCGGCGGCGACCTCGCAAGTGCGTCATGTATTGTGCCGCATGCGGGTCGCAGGGCCTACCCTGCCATGGGTCATTGGGCATCCTCATGACGGTGGCGGCATGCGTTAACCTGTCGGCATGTCGCATCCGCATGACGAAGATCCCGCCGAACTGTTCCGGTCAGCCATCGGGCAGGTTACCCCGCTGCGCAAAGGCAGCGGCCCGGCACCGGCTGGGCCCAAGCCGCGCCCGCGGGCCCGGATGGCCGAACGTGATGAACAGGAAGCGCTGGGAGAGTTCGCCCGGCTGCTGCGCGACGGGGCTCCGCTGGATGCCGGTGATGCACTCAGCTACCGCCGCGACAACCTGCCCCCGCGCATGTTCCAGCGGCTGAAGAAGGGCCAGTATTCGGTGCAGGACGAACTGGACCTGCATGGCGCCAGCGCGGCCCAGGCCGAACAGCTGCTGCGCCAGTTCCTGCTGGAGGCGCACGACCACGAACATGGCTGCGTGCGGATCATCCACGGCAAGGGCCTGCAGTCCGATGGCGGTGCGCCGGTGCTGAAGAACCTGGTCGACCGCCACCTGCGCCTGCGCAACGACGTGCTGGCGTTCCACTCCGCGCCCGCCGCGCAGGGCGGCACCGGCGCGGTACTGGTGCTGCTGGCCCGTTGAAAAAGGGGACGGAGGGGATTAAGTCGTTTTCGGCCGGCAAAAGCGGTCGAAAACGACTTAATCCCCTCCGTCCCCTTTTTTTTACGTGACCGGCCCGAGTTCGTGCAGCACGGCGGTTGCGTAGCAGCCCGGCGGCAGCGCGAAGGACAGTTCCAGCACGCCATCCTGCAGCCATTGGTGCTGCAGCAGCGCCGGACGCAGGCGCAGTGAACGGCGCTCGTGCTTCAGGCCTTCGGCTTCCAGCCCGGCACGCAGCGCCTGTGACTGCTCATCGTCGATCGCGGCCAGCTCCAGTGCACGCGCGGCATCGCTGCTGCGCAGGTCGCCGACACCCCACAACGGGCCGCTGGGATGGATGTCGAAACGGGCCAGGCGTTCAGCCAGCACCTCGCTCCACGGCTCCGGACCGAACACGCTGCGGCTGCCATCCAGCATCCACACCTCGCCATCGATCGGCTGGTCCCAGCTGCCCTGCTCCACGCGCGCGGCAAGCACGCGGTTGAACAGGGCCGAACGGGCGGCCGACAGCAGCAGCGAGCGCTGGTCCTTGCGCATGCGGCGGCCGCCGAACATCGCCAGCGCGGCTGGCACGTTGCCACCGTCGCGGCCGAAGCGCTGCTCACCGAACCAGTTGGGAATGCCGCGTTCGGCGATCTGCTGCAGGCGTGCGTCGATCGCTGCGGCATCACCGTCCACTTCGCGCAGCACCAGCTTGAAGCGGTTGCCGGCCAGCGCCCCGCGCTGCAGCTTGCGGTTGTGCCAGGTCGAGGACACCACCTCCACTTCGTCGCTGGCCAGCAGGGCCAGGTCCGGCGCCACGCGCTTGGGCAGGTGCACGCTGAAGCGCTGGGTGGTGACCGCGTGCCGATCCTTCATGCCGGCGAAGCTCACCGCCATCTCCGGCAGGCCGGCCCACTGCGCCAGCAGCTTGGCCACGTGCACCGTATTGGCGCCGCGCTTGCGGATCTCCAGCAGCAGGTGTTCGCCTTCGCCGGTGGGTTCGAAGGACGGCAGTTCATCGACCTGGAAATCATCAGGCGTGCTGCGGATCAGCGCACGTGCGAACAGTGGCTCACCAAAGGCCAGCGGCAACGGCATCATGCCGCCACCAGCAGCACGATGGCCTGCGCGGCAATGCCTTCCTCGCGACCGGTGAAGCCCAGCTTCTCCGACGTGGTCGCCTTGATGCTGACCGCATCGAGCGGCAGCTGCAGCAGCTCGGCGATGCGCTCGCGCATGGCTGCGGCATGCGGCCCGATCTTGGGACGTTCGCAGATCACGGTGATGTCGGTGTTGCCGACCTGCCAGCCACGCGAGCGCAGCAACACGTCGCAGTGGACAAGGAAATCGCTGCTGTCGGCATCCTTCCAGCGGTCATCGCTGGGCGGGAAATGCTGGCCGATATCGCCCAGCGCCAGCGCGCCGAGCATGGCATCGCACAGCGCATGCAGGACCACATCGCCGTCGCTGTGCGCCAGCACGCCGGCGGTATGCGCGACGCGCACTCCCCCCAACATGATGTGGTCGCCCGGGCCGAAGGCATGGACGTCGTAACCCTGGCCGATGCGGACAGGCGGGAAAGGAAGCGTGGTCATCGGAACAGCCTTTGCTATGCAGCGCGCGCGCCGGTCATTCGGCGCGACGGGAAAGTACGAATTCGAAGCGATCCAGGTCCGCGGGCGTGGTGACCTTGAAGTTGTCCTCGCTGCCTTCCACAAGCACCGGACGCTGGCCTTGGCATTCCATGGCCATGGCATCGTCGGTGACCTCGATACCGGCGGCAGCCGCCTCGGTCAGTGCCCGCGCCAGCTGGTGGCGACGGAACAACTGCGGGGTCAGTGCCCGCCACAGCCGCGCGCGCGGCTCGGTACCGTCGATGCCGCCATCGTCGCCGGCGCGTTTCAACGTGTCGCGCACCGGGGCGGCCAGGATCGCACCCACCGGATCAGCGCGCCCCACTTCCAGCAGCCGGCTGAGATCGGCCAGCGCCAGGTTGGGCCGCGCCGCGTCATGCACCAGCACGAACTCATCGGCGCGCACGCTGTCGGGCAACGCGAGCAGCCCGGCCAGCACCGACGCCGCCCGCGTCTCGCCGCCGTGGCAGGTCAGGACGGGCTTGCCGGACCATTCGGTCCAGCCCGGCCAATCCGCATCGTCGGCACTGATCACCACCATCGCACCGGCCACCGCAGGGTGCACCAGCAGGGCATCCAGGGTGTGGGCCAACAGGGTCCGGCCGCCTGCCTGCAGGTACTGCTTCGGCACCGGGGCGCCGAAACGACTGCCACGACCGGCGGCGGGCACGATCACCCAGATCGCCGCGCTCATGGCACGTCGGCCGGGTGATCGGCTGGCGTCGGCGCGGCCACAGGGGCACGCACCGGGGCCACCGGCGCATCTTCGACCACGCGGTAGAACTTCTCGCCGGGCTTGATCATGCCCAGTTCGCTGCGCGCGCGCTCTTCGATGGCCGCCTGTCCTTCCTTCAGATCCTGCACTTCGGCAGCCAGCGCATCATTGCGCTGCTGCAGGCCATCGTTGTCACGGTTCTGGTGCTCGACCTGGGCTTCCAAGGTCATCACTTCGCCTGAATTGCCCGGGCCGAACCAGAAACGGTACTGCAACCATGCCAGCAGCAGGGCCAAGGCCAACAGCGCCCACCGCCAGTTGCGCATGGGATCAGCGCTTCAACGAGACGAAGGCATCACGACCGGCGTAACGTGCGCCGGCACCCAGCGCTTCTTCGATGCGCAGCAGCTGGTTGTACTTGGCCACGCGATCACTGCGGCACAGCGAACCGGTCTTGATCTGGGTTGCCGTGGTGGCAACGGCGATATCGGCGATGGTGGTGTCTTCGGTCTCGCCCGAACGGTGCGACACGATGGCCGCGTAACCGGCGCGGTCGGCCATGGCGATCGCTTCCAGCGTTTCGCTCAGGGTGCCGATCTGATTGACCTTGATCAGGATCGCGTTGGCGGTGCCCGAATCGATGCCTTCCTTGAAAATCTTCGGGTTGGTGACGAACAGATCGTCGCCGACCAGCTGCACCTTCTTGCCGATGCGGTCGGTCAGCAGCTTCCAGCCGGCCCAGTCGTTCTCGGCCAGGCCGTCTTCGATGGTGATGATCGGGTACTGGTTCGACCAGTCAGCGAGGAAGTCGACGAACTGCTCGGAGGTCAGGCGTTTGTTCTCGCCGACCAGGTTGTACTTGCCGTTCTCGTAGAACTCGCTGGAGGCCACGTCCAGGCCCAGCAGCACGTCGTCACCGGCGGTGTAACCGGCCTTGCCGATCGCTTCCAGGATGGTGTCGAGCGCTTCGACGTTGCTGCGGAAGTCCGGGGCGAAGCCGCCTTCGTCGCCCACGGCGGTGCTCAGGCCATGGCCCTTCAGCACCGACTTCAGCGAATGGAAGATTTCGGTACCGGCGCGCAGGCTTTCGGAGAACGAGCTGAAGCCCACCGGCAGCACCATGAACTCCTGGAAGTCCACGTTGTTGTCCGCATGCGCGCCACCGTTGATGATGTTCATCATCGGCACCGGCAGCGACGGTGAAACACCGGTCTTGCCAGCCAGGTACTGCCACAGCGCCTGCTTGTTCGATGCGGCGGCGGCATGCGCGGCGGCCATCGAAACACCCAGCAGCGCGTTGGCGCCCAGGCGGCCCTTGTTCTCGGTGCCATCGAGGTCGATCAGGCGGCGGTCAAGGCCTTCCTGGTCGGCGGCATCGAAGCCGGCCAGTGCGCCGGCAATGGCGCCGTTGATGTTCTCCACGGCCTTGCGCACGCCCTTGCCGAGGTAACGGGTCTTGTCGCCGTCACGCAGTTCCACCGCTTCCTTGGTGCCGGTCGAGGCGCCGGAGGGGACTGCGGCGCGACCGAACGAACCGTCCTCCAGGATGACGTCGGCTTCCAGCGTGGGGTTGCCACGGCTGTCGAGGATTTCACGGGCGTGGATGCTGCGGATCGTACTCATGGGCTGGCCGGTTACCTGTCTGTAGAGGAAGGCGACAAAAACGAATGCCGCGTGATTATCCCCGCACGGCCGCCCATTGCCAAATCGGTTGCTGAATCTCGTGCCGCCACGCCTGCAGCGGTGCGACTAGAACAGGCGCGGCAACAGCAGGCAGGCCACCAGCAGGGCCAGCAGCGCGAGCGCTGCGATGCCTGCGGCCGGCCGTTGCGGCAGCCGCAGCGACAGCACGCTGGCCACCAGGCAGCCGATGGTCACCAGCACGCCGATGGACAGGGTGATCAGCAGGGGAATGCGGGTCGCCCGCAGGGCATGGTCGCCATCGCCGGGCATGCCGACACTGGCGAGCACCAGGAAGGCCAGCATGAACACGCTGGCCCATGCCGCCAGAGACAGGCCAAGCGCCGTCCAGCCCCATGGCCAGTGGCGCCACTGCCGCCGCTGGCGGCGCGCATCCAGCGCCGCCCACGGGTCGAGACTCATGCGAAGCGGGAGAAGCCGTGCTTCTTGGTCACCGCATCGAGCTCCATCAGGGTCTCCAGCAGTTCTTCCATCCGATCCAGCGGCCAGGCATTGGGGCCATCGGACAGCGCCTTGGACGGGTCGGGATGGGTTTCGGCAAACAGGCCGGACACACCGACCGCGACCGCAGCACGCGACAGCACCGGCACGAATTCGCGCTGGCCACCGGAGCTGGTGCCCTGCCCGCCCGGCAGCTGCACCGAATGGGTGGCATCGAACACCACCGGGCAGCCGGTATCGCGCATCACCGACAGCGAGCGCATGTCGCTGACCAGGTTGTTGTAGCCGAAGCTGGCGCCGCGCTCGCAGACCATGATCTGCTCGTTGCCGGTCGCCTTGGCCTTCTCCACCACCGGCTTCATGTCCCATGGGGACAGGAACTGGCCCTTCTTGATGTTCACCGGCTTGCCGGCGGCACAGACCTTGGTGATGAAATCGGTCTGCCGGACCAGGAACGCAGGCGTCTGCAGCACATCGACCACCGAGGCCACTTCGTCCATCGGGGTGTACTCATGCACGTCGGTCAGCACCGGCACGCCGATCTGCTTCTTCACTTCGGCCAGTACCTTCAGGCCTTCTTCCATGCCCGGGCCACGGAAGGCGGTACCGGAGGTGCGGTTGGCCTTGTCGAAGCTGGACTTGAAGATGAAATTCACCCCGAGCCGGCCGGTGATTTCCTTCAGGCGGCCGGCGACGTCGAGCTGCAGCTGCATCGACTCGATCACGCAGGGGCCGGCGATCAGGAACAGGGGCTGGTCCAGCCCGACCTCGAATCCACACAGTTTCATGGCGTTTCCTTGTTGTGGCGCGGCGCCGGCGCGGGCCGGCAGGCATCAGGGGTTCAAGCGCGGAACATGGGGGCTGCACGCCCCCACTGCAAGTCAGGCAACGGCGTCGGCCAGCGGCTGGCCCGCCGCCTTGCGCTCGCGCGCGGCACGGATGAAGCCGATGAACAACGGGTGGCCGGCACGCGGGGTGGACAGGAACTCCGGGTGTGCCTGGCAGGCCAGGAACCACGGGTGCGCGCTGCGCGGCAGTTCGACCACTTCCACCAGGGTGTCATCCATCGACTTGCCGGCGATCACCAGGCCGGCATCTTCCAGCTGGGTGCGGTAGCGGTTGTTGAACTCGTAACGGTGGCGGTGGCGCTCTTCGACCACGTCCTTGCCGTACAGCTCGCGGGCCAGCGTGCCCGGCTTCAGGCGCTGCTCCTGCAGGCCCAGGCGCATGGTGCCGCCAAGGTCGCTCTTGTCGTCACGCTTCTCCACGTCGCCGGTGGCGGTGCGCCATTCGGTGATCAGGCCGATCACCGGATCCGGCGACTGGCGGTCGTTCTCGGTGCTGTTGGCGCCTTCCAGGCCGACCACGTGGCGGGCGTAATCCACTACCGCGGCCTGCATGCCGTAGCAGATGCCGAAGTACGGCACCTTGTGCTCGCGGGCGTACTGCGAGGTCAGCACCTTGCCTTCGAAGCCGCGATCACCGAAGCCACCGGGCACCAGGATGCCATCGACATCGGCCAGCGCGGACATGTCGCTGCCTTCCAGCTCCTGCGCTTCCAGCCACTTCAGGGTGACCCTGGTGCGCTGGCGCAGGCCGCCATGCTTGAGCGCCTCGCCCACCGACTTGTACGCATCCTGGTGGTCCACGTACTTGCCGACCACCGCGATGGTCACCGCATCGAGCGGGTTGAGCGTGGCGTCCACCGCGTCTTCCCACATCGACAGGTCGACCGGGCCGGCCTTGTCGGCCAGCTTGAACTGATTCACCACGATGTCATCCAGGCCCTGCGCGTGCAGGCCCATCGGGATGCTGTACAGCACGTCCACGTCCGGCACGCTGATCACCGCGCGCTCGGAGACATTGGTGAACTGGGCGATCTTGCGACGCTCCGAGTCCGGCACCGCCTGCTCGGAACGGCACAGCAGCACGTCCGGCTGGATGCCGATCGAGCGCAGTTCCTTGACCGAATGCTGGGTCGGCTTGGTCTTCAGCTCGCCGGCGGCGCTGATGTACGGCACCAGGGTGAGATGCATGAACAACGCCTTCTCAGGGCCGCGCTCGGTACGCACCTGGCGGATCGCTTCCAGGAACGGCAGCGACTCGATGTCGCCGACGGTACCGCCGATTTCCACCAGCGCCACGTCGAAGCCTTCGGTGGCTTCGTCGATGCAGCGGCGGATCTCATCGGTGATATGCGGAATCACCTGCACGGTGGCGCCGAGGTAGTCGCCGCGGCGCTCCTTGCGGATCACGTTCTCGTAGATGCGCCCGGTGGTGACCGAATTCTTGCGGCTCAGGCGGGTGCGCACGAAACGCTCGTAGTGGCCCAGGTCCAGGTCGGTCTCGGCGCCGTCATCGGTGACGTACACCTCGCCGTGCTGGAACGGGCTCATGGTGCCCGGGTCGACGTTGATGTACGGGTCGAGCTTCATCATCGTGACCTTCAGGCCACGGGCTTCGAGGATTGCGGCCAGTGACGCGGCGGCAATGCCTTTGCCGAGCGAGGACACCACGCCGCCGGTTACGAAAATCAAGGGAGTCATGGCTGCAAGCATCCTGTATTGAATTGAGGAACGGCCACGCCCCTCCGGCCCAACGGGCGGGGGGTAGGCAGAAAGGGGGGTTGGCGACTCGCCGAGGCGGCGAGGAGGGAGGTGAGGCGGTGGCCAGCGAGCGAGGTCAGCTTGGCCGTGCCGGTCGTGGAGACCGTCACCTGCGCCCAGCCTTGCTGGCTGCCACGCATGGCCTTGCCAGTCCAATCGCTGATGGTGGACACGCACTACTCCCGGAAAGCGATAGTTTACAGATTGAAGGCCCCAAGCCCAAGGGGCAGCCGACAATCGGGCAAAAAGAAGGCCCCGGCAGAACCGGGGCCCGGGCACGCAAGCGCGGCAGATCAGCGCTTCTTGCGGGCTTCTTCCTCTTCTTCCTCGCGCTGCGGCGCCTGCTGGCCGTTGGCCTTCAGCTCGGCGTTGGCCTGCGCGCGGCGCTTGGCCTTGGCATCGGCTTCGGCCTGCGCCGGATTGGCCTGGTCGCCCTGCTGCGGCGTCGACTGGCCGGCGTTCTGGGCCAGCGCCAGCGGCACGGCGACCACGGCAGCGGCAACGATGGCGATAGTGAGCAGCTTCTTCATGGAGTCCTCCTCGCGGTAACGACCCTGAACATGGGGGCGCTGGGGTCGGTTTCCCAGCTGTGGCCATTTTAGCGCCGCCGATGGCCCGGCAGATGAACCGCAGGCGTGCAAAATCCCTGCCCAGACCGCACACTTGCGCGTCGCTCCAACGCTTTGAACATAGATGAACACCCGCTATAACGCCGCCGATATCGAAGTCCTGTCCGGCCTTGACCCGGTCAAGCGCCGCCCCGGCATGTACACCGACACCACCCGCCCGAACCACTTGGCGCAGGAAGTGATCGACAACTCGGTGGACGAAGCGCTGGCCGGCCACGCGCGCTCCATCGAGATCACCCTGTACAAGGACGGCAGCGTGGAAGTCAGCGATGACGGCCGTGGCATGCCGGTGGACATCCACCCGGAAGAAAAGATCCCCGGCGTGGAACTGATCCTGACCCGCCTGCACGCGGGCGGCAAGTTCAACAACAACAACTACACCTTCTCCGGCGGCCTGCATGGCGTGGGCGTGAGCGTGGTCAACGCGCTGTCCACCCTGGTGGAACTGCACATCAAGCGCGAAGGCGCCGAACACCGCATCACCTTCCGCAATGGCGACCTCGCCTCGCCGCTGGAAGTGGTCGGCAGCGTGGGCAAGAAGAACACCGGCACCCGGCTGCGCTTCTGGCCGGATCCGAAGTACTTCGATACGCCCAAGTTCGCGGTGCGCGCGCTCAAGCACCTGCTGCGCGCCAAGGCGGTGCTGTGCCCCGGGCTGACGGTCAAGCTGACCGATGAAGCCACCGGCGAAGTGGACACCTGGCATTACGAAGACGGCCTGCGCGACTACTTGAAGCTGGAACTCGGCGAACGCGAGATGCTGCCGGGCAATCTGTTCGTCGGCCACGTCAAGAAGGAAAACGAGATCGCCGACTGGGCCGTGGCCTGGATGCCCGAAGGCGAGCTGGTGCAGGAAAGCTACGTCAACCTGATCCCCACCGCCCAGCACGGCACCCACGTCAACGGCCTGCGTACCGGCCTGACCGAGGCGCTGCGCGAGTTCTGCGACTTCCGCAACCTGCTGCCACGCGGCGTCAAGCTGGCGCCGGAAGATGTCTGGGACCGGGTCGCCTTCGTGCTGTCGATCAAGATGACCGACCCGCAGTTCAGTGGCCAGACCAAGGAACGCCTGTCCTCGCGCCAGGCCGCCGGCTTCGTCGAAGGCGCCGCCCATGATGCCTTCAGCCTGCTGCTGAACCAGAACGTGGAGATCGGCGAGCGCATCGCCCAGCTGGCCATCGAACGCGCCAGCGCGCGCCTGAAGACCGAAAAGCTGGTGGTGCGCAAGAAGGTCACCCAAGGCCCTGCCCTGCCCGGCAAGCTGGCCGACTGCATCAGCCAGGACCTGTCCCGCACCGAGCTGTTCCTGGTGGAAGGTGACTCGGCCGGCGGCAGCGCCAAGCAGGCCCGCGACAAGGATTTCCAGGCCATCATGCCGCTGCGCGGCAAGATCCTGAACACCTGGGAGGTCTCCTCCAACAGCGTGCTGGCCTCCGAGGAAGTGCACAACCTGGCCATCGCCATCGGTTGCGATCCGGGCAAGGAAGACATCAGTGGCCTGCGCTACGGCAAGGTCGTCATCCTGGCCGACGCCGACTCCGACGGCCTGCACATCGCCACCCTGCTCACCGCGCTGTTCCTGAAGCATTTCCCGGCGCTGGTCGATGCCGGCCACGTGTTCGTGGCGATGCCGCCGCTGTTCCGCATCGACGTGGGCAAGCAGGTGTTCTACGCGCTGGATGAAGAAGAAAAGCGCACCATGCTGGACAAGATCGAGCGCGAGAAGATCAAGGGCGCGATCAGCGTGACCCGCTTCAAGGGCCTGGGCGAGATGAACCCGCCGCAGCTGCGCGAATCGACCATCCATCCCGATACGCGCCGGCTGGTCCAGCTGACCATCGACGATGGCGAGCAGACCCATTCGCTGATGGACATGCTGCTGGCGAAGAAGCGTGCATCGGATCGGAAGGGTTGGTTGGAGACCAAGGGCGACCTGGCGTCGCTGGAAGCCTGACCCGGGCGCGTCATTGCACGGGGCCGTGGCGACGGCCCCAACCTCATTGACTCGGCGTTGTCCACTCGGCGCGGGCGACCTGGCGTCGCTTGAAGCCTGACCAACAAAAAACGCCGGCCCCAAGGGCCGGCGTTTGTTTATGCCGATGCGCGGCGTCGGGCGGTCAGGCCCAGCCCACCATCTCGAACAGCTTGAGGATCAGGTAGGCACAGCCACCGGCCGCCGGGATGGTCAGGATCCAGGCCCATACGATGCGCTCGATCACGCCCAACCGCAGCGAACGCGGGTTCTTGGCAAAGCCAACGCCCATGATCGCGGTGGAGATGCTGTGCGTGGTCGACACCGGCATGCCGAAGTGCGCCGCCACGGTCAGCACCGTGGCCGAACTGGTTTCCGCAGCGAAGCCATGGATCGGGTGAAGCTTGACCATCTTGTGGCCGAGCGTCTTGATGATCTTCCAGCCACCGGACGCCGTACCGGCCGCCATCACCACCGCGCAGGTCAGCACGATCCACATCGCGATGCCGTCACCAGCACTCGCGTCGGGATGCATGAAGGCCAGGAACGAAGGCAGGTTGTCCAGTGCACCGGTGGCCTCGGCGCCGATCAGCGTCATGGCGATGATGCCCATCGTCTTCTGCGCATCGTTGTGCCCGTGCGCGAAGCCCATGTAGGCGGCCGAAACGATCTGCGCCTTGCCGAAGAACATGTTGACGAAGCGCGGGCGGGCAAGCCGGCCGATCGCCCCGCCCACCTTGGCCAGGCCGGCGATCATCGCCCACAGCAGCAGCATCACCACGATGCCGAGCAGGAAGCCGGCCACCGGCGAGGTGATCATCGGCACGAACACCTTCCACAGCAGGCCTTTGTTCTGCGCCCAGCTGCCCAGCCGCTCGGACCAGATCAACGCATCCCAGTTGTTGTGGGCAGCGGCCAGGCCGGCACCGCACAGGCCACCGATCAACGCGTGCGAGGAAGAGGACGGCAGCCCCTTCCACCAGGTGATCAGGTTCCAGATGATGCCGCCCAGCAGCGCGCACAGGATCACCTGCGGGGTCACGTCGACCACGTTGGTGTTGAGAAGGCCGGAGGCGATGGTCAGCGCGACGGCGGTGCCGGTCAATGCGCCGATGAGGTTCATGAAGGCCGCCAGCATGACCGCCCAACCCGGCGACAGCACCTTGGTGGCGACCACGGTGGCGATGGAGTTGGCGGTATCGTGGAAGCCGTTGATGAACTCGAAGACGAGCGCGGCGAAAATCACCACCAGGACAAGGGTCAGCATCCGTGCGGCCCGTCAGCTGTTCTTCAAGACGATCTGGTACGCCACCACGCCCGCCTCGCGGCAGCGGTCGATGGCCTTTTCCAGGATCTCGAAGAATTCCTTCAGCAGGAACATCTGCAGGTGGTCCAGGCGACCGGAGTAGATGTCGCGGTACAGCTCCAGCATCAGCCGGTCGGCCTCGTTTTCCAGCGCACGCAGCTTTTCGTTGAGCGCGGTCATCCGGTCCAGGTTCATGTGGCGAAGGTCGGCCACCATTTCCACCACCACAGCAGCGGCCTGTTCCAACATCGCCGCGCGCGGGGCGAAGTCGATGTGCTCCAGGTGGGCTACGGCCAGCGAATAGCGGTCAGCGAACTTTTCGACCTGCTTGGGAATCTTGTACAGCGCCGAGCCGAGCGCTTCGATGTCCTCGCGCTCGATCGGGGTCATGAAACTGTCCACCAGCGCCTGGCTGATCTTGTCCGACGCGGCGCGTTCACGCAGACGGGCAAGCTTGAAGGCATCCAGCGCAGGCTGGCGGTCGGACTCGCGCATCATCGCGTGCAGGGCGCGTGCGCTGTCGCTGGCCGCGACGGCGGCCTCATCAAGCAGGGTGTAGAACTGTTTGCCGGAGCCGAAAATGGTCTGCAGAGAGAACATTGAGAAACCTGTTCGCCGTCACGGGAAGGACGGCACCAGATGGAATTATGACGGCTAGATGACCGTTGCGGGTACTCCCGGACGTTTCTGACGGAATCTGCCCCCAACCTGAACGGGCACTTGCCGCCCGCCGCCCTCTGTTTGCTAAGATGCCAGCGCGCCTACGGGCGCACACCTATGGACGACGACCCTTACCCCCCGCCGCCGCGCCCGACCCCGGTCCCCAGCGCCTGCCGCCATCGCAGACACCCTTCTTCCCTGCCACCAACCGGGGACGATGCCCGTGTTTGAACTGATTATTGTCCTGGCCCTGATCCTGCTCAACGGCTTCTTCGCCATGTCCGAGATGTCGGTCATGACCTCGCGCAAGAGCCGGCTCAAGCAGATGGCCGCCACCAGCAAGCGCGCCGAACGCGCACTGGAACTGTCCGAAAAGCCGGAAAGCTTCCTGTCCACGGTGCAGATCGGCATCACCCTGATCGGCATCCTGACCGGTGTGTTCGGTGGCGAGGCGATCGGGCTGGCCATCGCTGCCTGGCTGCACGACCTGTTCCCCGGCTTCGCCTACGCCAACCAGGTCGGCAAGGCACTGGCGGTGGCCTTGATCACCTTCCTGACGCTGATCTTCGGCGAGCTGGTGCCCAAGCGTCTTGCCATCACCCGCTCGGAAGATATCGCCGGCCTGGTTGCCTGGCCGATGGGCTGGCTTTCGCGGATCGCCTTCCCGGCCGTCTGGCTGCTGTCCCACAGCACCCGCCTGGTGCTGCGGGTGATCGGGCTGGGCAAGGATGAAGCGGCCAGCGTCACCGAGGAAGAGATCCGCATGCTGGTGGCCGAAAGCCACGAGGCCGGCGTGATCGACGCGCACGAGCGCGACATGATGAACCGCGTGATGCGGCTGGGCGACCGCACCGCCGACAGCCTGATGACCCCGCGCAACCGCATTGCCTGGCTGGACACCCAGGGCGCGCTGGAGAAGAATCTGGAGATCATGAGCGAGAACGAGTTCTCGCGGTATCCGGTGTACCGGGACAATGACTCGGACGTGGTCGGCATCCTTGAAATGAAGAGCCTGGCCACGCGCATGGCGCGCGGTGACCACGCCTTGTTCCAGAACCTGCGCGAGGTGCTGTACGTCTCTGAAAGCACCCATGCGATGAAGCTGCTGGAGATCTTCCGCGAGGAACAGCAGTCGGTCGCACTGGTGGTGGACGAGTACGGCGAAATCCAGGGGCTGGTCACCATCAGCGACCTGATGGGCGCGGTGGTCGGCCGTCTGCAGGCCACCGAAAACGCAGACGAAGACGCGCTGGTGGTGACCCGCGAAGACGGCTCGCTGCTGGTGGACGGCTCGCTGCCGATCGAAGACCTGCGCGAGCTGCTGGGCACCAATGACCTGCCCGATGCCGAGGACGGCGATTACTACACGCTGGCCGGCATGTGCATCCACTTCTTCGGCCGCATTCCGCACGTGGGCGAATACTTTGACTGGGCCGGTTGGCGCATCGAGGTGATCGACCTGGACGGTGCGCGGGTGGACAAACTGCTGCTGCGCACGCTTTCCGACGAGCAGGCCGATGAACTCACCGCCTGATCCCGGCCTGCCGCCAGACGAGGCGTGCCCCGCAGACAGCGGGTCGACTTACCGCAACGAAGGCATCCGCACGCTGTTGGCGATGTTCGAGTTCGGCGACCCGGCCCAGCACATGAAGCTCGGGCAGATCCTGCAGAACCTCCAGCAGAGTGCGTTCGGCGTGTTCCTGTTCATCGCCATCCTGCCCTCGTTCATCCCGATTCCGGGCGTGGGTGGGGCCCTCAGCGGTCCGCTGGTCATCCTGATCGGCGCGCAGATGATGTGCGGGCTGCGCAAGCCGTGGGTGCCGGGTTTCATCGCCCGCCGTGGACCCAAGCGCGGCACGATGCACAGGTTCCTGGACCGTATCGATGGCGCGCTGCGCCGGCTCGACCGCCTGCTCAAGCCGCGCCGCCCGCAGTTGCTGCAGCCTGTCGCCGCGCATGCCTTCAGTGGCCTGCTGCTGGTGCTGCTGGGGGTGCTGCTGTCGTTGCCGATTCCCTTCACCAACTACCTGTTCGGCTTCCAGCTGCTGCTGTTCTCACTGGCCCTGCTGGAACGCGACGGGGTGCTGATGCTGGTGAACTGGATCGCTGCGGTGGTCGCGGTGGTGTTCTTCGGTTTCAGCTCCGGGCAGCTGGTCGAGTACGTAGCGGAACTGTTGCAGCGCTGGTTCTGACCGGCTGCGGTGTCGAGCAAGCTCGACACTACAGACCGTAGTATCGAGCTTGCTCGACATGACCCGGGATCAACGCAGGTCGACGAAACCGTTGTCGCCCAGCCGGCTCGGCTCATCCTGCACCGCCGACAGCACGAAGCTCAGCGCCTTGCCCAGCAGCGTGCCCGGGCCATCCCAGTATTCTGCCGATTCGGCCTGGACGTGGATCAGCCGCAGATTCGGATCATCCTTGCCCTCCGGGAAGAACAGCTTCATCGCCGGTGACCACAATTCATCGATCTTCGCCCGGTCGTCGACGATCCGCGCGGTGCCTGCGACGGACACGTAGCTGTTCTTGGAAGGCGACGCATAGGCCACGTTGACCCGCGGATTGAGTGCGATCTCGGCCACCTTCGGGCTGTCGGCCGAGGTGGCGAACCACAGGTCGCCGTCGAATTCCACTTCCTGGGTGCCCAGCGGGCGGCTGTACAGGCGGCCATCGACGCCGGTGGTGGTGAACATCGCCACCTCGACATCCTTGATCAGGGCGGCGAGCTGGGTGATGTGCTTCTGGCGATCTGCGTTCATGAGTTGCTCCTTGGTAGAGCTCCATCTCACGCGAGCGCCGTGCAACGCCGCGTGAGGTGGATGTTCAGCGCGCGTGGTGGCGTACGCGCGGCATTCAGGCAGCGTGGCGCGCGTGCCAGGCCTGCATGGCCAGTTCGAACGAACGCAGGCGCGCGCGATGGTCGTAGATGTTCGCGGTCAGCAGCAGTTCGTCAGGCTGGTGGCGATCGACGAAGGCGGCGATGCCCTCGCCCACCTGCTGCGCGTCGCCCAGCACGGTGCAGGCCAGCGCACGCTCCACGCCTACCTTTTCATGCGGCTGCCAGAACGTATCGATGTCGTCCACCGGCGGCGGGATCCGGCCGGGATTGCCGCGTCGCAGGTTGACGAAGCTCTGCTGCTGGCTGGTGAACAGCCGCCGCGATTCGGCTTCGCTTTCGCTGGCCACCACGTTCAGGGCCAACATCGCATGCGGCCGCTTGAGCGTGGCCGACTCACGGAAATCACGGCGGTAGACCGCCAGCGCCTCGTCCATCGAATCGGGGGCGAAGTGGGAAGCGAAGGCGTACGGCAGGCCCAGCGAGGCGGCCAGGCGCGCGCCGAACAGGCTGGAGCCCAGTATCCACACCGGCACCCGCAGGCCAGCCCCCGGCACTGCCTGCACGGCCTGCCCGGGCTGTGCCGGTTCGAAGTAATGCAGCAGCTCGCGGACATCCTGCGGGAACTGGTCGGCGCTGTCGAAGTAACGGCGCAGCGCGCGCGCGGTGGGCTGGTCGGTACCGGGCGCGCGGCCCAGCCCCAGGTCGATGCGATCCGGATACAAGGAGGCCAGCGTGCCGAACTGTTCGGCGGCCTGCAGCGGGGCGTGGTTGGGCAGCATGATGCCGCCAGCCCCGACCCGGATGCGCTGGGTGCCACCGGCGACATGGCCGATCAGCACCGCAGTGGCGGCGCTGGCGATGCCCGGCATGTTGTGGTGCTCGGCCAGCCAGAAGCGGCGGTAGCCCAGCGCATCGGCCTGTTGGGCCAGTTCAAGCATGTTGGCGAAGGCGGCGGTGGTGTCACTGCCCTCGCAGACCGGGGCCAGGTCGAGGATCGACAAGGGAATCATCAGGCAGGCATTCCATGAGGAGATGTCCACGGTATGGGGATGGCCGGACACGCTTGCCAGTGCCGATGGCGGGACGCTGATTCCCGTGGCCCTCAATGCCGTGAACCCGGTAGCGCCGGGCCATGCTCGGCGGCCCCTGCTTCGGATCCCACGTTGCCCCATCGCTAGACGCCGAGCATGGCTCGGAGCTACCGCGCAGAGTCAGAACGCGCTGGGCCTGGGCTCCGGCAGCGGCTGGTCCACCATGGGCCGCAGTTGTGCATCCAACGCCACCCGCTCGTCGAACACGAAGCAGCGGCCTTCGTAGCCTTCGCCGCCCACTTCCTCGAAATAGCCCAGGATGCCCCCATCCAGCTGCAGCACATTGTCCATGCCGTCGTTGCGCATCCACAGCGCGGCCTTCTCACAGCGGATGCCGCCGGTGCAGAAGCTGACCACGGTGCTGTCCTTCAACGCGTCGCGGTGCGGTGCCAGCGCAGCGGGAAGGTCGGTGAACTTTTCGATCGGCAGCACCAGGGCATCCTGGAACGTCCCGAATTCGACCTCTTGCAGATTGCGCGTATCCAGCATCACCACCGGCTTGCCGGCATCATCGTGCCCCTGCCGCAACCAGCGTTGCACGGTGGCCGGGTCGATCGCCGGGGCGCGCGGGTACTCCAGCGGCTGGCCATCATCGCGGCGGAAACTGATGATCTCGTCCTTCACCTTCACTTTCAGGCGGGCGAACCGCTGGTGCTCGCTGAAGCTGGTCTTGACCCGCATTCCGGTGAAACGCTCATCAGCCTGCAGGGCCGAATAGAAACCGTCGATTCCCGCCGGCGCCCCGGCCAGGAACAGGTTCAGCCCCTCGCCGGCCACCAGGATGCTCCCCCGCAGCCCTGCGGCCTCGGCGCGCGCCAGCAGCTGGTCGGCCAGTTGCCGGGGGTTTTCAACGGAGACGAAGTGGTAGGCAGCGGTATTGGCGATCATCCGCCCATTTTACCCGCTGCGCGCCCGCTCAGCCGCGCAGCAGGATGAATGGAAGCAGCACCAGCGCGGCCGCCACTCCCATGCCCAGCAGCACCAGCACGACAAACCCCGGCCGACGCCGCAGCAGGCTGCCGAAGGTTTCCGCGCTGCCGTCCTGCAGGGCCTGCTCGCGCTCGGCGCGCATGCGCACGCTGCGCTGCGCCTGGTAGGCGCCCATCAGCTCGCGGGCACGTGGATGGTCTTCGTCCTCGCGGATCCACAGGCCCCCGTTGGAGATGCCCCACGGGCTCGGTTCAGTGCGATACCAGGCAATGCGATGCTGGTCCAGCAAGGTGCAGACATCGTGGTATTCGTCATCGCCGACATGGCGCAGGTTGAGCAGGAGTTTCGACATGGCGCCCATCATAAGGCCACGGACTACTCCTACGCCGTTGCGCTGCAGCGGATGATGCCTGTGCAGCTGCCGGGTTGAGACCCTTGCCTTGCCGCAAACGGCGGCGATCCTTTCAAAGGAAACACCATGGGCATCTTCAATATTCCGTTCCTGATCACCGGCGCCATCCAGGTCGCCGACCTGCAGCTCAATGCGCAGGAAATCGCGCTGCTGGGTTGACCCCGGGCTGAGTGAAAGCGCTGCAGCCCTCCCGCTTTCGGGCTGCAGCCTTCGCACCCGCAGTCACATCGACACCGGACTGGACCGCAGGCGCGGTGCCGGTTCGCAAGCGGTATCGCCACCAGCCCCCTCCTGCGGACGCGTGCAGACCATGAACACAAGCATTCCCGAGGAACGACATTTCAGCCTGTCCGATGCTGCCCAGCGCATCCAGGCAGCGTTCGACAGTCTCGATTTACGGCCCGTCACCAGCTTTACCGGGCAGTCGCCGTGCGCTGCGTTGACCGAACTTCACGACGCCGATGGGGTGCTGTTGACCGGCGGATGGGGGAAAGGCGCGCGTGAGGCGGCAGCGGTCGGCTCGCTGTATGAGGCCATGGAGCACCTGTTGATGGATCGCCGCGCCGCGCACGGGGCTGAGGTGCGCCCGGTGGAGGACCTGATCGCGCTGCTCGGTCCTGATCTCACCGGCTTCCTGCCCGGCGCGCTGCTGTTCGACCAGATCGAGGAAACGATCGCCACGCGCTGCTACACCGGCCTGGTCGGCGCGACGGACTTCCACTATCCGGTTGCGCTCTCCGCACCCACCTATGCCGATGCACCACTGGCCGCGGACACGTTTGACTACGCTCCCCTGCGCCGCTATGCCAGCAACAGCGGCACGGCGATCGGTGGCAGTCTGGACGAAGCGCTGCTGCACGCACTGAACGAATGCGCCGAGCGTGATGCCATCTCGATGTTCCTGCTCGCCCACTTCTTCCACGCCGGCAACGACGCGCTGCGCGTGGTCAGTCCTGCAGGCCTGCCCGCTGATGTCGCCGATCTGTATCGCCAGGTCAGCCAGTGCGTGGATGCCGACATCTGCCTGCTCGACATTTCCAGCACGCCAGGCATCACCAGCTGCCTTGCCGTCGCGCACCTCTGCTATGACCACGCACGCCCGTACGGCGCTGGCGCTTCGCTCAATCCTGCGCACGCCGCACGCCGGGCCCTGCACGAGCTGCTGCAGTCGCATCTGGCGCTTGCCAGCGATGCCGCCCCGGCACGCGCCGGTTGCGCGGCCTCCGTCCATCCCGTGCAGTTGCTGCAGCAATGGCCGCGGCTGCAGCCCAGCGCGCGCATGGATATCGAAGACCGTCTGGCGAGCCAGCCGAACATTGTTGTCCAGTTGGAAGACCGACCGGCAGGGCCGGTGGAGGCACAGGTGCAGCAACTCGGTCAGGCCCTGAAAGCAGACGGGCTGATTGCCGGGTACAACGTGATCCACACCTTCGACAACGGCATCACGCTGGTCAATGCGGTTGTGCCGCGTTTTGAACGTTTCCACCTGGTCACCCTGGGCCACGTCGTGGTGCCGGGCCGGCGCGGCGGCGCACCGGGCGCCTCCGGCGAGCGATAGTGACGGCCTCGGCGCGGCCTCCGTTCCGGCGCGATGCGCTACCCTTGCATCCCTTCGATTTGGATGCCGCCCATGCGCCGCCTGCTCGCTCCCCTGCTGCTTTCCCTGGCCCTTGCTGCGTGCGCGCCGGCCGGCCCGCCGCCGGGTGGCACCATCGCCGCCTTTGAAACCATCGATACCCAGCCCGGTACCGGCGCGGTCGCCACGCCGGGCAGCAAGGTCACGGTGCACTACACCGGCTGGATCTACGACGAGCGCGCCGAAAACAAGCATGGCAAGACCTTCGACAGCTCGGTGACCCGCGGCGAACCGTTCTCGTTCGATCTCGGCGGTGGCCAGGTCATCCGGGGTTGGGATGAAGGCGTGGCCGGCATGAAGGTAGGCGGCAAGCGCACCCTGATGATCACCCCGGAGATGGGCTACGGACAGCGCAGCGTGGGGCCGATTCCCGCAGGCTCTTCGCTGGTGTTCGACGTCGAGCTGCTTGATGTCCAGCCCCGCTGAATCCGCCCCGCCCGCGCGCGTTGCGGTGATTGGCGGCGGCCCGGCAGGCCTGTTCGCCGCCGAGCACCTGTGTGCTGCCGGACTGTCAGTGGATCTGTACGAAGCCAAGGGCTCGCCCGGGCGGAAGTTCCTGATCGCCGGCAAGGGCGGGTTGAACCTGACCCATTCCGATGCGCGTCCGCTGTTCGACAGCCGCTACCGCGAACAGGCCGATGCGGTCGCCGGATGGCTGGACGCCTTCGATGCCGACTCGCTGCGCCGCTGGGCGGCCGGCCTTGGCGTAGAGACCTATGTCGGCAGTTCCGGGCGCGTGTTCCCGGTGGACCGCAAGGCCGCCCCGTTGCTGCGCGGCTGGGTACGCCGGCTGAAGGAACAAGGCGTCCGATTCCACGTGCAGCATCGCTGGCACGGGTGGGACGCCGACGGCGCGCTGCGCTTCGCCACCGAAAACGGCGAGCACCGGGTGCACGCCGCTGCCACGCTGCTCGCGCTCGGCGGCGGCAGCTGGCCGCAGCTGGGCTCCGATGGGGCCTGGGTGCCGCTGCTGCAGTCGCGTGGGGTCACCCTGGCGCCGCTGCAACCGGCCAACTGTGGCTTCGATGTGCCATGGACCCCGTGGTTCGTGCAGCGCCACGCCGGCACGCCGCTGAAATCCGTGGTGGCCCATTGGATCGACCTGCACGGCGCGCCGCGGCATCATCAAGGCGAATGCGTGGTGAGCGAATACGGCATCGAGGGCAGCCTGGTCTACGCCCTATCGGCCGACCTGCGCGAGACGATCAACCGTAACGGCAGCGCAACCCTGTGGCTGGACCTGGTGCCGGGACGCGAGCAGGACCGCCTGGCTACCGACCTGGCACGCCCGCGCAAAGGCCGCAGCTTCGGCGAGCACCTGCGTCGGCAGACCGGGGTCGATGCGGTGAAGGCATCGCTGCTGTTCGAGGTGCTGGGCAAGGACGCCGGGCAGGACATCGCCGCCGTTGCCGCCACGCTCAAGCGCCTGCCCATCCACCTGCAGCGACCGCGGCCGATGGCCGAGGCGATCAGCACCGCCGGCGGCGTGACCCTGCCGTCGCTGGATGCGGGACTGATGCTGAAGGCACTGCCGGGCGTGTTCTGCGCAGGCGAGATGCTGGACTGGGAAGCCCCCACCGGGGGCTACCTGCTGACCGCCTGCTATGCCAGCGCCAAACGGGCAGCCGACGGCGCGATCCACTGGCTAGCGACGCGCTGACATCGCCGGTCGGCGCATCCGCCTGGCTGCAAGCGTGATGCCACTGGGGTGCGGGTACGCCTGCTCCCCTTCATCCAGGAAGCCGGCACGCTGGTAAAACGCGACCGCGTTGAGCGAGGCCGACAGCAGCACGTCGCGCTGCGGATCAGCCAGCGCCAGCAGCCGTTGCAGCAAGGCCTGGCCCAGCCCCTTCCCGGCCTGCTCCGGGGCGACGAACAGCGCATCGACTTCGTTCTCCTGCAACACCAGAATCCCGTAGCCGAGCACCTGTCCCTTCGCGTCGTGGGCCACCACGCAGCCCCCTTCCGCGATCAGCCCTGCATAACGCGGTGGCGGCGGCGAAGCCGACCAGCGTGCGATCACCTCGGCCGGATAGTGGCTTCGGCACAACTCACGAACGCAACGCGTGCGCAGATCCGACAACGCCGGCGCATCGTCGGCGCGCCCGCCACGGAAGCGCGGCAACGCCTCCCCGCTCACCGCGATTTGCTCGCTCGCAGCGCCTGGATCCGTGCCGGTGGCTGGAACGAATCACTGCGCGCATCGGCCCAGTAATCGTGGAATACGGCATGGTCCGGCACCTGGCGCAGCAGCTCGCCCGGCGCCAGGTAGCGGTACAGCGAGGCCAGCGAGCGGATCTCCACCGGCGATACCCGGCGCAGGATGTGTTCCGGCCCCAGCTCGGCCGGATCATTCAATCCGGCCGCGCACAGCAGCTCCTTCAACGCATGCAGGGTATGCCGATGGTAGTTGTGCACGCGTTCGGCCTTGTCGGTCGGGTCCAGGCTGCGCCAGCGCGATGGATCCTGGGTGGCGATACCGGTAGGACACTTGTCGCTGTGGCAGCTGAGCGACTGGATGCAGCCCAGCGCGAACATGAAACCACGCCCGGCATTGCACCAGTCCGCACCCAACGCGATGATGCGCGCGATGTCGAAGGCGCTGGTGATCTTGCCCGCCGCGCCCAGCCGGATGCGATCGCGCAGGTCCAGGCCGACCAGCGTGTTGTGCACCAGCAGCAGCGCTTCGTGCATCGGCACGCCGACATGGTCGACGAACTCGGCAGGCGCCGCGCCGGTACCGCCCTCGGCGCCATCGACGACGATGAAGTCCGGCAACAGGCCGGTCTCGCTCATCGCCTTGGCGATGCCGAACCACTCCCACGGATGGCCGATCGCCAGCTTGAAGCCGACCGGCTTGCCGCCGGACAGTTCGCGCAGGCGGGCGACGAACTGCAGCAGTTCGATCGGCGTGGAGAACGCGGAGTGCCGCGAGGGCGACACGCAGTCCACGCCCATCGGCACGCCGCGGGTCTCGGAGATCTCCGCGCTTACCTTGGCCGCCGGCAACACCCCCCCGTGGCCCGGCTTGGCGCCTTGGGAAAGCTTGATCTCGATCATCTTGACCTGATCGGTGGTCGCATTGGCGACGAAGCGCTCTTCGCTGAAGTTACCATCGCCATCGCGACAGCCGAAGTAGCCCGAGCCGATTTCCCACACCAGGTCGCCGCCCTTCTCGCGGTGGTAGGACGATATCGAGCCTTCGCCGGTGTCGTGGTGGAAGCCGCCGCGGCGCGCACCTTCGTTGAGGGCGCGGATGGCATTGGCCGACAACGAGCCGAAGCTCATCGCGGAAATGTTGAACACGCTGGCCGAATAGGGCTTGGCGCAGTTGGGTCCGATCAGCACGCGGAAATCACTGTGGCCGATGCTGGTGGGCGCCAGCGAGTGGTTGATCCACTCGTAGTCCACCGCGTAGGTACTGCGCAGCGTGCCGAACGGCACCACGTCCATCTCGTTCTTGGCACGCTGGTAGATCAGCGCGCGCTGCTGGCGCGAGAACGGCACGTCTTCCAGGTCGCTCTGCACGAAATACTGGCGGATCTCCGGGCCGATCGATTCCAGACCGTAACGGAAATGGGCGAGCACCGGATAGTTGCGTCGCAGCGTGCTGCGCGCCTGCAGCAGGTCCCAGGTGCCCAGCACCACCAGTGCCGCCGTCAGCCCGACCCCCCAGTACCAGGCGACCCAGTAGGTGGCCAGCCACAGGCAGACCGGAAACAGGACGATGGCGAGCACGTAGGCCAGGTAGCGATGCATGGCGTTCCTTTCGGGATGGCTGCAGCCAGTCTACCCGCGCCGGCGTCGACGCCGCGCCAGCCGCTTACAGGCGGCCGTCCACCGAAGCCCGCGGCCACGCCGACTTGACGTCGTAGACGATGCCGCCCGGCGCCTGCAGGCCGGCGATCTGCGCCGCATCCATGTCCAGGAACGCGGCATGCGCCACCGCCAGCACCACTGCATCGTAGGCGCCGGGTTCTGGACGGGCCACCCACTGCACCGCGGTGTCCGCCAATGCCGCCGGCCCCACCCACGGATCATGCACGTCCACCCGCGCGCCACTGGCCTGGAGCTGTTCGGCCAGTTCCAGCGCACGGCTGTTGCGCAGGTCCGGGCAGTCTTCCTTGAAGGTCACGCCGAGCACCAGGATGCGGACCTGGGCGGGGGTGCGACCGCGTTCGGCCAGCAGCGACAAAACGCGCTCGGCCACGTGCGCGCCGACCCGGTTGTTGACCTGGCGCGCGGTATGGATGAGGTCAGGGTGGTAGCCCACGCTCTCGGATTTGTGCAGCAGGTAATACGGATCCACGCCGATGCAATGGCCCCCCACCAGTCCCGGCCGGAATGGCAGGAAATTCCACTTGCTGCCGGCCGCGTCGAGCACGTCCTGGGTATCGATGCCGAGCTTGTCGAAGATCAGCGCCAGTTCGTTGACCAACGCGATGTTGACGTCGCGCTGGATGTTTTCCACCACCTTGGCGGCCTCGGCCACGCGCATCGACGGTGCGGGGAACGTGCCGGCAGTGATGATGCGGCGGTACAGCGCGTCCACGATCGCGGCGACCTCCGGCGTGGAACCGGAGGTGATCTTGCGGATGTCAGCGAGCCGGCGCTTGCGGTCGCCCGGGCTGACCCGTTCGGGGCTGTAGCCGCAGTAGAAGTCCTGGTTGAAGCGCAATCCCGAACCCGCTTCCAGCAGGGGAATGCAGACTTCCTCGGTGGTGCCGGGGTACACGGTGGACTCATACACCACCAGGTCGCCGGCCTTCAGCACGCTGGCCACGCGTTCACTGGCCGAGCGCAGCGGCCCCAGATCGGGCTGCTCATGTGCGTCTATCGGCGTGGGCACGGTGATGATGTAGACGTTGCAGTCCGCCAGTTCGGCCGCATCGGCGCTACAGCGCAGCAGCGATGCGCCCGCCAGCTCGCCGTCTTCCAGTTCCAGGGTGTGGTCATGGCCCTGCTGCAGTTCGGCAACACGCGCGGCATCGATGTCGAAGCCCAGGGTGGGGAACAACCGCCCGAAGGCGACCGCCAGCGGCAGGCCGACATATCCCAGGCCGATGATCGCAGGACGCGGCGACGCAGCCGCCGAAACCGGGACGCTCATGCGAAGCCTTCCTGCTGCGCGATGCGGCTCGATCGTTCCATTGCGCACCCGCCTCCAACTCAAAGAGGCACAAGGGTAACCGCCATGCCCGGCGCTGACCACGCCCGTGATCAGGAGCCCAGGCTGACCGCCGCAGGCTCCAGCTCGCCATCGCCGCCGGTCCAGCTGCGCAGCAGCAGCGCCAGCCCCTGCTCGGCCGTGGGCCGGTCGGCACTGATGCCCGTCCAGGGTGCGTCGATGATATGGCTCATCGTCGACGGATCGATCCGCCGGTTGGCCATGGTCCAGTGCGGGAACCGGCGCGTGCCCACCACTGCCGCGGCCAGTTGCCGTACGCCATGGTGGCGACTGGCGTTGAGTACCCTGCCGTAGACGGAATCCAGGCCATCACGGGGGCCTTCCAGGTATTGCAGGAAGCGTTCGCCATCGAACATCAGCACGCCGGTGACACCTGCCATCCGGTTGAACGCCGTCGCATCGGCCAGCAGCGCATCCAGCTCCTGCGGTGCCAGCTCCGGACGGGCCTGGCTGACGTAGGCAATCGCGTGCAACGACATGGTCACTCCCTGGCCCCTGACAAAGCCGAATATGGCATGAACAACGCATTGTTGACAGCTGAGCGGCCCATACCGCGCATCTGGTCACGGTTCCTCGCATGCGCGCCGCCATTCCAAATTCGCGCCCCGTGGTGCACCCTATGCCGCGCGGCCCGGATGGCGAAACTGGTAGACGCAGCGGACTTAAAATCCGCCGACCGCAAGGTCTTGCCGGTTCGATCCCGGCTCCGGGCACCAGATCCGCTTGCCAGCACGCCCCGATGCCTCACAGGGCACGCGAGTAACGCGCCGGCTGTCCCGGCCGCGACAGGTAGCGGTCAAAGCACATCGCCAGCAGGCGAAGCAGCGGGCGCCCCGCTTCGGTGGCACGCACCACTCCCTGGTCCAGCTCGGCCAGTCCGTCGGCCTGCAGCGCCTGCAGCTGCATCAGCGCATCGGCGAAGTACGCTTCGAAGACGATACCGCGCGCGGCACACACGGCCGCCGCATCGACGCGGCCGTGGCACATCAGCTGCTGGATGATCTCCGCGCGCAGCAGGTCGCCCTGGTCGAGCTGTACGCCGCGCCACACCGGCAGATGCCCGGCATCCACCGCCGCCTCCCACGCCGGCAGATCACGCGGGTTCTGGCTGTAGGTGCTGGCCACCGTGCTGATGGCGCTCACCCCCAGGCCCAGCAGATCGGTATCGGCATGGGTGGTGTACCCCATGAAGTTGCGGTGCAGCTGGCCGGCGCGCTGGGCACGCGACAGGTCTTCTTCCGGCAGCGCGAAATGGTCCATGCCGATGTACTGGTAGCCGGCCTGCAGCAGCCGCTCCACCGCCAGCCCCAGCAGCGCCAGCTTCTGCTCCGGCGCCGGCAGCCGCGATTCGTCGATCTGCCGCTGCGCGCGGAACAGCTGTGGCAGGTGCGCATAGCCATACACTGCCAACCGATCCGGGCGCAGCGCCAGCACCTGCTCCAGCGTGCGCCCGAAGCCCTGTTCGTTCTGTCCTGGCAGGCCGTAGATCAGGTCCACGTTGACCGAGCGCATGCCATGGTCGCGGCAGGCCTGCAGGATATCCAGCGTCTGCTCCACCCCCTGCAGGCGGTTGATCGATGCCTGTACCGCCGGATCGAAATCCTGCACACCCAGGCTGGCCCGGTTGAATCCCAGTTCGGCCAACAGGGCCACGTCGTCGCGGTCGATGAAGCGCGGATCGAGTTCGATGGAGAAATCGCGCGCCGCGGAGGTACTGAATCGGAAGCGCCTGCGCAGGCCCTGCAGCAGTTCGGTCATCGCCTCACGGGTGAGAAAATTGGGCGTTCCGCCGCCCAGGTGCAGCTGGATCACCTCGCGGGACGGTTCGATGTGCGAGGCGATCAGGTCCGCCTCGGCCAGCACCCGCGCCACGTAAGCGTGGCCACGGCTGCGGTCGCGGCTGATGATCCGGTTGCAGCCACAGTAGAAGCACGGGCTGCTGCAGAACGGGACATGCACGTACAGCGACAACGCGCGTGCCTGCCCGTTGCTGCGTGCCAAGGCGGCGGTGAAGTCGGTCTCACCGAATGCCTCATGGAAATGCGGCGCGGTCGGGTAGGAGGTGTAGCGCGGCCCCGGTTTGTCGTGCCGGCGCAGGGTCGCTGCGTCGAAACACCAGGCCAGGCCGCCTTCAACAGGTGAGTACGTGTCCATGCCTGCAGCGTGCCTGCGCCCGCGCGCAGACGCCTTGACCCAGATCAATCCAGGCCGATCAGCCGAGGATCGGCAGGCCGATCGATGGCAGGCGCAGCATCCGGTAGCGCTTCCAGAACGTATCGGCGATACGCGCGGCGATGTCATCGGCCAGCCGCTGCATGTCCGGGTTGCCACTTTCCGCCGAGGTCATCCGGAACAGCATCAGCCAGCGGTCGAACAGATCGCGGTCCATGTCATCGATGGCCATGTGCTTGGACATCGGCGAGCCCTGGAAGCGCCGGGTGCCGCGCAGCAGGGCCGACCAGAAATCGACCAGCTGGGCCAGGTGGGTCGGCCAGTCCTGCACGTGCGCGGTGAATACCGGACCCAGCCGGGGTTCGTCGCGTACGCGCGCATAGAAGTCATGCACCAGACGGGTCACTTCCGCTTCGGTGCACAGGTCGGGGGAGGCTACGGGAAGCGGCAGTGGCAGGGTGTCCATGGAATCGGCGCGGATCTGATGGCCCATGATCGCACCGGGCTCCACAACGCCCGCTTGATCAGGATCAAGGACGCCGGCCTGGGCGGTTTCTACAGTGGCCGCTGCCGGTGGGACGCTCCCTGCTCCTGCCGGCCCCCACCGCCCTCCTGCCGGAATGTGACCCATGCCCCGACAGTGCCCCACCGACGCCCGTTCGCCCCCGGGGCGACGCTTGCCCGCGCTGGGCGCGATCCTCTGGCCAGGCTTCATCACCGCGGCGCTGGCGTGCGCGGTGTTCTTCGCCTTCGTCGATCCGCTGCGCCTGCGCGATATCAGCTTCCCCGGCCACGGCATCAGCCGCGGGCTGGGCTACACACTCGGGTTCTTCATGTTCTGGGGGATCACCAGCCTGTCCAGCGCCACCACCTGGTACCTGCTGCGGCCGGCATCGGCGCAGGGTGGGGACGACGACGAGGTGCCGCTGGGATGAATCCGCCCACGCTGCCGTCATGGACCCGAACGGCCCTGCGGGTCGTACTGCTGATCGGCTTCCACGCCCTTCCGTGGCTGCGTTGGGACGGCCGCCAGGCGGTGCTGCTGGACGTGGTGGAGCGCCGCTTCGATGTGTTCGGACTGACCCTGTGGCCCAGCCAGGCCGGCCTGTTGCTGGGGGCGCTGGCGGTGCTGGCGGTGACGCTGGCCTTGTGCACGCACCTGGCCGGCCGCCTGTGGTGTGGGCACGCCTGTCCGCAGACCGTGTGGAGCACGCTGTTCGCCTGGGTGGAGCACGGCACGCGGCGCCTGCTTGGAAAGTCCCCTGCAGAGCCGGTCGCGCGCCATGCGCTCTGGATCGGCATCGCGCTGTGGACTGCGTTGAGCTTCGTCGGCCTGTTCACTCCCATCCAGTCGCTGCTGGCCCGCGCCGTTGCCCTGCGGCTGGACGGCTTCGAATCGTTCTGGATCGTCTTCTACACCGTGGCGACCTGGGGAAACGCTGGTTTCCTGCGCCGGCATGTCTGCCGCTTGCTGTGTCCCTTCGCGCGTCTGCAGCCGCTGCTGCGCGATGGGCATACGCCGCGCATGCTGTACCTGGCGCCTCGTGGCGAGCCGCGCGGGCCAAGGCGGCCGGGAGGTGGCAGCGTCGCCCAGCGCGGACGCGGCCTGCTCGATCCCGGCACCGCCCAGGATTACGTATTCCGCTGGGCCCATCCGCAACTGGCCGGACCGATGCCCCGTTTCGCCGATGATCGGCTGGGCGACTGCACCGACTGCCGACGCTGCGTGCAGGCCTGCCCGATGACGCTGGACGTGCGCGATGGCCCGCAGGCCGATTGCCTGGACTGCGGTGCCTGCGCGGTGGCCTGTGAGCAATCGCAGCGGGCGGCAGGGCTGGGCCCCGGACTCATCCAGCACATCAGCCCGCAGCGACTGGCCGGACATCGGCCGCAGTGGATACGACAGCGGACGCTTGCGTTGCTCGGACTGCTGAGCCTGCTGCTGGGACTGATCGTGCTGGGTGGGGCGCTGGCGGGGTGAATCAACGCGATGGCGGGTCCGCCGGCGGCACCAGCTGGGCGCGCCGGACGATGCCAAGCTGTTCGATCAGCAACGCCATGTCGTTGGTCACCTGGGTGCGCTCACGCCCCTCCGGTACCAGCCGCGCCAGCACCTGCTGGTAGGTATTCCAGAACTCCGGGCCGCATCCATGCCGCTGGTAGCTGTCCTGCAGCTCGTCCCGAACCTGGTCGGCCAGGTCCTGTCTGCCGTAATCCATGTACGACCTCCACGAAATCGGTGGCAGCGGGGATGCGGGGGCATCCAGCGAGGCAACACGATGCCTATGAATTAGACATGCTTTTGTCTACGCGTCAATGACACAGCAGACACAGTCCGCGAACCTCACTGAATCATTCACCTCAATCGCCCCGTCCGTGTGGCGTCCTGCGACGTGTCCCGACGCGCTCCTCACCGCGCTTGCGTAGGCTGAAACCTTCAATCGCCAGACGGAGAACACGCGCATGCAGTTGACCGCGCAGCAGCAACGCATTCTGGAAGACATACAGGCCACCCGCCCGGTTGCGCAGGAAGACGCGAATTGGGCGGTTGAAGCGGGACTTGCCGCGCAGGGCGAAGACGGCGACATCGACCTGACCCAGGAAGGACGCCACTACGTGGATTCGTCGCAGCTGTGACGACAGCAGCCGCATAAGGGGCCCGCGCGCGATGGCGTAATGCGCGTGGCCGTTTGCGGACCGCGCATTGGCTGCCCCCTGCGGCGCAGCGCGCGGCCGGCCCCTACTGGATTGCAGACCACTGCAGGGCGATGGTGCGTTCATCTGGTGCACACCTTCCAATGCCCGGCCCGTGGAGTGACTGATGATCAACGCCGCCCTGCTCTCGCAGATCCTGATGTGCCCCCTGGCGCTGGCCCAGCGCTGGACCGCGCCGCTGAACGAGGCGATGCAACGTTTCGACATCATCACCCCGCGGCGGATCGCGCATTTCCTGGCACAGATCGGCCATGAAAGTCAGAGCCTGCAGCATCTGCAGGAAAATCTTTCGTACAGCCGCAAACGCATCGGTGAAGTATTCGGCCGGCGCCTTTCCGAGGCCGAGCAGCCGCAGTATGTGCGTAAGCCGGAACGGCTGGCCAACCGCGTATACGCCAACCGCAATGGCAACCGCGACGAGGCCAGTGGCGATGGGTATCGCTACCGCGGCCGCGGGCCGATCGCCTTGACCGGCCGCGACAACTATCGCCGCATCGGCGAACTGCTCGGCCTGCCCCTGGAGGAACAGCCAGAGCTGCTGGAATCGCCGGAAGTGGGTGCGTTGGCTGCTGCGGCGTGGTGGCAAGATGCCGGCCTCAATGCACTGGCCGACCGCGATGACCTGCTGGGTGTAAGCCGACGGATCAACCTGGGATCGAGCACCAGCAAGGCCACGCCGGAAGGCATGGCCGACCGCACCATGCGGACCAGCCGGGCGCTGCTGGCGATGGGCGTGGGTTCGGGCAGGTAGCAGGAAGCCCGCCAGTGGGGGGCTTTCTGCATTGATTAGCATCCTTCCATTCAGCACCGGATATTCGTACCCGTCTTCGGAAATGAACTGCCCATTGGGCGCCAGAACGGTCCGTAACCGTCGTCGAGAATCTCTTCAAACTTGCTGTGTAAAGTTGTGTCGCTGGCGCGCATATGGGCAAATAGCCCATGGACGGCCGCACCCTGGTCAATCAACTGCCAGCCGACCGATTCGAGCTGGTTTCCACATCGTTAGGTATAACAAGCTTCGCAAAGGAGACGGGATCGTCATCCTTCCTCATCCGCAGAATGACCTGCCCGTTGACGTTATGGCTCTTTCCTAAGGGCCATAGCCTGGCGCAGCCACCGGTGATGTCGTTCCGAAATAGAGAACGGCCGGCGGTGCACCTGCCTTCACGTCAGGGCGCGCTTTGAAACTTCTCAGCGCCTACGGCAATTGATACGCCAACAACCAGCGTTGTAACTATCATCAGCGTCAAAAGCGCCGCTGATAGACTTGGTTTCTGCAGCGAAACCAGTCCAGATATCAGGAAGAGCAGAGGAAGAACAGCAAGTCGATTCCCAGCCCAGCGGTGAAGGGCGGAAGGGTCCTTTACTCGCGCGTAGTTGACGATATTGAGGGGCCGCGATTTTCCCGCAAACCGAACAGCCAGTGCGGGAACGAGGAGTACAGGCACAAGCAATAGTTGAATCATCGCAAGCAATGCTGCCATCGTAGTTCGCTCCAATTTGTAGTTTCGCGACGTAAACGACGAGGGCTTTGTGCAGTTCCATTGAAGTGGCGATCAAAATTTTCGTGCGGCCACGCGGCAGCGCCGGCAGATGCAGGGTTGTTGACCCATCGATCTCTTGACACTTACAGCACTAGCTGGTGAGAGCAGTCCACTGAGATATAAAGACTCATCAAGGACTCTGCACCAAACTCGCCATGTCGAGCAAGCATGCCTGACTTGACTGAGCCTGTAATACCCCGCATCGAGACGGAATGATCGGGCTTCAACAAGCCAAGGACGATCGGCAACCTGTCGAGGTCAAGTGCACTCGAGTAAAAAATAAATGCTGAAAGGAGCGCCACAAATCCATGGCTGTATGGCTGCTGCATGCTCCCGGCCAACTTTTGCTCGACTTCACGAGAGCGACTACAGCGGCGCGCCCTTCTTCGCTGGACGGGCTCGTATTCTCTTCATCTAGAGCGAAAACGTGGCGAGCCATCGGGTTGAAGTGCGGCGGAGGCTCGCCCGGCCTTTCACGAACTACCTCAGGTTTGTGCAGCCTCAAGGACACGCCCGCTTCGCACCCGCACATCCTTGTAAGGAATCGGCAAGACCAGCTGTCCGACAGCACGCATTTTCACTCCTCGTCTGTCGTCAAGCTGCTGGTGCCGTCGCCGTCACGCGCGGTGACGGTGGCGATCCTGGTAGTCCTCCTGCACCACGTGGTCCGGGGCGACCTCCTTCCAGTGCCAGGGGATCGCGGGATAGCGCGCGCGATTGCGTACTGCGTGGCGGCGCGTCGATTCGACCCCAAATCAGGGGATTTCGTAACTGCCCACCAAACGCCAGATATAAAAAAGCCCTGATAAATCAGGGCTTTTCAACTGGAGGCCTGGGTCGGAATTGAACCGGCGTACGCGGCTTTGCAGGCCGCTGCATAACCACTCTGCCACCAGGCCGGTGTACAGCTACCAGGAATGCGATCCTGGTAAGACGAAACCCCTGTCGGGGCCTGTCGGGATTTGGAGCGGGAAACGAGACTCGAACTCGCGACCTCAACCTTGGCAAGGTTGCGCTCTACCAACTGAGCTATTCCCGCGTGAGGCCGACATGCTACCGGAAGACCCGGGACCACACCAGCGTTTTCACGCTTCAAAACGCTGCTTTTCCGCTGCGCCACTCCCTTCCGGAAGCATCGCCCCGCACGGCCGGTGCGGGAGAAAAACAAAGCCCCTTCCGGGGCCCGGTAAAACTGGAGCGGGAAACGAGACTCGAACTCGCGACCTCAACCTTGGCAAGGTTGCGCTCTACCAACTGAGCTATTCCCGCAATCTCTTCGACCTGCGCCGAAGAAGCGATATTGTGTCGAAATTCCTTCATCTCGTCAAGCCTGTTCAGCTCTCCGATCGCAGCAATCACGCACGCAGCGCACCTTCGAATACAGGCAAAAAAAAGAGACCTCGCGGGCCTCTTCTTCAAAACCTGGAGCGGGAAACGAGACTCGAACTCGCGACCTCAACCTTGGCAAGGTTGCGCTCTACCAACTGAGCTATTCCCGCTTGGGAGGCGGCATTCTACACGGCCTGTCGCCGGTGTCAAGAGACGGCAGGGACGCCAGCTGTTTCCGCCGGCACAAAAAAAGAGGCCTTTCGGCCTCCTTTCAGATTCTGGAGCGGGAAACGAGACTCGAACTCGCGACCTCAACCTTGGCAAGGTTGCGCTCTACCAACTGAGCTATTCCCGCTTGGGAGGCGGCATTTTACCTGTCTTCACATCGGTGTCAACCGCTTTCAGCCGCCCTTCTTCAGGCGCGCGCGTTCGCGTGCCGCACGCTCATCGGCGCGCAGGCTCGGCCACGCCGCGTGCAGGTACTGCAGGCCCGACCACAGGGTCAGCACTGCGGCGATCGCCAACGTCCAGTCACCCATGTGGAACACCGGCGGGCCCATCCAGATGTCCTCCACCGGGGTGTTGGGCGCCACTGAATACAGCAGGCACAGCAGCGCGACCATCTGCGCGGTGGTCTTCACCTTGCCGATGACCGCCACGCGCACTTTCGCCCGCTGGCCCAGTTCGGCCATCCATTCGCGCAGTGCCGAAACGGCGATTTCGCGACCCACGATCACCGCCGCCCAGAACGCCATCCACGGCGTGGGATGGCCCTGCACGATCAGGAACAGCGCCACGGCCACCATCAGTTTGTCGGCCACCGGATCCAGGAACGCGCCGAACGCCGATTCCAGTTGGTAGCGCCGCGCGATCCAGCCATCCAGCCAATCGGTGATCGCCGCCAGGCCGAACAGCGCCGCCGAGGCGAAGTTGGTCCACGTGTAGGGAAGATAGAACACCAGCACCAGCACCGGGATCATCAGGATCCGCAGCAGGGTCAGCCAGGTGGGGAGGGTCAACGTCATCGGTAATCTCTACTCGCCCGCCGCATTCGGCTCGGGCAGTCCATGAAGGTTAGCGTAGATACGCGCAGCGAGGGCAGCATTGATGCCTTCCACCTTGGCGATTTCCGCCTCGCCGGCCGCCTTCAGGCCCACCAGTCCGCCGAAATGCTTGAGCAGGCTGGCGCGGCGGCGCGGCCCGATACCGGCGATATCTTCCAGCTTGCTGGTCATGCGGGCCTTCTGGCGGCGGCCGCGATGCCCGGTGATGGCGAACCGATGCGCCTCGTCGCGCACCTGCTGGATGAACTGCAGCGCCGGCGAAGCAGCGCCGGGGCGCAGCTCGCGTCCGTCCGGCAGCACCAGCGCTTCGTGCCCGGCGCGGCGTTCGGCGCCCTTGGCAACGCCCACCAGCAGCACGCCTTCCACGCCCAGATCGGCCAGTGCGGCCTGGGCCTGCGCCAGCTGCCCGGCGCCGCCATCGATCAGCAGCACATCCGGCAGCACGCCCTGCTCTTCCACCGCCCGGCGGAAACGGCGGTCGATCGCCTGGCGCATGGCGGCGTAGTCATCGCCGGGTTCGATGCCGCTGATGTTGAAGCGGCGATACTGCGCCTTCACCGGCCCGGCCGCATCGAACACCACGCACGAGGCCACCGTGGCCTCGCCCATGGTGTGGCTGATGTCGAAACATTCCACCCGTTTGACCGGCTCGGCCAGGCCCAGCATCTCGCGCACCGCCTCGCTGCGCGCATGCTGGGAATCGCGGCTGTTGAGTTCGGTGGCCAGGGTCAGCTGCGCGTTGCGGCTGGCCAGTTCCAGGTAACCCGCGCGTTCGCCACGCACGTTCCATTTCAACTGCACGCGGCGTTCGGAAGACGCGGAAAACGCGGTCTCCAGCAGCGTCGCATCCGGGATTTCGCGATCCAGCAGGATCTCGCGCGGCGGCTCGAATTCCACGTAGTACTGCGACACGAACGCGCCCAGCACTTCTTCCGGGCTGTCTTCGCCATTGGTGCGCGGGAAGAACGGGCGCGTGCCCATGTTGCGGCCGTCGCGGAAGGCCAGCAGCATCACGCAGGCCTGCGCGCCGCGGGTGGCCACCGCCAGCACGTCCAGGTCGGCGGCGCGGCCGTCCACGTATTGCCGGGTCTGCATGCTGCGCAGCGATTTGACCAGGTCGCGCAGCCGCGCGGCCTGCTCGAATTTCAGCGACTCGCTGGCCGCCTGCATCTGCTCGCCCAGCTCACGGGTCAGCTCATCGCTCTTGCCTTCCAGGAACATCGAGGCGCGGCGCACTGCTTCGGCGTAATCCTCGGCCGCCACCAGATCCACGCAGGGCGCGCTGCACCGGCCGATCTGATACTGCAGGCACGGCCGCGAGCGGTTCTTGAACACGCTGTCCTCGCAGCTGCGCAGCTTGAACAGCTTGTGCATCAGGTTCAGCGTTTCGCGCACCGCGGTGACCCCCGGATACGGCCCGAAGTAGCGGCCCGGCACGGCGCGCGGCCCGCGGTGCAGCGCGATGCGCGGCCACGCCTCGCGGGTCAGCAGCACGTGCGGATAGGTCTTGTCGTCGCGCAGGGACACGTTGTAGCGCGGCGACAGCGATTTGATCAGCTGGTTTTCCAGCAGCAGCGCTTCGCTTTCCGAGCGCGTCACGGTGACGTCCATGCGCACGATCTGCGACAGCATGGACATGATCCGCGCGTTCTTCGGACTGCCGTTGAAATAGCTGCCGACACGGTTGCGCAGTGCGCGCGCCTTGCCCACGTACAGCAGCACATCGTCGGCGGCGTACATGCGGTACACACCAGGCGCGGTGCTCAGCGCGGCCGCGAAGGCTTTGCCATCGAAAGCGGGTACAGCGTTCATTCGGTGATCGGCACGTCGCTCAGCACGCCACTGGCGGGGTCGAAGCGCAGCACGGCATGGGCATCGGTTTCGGCGATCCAGACCGCACCGGATCCGACCGCCAGGCCGGCCGGCCCGTGCAGCCGGCGGGGCAACGCCTGGGTGACCAGTTCGCCGCCGCCCAGGCGCAGCGTGCGCAGGCGGCCGTTGCCGGCATCGGCAATCCACAGCAGCGGTGCATCCGGGCTGAGCGCGATGGCCTGCGGGAACTGCAGGCTGGCCCGGTCACGCGGACCGTCTTCGCTGCCGTGGTTCCACACGCCCTGCCCGATCAGCGTCTGCACCAGGTCGCCGCGCAGCTGCACGCAGCGGATCGAAGAGGCCAGCGCATCGGCCACGTACAGCGCCTGCTGCACCACGGCCAGTCCGGTCGGCTGGGCGAAGGCCGCCACGTTTCCACTGCCATCGCGCTGGTCGATGACGCCGCTGCCGGCGCGCCGGGTAAGCCGTCGCTGGCCCAGATGGTAGCTCCAGATCCGGTTGTCACCGGCCATCGCCATGTGCAGTTCATTGTCGGCCAGGGCCAGCCCTGCTGGGTGGTTCAGCGCCACGCTGCGCGGGTCGTCGACTTGTCCGTCGCGCGGTTCGCCCGGCCGGCCATTGCCACACAGCGTGTCCACCTGGCCGGTGATGATGTTGATGCGACGCAGGGCATGGTTGCCGGTGTCGGCCACGTACAGCGACTCGCGTTCCACCACCAGCGCCTGCGGCCGGTTGAAGGCCGCGTCCTGCGCCCCGCCGTCCATGAAGTCCGGCGTGCCCTGCCCGAACTGGCGCAGCACGCGCCCGCCGTGGGTGCATTCCAGCACGCGGTGGTGGCCGCTGTCGGCGATGTACAACCGCTCCGTGGTGACCGCCAGCCCGGTGGGAAAACACAGCGGCAGGCGTGGCTCGGGGCGCAGCTCGCGCAGTGCTTCGAACGGTGTCGGCTGCAGGTTGCCGCACAGCTCGTTCAGCGCGCGGTCCAGCTCGCCCGGTTGGCTAAGGCCGACCAGGCGGCTGCTTTCGCGGCCGTAGACATCCATCAGCACCATCGTCGGCCAGGCCGTTACCCCGAAGCGCCGCCAGCCGTCCCAGTCGCTGTCCAGCAGCGCGACCGAGTGCAGGCCCTGGCGGCGCAGCAGCTTCAGGCTGGCCGTTTCGTCGCGTTCGAAATCGAAACGCGGCACCTGCAGCACCAGCACCTGCAGCCGGCCGGGATGGCGCGACTGCCAGTTCGCCACTTCGGCCAGGCGCTGCGCGCACCATGCCGACGCCGCATTGACGAACAGCAGGGCCAGCGGTTGCCCGCGCAGCTCGCTCAGGGTGGCGGGCGCGGCGTTCAGCCACGTGGCGAACTCGGGGAGGTCCTGGACGGGTTGGGCGTTCATACCCTGATTATGCCGGACCGCGCGTCATGCAATCGTTGTGCCACGCGGATTTTTTCCGGGCCCGCTCAGGCGTGGCCGCTGGCCAGCAACTGTTCGGCCCGCTCCAGGTCTTCGGGGGTGTCGATGCCGGCCGGGAACGGCGCCGGCGACAGCGCCGCGCTGATCGGGTAACCGGCCTCCAGCACCCGCAGCTGCTCCAGGTTTTCCACCTGTTCCAAGCTGCCGGGCGGCATCGCGGCGAACTGCTGCAGGAAGCCTGCGCGGTAGCCGTAGATGCCGATGTGGCGCAGCCACTGGACCCCTTCCGGCAACACCTCGCGGCTGCGCGCGAAGCCATCGCGGTGCCAGGCGATCGGCGCGCGGCTGAAATACATGGCCTCACCGCGCGCGTTGCGCACCAGCTTGACCACGTTGGGATCGAACAGCGTGGCCGCATCTTCCACCGGCGTGCACAGCGTGGACATCGGGGCGCGGCCACTGGCCAGCGCATTGGCCACCGCACGGATGCCGGCGGCCGGTGCAAACGGTTCGTCACCCTGCAGGTTGACCACCACGGTGTCATCGGCCCAGCCGGCATGGCGGGCACATTCGGCCAGCCGGTCAGTGCCGGAGGGATGGGCCGGATCGGTCATGGCCACCTGCACGTCCTCCAACCCCGCCAGCGCCTCGGCGATGCGCGCATCGTCGGTGGCCACCCACACTTCGCGCGCGCCCGCCTGCACCGCGCGCCGCGCCACGTGCAGCACCAGCGGTTCGCCGCCGAGCAGGCGCAACGGCTTGCCGGGCAGGCGCGAAGCGGCATAGCGGGCAGGAATGGCGACGACGAACTCGGTCATGGGGTTCTCCGGTTACAGGCCACGCGCGCAGGCGGTTCAGCGCGCGCGCAGCTTCTCAAGGCGGTCGGTCAATGCCACCCAGAACGCGGCGGGCAGATCGGCCTGCAGGGGAATGGCGAAGTGCCAGTCGTTGGCGAAGGCGCGGCACTTCACCGCGTCCTTTTCGGTCATCAGGATCGGCAGCTCGCTGCCAAAACGCAGGTCCTGCGGCTGGTAGGCGTGGTGGTCGGCGAAGGCATGCGGGACCACGCCGATGCGTTCGGCGCGCAGCATGTCGAAGAAGCGCTGCGGGTGCGCGATACCGGCCACGGCGTGCACGCGCTGCCCGGCAAAGTGCGAAAGCGCGCGCAGGCGGCCGCCCACCAGCGGCTGGGCACTGTCGATGCGCAGGCGCATCGGCCATTGCCCGAACCCACACGCCACCGCCGCGTTTTCCGCGCTGGCCGCGCCCTGGTTGACCACGCGGAAATCGCATTCGCCGGCGCGGGCCACCGGCTCGCGCAGCGGTCCGGCAGGCAGCAGCCGGCCGTTGCCGTAACGACGCTGCGCGTCAATGACTTCAATCTCGATATCGCGCGCCAGGCGGTAGTGCTGCAGGCCGTCATCGCAGACGATCACATCGCAGCCAGCTTCGACCAGCGCCTTGCCGGCGGCTACCCGATCGGCATCCACCCGCACCGGCGCACCGGTTTTCCAGGCAATCAGCACCGGCTCGTCGCCGCCCAGCGCGGTCGGCGTATCGGCGTCCACCCAGCGGCCAGTTTCAGCCTGCTCGCGACCATAGCCACGGCTGGCAACGCCGGGTTTCCAGCCCGCTGCGCGCAACTGCTGCACCAGCGCGATGGTCAGCGGGGTCTTGCCGGTGCCACCGGCGGTGATGTTGCCGACCACGATCACCGGCACCGGCAACGCGTGCCGCTTCAGCCAGCCGCGCCGGTACAGGCGCCGCCGCAGGCCGGACACGGCCGCATACAGCGGGCTGAGCAGGCGCATCCCGAGCGGCACCGTGGAGCCGTCATACCAGTAGGCCGGTGTCTGGGTACCCTTGCCGGACATCAGGCCTGCCTTTCGCGGAACTGCATGTTGTACAGGTGCTCGTACAGGCCGCCCATGGCCAGCAGTTCGTGGTGCGTGCCGCGCTCGACAATGCGGCCCTGGTCCATCACCAGCACCTGGTCGGCGTGCTCGATGGTGGACAGCCGGTGTGCGATGACCAGCGTGGTGCGCTCGGGCATCAGCCGCTGCAACGCATCCTGCACCAGCCGTTCGGATTCGTTGTCCAGCGCGGCGGTCGCCTCGTCCAGGATCAGGATCGGCGCATCACGCAGGATCGCGCGGGCGATCGCCAGGCGCTGGCGCTGGCCACCGGACAGCAGCGCCCCGTTCTCGCCGACCGGGGTGTCCAGCTGCTGCGGCAGGCGCGCGATGAACTCCCAGGCGTTGGCCGCCTCGGCCGCCGCGCGGATCTGCTCCTGGCTGGCATCCATGCCGTAGGCGATGTTCGAGCCGATGGTATCGTCGAACAGCATCACTTTCTGCCCCACCATCGCCACCTGCCGACGCAGATCGGCCAGCGGGTAATCGTCCAGTGGCACGCCATCCAACGTGATGCGGCCGCCACTGGGCTCATAGAAGCGCGGCACCAGCCGGATCAGGCTGGTCTTGCCACTGCCCGAGCGCCCCACCACGGCGGTCACGGTGCCGGGGCGTGCAACGAAGCTGATGTCGTCCAGCGCGATGCCGGCGTCTTCGCGATAACGCAGCATCACATGCTCGAAAGCCAGTTCACCGCGTGCCCGTTCGATGCGCTTGCTGCCCTGGTCACGCTCCACCGGCATGTCCAGGATGGAGAACAGCCGCTCGGCGGCGGCCACACCGCGCGAGATCGAGGTCTGCACGCTGGTCAGCCGGCGCAGCGACGGAATGATCGCCATCATCGAGGTCATCAGGCCCATGAACTGGCCGGCGTTGAGTTTGCCGACCAGCGCTTCGCGGGTGGCTACCCAGACGATCACCGCCAGCGCCAGCGCAGCCAGGAACTGCACCGTGCTGGAGGCGAAGGCGCGCGTGGTCTCTACTTTCATGTTCAGGCCCAGCATGCGGTTGGCCAGCCGCGAATAGCGGTCGATCTCATGCCGCTGGGTGCCGTGCACCTTGACTTCCTGCTGGGCGGACAACGACTGCTCCGCCGTGGCCGCCATGGTGCCCATGCCGTCCTGGATGCCGCGGCTGATGCGCCGGTAGCGCTTGCCCACGTAGGACACGATCAAGCCGATCATCGGCACCACCACCAGCATGGCCATGGTGACCTTGACGCTCATCTGCAGCATCACCACAAGCATCGCGATGATGGTCAGGGTGTCGGCGACCAGCGTTTTCAACGCATCGGCGCTGGCCTGGGTGACCTGTTCGGTATCGAAGTTCAACCGGCTGACCATCACCGGGGTGGCTTCGGTATCGAAGTGCGACGACGGCAGGTGCAGGTATTTCTCCAGCACCTGTTCACGCAGGTCGCGCACCACGCTGCGGCCGGTGCGGGCCAGGGTGTAGTCACTGACCAGCGTGGCCAGGCTGCGCATCAGGAACAGGCCCAGGATGGTCAGCGGCAGGATCACCGCCATGCGCGGCTCCGGGTTGACGAAGCCACGGTTGACCAGCGGTTCCATCAAGCGGGTGAAGGAGTAGCCGGCCAGGGCTTCGATGGCCATCGCCACCACCGCGGCCACCATGAACACCCAGTAGGCGCGGGTGTAGCCAAGCAGGCGTTTGTAGATCGGCCAGACGGGCGCGTGTTTGGAACTCATTGACGCACCTCAGGAGCGGTTGCGATGGAAATCCGGCGGAAGCCGAGCTGGCCGAGGGCATCCTGTGCGGTGACCACGGCCTGGTAGGGAGTACGCGCATCGGCACGCAGCAGAACGGACTGGGTGCGGTCCTCACCGGCGACCGCGGCAATGGTCTGCTTGACCGACTCCACGTCGGTGCGCAGCACTTCCTGGTCGTTGACGAAGTACCGGCCATCGGCGTTGACCAGGATGCTCAGCGCGCGCGGGGGCTCGCTGTTGGCCTGCTGGCTGGCGTGCGGCAGCTGCACCTGCAGGGTGGAACGCGCATCGAAGGTGGTGGTGACCACGAAGAAGATGATCAGCACCAGGATCACGTCGATCAGCGGCACCAGGTCGATATGCGGCTCATCGCCGGCGCGGTCGTTGCGGATGCGCATCCGTCAGGCCTTGGCCGGGGCGGCGGTGCCGGGGTTGGCGGCAGCCTGGCTGGCCGGGCGCGGCGCGGTGGCCATCACACCCGGACGGCCATCCAGCGCATCCAGCAGCGCGCTGGCCTCCTGTTCCATCTCGATCACGTAGCCGTTGATGCGGCCCTTGAAGTAGCGATGGAACATCAGCGCGGGGATCGCCACGATCATGCCGGTGGCCGTGCATACCAGCGCCTTGCCGATGCCGCCGGCCAGCTGGTTCACATCGCCCACGCCGTGATCCAGGATGCCCAGGAACATCTGGATCATGCCGACCACGGTGCCGAGCAGGCCCAGCAATGGACCGGCCGAAGCGATGGTGCCCAGCGTATTGAGGAAGCGTTCCATGCGATGGACGATGAAGCGCCCGGTGTCTTCGATGCGCTCACGGATCTGGTCGCGCGGACGATTGCGGGCGTCCAGCGCCGCCGCCAGCAGCGCGCCCAGCGGCGAATTGGCCCTCAGGGTCGCCAGGTGGGCCGGATCCAGCTTGCCGCGTGCCGCCCAGTTGCGCACATCCTGGCCCAGGCCCGGTGGCAGCACTTCGTTGCGGCGCAGGGACCAGAAACGCTCCAGGACGATCGCCAAAGCCAGTACACCCAGCAGCAGCAGCGGCACCATCGGCCAACCGCCGGCCTTGACCAGTTCCCACACGTTTCCAACCCTCCGGCCCAGCGGCCGCCTGTTTGTCCACCGATAGGATAGCAGCCGCCCGCTCCCGGCCCGCAGCATTCCACCAGCGACCCGCATGCACCCGTTGTTCGCGCACCTGCAGCCCCTGCGCGCCCAGCCACACGTGCAGTGCGCCGGAGGTGGCGGTGCCCAGTACTTCGGCACCGGACGCTGCCCAGCGCTGCACCACCTCGGCGCGCGGATGGCCGAAGCGGTTGCGGTGCCCGGCCGACACCAGTGCCAGCCGCGCCCCCACCGCGTCCACCCACGGCGCGCTGGACGAACCGGCACTGCCATGGTGCGGGACCAGCGCCGCGTCCGCCTTCAGCGCGGCGCGGCTGGAATGCAGCAGCTGGGCTTCTTCGGCGATGCCGATGTCACCGGCGAGCAGGATCACCCCGCGCGCGGTAGCGATGCGCAACACGCAGCTGGACGCATTGCCGCGCTCCCGGTGCCCCTGCGCCGGATGCAGGATCTCGAAATCCACCCCATCCCATCGCCACTGCTGGCCGCGATGGCAGGGCGATGCGCCGTCGACTCCCGACCCTGCCGGCGCCCACACCGGCACCTGCGGAAAGGCACGGCGGATGCCGGGCAGGCCACCGGCATGGTCGGCATCGCCATGGCTGAGCAGCACCCGGTCAGGCACGCCGGCACCCAGTGCGCGGAGCGCGGGCAGCACGACGCGCTCGCCGGAATCGGTGCCGACGCCGGGGGGCCCGAGGTCGTACAGCAGCAGCCGCGACGCGGTCCGCACCACCACCGCAGTGCCCTGCCCTACGTCCAGCACCAGCACCTCCACCGCCCCCGGCGGCGGCAGTTGCCGATCCGGCCAGAGCAGCGGCAGGCATAACAAGGGTGCCGCGAGCAGGCCGCCACGGCCGCGCGGCAGCAACCACCAGAACACCCCCAGCAGGGCCAACGGCAGCGTCCAGCGCGGCGCCTCCGGCAACCACCACACGGCCCCGCTCCACGCGGCCAGCGGCTGCAGCCAGGTCCAACTGACGGCGAAGGCAGCGTCGCCAAGTCGCCAGCACCAGGCACCCAGCCCGGCATGCAGCGCCTCCAGCGCCGTGCCGAGCAGCGCCAGCGGCACCACCACCAGGCTCCACCACGGCACCGCCAGCAGGTTCACCAGCGGACCAATGCGCGAGGCCTGGCCGAACAGGCTGATGCCGAGCGGCAACAGCGCCAGGCTGGCGATCCCCTGCGCGGCCAGGAACGGTTTGAGCAGGCCGGCCAGCCCGGGCTCGGCACGCTGTCCACCGGGCAGGCACCACATCAGCCACAGCACACCGCCAAAGCTGAGCCAGAACCCGGCAGCCAGGACCGACAGCGGGGCGACCAGCAGGGTCGCGAAGGCCGCCAACGCCAGCGACTGGGCCCACGGCATGCGCCGGCGGCTGGCGCGCGCCAGCGCCACCACCGCGATCATCAGCGCGGTGCGCACGGTCGGCAGTGCCAGTCCGGCCACCAGCGCGTAGCCCACCGCGCCCGCAGCCGCCGCCAGCGCGGCCGCGGTTGGCCGTGGCACGTGCCGGGGCAGCATCGCGATACAGCGCCACAGCAGGCCGACCAGCAGCGCAAGGCCGCCGGCGACCAAGCCGACATGGAACCCGGAGATCGCGATGAGGTGGGTCAGGCCCAGTGCACGCAACTGTTCCCAATCCGCATCGCTGAGCTCGCGCGTGTCACCCAGCGCCAGGGCGCGCAGGAACCGCGACGTTTCGCCGGGCAGCGCCTGCTGGATCCGCTGCGACATGCGTTCGCGCCAGGCCGCCAGCCCGGCAGGGCCTTCCAGCTGGTGCGGGACCGAGCCAGCGCGGACCTGCCCGCTGGCGGCGATGCCGAGCATCAGCGCGTGGCGTTCACCGTCGAATCCTCCCGGATTGATCCGGCTGCGTGGCGCCCGCAATCGCAGCGGAAGGTGCCAGCGTGATCCGGCGGCAACGGTGTGCCGCACACCACCAGGACCTGATCCTGGCACGGCGCTGCCGGACCCGGCACGTGCGAATGGCGCGCTCCAGTAGACCTGGACGCGCCGGCCGCGGAGAGCCTCGGGCAGTGCCGGGTCGTCATCGACACGCAGCAGGAAACGACTGTAGGACGGGCGATGCTCGGGGAGATCGATCACCCTGCCGCGCAGCACCTGGTCGACCGGTGGATGCTGCGGCGGAAGCTGCGCCTGCAAGGCCCATTGCCCGTGCAGCCCCGCCCAGCTGAAGCCCACCAGCAGCATGCCCAGCCAGCGCCCCCGCCACTGGGCCAGCCACAGGACGATGCCCAGCAACAGGGCCGGCCAGGCCGCCACGGCCGGCGGCAGTACCGGCATTTGACAGCATGCCGTGGCACCGGCCACCAGTGCGGCGGCACTGGCCTTGCCCCACAGGCCCGGCGACACGACGAGATGATCGCAGGCCTGTCCCCCCATGCCATGCAGCGTGGCCTGCTGCCGCAGCGGCTGCCATCAGCTTTCCACACAGTGCAGGCTCGGGTTTCAGCCGGGGCGGCGGACCGAACGGTTGAATGCGATGCGGAAGCTGGCGCCACCGCCCGGTGCCTCGCCTACGCTCACCGCGCCTTCGTGGTGCTGGATGATCTCCTTAACCAGGTGCAGGCCCAGCCCGCTGCCGCTGCCGGCCGCGCGCAGGCGGTGGAACGGTTCAAAGATCGCCTCGCGGTCGTTTTCCGGGACACCGGCGCCCTGGTCGGCGACCTCCAGCGTGGCGTTGGCTTCCAACCGCACGCTGATGGTGCCGCGGCCGCCGCCATGTACGATCGCGTTGTGCACCAGGTTGGCCATGACGCGCCCCAGGGCGATGCCATCGCCGACGATCCACACCGGCTCGTCCGGCGCATCCACCTCGAAGGTGTAGCCGGCGCCGATCACCAGCGGTGCCAGTTCCGCCGCCGCCGTGCGCGCCAATGCGGCCAGGTCCAGCGGCTGCAGCTTCTCCACGCTGCGGTCCAGGCGCTGCAGGTCCAGCAGGTGTTCGGCGACGTTGCCCAGCCGCGCGATGTCGTTCAACAGCTGCGCCTTCAAGGCGCCCTGCGGCAACTGCGACAGCCGTGCCTGTACCACCGCGATCGGCACCCGCAGCTCGTGCGCGGCGTCGGCCAGGAACTTGTCGCGCGCGGCGTAGCCTTGCTGCACCTTGCCGATGGCGTCGTTGAAAGCACTGACCAGCGGGGCGATCTCGCTGCTGACCAGCTGCGTATCCAGCCGCGCGCCGGCCTTGCCGATGTCCAGCAGTCGCGCCTCGCGCGCCAGCTGCCGCACCCCGCGCATGGCGCGATGGATCACCAGCGGCATCACCAGCAGGGTCACTACGATCAGCGGCAGAAAGAACCACGGACCGATCAGCCGCAGCACCATCAGCGCGCCTTCCCACAGTCCGTGCTTGGGCTGGCCGCCGACCATCGCGGTCAAGCGCCTGCCATTCTCGTTGCTGATCACGATGCGCGCCGCATCCAGGTATGGCGGGGTCAGTGATCCCAGTTCGCTGTAGCCGACGCGCTCCAGCCGCGACAGCAGTTCGCGATGGACATCCGGCACGGCGCCTTCGGACAGCCGATTGCCGCGCTCATCGGTGGCGACGAACCACAGGTTGCCGCCCGCCTGGGCGTTGAGTACGTCCCAGCGCGCGCGATCCAGCCGAAGGGTGGTTCCATCGCTGTGCAGTGCAGCGACCACGTCATCGGCGGTGAACATGTCCATCTGCACCGATTCCTGGTCGCCCCAGGTCAGGATCAGCGCCATCACCGCGATCAACACGGTGAACACCTGGGCCAGGCAGACGCGCCAGGCCAGGCCGAGTGAAATGGATCGGATATCGGTGTTCATTTTCATGCCTCGGTCAACAGGTAACCGACCCCGCGGATGACGTGGATTTCCACGCCTGCGCCGGCCTGCTGCAGCGCTTTGCGCAGCTTTGAAATATGCGCATCCAGGGCATTGGACTGGATGTCGTCGTCGAAGCCGTACACCGCTTCTTCCAATCCACTGCGGGTGACCGTGCGGCCTTGGCGCAAGGCAAGTGCCTGCAGCACCAGCAGCTGGCGGCGTGGCAGCGGCAGCGCATGGCCGTCCACCTGCGCCTGCAGCGATTCGAAATCGAAACGCAGCCGACCCAACTGCAACACCGGGGTGACCATTTCGGTCGGGCGGCGCGACACAGCGCGGATGCGCGCCATCAATTCTTCGATGGCCACCGGCTTGACCAGATAGTCATCCGCGCCGACATCCAGCCCTTCCACTTTGTCACCCAGGCTGCCCTTGGCAGTGAGCATGATGACCGGCAGGCTGGGCCGCAGCGCACGGGCGATGGCCACGAAGGCCAGACCGTCGCCATCGGGCAACTGGCGGTCCAGCAGCAACAGCTGGTGCACCGGATCGCGCAGCGCGGCGGCGGCCGCAGCGAGCGTGTCCACCACGTCGGCGACCACGCCCTGGCGTTCCAGCCCGGACTGCAGGGCGCGGGACAGGTCAGGATCGTCTTCGACCAGCAGAATGCGCATGGGAAACCGGTGGGCAGCAGAAACCAGCGCTGATGATAAGCGGCGCAGGGGCCGCGCAATGTTCTGACAATGTTGATGACGCATCGTGCACGTACCGCTTCTGTACCGAGCCGAACGACGCCATGGACGCTTTCCTCCCCCCGGCCAGCCCCGCGCCCGCCCTGCTCAATTCCGCCAACGACCCGCGCGTGGTGCTGACCGCGCCGGACCTGGACAGCGCCGAACGCGCGTTCCTCGGCCTGCTGCCTGACCGTGACCATGTTGATGCCCTGGCACGCCATGCGATCAGCCATGCGCGCCACGGTTCCGGTAGCGGCTATGCGTTGTCGCTGGCGCTGGTCGGCATGCGCCTGCAGGAATTCAAGATGGGCGAAGACTGCGCGACCCGCTGCCGCCAGGATTCACTGCGCAGCCTGCGGCAGGCGTTCACCGCAGGCTGACGGAGGCGCGCTGCGATCAGCGCTCCTGCTCATCGAAGTACTTGAACGTGTAGCCGATCAGACTCCAGCTGCCGCCACCCTTCGAACCAGCCCGCCATTTGTAGGTCCAGGACTCCAGGCCGCCATTGCGCTGGCTGCTGAAGCTGATCACTTCGCCCGGCTTTCCGCTTGCAGGAAGCGGAATCGGCGGGTTGTCTCCCGGCGTGCGCTGCACGTTATCCGAACCGACCACCACCGTCCTGCTTATTTCCATCTGCTCCGCGTCAAGGCGTGGACGGAAGTCAGGCGAATTCCTTTCAATCCAGGCTCGTGCGGCAGCGCCGTCCGCGGATCGCGCGTCCACCACGATCGTCCGCGTGCTGGTGATCGATTCATTACCTGCCCTGACGTTGTGGGTCACGGCCAAGAACGCAACGGCCAGCAGGGTCGGCAACATCGTCTTGTTGAAACAGGTCATAGGGTTTCTCCCACGCCGGCAGTCCCGGCTACCTGATCTCACGACAGCGGGCGTTGCCAGGCAACGGAACAGTTGCAGTGCTGCGTGCAGCGCCAAGGACAGACGTCATCACCGGGCCAGGCGCGGCTACCCCTATGCGGATCAGGACCTTCCCAGCGAACACGAATCCCGAATTCCGGGCACAAAAAAACCAGCGCGATGGCTGGCTTTTTTCGTTCCCACTTCGCTGGAAGTGGTGGGCGGTACAGGGTTCGAACCTGTGACCCCTACCATGTCAAGGTAGTGCTCTACCGCTGAGCTAACCGCCCGTTTTTCGTTTCCTGCCGCGTTGCGATTGCGTCGGGGCAGGCCGCGTATATTACGGAGGAGACCGGGGTTGTGCAACACTTTTGTGAAGAAATCTTCGAAAGCGACGTTTGTGGCTGCTTTCGGGATTTCGCCGAGCAAGGTTCGGCGCTACCGATGCCCCAATCAGCCCAGGCTGGCCTCTTTCAGGCGCTTGATCAGGTCGCGCACGCGCCCGGCCTCTTCGAACTCCAGGTCCTTGGCGTGCTGGTACATCCGCTGCTCCAGCGACTTGAGCCGGGTGGCGACCTGGGACGGCGACAGCGTCGCGTAATCGGCACCCTCTTCGGCGATCTCGACCGCTCCGATCTTTCCCTTGCCCTTGCCTTTGCGCGAGGCCCGGTCGTACGCCTCCGAACGCGCGCCTTCCAGCACATCGACGATCGGGCGGGCGACCGACTTGGGCACGATGCCGTGCTCTTCGTTGTACTCCACCTGCTTGGCGCGGCGACGGTCGGTCTCATCGATGGCCGCCTGCATCGACCGCGTCATCCGGTCCGCATACAGGATCGCCTTGCCGCGCACGTTACGCGCTGCACGGCCGATGGTCTGGATCAGCGAACCGGTGGAGCGCAGGAAACCTTCCTTGTCCGCGTCCAGGATCGCCACCAGCGAGACCTCGGGCATGTCCAGGCCTTCGCGCAGCAGGTTGATGCCCACCAGCACGTCGAACTTGCCCAGGCGCAGGTCGCGGATGATCTCCACGCGCTCTACCGTGTCGATGTCCGAATGCAGGTAGCGCACGCGGATGCCGTGTTCACTCAGATATTCGGTCAGGTTCTCGGCCATGCGCTTGGTCAGGGTGGTAACCAGCACGCGGTCGCCCATCTTGATGCGCTCGTTGGCCTCGCTCATCAGGTCGTCAACCTGGGTGCCGACCGGGCGGATCTCCACCACCGGATCGATCAGCCCCGTCGGGCGCACCACCAGCTCGGCCATGTCTTCGCCGGCCTCGCGGTACTCATACGGACCCGGTGTGGCCGACACGTAGATGGCACGCGGGCAACGCTGTTCCCATTCCTCGAAACGCAGCGGCCGGTTGTCCAGCGCCGAAGGCAGCCGGAAGCCGAACTCCACCAGGGTTTCCTTGCGCGAACGGTCGCCCTTGTACATCGCGCCGATCTGCGGAATGGTGACGTGCGATTCATCGATCACCAGCAGCGCGTCCGGCGGCAGGTAATCAAACAGGGTCGGCGGCGGCGAACCGGCCGGCTTGCCGGTCAGGTGGCGCGAGTAGTTCTCGATGCCGTTGCAGAAGCCCACCTCGGCCATCATCTCGATGTCGAACTGGGTGCGCTGGGCCAGGCGCTGCGCCTCCACCAGCTTGTTTTCCGCATACAGCTGCTCCAGCCGCTCCTTCAGCTCCACCTTGATGGTTTCCACCGCCGCCAGCACGCGCTCGCGGGTGGTGGCGTAATGGGTCTTCGGGTAGACAGTGAAGCGCATCATGTTGCGCAGCGTTTCGCCGGTGAGCGGATCGAACAGGGTGATCTTCTCCACTTCACCATCGAACAGCTCGATGCGCAGCGCTTCGCTGTCCGATTCGGCGGGGAACACGTCGATCACTTCGCCCCGCACGCGGAACGTGCCGCGATGCAGCTCGTATTCGTTGCGGGTGTACTGCAGCTGGGTCAGGTGGTTGATCAGGTCGCGCTGGTCGATGCGCTCGCCCTTGGACAGGATCAGCCGCAGCGATAGGTAGTCTTCCGGCGCGCCCAGGCCGTAGATGGCCGATACCGTGGCCACCACCAGCGCATCCGGCCGTGACAGCAGGGTCTTGGTCGCCGCCAGGCGCATCTGCTCGATGTGTTCGTTGATCGAACTGTCCTTCTCGATGAAGGTGTCCGAGGACGGCACATAGGCTTCCGGCTGGTAGTAGTCGTAGTAGCTGACAAAATACTCGACCGCGTTGTGCGGGAAGAACGCCTTGAACTCACCGTACAACTGCGCAGCCAGCGTCTTGTTCGGCGCCATGATGAGCGTCGGCTTCTGGATGCGGTCGATGACGTTGGCGATGGTGTAGGTCTTGCCCGAGCCGGTCACGCCGAGCAGGGTCTGCTTGGCCACGCCGGCTTCGAAGTTGCTGCTCAGCTTCTCGATCGCGTTGGGCTGGTCGCCTGCCGGCGAATACGGCGATACGAGTTGGAAACGGTCGCTCATGGTGCTGCCAGGTCCCGGGGGGAACAATTATAGCGGGCAGGCCGGTGACGGCAGGTTGAGGGAATCGGCTACCTGCTGTTGACGGCTCTGGCGACGGACCGGTACCGGGACAAGGCGGACCATGCAGGCACGGAGGACCTTTGCATGCCACATCCAACCCTGCCTGCACCTTGTTCCCGCGGCTACGGCCTGGTTGAATTGTGCATGGCGCTGGCGCTGGTCGCCACCCTGGCAGCGACCGCCCTGCCCTCGTTCCAACGGACCTTGGCGCGGCTACGCGCAGACAGTCTGCGCATGCAGCTGCATGCGATGCTGTCGACCGTACGCAGCACCGCCATCACCCGCCGCCAGCGCATTGAAGCCTGTCCCAGCAGCGACGGCATCACCTGCGGCCGCGACTGGGCCCGGGGCTGGGTGGTGTATCCCGCACCGCACACGCCGCTGCGCCCGGGCAAGGCCCCGAAGGGGGTCCTCCTGGTGGAACAGCACGCTGCATCGAGCGTCAAAGCCCGGACCAGCCTGTGGCGACAGCGCATGCAGTTCCGTCCTGACGGACGCAGTGCGGGCGTTGCCCAGACCATCTGCATCTACATCGGCGACCGCCTGCATAGCGAAGTCGTCGTCAGCGTACCGGGGCGGGTACGCAGCCGGGTTACTCGCAAGAGCGATGGCTGCCTGAACTAGCCGAAAAGCAAAAAGGCCGCGATCGCTCGCGGCCTTCTGCTGAATCTGGCGCCCGAAGTTGGACTCGAACCAACGACCCCCTGATTAACAGTCAAGTGCTCTAACCGGCTGAGCTATTCGGGCGGGGTGCGCATTCTAGCCAAGAACGTGACGCGCTGGCAAGCCCTGCATGCCGGATTACCAGCAGTCCGCAACCGTCGCGGCAGCGGGGGTCTTTCGACCCGCCTGGTCCAGCGTCAGCGTTCCGCACTTGTCAGCAGACTGGCTATCGGCTGGTACTGCCTGAAGCGTGAAGGTGGACGCGCCCGGAGTACCCGCGTAGGACACCGTATAACGTGCAGTTCCATCACGGGGCGATTGGGTAAACGGCAAGGTCAATCCAGCGTAGGTATTCTGTACGGTGTGATGCCGCTCGAGCTGCTGGGCCAACTCAACCAGGTCCGCTTTGGCTTGGGCACGCCGCGATTTGCGGACATGCTCCTGGTAGGACGGCATGGCGATCGTGGCCAGGATCGCCACCACCGCCACGACGATCATCAACTCGATCAGCGTGAAGCCTCTGCTGCGCTTATGCTGGGAAATCGTGCTCATGGGTACCCTTACCTGCCTCATCAACGGATCTGCCGCCAGGACTGCCGGCCACACGGTCGCGGCATGAACAGGCCATCGGCACCTGGTGCGCGCAATACGAAGGTGCAGGCTTCGCGTGCAATGCGTTCATCGACACTGCACCCGGGTTCGCCCGGCTTGCAACCCACCAGCGGCGTGGGCGGTGGCGGAACGAAGATGCTGGTATCACGCACCGGCGGCCCCTTGCTGAGGTCGCCATTCTTGGTCAGCGCGATGCCACCACAATTGCCACTGCACAGTGAATCGCCGCCGCGGTTCGGACTGAGTCCGGACATATTGCCGGCACCTGACAACAGATTCAAACCATAGAGCCAGTTCACCCCGCCGCCGCTGCCGCAGATGGACGTCCCCGGCACGTACGTGGTGAAGAACACGATACCGTTCTGGATATTCGGATTGCCCACGAATCTCTCGCCTTCGATGGCGTTTCCGATCGCCAGGTCCACGTACCAGCCACGCTTGGTGGTATAGCTGACGCTGTTGCGGCTGACCGTCCGGATTGCATAACCGCTGCTGTTCGCGGCGCTGCCGATCGTCTGCGCGACCAGCTGCGTACGTCCGCTGACCGACGTCTTCAGGTCGTCCCAGATGCCATACAGCGACTGCACCGGCGATGCTGAATTGACCTGATTGTCGTCCGCGGCGAAGTACTGGCCGGTACCAAAGAACAGGCTGACACCGCCACCGGGTCCACTGGTTACCTCGATACCACCGGTGATCGGCTGCCTGGCATTGTCGCGCACGGCCGTGAACAAGGGGACGCCATTGAGGGCGATGCTCCAGTTCTCGGGATTGGGATCAGACAGATCATACTTCCAGAGGTTGCCCTGCATGTCCCCGCCGTACACCGTATCGGTCACGCCGTCGCTGTTCTTCAACGCCACCGGCGCAATGTTGATCAGTCCATTGCGACCGGTGTAGGTCGCGCTGTTGGAACTGAGCCGCTTCAGTATCTTGCCGGTCTGGATATCGACGGCGAACAGGACCGCCTTGCCGCTGGTTGAATTAACACCATTACCGAACAGCGCCACGAACCGCGGCGCGGCCCCCACTGCGGCGCCGGTTACCGGCACGACGACGGGCTTGCCGAGCACGAAGCCCATGTCCGATTCGCTCCGGCCCGATACCTCCCACAGTACGTTGGAGGCACCGAAGGTGGTGGGGCTGTCCACGTTGAGGCCGAACACGGAACCGTTGCCTATGCTGGCCGCATTAGGCGCCTTGCTAGAGCCGCCGCCCCCGGTACTACCCACCAGGACGCTGTGCCAAGCGTTTCCGTAGTAGACGTCGGCCGAGGTCAGCGACCCATCCACGTAGTAGCGGTGACCGTAGGTCGGATTGGCGAGCTCGGCGATGTGCTGCAGCGACGCCGAGGGTATGAAGGCCATCACCTCGTTGCCTGCAGAGCCACCGGTCGATGCATCGAAGCCATGCAACATGCCATCGTTGGCGCCCACATAGACCACCGTCGGCGCCCCGCCGGGAGCCTTCTTGGCGGCCAGGAAGTTCGAATAGGCAGTACCCAGTGTCTGCTTCCACGACGTGACGCTGTTTTTCCAGGAGCCATAGCCGTAATCATCGCGGTTGGACACGATCTGCGTCGACGAGTTGACGATGTCCCCTAGCGGCGAGGAACGGGTACGCAGACCGCTGACCGGCGCGCCTTTCAGGTAACCAACCAGGCTGTCTACGCTACGCGTTCCGAACCAGGTCGGGATGGAGCTGCTGAAACCGAGTGCAGAGAGCTTCTCGGCGCGATTGGCACCGGGCACATTGGTACCTGCAAACTCAGACGCCGTCACGGCGGTCACCTCGCCGGCGGAGCTGGTGCGGGTCGGCGCGGTCGCCATGATTATCCGGCGCGTGGAGCTTGAGATGCGTGTCGAGGCGCGCCACAGTTCCGCCCCGTCGGTGCCGTCGGAGGTCACTGCCGTTCCGACGACGTCTCCGGTCCAGTCATTGGAACCTTCAGGCACCTTGAAGTTGGAGCTGACCGTGAACGAGCCGGTGGTGATACGTGCACCGGTGCCGCTGCCACCCACCGGCGCATCCCCCGCAGCTGCGCTGTCGAAGATCCCTTCCAGCGCTTCCTTCAGCTTGGTCGGATTGCGCGCCAGGAAGTAATTGTCCGGTACGCCGGCCTTCTTGCTATCCCACTTCTTGCCACCGGCCGGCACGCCGTACTTGGCCGCATACCACAGCGGACTTTCCAGCTGCCCTGCCGCACCTGTAGACAGCTTGTACTTGATGACGACCGGCTTGTCCCAGGTGTTCGGGTAGGTGTTGGTCGAGGTCAGCACCGAGGCATTCTGGTTACCAGGACGCAGCGCAAGCCGCTGCACGGTATTGGGCGAGTTGGAGCCTGTGATCGTATAGCCAGACAGCATGGCATTGCCTGCGTACGCAGACAGGTTCTCGATACGGATCATCACTTCATCAGCCGCCACCGTGCCCCTGACCGAGGTGCCGACGTTGTTGTCGCCATTGCAGACTGCGGTATTGGTGTTGGCTGCGCTGTAGCTCTTGGAAACCCGCGAATCCGCACGCCAGCAGATATTGTTGAAGCCGCTGGACTCAGTACAGGTTGCTCCGACGCAGTAGCTGAGCATGGCCACCACGTCATTGTCGTGATCATTGCCCCAAAGCGAATCTTCCCATACCAACGAGAAGCTGCCCGCGGTTCCGTCGGCCTTGTAGGGGCGCCCGTATACATTTGCCTGCGACGTAGTTGACACCTTGGTTCCGATACCGACGGCGCCCAGGAAGCAACTACGCCAGCCATTGGAACCGGCAGTGGCATTGCCGTTGTTGTTGGCCTGGCAGAGAGGCGCAATGCCGATCTTGCCGCCACCTACGTTGATCTCGAACTTCGGCAGGTTCTCGGCCATCGCGACCGTATAGGTCGTCGCTGTTACCTTGTAGGTGGACGGCTTGCCCTGCACACCCGGTCGCAGATCCGTCTCCGCCGCCGCCTTGGCCAACCCGGCCAGCATGTAGCTGCCTTCCATCGACGGAATGTCGGGACAGATGCCGCGCACTGTGCTCAACGAGCTGACCCTCTGTCCCTCGCAGATGTCTTCATGGGTATCAAGCGAGGCGTAGCGTGGCGTCGCCGTGTTACGGCCAGCCATGAACGACTTTCCGACCAGGCCCTCGGCGATGCCCAGGGCATCGGTCGCGCCCGTGGCCGAGGCAAGATTAGGAACGCTGCCAATGTTGTCACTGTCGAAGGATGGCAGGCCCGAAGACATCACCAGGATGTTGCAGGTGGCGCAATAGGAGTTGCCGCCATTGGCCGGCAGGCGGTACGGGTCCGCCCACTTGATACCGGTCGGCAGACCAGAAAGGTCGCCCAGATCTCCATACAAAGGCGTTCCTGCGGTTACGTACCGCAGCGCCTCCGCGTACATTTCGGCAAGCGGATTGCCCCACGCGCTGCATTTTTGTCCGCCGGTACCCGGGTCGGCCAGATTGCCGTTGCCGCCCTGGTCCTGACGGTTGAGGATGCCGTAGGTATTGCAGTCGTTCCAGTTGCTGCTGCCGTTCCACTGGTCGATCTTGAACGTCGAGATGGTCTTGATCACCCCTTCCGCACCTGCCGCGGCGCCGGCCTTCAGATAACAGAATCGCCCCGTGGCGAGGTCGATTTCGTCACCCGCCGAGCAGAAGCCACTGCTGTTGCCTGCGATCTTCCCGATGTTCCGCCGCAGAGTGCCGCCATCGCGCGGGTTGGCATAGGTGCCGGTAATCAGCCCGAACCGCAGCCGCCCACTTTCACCGTAGGTCTGTAGCACACCACTGGGCTTGTAGCGGTCCTGGTTACCGTCGTTGTACTTGCGGCAATAGCTTTCACGGAGCGCGTTATCGCCGGGCGCGCAGACCTCGGCACGCACCGCGTAGGTGGTCGCCGAGCGCGGGACGTCCGAGCTGCCCTCGCCGCTGCGGCCTACGCCACATTGAAAGCCTGCGGTTGATGCCCATTCAGACCAGTTGCCGCCCGACACCAGCATTCGCGGCACCGCATCGGCGGCGGTGCCTGCAGTAACGTTGCAGAACGACTGTGTGCCCGACAGCGGTGCAAAGCTGCCGATGTCGCCGCCGGAATAGACCTTGACCCATGCGTGCAGATCGCTGGGGATACGCGCGCGCTCGATCACGGTCCTGTCGTCAGTGTCGATATAACGCTGGCCGCCGTAGAGCACGCTGCGCATGACGTCCAGGCGGCTCATGGTGATCCAGTTCAAGAAGTTGCCCGACCACTGGCCGGAGCAGCTGTGACCATTGGCACCGGATGCCTTGGTCGTCGCCTTGAACACCCCGCCGTCGCCTGTCGCGGTGGCGCCATAGCAGAGCTTGGAATCGAAGTAACCGCCATACTCGAAGGAGTCCAGGTAGGTTGTCTCGAGTGTATTGTTGGCATCCTCGTCGAGGTTGCTGTAGTCGCTGTACGCTTTGTTGAAGAGCTGCTCATCCCGTGACATCACCATCATCATCAGTGGCGGCTGCGTCTGCTTGCTGTACAGCGGCTCCTGGGCAACGTCGTAATCACCGACCGCAGCGCGCGATGGAATGACCAACGCGGCGACACCGCCCAGTACTGCCAGCGCAATGCCCGCGCGGGCCCAGCTTGAGGGGGAGAAACGAAGAAGACGACGGTCACTGTTCATGGGATGAAGATCGTGTCGATGACGGCACTGGCCGAGGCATTGGTCGGGTCGTCACTGGCCAGGGCCGTGACCTGATAGATGTTTCCTGTTTCCTCGCTCAACAGCACGCCAACGCGCCGGCTCGACGCCGCAAAGCACTTGTCGACACGGCGGGTGTAGCTGGACGCGGTCACCGACACCCCGTTCGACCAGGTCAGCGGGTCATAACTGGGGCTGCATTCTTCCTGTGACGAAGCGAATGTCGCGCCCCCTGCGATGGTGGTCTCGATATTCGTTTCGACGCCCCTCGCATCAGCCTCTGCATTCTGGAATGCCTGGTTGGTGCGCAGGTAATTGGCGGACATGCGTTCCTGCATGCTGGTCACCTGCATACCCGCAATGCCGATCAATGCCAGCAGGATCAGCACAATCAGTGCCACGTACAGCACGGCACCGCGCTGTTGGTTCGGCCGCGACCAGCGGTTGCGTGTGCGGGCGATGGACGAAGACATGGGCACCTCAGTTGCCGTAAAGGCGGTTACGCAGCGCGATCGTCGTCTGGTAGACCGAGCGCATGCGGGTGTCGTTGGGAACCGTGAATGTCACGCCGAGGGAGGTGAGCTCCGCATCGCCGGTAGGACGCTTTGCCGCTGCCGGGTCCGGGCTGGAAACCAGCAGACCCAGCTGCACCGCACCCACGCGGCGCCATGCCTGGGACTTGTCCGCCAGCGATGCCTCCACGGCTGTGGCCGTGCCTTGTCGGTCGATATAACCGGTGGGAGACGTGGCGGCCAGTTGGCGGTCCTGCCCAAACAGCAGCTGCATGTTCTCCACTCCTTCGACAAGCGCCTCGGGTGGCTGGGCGGTCAGCGCGCCGCCCGGGGTGGCGGTGAAACGCACGCGATACAGCTGCGATTGGCGTGTTGCAGCGTCATACCCCACGTAGAAAACCACGCTTTCCGCACGGTAGAGATTTGCCTGGCCGGCGGTGTACAGCGCAGTAAAATTGGTCGCATTGTTGGTCGCTGTATTGAAGGTGACGCTGCCGGCTGAGTTACTGACTGCGCTGGCTTGGAACACGGTCGCAGACAGGCAGTCGGACACCCCGAAGAGGCCCGGATTGGTCAAGCCGCTCTGCAGCACGGACAGTCGTGCAGCATCGAAGTTGAACACCGGCTTGTCCGCGCTGCCGCCGGTGGAAATTACCGGCACGCCATCGGGCATCAGGTAGCGCAGGGCCACGATGTCGCTGCCGTTGACCCGGTTGGTCATCGCCGCAGCGTACTGCGGGGGCAACGCAGGACTGTAAGCGTTGCCGCCGGTTGCCGGTGTTGCCGCCAGGGTAAGGGGGTCGCCCGGTGAGGTATCTGTGGCCTCATAGCCTTGGATGGAGCGGGTGAAGTCCAGCGCCGGATGGGTGGTGATCAAGGTGGAGTGCAACGAATTTGTTGCTTGCTGGGCATGGGCCTGATCGTTGACACAGCCGAAATGTCCGGCCATGCGCAACTCACGCTGCAGCGAATCCATGGCGAAACGGCTGTTCTCCTGAACGCGGGCGAGACCGGCGGAGAGTTGATAGGCAGAACGAGAGGCCGCGAAAACCTGGATTACCGCCAACATGATGACAAGCCCGATGGCCATGGCGATCATCAGTTCGATCAACGATACACCGGTGATCTGACGGCGAGTGCGCGACAGGCGGCTCACAGCCTCGTCCTCGCAGTGAACGTCGTCTCTTCGGCGTCCGCTTTCCAGCGTTCGTCGCCCCAACTGACACTGACGGTAACAACGGCGCCGTTCTGTGCAACCGTTGCCGTCGCGGCCTCGCCCAGTGCCTTGCCCATGCGGCACCTCCAGTCACCCATGAAGCTGTCCTTGCTGATGTTGATGCCGGTAGGCGGATCGCAGTTGGTGACCGTGGCCGTGTAATCGCCCACGAACTCACTGGCTGCGACGCGGTTGATGCGTATCTGGTCAAGTAGCTCGTAGCTCAGGTTGGTGGCCTGGGTACGATAATTTGCACTCTGTACGTAGCGGACATTCATCGTCTGCAGCAACGCGAAGCCGAGCAGGCCAAAGCCCAGCACCAGAATCGCGATCAGCACCTCGATCAGGCTGAATCCGCCCTGTTGTCGGCCCGCAGGCCGGTGGGGGCTGACGCTCATGCGCATGCTTCCTTGGTGAGCCGGACTTGGCCAGTCGGAGAGACGACCAGGTGGCGCTGGAGCGGCTGGTCGCCGCATTCATCCGGACGCAGGGTGATGTTCCGGGCCGCATTTGCACGGTTGCGACCGCGGCCATCGAAGGCAATGGACAGGTCCTGGCCGCTTACGCCCTGGAGGCGCGGACGCCCCTCGGCAACCCGAAGGACAGGCTCATTAGTGTCGAAGCTTCCATTCCGGTTCGTGTCGCCAAACACCATCCAGCCCCCGGCCCAGGATGCACCGTCGCATGACGTGCCGGCAGAGGAGGCACAGACGCCCGCCCCACGGGTATTCTTGATCGCCTCCGAGCGGGCAAGCGACAACGCGGCGATCAATTCGTTGGACGTGGTGGCCATGCGGTTGGACCGCAGTGTCCCTTGGAAGCTGGGAAACGCAAGCGCGGCCATGATCGCCATGACGGCAACCGTGACCATCAGTTCCAGCAGCGTGAAGCCCTTGGACAGGCGTAAAGACATGGGACGCTCCCCAGCGTGATGTCGGCACGATGAGGCAAGCCGACGCCACCCGCAAGAGGGTGCAGGACGAACGGTCATTCGGGGGCGACAAGCGTCAAAAGATCGGCGCCGCAAGGGCGACAGACGTGACGACCAGCGGTCGTCACCCACCCGGGGCAAGGGATGACGGCCAGCGGCCGTCACTACCCTGCCTGCCGATCCGTCAGGTGACCACTTGGTAGCACGGCTTGTACTCGCCGGAGATCTTCATCCGGCGCTGGTCGACGAAGGCGCGCAGCAGCGCGTCCAGCGCCTGCATCATGTCGGCGTCGCCATGGATCTGGAACGGCCCGAACTCCTCGATCCGGCGCATGCCGTCTTCCTTCACGTTGCCGGCCACGATGCCGGAGAACGCGCGACGCAGGTCGGCCGCCAGGGCGTGCGGGGCACGGCCGTGGTGCAGGTCCAGTCCGGCCATCGCTTCATGCGTGGGCTCGAACGGCTGCTGGTACTCCCACGGGATGTCGATGGACCAGTTGAAGAAGAACGAGTCCTTCTGCGCCAGGCGGTGTTCGCGCACCTGCTTGATGCCGGCCGACATCTTGCGCGCCACGGCCGACGGGTCGCCGATGATGATCTGGTAGCGCTCGGCAGCCGCATCGCCCAGGGTCAGGCGGATGAAGCGGTCGATCTGCTCGAAGTACGGCGCGGCCACGGTCGGGCCGGTCAGGATCAGCGGGAACGGCAGGTCCTTGTTCTCTTCGCGCAGCAGGATGCCCAGCAGGTACAGGATCTCTTCTGCCGTGCCCACGCCACCGGCGAACACGATGATGCCGTGGCCGATGCGCACGAAGGCTTCAAGCCGCTTCTCGATGTCCGGCATGATCACCAGGTGATTGACGATCGGGTTCGGCGACTCGGCCGCGATGATGCCCGGTTCGGTCAGACCGATGTAGCGCGACACGCTCTTGCGCTGCTTGGCATGGGCGATGGTGGCGCCCTTCATCGGGCCCTTCATCGCGCCCGGGCCGCAGCCGGTGCAGATGTCCAGCCCGCGCAGGCCCAGCTCGTAGCCGACCTGCTTGGTGTACAGGTATTCGTCACGGCCGATCGAGTGGCCGCCCCAGCAGACCACCAGGTTCGGGTCACCCGGATTGAGGATGCGCGCATTGCGCAGCAGCCCGAACACCGCATTCGTGATGCCGTCCGAGGATTCCAGCTCGGCCGCGTAGGCCGGGCCCATTTCGATGGCCATGTAGGCCAGGTCGCGGACCACCGCGAACAGCAGCTCAGCCACGCCACGGATGATCTCGCCGTCGACGAAGGCCATCGCCGGCGCGTTGGCCAGGTCGATGCGCACGCCGCGGTCCTGCTGGGCAACCTGGATGTCGAAATCCGGGTACAGGTCACGCGCCGCGCGCGGGTCGTCCGAGGCGCTGCCACTGGTCAGCACGGCCAGCGCGCACCGGCGCAGCAGTTCGTGCATTCCGCCACCGGAGGCATCGCGCAGGCGCGCGACTTCCGCCCGGGACAGCACATCCAGCCCACCGCGCGGGTAGATCCGCGCGTCCTGCACCGGCAGCGTACGTGCCGGCTTTTCAATCGTCGTGGTCATGTCCAACGTTTCGCTTCCTCAAGGTGTCCGACTGTAGCGCTGCCCCCATGAAAAAGAAAACGGCCGGGTTTCCCCGGCCGTTTCCATTCACATCAGGTACCGCTACTCATTAGAACTTGTAGCGGAAGCCAACCTGCAGCGACCAACGCGATTCCCAATCAGTCAGATTGACCTTGGTGACGTTGTTGGCGTTGTAGTTGTAGATGTACTTGCCGGTGGCCTGGTCGATGCCGGCAAAATTGACCGCGCCGCGGCCGCTGAACGGCGAAGCGTAGCTGACCTTGCCCCAGTCCTTGTTCAGCAGGTTGCCGACGTTCATCACGTCCACCCAGATCTCGGCCTTGTGGCCCTCGAAGAAGGCCGGCAATTCCTGGCTGATCCGGATGTCGAAGGTGTTGACCCACTTGTTATGGGCGCTGTTGCGCGGAGCGATGCCACCTGCGAAACGCGACAGATCGACTTCACCGTCGAGGAACTCGAAGAAAGCATCTTCCATCGCGGCGCCACCGGTGAACAGCACATCGCCACGGCCCGCCGGCACGTAGAGCGAATCGTTGCTGTAGCCGTCGCCGTTGGCATCGTTCAGGAAGCGCCAGCTGTACGGCAGGCCCGAACGTCCTTCGTAGAACAGCGAGAAGGTGGTGTCGTTGTCCCCGAAGAACGCCTTGCGGAACTGCAGACTGCCGGTGACACGATTCTTGATCTCGTAGTTCGAGGTCGAGGCCACCGCATCGTTCGGGTTGACGCCGATCACGCCGTTCCAGTTGGAGATGGCACGCGAGGAGGTCAGCGGGCTGACTTCGGTGGCGTCGGTGTAGGTGTAACCCAGCGACCAGCCCCAGTTGTCGGTCAGCGGCTTGCTCAGGCTCGCGGTGAACTGCGTGCTGCGACCCTTGTCGGTGTTCTTCAGCAGGATCACGCCATCGTTGTGCCAACCGGTGATGTTCTCGTAGCCCGGAATGGCATCAGCCGCGGCAGCGACACCGGCATTGCTACCGGCGCGGACACCGGTACCAGCATAGGGATTGCTCCAGTACATGTCGCGACCATCCTGGCCGCGCACGGCATTCACATTGCCCAGATCCAGGCGTTCGAACGCGATCGCATCCTTGACCTTGGTATACAGCAACTCGACCGAGCCGGTGATGCCGTACCACGGCAGCTCATGGTCAAAGGCCAGGTTGGCCTTCCACACCGACGGCTGGCGGATCCCCTTGTCCATCAGGTTGACCAGCGAGGTGTAACCACCGGCCGGCGACGGAACCGTCGGGCTGTCCACATCCAGGGAGACCGGCAGGCTCGCCCACATCGCTTCACGCTGGGCGGGGGTGAGGCCGGCAGCACGTGCGTTGTAGCCGATCAGCCCGAAGCCGCTGTTCTGGTACGAGTTGCCAACCCAGACATTGGCCGCAGCACCCTGGAACAAGCCCACGCCGCCGCGCAGCTGGGTGGGACGATCGCTGTCGAAGGTGTAGTTGAAACCGAAGCGCGGCTGCACCAGCGCCTTATCGAGCGTTTCGCGGTTGTCGTAACCGTAGATTTCCTGCACCAGCAAGTTATGCACCGGCACCGCGTCGAGGTCCGGGATGTCCACGCGCAAGCCGAACATAAGGCTCAGGTTGTAGTTGACAGCCCAGGTGTCCTGCACGAACAGACCGGCGTTCTTATGCTTGTACTGCATCGCCACCGAGCTCAGGTCCTGGCCCGGAACCGGCGCGTTCAGGTCATACACCTGGTAACGGCCGTTGCGGAAATCGTCCAGGTTGGCGAAACCGTAGGTACCCCAGATGTTCTGAGCGTACAGGTTGTAGATGTCGTTGGATTCCCAGTCGAAACCGAACTTGATGGTGTGGTCACCCACATACCAGTTCGCCGCGCCGTAGGCGGTGGTCGTCTCGGTGTTGATCTGGTTGCCATGACGGAATTCGTCGGCGCCAGCGACGAGGTACGGCGGCGGCACGTTGCCGTTGGCCGGGCCGCTGCCGATCACGATCGAGGGCAGGCGCGAGTACACGCTGCTCAGGGAGTCGTAAGTGCGACGACCGACCTTGAACTCGGTCGAGAAATTGTCGCTCCAATCGCTGAACAGCTGAACGACGCTGGTCTCGACTTCCTTGGTCACATCAAACCAACGGCTGCTCAGCGCCAAGGCCGGACCGGTGGTCGACATGCCGTGGCCGGAATAACCGGTGGACAGGCTGCTGCCGCCCAGGTTCGGGTCGGTCTGCTCCAGTTTCGAGAAGCGAGCCGACAGACGGTGGTCGTCGTTGATGTTCCAGTCGATCTTGGCGGCGTATTCCTCGACTTCCTGCTTAGTCTCGGTCGGCGCATCGGACGTGCCGAGGTCGACACCATAGACGCTCTGCGCGATCTGCTGAGCTTCGGCGATGAAAGCCGGATCGATGTCAATCTCGTTGACGGCGTTCGAACCGCGCGGGCCGTACGAAGACGCTGCACGGCTGCGCTCAAACTTCTCGTAATTGGCGAAGAAGAACAACTTGTCCTTGATGATCGGGCCGCCGAAGGTGGCGCCGAAAGTCTTCTCATCCTCGAAGCCGGTGAACTTGGCATCGGTATCGGGATGATCACCTACCATGTCCTTGTCACGGTAGGTGCCGTAGACCGAGCCATGGAATTCGTTGGTGCCCGACTTCGTCACTGCATCGATCACAGCGCCAGTTGCGCCGGTGATCGTGGTGTCGTAGTTGGCAACATCGATGTTGATCGCTTCGATCGCGTCCATGGAAACCGGCTGACGCAGAGTCGGGAAGCCGTTGGATTCCAGACCGAAGGTGTCGCTGGTGTTCACACCATCAATGCGGATGGCGTTGTAACGCGGATTCTGGCCGCCAACGGTCAGCTCGCCACGCGACTTGTCGCTCTGGCTGATGCGCGGATCCAGACGAACGTAATCCTGGATGTTGCGGTTGATCGACGGCAATGCTTCGATCTGTTCCTGCGACACCGAGCTGCCGGTGCCCATCTTGTTGGCACTGAACAGATCCGAACCACCCGCAACGGCCATGACCTGCACCGCTTCCAGCGTGGTTGCAGTCAGGTCGCCGCCCAGCGAGCCGTTGACCGTATTGGTCTGGCTCAGGCTGAGGAACACGTTCTGCTCGGTCTTGGTGCCTTCACCGGACTTGGTGATGGTGATGGTGTAAGGACCACCCACGCGCAGGCCTCGCGCGTTGTAACGACCAGACGCATCGGTGGTTGCACGAGAAACCGTACCGGACTCAACGTGCGTGATGGTGACTTCAGCGCCGGCAACAGGCGCGCCCACCGAGGACGTAACCTGACCAGCGACGCCGGCAGAAGTGTTCTGGGCAAAGGCAGGAGCGGCAGCAAGCACGGTCAAGAGGCCAAGGGTGAGCTTGGACATCCGGAGAGTGTGTTTCATCTAGGGTAGCCTCGATGGGAGTTGGCGATGGCGGACAAAAAAGCGCGTCCAGGCAGCCTTGCGGGCGGCTGCTCGGACAGTTATCTGGGGTTCCCAACCGTGAACGGCAGCTGCCGCAACGGTTAACAATAGATTAACACGGTACGATCCGAATGTGACGGTAGTGCGACAGCGGCGGCCTTATCGCAACCCAATCGTGACGATTCCTTCACTCCCCGTGAAGGTTCGGCTCACGAAACACGCTATTCAGGGTTGACGGCCTTCACGCTTCCGCGCCACGTCAAGCCCTGCGGCGACAGCAGCACGATCGCCTCGGCGGCAGCCGCCCCCGGCCCGCCGGCCGCATCATCCTGGTCCAATGACCATGCGCGGGCTCGCAGCGCGGTCCGCATCGGGGCCGGCTGCAGCCCTGCAATGCGTACCGGTCCCTGCTTCAACTCGTCGTGCAGGCTGGCCAGCAGCCCGCGCAGCCCATGCTGGGCCACGCCGTACCCGCCCCAATAGGCGGCCCCCACCCGTGCCGGGTCGTCCAGGCAGAACACCACCGCCGCATCCTGCCGCTGCTTCAACAGCGGCAGGCAGGCCTGTACCAGCAGGGCGGGCGCGGTCAGCGTGACATGCAGGGAGCGGGCAAACGCAGCCGGTTCGGCCAGCTCGAACGGGGTCAAACCCGGGAAGTCCGCAGCGCAGACGAGGATGCCGTCCAAGCGGCCCAGCTCGGCCTGCACGCGGCTGGCCAGTTCGGCGAAATCGTCCGGGGTGGCGCCTTCCAGGTCCAGCGGGTAGAGCAGCGGCTCCGGTCCGGCCTGTTGCACCTGGGCGTAGACCCGATCAAGCCGGCGCGGCTTGCGCCCGAGCAGGATCACCGTGGCCCCGGCCGCCGCGCAGGCCACCGAGGCGGCGCTGCCCAGCCCGCCACCGGCGCCGACCACCAGGATCACCCGGCCTTCGAGCGCGCCGGATTCGGCGTCAGGCGACGCGGCCCCGCTCATGCAACCGAGGCTTCTTCGACGATGCGCTTGAGCTCGCCGGCTTCGAACAGTTCCATCACGATGTCGCAGCCTCCGATCAGCTCACCGTGCATGAACAGCTGCGGGAACGTCGGCAGGTTGGAAAAGCGCGGCAGGTTGGCGCGTATTTCCGGCTCTTCCAGTACGTTGATGGTGCGCAGGGACACCGCCCCGGCGGCCATCAGGGCCTGCACCGCGCGGCTGGAAAAGCCACACATCGGGTATTGCGGCGTACCCTTCATGAACAGCACGAGGGGGTAACGATCGACTTCGGCCTGGATCTGCTGCATCACTGCCACAACCACACTGCCTCCTGGATGGGCGAATCCGACCGCGACGGTCGGCTAGACTTCCCACAGTAGCCGTCATTGTAAGCCGATGGAACCGACCACCGGCGCTTCCCCTTCCCGTCCCTTATCACCTGCCCATGGAACTGACCGACCTTCCCTACTCGCCCGGCGCCCTGCAACCCCATCTGTCCGAACGGTCGGTGGCGCTGCAGCATGGGCACCACCAGCGCGCCTGCGTGGATCAGGTGAATGCACGGATCGTGGGCACCGAGTGGGAGGATGCGCCGCTGGAGCAGATCGTGCGCGAAAGCCAGGGCGCGCTGTTCGAGGCGGCCGCCCAAGCCTGGAACCTGCAGTTCCAATGGCAGAGCCTGCGGCCGCGCGGCGGTGGCGATCCGGTGGGCCGGCTGGCTGATCGGGTGAAGCGCTGCTTCGGTGACACCGCCAGCCTGCGCAAGGCGTTCAATGACGCGGCGCTGGGCCTGTTCGGTGCCGGCTGGGCGTGGTTGGTGCTGCATCCGGACGGCAGCCTGGCCGTGGTGGTCACCCGCAACGCCGCCACGCCGTTGACCAGCCACAGCATGCCGCTGCTGGCCTGCAATCTGTGGGAACACGCGTATTACCTGGATTACCAGAACGACCGTGCGCGCTATCTGGACGCTTGGTGGAAGGCGGTCAACTGGGAATTCGCCGCAGAGCAGATGCCGGGATGAGGGGTAGCCCCGAAGGCAGCGGCACGCCGTGACGACCAACGGTCGTCACCCCACCATTGAATGACGGCCAGCGGCCGTCACTACCGGTCAGGCGCGCAAGGCCTGGATGGCCGGGGCCACCTGAGCCTGTCGACCCAGCGCTTCGCCTACCCGCTCCAATGCCGACGCGAGCGCGGATGCGTCGTCGTCGCGCAGGGTGGCATGGCCGACCTTGCGACCATCACGCGGTTGCTTGCCATAGTCATGCCAATGGCCGCTGGACTGCGTCAGCACCGGCGCCGCATCCGGCATCGCACCGATCCAGTTGAGCATGCAGGCATGCCCCAGCATGCGCGTATCGCCCAGCGGCAGGCCCAGCACCGCCCGCAGGTGGTTTTCGAACTGCGAGGTTTCGCTGCCTTCGATGGTCCAGTGGCCCGAGTTGTGCACGCGCGGCGCCATCTCGTTGGCCAGCAGTTCCCCATCGCGGCAGAACAGCTCCAGCGCGAACACGCCCACGTACTGCAGGTGTTCGGCCAGGGTACGGGCATAGCCGATCGCCGCCTGCTGCTCGGCATCGGACAAGCGGGCCGGCGCGATGCTGGCCGACAGCACGCCATCGACATGCCAGTTGCCGGTGACCGGATACGCTTGGAAGCTGCCGTCGCGGCCGCGCACGGCCACCACGCTGACTTCGCGCTGGAAGGCCACGAACCCCTCAAGGATCAGGCCGGTCTTGTCGACCTGCGCGCCCAGCGCGTCCCATGCCGCATCGATGTCCGCCTCGCTGCGCAGCCGGAACTGTCCCTTGCCGTCATAACCCAGTCGGCGGGTTTTGAGAATGCACGGCAAGCCGAACGCGGCGACTTTTTCGGCCAGCTGGTCGCGGCTGGCGATGTCGGCGAACGGCGGCAGCGGAATGCCCAGCTGCTGGAACAGCGTCTTCTCGCTCAGCCGATCCTGTGCCACGGCCAGTGCCGACGGCGGCGGATACACCGGCACCTGCTCGGCCAGCCACTGCGCGCTGTCTGCCGGCACGTTCTCGAAATCGAAGGTGACCACGTCCACCTTGGCGGCAAACGCGGCCAAGGCCTGGCGGTCATCGAACGCGGCCACGGTCAGCGGCGCCAGCGGTCCGCCACAGGCATCGGCGGCCGGATCGAACAGTTCGAAGCGCAGGCCCATCGGCGCACCGGCCAGGACCATCATGCGGGCCAGCTGGCCGCCGCCCAGGATGCCAACGGTCTTCGTGCTCATTGACGCGGATCGTCGTGGGCCATGACCTCTTCGGTCTGGCGTGCGCGGAAGGCATCCAGCGCCGTACCGATGGCCGGCTGGTCACTGGCCAGCATCGCCGCGGCGAACAGCGCCGCGTTGGAGGCGCCGGCATTGCCGATGGCGAAGGTGGCGACCGGGATGCCGGCCGGCATCTGCACGATGGACAACAGCGAATCCATGCCGTTCAGCGCCTTGGACTGCACCGGCACGCCCAGTACCGGCACGGCGGTCTTGGCGGCGATCATGCCCGGCAGGTGCGCGGCGCCACCGGCACCGGCAATGATCGCGCGCAGGCCGCGCGGACCGGCCTGTTCGGCGTAGTCGAACAACACGTCCGGGGTGCGGTGGGCCGAGACCACCTTCACTTCGAACGGAACACCCAGCGCTTCAAGCTTCTGGGCGGCGTGCTGCATGGTCTCCCAGTCGGAGCGGGATCCCATGACGATGCCGACGAGCGGCGCGGATTGGTTGGGGGTCATTGGCCGTCACCTGCCTTAAAGACGTATTCTAGCCGTCTTCCACGCAAGACGAAGAACCATGGATCGCAAGCTGCTTGACCTGCTGGTATCGCCCGACACCCGCCAGCCCCTGTCCCTGCTGGATGCCAAGGGCCTGGAAGCCCTCAACCGCGCCATCGGTGCCGGTACCGTCAACAAGGCCGACGGCAATCCGCTCGCCCAGCCGTTGCGCCAGGCACTGGTGACCCGCGACCGCAAGCAGGTGTTCCGCCTGGACGACGGCATCCCGGTGCTGCTGGCCGAAGAAGCCATCGCCACCGCGCAGATCGCGGATTTCCCTTCCGCATGAGCACGGCCGCCGCGGGCGCGTTGATCGCGCCGGATCCGGCGCAGGTCGCCGCCGACGTGGCGCGTGCGCTGGCCGAAGATATCGGCAGCGGGGATGTCACCGCCGCGCTGCTTCCCGACCATGCCGACAGCGCCTACCTGCTGTGCAAGCAGGACGCGGTGATCGCCGGACGCCCCTGGTTCGATGCCACCCATCGGGCCCTGGATCCGCAGGTGCGCATCGACTGGCAGGTCAGCGAAGGCCAGGCCGTGACCTCCGGCACCGTGCTGGCGCTGCTGCACGGGCGCAACCGCTCGCTGGTCAGCGCCGAGCGCACCTCGCTGAATTTCCTGCAGACGCTGTCCGGCACCGCGACGATCACCGCGCGCCATGTCGCGGCGGTAGCCGGCACCGGCACCCGCATCCTGGACACGCGCAAGACCCTGCCCGGCCTGCGCCTGGCGCAGAAGTACGCGGTGCGCTGTGGCGGCGGCGACAACCACCGCATCGGCCTGTACGACACGGTGATGCTGAAGGAAAACCACATCCGCGCCGCTGGCTCGTTGCCGGCCGCGGTGGATGCGGCGCGCACAATGTGGCCGCAGCTGCCGCTGGTGGTGGAAGTGGAAGACCTGGACCAGCTGCGGCAGGCACTTCTGTCCGGCTGTGATCGCATCCTGCTGGATGACTTCCCGGCCGCGCTGCGCCGCGAAGCCGTACGCATCACCGCCGGACGCATTGCGCTGGAAGTCTCCGGCAGCGTCGGCCTGGAAGGCCTGCGCGCGATTGCCGAAGATGGCGTGGACTGTATTTCCATCGGCGGCCTGACCAAGCACGTGCAGGCCATCGACCTGTCGCTGAAGCTCGGCCCGCCACCGGGCTGAGAGGGGCCTGAGTCAACCGCAGGTGCACCCGTTTTTCACGTGCACACTGAGACGCTTCGCCCATCCCCCTTCTGCGGAGCACCGCATGCGCCGGTTGCTGCTTGCCTGCCTGTTGCCCTTCTCCGCGCTCGGCCTGTCCAGCGTCAGCACTGACGCTGCGGCCGCCGAAGCCTGCGATGTGCCGCCACCCTATGGACTCAGTCCGCTCGCGCTGTCCATCCGGCAGACCGCCTGCAATGAACACCGTCTGTGGTTCCGTCCGTTCATCGACCGCGAAGGGCGCGCCGCCAGCCTGGCGGTGACCGAAGCGGAGAATGAGCACCTTGCCGACAACGGCCTGATTGCCTGGCGACGGGTCTCTGGTTACTGGCGCGACAGCGGCACCTTGAATGCGATGGGCGCCATTCCCGGCGCCAGCAGCTGCATCGCCCCGTTGGGCTCGCGCTACACCGACAGCGACTGCCGCGCCTTCCTGATCGACAACCCCTGGTCGGCTGCCTTCATTTCCTGGGTAATGGTGCGCGCCGGGGTTCCCGGCTTCAACGCCTCCCCGCGCCACATCGATTACATCCGTGCCGCCTACAACGGCGCATCACCCTATCGTCTTGCCGATCCGGCAGCGGAAAAACCCGCCGTCGGCGACCTGCTGTGCTTCCTGCGTGACCGCCGACAGACCCTGACCTACACCGGCCTGGTGCAGGCGCTGGGCAACGGCTCGGTGGGGCACTGGAAGTCGCATTGCGAGGTCGTGGTGTCGGCCAACATGGGCGGCGACCGCACCCTGTACCTGGTCGGCGGCAACGTCCTCAATACGGTAGCGATGCGCATGCTGATGCTCGACCGCAGTGGCCGCATCGAACTGCCGACCAGGCGCGACGCCGAGCCGGATGGGATCGCCCCGACGTGCACGCCGGGGCGCGAAGAGGAATGCAGTTTCAACCGGCAGGATTGGGCGGCGCTGTTGAAGCTGACGGCGGCCGCGCCGATGCAGGCGCCTATGCCGGTGGCTGCGCCTACGGAGTGAGGGTCGAACGGGTGATACCCCCTCGCGGGTGGCTGCTGTTTGAAGCCGCAGCTGGAGGTGGGCCAGGCGGCACGGCTGGGCGGGGGACGGCAAAAGCCGCTCCTGCGGGCCTCGTTTCGCGCCATCCATGGCGCGGGTACACGCCATCGCATTCGCGCTGCCGCTCCCACGCCTTGCTGCGCAAACCGCGGGCCCCGTCTCACCAACACCCACACCCCGCCGCTTCGCGGCCGCCCCTGACTCAGGGGCTCCCTCCACCAGACGGGCCCATGAGGCTTGGTAGCGCCGACCCATGGTCGGCGGAATCTGTCCGGGGCGGTCAGCAAAGAGCCGCCGACCATGGGTCGGCGCTACCCAGGCCACCATGGACCTGTCGAAGGCGGGGCGGGGTAGCTGCGCAGGACCGTCTTTTCGCATGGATGCGAAAAGCGAGCCTACACGGACGTACTTGCGGCGTGTCCTGCACAGCTGCCCCGCCCCGCCAGCACAAAGCCCTGCAGCTGTTGACGTTGACGTTCGCTTCGAAGCCCGCGCGCAGCGCGACGCTTGAACTACGCCACCCACTGCACCATCTTGTGGGTTCCTACTTCAATCAGTACGCCGACCATGCCCACCCTGATCCTGCTGATGATCGTCGGCGCCTGTGGCTACGCCTTCTGGAATTCGTCGCGCGCGGCAGCCGAGCGTGCCGGCGTGCTCGGGCGCAACGCCTGCAAGGCCGCCGATGTGCAGTGGCTGGACCAAAGCGTGCATGCGATCGGCCTGAAAGTGGCACGCGGCGACGACGGCCGCCTCTGCTTCGAGCGCACCTTCAAGTTCGAATATTCGTATGACGGCATCGATCGCCATGTAGGCAGAATGGTCCTGCGCGGCGATGAACTGGTGTCCTTCAGCGGTCCCGGCGCGGCGCGGATCAGCGCGATCCGCCCCGACGTGGATGACGCCGAAGACGTCTGAGGGCGCGAAGGAAGCGGCCATCGCCGCTCCTCCGTCAGGATTACTTCACCACGCGCAGCTGCGGACGGCCGGACGGGCGCGGTGGCGGATTGCCGTCCGGCGGCGTGTCATCCGGCGTACCGTCGGCCTCGGCCGACACGTCTTCCAGCGTCACTTCATCCTCGGCCGACTCCGCACCGATGATGTCGTCAGGCAGCGCCATGCCCTGCCCGGTCTCGCGCGCGTATACGGCCAGCACGGCGCTGATTGGCACCTGCACCGCAAAGCTCACGCCGGAAAAACGGGCCGAGAAGCTGACCGACTCGTTGTCGATCACCAACCCCACCACCGCACGTTCGGCGATGTTCAACACCACGCGGCCGTCCTTGATGCTGGACGGCGGCACCTGCACGCCAGCCACGCCGGCATCCACCAGGATGTGCGGGGTCAGCTGGTTGTCATTGATCCATTCCACCAGGGCGCGCAACAGGTACGGGCGGTGGCTGGTCATCCGGAAGAATTCGTCAGTCATGCGTGAAGTGTACGCGCACGCCCCCCTGCGTGGCAGGGGAGCGGGCGAAGTGTTGGGTAAACAGTCGGGAAGTGCGGTCAGCCCGGCAGGTCGCGCAGCTTCTTTTCCTGCTCGGTCAGACTGCGGATGAAGCCAGGATGGCGGAAGATCCGGTTGCCGTAATCCTCGATCGCCTTGCCGTCCTTCGGCAGCGGCACATCCAGCGCCTGCAGGCGCCAGATGATCGGCGCGACCGCACAGTCGGCCAGGGTCATTTCAGGATTCAGGAAGAACTTGCTGGCCTTGAACAGCGGCACCGCGCTGGTCAGCAGTTCCTTCAATCGTTTGCGGCCGGCTTCGGCCTGGGTCTTGTTGCCCAGCTGGATGGCCTGCACCTGCGGCACCCAGTCATGCTCGATGCGCAACATCGCAAGGCGGATGCGCGCTCGCGACAGCGGATCGACAGGCATCAACGGCGGATGCGGATAGCGCTCATCAAGATATTCGCTGACCACCGACGCCGCATACAGCACCAGCTCGCGCTCCACCAGAGTGGGCACGGAGTGATAGGGGTTGAGGTCGATCAGGTCTTCAGGTGGATGTTGCGGATCCACCGGCACAAAGTCATAGGTGACGCCCTTGGCCGCAAGGACCAGACGTACCCGGTGACAGAGCACATCGTCGTTCGAGGAAAACAGCGTCAGGGTATTACGCATGCGTACGCTCGCCGCCATCAAAGGCTCTCCAACGACAGGAGTCCGCCTGCCGCATCGGCGCTGCCGGACCATTTCCGACAGTCGACTCTTTCCCGAGTGTGCAACCGACGCTCACAAAAGCCAATAGGCCAAGGGTATTGGGCCATGCATCAACGCAAACGACCGCGCATGCCGCAGCCGTCAATGGACATCCTTCCAGTAATCCTTCTTCAGCAGGTACAGCAGGAAGGTCAGGAAGGCCAGGAACAGCACCACCCAGACACCCAGCTGCTGGCGCTTGAGCGCAGCGGGTTCGCCGGCGTAGGCCAGGAAGTTGGTGATGTCACGCACGGCCTGGTCGTAGTGTCCTGGATCCACATTGCCCGGCGCGCGCAGCTCCAATGCCAGCACCGGCGGGTCCAGCCCCGGCGCTTCCGGCTTGCCATGCACGGCATGCTGCAGGCCCTGCATCTGCCACAGCGGATTGGGCATGGAGGCATTGGGGAACACGGTGTTGTTCCAGCCCAACGGGCGGCTGCTGTCCAGGTAGAACGACTTCAGATACGTGTAGACCCAGTCCGGCCCGCGCACCCGCGAGATCAGGCTGAGATCTGGAGGCATCTTGCCGAACCATTTCTCCGCTTCGGCCTTCGGCATCGCTACCGGCACTGGATCGCCAATCGCCGAGCCGGTGAAGTTGAGGTTGTTCATCACCTCTTCTTCGGTCAGGCCCAGGTCGGCGGCCATGCGCGAGTAACGCAGGTATTTCAGCGCATGGCAGCTGGAGCAGTAGTTCATGTACAGCTGCGCGCCGCGCTGCAGGGACGCGCGATCACCGAGGTCGTTGCCGGCCTGCAGCATCTTCGCCGTGCCCTCGGCGGCAGCGACCAGGCCGCTTGCCAGCAGCATCGTGGCCACCAGGGCCATCCGCACCATCCAGCGCTCAGTCATGCGTGGTCACCCTTTCCGGTACCGGCTTGGTCTTGTCCAGTCGTGTCCATATCGGCATGGTGAGGAAGAAGGCGAAATACAGGAAGGTCAGCACCCGACCCACCCAGGTTTCCCACACCGCCGTACCCGGGCCGGAACCGATCACCCCCAGCCAGATGAAGCACACCACCAGCACGCCCAGCATCACTTTGGAAATCCAGCCGCGGTAGCGCACCGATTTGACCTTGCACTTGTCCAGCCAGGGCACCAGGAACAGGATCGCGATCGCCGAGAACATCACGATTACACCGCCCAGCTTGTTCGGGATCACCCGCAACATCGCGTAGTAGGGGGTGTAGTACCAGACCGGCTTGATGTGTTCCGGGGTCACCAGGCGGTTGGCCTCGGTGAAGTTGTCGTGCTCCAGGAACTGCCCGCCGAAGGCCGGTGCGAAGAAGATGATGAAGGCGGCGATGACCAGCAGGAATCCGGCCCCTACCGCATCCTTCATCGTGTAATACGGGTGGAACGGGATGCCATCGGTGGGCGCGGTCGGCGACCAGCGGTTGCCCTTCGGCCCCTTCTTGATCTCCACGCCATCGGGATTGTTCGACCCGACCTCGTGCAGAGCGCCCAGGTGCAGCACCACCAGCAGCAGCAGCACCAAAGGCAGGGCGATGACGTGCAGGGCGAAGAACCGGTTGAGCGTGGCGTCGCTGGGCAGGTAGTCGCCCATGATCCATTCGGTCAGTCCGTTGCCGATCACCGGAATGGCGCCGAACAACGAAATGATCACCTTCGCGCCCCAGAACGACATCTGGCCCCACGGCAGCACGTAGCCCATGAAGGCTTCGGCCATCAGCACCAGGTAGATCAGCATGCCGAGGATCCACACCAGTTCGCGCGGCTTCTGGTAACTGCCGTACAGCAGCCCGCGGAACATGTGCAGGTAGACCACGATGAAGAACAGCGAGGCACCGGTGGAGTGCATGTAGCGGATCAGCCAGCCCCACTCCACGTCGCGCATGATGTATTCGACCGAAGCGAAGGCTTCGGCCGCGCTGGTCTTGTAGTGCATCGTCAGGAAGATGCCGGTGACGATCTGGTTAACCAGGATCAGCATCGCCAGCGAGCCGAAGTAGTACCAGATGTTGAAGTTCTTCGGCGCGTAGTACTCGCTGACGTGCTTGCGGTACACCGGCATCAGCCCCGGCGCGCGCGCGTTGACCCACTCGGCGACACCGCTGGCGGTGCGGGCAAGGATGTTGGCCATCAGGCAGTTCCCTCCGGGTCCACGCCGATGATCAGGGTGTTGTCATCCTGGTAGTGATGCGGCGGCACCAGCAGGTTGGTCGGGGCCGGCACATCATTGAAGACCCGCCCGGACATGTCGAAACGCGATTTGTGGCAGGGGCAGAAATAACCGCCCTTCCACTGCGCGTCGTACGGTTCGGGGCGGATCTCGGCGACCATTTCCGGCGAACACCCCAGGTGCGTGCACAGCCCGACCAGCACCGACACCGCCGGCTTGATCGAGCGCAGCTCCGGGTTTTCCTTCAGCACATACTCGGGCTGCTGGTCCTGGACGCTGGATTCGGGATCCTTCAGCCGGCCATCCAGGCCCGGCAGCGCCTCGAGCACCGCCTTGGACCGTTTGACGATCCAGATGGGCTGCCCGCGCCACTCCAGGATCAGCCGTTGGCCTTCCTGCAGGGCACTGATGTCAGCGCTGATCGGTGCACCGGCCAATTTGGCACGCGCACTGGGATTCCAGGACTTGATGAAAGGAACTGCGACGAAACCGACGCCGACTGCACCGACCACCGCCGTGGTGGCAGAAAGGAAACGGCGACGTCCATGGTTCACTGGATCGTATACCCCATCGTTGGCCATCCGGCACTCCGATATTGATTAGGTAGCTTTAAGGCTGCCGGCAACCTGGTGGGGGCCAGGCTGCTTTGAATCTGAAACGAGTGTAGCGAAACGTTTGTCGCGGTCAATGTGCCAATGCAGCAGCGCGACGCCGCTGGACCGGCCGTGCAGCTACTGGTTGCTTGCCAGCGCTCCCCGGTAGCGTTCGGCAAGCTGCCCTACCCGCTGCACGTAGTAGCGCGTTTCACTATAGGGCGGCACGCCGCCATGCCGGTCCACCGCGCCTTCGCCAGCGTTGTAGCCGGCGGCGGCAAGCGTCAGGTCGCCATTGAAGCGCTTCAACAACCAGGACAGGTACTGCACCCCGCCGCGGATGTTCTGCGCCGCATCATAGGAGTCGGTGACGCCGAAGCGTGCGGCGGTCGGCGGCATCAGCTGCATCAGGCCCTGCGCGCCGGCGCGGCTGAGCGCGGTCGGGTTGTAGGCCGACTCGGCATGGATGATCGCGCGCACGATGGCTTCTTCCACGCCGTACTGGCGGGCCGCCGCGGCGATCTCCGCCTGGAAGGCGGTGGTGTTCAGACGTACCGAGCCGAAATTGACACCCGGCCGGGTGCCGCAGGCGAAACACCGCTCGATGAAGCTGTAACGGATGGTGCGCACCTGTTCCAGGCTGGCGACCTGCCGCGAAGGACGTGCGCTGGTGTAATGACGCACGCCGTCCTGCATGTAGGAATAGACCTGGCCGCTGACCACGCGCCCTGCCTTGTTCTGCGGCTTGGGCGTTGCGACCGGGGCCGCTGCCGGGGTGACGGAAGGTGAAGCGATCACCGCGGCGGTGGTGCTGGCGACCGCCGTGGCCGCGCCCATCATCCCGACCGGGACCGCGCCGGCGGCCGGCGCTTCACGCGGAGCGGCCACCGCAACCGGCGCTGCAGGGGCCACCACCGGTCGTGGCGCGCGGCTGTCGCGGGTGTAGCTGATGACGCTGCATTGGGCCCCGGCCAAGCGCTTGCTGACATAGCTGGGCACGCCGTCAGCACCGACGCACTTGTATAGATTGCCGGCACTGGCCGGCACGGCAACCAGTGCAGCAACGATGAGCGCCGCGATCCCCAAGATCCCCTTCATGGGCGCGAGTGTCCCAGCTTGTGCGGCCCTTGCCAAGCACGTTCCACTCAAACCGGGCGTGAAGCTCCCGCATCGGCCATCACCGCGGCCAGCCCGTCCAGGCAGGCGACCATCTCCGCACGCAGCGCCGCAGGCGTCGTCTCGATGCGCAGGGGCCGGATGCCCAGGCTGAGGATCTGGCTGGCCAGCATCGCAGGCGTGTCGGCCCCGACGTGCAGGATGCAGTGTCCCGGCCCCCCTTCCTGCAGCACACCGCACCACGGTGGCACCTGCGGGGCCAACTGTTCGAGCGACCCGGGCAGGTGCACGTGGGCCTTCAGCACGAAGGGCGCCTGGCTGACCGCCTGGTGCACCGCCACTTCCGGCGGCACCGACAACGCGCGACGCATGCCCTGCCCGGGCAACGACTGCAGGCCACTGATACGGTCCACGCGCAGGGTGCGCCAGTCGGCCCGGCCGTGGTCCCAGGCCAGCAGGTACCAGCAGCGGCCGTAGTTCACCAGATGCTGGGCATCGACCCGGCGATGCGTGGCTGCGCCGCCATGGCTCAGGTAATCGAAGGCCAGCGGCGCGGCCTGCCGGCAGGCCACCGCCAGCTTGCCCAGCAGCTGGCCGTCGACGCTTGGCTTCTGCGACAGGGTGGCCGTGGCGGCATGGATCTCGCCGGCCTGCTGGCGCCGGCGGCTGGGCACCAGCGGGTCCAGCTTGGTCAACACCGAACGCGCGGTGTCCTCCATGCCGGCCATGCTGGAGGCCGCCGCGCGCAGGGCCAGGGCGATGGCGGTGGCCTCTTCTTCTTCCAGCAGCAGCGGCAGCAACGGTCCGCCGGCGCCCATCCGGTAGCCCCCGCCTACCCCGGAAGATGCCCGCACCGGATAGCCCAGCTCCCGCAGCCGCTGGATGTCACGGCGGATGCTGCGCTGGTCTACCTGCATGCGCTCGGCGAGCTCGCCCCCGGACCAGTGCTGCCGGGCCTGCAGCAGGGCGATCAGGCGCAACAGGCGATGGGCGGTATGCGACATAGCGCGGGCTATCGAGGTCAGAAGTTGTCCGCGATAGTGCGCCACCATGGCTGCTCATTCCACTGGATCTCGACCATGACCACGCGCCACGTCACCCTGTATCACGCCTCCCCGTCGCGTTCGAGCGGGGTGCTGGTCCTGCTCGAAGCCCTCGGCGCGGATTACGCGCTGGAACTGCTCAGCCTGAAGGAAGGCGACAACCTGGCGCCGGCTTACCTTGCCCTCAATCCCATGGGCAAGGTGCCTGCGATCGTGCATGACGGCGTGCTGGTGACCGAGCAGGTCGCGGTCTACCAGTACCTGGCCGAGCTGTACCCGGAGGCCGGGCTGGCCCCACCGGCAGGTGATCGGCTGCGCGGTCCGTTCCTGCGCTGGCTGGCGTTCTATGGTTCGTGTTTCGAGCCGGCGATGGTCGACAAGGCGATGAAGCGCGATCCGGCGCCTCGCGGCATATCGCCTTATGTGGATGCGGAAACCGTGCTGGCCGTGGTGGAAGAGCAGCTGCAGCGGGGGGATTACCTGCTGGGTGAGCGCCTGTCCGCAGCGGACTTCCTGTGGGGCAGCGCGCTGGGCTGGATGAGCGGGTTCGGCCTGCTGCAGCCCGGTCCGGCGACGGCGGCGTACATCGCCCGGATGGCCGCACATCCGGCTGTTCTGCGCGGAAAAGCGCTGGACGCGGGATTTGCGGCGGCCTGACGCCCGCGCGCACGGCCCGCTGGCCAGCGGCGGGTAGCGCCGAGCCGTGCTCGGCGGATTCCGGACGCCCACGGCCCGCTGCGCTCGCCGACCATGGGTCGGCGCTACCTTCGCCGACGCGGTAGCGCCGAGCCATGCTCGGCGGAATCCGGACGCCCACGGCCCGCTGCGCTCGCCGACCATGGGTCGGCGCTACCTTCGCCGACGCGGTAGCGCCGAGCCGTGCTCGGCGGATTCCGGACGCCCACGGCCCGCTGCGCTCGCCGACCATGGGTCGGCGCTACCTTCGCCGACCGGTAGCGCCGAGCAGTGCTCGGCGGATTCCCGATGCCACGGCCCGCTGCGCTCGCCGACCATGGGTCGGCGCTACCTTCGCCGACCGGTAGCGCCGAGCCGTGCTCGGCGGATTCCGGACGCCCACGGCCCGCTGCGCTCGCCGACCATGGGTCGGCGCTACCTTCGCCGACCGGTAGCGCCGAGCCGTGCTCGGCGGAATCCCGCCGGCCATGGGGCGGCGCTACCGGGGCCGTGGCTCCGGTAAACTACGGGGCCATCACCCCACCCGCCTGGATTGATCGCCATGACCGGGACGCCAGACGTCTTCCTGCCCGCCGCTGCGGGCGATACCCCGCTGATTGCCCTGCCCACCGGGCCGTGCAAGCCCGGCACGGTGCGCGGCAAGCTGTACATCAAGACCCACGGGTGCCAGATGAACGAGTACGACTCGGCCAAGATGGCCGACGTGCTCGCCGCCAGCGACGGGCTGGAGCTGACCGATCGGCCCGAAGAGGCCGACGTGATCCTGGTCAACACCTGCTCCATCCGCGAAAAAGCCCAGGAGAAGGTCTTCAGCCAGCTCGGCAACTGGAAGGCGTTCAAGAACAACGGCCGCGACGTGATCATCGGCGTGGGCGGCTGCGTGGCCTCGCAGGAAGGTGAAGCGATCATCAAGCGCGCGCCCTACGTGGACCTGGTGTTCGGGCCGCAGACCCTGCACCGCCTGCCGGAGTTGATCCGCGCACGTCGCGAGCAGAACCGTCCGCAGGTCGACATCAGCTTCCCGGAGATCGAGAAGTTCGACAACCTGCCCGCCCCGCGTGCCGAAGGCGCGTCGGCGTTCGTGTCGATCATGGAAGGCTGCTCCAAGTACTGCTCGTTCTGCGTGGTGCCCTACACCCGCGGCACGGAAGTCAGCCGCCCGTTCGAGGACGTGGTGGTGGAAGTGGCCGAACTGGCCGCGCAGGGCGTGCGTGAGATCAACCTGCTCGGCCAGAACGTCAACGCCTACCGTGGCCCCTACGGCGAAGGCGAGTTCGCCGACCTGGGACTGCTGATCCGCACCATCGCCGAAATCGACGGCATCGGGCGCATCCGCTTCACCACCTCGCATCCACTTGAGTTCAGCGATTCGCTGGTGGACGCCTTCCGCGACGTACCGCAGCTGGCCAACTTCCTGCACCTGCCGGTGCAGGCGGGCAGCGACCGCGTGCTGTCGGCGATGAAGCGCGGCTACACCGCGCTGGAATTCAAGTCGAAGATCCGCAAGCTGCGCGCGGTGCGCCCGGATATCTCGATCAGCTCGGATTTCATCGTCGGCTTCCCGGGCGAGACCGACGCGGACTTCGAGAAGACCATGAAACTGATCGAAGACATCGGCTTCGACCAGAGTTTTTCCTTCATCTATTCGCGTCGTCCGGGCACCCCGGCGGCGGACCTGGAAGACACGATCAGCGACGCGGAAAAGCACGCCCGGCTGACGCGCCTGCAGGCGCGCATCAACCAGCATGCCAGCGGAATCTCCGAGCGCATGGTCGGCACGGTGCAGTCGGTACTGGTGGAAGGTCCTTCGCGCAAGGACCCCAACGAACTGAGCGGCAAGACCGAGAACATGCGCACGGTCAACTTCGCCGCACCGCCGCGGCTGGTAGGTCAGTTCGTCGATGTGCTGATAACCGAGGCGTACGCCAATTCGCTGCGCGGACGGGTGGTGGAGCGCGCCTGAGCGGTCCGGCAGGCGCTGCGCTGGCGAGGAAATGACCAGCACCTCGCCAGCGTTCTCCTCACTGGCTTTGCGCGGCTTATCCACACCTTCTTCGCATGCCCGCCCACAGTGCCTGTGGAAAGCAGGCCGGAGCCGCGATGCGGTGGCGGTCCGTGCATGACAGCGCTACTCTGTTGTCCCATTCCAAGCCCTGCGGCACGGTCGTCCCGGCGGTGCCGCCTGATGCAATGACCGCACTTGCCCATCGCGATTTCACCCTGTCCCCGGAAGACACCGAACGGCTTGCCAATCTGAGCGGCCCCTTCGATGGCCACCTGCGCCAGATCGAACTGAAACTCGGCGTAGAGATCGCCAACCGCGCCCACGTGTTCCGCATCACCGGACCGGCCGAAGCCGCCGCCGAAGCCCAGAAGCTGGTCGAGGCCCTGTACGAAGAGGCCGCCGAAGTCACCTTCGACAGCCAGGCCATCCACCTGCGGCTGAACCAGGCCAACGTGGAGCACATCGCCGAACGCGCCTACGAGGCGCAGGACGTGGCGATCAAGGTCAAGCGCGGCACGGTGCGCGGACGCGGTGCCAACCAGGCCCGCTACCTGCACCAGATCGCCGCGCATGACATCAATTTCGGCATCGGCCCGGCCGGTACCGGCAAGACTTTCCTGGCCGTGGCCAGCGCGGTGGAAGCACTGAACGAATCGCGCGTGCAGCGGTTGATCCTGGTGCGCCCTGCAGTGGAAGCCGGCGAGAAGCTCGGCTTCCTGCCCGGCGACCTGACCCAGAAGGTCGACCCGTACCTGCGCCCGCTGTATGACGCGTTGTATGAAATGCTGGGCGTGGAGAAAGTCGTCAAGCTGCTGGAAAAGAACGTGATCGAGATCGCGCCGCTGGCCTATATGCGCGGCCGCACGCTCAACGACGCGTTCGTGATCCTGGACGAAGCACAGAACACCACCATCGAACAGATGAAGATGTTCCTGACCCGGCTGGGCTATGGCTCCACCGCCGTGGTCACCGGCGACCTGACCCAGACCGACCTGCCCAAGCATGTGAAGTCCGGCCTGCGCGATGCCATCGACGTGCTGCGTGATGTCGAAGGGGTGAGCTTCACCTTCCTGGAGGCCCGCGATGTCGTGCGCCATCCGCTGGTGGCCCGTATCGTCACCGCATACGACCGTCGCGACCTGCACGAAATCCAGCCCGGAGCCACCCCATGACCAAGGGTCCGGTCCGCCTTGATGTCGCGGTCAGCTACGCCCTGCCCCGCACCGGGCTGCCCTCGGCGGTGAGTTTCCGGAAGTGGGTGGCGGCGGCGCTGAAAGGCCGCATCCGCGAGGCGGATCTTGCCATCCGGCTGGTCGATGCCAAGGAAGGTCAATCCCTCAACCGCCACTACCGCGGCAAGGATTACGCCACCAACGTGCTCAGCTTCCCGGCCGAACTGCCCGAAGGCCTGCCGAAGGGGGTGAAGTTCCCGCTGCTGGGCGACCTGGTGATCTGCGCGCCGGTGGTGGCACGCGAAGCCGACGAACAGGCCAAGGCGCTCAACGCCCACTATGCGCACCTTACCGTGCACGGGGTGCTGCACCTGCTCGGCTGGGACCACGAGGACGACAAGGAAGCCGACGCGATGGAACAGCTGGAGCGCGGGATCCTGGCCGAGCTCGGCATTTCCGATCCCTATGCCGGCGAGCGCTGAAGCTGTCGCTGACGGCTCTTCCGTAGGCCATGGCGTTCGTGCTTCAATCCCGCGTCGATTTCATGCCAGGAAGGCTGTGATGCTGGAACAACGTCCGACCGCCGTCGCTCCCCTGCTGCTCGTTCTCGGCGCGGCCTGCGCGCTCGGTGCAGGCTGGCTGCCGCTCTCGCCGAACAGCGGCATGGCGGTGACCGCACTGGGTACCGTCGGGGCTGTCCTGGCCGCCGGCCCGGCCTGGCGCTGGTGGACCCGCAGCGAGCAGCGCCTGCGCTGACCAGACAGCACGCCTGGCAGGACACCGTTGGTCGTTACCGGCGGTGCCGCTATCATCGGGAATCCTGCCCAGCGCACGCCCGTTGATTTCCGATGACACTGCCCGCCCGCATCGCCCTGCTGCTCCTGTTGCCTGCACTGCCGGGCGCCGCCGCCGGCGTGGACATTCCGGCGCTGGTCGAGTGCCGCCAGGGAATCGCCGAGCATGCCGCCCTTGGCGCTGCCACCGCCGATCCGTTGAGGGCAGTCGCACTCGGCCTGCAGCCGATGCCACAGCAGAACCAGTTCATGACCGAATTCCGCCTGGCCAACCCCGCCACGGTGTTCGGCCGGCAGACCGACCACATCGCGCTGGCCGGCGCCAGCGTCATGGCCGTGCTCGATCTGGCCGATCCGCGGCCGTTGGCCGGTGAATTGAAGCTGGAGACCGCCTACGACGCCGACGGCAAGTTCATGGCCGGGCGTGAAGTCGTCAGCCGCGACACCACCGATCCGAGGACCGGTGAGCCGATGATCGAATCGATCATCCTCAGCGTGTCCACCGTCCGCAGCCATCCTGGGCAGACCCTGGCGGGCTGCACTTACAGCCTGGACCTGCCGGCGGAAGAAGCGACCGCCCCCGCCCCGACGGCGTCTGCAGAGGGCTGAACACGGCCTTCGGGCCCTGCCCCGGGCGTCGGCGGCAGACGCGTTGCAGGTCGCGCCATCCTGCTAGACTGCGTCCATCGCCCGGCCTGCCGGGTGCCTTTTTTCCCGAGATGTCTGAAGACGACAGTACAAGCTCCGCACAGGAGCACAGTGAGAAGAGACGCAGCTGGCTTGAACGCCTGGGTGCTGCGTTTTCCGGTGAACCGCATACGCGCGACCAGCTCGTTGCGGTGCTGCACACAGCACACGAAGACGGCCTGATCGCGGCCGACACCCTGCGCATGATGGAAGGTGCCATTTCGGTCGCCGACCTGACCGTGGGTGACGTCATGATCTCGCGTTCGCAGATGGTGTCGCTGCCGGTGGAGGCCCCGTTCCTGGAGCTGATGCAGCAGGTGGTCGAATCCGGCCATTCGCGCTTCCCGGTGCACGGCGACAACAAGGACGACATCCTCGGCGTGCTGCTGGCCAAGGACCTGCTGCGCGGGGTGGTCGCCGACAACGGTCCGGGCAACATCCGCGAGCTGCTGCGGCCGGCGGTACTGATCCCCGAAGCCAAGCGCCTGAACGTGCTGCTGAAGGAATTCCGCCTTTCGCGCAACCACATGGCGATCGTGGTCGACGAGTACGGCGGTGTCGCCGGGCTGGTCACCATCGAGGACGTGCTGGAACAGATCGTCGGCGAGATCGACGACGAGCACGACGAAGCCGAAGATCCGACCGCCGGCATCGCCATCCAGGCCGACGGCCAGTACGTGGTGGATGCGCTGACTGCCATCGGCGATTTCAACGAGCGCTTCGGCGCCACCTTCCCCGATGACGACTACGACACCATCGGCGGACTGGTCACCGAAGCCATCGGCCACCTGCCGGAAATCGGCGACGAGCTGGCCCTGGACCGCTTCATGTTCCGTGTTGCCCGCGCCGACGCACGTCGCGTGCAGGCCTTCCACGTGACCGTGCTGCCGGCGGACGAGCAGGAAAACGCTTGAACCTTCGCACTGGAACGCTGCTGAGCTGTTGGCTGGCGGTACTGCTGTTGGCCGGCCTGCTGGGCCTGCCCCTGCAGGCGCTGGCGCAGCAGCCCGCTGCCGACCCGGTTGCCAGCGCAGCAGCCAGCGCGGAAGCCGACCCCGCGGTACCGCGCATTGGCGTGGTCACCATGCAACCGGGCACGATCTTCTTCGAGCGCTTCGGCCATGATGCGATCGTAGTGGTCGACCCGGTCAGCGGCGCCGCCACCTCGTACAACTTCGGCTACTTCGACCCCGGTGAGCCTGATTTCGTCAGCCGCTTCGTGCGTGGCGAAATGATGTATTACCTGGTCGCGTTGCCGCTGGAGCAGGACCTGGGCTACTACGACGAGGCCGGCCGCGGCGCCAGCGTGCAGTGGCTCGACCTGGACCCGGCGCAGGCGCGTGCACTGGCCGCCGACCTGGCCGAACGTGCCAAGCCGGAGAACGCGCGCTACCGCTACGATTACTACACCGCCAACTGCGCCACGATGGTGCGCGACACGCTGGACAAGGCGCTGGACGGCGGCCTGCACGCGCAGCTTTCCGGCCGCTCGCGCGGCAACACCTACCGCAGCGAATCGGTGCGTCTGGCATCACCCGCACCGTGGATGTGGCTCGGCTTCGACCTGGGCCTGGGCCCGTTCGCAGACCAGCCGCTGTCGCGTTGGCAGGAGGCCTTCGTGCCGATGCGGCTGGCCGATGCGCTGCGCCAGGCACGCAACAGCGAAGGGCGTCCGCTGGTGCAGTCCGAACAACAACTGCTGGCCCACCGCATCGATGCCGAACCGGCTGAACGCGCGCGCGCCTGGTGGCCGTGGCTGGTGCTCGGGCTCGGCCTCGGCGCCGGGGTGATCGCGCTGCGTCGGCGGCCGCGCCTGCTGGCCGCGCTGGCGCTGCCGTTCTGGACCTTCAGCACGATCGCTGGCGGCCTGCTGGTGTTCCTGTGGGGCTTCAGCGACCACCACGCCGCGTGGGCCAACCGCAACCTGCTGCAGCTCTCGCCGCTGTGCCTGCTGCTGCTGCCCGGCGCCGTCGCGCTGCTGCGCCGTCGCGCCCCCGGGCGCCTGTTCCGCGTCACCCTGTGGAGCGTGGCGATGCTGTCGGTGGCGGGATTGGTGCTGCATTGGCTCAGCCTGCAGGCGCAGTACAACATCCAGTGGATCGTGCTGCTGCTGCCCGTGCACGCCGCGCTGGCCTGGGTCCTGGGCCGACGCCTGCCGCGATTGGCGCTTCACGCACACTGACGCAGGATACGTGGCATGACCCTGCCTGATACCACCGGCCCCGCCCCGCACAACCCCGCGTGCGTCATCAACTGTGTCCATTACGATGATGATGGCAAGCGACACGACATCAGCCTGGATGCTATCAGCGACGTGATCGCCAGCGGCAACGGCTTCGTATGGGTCGGCCTGTACGATCCTGCCGATTCGGTCCTGTTGAAGCTGCAGGAAGAATTCGGCCTGCACGACCTGGCCATCGAAGACGCGCGCAACGCACACCAGCGGCCGAAGGTGGAGACCTACGGAAACTCGATGTTCGTGGTGGTCACCACCGCGCAGATGGTCGACGAGCGCATCCAGTACGGCGAAACGCACGCCTTCGTGGGTCCACGCTTCCTGGTCACCGTGCGGCATGGCGCGTCGCTGTCCTACGCGCCGGTGCGCGCACGCGTGGAGCGCGAGCCGCACCTGCTGAAGATGGGGCCTTCGTACTGTCTGTACGCGGTGCTGGACTTCGTGGTCGACAACTACCTGCCGATCACCAACCGCTTCCGCGACACGCTGGAACTGCTGGAAAAAGACATCTTCGCTGACAATTACCGGCGCAGCACCGTGGTGCGCCTGTACGAACTCAAGCGCGAGCTCAACAAGATGCGCATGGCAGTGGCTCCGCTGCAGGACGTACTGTCGGCGCTGAGGCGCTATCCCGCTGAAACCGGGCTGGTGCCCGATGAGGTCAAGCTGTACGTCCGCGACGTGCACGACCATGCCGTGCGGATCAGCGATGTCATCGACACGCTGCGCGAGATGCTGGGCACCGCGCTCAACGTCAACCTGTCACTGGTCACGCTGGCGCAGGGCGAAACGGTCAAGCGCCTCGGCGCCTGGGCCGCTCTGCTGGCGGCCCCTACGCTGATCACCAGCTGGTATGGCATGAACTTCACCCACATGCCTGAGCTGGACCAACCGTGGGCCTACCCGGCGATGATCGTCGGCGTCGGCGCGGTCTGCGTGGGCCTGTTCCGGCTGTTCAAGCGGGTGCGCTGGCTGTAGGTCAGGCGACGCCGAGCATGGCTCGGCGCTACCGGTTCTGCTCAGGCGACGTAGATCGTCTTGATGTTCATGAACTCATGGATGCCGTGCTCGGCCAGTTCGCGGCCGAAACCGGACTCCTTGCTGCCGCCGAACGGCAACCGCACGTCGCTCTTGACGATGGAATTGACGAACGCCGCGCCGCACTCCATCTGCTGCGCGAACGCTTCGCCACGCGCGGCATCGGTGGTCCACACGCTGCCACCCAGCCCGAAGCGGGTATCGTTGGCCACCTTGAGGGCCTCCGCCTCGTCCTTCACCCGGATCACTGCGGCGACCGGACCGAACAGCTCTTCATCATAGGCCGGCATGCCCGGTCCGACCTGGTCCAGCACGGTTGCCGAATACCCTGCGTAGCTGCCGGCCACCGGCTCACCACCAGCCAGTACCCGCGCACCCTTGGCAACGCTGGCCTGGACCTGCTTGTGCAGTTCGTCGCGCAGGTCGGCCCGCGCCATCGGCGCCAGCGTGGTCCGCGCATCGGCAGGATCGCCATATCGCCGCTCGCCGGCTGCGGCAACGAAGCGTTCGGTGAAGGCATCAGCCACCGCCTCGACCACGATGAACCGCTTGGCCGCGATACAGGTCTGCCCGCTGTTGTCGAAGCGGGACTTCACCGCCGCCTCGACCGTCTTGTCCAGGTCCGCGTCATCCAGCACGACAAAGGCATCGCTGCCGCCCAGTTCCATCACGCACTTCTTCAGGACGTCGCCGGCGGTGGCGGCGATCGAGCGCCCTGCCCGCTCGCTGCCGGTCAGGGTGACTGCTTTCACCCGGTGGTCGCGCAGCACCTCGGCGGCCTGGTCGTTGTCGATATGCAGCACGTCGAACACGCCATCGGGCAGGCCACCGGCGCGCACTACCTCGTTGATCAGGTCCGCGCACTGCGGCACGTTGCTGGCGTGCTTGAGCAGGGCTACGTTGCCGGCCATGAACGCCGGCGCGAGGAAGCGGAATACCTGCCAGATCGGGAAATTCCACGGCATCACCGCGAACACGCAACCGATCGGCTCGTAGCGCACGTAGCTGCGCTGCGCCTCGGTATCGATCAACTGTGGCTTCAGGTAGTCGGCAGCATGGTCGGCATAGTACTCGCAGGCCGCCGCGCATTTTTCCACTTCCGCCAGCGCCTCGGCCTTCAGTTTGCCCATCTCGCGGGTCATCGCGTCCTGGATGTCATCCTTGCGGGCGCGCAGCTGGGCACCAATGCCGCGCAGCACCTTTGCGCGTTCCTGCAGGGAGGTGGCGGACCACGCCTCAAAGGCACCGGCCGCAGCCTGCAGGCGATGTTCGATCCCGGCCGTGTCCAGCAGCTCATGGCGATAGTCCACGCGGCCGGTGGTGGGGTTGACGATCTCGACGGTCATGGAGGGCTCCTGTAAGTCAGGCATCCATTCTGCGCCGCCCAACGTGAGCCGGATGTTGCCGGAGCGGGTCCCTTGGGCGCCCGACGGTGCGACCGGATGTCGCTCCCATCTACCGCCCTGGGGCAAGACGGGCTAGTCGACAGCAGCCGTCAATTCCCGACCGGCTTCCCTCTTACGGCGCCGGGCCCAGGCGATGAAACTTCCTCTGCGCGAGCCCTCACGCCAGCGCCATCCACGGCCTTCAAACAGGCCTAAAAGGAAACGTCGTGTACAAGAAGATCATCATGAGCACACTGCTGGGGTTCAGCGCCGCCGCCGCCCTGGCCAGTCCCCCACCGCAGACCCATCCGGACCACCCGTACCCCGGCATCGGCAGGGTCGTGGAGCTGGATTTCGGTGAGAATGCCTACGAACTGCGGTTTGAAAGAGATGGCCGCACCATGACCTATGTCGGTATACGCGGTCCTGAAGAGGGCGAAACCGAAACCGTGGAATACACCGCCATCGCCACCGCGCCGGACCATTACCTTCTCTACTGGATCGAGCCGGTCCATCGGGCGACCGTCGCACAGGTCCAGGACTGGTTCAAAGACCGCGTGTACACCAACATCACCAGCGAAGGACTGGAGTTCACCAACCTGGGCGGATCGCTCCGCGACAACGGACCGCTGTGACCGGCTGAGCCGCACCGGCGTCGGGTACCTGCACGGCACCCGATGCCATCAGCCGTTGTCCTGGCGCGCCAGCAGCAGGTCGCGCTGGCGGCGTTTTTCGCCGCGCGCGGTGACATACCAGCCGATCACCGCGGCCACCGCCACCGCTGATACCATCAGCGTGGCCAGTGCGTTGATCTTCGGGCTGATGCCCATGCGCACCGAAGCAAAAACCTTCATCGGCAACGTCGTCGAGCTGGGCCCGGCCACGAAGCTGGCGATCACCACGTCGTCCAGCGACAGGGTGAAGGCCAGCAGCCAACCGGCCAGCAGCGCCGGGGCGATGATCGGCAGGGTGATCTTCAGGAACACGGTCAGCCGGCTGGCGCCGAGGTCCATCGCTGCCTCTTCCAGGGATATGTCCAGCTCCTGCAGCCGCGAAGACAGCACCACCGTCACGAAGGACAGGGTGAAGGTCACATGGGCGATCCAGATGGTCGCCGCGCCCCGTGCCGGGAAGCCAGGAATGCCGCCCATCGACACCAGCAGGGTCATCAGCGAAAAGCCCAGGATCACATCCGGCATCACCAACGGCGCGGTGATCAACGCACTGAAGGCGGATTTGCCACGGAAGTGCCGGAAGCGGGTCATCACCATGGCCGCCATCGTGCCCAGCACGGTGGCGGCGCAGGCGGTCCAGAACGCCACTTTCAGGCTCATCCACAGCGCATCCATCAGGGCGCGGTCGTTGAACAGTTCGCCATACCAGCGGGTGGAAAAACCGGCCCAGACCGTGGCCAGCCGCGAGCTGTTGAAGGAGAACACCATCAGCAGCAGGATCGGCAGGTACAGGAAGGCAAAGCCGAGCGCCAATGCGCCCCAGCCCATCCAGCGGTAACCGCGCAGGGTGCTCATGCCTGCTTTCCTTCCAGCACGCGCTGCTGGGACCGGTTGAACAGGAAGATCGGCACCAGCAGCAGCAACAGCATCACCACCGCCACCGCCGAGGCCACCGGCCAGTTGCGGTTGTTGAAGAACTCGCCCCACAGCACGCGGCCGATCATCAGCGTATCCGGCCCGCCGAGCATTTCGGGAATCACGAATTCGCCCACCGCCGGGATCATCACCAGCATGCAGCCGGCGATGATGCCGGCCCTGGACAGCGGCAGGGTGATGCGCAGGAAGGCCTGCCACGGCTTGGCGCCGAGGTCGTAGGCGGCCTCCAGCAGGCGCTGGTCATGCTTGACCAGATTGGCATACAACGGCAGCACCATGAACGGCAGATAGCAGTACACGATGCCGATGTAGGCTGCGGTCGGGGTGTACAGGATCTGCAGCGGCTGGTCGATCAGGCCGATCTTCAGCAGCAGCTGGTTGAGCAGGCCGTTGCGGTCCAGGATGCCGATCCACGCGTACACCCGGATCAGGAAGGACGTCCAGGACGGCAGCACCACCAGCATCATCATGATGTTGCGCGTGGAGGGCTTCATGCGCGCGATGGCATAAGCCATCGGATACCCGATCAGCAGGGTCAGCACGGTGGAAATGGCAGCGATCCTGAACGAGCTGACATAGGCCAGCACGTACTGCTGGTCGCGCACCAGCTGCAGGTAGTTTTCCAGGTTCAACTTCAGCGCCAGCGCACCATCCACGTACTGCAGCAGCCACGTGTAAGGCGGCGAACCCACTTGGGTATGCGCGAAGGAGATCATCAGGATGATCACGAACGGCACCGCGAAGAACAGCAGCAGCCACAGATACGGCACGCCGACCACCGCATCACGCAGTTCCGGCATCCAGCGTTTGCGCACGGCCGCGCTCATGAGGTCAGCACCACGCCGTCGTTGTCGCGCCAGTGCACCCACACCTCATCGCCCCAGGTCAGGCCATCGCTGGCCCAGCGCTGCGAATTGGCGAAGTTGGCCATCACCCTGGCCCCGCTGGGCAGGCGCACGTGGTACACCGAATGGCTGCCGAAGTAGGCGATGTCCTCGATAACGCCCTGGGCCTTGTTGGTATGCCCTTCCGGCTCGTCCTTGCCGATCATGATCTTCTCCGGACGCACCGCGAAGGCGACCGGCTGGCCCTCATAGCAGGTGATGCCGTGGCCGATGTAGATCGGCGCGGGGAACGCCGGCGAGCGCACGGTGACGTACTCCGGCAGGTCCTCGTCGATCACTCCTTCGAACGAATTGACCGAGCCGATGAAGCCGGCGACGAAGCGGTTGGCCGGCTGCTCGTAGACATCCTCCGGCTTGCCCACCTGCTGGATCCAGCCCGCATCCATCACCGCGACGCGGGTGGCCATGGTCATCGCCTCTTCCTGGTCATGGGTGACCATCACGCAGGTGACCCCGGAGGTTTCGATGATGTTGACCAGCTCCAGCTGCATCTGCGAGCGCAGCTTCTTGTCCAGCGCACCCATCGGTTCGTCCAGCAGCAGCAGCTTGGGCCCCTTGGCCAGCGAACGGGCCAGCGCCACGCGCTGTTGCTGGCCACCGGACAGCTGGTGCGGCCGGCGCTTGGCCAGCTGGGTCATGTGCACCAGTTCGAGCATTTCACCCACCCGGCGGTGTATCGCGTCACTTGCCAGCCCATCCTGCTTCAGTCCGAAGGCGATGTTCTGCTCCACGCTCATGTGCGGGAACAGCGCGTAGGACTGGAACATCATGTTGACCGGACGCTTGTACGGCGGCAGCGCCACCAGCGGCTGGCCATCGAGCACGATGCTGCCCTTGGTGGGCGTTTCGAACCCGCCCAGGCAACGCAGCAGCGTGGATTTGCCACTGCCCGAGCCACCCAGCAGGGCGAAGATCTCGCCCTTGCGCACGTCCAGGTTGACGTCGTCGACCGCGACGAAACCGTCGAATTCCTTGCGCAGCTCACGGATGGACAGGTAGCCGGGCTCGCCGTGGGTATCGGCGACGACGGCTTCCGGCAGGGCTTCAGCGGGCATGGGGGGCTCCGGGAGCGGATGGTGGACAGCGGCGCCATTCTAGCCATGCCCGTGCCGAAGCGACATGACGGCAGTTGGCGGCCGGCGGCGCACCGCTGCGGCGCGTCGCGGCCCGCTCTTACTTTGGGCACGGTGGCCGGGCACGCTCATCCCAGGACCTGCACCGCAGTCCCCGAAGCCGAGACCCTTCCATGCGCACCCTCCGCCCCCTCGTCGCCCTGATCCTCGCCTGCGCACCGCTGGGTGCCTGGGCCTGCAGCCCCACCGGCTACCCCGGAACCGGCCAGACCATGCTGTCGGACTTCGACACCGGCGCCTTCCTCATCCGCTTCCATGACGACGGCTGTACGGCCAGCTTCTGGGGAGTCAGCGGCGATGCAATCGGCAACAACAACACCGTGGAGTACGCGTACACGCCCATGGGTAAAGGCATCCACAAGCTCACCTGGGTAGCATTCAACCCGGAGAAAGTGGTGCTCGCCAACGTCGTGCACGTACAGAACTGGAACACATGCATGGTCTATACAAGCTTCAGCAGGCCGGACATGACGTTCGTGCACTGGCAGGGCCCGCAGATCCGCAACTGGGACAGCACGTCCAACTCCGGCGCCTGCCCCGGCACTGCCATGTCCCCGCCCAAAGGCGGGGATCTGGCTGGCTGACCGCCCCGATCAACGGCCGGTTTTGATCTCCGTCCACAAGCGGGTGTACAGCTTGTCGGTTTCCGGGGTGTTGATCGAATAGGTGAACATCTTTTCGGCCACGTCCGCCGGCGGGTAGATGGTCGGGTCGGTACGGATCGCCTCGTCCACCAGCGGCGTCGCCTCGCTTACCGGGTTGGCGTAGTGGATGAAGTTGGTGTTGGCCGCGGCGACCTTCGGTTCCAGCAGGTAATTGATGAACTGGTAGGCCGCTTCCGGGTTCTTGGCATCTTTCGGGATGGCCAGCATGTCGAACCACTGCGGCGCCCCTTCGCGCGGGATCGAATAGGCCACGTGCACGCCGTTGGCCGCTTCTTCGGCGCGGTCACGCGCCTGGATGATGTCGCCCGACCAGCCCACCACCAGGCAGGTGCCGCCGTTGGCCAGCGAGCCCACGTACTGCGAGGAGTGGAAGTTCTGCACGTAAGGGCGGATCGACTTCAGCAGCGCGCCGGCCTTCTGGATGTCGGCCGGGTTGTTGCTGTGCGGATCCAGGCCCAGGTAGTGCATGGCCACCGGAATCATGTCGGCCGGAGTGTCCAGGATGGTCACGCCGCAGTCCTTCATCCTGGCGATGTTTTCCGGCTTGAACACCAGGTCCCAGCTGTTGGCGATGTCGGCGCTGCCACCGAAACGTTCCTTCAGCATGTCCACGTTGTAGCCAATGCCGGTGGTGCCGATCATGTACGGCACGCCGTACTTGTTGCCCGGGTCCTGGGTGGCGATGCGCTCCATCACCTTCGGGTCCAGCTTGGCCAGGTTGGGGATTCTGGCCTTGTCCAGCGGCAGGAACACGCCGGCCTGGATCTGCCGGCCGAAGAAGTTCAGCGTCGGCACCACCACGTCGTAGCCGCTGTTGCCGGCCAGCAGCTTGGTTTCCACCATTTCGTCACTGTCGAACACATCGTAGGTGACCTTGATCCCGCTCTGCTTTTCGAACGCCGGGATGGTGTCTTCGGCGATGTAATCGCTGTAGTTGTAGACGTTGAGGACCTTGCCGTCCTGCGCGGCGCCGTTGCCACCACCGCCACAGGCGGCAAGCAAGGCGGCGGAAAGGCCGAGGGTCAGGGTGCGCAGCTTCATGGGAGGGGGCTCCATAGCGGGGTGGGGGCCGATGCCGGCCTGCAGACGGCTGCCAGCCTAACGCCGCAGCGCCGGAACTGGTAGCGCCGATCCATGCTCGGCGGAATGTCTAGACATTCAGCAGCAGGAACTCGCGTTCCCACGAACTGATGACCCGGAAGAAGGTCTCGTATTCCTTGCGTTTCACCGAAATATAGGCCCTGCAGAAGCGCTCGCCGAGCAGCGCCTGCAGTTCGGCGCACTGCTCCAGCCCATCCAGCGCCTCGCCCAGCGAACGCGGCAGGTCGTAGCCCAGTTCCTTGGCGCTGCCGCTGATCGGCGCATCCGGCGCCAGCTGCCCACGCAGGCCCAGCAGCCCACAGGCCAGGGTGGCCGCCATCGCCAGGTACGGGTTGGCATCTGAACCGGCAAAGCGGCTTTCCACCCGCATGTTGTCCGGCGTATCCATCGGCACGCGCAGGCCGCAGGTGCGGTTGTCGAAGCCCCAGTGCACGTTGCTCGGAGACACCTCGCCGAATACCAGCCGGCGGTAGGAGTTCACGTTGGGCGCGAAGAACGCCATCGCCTGCGGCGCGAACTTCTGCAGCCCGCCCAGGTAATGCCCGAACACGGGACTGAACTCCCCTTCCCCATCGCCATCGCCGGCGAACACATTGGCCCCGTCGCTGATCCGCAGCAGGCTCTGGTGGATGTGCATGGCGCTGCCCGGCTCGTTTTCCATCGGCTTGGCCAGGAAGGTGGCATACACCCCGTGACGCATGGCCGCCTCGCGCATGGTGCGCTTGAACAGGAACACCTGGTCGGCCAGGTTCATCGCATCGGCATGGGTGAAATTGACTTCCAGCTGCGCCGCGCCGGATTCGTGGATCAGCGTGTCCACGTCCAGCTTCATCGCATCGGCGTAGTCGTACATCAAGTCCAGGATCGGATCGAACTCGTTCACCGCATCGATGGAATAGGACTGCCGCGCGGTCTCCGGACGGCCCGAGCGACCGGCCGGCGGCAGCAGCGGGAAGTCCGGATCGGTGTTCTTCTGCACCAGGAAGAACTCCAGCTCCGGTGCCACCACCGGGCGCAGGCCCAGTTCGGTGTAGGCATCGAGCACGCGGCGCAGCACGTTGCGCGGCGCCAGTTCGTGCGGCTGGCCGTTCTTGGTGTAGCAGTCGTGGATGATCTGCGCGGTGGGATCGGTGGCCCACGGCACCATGCGCACCGTTTCCGGATCCGGGCGCAGCACCATGTCCGAATCCGAAGGCGAAGTCAGTTCGTAGTAATCATCCGGATAGTCACCGGTGACAGTGGTGGCGAAGATACCCTCCGGCAGGCGCGTGCCGTAATCGTGGGAGAACTTGTCGGCCGGGATGATCTTGCCGCGCGCGATGCCGGTGATGTCCGGTACCAGGCACTCCACTTCGGTGATGCGGCGGTCCTTCAGCCAGCGCAGCAGGCTGCTTTCCTGCGCATCTTCCTCCGTTGGCATCCTGCGCGTGCGGCTGTCGGTACTCATGTGGAATCCTGTTGAAGTCGTTGGCGCTGCCGGCAAGCTTGGCCGAACGCATGCAACACAGCGTGATAGAAGGGATTGTGGGTGACGCGCCACTCCGGATGCCACTGCACGCCGAGCACGAAGGAATGCCCGCGGCTGCGGGCGTGTACCGGACTGACCACGGCAGAACGCGCACCGTGCCACTGCGCCAGCCAGCCGCCGGCGGGCAGCGGCGGCTGCAGCGAGGGCAGCAGCACCGGGGTCACCGCAGCAGCATCCACCAGCGCACGCACATACTTCTCGCCGGCCATCGCGAAACGATGATGGCCCTGCAACGTGCTGTCGGTCGGCAATCCCACGAGGGGCGGAAGGCGCATGCGAAGGTCCTCGGCGCTGTCACCACGGTAACCCCGGCAGATGACAGCAGCAACTTTATTGCCAGTCACACCATCACCGTGGCAACTGCGCCAGACTATGCCCATGGACCCCACGCACGCCCTGCGCGAAGACCCTGCCCTGCCACCCAGCTGGTATGCCGCCAGTGTACGACCCCGCGCCCCGCTGCCGCCGCTGGACGGCGATGTCCACGTTGACGTGGCGATCCTCGGCGCCGGCTACACCGGGCTTTCGGCGGCCCTGGAACTGGCGCGCCGCGGCCTGCGCGTGGTGGTGCTGGACGCCTGCCGGATCGGCTGGGGAGCCTCCGGGCGCAATGGCGGCCAGGCTCTGGTCGGCTATGGCTGCGAAGTGGATGTGCTGGAAAAGCAGGTCGGCGCCGAAGACGCACGCACCCTGTTCGACTACTCCCGCCAAGGCGTGCAGCTGCTGCGCGATCGCATTGATCAGCACCGGATCGACTGCCACTGGGTGTCCGGCCATGCCAACGTGCCGATCACCACGCGCCAGTCGCAGGCGCTGCAGCGCGACGTGGAGCGGCTGACCACCCAGTACGACTACCCCATGCAGTGGTGGGACCGCGCCACCCTGCGCGCACAGCTGGACAGCCCGCGCTATCAGGGCGCGATGTTCGATCCGCTGAGCGGCCACCTGCATCCACTGGCCTATGCCCAAGGCCTGGCCGATGCCGCGATCGCCGCCGGCGCGGTGATCCACGAACACACGCCCGTGCTGGAACTGCAGCGCACGCCGCGCCCTGCCCTGCGCACCGCCACCGGCACCGTGCACGCCGCCCACGTGCTGCTGGCCGGCAATGCCTGGCTGGAAGGCATCGCCCCGGAACTGGAGCGCCACGTGATGCCGGTCGGTACCTATGTCGGTGCCACCCCGGTGCTGGGCGAAGCGCGCGCGCGGGCGCTGATCCGCAACGACATGGCGGTGTCCGATACCGGGCTGGTGCTGGACTACTTCCGGCTCAGCCACGACCACCGCGTGCTGTTCGGCGGCGGCGCCAGTTACTCCTCGCGGCCGCCTGCCGGCCTGGACAGCGTGATGCAGCGGCGCCTGTGGCAGGTGTTCCCGCAGCTGCATGGCGTGCCGCTGGACTACCTGTGGGGCGGCTACGTGGATATCACTCCCAGCCGCGCCCCGCACTGGGGCCGGCTGACCCCGGACATCTACTTCGCGCAGGGCTTTTCCGGGCATGGGGTGGCCTCGGCCAACCTGGCCGGGCAGGTCATCGCCGAGGCCATCGCCGGCCAGGCCGGCCGGCTGGAGGTATTCGAGCGGCTGCCGCACCGGCCCTTCCCCGGCGGACGTCTCCTGCGCACGCCGTTGCTGGTCGCCACGATGGCATTTGTAAAGCTGCGCAATCTAATTTGGTGACGCAGTTCAAGTTTTCAGAGGAACGGCCGATAGCCTTGAAGACCCAGCCCGTTCCGAGCGCACGCCTCATGCCCGCCTTGCTGCAGGGCGCTTTCGTAAGCGACCCCGGTGTTGATCCCCTGCCCCAGCGCATCCTGCTGGTGGAGAATTCGCGAACCTTCACCACCCTGGTGCGTGAAGCCATCGAACAGCGCCTGGAGCTGAAGGTGACAGTGGCTTCGAGCCTGGCCGAAGCCGGCCGCCTGCTGGAAGAGGAACAGGGCTGGTTCCTGGTAATGACCGGCCTGGTGCTGGCCGATGGCGACCGCGAAGCCGTGGTGGATTACTTCGTTTCCCGCGGCCTGCCGACGGTGGTGGTCAGCGGGGTGTATGACGAAGACGTGCGCCGCCGCGTGCTGGAACAGAAAGTCATCGATTACGTGCTGAAGAACACTCCCGGCAGCGTGGATTACCTGGTGTGGCTGGTGCAGCGGCTGGACCGCAACCGCCGCATCGCCGCGCTGGTGGTGGATGATTCGCCGTCCGCGCGTGCCTATGCAGCGGCCCTGCTGCGCATGTACGGCCACCCGGTGTATGAGGCGGCCGACGGCGAAAAAGGGCTGGCGGCGATCGATGCGCATCCGTCCATCCGGCTGGCCGTGGTGGACCAGGAAATGCCCGGCATGCAGGGCGTGGAATTCACCCGACGGCTGCGCATGCAGCGTTCGCGCGACAAGGTGGCGGTGATCGGCCTGTCCGGCAATACCGATGCCTCGCTGATTCCCCGTTTCCTGAAGAACGGCGCCAACGACTTCCTGCGCAAGCCGTTTTCGCGCGAAGAATTCTTCTGCCGCGTCTCGCAGAACGTGGACCAGTTGGAACTGATCGGCACCCTGCAGGACCTGGCCACCCGCGATTTCCTGACCGGCCTGCCCAATCGCCGCTGCTTCCTGGAACACAGCCAGCGCCAGTTGCACGGCGTGCAGCAGCAGGACGACTGGATCGCGGTGGCGATGGTGGACATCGACCACTTCAAGCACATCAACGACACCTTCGGCCACGACGGCGGCGACGATGCGCTGCGCGCCTGCGCCGATACCGTGGCCACGCACGCCCGCAGCGGCGACCTGGTAGCCCGTTTCGGGGGCGAAGAGTTCTGCCTGATGGTGCCTGGGCTGGCGCCGGACGAAGCGGTGGATTACTTCGAAACCCTGCGCCAGAGCATCGCCGCGCTGCAGGTTCCCATCGCCGGCACCGCGCTGCGCATGACCGTCAGCATCGGCCTGTGCTGCATCCGCCCCCAGCATGACAGCCTGCACGAACTGATCACCGAAGCCGACCGCCAGCTGTACCTGGCCAAGGCCGGCGGCCGCAACCGCGTCTGCAGCGCCGCACTGAGCGCCACCCCCGCCTGAGACAGGCTTTCGGTAGCGCCGAGCCATGCTCGGCGGCCTTCCGGCGCGGGCTGCGACACCTGGAACATTCCGCCGAGCATGGCTCGGTGCTACCGGTCACGCTGCCACCCGCTTTGATCCAGATCAGTGTCGCAATCGGCACGCATGCCCAGACTCGCTCCCATCGCACACAGGGAGCACGCAGATGGCCTTACTGGTCTGGCAGGACGATCTCAACATCGGCATCGAGGTCATCGACAACCAGCACAAGCGGATCGTGGAGATGCTCAACCATCTGCACGTCGCCCAGCAGGGACTGCAGCAGCTGGCCGTGGCTGATGTGATCGACGAACTGGTCGACTACACCATGTCCCACTTCGCCTTCGAAGAAGAGCTGATGGAAGAAGCCGGCTACCCGTTCTGCGCCGCGCACAAGCGCGTGCACGAGATCTTCGGCAAGCGCGTGTCCGACTACCGCCTGCGCTTCCAGGCCGGCGAAGACGTGACCGACGAACTGCGCACCATGCTCTCGCGCTGGCTGTTCAACCACATCCGCGGCGATGACAAGGCCTACGCCGAATCGGTCAAGCACCACCTCAACCAGTTCACCCGCGAACACCAGGGCGGCAGCTGGCTGGGACGCACGCTGAAGCGGTTCTTCGGCTGATCAGCGCACCCGGCGCTGCAACGCCAGCAGCGCGCAGATGGTCACCAGCGCGGCGATGCACAGGTAATAGCCGACCGCCACCAGCCCGAAGCGTTCGGCCAGCCATGTCGCCAGGTACGGTGCCGGCGCCGCGCCGAGGATGCCGGCCAGGTTGAACGACAACGAAGCGCCGGTGTAGCGCACCTCCACCGGGTAGATCTCTGCCAGGAAGGTGCCACACGGACCGTAGGTGAGGCCCATCAGGAACAACCCCAGCGACAGGAACCCCAGCACCATCCACGGGCTTCCGGCCTGGAACATCGGCGCCAGCAGCACGCCAAAAGCGACGATCAGGCCACTGGCGATGATCATCGTGCGGCGCGTGCCCCAGCGGTCGCCGTAGCGCGCCGAAATGGGAATACCGGCGGCGAAGAACAGGATGCCGACCATCTGCAGCAGCAGGAACTGCTCGCGGCTGTAGCCCAGCACCGCCGTGCCATGGCCGAGCGCGAACACGGTCATCAGGTAAAACAGCACGAAGGTGGCAAACGCGCCCAGCGTGCCCAGCAGCATCGGCACGGCGTGGTCGCGCAGCACGGTCAGCATCGGCAGCTTGACCCGCGCATGCGCGTCCAGCGCCTTCTGGAAGGCAGGCGTCTCATGGATGTTCAAGCGCACCCACAGGCCCAGGCCGACCAGCAGCGCACTGGCGACGAACGGGATGCGCCAGCCCCACTGCAGGAAGTCATCGGCGCTGAGCAGGCGGCCCAGGATCAGGAAGATACCGGCCGACAGCAGGAAGCCCAGCGGCGCGCCCAGCTGCGGGAACATGCCGTACCAGGCACGCTTGCCCGGCGGTGCGTTCTCGGTGGCCAGCAGCACGGCACCGCCCCATTCCCCGCCCAACCCAAGACCCTGCCCGAAACGGCACAGCGCCAGCAGGGCCGGCGCCCACAGGCCGATCTGCGCATGCGTGGGCAGCAGGCCGATCAACACCGTGGACAGACCCATCGTCAGCAGCGCCGCCACCAGCGTGGCCTTGCGCCCGATGCGGTCGCCGAAGTGCCCGAACACCGCCGACCCCACCGGCCGTGCGATGAACGCCACCGCGAAGGTCGCCAGCGACTGCAGCATCGCCGCCTTGTCACTGCTCTCCGGGAAGAACAGGTGCGGGAACACCAGCACCGCCGCGGTGGCGTAGATGTAGAAGTCGAAGAACTCGATGGTGGTGCCGATCAGGCTGGCCAGCAGCACGCGCTGCGGCGAATTGGCCGGCGCGGACGGGATCGAGGCGGGTGCAGCAGTGGACGACATGGGCAGGATCAACAAGCAGAGAGCGTTCCGGATTCTGCCACGCCCCTCCCGACGGGGGGCAGATTGGTTTCAGCCGACACCGCCCGGTAACGCCAGGCCACGCCCGCTTCTGGTAGCGCCCAGCCATGCTCGATTCTGGTAGCGCCGAGCCATGCTCGGCGAGCGAAGCGGCCGCCCTTGGACCCCCCAACGAAACTTTCCGCCCTCACGCCTACTCTCACCCCGAAGGTAACCGCATGGATGCACCGCCGATGTCGACTCTGGCCCTACCCCGCCCATCACTCCCCTTCCCCGCCGCCCCCCACGTCATCGCGTGGGCGCTGGTGATCGCCGTGCATGCCCTGATCGGCTGGTGGCTGCTGACCACCACCCGCGCCACCCTGACGCGCAGCGATGCCCATCGCATGAGCGTGCGCTGGTTGCCGGCGCCACCGCCTGCAGCGCAGCCCATCGCGCTGCCCAGCAGCCCTGATGTTTCGCCCATGCAACGCAACCGCCGCATGGTCAGCCCGCTACAGCCCGTCATTGCCGCACCTGATACGGCCAACCTGGTGGACATCGCCGAGCCCGTTGCGCGTGCGCCACTGGACCTGCACCTGCGCGGCGATGCCGTCAGCGGCGGTGACGGCATCGCCGCCGCCACCCTCGCCCCGAAACTGATCGGACGCCGCGCCGTGCATGCGGCCTTCCAGGAACGACCGCGCTACTTCCGCATGCGCCCGCAGATGAGTCCGCAGCAGATCATCGCCGGGGTGGCGCAGTTCCTTGGATTGTGGCCGCCCGGCTATACCGATGACCCCTGCGGACTGGGCAAGCAGGACCTGCAGTACTTCCAGGATGCGGTGGACGAGCGGGATCGGCAGGCGCTGCGGGATGCGATACATCAGGTCAGCGCGAGCTGCCGTTGAAGCGCGCGGTTTGTCGCGGCGGCGCCTATTGGTCCGTGCGCAGGGCATGTACTACGAGGACGTGGAAGGCCGGCAGATCCTCGATGGCACCGCCGGGCTGTGGTGCTGCAATGCCGGTCATGGCCGCAAAAAGATCGTGCAGGCCATCGCCGAACAGGCCGGCACGCTGGATTTCGCGCCCACTTTCCAGATGGGCTCGCCGCTGCCGTTCGTGCTGGCGCAGCGCTTGGCCGCGCTGGCCCCGGCGGGGCTGAACCATGTGTTCTTCACCAACTCCGGTTCCGAGGCGGTGGATACGGCGATGAAGATCGTGCTGGCGCATCATCGCTCCCGCGGCGAAGGCCAGCGTACGCGTTTCATAGGGCGCGAGAAGGCCTACCACGGCGTCGGCTTCGGTGGCATGGCGATCGGCGGCCTGCCCAACAACCGGCGCCAGTTCGGCCTGCAGTTGGGCGGCAGTGCGCACCTTCCGCATACGCTGGATTTGCAGCGCAATGCCTTCGGCCAGGGCCTGCCGCGGCACGGGGCAGAGTTGGCCGATGCACTGGAGTGGCTGATCGCGCTGCACGATGCGTCCACCATCGCGGCGGTGTTCGTGGAACCCATCGCCGGCTCGGCCGGGGTCATCCTGCCGGCGCCAGGCTACCTGCAGCGCCTGCGCGAAATCTGCGATCACCACGGCATCGTGCTGGTGTTCGATGAGGTCATCACCGGCTTCGGCCGCGTCGGCATGCCCTTCGCCGCGCAGCGTTTCGGCGTCAACCCGGACCTGATCACCTTCGCCAAGGGCGCCAGCAACGGCGCGGTGCCGCTGGGCGGGGTGCTGGTCAGCGATGCCATCCATTCCAGCCTGAAGCAGGGGCCGGCGCAGTCCATCGACCTGTTCCACGGCTATACCTGTTCCGGCCACCCGCTGGCCTGCGCGGCCGCGCTGGCTACATTGGACGTGTATGCCGAAGAGCGCCTGTTCGAGCGCGCCATCGAACTGGGCGAGCACTGGCAGCGTGCCCTGCACAGCCTGCAGGGCCTGACCAACGTGGTGGACATCCGCAACTTCGGGCTGGTCGGCGCGGTGGAGCTGGCACCGCGCCGCGATGCCCCGGGCAGCCGCGGCTATGAGGTGTTCCGGCGCTGCTTCCACGACGGCAACCTGCTGGTGCGGCAGACCGGCGACACCATCGCGTTGTCGCCGCCGCTGATCGTGGAACCGGCGCAGATCGACCAGATCGCCGACGTTCTCGGCGCGATGATCCGCGCCACCGCCTGAGCCGGGACGCGCCAGCCCGAGCCGGTACAATGGGCGGTTCCGCTCCACGACTGCCCGTTGCCCATGAACATCGTCGTCAAAGAAGAACTGAAGGCCTACATCGACCCGCTCACCGCGGACGAATACGAAGCGCTGGAGCGCAGCATCCTGGCCGAAGGCTGCCGCGATGCGCTGGTGTTGTGGGGCGATGTGCTGGTGGACGGACACAACCGGTATGGCATCTGCCAGAAGCATGATCTGCCGTTCAACACGGTGCAGAACACCCGCTTCCAGAGCATGGACGATGTCCACCTGTGGATGATCGAACAGCACCTGGGCCGGCGCAGCGTGTCTGACTTCCAGCGTGGCGAACTGGCGCTGCGCAAGCGCGAGATCCTGGCCGAGCGCAAGCGCATCGAGCAGGAAAAGCTGCAGCGCGAAAGCGACGGCACCGCCGACGGCCAGGACGAGGACCAGGACAGTCCGCCGTGGGATCCGGCACCCAGCTTCAGCCGCGCCGAACTGGCCCGTGAGGCGAAGCTGAGCAGCAACCAGATCAGCATGATCGAACGCATCCGTGCGCAGGCGGCGCCGGAAGTGGTGGAGGCGGTGAAGAATGGTCAGCTGTCGATCAGCGCGGCGGCGGCGGTGGCATCGCTGCCGGCAGACGAGCAGCGCGCGGCCGCCACCGGTGGCAAGGACGAACTGAAGCAGGCCGCCAAGCGGGCCCGTGAAGCCAACCGCAAGCCGCGTGCGGCCAAGCCGGACGTGGCGGTGCAGGCGGAAGAGGTCAGCGAGGACGAGCAGGCGCTGCGCGATGCCGAGGTGATGCATGCCCTGGAACAGCTGGGCGAAGGCGCCCCGGCGCTGCGCGCCCGCATCGTCACCCTGACCCGCGAGAACGATGCGCTGCGCCAGCAGCTGGCGGCGCTGCGCGCGCAGCTCAGCGCGTAATGCGGGGGTGGGGCGGCATGCATCACGCTGCCGCTGCGCTCGCCGAGCATGGCTCGGCGCTACCGCATGCACTTTCCCGTCAACGGGGCCCAACACCGGCCCCGGTAGACTGCCCGCATGACCACGACTCCCGATGATCCGCGCCGCGCCCAGCTGCGGCGCCTGAAAGCCATCGCCTTCGGCATGCTGCTGGTGATGCTGGCCGGTTTCGCGGTGAGCCACTGGCAGGGCGAGCGCGGTATCTGGGCCTGGGTCGCCGCGTTCTGCGAAGCCGCGGCGGTGGGCGCCATGGCCGACTGGTTCGCGGTGGTGGCGCTGTTCCGCCGGCCGATGGGCCTGCCCATCCCGCATACGGCGATCATCCCGCGCAGCAAAGAACGCATCGGCGACAGCCTGGCGGTCTTCGTGCGCGACCAGTTCCTGGCGCCGGACATGCTGCTGGCGCGACTGAAAGTGTTCGATCCAGCTGCCCGCCTGGGCAGCTGGCTGTCCGCGCCCGAGCAGGTGCGCATGCTGGCCGACATGGCGCGCGGCTGGGCCTTGCAGGCGCTGGATTTCTTCGACGAAGCGGCCGTGCGCAGGCAGCTGCACGGCTTCGTGGTGCAGCAGCTGCGGCAGTGGAACGCGGCCTCCACCGCCGGTGAACTGCTGGCCCTGCTGACCGCCGATGGCCGCCACCAGCGCGTGCTGGACGAAGGCCTGCAGCGGCTGGGGCGCTGGTTGGAACAGCCGGAGGTCAAGCAGCGGGCCTCGCAGCTGATCGTGCGCTACATCCAGCGCGAGTGGCCCACGCTTTCCAGCACGGTGAACTGGATCAAGCCGATCGACGAGATCGGCGACAGCCTGGCCGAGCGCCTGGCCGGGGCGGTGCTGGAGGAAATGCAGCAGGTGCTGGCCGACCCGCTGCACCCGTTGCGGCAGGACTACGAACAGTGGCTCGGCAGCTACGTGCAGCGCCTGCGCGAGGACCCTGCGCTGGCTACCCGCATTGAACAGCTGAAGCAGGAAATGATCGACCACCCTGCCCTTCAGGAATACGTGCAGGGCCTGTGGTCGCGCATCCACGCCAGCCTGCGTGCGGACCTGCAGAGTGAGGACTCCGCGCTGGCCGGGCACCTGGAGCGCAGCATGGCCGCGCTGGGCCGCAGCCTGTCTTCGGACCCGGCGCTGCGCGATGCACTCAACCTGCACCTGCTGGAGGGTGCGCAGCGGCTGACCTCGCGCCTGCGCGATGGCGTCACCGCGCATATCGCGCAGACGGTGAAAGGGTGGGACGAACGCCACCTGGTGGAACAGCTGGAACTGAGCGTAGGCCGCGACCTGCAGTTCATCCGCTTCAATGGCACGCTGGTCGGTGGCCTGATCGGACTGTTGCTGCACGCGGCCACCACGCTGCTGCCGATGTGAGTGCGGGCGTGAGGGCGTGCTGTCCCATTGATGGCCATAGCCATCAATGCCGCCTCCGATGGATCTTTCCAACGCCGGTAACTTTGTGATTGCCGACAAACCCGGCGTTGTCCCACGTACCTAGCATTAGTCCTGCCCGCCCGCCAATAGCGGCAGCAGCGAGCCAGCCCCGACATCTCGACGTGGTCCCTTCCGCAGGGTCCAGGGAAGGTTGCGGCCTGAATACACCACGCCGCTCAGATCCAATCTGGAATCCGAACGATGACCATCCATACGCGCCGATTGATGAGACCCGCACTGCTGGCCGTGCTCTGTGCGGCATCCACGCTGGGAACGGCACAAGCCAGCGAACCTGCCGTGCAGAGCCAGGACCTCGTGTACCAGTACGAGGAAATGTTTGATTTCGATATCGCCGCCTGGCTGTCCGAGCATGCGCCACAGCTCAGCCCCCATGCCGAAGTACTCTCCCATTGGGCGGGCTACAGCGGCATCAGTCCGCGCGTGCTGCTTGCCCTGATGGAACTGCAGACCGGCGTGGTGGGCAATCAGGATGCGGCGGCCGGGACCCTGGAACGGCCCTTCGGCACGCTGGTCACCAAAACCGGCTTCGGCCCGCAGTTGCGCGAAGTGGCCGAAACGCTGCGTGATGCGATGTACGACGCCGATGACACCCGCACGATGGGGCCGGTGGCGCTGTCTGCCGACAACCCGCTGCGCACCCTGTACGCGCTGTCAGGCATGGACACTGTGCGTGCGACCGCGCTGGCCGACGCTGGCTTCAATGATGTCTACCGCCGCCTGTTCGGAAGCAGCCCAGCTACGGCGCAACGCGGTGGCGAGGCGCGGCCACAAGCCGTTGTGCCGCCGACCAACCTGTTGCAGTTTCCTTATCCGCTCAAGGCGAAGTGGCATATCGGCGGCGCCCACACCCACTCCGGCAGCGGCCGGTTCCCGATGTCTTCGCTGGACATGTCGGTGGGCGGTTGGTGGGGCAGCAACCAGAGCAACTACTGGGTATCGGCATCGGCGTCGGGACGTTTCAAGCGTCACTCCTCCTGCATGGCCGAGATCGTGCACGAAGGTGGCTGGTCCACCACCTATTACCATCTGATGAACATCCGCCCCGCGACGGGCGCCATGGTGGCGGCCAACGATGCCATTGCCAACCCGGCCAATACCCGGAACCAGGCCTTGTGCGATGGAGGGTCCTCTACCGGCCCGCACGAACATTGGTCCCTGAAGTCCAACGGCAGCCAGCACCATCTGAATGGTGTGACCCTGTCCAGCTACCTGATCACCGCTACAGGCACCAGTTACGACACCAACTGCCAGCGCTTCAACCTCAGCCGTGATGGCAGGCGCTACTGTTCGGATTTCTACACCAACATAGGTGTTGACGCTCCCTGAATCGGGTATTCTCCCGCGCATCGCGCGCCAAGGCGGTGCGCCGGGGGGATCAATGACCAGGATGTTGATGACGCTGGCGCTGTGTGCGCTGGCCACGCAGGCGCACGCGCAACGCGTGTACAAGTGCAGCGATGGCAAGCAGGTGGCCTATCAGTCGGTGCCCTGCCCGAAGGAGCAGGACACCGGCATCAGCCGGCCGGTCGTGCGCGATCCGAACCTGACCAGCGCCGACCGCGTGCGCGTGGCGCAGGAATCATCGCAGGCGCGCCGCTGGGTGCGTCAGGGCGCAGGCTACGACCAGCCCGACGTGCGCGGCACGGTGATCGACAACGTGGTCGATCCGCAATCCTGCGAAGACGCCCGCCTGCGCAAGGAGATGGCCGAAGTGTTCACCGGCCGCAGCGCTCCTGCCCGCATCGACCAGGAAATCCACCGCGCCTGCGCGGTGCGCTGAAAGCCCGTGCGGTCGCACGTGTGACCCACTGAAAACGCTTGCTTACCTAAATGCGAATACTTATCATTTAGTCAACCACGTACGCCCAGCCAGTCAGTCGCGGACCCCTTCCGCCGTTGCCGCCCCGTGTACCAGCTAACGTTCGCCGCCCCAGCCTGGTGCGGCGACGATGGGAACGGGCGCTGCATCCTGGCGCTGGGCCCGCGCGCCTGCGCGGCCGTTTCCATCGCCGGCTTTTCTACCTGCATGGAATCGCACCCCTCATGTCGTCGCTGTTCAACGCTCCCCCCCGTTCGCTGCTCGCGCTTGCCATCGGCAGCCTGTTGCTCGCTTCCAGCGCCCACGCCGACACCGCGGCCAATGCCTCCGCGCGTACCCTGGACGCAGTGCAGGTCACCGCCGATGGTGAAATCAGCAACGGCTATACGGTCAAGCACGCCAGCACCGCCACCAAGCTGGACCTGTCGCTGCGCGAGACGCCGCAGTCGGTCACCGTGGTCACTCGCCAGCGGCTGGACGACATGGGCCTGTTCGCACTGTCCGATGTCATGGGCCAGGTCACCGGCGTGCACGTGTCGGTGACCGACAGCGAGCGCATCAACTATGTGTCGCGCGGCTACAACATCACCAATTTCCACGTCGATGGCATGCTGAACACCTTCGGTGGGTCGATCAAGACCAACACCGACAGCGTGATCTACGAGCGTATCGAAGTGATCCGCGGCGCCACCGGCCTGACCACCGGTGCCGGCGATCCGTCGGGCACCATCAGCTTCGTGCGCAAGCGCCCCACCGATACCTTCCAGGCGGGCGCCAACCTGACCGTGGGCCGCTGGGGCAACCAGCGCCTGGAAGCCGACCTCGGCGGTCCGGTGGCGCTGGATGGGCGCATCCGGGCGCGCGTGGTGGCGGCCAAGCAGCAGAGTGATTCCTTCCGCGATGTGTACCAACTGGACAAGGACGTGTTCTACGGCATCGTGCAGGCCGACGTCACCGACAGCACCCTGCTGGAACTGGGCTATGAATACCAGTCGCCGCATACCTCCGGGGTGACCTGGGGCGTGGTGCCCTACTGGGGCGCCGATGGCAAGCCGGCCAACCTGCCGCGCTCGACCAACCTGTCAGCCTCGTGGAGTACCTGGCCGATCATCGAGAAGACCCGCTTCGTACGCCTGGAGCAGCAGCTCGGCAACGGCTGGTCGGCCAAGGCCAGCCTGACCCACGCCGACCGCGATACCGATGGCAGCGTGTGGTACGGCGCCCAGGGCTATCCGCGCGAGGACGGCACCGGCGTCTCGGCGTACGTTTCGCACTTCAACGAACAGAGCACGATGGAGGTGTTCGACCTCAACGCCAGCGGTCCGTTCAAGCTGTTCGGGCGCGACCACGAACTGGTGTTCGGGCTGGGCCAGTCGGTGCGCAAGGGGGAATCGGATGCGCTCGATTTCGACTACACCGCCGCCTATACGGTGGTGCCGGACTGGCGCAACTGGTCAGGCGACGTGCCGCGCTTGCCCGTCACCCGGCTGGGCTACCTGGCATCGGAAAACGAGCTGAAGCAGAGCGCCGCCTACCTGGCCGCACGGCTGCAGTTGGCTGATCCGCTGCTGGCCGTGGTCGGTGCCCGTTATGGCAGCTGGGAAACCAGGACCTGGCGCTATACCCATGACACCGCCGGCAACCTGACCGCCACTACCCGCACCGGCTACAAGCCCGATGATTCGCTGACGCCGTACCTGGGTCTGGTGTACGACTTCAACGCGATCTTCAGCGGCTACGTCAGCTACGCCGATATCTTCCAGCCGCAGAATTACCGCGACCGCAATGGCGATTACCTGGAGCCGGTGGTCGGCACGATGTGGGAAGGCGGCCTGAAGGCCGAGTTCTTCGGCGGCCTGCTCAATGCCTCCGCGGCGATCTTCGAAGGCGAGCAGGACAACGTGGCGGAGATCGATGATTCGGTGCCGCCGTCGTCGCTGCCCGATGGCAGCCAGGCCTACCGTTCCACCGGCAAGGGCAACAAGGTGAAAGGCTGGGAGCTGGAAACCCAGGGCAGCATCGGCGAGCACTGGAACCTCTCTGCCGGCTTTGCCCACACCACCATCCGCAACCGTGCCGGCGTGCTGCAGAAGACCACCAACCCGCAGGACACCTTCCGGCTCAACGCCAGCTGGCGCCCGGGCGGCATCGACGGCCGGTTCTGGCTGGGCGGTGGTGCGACATGGCAGAGCAGCATCTGGAACAACAGCATCAAGCCGCGTGCGGATTACCTCAGCAGCGGCCGCACCGAAAGTGCGCGCATCCAACAGGACGCGTTCTACCTGGTGAACCTGTCGGCCGGCTACCGCTTCAACGAAAACTTCAGTGCCCAGCTCAACGTCAACAACCTGCTGGACAAGGCGTACTACAACAACGTCGGCTTCTACCAGGGCGTGTACTGGGGCGAACCGCGCAACGTCACCATGACACTGCGCTGGAAGCTCTGAGGATCTGATGGATGCCGTCGGCGATGTGCCGGCGGCCGGCCACGGACGGCCACCTTTTCCACCGGCAGCGATGCCATCAACCGCAACTGCAGGATCACCGTGGACCGCTCGCCTTCTACTGCCAACACGACCGCCAGCGCCCGCCTGGCCACCTTCTTCGCCCGCCCCGGCTGGGGGGTGTTCTCGCGCAGCATGGCCGCCATCTTCGGTGGCTACGCGCTGGCCGCGGTGACCAGCGTGTTCTGCGCGCTGGCGTTGCCCGGCGCGCGTGGACAGACCGTGCTGACCGGCATGCTGCTGGCGATCGTGGTGTGTGCCTGCGCGGCGCTGTGGGCCTTCGCCACGCGCACGGCGTTGCGCGCGTGGATCGGCATCCTGCTGCCCACCATGGTGATGGCTGCGGTTGCACGGGCACTGGGAGCGTGGGCATGAAGAACGGATTCCGCCAGTCGATGGCCTGGCTGCATACCTGGACCGGCCTGCTGGTGGGCTGGCTGTTGCTGCTGATCTTCATGGCCGGGACCGCCAGCTATTACCGCGAGGAAATCAGCCGCTGGATGCGCCCGGAACTGCCGGCAACCACGGTCAGCACCGATGTCGCCGCCGAGCGCGCGGTGCACTACCTGCAGGAACACGCTGGCCAAGCCGAAACCTGGTTCGTCACCCTGCCCGACCCGCGCAACCCGGCCATGCGTATGTTCTGGCGCAATCCCGAATCGATGGTAAAGCCGCCGGTGGAAGGCGAGCGCCGCCGCCGCGGGGGCGGACGCTTCGGCGAGGCCACGGTCGATCCGAACACCGGCGACAAGCTGGAAGCCCGCGAAACCCGCGGCGGTGAGTTCTTCTACCGCCTGCACTTCGACCTGCACTACATCCCGGTGCTGTGGGCGCGTTACCTGGTGGGCTTCTGCGCGATGTTCATGCTGGTGGCGATCATCACCGGGGTCATCACCCACAAGAAGATCTTCAAGGACTTCTTCACCTTCCGCAAGGACAAGGGCCTGCGTTCCTGGCTGGATTTCCACAACGTCAGCGCGGTGATGGCGCTGCCGTACCACGCGATGATCACCTACACCGGCATCGTCACCCTGATGGTGATGTACCTGCCGTGGGGCATCAAGGCGGCCTACCCGAGCGATGAAGATGCGTTCTTCAACGAAGCGTTCGGCGGCATGCCGGAGGTCAGCGAACCGGCCGAAGGGCGCGCTGCGCCGCTGCCGATCCAGCAGTTGCTGGACAGTGCGCGCGCGCACTGGAAAGGTGTGGATGTGTCCGGTTTCAGCGTCACCCGCCCGGGCGCAGGCAATGCGGTGATCGACATCCGCCAACGCGACGGCCGCCGCCTGTCCATCGATACGCCGGCGCTGCGCTACGACATGGTGACCGGCAAGCTGCTGATGGAATCACCGGCCGCCGGCGCGGCTACCGCTACCCGTGGGGTGATGTATGGGCTGCACCTGGCCCGCTTCGCTGACTGGGGACTGCGTGCGCTGTTCTTCCTGTCCGGCCTGACCGGCTGCCTGATGGTGGCCAGCGGCGTGGTGCTGTGGGCGGTGAAGGAGCGGCCCAAGCATGCCAAGAGCGGCCGGATCGGCTTCGGCCTGCGCTTGGTGGACGCACTGAACATCGGCGCGGTGGCCGGCCTGCCGATCGCCTTCGCATCCTACTTCTGGGCCAACCGGCTGCTGCCGCTACAGGTTCCCGAACGTGCCGATGCGGAGGTAAGCGTGTTCTTCTATGCCTGGGGCGCAGCCCTGCTGGCCGCGTTCGTCTGGCCCAAGCGGCTGATGTGGACCTGGCAGCTGTACCTCGGCGCGGCCCTGTTCGCGTTGTTGCCGCTGCTCAATGCGCTGACCACCCAGGCCCATCTGGGCGTGACCGTTCCAGCCGGCGACTGGGTGCTGGCCGGCTTCGATCTGGTGATGCTGGCCTTCGGCGCGATGCTGGCGATGTGCGGCTGGCGGATGCAGCGCTGGACGCCGCCGTTGAGCGCGGCGGACAAGAAAAAGCGAGCAGCGGCTGCTGCCGCAGGCAGCGCGGTGGCGGTGGAGGCGAAGGCATGATGCTGCTGGCCTTGGGCGTGTCCTTCAGCGCGTTCACTGCGTTGTCGCTGGCGATGGAAAAGCACCAGCTGGACCTGCACGGAAAGCAGGCCGCGCCGGTGTCGCGGCGCCGGCAGTGGTCGGTGCTGGGCTGGGTGTTGCTGGGCGCGGCATTCGGGCTGAGCGTGGTCGACCACGGCTGGGCGATGGGACCGGTGCTGTGGCTGGGCACGATGACCATCGCCGGGCTGCTGCTGGCCTTCGGGCTGTACCCATGGAAGCCACGCTGGATCGCGCCGCTGGCGCTGGCGTTGCCCGCGCTGGGACTGGTTGCCGCGTTGGTGTGAGGTAGCGATGGCCGCTGGCCGTCACGCTTCTACCGCTGCGCTCGCCGAGCATGGCTCGGCGCTACCGGGGAACGGCGGGCGCGTTGGTAGCGCCGAGCCATGCTCGGCGGGGTGCGAAAAGCAGGACGGCCAGCGGCCGTCACTACCTCGGTCGCGCGGGGCGCGACTACCCGATGCCATCACAGCGCGCGCAGTTCCCATGCGCGATGGATGCGCGCGTTGCGTTCGAAATCCGGCCCGATGGTGCGTGGGCTGATCTCGCGGCAAGTGGCGAACCCGGCGATCGCGTTTTCTTCCAGCTTGAAGCGGCGGAAGTTGTTGGAGAAGTACAGCACGCCGCCCGGTGCAAGCCGGGCCACGGCCGCGCGCAACAGCCGCAGCTGCTCGCGCTGCACGTCGAAATCTTCAGCACGCGCGGAGTTGGAGAAGGTCGGCGGATCGCAGAAGATCACGTCGTACAGGCCTTCGTCGGCCTCCAGCCAGGCCATCGCATCGGCCTGCACCAGCAGGTGCTGGTTGCCGCCCTGCCCGTTCAAGGCCAGGTTGTCGTAGCACCACTGCAGGTAGGTCGCCGACAGGTCCACGCTGGTGGTGCTGGCCGCCCCCGCCACCGCCGCCTGCACACTGGCCACGCCGGTGTAGCAGAACAGGTTGAGGAAATGCTTGCCGCGTATCTCTTCGGCCATCGTCCGGCGCAGCGGACGGTGGTCCAGGAACAGGCCGGTATCCAGGTAATCGAACAGGTTCACCCGCAGCAGCGCGTTGTTCTCGCGCACGATGAGGAACTCATCGCGCCGCTCGAAGCGACCGTACTTGCTGCCGCCCTTGCCGCGCTCGCGCGACTTCAGCGCCACCTGCTCCGGCGGCACCTGGAACACCTCGCGCGCGGCCGACAGTAGTTCGTTGCGGCGGCGGCGTACGTCGTTTTCGGGGATGGTCGCCGGCGGGGCGTATTCCTGCACGTGCAGGAAGGTGCGGCCCTTGCCGCCGTCTTCCTGGTACACGTCGATGGCCGCCGCGTATTCGGGCAGGTCGGCATCGTAGGCACGGAAGCAGGTCACCTGCTCGCGCGCACGCCAGGTCTTGAACTTCTTCAGGTTCTTGCGGATGCGGTTGGCCACCATCTGCGCGCCTTCGCTGAGCTCGCGCGGCACCGCCGGGTCGCGCTTGGGCACGGCGATCGGATCACAGACGATCAGCGCGCACTCCAGCGCACCGTTGAACATCTGGTACTTCTTGCCGGCACGCAGGCCGGTGGCGAAGGCCAGTTCGTCATCGCCACACAGCAGGCTGGCGCGCCATTGCGGTACCGCCTTCTGCAGGGCATCGCCGAGGCGGCGATACAGCGCCGGATCGGCCGCCAGCCGCTCATCGTAGGGCGGATTGCAGACCACCGTGCCGATCTCCAGCGGCGGCGCCGGCAGGTCATCGATATCGGCGCGGGTGAAGGTAATCGCATGCGCGACGCCGGCTACTTCGGCATTCTCGCGCGCCGCGGCGATCGCCAGCGGATCGATATCGCTGCCGAACACCACCGGCTTCAGTGCGGCCAGGCCGGCGGTCTCGCGCTCGCGCGCCTCGGTCAACAGAGCCTTCCAGCTATCCTTGTCAAAGCCCAGCCAGCGGCTCGGCGGCAGGCTGCCGTGGCGCATCAGGCCGGGCGCGACGTCGGCGGCCATCAGGGCGCCCTCGATCAGCAGCGTGCCACTGCCGCACATCGGGTCCAGCAGGCCACCCCCGGCAGCATGCAGGCGCGGCCACTGGCCACGCAGCAGCACGGCGGCGGCCAGATTCTCGCGCAGCGGCGCATCATGCGCGGCGCCACGCCAACCGCGGCGGTGCAGCGGGCCGCCACCGAGGTCGATGGAGATCGTGGCCCGGCCTTTGCGCAGGGACAGGTTGATGCGGATGTCGGGTAGATCGGTATTCACCGACGGGCGCTCCAGCCCCTCGCTGCGCATGCGGTCGACCACCGCGTCCTTGATCCGCTGCGCGGCAAAACGCGCATGGGTGATCTTGTCGCCGGACACGTGGGCATCCACGGCCAGGGTCATCTCCGGCTTCATGTGGTCCTGCCACGGCATCATGTGCACGCCGTCATACAGGGCCTGTTCGTCGGGGCATTCGAACTCGGCCAGCGGCCACAGCACGCGGCTGGCCAGGCGTGACCACAGCACCACGCGCTGCGCCTGGGCCAGGTCGCCTTCGGCGTTGGCGCCGGCAATGGTGGCGGTCGCCTTAGCAAGGCCCAGGGCCGACAGCTCGTCGGCAAGCAGGTATTCCAGGCCCTTGGCGCAGGAGACGAAGAAATTCACGGGATCGGTTTCGCAGGTGGGGCGGCCGCTTGCGCGGCGCAGGATCGGGCAGGCCCTGGCAACAGGCCCGCGCCCATGCCGGCGGCACGGGGGCACCATTGTAATCGCTGGCGGGCCGGCCCGCCCTGAAGGGTGGCGGGGGTTCGGACAAGAGCGTGACGACCAACGGTCGTCACCCACTGTGGGGAAAGGTCGTCACCCACCTTCAGGCCTCGGTGGGTGGCGACCGTTGGTCGCCACGCCTTAGAGCCGGCGCAGCAGGGCCTCGAAGGCGGCCGCGGATTCGGCCACGTGGTCGTTCAAGCGGTGGCCGTCGTTCACCATCAGCAGCGATGCCGAGCGCTTGCGCGCCCACTCGATGACCCCGGCCGCAGGGATCAGTTCGTCATGCCAAGCGTGGACCACGCTGGTGGGGACAGCGGCCGCATCCAGGGCCGGCATGGGGCCCATGGTGGTTGGCGGCACCATCAGGAACAGGCCGGCCACCGGCACGTGCAGCGAGGCGATGGCGGAGATGTAGGCGCCCAGGCTGGAACCTGCCAGCACCACCGGGCCGCGTGCCACGGCCGACGTGGCCCGCTCGATCAGCCGATGCAGCCGTGCCGGCACATCGCCGAGCCGGCTTACGTCCGCCTTGGCATCCAGGTCCATGAAGTCCGGCCGCTCGTGGGTCCAGCCCAGGCGCTCGGCCACGTCGGCCAGTGCGGTCACCTTGATGGCATCGGGGCCGCTTTCGAAGCCATGCGACAGGATGCAGTGGCCGCGGCTCATGCGGACACCGGCGGAACGTACGCAGGAGTCATTTCGGGAATGCAGTTCATCGCGCAATGCTAGCATCGGCACATGCCGAATCCGCTGATTTCCGGGCTGCAGATCCAGCCGCTGCCCTACCACGACCTGCTGCCACTGCGCGCGACGGACACGCTGCAGACAGTGGTGGTGCATTGCACCGAACTGCCCGACCTGGGCATGGCACGACAGTACGGTGAGAAGCCGCTCTACGAAAGCGGGACCGGCAACAGCGGGCACTTCTATATCGACCGCGATGGCAGTGTGTACCAGTACGTGGCCACCGAGCGCATCGCCCACCACGTGCGGGGCATGAACGAGACGTCCATCGGCATCGAGCTGGTCAATACGGGCCGCTATCCGGACTGGTTCGACAGCCGTTGCCAGGCCATGTCGGAGCCCTATCCCGAAGCACAGATCGCCGCGCTGGTGCGCCTGGTCCAGGCATTGGCGGCGCGGTATCCGTCATTGCGCCACATCGTGGGCCACGACGAGCTGGACCTGGAGCAGATCCCGGCCAGTGACGATGCCGCGATCAAGGTGGCGCGCAAACGCGATCCCGGTCCGTTGTTTCCGTGGCGCGAGGTGCAGGCCGCCGTGCCGCTGCAGCACGCCGTGCCGTGAACAAAGCGGCTGTGTAGTGGCGAGCTTGCTCGCCGCCGCGTAGCGAGCAAGCTCGCTACTACGGACGAGGGGTGCTATGCGCCGGTCGCCACCGGCCGGCTGCCGTCACTGACCCAGCCGCTCCACGAATCGGCATAGATGCGTGCGCCGTGCAGGCCGGCCGTTTCCATCGCCAGCAGCAGATGGCAGGCGGTAACGCCGGATCCACACATCAGCACCACCTGCGCGGGATCATGCGCGCCGATCACCTGCTGCAGTTCGGCGCGCAGTTCATCGGCCGGGCGCATCCTGCCGCCCACCACGTTCAAGCCGAACGGGCGGTTCACGGCGCCAGGTACGTGGCCGGCCACCGGATCCAGCGGCTCCACTTCGCCGCGGAAACGTTCGTTGGCGCGTGCATCGACCAGCCAGCCGGATGCGTGTTTCAGCCGCATTGCCACTTCATCCACGCTGGCCACCTGACGGGCATCGAGGTGGCCGGGATACGGTGGCAGGGCGGCAGGTTGGACGGCCTCGGTGGCAACCGGAAGACCTGCCTGCTGCCACGCCGCGAAGCCACCATCGAGCACGGCCACCTGGCGGTGACCCATCAAGCGCAGCAGCCACCACAGGCGCGCGGCCGCCATGCTGCCTTCGGCCGCGTCGTACACCACCACCTGCGTGTCCGGGCCGATACCCCAGCGACCCACGGTGGCAGCGAAGGTCGCGCTGTCCGGCAGCGGATGCCGGCCGTGGCCCACGCTGCGCTTGTCCGATAGATCGTGGTCGAGGTCGGCATACACCGCACCGGGAATGTGCCCGGCGGCGTACTGTGCTGCCCCGGCCTGGGCATCAGCCAGCGAAAAACGCGCATCGACCACGCGCACTGCGGTGCTTGCCGTGGCGCGCGCGTCCACCACGCGGAGCACATCGGCATCGAGCATCGCGGCCAATGATGCCGCATCGACAAGCGGGGTCCAGCTTGCATCGTTGGCGTTCATGACACTTCCTCCAGGCGACGGCGCAGGTTGTACAGGATGGCCGCGGTTGCGCCCCATATGCGCTGGCCGGGCCAGCTGTATTCCAGGACGTGGCGCACGCGTCCACGATGGACGATTTCCACGTGGCGCAGGTTGTCCGCTGACATCAGGAAGTCCAGCGGCACCTCGAACACGTCGGCCACTTCGTCAGGCGAGGGCACCGGCTTGAAACCTGGATCAATCACCGCCACCACCGGCGTCACGCGGTAGCCGGTTATGGTCACGAACGGGTCCAGGTAACCCAGGGCCTGCACCTGGCCGGCCGCCAGCGCGATCTCTTCGTTGCTTTCGCGCAGCGCCGCAGCCATCGCATCGGCGTCGTCGGCTTCGGTGCGGCCACCGGGGAAACCCACCTGCCCCCCATGCTGGCGCAGCGCTTCGGTGCGGCGCGTCAGGATCACCTGCGCGCCGGTGGCACGCGGCACGATACCGGCCAGCACCGCTGCTTCGACAAGCGGTCCGGGCGGCAGCAGATCCTCCAGCTCGCTGCGGTTCCAGCCATCCCCCAGCGGCGGCGCATCCAGCGGATGCAGCGCGCGCATCAGGCGTTGATGATCGGCCAGCGAGCCTTCCAATGAAGCTCGGAGCTGCTCGCGCAGCGGCAGGCGATGGTGCATGACGTGCTGCCGTTCGCGCGCGCTCATCGACGACCACCGCGCGATTTCGTCGAGGCTGCGCAGGCAGCCGGTGCACGACCGATGCGGGTCGAGTTCGCATTTTCCAATGCAGGGACTGGGCACGGCACGTGCGGGTTTTTCCGTGGTTTGCACCGCCGTACATTACCGCGAATGGACCGCGGCCGGCACCCGGCGCAAATAAAAACGCGCCGGTGGAAACCACCGGCGCGTCGGGTCGAACCGTGTTACTGATTACTTGACGCTGACCAGCTTGATTTCGAACTGCACGGCCACGTTCGGCGGGAACGGGGTACGCGGGTCGGCACCATAGGCCTGTTCCGGCGGCAGGGTCACTTCCCACTTCGAACCGGCCGGCATCTGCAGCAGGGTCTCGCGCATGGCCTTCATTTCCACTTCGCTCAGCTTCATCGCAGGAATCTGCTGGGCGGGGCGTGCTTCAGCCGGACGGGTGCCGTACGGGAACGGACCGGCCACTTCCAGCTGCACGGTGCTGGCCTGCGTCGGCTTGGCGCCCTTGCCGGCTTCGATCACGCGGTACTGCACGCCGCTGGCCAGGGTCTGCACGCCGGCCTTGGCCTTGTTGGTGGCCAGGAACTGGGTGCTCTTGGTCTTGTTTTCAGCAGCAGCCTTGTCGTACTCGGCCTTGGCGGCCTGCGCACGACCCTGCTCGCGCTTCTGGAACGCTTCAACGGCCGGCTTCAGCTGGTCGGCGGTAATGGCCGGCTGCTTCTTGGCGTAGGCATCCTGCAGGCCCTTCACCACCGAGTTGATGTCCAGCTGCTCACCGCGACCGGTCAGCTCGGCAAGGTTGTTGCCGTAGTCATAACCGAAGTAATAGCTGAGCTTGCCCTTTTCGGACGCAACGTCCTGGGCGAAGGCATTGCCCGTCAGGGCCAGGGCCGCGACGGCGACCGCGATAGAACGCAACTTCATCAAACAATTCTCCAGGGGTGGTAACTCAGGGGGCGTTTTCGCCGCCCTGAGGCGACGGGTTAGGATAGCGGCCGCGAGGGGGGTTCCGCTACTGACAACGCAGGCTTTGACCTGATTGCGTTTCAAGAGTTCAACATCACTGTTTTTTAACGTTCCTGGAGATTCCGCGTGGCCGACGCCCCGATTGCCGCCCCCGTTGCCGTAATGGACCACGGTGCCATCCGCACCGTGACGGTGCAGCGGCCGGAGAAACTCAATGCACTCAACGGGGAAACCCTGCGCGCGCTGGCTGTGGCCTTCGAGGACGCCGCCCGGGACCCGGCCGTGCGCGTCGTGATCCTGACCGGCGCCGGGCCGAAAGCCTTCGTTGCAGGGGCTGACATCAGTGAGATGAACGCCCTGTCGGCCGTCGAGGGACGCGACTTTTCCCTTCTGGGACAGCGCCTTATGCGTCAGATCGAGCGGATGCCCAAGCCGGTCATCGCACGCGTGAACGGGTTCGCACTGGGCGGCGGGCTGGAGCTGGCCATGGCCTGCCACCTGCGTATCGCCGTCGATACCGCCCGGCTGGGCCAGCCGGAGATCACCCTCGGGCTGATTCCCGGTTTCGGCGGCAGCCAGCGGCTGCTGCGCCTGTGCGGGCGCGCCGCCACGCTGGAACTGTGCCTGCTGGGCACCCCCATCGATGCCGCACGTGCGCTGCAACTGGGCCTGGTCAACGAGGTCGCCGGCGCCGACGCGCTGGACGCGCGCGTGGCCGCGCATGCCGAACGCCTCGCAAACGCGGCGCCGCTGGCCCTGCGGGCGCTGCTCGATGCGGTGCATGTAGGCGGCGAATGCAGCCTGGAATCGGGGCTGGAATACGAGAGTGCGCAGTTCGGGCTGCTGTTTGCCACCCAGGACATGCGTGAAGGCACCAGCGCCTTCCTCGAACGCCGCCCTGCCGTGTTCCAGAACCGCTGAACCATGGCACGTGAGATCGACCCTGCAGTGCTGTTGGAACGGCTGTTGGCCGACGACCTGGATGGCGCGGTGCAGGCTGGCCTGATGGAGTACGCGCCCGCTGGGGCCGATGCCAGCCGGGTGCCTGGGCATCCGGATCTGCCGCAGCGGTTGCTGCAGGCCCAGCACCAGCTGCGCCAGGCTTGGGCGGCACGGGAGCGCTACCGGGCACGTGCGGTACGCCTGGCGCGCCGGGATGCCGAGCGCGACGCGCGCCGCGCACCGCCGCCGGCCCCCGACCAGAAGCCCGCCCTGCCCTCTGCCGCCGCGGCGATCCTGGCGCGCGCCAAGGCGCGGGCGGCCGCCCCAAAAGGAAGCTGATGGCTACCGCCGGCAAGACCGCACGCGCACCTGCGCGGCGTACCGCGAAGATGCCGCGCACCGACGTGGTGGAGATGTTCACCCGATTGCGCGAGCTCAATCCGCATCCGAAGACCGAACTGGAGTACAGCTCGCCGTTCGAGCTGCTGGTGGCCGTGGCGCTTTCGGCGCAGGCCACCGACGTGGGTGTCAACAAGGCCACGCGCAAGCTGTTTCCGGTGGCCAACACGCCGCAGGCGATCCTGGACCTGGGCGAGGAAGGCCTGAAGCGCTATATCTCCACCATCGGTCTGTTCAACGCCAAGGCGAAGAACGTGATCGCCGCCTGCCGCCTCCTGGTGGAGCAGCACGGCAGCGTGGTGCCGGAAGACCGCGCCGCGCTGGAGGCCCTGCCCGGCGTGGGCCGCAAGACCGCCAACGTGGTGCTCAACACCGCCTTCGGGCAGCCGACCATGGCGGTGGACACGCATATTTTCCGGGTATCCAACCGTACCGGGCTGGCACCGGGCAAAGATGTGCGCGCCGTTGAGGATGGGCTGATGAAGGCTGTTCCCGGGGAGTTCCTGCTCGATGCGCACCACTGGTTGATCCTGCACGGGCGCTATGTGTGCAAGGCGCGCAGGCCCGACTGCCCGCAGTGCGTGATCCGCGATCTGTGCCGCTTTAAGGACAAGACGCAAACCGCCTGAAGTCACCGCGCGCCTGCCATCCCGACGCAATCGTGCCGTCATATGGATCGGGCCTGATAAGGGCCCTGCGCCACGGCAAAGGCCCTGGCGGCCGACACGCGTTCGCAAACTGTCATATTTACGCAATCTTCACGATCTAGCCTGCGCGCATCTTCCCACCTGCCTGCAAGGCTACTTTCTCCATGAAACTGCATCGCCAACTTCTCACTGCGGCCGTTGCGGCTGCGCTGTTCGTCCCGGCCGCCCACGCTGAAGTGGCCATCGATGTGATCGGCGGTTCGGAGATCACCTTCGAAGGCCTGGTCCAGGCCGATGGCAACTGGTTCGACAACGATGTAGCCGACCTCAACGGCGGCGATGCAGCCAACGGCAAGGACAGCGAGTTCGAGCTGCGCCGTGCCGAACTGGTACTCAAGGGCAAGGGCCCGGGCAACGTGGAATGGGTGGTCGGCTACGACGCCAAGGCCGACAAGTTCCTCGACACCAACATCAAGTACAAGCTGGGCGGCAACAGCAGCCACTTCATCCAGCTGGGCCAGTACAAGCAGCCCAACAGCCTGGAAGAACTGTCCAGCACCAAGAACAACGACTTCATCTCCAAGGCCGCAGTGACCAACACCTACGCGGTGGCGCGTCGCCTCGGCGGCGCCTGGGGCTACGGCCAGGACGACTGGTCGGTGACCGCCAGCGCCTTCGGCCGCGAACTGACCCGCAACCTGGCCCACGGCAGTGGCTACGGCGCGCGCGGCACCTTCGCCCCGATCAACGAAAAGGGCCAGGTGCTGCATTTCGGCCTGAGCTACGTGGCCTATGACACCGACGCGGACACCCTGCGCGTGCGTGCCCGTCCGAATGCCGACCTGGCCACCGTGCGCCTGATCGACAGCGGCAACATGGTCGACACCGACAACGTCACCACCCTGGGCGTGGAAGCGATGTACATCGGTGGCCCGTTCAAGGCGCAGGGTGAGTACTACAGCAGCAAGGCCAAGCGCATGGCCAACGACAACTACACCAGCGATGGTTTCTATGTCAGCGGCCTGTGGAACATCACCGGTGAGACCTGGGGCTACAAGGGCGGCGTGCCGGGCACCGGCCTGCCGGACAACCCCGCCAGCGGCATGTGGCAGCTTGGCGCACGCTATGACCACATGGACCTCAACGACGGCAACCTGAGCGCCAACCCGGTCGCCGGTCGTCCGCCGATCGTGGACGGCGTGCTCGGCGGCAAGATGGATATCTGGACCGTGGGCGTGAACTACTACTGGCGCTCCAACACCAAGTTCGCCCTGAACTACGTGATGGTGGACAGCCAGAAGTACAGCTCCAGCGCGCGTGGCTTCGTCAATGACGACCCGAACATCCTGGAAGCACGCCTGCAGTTCTTCTGGTAAGACCTGCAGTTGCAACACGCTGATCAGCAAGGGCACGGCATTGCGCCGTGCCCTTCTGCGTTGTTGCAGGACGCTGCCTTCAGAGCCCGCGCGGGACCTGCTGGCGACGCCGGGACAGGGAATGCAGCGCGATCCCCACGCTGACCAGCCCAATCCCGATCCGCTGCCACGTCGCCAGGGTTTCAGCGAAGAACAGCACTGCCACCGCACTGCCCAGCACAGGCACCAGCAAGGTGAACCATGATGCGCGGACTGCACCGAGCAGGTTGATCGCGTAGTACCAAAGACCGAACACCACGCTGCCATTGAGCAGGCCCGCCCAGCCGATTCCCAGCAGGTCGGCCGCGCTGGGCTGGGCAAGGGCGCCCGGCTGCAGCACTACCCAGCCCACCATCGGCAGGGACGTCAGCAGCGCCAACAGCATCTGCAGGGTGACCATAGATCGCGCGGGCAGGCGCTGGGTCGGCTGGCCTGCCAACCACGTGCCGAATGCCCACGCCAGCGCGTTGGCCACCACCAGCAGGCCGCCTGCGCCCAGTGGCGTTGCACTCCCTCCTGCGAAGAGCAGCACGCCGGCCAATGCGGCTGCAGGCGCTGCGGCACCCAACAACGTCCAGCGGCGGGAGTGTGCAGCGTCGATCAGGCTGGTGAACGCCGGCATGGTGTAGATCAAGGCAAGCACCGTGGACGCAGGGAACCAGGACAACGCCACGATGTTCATCGTCGCCACAAGGCTGCCGTTCACCGTCACCGCAACGAGGATCTGCCACCGTGATCGCCGGTCAAGCCGCCGCAGCGCCGCAAGGGTGCCGGCGATACCGCCCAGCAGCGGCAACAGACCGAGCGAGACGCTGTAGAACCGGAACATCCAGGGCCCAAGATGCTCGATGGCCTGCCGCGCGAAGGAAAAGCTCGCAGCCCATATCACTACCACGGCAAGCGCGGCAGCGCCGCCGCGCACGTCAGTCCGGGGAATGGCCATCGACGAACGCTGCGTCGTAACGGACCACTAATGCCAAGCGCTTGTACGCCCCGTGTGCACCAACGGTGGAAACGAAATGTGGAATGAGGCGCTTGCTGGTGTCAAACACCAGCAACTGGAATCTGACCGGCAACAGGCACGAGCGCACCCGGCTGCGGTCCTCGCTCAAGAGCATGGTCAGACCACCGTGATTGGGGTCCCATTCGCGGGTCAGGTTGATCACTACACCGAAGCTCTGGCCAGGATCGCAATGCGTGGACAGGAAGTCGCCCTCATCGAAGCGGCTTACGTAAAATTGCCGGATCGCCAACGGCACGCGGCCGGTGACTGTGTGCAGGAGCGATCGCAGGGCGGGCCCATCCATCAGGCGCCGCGCGTCGGCGAGTGCGGGAACATGAAGATTCTGCGACGCGCCATCGATGCGCCGGAATGAGAATGCGAACGTTCCGGCAGTGCGATCACGCACTGCCTTGCGCTGCTGTACCCGCGCAAGGCGACGCTGCCTGGCAGGAAACTCGAACTCGCCGTCACGGTTCCTGATGATGTAGCTCCACGCCTGCTCCGGAAGGTGCTCCAGCCCGCCGCTGATGCCGTCCAGCTCCGGCAGCCAAGGGAGCACGTTGAAATGCACATGGCCGTGATCACGGAAGGTGCGCGCAAGTGCGTCAGGCATGCTCAAAGACCACCTCCTGGTGACTTTGATAGGTCTGCAACGAGAAATGCAGCCGCTTGCCCACCAGGTTGCAGGCGTCGTAGCCGTTGAGCAGCTTGATCACTTGGTCAGCGACCAGCCCGCCCATGATGCTCAGCGAGGGCGCGCTCTGCCAGGCGTTGACCAGGCGCCCGCCGTCGTTGAAGGCATTGCGCATGCGCGCGCGCTGGAACGCACGGATCTGTGGACTGCTGCTGTAAAACGACCGCTGCGCCGCCTCACGCAACTGGTCGAATCCCGGATGCGACCCATCGTTGAGGTAGACAGGTCCCACCGATATCTGTAGCGGGTCGCCACCCAGCTCGATCACGGGTATGGCCAGCGTCCCGGCGAGCCGGTGCAGGCGACGCTCCACGCTCCGGATGCGGTAGTAGCCCAGGCTGGCCCACGCCAGCACCACCAGGTCGACCCCCTCGAGCAGCGCTCGCAGGTGCTCATCGCCGGTACTGGCGAATTCGGCCACCGCTTCCACGTTCAGATGGGGGTTGTGCCGGCGCAGCGACGCGGCCGCGGCCACGGCCTTGCTGGCGCCCACATCGTCTGCGTCGTAGAGGACCTGTCTGTTGAGGTTTGAAAGCTCCACGCAGTCGCCGTCCACGATGCGCAGGGTGCCGATTCCCAACCGCGCCAGGTTGAGGCAGCACCACGTGCCCCAGCCGCCCATGCCCAGCACCAGCACACGCTTCTGCTTAAGCCGCTCCTGATAGCAGGTACCATGCGGCTGCCTGGCCTGGTCGAGCAGTGCGAACTGCAGTATCTGCCGGTCGTAGCGCTCAATCTCCGCTGCGCTGAGCACGGCCGAAGCGTAAGCCCCCTCTTCCAGCAGCCGGTGGTTCCCGAGCTGCTCGATCAACGCCTGAACATCCTGCGGCACGAAGCTGATCTGGCGCGCAGCCAGTTCCTTCTGGATGCGTGGAACGGTGTGCTGGCCATCCAGCAGCGACAGCACCACCGTGGCCCACTCCGGTGGTGCGGTGAGTATTTTCGCCGTGCCGGGAATCTCTCCGATGCACACGTCACCTTGTTCGGAAACGAGTACATGGTGCGAGCGCTTGAGCAGGGGTTTGATCGGGACCATCGGATCCTCCACGTAAAGAAGGGGAGCAGGGCATGCCCTGCTCCCCGGCCGGGTCAGTCCAGGTCGATCTCTTCCCCTGCCACGTACATCGCGTCTTCTTCGCTGATGGCGGAGATGCGCTCTTCAAGGTCATGCAGGACCAGTACGTCCATCATCGTCTCCTTGCTGTCATGCGCCGGATGGGCGCCACTGCAGGTATACGCCTGCACCACCCGGGCAACTGTTGGAAATCGGTCATCCGGGCGCTGTCATGGATGCGTCATGTGAAAGTCGCGCTGGTGTCACGCAATCGTTATGGAATGTGCAGCGACACGACGGGTACTCACCCGTCCACCACCCAGGAGCCATCCCCGTGATCCACGCCTTCAAGTCGCGCGCCGCCGTCGCCATCCTGGCCGCGTCGTCCGTCTTCGCCGCCAACGCCGCTGATGTGACCGGCGCCGGCGCGTCCTTCATCTTCCCCGTGATGTCCAAGTGGTCGGCCGATTACACCGTCGCCACCGGCAAGAAGGTCAATTACCAGTCCATCGGTTCCGGCGGTGGCATCGCGCAGATCAAGGCCGCCACGGTCGACTTCGGTTCCTCCGATGCTCCGCTGAAGCCGGAAGAACTGGCTGCTGCGGGCCTGGCCCAGTTCCCGTCGGTGATCGGCGGCGTGGTGCCGGTGATCAACGTGGCCGGCATCGCCCCGGGCGCGCTGAAGCTGGATGGCGCCACCCTGGCCAACATCTTCCTGGGCAAGATCAAGACCTGGAACGACCCGGCCATCGCCGCGCTGAACCCGGGCCTGACGCTGCCGGCGGCGAAGGTCACCATCGTGCACCGCTCCGACGGTTCGGGCACCACCTTCAACTTCGTCAACTACCTGTCCAAGGTCAGCCCGGAGTGGAAGACCAAGGTCGGTGAAGGCACCTCGGTCCAGTGGCCGGCTGGCATCGGCGGCAAGGGCAACGAAGGCGTCGCTGCCTACGTGAAGCAGATCAAGGGCGGCATCGGCTACGTCGAACTGTCCTACGCGCTGCAGAACCGCATGTCCTACGCTTCGATGAAGAATGCCGCCGGCAATGTCGTGCAGCCGTCGGACACCACCTTCGCCGCCGCTGCCGCCAGCGCCGACTGGGCCAACGCCAAGGACTTCTACCTGGTGATGACCAATGCACCGGGCGCCCAGGCCTGGCCGATCACCGCCACCAACTTCATCCTGGTGCGCAAGCAGCCGCGCAACGTGGCCAATGCGAAGGCGACCCAGGACTTCTTCCGCTGGATCTACAAGAGCGGCGACAACCAGGCCAAGCAGCTGGACTACGTGCCGCTGCCGGACAGCCTGGTGCAGCAGATCGAAACGTACTGGACGCAGAACCTGAAGTACTGATCCATCAAGGCATGGGGCCGGCGGGGACTCTCTCCCTCCGCCGGCCCCTTCCGGGGCGCGTGACCTTTCCAGGGTTGCGCGTTTTTTTTGCGCCCGGTCTTTCGTGTGTGCACGCTCGAGCGAGTGGGCGAAGGGAGCTGGGCAGGACACGCCGCAAGTCCCGCTCCGCGGCCCGGCCCAGCCGCTGGCGGCTGTGCGTTCGAGCGCATGCGAGGCAGTGCCTCGCATGCCATGCGCTCTCACCCATGTAGGCTGCGTCGCCGCATCCATGCGCTCAGCGTCCTGCACGACCCCACCCGGCACCGCTGCTGACAGACTGCGGGCGCGGTGGGGGTCCAGAGCGAGGAGCAGAAGCCGCGCAGTTTGGGGTGTGTGCGCACCAGCCGGGGATGTCACGGAGTCGTGAAAGGCCCGTCAGATGGTGACGTGGGGCACCTCTGTGACCCGCGTCATCAGGCTGTAACAAAAACATCATTTCATAGCCGCAACCGCCGGACAGACCGGCAACCTACCGCTATGGAGTGACGCATGAAACTGCAGAAAGCCGGCCTGGCCACCCTTTCCCTGGCCATTGCCCTCGGCCTGTCGGCCTGCGGCGGCAACGAAGCGCCGACCGCCCAGCAGCCGGCCGACGGTTCCACTGCCGCGGCCCCGGCCGCCGGTGACAAGGTCAGCGCCGAAGTCTCCGGCGCCGGCGCTTCCTTCATCTTCCCGCTGGTGTCCAAGTGGTCGGCCGATTACAACGCGGCCAGCGGCGCCAAGATCAACTACCAGTCGATCGGCTCCGGCGGCGGCATCGCCCAGATCAAGGCAGGCACCGTTGATTTCGGTTCGTCGGACAAGCCGCTCAGCAGCGAAGAGCTGGCCCAGTCCGGCCTGGCGCAGTTCCCCTCGGCGATCGGCGGTGTGGTGCCGGTGGTCAACATCGAAGGCCTGGAGCCGGGCAAGCTGCGCCTGAGCGGCGCCCTGCTGGCCGACATCTTCCTGGGCAAGATCAAGACCTGGAACGACCCGGCCATCGTGGCTGCCAACCCGGGCGTGACCCTGCCGGAAGGCAAGATCACCCTGGTGCATCGCTCCGATGGTTCGGGCACCACCTTCAACTTCACCAACTACCTGTCCAAGGTCAGCGCGGACTGGAAGGGCAAGGTCGGCGAAGGCACTTCGGTGCAGTGGCCGGACGGCGTGGGTGGCAAGGGCAACGAAGGCGTGGCTTCGTACGTGAAGCAGATCAAGGGCTCGATCGGCTATGTCGAATTGGCCTACGCCCTGCAGAACAGCATGCCGTACACCTCGATGCAGAACGCGGCCGGCACCTGGGTGCAGCCGAGCGCTGAAACCTTCGCCGCCGCTGCTGCCAGCGCCGACTGGGCCAGCGCCAAGGACTTCAACCTGGTCATCACCAATGCACCGGGTGAGCAGGCCTGGCCGATCACCGCCACCAACTTCATGCTGATGCAGAAGCAGCCCAAGGATGCCAAGCGCAACCAGGATGCACTGGCGTTCTTCAAGTGGGCCTTCGAAAACGGCCAGGCGCAGGCCAACGAGCTGCACTACGTGCCGCTGCCGGCCGAGCTGGTCACCCAGATCGAAGCCTACTGGGGCACTGAACTGAAGTGATGCCGGCACGGTGCCCGCCCCGCGCGGGCACCGTCCTTTCGAGTACCGCGTCACCCCGCCCCCAACTGGCCGCGTCGCCTATCCCATGAATGCCATCGCACAGCCTGCCGCCGTACCTTCCACGCGTGATGCGCGTGACGCCCGCAATGACCGCCTGTTCCGATGGGTGCTGGTCGGCACCGTCATCTTCGTCCTGGCCGCGCTGGCCTGCGCCGCGCTGTCCATGCTGTGGGGCGGACGCCACGCCCTGGAAGCGCAGGGCCTGAGCTTCTTCTACTCCTCCGAATGGAATCCGGTGGAGAACAAATTCGGTGCGCTGGCACCGATCTACGGCACCCTGGTCACCGCGCTGATCGCGATGGTCATCGCCGTACCGGTGAGCTTCGGCATCGCCTTCTTCCTGACCGAAGTCGCCCCGCGCTGGATGCGCGGCCCGGTCGGTACCGCCATCGAACTGCTGGCCGGCATTCCTTCGATCATCTACGGCATGTGGGGCCTGTTCGTGCTGGTGCCTGTGATGACCGAGTACGTGACGCCCTTCCTCAATGAAACCCTGGGCGAATGGCCGATCATCGGCCCGATGTTCCAGGGTCCGCCGCTGGGCATCGGCATGCTCACCGCCGGCTTCGTGCTGGCCATCATGGTCATCCCGTTCATCTCTTCGGTGATGCGCGAAGTGTTCCTGACCGTGCCGACCCGCCTGAAGGAATCGGCCTATGCGCTGGGTTCGACCAAGTGGGAAGTCAGCTGGGACATCGTGCTGCCCTACACCCGCTCGGCGGTGATCGGCGGCATCTTCCTCGGCCTGGGGCGCGCCCTGGGCGAGACCATGGCGGTGGCCTTCGTGATCGGCAACAGCGTGCGCCTGTCGCCTTCGCTGCTGGAGCCGGGCACCACCATCGCCGCGCTGATCGCCAATGATTTCGGCGAAGCCACCGAGACCTACCGTTCGGCCCTGCTGCTGCTTGGCTTCGTGCTGTTCATCGTCACCTTCGTGGTGCTCGCCATCGCCCGCCTGATGCTGATGCGCCTGTCCCGCAAGGAGGGCAACTGATGTCCACTGCCACTGAATCGCTGTACCTTCGCCGCCGCATCGGCAACGTCGTGGCGATCCTGCTGTCCGTCGTCACCGCGCTGTTCGGCCTGTTCTTCCTCGGCTGGATCCTGTGGACGCTGTTTTCCAAGGGGTTGCCAGGCATCAACTGGGCGCTGTTCACCCAGATGACCCCGCCGCCGATGCAGGAAGGCGGCCTGGCCAATGCCTTCTACGGCAGCGCGGTGATGTGCGCCATGGCGATCGGCATCGGTACTCCGCTGGGCGTACTGGCCGGCACCTGGCTGGCCGAGTACGGCAACTTCCGCAAGGCCGGCACCGTGGTCCGCTTCGTCAACGACATCCTGCTGTCGGCCCCGTCGATCGTGCTGGGCCTGTTCGTCTACACGCTGTTCGTGATGCAGACCGGCGGCAGCTTCTCCGCCTTCGCCGGTGCGCTGGCCCTGGCCTTCATCGTGCTGCCGGTGGTGGTACGCACCACCGATGAGATGCTGCGCCTGGTGCCTTCGCAGATGCGCGAAGCGGCGCTGTCGCTGGGCATCCCGCAATGGAAGGTCACCGTGCAGGTGCTGTACCGCAGCGCCTCGGCCGGCATCGTCACCGGCATCCTGCTGGCGCTGGCGCGCATTTCCGGCGAGACCGCTCCCCTGCTGTTCACCGCCTTCGGCAACCAGTACTGGAGCAGCAACGTGTTCCAGCCGATGGCCTCGGTGCCGGTGGTGATGAACCAGTTCGCCGGCAGCCCGTACGAATCCTGGCAGGTGCTGGCCTGGGCCGGCGCGCTGGTGCTGACCGTCTTCGTGCTCCTTATCAGCCTGAGCGCACGCGGCATCCTGCTGCGCAACCGTATCTCCCATGACTGACCTTTCCGCGGACACTGCCATGAACGATCTTTCCAACGCCGTGCCGATGCAGCGCATCGTGGTCCCGGCCTCGCATGAATCGCTTGCCACTCCGGCGCCGGTCAAGCTGGCCGCGCGTGGACTGGACTTCTACTACGACAAGTTCCATGCCCTGAAGAGCATCGACATCGAAGTGCCGGAGAAGCGCGTCACTGCGCTGATCGGCCCTTCCGGCTGCGGCAAGTCGACCCTGCTGCGCATCTTCAACCGCATCTACGCGCTGTACCCGAAGCTGGAAGCGCGTGGTGAGGTGCTGCTGGACGGCGAGAACATCCTCTCGCCGAAGTACCCGATGAACCGCCTGCGCAGCAAGGTCGGCATGGTGTTCCAGAAGCCGGTGCCGTTCCCGATGACCATTTTCGAGAACGTGGCGTACGGCATCCGCCATCACGAAAAACTGTCCAAGGCGGACATGAACGACCGCGTCGAACATGCGCTGCGCCAGGGCGCGCTATGGGACGAAGTGAAGGACAAGCTGGGCCAGAGCGCGCTGGGCCTGTCCGGTGGCCAGCAGCAGCGCCTGTGCATCGCACGCGCCGTCGCCCTGCGCCCGGACGTGCTGCTGCTGGACGAACCGACCTCCGCGCTGGATCCGATCTCCACCAGCCGCATCGAGCAGCTGGTGGAGGAGCTCAAGCACGATTACACCATCGTCATCGTGACCCACAACATGCAGCAGGCCGCGCGTGTTTCCGACTACACCGCCTTCATGTACCTGGGCGACCTGATCGAGCACGACCGGACCGAAGTGATCTTCTCGCAGCCCAGCAAGCAGCAGACCGAAGACTACATCACCGGCCGCTTCGGCTGATCCGCCGCACGCCCTTTTTCGAGAGCATAGACATGAACCTTCCCAACGACCACATCGTCAAGAGTTACGACGAAGAGCAGCAGCGCCTGGTCGCCGAAATCGTGCGCATGGGCGAGATGGCCGTGGCGCAGCTCGAAGCGTCGATGGACGTGATCGAGAAGCGCGACGAGAATGCCGCCCGCCGCATCATCGCCAATGACGAAGCCATCGACGCGCTGGAACAGCAGATCAGCCACGACGTCATGCGCCTGTCGCTGCGTGGGCCGATGGCACGCGACCTGCGCGAGATCCTCGCCGGCCTGCGCATCCCGGCCGACATCGAACGCATCGGCGACTATGCCGCCAACGTGGCCAAGCGCTCCATCGCGCTGGGCAAGGTGCCGCCGCTGCCGCAGATCCAGGGCCTGCGGGCACTCGGCCGGCTGGCCGCGGTGCAGGTGCGCCGGGCCATCGAGGCCTACCGGGACAACGACGTGGAAGCGGCGCTGGCGCTGCGCGAGGACGACGCCCGCCTGGATGCGCAGTACACCGCGCTGTTCCGCGAGCTGCTGACCTACATGATGGAAGACCCGCGCAACATCACCCCCTGCACCCACCTGCTGTTCATGGCCAAGAACCTGGAACGGGTTGGCGACCACGCCACCAACATCGCCGAGAACGTCTGGTTCCTGGTGCATGGCGAACAGCCGCTGCCGCCGCGCGAGAAGCGCGACGAGACCTCCAGCGCCGCGGAGTGATCCCCGGCGCGGCAGTGCCCGGAAGCCGGGCCCTGCTCGGCTTTCCTCGTTCATGGCCGCTGGAGGGGCCGACCGGCGGCCTCTGTTAGAATTCGGGTATGACTGACACCCCGCTGCCCTCGCCCGTCGACGCCCCTGCCCCGCCTCCTGCCACGCACCGTGCGATGTCGCAGCGCTTCCGCGGCTTCCTGCCGGTGGTGGTGGACGTGGAAACCGGCGGCTTCGACTGCCGACGCAATGCCCTGCTGGAAATCGCGGCGGTTCCCATCGAAATGGACGACAACGGCCTGCTGTACCCGGGCCAGACGGCCAGCGCGCACGTGGTGCCGGCCGAAGGCCTGGAGATCGATCCGAAGTCGCTGGAGATCACCGGCATCATCCTGGACCACCCGTTCCGGCTGGCCAAGGAAGAGAAGCACGCGCTGGACCACATCTTCACCCCGGTGCGTGCGGCGATGAAGAAGTACGGTTGCCAGCGTGCGATCCTGGTCGGCCATAACGCGCATTTCGACCTGGGCTTCGTCAACGCCGCGGTCGAGCGCGTGGGCCACAAACGCAACCCGTTCCATCCCTTCAGCGTGTTCGACACGGTGACCATGGCCGGCATCGCCTACGGCCAGACCGTACTGGCCCGCGCCGCCACTGCCGCCGGGCTGGGCTGGGATGCCGAAGAGGCGCACAGCGCGGTGTATGACACCGAGCAGACGGCAAAGCTGTTCTGCACGATCGCCAACGCCTGGCCGCGCTGAGCGCGGTCAGGCATTGGCAGGCGGTGCTTAAGCGCGAGCGCGCTTACGCCCCATCGCCTGCGTCGCAGGCAATGGACCCCACCTTGTCTGCTTCCTATCCCCGCGCCTTCGGCGCGCCCCCTTAACAAAGGGGGCTTGCAGTCCGACAGTGCGCAGGCTTCCCACCCGTAATGTGTCTGGAGAGCAGCCCCCTTGTTGTTCAAGGGGGCGCGCCGACAGGCGCGGGGATAAGGTGGAATGCATGGACGAGCATCGGCTGACCCGAACGGGTCAGCCGATGCTCGTTCTGTCGCGGCCGTCGCTCTTTGCCCGGTAAAGCGCGCGGTCGGCGCGCTGGTACAGCAGCTTGGGCGTGCGGTCGGCCGGGTCCAGCTCCACCAGGCCGGCGCTGAAGGTCACCCGCAGGTCCGGGATCCCGGCCCAGTCCGGATGGTCGTGGAACAGCCCGTGCAGGCGCGCGCAGACCTGCGCCGCTTCCTCCAGCCGGGTGTCGTTGAGCAACAGGGCGAACTCTTCGCCGCCGGTGCGCGCAGGCAGGTCCGAATCGCGGCAGGCGGAGGCCAGCACCTGCGCCACCTCGACCAGCACCGCGTCGCCCACGCTGTGCGAATGGCGGTCGTTGACGTTCTTGAAGTGATCCACGTCAAGCACCACCAGGCACAGCGGATGCCCACTGCGCTGCGAACGGGCGAAGTCACGCGCCATCGTTTCGTCGAAGGCGCGGCGGTTCGGCAGGCCGGTCAGTGCATCTTCGCGGGCCTGGCGTTCGAACGCCTCGGACTGCAGTGCCAGCCGGTCCACCAGGTCGCTCTTTTCTGAATTCAACGCCTGCAGGTGCACGGTCTGCGCCTGCAGGTCGCGCGTGGCCTCGTCCACCATGCGCGCCAGGCGGATATTGGAGGTCTTGTAGCGGTTGATCAGGAAACGGTACAGGGCGATCAGCGCGGCCAGCAGCAGCAGCGCCGCCACCGCCTGCACGCTGTGCCGCTGCCACCAGAACGGCTCGATGGTGAACGACCACACCGCTTCACTGTCACTCCAGGCGCCGCCTGGATGCGCCGCCGATACATGCAGGGTGTAATCGCCTGGCGGCAGGCCGATGAACTCCACGCTGCGTTGCTGCCCGCGCTCCACCCAGCCACTGTCCAGTCCGTCCAACCGGGTGCGGTAGCGGATCCGTTCGGACATCAGGTAGCTCAACCCGACAAAGCTGACCGCCAGCCGTCGCCCGCCTTCGATCCGATTGAGCTCGCTGCCTTCCCAATGGATCGGTGCGCCGTCCACCTGCACGTTCTCGATCGCCGCCGGCGGCGCCAGCCGCTCGCGGAAGCGCTGCAGCCGCAGCGGATCAACCATGCTCAGGCCACCGGCGGTCACCACCCAGTAGGTGCCGTCCTGGCGCAACAGCGCCGCCGGCCCGGAACTGCCGTTGGCCTGCGAGTTCGCCATCCCGTCGATTTCGTTGTAACGCTCCACGTCCAGGCGCGCGGCGCGGCCGTCGGCCACTTCGTTGAGCATGCCCATGTCGGTACGCAGCACGCCGCGGTTGCTGCTGATCCAGACGTTGCCCACTTTGTCCGGCACCAGCTGGAACACCGTGTCCACCGGCATGCCCTGCTCCAGCCCGACGCGCGAAAGCACGCCCTGCTGGTACCGATAGAGACCGCGGTCGCTGCTGATCCACATCGCATCGCCGATCTGCTGGAAGCCGAACACGCTGCGCCCCCCGCCCAGTCCGGCCAGGTCGATGTACTGCACGGTGTCGCCGCGCAGCACGCGGATGCCTTCGATGGTGCCGATCCACAGGTTGCCGGCGGCATCGTGGGCCAACGCGGTGATCAATGCGGTCGGCATGCCTTCCATGCGCGGCAGGCTGGCACCCTTCTCATCGATGCGTGCTACGCCCCTCTGGGTACCGGCCCACACCACGCCCTGCGCATCGATGCTGATCGCGCGGATGTTGCCGATCGGCACGCCGTCGACGCTGTCATAGGTGCGTTCGGGATGCCCGTTTTCGTCCAGCCGCATCACCCCGTCACCGAAGGTCCCCACCCATACATCGCGGTCCCTGCCCTGCGCCAGGCTCAGCACCGATGGGGGCTTGCCGCCCCGGTTATGCAGGATGACCGGTGCGAAACGACCGTCTGCGCCGCGCCGGTCCAGGCCACTGGCGCTGCCGACCCACAGCGTTCGCTGCGCATCTTCCAGCACCGTACGCACGTAGTCACCGCTCAGGCCGTCACGCTCGGTGTAGCTGGCGAACAGGGTTTCGCGCAGCCGGTACAGCCCGCCATTGGCGCCGACCCAGATGCTGCCCTCGGCGTCCTCGCGCAGGCTCACCACCCGCCCACCGGGCAGGTTCAGGCCCGCCGGCAGGCGTTCCAATCCGTGCTGTGAAATGCGCAGCAGGCCCTGGTTCTCCGTACCCAGCCACAGGTCGCCGTGGCGATCCTGCAGCATGGCGGTCAGGTGGATCTGCCCGGGCAGGCGATGGACCAGGTGCGGCGTGTCGTCCTGCAACCGGTACAGACTCTCCCCGCCGACGATCCACAGCACCCCATCGGGCGCGCGGTAGGGCCATACCAGCCCGCTCCCCACGCCCCAGGCGGCCGGCGCCCGCTTCAGCGTGCCATCGGTATCGCGCAGCAACAGGCCGTCCAGGGTCCCGATCCAGACCCGGTCCTGCGCATCGACCACCAGCTTGGTGAAGTTGAGCGCGAACGGCAGATCCTTCGGTGGCGCCTCGTAGACCATCTTCCCGTCCGGCCCCAGATAGCCGATCCCCTTGCCTTCGAACAACAGCCACAGGCGGCCATGGCTGTCCATCTGCATCGCCTGGATCAGCACCTGTGGAGTGTGTTGCTGGCGTTGCCACACGTCCCACTGGCCATCGGTCGAACGCCGGGTGATGTTGCCGCGCGAATCGCTGATCCACAGCCCGCCCTGCCGGTCCACCAGCAGCGAGCCCACGCCGTTGTCGCGCAGGCCGGGGCGCGTGCTGCGGTCGAAGACGGTGAAATCCAGGCCGTTGTAACGCACCAGGCCTTCCCAGGTGGCGAACCACAGGTGGCCTTCGGGGGTCTGGGCGATGTCGCGCAGCGAGTTGTGCGGCAGGCCATTGCGCGAGGTCCATACATCGATGGCATAGTCGCGCAGCGGCGGCGCACCACCGCCGTGCGCGGACGCCGGCAGCCAGCCCGCCAGCATCAGCAGCCCCAGCAGCACGTACAGCGCCATGCGCCGCAAGCCGCCCGCGTCTCCATCGCGTCGCCGCGCAATGGCTTGAATCCCGCGGTGTCTCATCGCAGCGCGTCAGCTCCCGGCATACGATGGCACCGACGCACGCGCACGCAAGTGCGCCATGCGCCCTTGCGGGCAGGGGCGGGATCGATCTGGTTCATCGGGTTGACGCTGGGAAGAGATGCGCATCATAGGCAAATCCGCGCCCGCCTGTGTCAAGCCCCGCCGCGCGAGACGGCCAGCACGGGCGCCGGCCAGTAAACGACTGCATCCAGACCGCCGCCTGGGCGGTTCTCCAGGCTCACCCGGGCGCCGTCCTTGCCGGCCAGGGCGCGGGCGATGGTCAGGCCCAGTCCGGCCCCGCCGGTTTCCCGCGAACGCGAGGTTTCCAGCCGCACGAAGGGATCGAACACGCTGCGCAGCTCGTCGTCGGCCAGCCCGGGGCCCTGATCGCTGATGCGCACCCGCACGCCCTTGCCATCCCGTTCGGCCCGCACACTGGCCGACTGCCCGTACATCAGCGCGTTGTCCAGCAGGTTGCTGAAAAGGCGGCGCATGGCCAGCGGCCGCAACATCAGCACCGCGCCACAGCCGCCATCGAAGCGGGCGTCGGCGCCAGCTTCCACGGCATCTTCCACCAGGCTTTCCAGCAACGAATCCAGGTCCAGCGGCGCCCGCTGTTCGGCGCTTTCGGCGCTGCGCGCCAGCTCCAGCCCCTCGCGGATCAGCGCCTGCATGGCCGCCAGGTCAGCGATCAGGCGCTCGCGCAGGGCTTCGTCTTCCACGTTCTCAAGCCGCAGGCGCAGGCGCGTGACCGGCGTCTGCAGGTCATGGGTGATCGCCGCCAGCATGTGGGTGCGCTCGGCCAGGTGCCGCTGCAGTTGCTGCTGCATGGCATTGAAGGCCTCGGCGGCGCGCTGGACTTCCAGCGGGCCGGTGACCGGCATCGGCTCGCGGTGCAGGTCCTGTCCCAGCTCCTGCGCGGCGCCGGCCAACCGCTGCAGCGGCGCACTGGCCATCCGCGCGACGGCATACGCCAGCACGGCGATGGCGAGCACCAGCAAGCTGAGGAACAGCGGATCCACCGCCAGCGCGCCATTGTTCGCCACCGCAGGCGATTCCAGCGCCAGCGCCAGCGTGGTGCCGTCGGACAGGGTCAACTGCACCGCGCGGCAACGCGGTGGGATGAAAGCCGGATCGCGCTCGCGCGGCGGCCGGTTGCGGTGCTTGTCCTTGTCCGGCGGCGGCAGCAGGTCTTCCATGCGCGGCAGGCAGGCCCGGAAGGAGGTGAAATGCACCGACGCACTGGCCACCGGACCGGGGCGCGCCGCCAGCACGTCCATCAACGCGCTGTCCGCCCTGCCTTGGCGGGCACCGGGCAGCAGCACGCGCACGCTGGGCCCGCCCGCCGCCAGCAGTCGCTCGCGCAGTTCCGGATTGCCGTCCAGCAGGTTCACGTAGCCCTGCAGGCGGTCGGCGATGCGGGTCAGGTTCTGCCGTTCGAACTCCTGCTGGCGTTTGGCGCCGGCCAGCAAGGTCGCGCCGATCGCCGCCACGCCCATGCCCAGCAGCAGGATCACGAACAGCCGACCCACCATCGAAGACAGGAAGCGGCGCAGCCGGCTCATTCCAGCGTCACCGCCGTGGCCAGCACATAGCCTTCGTTGCGCACGGTCTTGATCAGGCCATCAGGGCCACCGTCATCGGCCAGCTTGTTGCGCAGGCGACTGACCTGCAGGTCGATGGCGCGGTCCTGCGATTCGTAGTTGCGCCCGGTACTGAGGGCGACCAGCTGTTCGCGCGACAGCACCTTGTTGGCATGCCCGACGAACACCCGCAGCAGGCGGAACTCAGCACCGGACAGCACCACCACGCGACCATCGGGATCAACCAGGTGGCGGTGTTCGAGGTCGAAGATCCAGCGCGAGAAGCGCGCACGGCGGATCGCCAGCGGCTCCAGATTGGCCGGCAATGCTTCGGTCCTGCGCAGCACGTTGCGGATGCGCGCCAGCAGCTCGCGCGGTTCGAACGGCTTGGCCAGGTAATCGTCGGCTCCCATTTCCAGCCCCAGTACGCGATCGATGGGTTCGGCGCGTGCGGTAAGCATGATCACCGGTGTGGCCGAGCGTGCGCGCAGGTCGCGGCAGAGGGTCAGCCCATCCTCGCGCGGAAGGTTCAGGTCCAGCACGATCAGGTCCACATGCTCGCGCTCCAGCACCTGGCGCATGCCCGCGCCATCGGCGGCGGTACTGACCTGGTAGCCGGCGCGACCGAGCTGCTCGGCGAGCAGGCTGCGGATGTCGTTGTCGTCATCGACGATGAGCAGGCGGTGCATCGGGTGGGTGGTCTCCATGGCGGCATCATCCCCTGTCGGCAGCTGAACCGCACGCGGGCCCATGCGTTGCAGTGTATCCAGTGGCCTACCCGATACACGTTGAAACACGCTTGATGCCGCCATGTTACACACAGACACACACCGAGGATTGAGCCGGCAGGCAAACGGTTCGCACAATGAACGCGATGCCGCTGGACGGCCTGCCGAGTACATCCCACCGTGATCTTCCGCCTGCTGCCCAAGACCCGCCGCGGTCGCCTGTTGCTGTCACTGCTGCTCATCGTGCTGCTCGCGACCATCGCGTGGTGGCTGCTGCGCAAGCCCGCTGCACCGACGCTGGCCACGTCCCCGGTGATCCGCGCCGACGTGGAGCAGACGGTGGATGCCACCGGGGTCATCGACGCCTACCGGCTGGTCAGCGTGGGTGCGCAGGCCTCCGGCCAGGTGCGCTCGCTGAAGGTCCAGCTCGGCGATACGGTCAAGGAAGGCGAGCTGATCGCCGAGATCGACGCCACCACCCAGCAGAACACCGTGCTCAAGGCCGAAGCCACCCTGCAGCAGCAGCGCGCGCAGTTGGCGGTGCAGCAGGCCAGCCTGCGCCAGGCCGAACTGGACTTCGCCCGCCAGCAGCAGATGCTCGCCGCTGAAGCCACCTCGCGGCAGGAATACGACGCCGCCGAAGCCGCGCTGAAGACTGCCCGCGCGCAGATCCAGGCCAACCAGGCGCAGATCAAGGGCAGCGAAACCGAAGTCGCCACCGCGCGTGCCGACCTGGCCTACACCCGCATCACCGCGCCGATGGACGGGACGGTGGTGGCGGTGGTGACCGAAGAAGGCCGCACCGTGAACGCCAACCAGACCGCACCGACCATCGTGATGCTGGCGCGGCTCGACCTGGTGACGGTCAATGCCGAGATATCCGAAGCCGACGTGGTCAAGATCAAGCCCGGCATGCCGGTGTACTTCACCACGCTGGGCGAACCCGACCGCAGGTACCACGCCACGCTGCGCCAGGTGAATCCGGCGCCGGCATCGATCGCCAATGAGAGCTCGTCCAGCTCCAGCAGTTCATCCAGTTCGAGCTCCAGCACGGCGGTCTACTACAACGCGCTGTTCGACGTTGAAAACCCCGATGGCACCCTGCGCATCGACATGACCGCGCAGGTGTCGGTACTGCTGAAGCAGGCCAAGGGCGCGCTGACCGTGCCTTCGGTAGCGCTGGGGCAGAAGACCCGTGATGGCCAGCAGGTGGTGCGCGTGGTCGGCGAAGACGGCCAGCCGCAGCCGCGCCGGGTCAAGGTCGGTATCAACAACGGTGCCAATGCCGAGATCCTGTCCGGCCTGGCCGAAGGCGAGCGCGTGGTGGTCGGCGAAGGCGGCTCGGCCAGCGCCTCGGCCTCGTCCAACCGTGCCCCCGGCATGCGCATGGGGCCGGGCATGGGCGGCGGCGGACCGCGCCGATGAGCACCCCGGGCGCTTCCAACGTGCTGTTGCGGCTGCGCGACCTGCGCCGCGAATTTCCGGCCGGCGAGGACACCATCCCCGTGCTGCGCGACGTCAACCTGGACATCCATGCCGGTGAGATGGTTGCCATCGTCGGCCAATCCGGCTCCGGCAAGTCGACGCTGATGAACATCCTGGGCTGCCTGGACCGCCCTACCCGCGGCAGTTACCAGGTGGCCGGCCGCGAGACCGGCCGCATGGACCCGGATGAACTGGCGGAACTGCGCCGCGAGCACTTCGGCTTCATCTTCCAGCGCTACCACCTGCTCGGCGACCTGGATGCGCGTGGCAACGTGGAAGTGCCGGCCATCTATGCCGGCAACCCGAGCGAGCAGCGCAGCGCGCGTGCGGTGCAGCTGCTGCAACGCCTGGGGCTGGGTGATCGCATGCAGCACAAGCCGGGACAGCTGTCCGGCGGCCAGCAGCAACGCGTGTCGATCGCGCGTGCGCTGATGAACGGCGGCGAGGTGATCCTGGCCGACGAACCCACCGGCGCGCTGGATACGCGTTCCGGCGAAGAGGTGATGGGCATCCTGGGCGAGCTGCATGCCGAGGGCCACACCATCATCATCGTGACCCACGACATGAGCGTGGCCGAGCACGCCCAGCGCATCATCGAAATCCGCGATGGCGAGATCATCGCCGACCGCGTCAACGAGAAGGCGCCCGCCTACCGTGCGCAGCGCGCACCGAGCATCGATGCCGGCAAGGGCAACAGCTGGCGCGCGGCCCGCGACCGCTTCACCGAAGCCTTCCGCATGGCCCTGCTGGCGATGAACGCGCACCGCCTGCGCACCTTCCTGACCATGCTCGGCATCATCATCGGCATCGCCTCGGTGGTGTCGGTGGTGGCCCTGGGCAATGGCTCGCAACAGCAGATCCTGCAGAACATCAGTTCGCTCGGCACCAACACCATCGATGTCTATCCGGGACGTGGTTTCGGTGACATGCGTTCGGCACGGGTGCAGACGCTCAAGGCCAGCGACGCCGATGCGCTGGCCGGGCAGAGCTACGTGGACAGTGCCACGCCGAGCGTCTCCACCTCGGTGACCGCGCGCTACCGCAACCTGTCTGCCACCGCTTCGGTGACCGGGGTCGGCGAGCAGTTCTTCCGGGTGAAAGGCGTGAGCCTGGTCAATGGCAGCTTCTTCGATACCGACGCGGTGAAGTCACTGGCGCAGGTCGCGGTGATCGACGAAAACACCAGGACCCAGTTCTTCCCGGACAGCGACCCGATCGGCCAGGTGATCCTGCTCGGCAACGTACCGGCGCGCGTGGTCGGGGTGGCAAAGCGGCAGAGTTTCGGCTTTGGCGGCAGCACCAGCCTGAGTGTCTGGGTGCCGCACACCACGGCGATGTCGCGCATGCTGGGCCAGAACCATGTGTCAAGCATCACCGTGCGGGTGAAGGACGATACGCCGATGGACGCCGCCCAGGCAGCGATCACCAACGTGCTGACGATGCGCCACGGCACCGAGGACTTCTTCCTGAGCAACAGTGCGGAAATCCGTGAGACCATCGAGCAGACCACGCGCACGATGACCCTGCTGATCGGTGCGATTGCCGCCATTGCGCTGCTGGTCGGCGGCATCGGGGTGATGAACATCATGCTGGTGTCGGTGACCGAGCGCACCCGCGAGATCGGCGTGCGAATGGCCGTGGGGGCGCGCCAGAGTGACATCCGCCAGCAGTTCCTGATCGAAGCAGTGCTGGTCTGCCTGCTGGGCGGGCTTATCGGCGTCAGCCTCGCGCTGGCGCTGGGCTGGGCGTTCGGCCGGTTCTCCAACGATTTCCAGATGGTGTTCTCCACCGGGTCCATCATTGCTGCCTTTGCCTGTTCCACCCTGATCGGCGTGGCCTTCGGCTTCCTGCCCGCGCGCAGTGCCGCGCAGCTGGATCCGGTCGACGCGCTGGCCCGCGAATGAGGATCCCCATGACCCGTTTCCATTCGATGCCTTCGCGCCTGCTGCTGGCCGGTTCCCTGCTCGCCGCGCTGGCCGGCTGCGCCACGGCGGGCCGTTACCCGGTGCAGGACGCCGCGGTTCCCGCCCGCTATGGCAGCCACAGCACCAGCCTTGGCATTGCCGATACAGCACCGCGGAGCGGACTGGACCAGCCCCGCCCGGATGTACGCGCCGATGCCTGGTGGATCGGCTTCGGTGATGCCGGGCTGGACCGCCTGGTAAGCCGCGTACTGGACGCCAACAATGATCTCGCCGTGGCTGGCCTGAACGTACAGCGCGCCCGCCTGCAAGCGGGGCTGGCGCGCAATGCGCTGTGGCCGGATCCGTCCCTGTCCGGCGTCAGCACCAGCACGGCGCGACCGATCGACCGCAGTGCGGACTGGCAGCGTACGGGCGATTACAGCACCGGCGTTTCGCTGCAGTGGGAAGTGGATCTGTGGGGCAGACTGCGCACCCAGCGTGACATCGCGGTGTGGTCGGCGCAGGCCAGCGAGGAAGACCGGCAGAACACCGCGCTGATCGCCATCGGCGATGCGATCAACTACTACTGGAACCTGGCCTATCTCAACCAGTCCATCGCTGCGGGCGCGAAGGACCTCACGCGCCTGCAGCGCACCCTGGAACTGGTACGGGCGCGGCTGGATGCCGGCGCGGCATCGGGCATGGAAGTGCGCCAGGCCCGGCAAAGCCTTGAGGCCCAACGTGCGGCGCAATCCGCGCTGGAACAGCAGCGGGTGGAGGCACGCAACGCACTGACCGTGCTGCTGGATGGCCAGCCGTGGCCGCAGGCGGAGGAGCCGCAAAGCCTGGCCGGCGCCAGCAGCCCGTCGCTGCAGGCCGGCCTGCCAGCCGAGCTGCTGGCGCGCCGGCCGGACCTGCGCGCGGCCGAACTGCGCCTGCGCAACAGCCTCAAGCAGATCCACGTGACTGCCACCGGTTACTACCCGACGCTGAGCCTGAACGGTGGCATCGGCACCAGCGGTCCGAGCCTGGGCGATGTGCTGCGCAATCCGGTGGCCACGCTGGGCGCAGGCTTGGCCCTGCCCTTCCTCAACCTGCAGCGTGCGCAGCTGGACACGGATGTGGCCGGCACGGACTACCAGATCGCCGCCACCACGTTCCGCAAGACGTTGTATACCGCGCTGTCCGAAGTGGACAACGCGCTGTCCGCGCGTGACCAGCTGGCCATCCAGGTGGCCGCATCGCAAGCCTCGTTCAACGAGGCGGTGGCGGTGGAGCGGGCCGAAGAAGTGCGTTACCGGGTCGGTGCGACCGACCTGCGCGATTGGCTGCTGGCGCAGCAGACCCGGCGCCAGGCCGAGCTGTCATTGGCGCGCGTGCGGCAGAGCCAGCTGGCCAATGACGTCACATTGTTCAAAGCGCTGGGAGGCAGCGCAGCCAGGTAGTGACGGCCGCTGGCCGTCCTCCTGCCGCCGGTAGTGACGGCCGCTGGCCGTCAGGCTTTTCGCCTTGGTGGGTGACGGCCGCTGGCCGTCACGCTTTCCGCCCTGGTGGGTGACGACCGTTGGTCGTCACGCTGTTGCTGCGTCTCCGCTGCGCTCGCCGAGCATGGCTATGCCGGTCGTCCTGACCGGCACCCTCCGGGCCGTCGCAAGCGACGTTGGCAGCGGCTCCTGCCGCTGCCTGCAGCGCTACCGGGTACGGCAGCTCAGCCGCGCTGGCGCACCACTTCGAACAGGCTCACGCCGGTGGCAACGGACACGTTCAGGCTTTCTATCTCGCCGGGCATCGGGATCTTGACCAGCCCATCGCAGTTTTCGCGGGTCAGCCGGCGCAGGCCGTCCGCCTCGCCGCCCAGTACCAGCGCGATGTTGCCCTTCAGGTCCAGGTCGTACAGCGAGGCGGTCGCTTCACCGGCCAGGCCGTAGATCCACACACCCTGCTTCTGCAGGTCCTTCAGGCAGCGCGACAGGTTGGTCACCGCGACCACCGGGATACGGTCGGCGGCGCCGGCCGAGGTCTTGCGCACGGTGGCGTTCACCGTCGCCGACTTGTCCTTCGGGATGATCACCGCCGTGGCACCGGCAGCGGCCGCACTGCGCAGGCAGGCACCGAGGTTGTGCGGATCCTGCACCTCATCCAGCACCAGCAGCAGCGCCCTGCCCTCGGCAGCCTCCACCAGCGCTTCCAGCTCGTTTTCGTTGTAGGTGCGCGCAGCGGCATAACGCGCGGCAACGCCCTGGTGGCGCACCGATCCGCCGACACCGTCCAGCGCCTGGCTGTTCACCTTGCGCACGTCGATGCCCTTGCGGCGGGCATTTTCCTCGATCTCGACCAGCCGCGGGTTCTTCGCGCCAGCTTCGACCAGCACCTCGCGGACGTTCTCGGCATCGTTCTCGATGGAGGAAGCGACGGCGTTGACGCCGACAATCCACTGGCTGCTCTTGCTGCTCATGCTCGGCGTGACCGGTAAGGGGGGTGGGTATGGTAGAGCATCGGCCGCGCCGGCGCAGGCGCCTCAGCGACTCTGCGGGGGCCAGTGCGGGGTGTCGTGGTCCGGATGCTGGTGGGAGACCAGCCGGGCGAGGAATTCCAGCGCCTCCACGTCCTGCTCGGTACGTGAGGACGGCAATGCGCCCAGCGCATCAATGAACGGCAGCCGCGCTTCCATGCCGTACTGGCGCACCGGCGGCAGCCGCGCAGGCTGGTCGAAGGCCCCGGCGGCGATGGCCATTCCGTCCGGCGCTTCGTAGGTGAGCGGGGTGCCACACTGGTTGCAGAAGCCGCGCCGCACCAGGTTGGACGACTGGTAATGGCTGGGCTGGCCACGGGTCCAGCTGAACTGCGCGCCGCGCACTGAAACCAACGGCGCGTAATAAGCACCGAAGGCTTTCTGGCACATCCGGCAGTGGCATATCGAGCTGTCCTTCAGCTCACCTCGGACTTCGAAGCGGACGGCGCCGCACTGGCAGCCGCCGCTGTGTTCGGGTTGGCCCTGCATGATGTTCGCCTCCCTCTGCAGCGGACGCCGGGCAGGACCCGGCGCTACCCGCGTCTTCTCAGTACTTCTTCTTGGTGCGCTTGGCCGGCTTGCCGTGCTCGGGCAGTGGTGCCGCGCGCGGTGCTTCTTCTTCCTCGCCCTTGTGCTCGACCAGGCGGAAGTCGATCTTGCGCTCTTCCATGCTTGCCTTCAGCACCAGCACGCGCACGCTGTCGCCCAAGCGGTAGCTGGTGCCGCGACGCTCGCCACCGAGCGTCTTACGCACCGCATCGAACTTGTAATAGTCATGCGGCAGCTGGGTGACATGCACCAGGCCCTGCACCTTGGAATCGGTCAGTTCAACGAACAGACCGAAGCTGGTGACGCCGCTGATCACGCCTTCGAACTGGCCGCCGACGTGCTTTTCCATCCACGCGGCGCGGTAACGCTCGTCCACTTCGCGCTCGGCCTCGTCGGCACGGCGCTCACGCTCGGAACACTGCAGCGCCAGCGCGGCCATCTCGCGCGCGGTGTAGGTGTACTTGTCGACGCGTGCACCGGTCAGCGCGTGCTTGATCGCACGGTGCACCAGCAGGTCGGGGTAACGACGGATCGGCGAGGTGAAGTGTGCGTACGCCTCCAGCGCCAGGCCGAAGTGACCGTTGTTGTCCGGGCTGTACACGGCCAGGCTCTGGCTGCGCAGCAGCACCGATTCCAGCAGGGCGGCATCGGGGCGATCACGGATCTTCTTCAGCAGCTTGGTGTAGTCGCCCGGCACCACCTTCGACCACGGCGGCAGGCTCAGCTTGAACTCCTTGAGGAACTCCAGCAGGTCGGCGAACTTGGTCTCCGGCGGCTTTTCATGCACGCGATACGGTGCCGGCACGCCGTGGCCGAGCAGGTAGCGCGCGGCCTCCACGTTGGCGGCGATCATGCATTCTTCGATCAGCTTGTGCGCATCGTTGCGCACCAGCATGCCGGCCTGGGTAACCTCACCGGTGTTGTCCAGCACGAAGCGGACTTCGCTGGATTCGAACTCGATCGCGCCGCGCTTGCTGCGAGCCTTGGCCAGCACGTGGTACAGCTGGTACAGGCGCTCCACCTGCGGCATCAGCGGACCGATCACCGCCTTGGCGCCGGCGTCGTCCTCGCCCACCGCCTGCCACACCTGGGTGTAGGTCAGGCGCGCGTGCGAGTTCATCACCGCTTCGTAGAATTTCGAGCTGCTGACCTGGCCATCGCGATCCACCTGCATGTCGCAGACAAAGCACATGCGGTCGACCTTGGGCATCAGCGAGCAGATGCCGTTGGACAGCGTCTCCGGCAGCATCGGCACCACGAAGCCCGGGAAATACACCGAGGTGGCGCGCTTCTGCGCTTCGTCATCCAGCGGCGTGCCGGGACGCACGTAGTTGGAGACATCGGCGATGGCCACCACCAGCCGGAAGCCGTTGGCATTGGGTTCGCAATAGACCGCGTCGTCGAAGTCCTTGGCATCCTCGCCATCGATGGTGACCAGTGGGGTGCTGCGCAGGTCCACGCGGTTGCCGATCATCGCCGGTTCGACCACCAGCGGAACCGAGGCGGCTTCATCGAGCACTTCCTGCGGGAATTCGAACGGCAGTTCGTGCCCGTGGATGGCCGTTTCCACCACCAGCGAAGCGGTCAGCTTGTCGCCGAGCACGGCGATGATGCGGCCGATCGGCGGACGGCGGCTGTCCGGGGCCTGGGTCAGTTCGCACACCACCAGCTGTCCATCGCGCGCGCCCCCGGTGTGGTCCGGCGGTACCTGCACATTGCGCTGGATGCGCTTGTCATCGGGCACCACGTAATTGATGCCCATCTCCACGCTGAAGCGACCGATCAGGCGGGTCATGCCGCGCTCGAGCACGCGGGCGATGCTGCCCTCGCGGCGACCGCGGTGGTCGATGCCGGTCACGTTGGCCAGCACCTTGTCACCGTGCATGACCTTGCGCATTTCATAAGGTGGCAGGAACAGGTCGTCGCCGCCTTCCACCGGGCGCAGGAAGCCGAAGCCTTCCGGATTGGCGATCACCACGCCGGTCACCAGGTTCAGCGCCTGGATCGGGGCGAAACCACCGCGGCGGTTCTGCACCAGCTGGCCGTCTCGGACCATGGCACCCAGCCGGCGCGACAGCGCTTCGGCGCGATCCGGTGCGGTCAGGCCCAGGCGGGCACCGACTTCCTCGGCGGTCTGCGGCCCTTCGCAGCGTTCCAGCAAGGCCAGGATGGCCTCGCGGCTGGCGATGGGCTGCTCGTATTTCTCCGCTTCGCGGGCGGCGTGCGGATCATCCACCGGGGCGCCCAGCGGCGGCAACGGACGGCGACCGCGCGGGCCGGACGGGGGCGGGCCGCGGCGGCCTGCGCCACGCGGCGCGGCAGCCGCACCGGCGCTTCCACCGGTCAGGGTTTCCGGCATCCACGGCGGAAGACTCTTCTTCTTCGCGCCCTTCGGCGATCCGGCGGGGGCGCCCTGGGGCGGCGATGTGCGGGAGCTCTTCCCGCCCTTGCTTGGTTTTTTGGTGTTCATCGCCCTCCATGGTAGCCGCTGCGGGCGTGCAGAACGGGTCATGGCCCGGCGTAAATGAATGGCGGCCCTTATTTCAAGAAAACCGTTGACAACCGCCTCTCGCGTCTTCAAAATCGCCCGCTCTGCAAGCCCAGATGGCGGAATTGGTAGACGCACTAGCTTCAGGTGCTAGCGGGGGCAACTTCGTGGAGGTTCGAGTCCTCTTCTGGGCACCAAACAAACAACCCTCGCGCAAGCGGGGGTTTTTTGTTGGGCGTGATAAAACGCTTGGAAAACAGGGTTGACAGCCTCTTCACGCCTCTGCATAATTCGCTCCCTCGATGCCCAGGTGGCGGAATTGGTAGACGCACTAGCTTCAGGTGCTAGCGGGGGCAACTTCGTGGAGGTTCGAGTCCTCTCCTGGGCACCATCGATAAAAAAAACCCCGCTGATGCGGGGTTTTTTTTTGCCTTTTCATCCGATCCAGGGACGCACCACCAGCTCGATTCCCAGCAACAGCAGGAAGCCGAGGAAGCACAGCCGGAACGCACGCGCGCTGATCCGCCCGCGGATCTTCTGGCCCAGCCACATCCCCGCCAGCGCCGGCACGATCGCCAGCGCGCTCAGCCCCAGCTGCTGCACACCGAACGCCCCGTGCACCAGCAGCCCGGTGGTCAGCGAGATCGTGGATACGGTGAACGCCAGGCCCAGCGCCTGCACCAGCTCATCGCGATCCAGCCCGAGCGATTGCAGGTACGGCACGGCCGGCATCACGAACACCCCGGTGGCACCGGTGACCAGGCCGGATGCCGCACCGACCAGCGGCGACAGCCAGCGCTCCTTCCGCGGCGGCACGCGGAAGGCCGGCGCGAACGCCGAGTACAGGGCATACACGATCAGCGCCGCGCCCAGTGCCAGGCCGGACCAGCGCGCCTGCACCCGCACCAGCAGCGCCGCGCCGGCCACGGTGGCGACCACCACGCCCAGCATCATCGGCCACAGCCGGCGCACGATGCGCCCGATCGACGGCCCGGCCAGGATCTGCCACGCGTTGGTGACCAGGGTCGGCACGAACAGCATCGAGGCGGCGGCCACCGGTGAAAGCGCGCTGCCCAGCAGGCCCATCGCGACAGTGGGCAGGCCCATGCCGGTCACGCCCTTGACCACGCCCGCCAACACGAACACCACCACCAACAGGAAATAGAAGTAGAGCGAATCGTTCATGGCGCCATTAGGACCTGCCAGCCGCCTGCGGCACAATGCGGCCTGGATGAGCGAGCCTTCGGCTGGGCCGAAGGCAGGGAGCAGCGGATATGCGAATGGACCTGGCGGACCTGCGCCTGTTCCTGATGGTGGTTGAAGCCGGCAGCATCACGGCGGGCGCCGAACGCGCGCACCTTGCACTGGCCTCGACCAGCGAACGGCTGCGCACGATGGAGGCCGAAGCGGGCATCACCCTGCTGACCCGCCACCCGCGCGGGGTCACCACCACCGAGGCCGGTGAAGCCCTCGCCCACCATGCACGGCTGATGCTGCGCCAGCAGTCGCTGCTGCGCGAAGAACTGCAGGAGTTCGCCAGCGGTGCGCGTGGCACCCTGCACCTGTATGCCAACACCGGCGCACTCACTACCTTCCTGCCGGGCCGGCTGGCACCCTGGATGGCCGCGAGACCGCGCCTGCACGTGGACCTGAAGGAACGTACCAGCAAGGAGATCGTGCGCGCAGTACGCGGCGGACAGGCCGAGGCCGGCATCACCTCCGATGCCGTGGACAGCGCCCCGCTGCAGCTGCAGCCGGTGGCCGATGATCCGCTGCTGCTGATCGTGCCGGCCACGCACCGGCTTGCGACCCGTACGTCGGCAACCTTCGCAGAGGTGCTGGGCGATACCTTCGTCGCCCTCGCCGATGGCAACGCACTGCAGGAACACATCGAAGAAAACGCGCGTGCGCTCGGCCGCACGCTTTCACCGCGCATCCGCATGAAGACCTTCGAGGGCGTGTGCGAGATGGTCGGCCACGGGATCGGCATCGGCATCGTGCCGCGCTCGATCTGCCGGCAGCATCGCCGCCGTTACGGCTTCCATGCCATCGCGCTGGAAGATGCCTGGGCGCGCCGCCAGCTGAGCCTGTGCTTCGTCCGTTGGAACGGCCTTTCACGCTCGATGCAGAGCCTGCTGCTGCACCTCGGCGGGCACGCAGTGGACGACTGAGCAGTTCACATCATCCGCATGCAGAAATGTTGTTGACACAAATTAATTCGTTCCCCATAATTCTCCTCCTGAGTCGCCCAGGTGGCGGAATTGGTAGACGCACTAGCTTCAGGTGCTAGCGGGGGCAACTTCGTGGAGGTTCGAGTCCTCTCCTGGGCACCACGACTCGGAAAATGATCAAACCCGCGCAAGCGGGTTTTTTCATGCCTGGCGTTCGGGATCCAGGGCGCCGTGCAAAGAAAAACGCCGAGCAATGCTCGGCGCTTTTGGGTGCAGATCAATGCCCGCCCGCGGCCGCCGCACTTCCCGCGCCTGCGCCGAAGGGTGGCTTGGCCAGCCACAGGAACGCGATGATGGCCAGGAAGATCCAGCCCAGCAGGAAGAAGATGTCGTTGAATCCCATCTGCGATGCCTGATGGTTGATCATCGTATTGAGCGCCGCCGCGCCATGCTGCAGGTCGCCCTGCCCCATCGCGGTCACCTGCTCCTGGATGCCCGGCTGGTACACCGATATGTGCTCGGTGATGTCGGCATGGTGCACCTGGGTGCGCCGTGACCACAGCCAGGTAGTCAACGAAGCGGCAAAGCTGCCGCCCAACGTGCGCAGGAACGTGGCCAGGCCGGAGCCGGCGGCGATCTCGCGCCCGTCCAGGTCGGACAGCAGGATCTGCAGCACCGGCATGAAGAACAGCGCCACGCCGACGCCCATCAGCAACTGCACGCCGGCCACGTGCTGGAAGTCCACCTGCAGGTTGAACCCGGAACGCAGGAAGCTGGTGAAGGACAGGAACACGAACGCCACCGAAGCCAGCATGCGCATGTCGAAGCGCGATGCGTACTTGCCCACGAAGGGGGTCATGATCACCGGCAGGATGCCGATCGGCGCGGTGGCCAGGCCGGCCCAGATCGCGGTGTAGCCCATGTCACGCTGCAGCCATTGCGGGATCAGCAGCGACACGCTGAAGAACGCCGCGTAGGCCACCACCATCGCCATCGTGCCTGCCCGGAAGTTGCGGTGACGGAACAGGCGCAGGTCGACGATGGGATCCTTGTCGGTCAGTTCCCAGATCAGGAACACCGCCAGCGCGACCACCGAAACGCAGGACAGCGCGACGATCATCGGCGAACTGAACCAGTCTTCGTCGTTGCCCAGATCGAGCACCAACTGCAGCGCGCCGACGCCGATCACCAGGGTGACCAGGCCGACGTAATCCATCTTGGGCTTTTCGATCTGCTCCGGGCGGCCCTTCATCTGGTTGCCCACCACCAGGGCTGCGAAGATGCCCAGCGGCACGTTGATCAGGAAGATCCATTCCCAACTGTAGTTGTCGGTGATCCAGCCCCCCAGGATCGGCCCGCAGATCGGCGCCACCACGGTGATCATCGCCAGCAGCGCCAGCGCCTGCCCGCGTTTCTCACGCGGGTAGATCGACACCAGCAGCGACTGGGTGATGGGATACATCGGCCCGGCAACGAAGCCCTGCAGCGCGCGCGACACCACCAGCATGCCCATGCTCTGGGCCAGCCCGCACAGCAGCGAGGCGATGGTGAAGGCCAGCGTGGCCCACACGAACAGCTTGGTCTCACCGACCCGCCGGCTGAGCCAGCCGGTCAGCGGCAGCGCGATGGCGGTGCTGACGGCGAAGGAGGTGATGACCCAGGTGGCCTGCTGCGAACTGGCGCCCAGGTTGCCGGCGATGGTCGGCAGGGACACGTTGGCGATGGTGGTGTCCAGCACCTGCATGAACGAGGCCATCGCCAGGCCGGCGGTGCACAGGGCGATGTTGGGCGGCAGGAAACCGGTCGCCGGGGCGGCCGGCGGGCCCGGCGCAGCGGGCACGGCAGGGGCTTGGGAAGACATGGAAACTCAGCCTGCCTTGGAGACGTGGGGCGGCGTGGTCGGCTGCTGGCCCACCGCGGCGGTCGCCTTCGGGCTGGCCGCTGCGGCCGCATCGGCGCGCTGCGGCAGGTTGCCCTGGATGATGCCGTGGATCGCCTCGTCGGCGTCGTGCATCTGCTTGGAATACACATCGGTGTCGAACACCGAACCGGTAGCGACCTGGCTGGGCAGCACTTCGCCCTTCTGGTCACGCAGGCTCACCTCGGCCTTCATCGACAGGCCGATGCGCAGCGGGTGTTCGGCCAGCTGCTTGGCATCGATGGCGATGCGCACCGGCACCCGCTGCACGATCTTGATCCAGTTGCCGCTGGCATTCTGCGCCGGCAGCAGCGAGAACGCTGAACCGGTGCCCATCCCCAGGCTGGTCAGGTGGCCGGTATAGCGCACGTCGCCACCGTACAGGTCCGAACGCAGCTCCACTTCCTGGCCCAGGCGCATGTGCCGCAACTGGGTTTCCTTGAAATTGGCTTCCACCCACATCTGTTCGGTCGGCACCACCGCCATCAGCGCATTGCCCGGCTGCACGCGCTGGCCCACCTGCACCGAACGACGCGCCACGTAGCCGGTGACCGGCGAAACGATGCCGGCACGCGCATTGTTGAGCCACGCCTGGCGCAGCTGCGCTGCGGCGGCCTGCACGTCCGGCTGCGTGGCGATCACGGTGTCATCCACCAATGCCCGGCTGCGCTCGAAGGTCTCGCGCGAACCGGCCACGGCCGCTTCGGCAGCAGCCAGTTCATCGCGTGCATGCGCCAGCTCTTCATTGGAAATGGCGCCGGTGGCCGCCAGGTCCTTGCGGCGTGCGAAGTCATCACGGGCGCGCTTCAGGGTGACCTGGCGGGCATTGAGTTCGGCCTGCGCCCCTTCCACGCTGCGGTACAGACCGCGTACCTGGCGCACGGTACCGGCCAGCTTGGCTTCGGCCTGCTGCAGGGCGACTTCGGTATCGGACGGATCCAGCTGCACCAGCACCTGGCCGCGCTCCACGCGCATGCCGTCGTCGGCCGCGATGCCGACCACCGTGCCGGTGATCATCGAGGTGATCTGCACCTGGTTGCCACCGACATAGGCATCGTCGGTTTCTTCGAACCAACGGCCGAACATGAAGTACCACAGGGCAGCGGCGGCGATCAGCAGCAGCACGATGACAAGCAGTCCGCGCAGCAGCTTGCCGCGGCGGCTGGGAGCGGCGGGGGCCGCGGAATTGGGAGTCTGGCTCATGGGAGGCTTCTTCAGGAATGCGAATCGGAAAGGGAGGCGGCGCGGCGGCTGTCATCGGCAGTGGGCTCGAAACCCCCGCCCAGCGCCTGGCTGAGGCGCACCGAGGACAGCACCTGCTGCGACTGCAGCCCGGCCAAGCGCTGCTGTGCCTGCAACAAGGTGGACTGCGCGGTCAGCACGTCGAGGTAGCCGCCGATGCCGGCGCGGTAGCGCTGTTCGGCCAGGCCATGCGCAGCGCGCGCGGTATCCACCGCCTGCTGCTGCGACTGCGCCTGCTGCTGCAGCGAGCGCACGGCGTTGACCTGATCGGCCACCTCGTGCAGCGCATCCACCAGCCGCTGGTTGTAGGTGGCCACCGCCAGGTCGTAATCGGCGTCCTTGCTGTCCAGTCCTGCGCGCAGCCGGCCGCCGTCGAAGATCGGCAGGCTCAGCGCAGGGCCGAGGTAGGCGAAGGTGGAGCTGCTCTGCAACAGGTCGCCAACATTCGGGGCGACCACCCCGGCCAGCGCGGTGAGGTTGAGGCTGGGATAGAACGTCGCCTTGGCTGCATCGATCTGCTTGCCGGCCGCTTCCACCCGCCAGCGCGCCGCCACGATGTCCGGACGACGGCCCAGCAGCGCGCTGGGCAGCACGCCCGGCAGCTGCAGCGCCATCGGATCAAGCGCACGGGGGCGTTCGATCCGCAGGCCACGATCCGGCCCCTGCCCGACCAGCGCGGCCAATGCGGTGCGGCCTTCGTCGATCTGCTGCTGGGCGGCCTGCAACTGCTGCTGCGCCGCCGGCACGCGGGATTCGGCCTGGCGCACCTGCAGGTCGCTGTCGATGCCGGCCGCGCGGCGCTGGCGGGTCAGCTGCAGCGCCTTCTGCGAGCGCGCCAGTTCTTCGGCCGCCACGTCGTGCAGTTGCCACGCATAGGCCAGCCCGGCATAGGCCTGGGTGATGTTGGCCGACAGGTTCAGTCGAGCGGCCTGCGCATCGATGGCCGCCGCATGGGCGCTGTCCACCGCCGCTTCCCAGGTCGCGCGCTTGCCGCCCCACAGGTCCACGCCGTAGCTGAAATTGAAGGCGACCTGCCCACTGCCGGCGTAATGGCCACCGGTCTCCTCGCCGAGCATCGACTCGGGCAGGCGCAGGCCGGTGTACCCACCGGAAACAGACAGGTTCGGCAGCTGATCCGCACGTGCACCGCCGACCTGCGAACGGGCCTGGCGCAGGCGTGCGTCAGCCGCTTCCAGGCTGGGGTGGCTGGCCAGCCCTTCGCTGATCAGCGCATCCAGCTGCGGGTCGCCCAGCGCGGTCCACCAGTCGCGCGCGGGGAAACCGGCCGCACCCAGCGAAGCATCGGCCAGCGTGCGCTCGCTGTGCAGGGAATCGACATCGCGCAGCGCGCCCTGCGGCTGCAGGCCACGGCTGCTGGCGCACGCTGCCAGCGCCAGCGCGAGGCTCGCCAGCAGCAACGGCCGGCCGTGCCGCCGGATGGAAGAGAGAGAGATGGGAGTCATGGAGTCGCCAGGGAGTCGCGGATTCGGGTCAAGAGGGAGAGCAGCTGCGCGCGTTCGTCGGCGCTGAGCTCACGGGAGGCGTAATCGATCACGTCTTCGCCACGTTTCTGCAGCCGCAGCCACAGCGCGCGGCCTTCTTCGGTCAGTACGATCTGCAGCGCGCGCCGGTCCTGCGCATGTGCTTCGCGGCGAACGCAGCCCAGCGCCTCGAGCTTGTCCAGCAGGCGGGTTACCGCGCTGGGCACCTGGTCGATCGCCTTGGCCAGCTCGTTGGCGGTGCACGGCGCCATCCGCGCAAGCACCTTCAGGCCGATGTAGTGGGTGAAGTTGAGGCCAAGGTCTTCTTCGGCCATCGAGGCATCCAGTTGGCGGACCAGGCCGTCGCGCACCTGGCGCAGCAGCAGCCCGAAGCTGGGGGGTGAGTCGGAAGGACAGATCATGGGGTAGCATTCTCTTCCAAAAAATATATTTCTCAATGGAAATATTTCGATCTGGCTAGGAATGCTGTGTTGCAGCAATGGCGTGATCGGAGGCCGCCACGTTAATAGCGCGCGTCATTGGCCCGGTAGTACAATCCAGCCAATGAATGACAGTTTCCAGCCAACCTCGCCCGCTCACGTCCGCCAAGGCCCCGACATCGAGGCGGGCCGGCAGGTCCTGCGCGAGAGTGCGCTGGAGTGGTTCGAACGCGAGGATGGGCTGCCAGTGGTGGGCTTCCGCATCGACAGCCCGACCGGCCTGGCCAACGAGGTGGACTGGCACACCCACGGCCGTGCCCAGCTGATCTGCGTGGAAAGTGGCCTGCTCACCACCCGCACCCGTCACGGGACCTGGTCGCTGGCGCCTGGATCGGCCGGCTGGATGCCCGCCGCCGAACCGCACACGGTGGCCATTGATGGGCCGCTGCGCGGCTGGGGCATGGTGCTGGCGCCAACGCTGTGCCGCGATCTGCCGGCTGATCCCTGCGTGATCGGCATCTCCCCGTTGCTGCAGGCGGTGGCATTGCGGGTCTGCGACTGGCCGATCGCCGATGCCGCCAGCGCACCCCAGCAGCACCTGATCGAGGTGCTGCTGGACGAGATCCGTGCCGCCCCGCGCCAGCGCATGCACCTGCCGATGCCGCGCGACCGGCGCCTGCTGAAGATCGCCTCGCAGCTGCTGGCCGAACCGGCCGATGACCGCAGCCTGGCGCAGTGGGCGGCCTGGGCGGGCCTGTCGACCCGTTCGCTGACCCGCCATTTCCGCGAAGAGACCACGCTGAGCTTCGCCCACTGGCGCCAGCAGGCGCGGCTGGCCGAGGCGCTGCGCCAGCTCAGCGAGGGCCGCGCGGTGGCCGATATCGCCCACGCACTGGGCTTCAGCAGCTCCAGCGCCTTCGTCACCGTGTTCCGCCACCATTTCGGGGTGCCGCCCGGACGCTATCTGGCCCGTGCCGCGCACGGACTGGATCCACCGCGTGGCTTGGCTTCTCCGGCCGCATCCGGATAATCAACGCATTGCGAGGGCGATGGCCGTCGCCGCCTCCGAACACAGGTAACAACCCCGCATGACCGATCTTGCCCGCCCCGTCTTCCACGGCTTCGAACAACTGCCGCTGCGCGAGTATGCCGAGCGCGCCTACCTCGACTACTCGATGTACGTCGTGCTGGACCGTGCGCTGCCTTTCCTCGGCGACGGCCTCAAGCCGGTGCAGCGCCGCATCATCTATGCGATGAGCGAGCTGGGGCTGAACGCCGCCTCCAAGCCGAAGAAGTCCGCCCGCACTGTCGGCGATGTCATCGGCAAGTACCACCCGCATGGTGACAGCGCCTGCTACGAAGCGCTGGTGCTGATGGCGCAGCCGTTCTCTTACCGCTATCCGCTGATCGAAGGCCAGGGCAACTTCGGTTCCAGCGACGACCCGAAATCCTTCGCGGCGATGCGTTACACCGAGTCCAAGCTGACTCCGATCGCCGAAGTGCTGCTGGGCGAACTGGGCCACGGCACCACCGACTGGACGCCGAACTTCGACGGCACGATGCAGGAGCCGACCTGGATGCCGGCGCGGCTGCCGCACCTGCTGCTCAACGGCACCACCGGCATCGCCGTGGGCATGGCCACCGACGTGCCGCCGCACAACCTCAACGAGATCGTCAGCGCCCTGCTGCACCTGCTGGAAGATCCCGATGCCAGCGTGCGCGACCTGTGCGAACACGTTAAGGGCCCGGACTATCCGTCCAACGCGGAGATCATCACCCCGGCCGCCGACCTGCTGCATATGTACGAGACCGGCCATGGCAGCGTCCGCGCGCGCGCGACGTTCTTCAAGGAAAACGGCAACGTGGTGGTCAACGCCCTGCCCTTCCAGGTATCCCCGTCCAAGGTGATCGAGCAGATCGCCGCGCAGATGCGCGCCAAGAAGCTGCCGTGGATCGAGGACGTGCGCGATGAATCCGACCATGCCAACCCGGTGCGGGTGGTGCTGGTGCCGCGCTCCAACCGGGTCGACGCCGACCAGCTGATGGGGCACCTGTGCGCCACCACGGACATGGAACGCAGCTACCGGGTCAACCTCAACGTGATCGGCCTGGATGGCCGCCCGCAGGTCAAGAACCTCAAGAGCCTGCTGAGCGAGTGGCTGGCGTTCCGCAGCAGCACCGTGACCCGCCGCCTGCAGCATCGCCTGCAGAAGGTGGAGCGCCGCCTGCACCTGTTGGAAGGCCTGCTGGTCGCCTTCCTCAACCTGGACGAGGTGATCCACATCATCCGTACCGAAGACGAGCCGAAGGCCGCGTTGATCGCGCGCTTCGGCCTGTCCGAGGAGCAGGCCGAGTACATCCTGGAAACCAAGCTGAAGCAGCTGGCACGCCTGGAAGAAATGAAGATCCGCGGCGAGCAGGACGAGCTGGCCAAGGAACGCGACAAGATTCTCGGCATCCTGGACAGCAAGGCCAAGCTGAAGAAGCTGATCAAGGACGAACTGACCGCCGATGCGAAGAAGTTCGGCGATGCCCGTCGTTCGCCACTGGTGCAGCGCACTGCCGCCCAGGCCATCGACGAAACCGAGCTGGTGCCGAGCGAGCCGATGACCGTGGTGCTGTCGGAGAAGGGCTGGATCCGCGCGGCCAAGGGCCACGACGTGGATGCGTCGTCGCTGAATTACCGCGATGGCGACAGCATGCTGGCGTCGGTGCGCGCGCGCAGTACCCAACAGGTCGCCTTCCTGGACAGCGAGGGCCGCGCATATTCCACGCCGGTGCACACGCTGCCGTCGGCACGCGGCAACGGTGAACCGCTTACCGGCCGCTTCTCGCCGGCCCCGGGCACCAGCTTCGTCACCCTGGCCAGTGCCGAGCCGAACGGCCGCTTCGTGCTGGCCTCCACCCACGGCTACGGCTTCGTGACCCGCTTCGAGAACCTGATCGGCCGCAACAAGGCCGGCAAGGCGATGCTCAACCTGGCATCGGGCTCGTCGGTGCTGCAGCCGGCGCTGGTGGCCAACGTGGATACCGACCGCATCGTGGCGGTGACCAGTTCGGGCAACCTGCTGGCGATCGCCGCCAGTGACCTGCCGGAACTGGACAAGGGCAAGGGCAACAAGATCATCGAGATCCCGAAAGCCAAGCTGGCCACCGAGCGGGTGGTGGCGGTGGTGGCGATCAGCCCCGGCCAGACTTTGCAGGTACGCAGTGGCCAACGCACCATGGGCCTGAAGTTCAGCGAGCTGGACACCTACCTGGGTTCGCGCGCCACGCGTGGCCACCTGCTGCCGCGCGGCTGGCAGAAGGTGGAAGGGCTTGCGGTGGAATGAGGGAGGTAGCGCCGGGCCCTGCCCGGCGCCACGCATGGCCTGGAATCGAACAAAAAAAAGCCGGGGACCTCCCCGGCTTTTTCGTTGCTGGCTGGCGCTGGGCTGGCTGGCTGCGAGGTCAGTGCGCGGCAGCGCCCTTTCCGTCGATCTTGCTCAGCTGGTACAGCTCCAGGCCGATGCGCTGGATCAAGCCGAGCTGCTGCTCCAGCCACCAGGCATGGTCTTCTTCGGTATCCTTCAACTGCACCAGCAACATGTCACGACTGACATAGTCGCCGTTGGCTTCGCACAGCTTCATGCCGGCGGCCAGGTTGTTGCGCACCGCATATTCGGTGTCCAGGTCCTTGCGCAGCATCTCTTCCACGGTCTTGCCGGGTTCGAAGGCATGCGCGCGCATGTCCGGGTCCCCGCCCAGGAACAGGATCCGGCGCAGCAGCGCATCGGCGTGCTGGGTTTCTTCTTCCATTTCGTGGTTCAGGCGTTCATACAGCGCGAACAGGCCTTGGTCCTCGTAACGGCGGGAATGGATGAAGTACTGGTCGCGGGCAGCAAGCTCGCCGCGCAGCAGTTCTTTCAGGCAGGCGATGACGTCCGGATTGCCTTTCATGGGGGATGCTCCTTTGACTCGATGGCGCCATGGTGCCCTATCCGGAAATCCCGTGATCTAATCGGAATCAATCGCAGTCGCGTCACGTCTGCGATCTGCCACACCGGCTGTCTACACTCGCCCCCACTCTTTCCCTGCAAGGAAGCGCCCCATGCGTCGATGGTTGTTGCGACTGTTCTGGCTGCTGCTGGTACTGGCTTTGGGACTCGGCCTGATGGCCTGGTGGTTGCTGCGCGGCAGCCTTGCGCCGCTGGACGGCGAGCAGGTCCTCGGTGGCCTGCAGGCCCCGGTGACCGTCAGCCGCGACGGCCTGGGCGTGGTCACCATCGAAGGTGCCAGCCAGCACGACGTGATGCGCGCTCTGGGCCAGGTGCACGCACAGGAACGCGGCTTCGAGATGGACCTCATGCGCCGCAGTGCCGCCGGCGAGCTGTCCGCGCTGTTCGGGCCGGCCGCGCTGGAGGTGGACAAACGCATGCGCCTGCATCGCCTGCGCCACCGCGCATCGAAAGAACCGGTGAGTGCCGAACTGCAGGCTTACGTGGAAGGCGTGAATGAAGGAATCGCCAGCCTGCGCGTGCGGCCTTGGCCCTACCTGCTGCTGCGCCAGCGGCCCGCGCCGTGGCAGGCCGCCGACAGCCTGCTGACCGGCTATGCGATGTATGCCGACCTGCAGGATCCAGCCAACCAGAGCGAGTTGGCGTACAGCCGCCTGCGTGCGGTGGTGCCGCCGGCGCTGTATGCGCTGCTGAGCCACGATGGCAGCAGTTGGGATGCGCCGTTGATGGGCGGACCGCGCGGCGATGCGGTGCTGCCCGGCGCCGACGTGCTGGACCTGCGTGGCCAGCCTGCCGCGCCTGCCGCTGCCGTGGACGATACGGATGTCAAAGGCAGCAACAACTTCGCCGTCGGCGCAGCGCTGACCGCCGATGGCCGCGCGATCCTGGCCGACGACATGCACTTGGGCCTGCGCGCGCCGAACATCTGGTTCCGCGTGCGCCTGCGCTACCCCGATCCGCAGGCGCCCGGCGGGCGGGTCGACGTGAGTGGATTTTCGCTGCCTGGCCTGCCGGCGATCATCGTCGGCAGCAACGGACACGTGGCGTGGGGCTTCACCAACAGCTACATCGACACCGCCGATTTCCAGCCGGTGCCGGCCGGCACGAAACTTACCGAGTACCACGAAAAAATCGAGGTGGCCGGTGCCCCGCCGGTGGATTTCACCGTGCGCGAGAGCGCATGGGGGCCGCTGCTGCACCAGCGCGCCGATGGCAGTGGCGATGCGCTGCGCTGGGTCGCCCACCAACCCGGCGCGGTCAGCCTGGCACTGACCGAGCTGGCACGCGTCGCCGATCTTGACCAGGCATTGCAGGTCGCCGACCGCACCCGCATCCCAGCGCAGAACCTGCTGCTGGCCGACAGCAACGGACGCATCGGCTGGCGTGTGCTGGGTGCGCGCCCGGACCGGGCTGCCGGCTGCGCGCCCACCGACATGCGCACCACCACGGCTGATGGCTGCCCGGCATGGGGCATCCGCAGTGATGCGGCGCCCTCGCTGATCGACCCGCCAACCCACCGGCTGTGGACCGCCAACGGACGTGTCATGGACGGCAAGGCACTGGCTGTCGCCGGTGACGGCGGTTATGACCTCGGCGCGCGCGGCGCCCAGATCCGCGATGCACTGCAGGCCCGCCAGCGCTTCAGCGAAGCGGACCTGCTGGCGATCCAGCTCGATGACCGTGCGCTGTTCCTGCAACGCTGGTGGCATCTGCTGCGCAAGGTGGTGGTGGGCTCGAACGACCCGCAACTGCAGCGGCTGGAGGCTGTCACGCGCACCTGGGAGGGCCATGCGTCGGTGGATTCGGTGAGTTATCGGGTAGTGCGTGGCTTCCGCGGCATGCTGCTGGACGAGGTCTCCAGTGCGATGCTGGCACCGGCCAGACAGATGCTGGGCGATGACTGGCTGGAGCCGCGGCTGGCGCAGTTCGAAGGCGTGCTGTGGCCGCTGGTCGACCAGCGCCCGGCGCACCTGCTGCCGCCTGGCCACGCAAGCTGGGACGCGCTGCTGGCCGACACCGCCAAGCGTCTGGAAGCGGACCTGACCGCGCAGGGGCCGCTGGCCGAACGCAGCTGGGGTGAGCGCAATACCGCTGCGATCTGCCACCCGATCAGCCGTGCCCTGCCCGCCTTCGCCGAACGCTGGCTGTGCATGCCGGCCGAGCCGCTGCCCGGTGACAACAACATGCCGCGCGTGCAGGGGCCGGGCTTCGGCGCTTCGCAGCGGATGGTGGTGTCCCCCGGCCACGAAGACCAGGGCATCATCCACATGCCGGGCGGCCAGAGCGGCCACCCGTTGTCACCGTTCTGGGCGGCCGGACACGAGGACTACGTGCACGGACGTCCGACCCCGTTCCTGCCCGGTCCCAGCCAGCACACGCTGACCCTGCGGCCCGCCCGCTGACCTGTCTCCCGGTAGCGCCGCAGGCAGCGGCAGCAGCCGCTGCCTGCGTCGCTTGCGACGGCCCGGAGGGTGCCGGTCAGGACGACCGGCATAGGCATGCTCGGCGGCGGTTCGTTGGCGGGCACCGAGGTATCCCGCCGAGCACGGCTCGGCGCTACCCGTGCGTCACCCTGATGTCAGGCCAACGCTGCTTCGTGCACGCCGGCGATCGCCCGGCCGGACGGGTCCGCGGCGGCCGCGAAACTGGCGTCCCAGGCAATCGCCGCCGGTGACGAACAGGCGATCGACTTGCCACCGGGCACGGTTTCCGCCGCCGCATGGCTGGGGAAGTACTGCTCGAACACGTGGCGGTAGTAGTAAGCCTCCTTGGTCTGCGGCGGGTTGTGCGGGAAGCGCTTGTCGGCAGCAGCCAGCACACGGTCGCTGACCTGCGCTTCGGCGTGCGCCTTCAGCCCGTCGATCCAGCCGTAGCCCACGCCATCGCTGAACTGCTCCTTCTGCCGCCACAGGATGCTCTCCGGCAGATAGCCTTCGAACGCCGCACGCAACACGCCCTTCTCCACGCGGCGCCCACCGGAGGCTTCGCTGCCGACCATCTTGTGCGCGGCATCGAAGCGCATCGCCACGTCCAGGAACTCGCGGTCCAGGAACGGGACGCGCGGCTCCACGCCCCAGGCCATCATCGACTTGTTGGCGCGCAGGCAATCGTAGTTGTGCAGGGCATCCAGCTTGCGCACCAGTTCGCTGTGGAACTCACGTGCATCCGGCGCCTTGTGGAAGTACAGGTAGCCACCGAAGATCTCGTCGCTGCCCTCGCCGGACAGCACCATCTTCACGCCCATCGCCTTGATCCGCCGCGCCAGCAGGAACATCGGGGTGGAGGCGCGGATGGTGGTGACGTCGTAGGTTTCGATATGGCGGATCACTTCCGGCAGCACGTCCAGGCCTTCTTCGAAGGTGTATTCGAACCCGTGGTGCACCGTGCCCAGCGATTCGGCGGCAATGGCCGCGGCAGCGAGATCGGGCGAGCCCTTCAGGCCGATGGCAAACGAATGCAGCCGCGGCCACCATGCTTCACTCTCGCCGCCGTCTTCGATGCGCCGGCGCGCATAGCGGGCGGCCACCGCGGCCACCAGCGAGGAATCCAGGCCACCGGACAGCAGCACGCCGTAAGGCACATCGCTCATCAGCTGGCGCTCCACCGCGCGCTCGAACGCCTCGCGCAGTTCGGCCAGGTCCACCGGCTCGCCCTGCACGGCGTCGTACTCGCGCCAGGGCTGCTGGTAGTAACGCACCAGCTCACCGGTTGCGCTGTCGTAGTAATGCCCCGGCGGGAACTGCGCGGCATCGGCGCAGCTATCCACCAGCGCCTTCAGTTCGGACGCCACGCGCAGGCGCCCCTGCGCATCGTGGCCCCAGTACAGCGGCACCACGCCGATCGGATCACGCGCCACCAGCACCCGCGCAGCCACCTTGTCCCACAACGCAAAAGCAAAGATGCCGTTGAGCCGTTCCAGCCACTGCGACGGCTCACCCTGGCGGTACAGCGCGTTGATCACCTCGCAGTCCGAGCCGGTCTGGAACGCGTACGGCTGGCTCAATCCGGCCTTCAGCTGCTGGTGGTTGTAGATCTCGCCGTTGACCGCCAGGGCAAGGCCACCATCTTCGGACAGCAGCGGCTGCGAGCCACCGGCGGGATCGACGATGGCCAACCGCTCGTGCACCAGCAGCGCCCCGTCGTCGAGGTAGACACCGCTCCAGTCCGGGCCGCGGTGGCGCTGGCGCTGCGAGGATTCCAATGCGTGCCGGCGCAGCGCGGGGAGGTCGTCACCGGCCTGCAGGCCGAATATTCCGAAGATCGAACACATGGGGGAAGCTCCTGTTTGGGGTCTATACGCGGTAGGGGTGTTCGACCGGCCAGCCTGGCCCGGGAGGTTTCCCGGGCACAAAAAAAACCCGCATCGGTCGATGCGGGTTTTCTGGTGTCCGGGTGTGTAGTGTCTTAGCTACCCAGGGCGCAGTCCCGCATCGGCCGCGCACGATTATTCGCGCGCAGGTTATTGCGGTTGGTATTGCGGACGGCGGTGGCGGGGAGCAAGGACATGGATCGACCGTAACCGGGTTCCGGCGGCGGCGCAACTGTTGCGATGGCAACCGTTCCTGCGCCGACGTTCAGCCGCCACGCGGTCGACGTCACGGATAATCTCCCGCCCCCTTGAGGACTTCACGGATGATTCCCTTCCCCCGCCGCGCACTGTTGCATGCGCTGGCACTGCTTGCCCTGGCCGGTTGTGCCAGCACGCCTACCCGCCCGCCCAGCGACACCGAGCGCGATGCGCTCGCCGCGGCCGCCGATGGCCGTTTCGACTCGGCGCTGCGCGTGGCCCGGATGTACCAGGCCTGGAATGATCCGCGGGCGCTGGACTGGTATGCGCGCGCTGCCGCCACGACCCCGCGCACGCACCACAGCACCAGCGCCGAGGAAACGCTCGGAACGCTGTACGCGCGTGGCCGTCTGGACAGTGGCGAGGGCCCACAGAAGCCCGCCGAGGTGGTCATGAAGCCGTCACCACGCAAGGCCTTCCGCTGGTTCCAGAGTGCGGCCTACCACGGCTCGCCCTATGCGATGCACGACCTGGAGCGCTGGTACGAAGGTCGCGGCGACATGACCGGCGCGCTGCGCTGGCGGCTGCGTTCGGCGGTGTACCTGCGCGAGCTGTACAAGCTGAAGCCGCTGCGCGAGGCAACCAGCGGCTCGGCACCGCATGGCCAGCCGATCGATCCCGGCCCGGCGCCGAACCCGGTCATCGCCGGCATCCAGCGCCGCGCCGCGCGCGGCGATGCCGAGGCCCAGGTCGACCTGGGCGCACTGCACGAAGCCGGCATCGGCGTGGTGCAGGACAAGGCCGAAGCATTGCGCTGGTACGAACGTGCCGGCAGGCAGGGCAACGTGTATGGCCAGTACCTGGCCGGGCTGGCCGTGGGCCGCGGTGGCGACGGGCTGGCCAAGGACGTGGATGCGGCGGCGGCATGGTTCGCCCTGGCCGAGGCACAGGGCTTCTACATGGCGGCCGAATCATACTGGCGCGAAGCGATCGCACCGCCATTCTGGACGTTCGAGTAACGGCGTTACGCTGGCTTCGTACACACTCCAGCGCAATGCTCAAGTCTATTGTGAGCGGTCTACATCGCCCAGAATGGCAGCATGACGACCGCCGTTTTCCGCGCTGAAACCCTCACCCGCGAACGCATGCAGGCGATCATCGCCGCGCACCCCCGCGCGGCGATATTCGAAGGCTGCAGCTTCGATCATGGCGACTTTTCGCGGCTGGACATGGACGGCTTCCAGTTCAACCAGTGTTCGCTGGCGGGTGCGAACTGGTTGGCGGCTTCGCTGGAGGAAAGCCAGTGGAACAAGTGCCGCGGTGCGGCCTGCGACTTCAGTTCGGCCCTGCTGAGCGACGCGCGCTTTTCGCACTGCGATCTCAACAACAGCCACTGGCGGCGCGCCACGTTGTCCTCGGTGCAGTTCCTGGATTGCAAGCTGACCGGCGCGCACCTGCAGGAGGCAGGCGGGTGGGCACTGGAGTTCCGCGACTGCCTGATGGTCAGCGCCGACCTGCGCGGCCTTTCGTTCCGCAAGGCCCAGTTGCAGGGCATGGATTTCTCCGATGCGGATCTTTCCGGCTGCGACTTCCGCGATGCGGTGTTCAACGGCGGCAGCCTGCGCAACGCACAGACCCGGCTGACCCGCTTCGAAGGCGCGGACCTGCGCGGGACCGACATCAGCGGGCTCAACGTGATGGAGGCCAAGCTGTTCCGGAAGGCGGTGATTTCGCAGCGCCAGGCGGCCGCAGCGCTGGCCGCGTTCGGCCTGGTGGTGGCCTAGCCGCGACCCGCGGTAGCGCCGAGCCATGCTCGGCGAAGTCCATCCGCACGCCCGTTTGCAGGGAGCCGCCGAGCATGGCTCGGCGCTACCACGCCTCACGCCAGCAGGCGTTCGATCAAGCGCTGGTACAGCGCCGGCAGCCGCTCAAGCTCGTCCACGCGCACGTTCTCGTCCACCTGGTGGATGCTCGCATTGACCGGACCTACTTCGATGCATTGCGCGCCCAACGGCGCAATGAAACGCGCGTCCGAGGTTCCGCCACCGGTGCTTTCTTCCGGCGGTGCACCCGCGAACTCGCCGAGCACCTCGCGTGCCACGCGTCGCAGCGTGCCTTCCGGGGTATGGAACGGCTCGCCGCTGCGATGCCACTTCACGGCGTACTCCAGCCCGTGCCGGTCCAGCAGTGCAGCGATCTCCGTTTCCAGCTTGTCTGCGTTCCAATGCGGGTTGTAACGCAGGTTGAAATCGACCTGCAGCTGTCCGGGAATCACGTTGTTGGCACCAGTGCCGGCATGGATGTTGGACACCTGCAGGCTGGTCGGCGGGAAGCTTTCAAAGCCCTCGTCCCAGCGCCGGGCGACCAGTTCGGCCAGCGCAGGTGCAGCCTGGTGGATCGGGTTGCGGGCCTTGTCCGGATACGCGACATGGCCCTGCACGCCCTGCACCAGCAGGCGCGCCGACAGGCTGCCGCGCCGACCCACCCGCAACAGGTCGCCCAGCCGGGCAGTCGATGACGGCTCACCGGTGATGCACCAGTCGATACGCTCGCCACGCTCGGCGAACAGCCGCGCGACATGGCGCACGCCATCGATCGCATCGCCTTCCTCGTCGCTGGTCAACAGCACCGCCAGCGTGCCCGGATGATCCGGGTGCGCGGCAACGAACTGCTCGGCTGCGATCACGAAGGCGGCCACGCTGCCCTTCATGTCGGCCGCCCCGCGCCCGTACAGCACGCCATCGCGCACGGTCGGCACGAATGGATCGCTGGTCCAGTCCGCCACCGGCCCGGTCGGCACCACATCGGTGTGGCCGAGCAGTACCAGCACCGGCCCATCGCTGCCGTGGGTGGCCCACAGATTGTCAACCTCGCCCAGCCGCAGGTGCTCGCACTGGAAGCCGGCAGCCTGCAGCCGGGTGGCCAGCAGCTGCTGGCAGCCCGCATCATCGGGGGTGATCGACGGCCGTGCGATCAGGTCGCAGGCCAGGTCGAGCACCGCACTCACGCGCCCACTCCGAAGCGCTGCTTGAAGCCGTTGTCCGAGAAGCCCTGGCTGACCTTGCCATCGGCGGTCACCACCACCGGCCGCTTGATCAACTGCGGGTATTCGCGCAGCAGCAGCTTCCACTCGGCGTCCGAAGCGGCCGCCTTGCGGTTGTCCGGCAGTTGCCGCCACGTGGTGGAGGATTTATTGACCAGCGCAGGGAAGCCACCGGCCTGGCTGGCCCAGTCGATGAGCGTCTCGGGCGACGGCGTGTTCTCGCGATAATCAACGAAGGTGTACGGTACCTGGAAACGGTCCAGCCACCTGGTGGCCTTCCTGCAGGTATCGCAGTTCTTCAACCCGTGCACGGTGGTGGTCATCGCGGTCAGTCAGCCAGGCCGCGCAGCAGGTCGTTGACGCTGGTCTTGCTGCGGGTACGCGCGTCCACCTGCTTGACGATCACCGCGCAGTACAGCGAATGGGTGCCGTCGGCCGAAGGCAGCGAACCGGACACCACCACGCTGTACGGCGGGATGTAGCCGTAGCTGATCTCGCCGGTGGCGCGGTTGTAGATGCGGGTGCTCTGGCTGAGGAACACGCCCATGCCGATCACGCTGTGATGGCCAACGACAACGCCCTCCACCACTTCCGAACGCGCGCCGATGAAGCAATGGTCTTCGATGATGGTCGGGCTGGCCTGCAGCGGCTCCAGCACGCCACCGATGCCGGCACCACCGGACAGGTGGCAGTGCTGGCCGATCTGCGCGCAGGAACCGACGGTGGCCCAGGTGTCGACCATGGTGCCTTCGCCGACGTACGCACCGATGTTGGTGAAGCTCGGCATCAACACCACGTCCTTGCCGAAATACGTGCCGCGGCGCGCGATCGCACCGGGCACCACGCGTACGCCGGCGCGGCGGAACTTCGCTTCGTCATGGCCGGCGAAGCGCGATTCGACCTTGTCCCAGAACGGTGCCGGGCGCGCATCGACCACCGCCATGTCATTGACGCGGAAGTACAGCAGCACCGCCTTCTTCAGCCATTCGTTGACCTTCCAGCCGCCGTGCCCGTCCGGCTCGGCAACGCGGAATTCACCGCTTTCCAGGCCATCGATGACCCGGCCGACCAGCGGCTTGGTGGAGCCTTCCAGCTCATGCAGGGTCAAGGTGGCACGGCGCTCGAAGGCGCTTTCGATGCCGAACTTCAACTCTTCCACGCCCACCGCCGGCGGCTTGCGCAGCGACTTGCGGGCGATGTTCTCCGCGCGGGCCTTCTCCGCCGGCACCTTCTTCGCGACGGCCTTGCTGGCGGACGATTTCTTCGCGATGGTCGACTTGGCCGCGGCCTTTTTTACGGCCTGCTTGACCGCCACGGCCTTGCCAGCGGTGCTCTTTTTGGTTGCCGCGGTCTTGGCAGCGGCGGTTCTCTTGGTCGGCTTGGTGGCCATCAGCGGGTATCTCCGGCGTTTCGGTCTGGGTCCAGGCAGCACAGCATGGCGTCCTGCAACTGTTGCCTGGCGGTTTCATCCAGGGGGAGGTCGTGTTCGTCAGTGATCACGAAAGTATCTTCGGCGCGTTCGCCGAACGTGGCGATGCGTGCGTCGTGCACGCGCAGCCGCTGGTTGCGCAGCACGTGCGCCACGTCGGCCAGCAGGCCGGGGCGGTCGGGCGCGACCAGGCTGAAGCGGGTGCCGGCGGCATCGCCCGCTTCATCGCGGAATTCGAGGCGCGGGGCGAAGCGGAAGTGCCGCAGCTGGCGCGGGATCGCGCGCCGCGAGGGTCGCAGCCGTGCCAGGTCGCCGGACAGTGCCTCGCGCAGGGCGGCCTCGAGCCGCAGCGGGTCGCCATCGGCGAAGCTGTCGGCTGGGTTCACTTCGAAGGTATCGAAGATGGTGTCGGAGGGTCCATCCAGCACGCGCGCCCGGTGGATGCCGTAGCCTTTGCGGTCCAGCGTCATCACGATCGCGGCGAACAGGCCATCGCGGTCGGGCGAATGCACGAACACTTCCAGCGCCGGGTCATCCGGGCTGATCGGGCGTACTTTCACCAGCGTGTGGCCCTGGCGTACCGGCACCAGTGCACCCGCCTGCCACGCCAGCTGCTCCGGGCGAAGGCGGATGAACCCTTCATCGGGCATCACCGCGAACTGGCGGTTGATCGTGGCATCGTCATAGCCCTGCTCTCGCACCAGCTGGCGCACGTATTCGCGCGCCTCGATCACCCGTTCGGCGGCCGGCAGCGGCGGCTCGAGGCCTTCGCGCAGAGCGCGGCGGGTGGCGAAATACAGGTCGGCCAGCAGACGGTCTTTCCACGCATTCCACAACTTGGGACTGGTGCCGGCGATGTCGGCGCAGGTCAGCAGGTACAGGTAGTCCAGCCGCTCGCGGCTGGCAACCAGCGTGGCGAAGCGATGGATCACCGCCGGATCGGAGATGTCCTGCTTCTGCGCGGTCACCGACATGCGCAGGTGCTGTTCCACCAGCCAGGCCACCAGGTCGGTGTCGGCGGCACTCATCTCCAGGGTCTGGCAGAAGGCGCGCGCGTCGACCGCGCCAAGCTCGGAATGATCGCCACCACGCCCCTTGGCGATGTCATGGAACAGCCCGGCAAGCAGCAGCAGTTCGGGCTTGCGCAGGCGCGGCCATACCTCATGGGCGATGGAGAAACGTTCGGCGGCCCTGCTGCTGGAAAACTCGCCCATGTTCCGCAGCACCATCAGGGTGTGCTGGTCCACGGTATAGACATGGAACAGATCGAACTGCATGCGCCCGCTGACCTGGGCGAAGGCCGGGACCCACTGGCCGAGCACGCCCAGCCGCGCCATGCGCGACAGCGTATCGACCGGCCTCGGCTGGCGCAGCAGTGACAGGAACTGCTGACGGGTGTGCGGGGAGGCCTGCTCGTATCCGGGCAGCTGCGGCAATGCTTCGGCCAGCGCGCGCGCGGTGAGCGAATGCAGCCCGCGGACCTGCGGATTGTTGGCCCAGCTGGAAAACAGGGCGAAGACCTCGCCAATCTCCCCGCGCGGCCACTCCGCATCATTGGCTGCCAGATACCCCCGGCGCAGCGAGAAGCCGACCGTCAGCGGTTCGGGCACCGCCTCGCCATCGAACTGTTCTTCAAAGCGCTGCAGCAGCCGGTCGCTGATCCGCCGGACCACCGATGCGGCGCGGTAGAAGCCCTGCATCATTTTCTCGACGCCCAGGCTTTCCGCGTCGTCTTCAAACCCCAGCCGTGCGGCCAGGGTCTTCTGGTAATCAAAGCGCAATCGTTCTTCGGGACGTCCGGCGACCAGATGCAGTCCATAGCGCAGCCCGGCCAGCACCGCGCGCTCGCGCTGCAGTGCCACTGCTTCATCGGCGCCCAGGTGGCCCAGGCCGACCAGCGCTTCCAGTTCGCGCACGCCGAAGGCACGCAGCGCCATCCAGCCCAGCGTATTGAGATCGCGCAGCCCGCCGGGGCCATCCTTCAGGTCCGGCTCCAGGTTGTCAGCGGTATCGCCGAAGCGGGCATGCCGCGTGCGCAGTTCCTCCAGTTTGGCCTGGAAGAAGGCACGCGGCGGCCACAGCGATCCATCATCGGTGGCCTGGCGCAGGGCACCCCGCGCGCCGTCTGCGGTAACCAGCGGACGTGCTTCGATCAGCGCGGTGAGTACGGTCTGGTCAGCAGCGGCGTCGCGGCATTGCTGCAGCGAGCGCACCGCATGGCTGACCGGCAGGCCGCAATCCCACAGCAGCGCGAACAAGCGCGAGAGCCCGGCTTCGGCGGCGTGCTGGGCCGAGGTTTCGCCCAGCACCAGCACGTCGATGTCCGAATGCGGGAACAGTTCGCCGCGACCGTAACCGCCCACGGCAAACAACGAAAGGCCTTGCCCGGCCGGCATGCAGCGCTGCCAGGCGAGCCGGATCAGGTGATCGGCGGCACGTGCACGCAGTGCCAGCAGGCGCTCGATCCGGTCGCCCTGGTCGAAGCGGCGGTGCAGGCGCGCGTCGGCCTGCTGCAGCGCCTGGCGCGCCGCGGCAGCCCATTCGGCATCGGGCACCGACGAAGCCGGCGTGTCCAGCAACGAACCCGCCGGCAGCATCGTCAAGCGACCTGCGATTCGCCCGGCGAGAGGGTCAGCACGTCCACGCCGGTCTCGGTGACCGCGATCATGTGCTCCCACTGCGCCGACAACTTGCGATCCTTGGTGACCACGGTCCAGCCGTCCGGCAGCACCTTGTTGTAGCGGGTGCCCTCGTTGATCATCGGTTCGATGGTGAAGGTCATGCCCGGCTGCAGCACCAGGCCCTGCCCCGGGCGGCCGTAATGCACCACCTGCGGTTCATCGTGGTAGACCTTGCCGATGCCATGGCCGCAGTACTCGCGCACCACGCTGAAGCGCTCGCTTTCGGCGTAGCTCTGGATGGCATGGCCGATATCGCCCAGGGTGGCGCCCGGCTTGACCGCACGGATGCCGCGCCACATCGCTTCATAGGTCGCATCGACCAGGCGCTTGGCCATCACCGACGGCGTGCCCACGTAATACATGCGGCTGGTGTCTCCGTGCCAGCCGTCCTTGATCACGGTGACGTCGATGTTGACGATGTCGCCGTCCTTGAGCACCTTGGCCTCGCTGGGGATGCCATGGCAGATCACGTTGTTGACCGACGTGCATACGCTCTTGGGGAAGCCGCGGTAACCGACGTTGGCGGGGATCGTCTTCTGCACGTTGACGATGTGGTCGTGGCAGATGCGGTCCAGCTCTTCGGTGGTGACACCGGGCTTGACGAAGGGCGTGACGATGTCCAGCACTTCGCTGGCCAGTCGCCCGGCCTCGCGCATCAGCTCGATTTCCTGGGGGGTTTTCAGATTTACGCTCATGTCCGCCATTATCGCCGATCCGGGCCCGATGCTGAACGGGTTCGTTTCATCCGCGACAGCGCGGGTTGAGGGTCGGGCGAGGACCTGACAACGAAAAATGTGACGGCGGTCGGCCACCCCTCACCCTCTGACCACGGTTTTGCCTTTATAAACGTCGTGTAACAACGCGTTCGACTGCATCGTTTCGGTTCAGGACCCTGAAGGGTCCAAGGAGATCCCGCCCATGCGCTCTACACGTAGTTCCCGCCGTCTGGCCCTGTGCGGCCTGACGCTCTGCCTGGCCACCGCGGCCGCCCCTGCCTTCGCGCAGGACAGCGTGACCTTCAACGTCCGCATCGCCATCACCACATCCTGCACGATCGCCGCCGCGGCGCCGACCGACATCGATTTCGGCACGGTTGCGTCCACTGCCACCGCCCCTGTACTGGCTCAGGGCACCATCACCGCCCAGTGCTCGGCACTGACCCCCTACTCCATCGCGCTGAACGCGGGCAGCAATGCCGCGACCGCCGGTGACGTGACCACGCGCCGGATGCGGCATACCGATGCGGCGGTGACCACCAACAACTTCGTCGGCTACCAGCTCTACCAGGACGCCGGACGCACCAACGTGTGGGGTGCGACCACTGCCACCAACACCGTGGCAGCGGTGGGCAACGGTGCCCCGCAGCCCTACAACGTCTACGGCCGGGTGCTCAACCCGAGCGTGAACAACGCAGCAGCCGGTTCCTATCTGGATACGGTCACCGCCACGATCACCTACTGAAGAAGGTGACCGTGATGACCCAGACCAAGCGCCGATGGGCCTCCATCGGCCTGCAGGCCCTGTGCGCGCTGATGTTTCCCTTCGCAGCCATCTCCGCCAGCCTCCAGGTAGCGCCGACCCGCTTGGAGCTGCGCCCCGCGCAGACCAGCGAGGCCCTTTGGCTGACCAACACCGGTACCGCGCCGATGAAGGTGCAGATCCGGGTGTTTGGCTGGCAGCAGGCCGGTGGCGAGGACCAGCTGGTGGAAACCCGGGACATCCAGCCCAGCCCACCGGTGCATGATCTCGCCGCGGGTCAGCAGCAGCTGGTACGGCTGGTGCGCATGGCCCCCAACGCGGGCGCCGCCCAGCAGGCTTACCGCGTGGTGGTGGATGAACTGCCACGGCTGGACCCGGATGCGCGCGGCATGCAGTTCGTGTTGCGCTACTCGGTGCCCTTGTTCCTGCAGCCGGCCAATGCCGATGCCCTGAAGCCGCGGCTGGCCGCCCGCGCGCTGCCGATGCCCGACGGCGTTCCGGGGCTTGAGGTGCGCAACGAAGGCGATGGCTATGCGCAGCTGGCCGACGTGGCCATCGGCGACCCGCAGCGCCCGCGTATCCTGCGCCCCGGGCTGGTCGGCTACGTGCTGCCCGGCCAGGTGATGCACTGGAATCTGGACACCGCTTCGTTGCCCGAGGCAGCCACGTTCTCGGCGAAGATCAATGGCGAACCGGCACAGACCGCGCTGCCCGCGACGCCACCGGCTCGCTGAGGCGGCCGTGCGCATCCTGCTCGGGCTCGCGCCGATCAGCGCCCAGGCGGCGGACGTGGTCGCCGCCGGCGCGATGCCCGATGCGATGCTGCCACCGCCGACCCCGCTTACCGCCAGCCAGTCGCTGTACCTGGAAGTCACCCTGAACCAGGCGTCGCGTGGCCTGCTGCCCTTCATCGACCAGCGCGGCCGCCTGCAGGCCTTGCCCCAGGTGTTGCGCCAGCTGGGCTTCCCTGCCCGGGGCGAGGTGCCGGTCTATCTGGACCAGCTGGTCGGCGTGCAGGTGCGCTACGACGCGCGCATGCAGACCCTGGCCATCGATGCCCCGCTGGACCAGTTGGACCTGCCCACCGCCACCATCGGCGCCCGGGCCAACGACCTCCCCCACGCCAGCGCCTCGCCCGGCGTGCTGCTCAACTACGATCTGTACGCCACCCATGTCCAAAACCAGTCCAGCCTGGCGCTCACCTCGGAACTGCGGGTGTTCGGCGTGGGTCGCGGCACGCTGTCCAACCTCTCGCTGCAGCGCCGCTTCCAGGATGGCGATGGGCGCCGCTGGCGCAGTGAAAGCGTGCGGCTGGATACGCGCTGGACGCTGGATTTCCCCGAACAGGCGGTCAGCCTGGACGTCGGCGACTTCTACAGCGGCTTCCTGGACTGGAGCCGACCGGTGCGGATGGGCGGCATCCAGATAGGACGCAACTACGGCCTGCAGCCCTATCGGGTGCTGTCGCCCACGCCGAGCTTCCTCGGCCAGGCGGTGGTGCCTTCCAACGTGGAGCTGTACGTGGACGGGTTGCGCCAGTACAGCGGCGAGGTGCCGGTGGGGCCGTTCCAACTGGCCACCCAGCCCGGCATCAGCGGCATGGGTACCGCACAGGTGGTCATCACCGATGCATTCGGCCGCAGCCGCACGGTCGATTTCGATTTCTACGGCACCCAGCAGCTGTTGGCACGCGGGTTGACCGACTGGTCGGTGGGCGTGGGGCAGCTGCGCGAAGACTACGGTGTGCGCTCGTTCGCCTACGATGACCGGACCCTGGCCAGCGCCACCTGGCGCCACGGCGTCACTGACCGGTTCACTGCCGAAGCGCACGCCGAAGCCGGAGGCGGCCTGCGCCAGGCCGGCATCGGGGGCGGTTGGCTGGCGGGCCGCGCGGGCGTGCTGACCGCCGCCTATGCACGCAGCCAGTACGGGGACCTGCGGGGTGGCCAGTATTCGGTCGGCTACAACTGGAACAACCGCCGGTTCAACGTGAACCTGCTGAGCCGACGCAGCCACGGCGACTACCGCGACCTGGGCGCCCTGCAGGACAGCCTGCCGCCGGACATCACCGAACAGGCCACCTTCGGGGTCAGCCTGGAGCGGTTCGGCGCGGTCAGTGCCAGTTACCTGCGGCTGCGCCAGCCGGATGGCCAGGATGACCGCTATGCCAGCCTGTTCTGGTCGCGCACCTTCGCCCAGCGCTGGTCGGCGTATGTATCGGCCAACCAGAACCTGGGCGACAGCAGCGACCGCAGCCTCTACGTCTCCCTTGCCGCCACTCTGGGCAACAACCGCCAGGCCAGCGTGGGCGCGCAGCGCAACGGCAGCGAACCGCTGTACAGCGTGGACGTGTCACAGCCGGTACCCGGCGACGGCGGCGGCAATGGCATGGGCTGGCGCGTGCAGGCCCGGCAGGGCGACCGTGGCACCGGTGGGCTGGCCGAGGCCGGCTGGCTGACCCCTACAGGGCGCTACTCCGTGGGCGCGGTGCACGAGGGCGACAGCACCTATGGCTATGCCAACGCAGGCGGGGCGCTGGTCTGGATGGGCGGCCACGTGTTTGCCGCGCGCGAAGTCAATGACGCGTTCGCGGTGGTGTCCACCGGCGGCATCGCCGGGGTGCCGGTACGCCTGGAAAACCGCGAAATCGGCGTCACCGACCGCAACGGCCTGCTGCTGGTCAGCCCGCTGTTGTCCTGGCAGCGCAACCGGCTGTCGATCGACACCATGGGGCTGCCGGCGGACATCGCCGCCGAGCGGGTCGACGATTGGGTCACGCCCCGCCAGGGTGCCGGATTGGGGGTCAGCTTCGGCCTGCGTCGCAGCCGTGCCGTGCAGTTCGTTGCGCAGGACAGCGCCGGCGCCGCCTTGCCGGTCGGCAGCGTGGTCCGCTTCGGACAGCAGGGTGAGGCGCTGGTCGGCTATGACGGTGCGGTGTACCTGCAGGACCTGCCGGCCGATGGCCGCTTGCAGGTGACCACGCCGGAAGGCCCGTGCCAACTGCGGGTCAGCCTGCCGGTGGTGACCGCCACCGGCGCGATCCCGCGCCTGGGTCCGGTGATCTGCGTGCCGCTGGCCGCACCGGGGTCACCTTGACCCGCGCGGCGTGGCTCGGCGTGCTGGTGATGCTGGTGCTGCTGGCCTGGCCTGGCAGTGCACGCGCGAACACCACCTGCACCGCCACCGCGTCGGCGGTGGCCTTTGGCAACATCAGCAACATGGCCGCTTCGGCCACGCCAGCCAACATGGGCGTGACCATCACCTGCACCACCGGCGGATTGACCCTGCTGGCCAATGTGCGGGTGCGCCTGTGCGTGGGCATCGGCAGCGGCAGCGCCTCCACCGCGGTGCTACCGACCCGGCAGATGACCAACGCCAACGCAGACACCTTGGCGTTCCAGCTGTACACCGATGCCGCCCGCCAAGTGCCGTGGGGGCTGCTGCAGGGTGGCTCGCCGCCCGCACAGGACCTGCAGTTGAGCTACGCCGCGCCGTTGCTGGGCGGCAGCGGCAGCGTCACCACCACGGTCTACGGGCAGGTGCCGGCCAACCAGACACTGGCCACCGGCAGCTACAGCAGCGCCTTCAACACCGGCAACGTGACCCTGACCTACGCCTACAACGAGGTATTGCTCGGGACCCCGACCATGCCGGGCAGCTGCACCGACGCGACCGCCACCAATCGCAAGAGTGCCAGCAACGCGTTCCCCTTCAGCGCCACCGCCACCGTGCTGCCGCAATGCGGCAGCTACCTGGTAACCGACATGGACTTCGGCACGGCCGCAGGCAGGATCGCCACGCCCATCAACCAGACCGCCCAGCTGACCCTGACCTGCGTGCGCCGTACCGCCTTCAACGTTTCGCTGGACAACGGGCTGCATGCCGCCGGCAGCACCCGACGGATGCGCCATGCGACCACCACCACCGCGTTCATTCCCTATGAGCTGTACCGCGACAGCGCGCGGCTGCAGCGCTGGGGCAACACGGTGGGCACCGACGTGGTGGCCGGCACCGGGACCGGCGTGGCCCAGCAGGTCACCATCTACGGGCGCGCCCCCGCCACTACCGGCGCACTGCCGGTGGCCGGCAACTACGCCGACCGGATCACCGTGACCATCACCTACTGACCGCCACGCCGGGCTCCCCGTTAAAGCCGGCGGGCAGGCAGCCGATAAGGGCTGAAGTGCAGCGCAGGGGACGACGGGATGGCAACGCGACGGGGGTACAGGGCACCGGCCATGGCGGCCTGCCTGCTGCTGGCCGGCGGCGCGCACGCCGCCACTGAAAGCCAACCGCTGCGCCTGCGGCTGGTGATCGTGGAAAGCTGCCAGGACGGTCCGCTACCTGCAGGCGCTTCGGAAGCTGCCGCACGCTGCGGCGCTCCGCACCAGCGCAGCGAGCCGACGCGCCTGCCCGAACAGCTGCGCCAGCTGGCCCCGGACACCGACGCCACGGAAGGCAGCAGCGCACCCTTGATGGTGTTCTGATGCCTCCGGCAGGCCCACTGCAACGACGACGCACGCTGGCCCTGCTGTTGGCCGGTTGTGCAGGCGCCAGCCAGGCACTGGAGCTGCGTCCGACCACGCTGCAGCTGCAGCCCGGACAGACCCAGGCCGAACTGTGGCTGGTCAACGACGAGCCACAGCCTTGGCAGGGCCGCATCCTCGTCCATCAGTGGGACCAATCCAGCGGCCGTGACCGGTTGCAGCCCACCACCGCGATCGTGGCCAGCCCGGCCATGCCGCACCTGCCTGCGGGCGCGCGCCAGCGGGTCCGGCTGGTGCTGCCGGTGGCCCTGGACGCGCCGGGCGAACAGGCGTTCCGGGTGCTGGTCGAGCCCTCCGACCGCCATCTGCCGCGGTACTCGTTGCCGCTGTTCATTTCGCCGCAGCACCCCGTGGCCAGCTCGCTGTCGGCGCAGCTGGGCATGCGCGGCGCCACTCCCTGCCTGCGGCTGCACAACCCCGGCAGCCACCGGGCGCGCCTGCAGGACCTGGGCTACGTTGCCCCCGGCGGCGCGCGGCAACCCCTGCAGTCCGGCCTGTCCGGCTATGTACTGCCCGGCGCCACGGTATGCTGGGTGCTGCCTGAGCGTGCCGATGGCTACGCGGGTGGCCGTTTCCAGGCCCGCCGCGACGGCACTGCGGCAGAAGATCTTGGGCCGATTGCAGCCGGCGCCAGCGCCGGTCTATAATCCCCGGATTGCCTGCCGCATCCTGCGCGGGCAATCGTCCACACCGGACGTCACCGGTGAATCCACACCCATCGTCCCGATCCGTGCCGGGGTGCCCCGCAAGGGGTTCGGCCACGGAGACGATGGGGAAGCCCAACCCCGGAACCATCAATGCGCGCCCGCGCAGTCCCGCACACTTTCCGCGGGCGTCCCGCAAGGGACAACGGAGCACGCCGGTTCCCTGCCAGGAGTTTTGCAATGCCCCAGATCACCATGCGCCAGATGCTCGAAGCCGGCGTCCACTTCGGTCACCAGACCCGTTACTGGAACCCGAAGATGGCTCCGTACATCTTCGGTGCCCGTGGCAAGATCCACATCATCAACCTGGAAAAGACCGTCCCGCTGTTCAACGATGCGATGAACTTCATCTCCTCGGTTGCCCAGAAGCGCGGCACCATCCTGTTCCTGGGCACCAAGCGCAGCGCGCGCGAGTCGATCCGCGAAGAAGCCGAGCGTTGCGGCATGCCGTTCATGAACCAGCGTTGGCTGGGCGGCACCCTGACCAACTTCCGTACCGTCAAGCAGTCGGTTGCCCGCCTGAAGGAACTGGAAGCCGGCGAGAACGACGGCAGCTTCGAGAAGCTGGTCAAGCACGAAGTGCTGGGCCTGCGTCGCGAGCGCGACAAGCTGGAAGCTTCGCTGGGCGGCATCAAGGACATGAACCGCCTGCCGGACGCGATCTTCGTCATCGACATCGGCCACGAAGACATCGCCATCAAGGAAGCCAAGAAGCTCGGCATCCCGGTGATCGCCGTGGTCGACACCAACTACAACCCGGAACTGGTGGACTACGCCATCCCGGGCAACGACGATGCCATCCGTGCCGTGCAGCTGTACGCCCGCGCTGCCGCTGACTCCGTGCTGGAAGGCAAGGCCGCTGCGCCGCACGCCGCCACCGTGCGCGAAGAAGAGTTCGCCGAAGCCGCTGAAGGCGAAGAGGCCAAGCCGGCCCGTCGCGCTCCGGCCAAGAAGGCTGCGCCGAAGAAGTCCGACGACGCACAGGCCTGATCCAGGCCCCGGGTGGATGCACTGCGTCCACCCGCCCTGCCGGCCGCTTCGGCGGCTGACAGCACCCTGTCATACGGGCCGGCCAGCATGCCGGCCCAACCCCTTTCTTTTGTGAGGTAATCCCATGGAAATCACTGCTTCCCTGGTCAAGGAACTGCGCGAGCGCACCGGCGCCGGCATGATGGAATGCAAGAAGGCGCTCGTTGAGAACAACGGCGACATCGAGGCATCCATCGAAGCGCTGCGCAAGTCCGGCCTGGCCAAGGCTGACAAGAAGTCCGATCGCGTTGCCGCCGAAGGCGTCATCGTGGCCGCCCAGGAAGCCGGCAAGGCCGTGCTGGTCGAGATCAACTCCGAAACCGACTTCGTCGCCAAGGATGAGAACTTCACCAACTTCGCCAAGTCGGTCGTCGACGTTGCGCTGTCCTCCGGCGCTGCCGACATCGATTCGCTGAAGGCCGCCAAGCTGGCTTCGGGCGACACCGTCGACGAGACCCGCGCTGCGGTCATCGCCAAGGTCGGCGAGAAGGTCGACGTGCGTCGCATCGTGCGCCTGGAAAGCAGCAACAACGTGGCCGCCTACGTCCACGGCGGCCGCATCGGCGTGCTGGTGGAACTGGCCGGTGGCGATGCCGAGCTGGCCCGTGGCCTGGCCATGCACGTGGCGGCGATGAATCCCCCGCACAACAAGGCGTCCGACGTTCCGGCCGACTTCGTTGCCAAGGAGAAGGAAATCGAGCTGGCCAAGATGACCGACAAGGACAAGGCCAAGCCGGCCGACATCCTGGAGAAGATCATCAGCGGCAAGATCGCCAAGATCGTCAACGAAGTCACCCTGTACGGCCAGCCGTACGTGCTGAACACCGACCAGACCGTCGAGCAGGTGCTGAAGGCTGCCGGCGCCGACGTGGTGGGCTTCAAGCGCCTGGCCGTGGGCGAAGGCATCGAGAAGGTGGTGGAAGACTACGCCGCCGAAGTGATGAAGCAGGCCGGCCTGGCTTGATTGCCGGATTGACCTGATTCACGAAGAAGCCGCGCTCTGCGCGGCTTTTTTGTGCGTGCGGCGCAAGGCCCCCGGGCCAGCGCCGCACTGCCTTTGCGTTATGTGGCGTTCGGACCGATACTTCTTTCGGGGGAGTTCGCTTAGTGCAAGGGCCACCATGCAGATCTGTGACGGAACCCTCATCCCGCACCCTTGAACGAACGACTCGATATGCCTCCCGAGCTGACAGCCGTCCTGGCGCTCTGCCGCAATCTCCCGTCGCCTCCCGGCATCGCGCTGCGCATCATCGAACTGGCCCAGGATCCCGAAGCGGACCTCAGCACCGCCGCCGATATCATCGCCATCGACATGGCGCTCAGCGCGCGCATGCTGCGCATCGCCAATTCCCCGCTGTATGCCAGCCGCCGCCGGATCGACAACCTGGGCCAGGCGCTGACCATGCTCGGGCTCAATGCCACCCTCAGCCTGGCCCTGGGCTTCACCATTACCCAGGGCGTGGCAGGCACGGCGGGCAGCCCCGAACAGGACCTGCGCGAACGCGCCTGGCGCCGCAGCATCCTCAGCGCGCTGGCCGCCAGCCAGCTGGGGCAGGCGCGCGGCCTGCGCCGGCTGGAAGAATTGATGCTGGCCGGCCTGCTGCAGGACATCGGCGTGCTTGCCCTGGCCCAGTCACACCCCGATACCTACCTGCCTCTGCTGCGCGACGCCCACAGCAACGCGGCACTGCTGGACGCCGAACGGGCGCAGCTGCAGTGCACCCACGCCGAGGTCGGCGCCTACATGGCCGCGCAGTGGGACCTGCCCCGCTACCTCACCGAAGCGATCGCGCGGAGTGAAGACAGCGCCCCGTCCCAGGACACCTTCCAGGCCTGTGTCCAGCTGTCCGGCACGGTGGCCGACATCTGGCTGGACAGCGACCCCGACGCCGCACGCGAGCGCGCGCTGGAGCAGGTGCATGCCCGCCTGCAGCTGGACAGCGCGCAGTTCGACCAGGTGTTGGCGCAGATCAGCCAAGCCCTGCCGACCATCGCCAGCCTGTTCGACACCGCGCCGACCACCCCGGCGCGCGTGCAGTTGCTGATCGACCACGCACAGGAGCTGGCCACGCTGCGCAACCTGCGCCAGATGCAGGACGCCGAGCAGGCCCGCCGCCGCGCCGACGAGTTCGAAGCGCGTGCCAACCGGCTGACCGAACAGGCCCACCGCGATGCCCTGACCGGCGTACTCAACCGCCGCCAGCTGGAAGCGGTGCTCGAACAGGAATTCCTGCGCGCTACGCAGCATGGCTGGCCGCTTTCGGTGGCCTTCATCGACCTGGACGACTTCAAGAAGATCAACGATGCGCACGGTCACCTGACCGGCGATGAAGTGCTGCGCGAGTTCGCCGGCACGCTGCAGGGACAGCTGCGCACCAGCGACACGGTGGCGCGTTTTGGCGGCGAAGAGTTCGTCGCGCTGCTGCCCAACACAACGGAATCGGTCGCCCTGGATGTGATCCGCCGCGTGCTGGCGCGCATCGTGTCCACCCCGATGGCAATGCTGGAAGGCGGGCCGCTGTTCATCACCTTCTCCGCCGGCGTGGCGACCCAGGGAGGCTATGAACGCTTCGCCGACGTGCAGGACCTGCTGCGTGCCGCCGATGATGTGCTGTACCGCTCCAAGAACCTTGGCCGCAACCGGGTGATCGCGCGTTCCCCGGGCGATGGAGCGGCCCTGGCCCCACCGGCCGAAGCCCCGTCCGCCGCCTGAACCAGAGCCCGTGCGCGAAATAACTACAGCCGCGCCGCGCTTGCCAGTAGAATCTGCCGGGAATTCACGCACCCTGAGGTCCCCCATGTCCAAGCTCGCCTATCGCCGCATCCTGTTGAAACTTTCCGGGGAGGCGCTGATGGGGGACGAGGACTACGGCATCGATCCCAAGATCATCAACCGCCTGGCGCGTGAAGTGGTCGAAGCCCAGCAGGCTGGCGCGGAAGTAGCGCTGGTGATCGGTGGCGGCAACATCTTCCGCGGCGCCGGGCTGGCCGCAGGCGGCATGGACCGCGTCACCGGCGACCAGATGGGCATGCTTGCCACGGTGATCAATGCGCTGGCCATGCAGGACGCACTGGAAAAAGTCGGTGCCAAGGCCCGCGTGATGAGTGCCATCAAAATAAACGACGTGTGCGAGGACTACATCCGCCGCCGCGCCATCCGCCACCTGGAAAAGGGCCGCCTGGTGATCTTCGCCGCCGGCGTCGGCAGTCCGTTCTTCACCACCGATTCGGGCGCCGCCCTGCGCGCCATCGAAATCGGCGCCGACCTGCTGCTGAAGGCCACCAAGGTCGATGGCGTTTACGACAAGGATCCGAACAAGCACAGCGATGCGGTGCGCTTCGACAGCCTGACCTACGACGAAGTGATCATCCGCGGCCTGGAAGTGATGGATACCGCGGCCTTCGCCCTGGCGCGCGACAGCGACCTGCCGATGCGCGTGTTCGACATGGGCCAGCCGGGTGAACTGCTGAAGATCCTGCACGGCGAGAACATCGGCACCCTGGTCAGCGGCCGCAATCCCGCCGCCTGAGCGCCGGATGCATGGCCGGGGCCCTGCGGTCCCGGCTGGGCGCCTATTCGCCTATAATCGCCCGATTCCAGTAATACCCAGGACCGGGCGATGCTCAACGACATCAAGCAGAACGCGCAGACGCGCATGGCCAAGAGCATCGACGCTCTGCGCCACACCCTGACCACCATCCGCACCGGCCGCGCCTCGCCGGCGCTGCTGGACGGCATTTCCGTGCTGGCCTATGGCTCGCAGTCGCCGCTGGCCAACGTGGCCACCATCAGCGTTTCCGAAGGCCGTTCGCTGGTGATCTCGGTGTTCGACAAGTCGCTGGTCGCAGCGGTCGAGAAGTCGATCTACGCCTCCGACCTGGGCCTGACCCCGACCGTGGTCGGCACTGTCATCCGCCTGAACCTGCCGCCGCTCACCGAAGAGCGCCGCAAGGAACTGGCCAAGACCGTGGGCAAGGAAGGCGAGGAAACCAAGGTCGCCATCCGCAACATCCGCCGTGATGCCAACCAGGAAGTGGCCAAGCTGCTCAAGGACAAGGAAATCACCGAGGACGACAAGAAGCGCGCCGAGGACGATATCCAGAAGCTGACCGACAACAGCATCAAGGACGTGGACAAGGTCGTGGCTGAAAAAGAAAAGGAACTGATGGCGGTCTGAAGTCGATGCCTTCAGCCCCGCCCCCGCTGCCCAGCGCGCTGCCGCGCCACGTTGCCATCATCATGGATGGCAACGGGCGTTGGGCGCAGCAGCGCCGCCGCCCGCGCATGATCGGCCACCGCGCCGGCGCACGCGCGGTCAACCGCACCATCGACCGCTGCCTGGAACTGGCCATCCCGGCGCTGACCCTGTTCGCGTTCTCCAGCGAAAACTGGGGCCGCCCGGATGACGAGGTGCAGGCGCTGATGAAGCTGTTCCTGCACGCGCTGGATCGCGAAGTGGACGAGCTGCACCGGCGTGGCGTGCGCGTACGCTTCATCGGCGAACGTGAGCGCTTCGGTGCCTCGCTGGTCAGCCGCATGCAACTGGCCGAACAGCGGACCGTGGACAATACCGGGATGACCCTGTCCATCGCCGCCAGTTACGGCGGCCGCCAGGACATCGCGCGCGCCGCGCGTACGCTGGCCCAGGAAGTGGCCGCCGGCCGCCTGTTGCCCGAACAGATCGATGAAGATCTGCTCGGCAGCCACGTGGCGCTGGCCGACATGCCCGCCCCGGACCTGTTCATCCGCACCGGTGGCGACACCCGCATCAGCAACTTCCTGCTGTGGCAGCTGGCCTACACCGAACTCTGGTTCACCGATGTACTGTGGCCGGACTTCGACACCGACCAGCTGCAGCGCGCACTGGACACCTACGCCGGGCGGGAGCGCCGTTTCGGCCTGACCAGTGCCCAGATCGCTGCCCTGGCCACCGAGACGTCCAGCCCATGACCAAGACCCGAGTCCTCGCCGCGCTGATCATGGCGCCGGCGGCCATCGCCGCGATCCTGCTGCTGCCCAGCCAATGGCTGGCTGCCGCCGCCGCTGCGGTGTTCCTGATCGGCCTGTGGGAATGGCTGAAGCTGGCGGGCGTGGAAGACACGCTGGCCCGCACCACCCTGCTGCTGCTCAACCTGGTGCTGATGGTGCTGGTGGTCTGGGACCGCGACGCTTCGCTGTTCCTGTTCCGCGTGGCTGCGCTGGTCGGCGTCGGCTGGTGGCTGCTTGCCCTGCTGTGGCTGCGCTTCTTCAACTTCGGTGCACAGCCGGACAGCCCCGCGCGCGCGCTCAAGCTGCTTGCCGGCACCCTGGCGATCCTGCCGGCGTGGGCCTCGCTGGTGCTGCTGCACGCCACCAGCGACCAGGGCCACCTGTGGCTGCTGACCGCGCTGGCCGTGGTCTGGGCCGCCGATTCGGGCGCCTATTTCGCCGGCCGCACCTTCGGCCGCCACAAGCTGGCCCCGCGCATCAGCCCCAACAAGACCTGGGAAGGCCTGTTCGGTGGGCTGATTGCCGGCCTGCTGGTGGCTACCGCGTTCGGCCTTGGTTTCGGCGTGGATGCCTGGCAGCTGGTCACCCCTGCACAGTTGCCCTGGCTGCTGCTGGTGACGGTGGTGGCGGTGTTCGCCTCGGTGCTCGGCGACCTGTTCGAGAGCCTGCTCAAGCGCCATGCCGGCGCCAAGGATTCGGGCCACATCATTCCCGGCCATGGCGGCGTGCTGGACCGTATCGACGGCGTACTGGCCGCGTTGCCGGTGTTTGCCATCGGCAAGGAAATCTTCGGACTCTGACCATGCATGCTGCCCCTGCCCTCCGCCGTGTCGCCGTGTTCGGCGCCACCGGCTCGATCGGCGCATCGGCGCTGGATGTGATCGCGCGCCACCCGGCCCGCTTCCAGCCAACCGTGCTGGCTGCCGGGACCCAGGTCGATGCGCTCATCGCGCTGTGCCTCGTCCACCGTCCGTTGCACGCGGTGATCGCCGACCAGGCGCTGTACCCGCGCCTGCGTGATGGCCTGCGCGAGGCCGGGCTGCCAACCACCGCCCACGCCGGCAGCGCTGCACTGGACACACTGGCCGCCGGCGATGACTGCGATACGGTGATCGCCGCGATCGTCGGTGCTGCCGGGTTGTCCTCCACGCTCGCCGCCGCGGCGGCAGGCAAGCGCCTCCTGCTGGCCAACAAGGAATCGCTGGTGCTGGCCGGTGAACTGCTGATGCGCACCGCGCAGCAGGCGGGGGCGGAAATCATCCCGATCGACAGCGAACACAGCGCCATTTTCCAGTGCCTGCGCTCTCGCGACGCTACTCTGGAAGGCGCCGGCGTACGCCGCATCCTGCTGACCGCTTCCGGCGGCCCGTTCCGTGGCCGCAGCCGCGCCGAACTGGAGCGGGTCACCCCGGCGCAGGCCGTGGCCCATCCGAAATGGTCGATGGGCCCGAAGATCTCGGTGGACTCAGCCACCCTGATGAACAAGGGGCTGGAAGTCATCGAAGCCCACCACCTGTTCAACGTGCCGGCATCGCGGATCGAGGTGCTGGTGCATCCGCAGAGCCTGGTCCATTCGCTCGTCGAGTTCGTCGACGGCTCTACTCTGGCGCAGATGGGCCTGCCGGACATGCGCACCACCCTGGCCGTGGGCCTGGGCTGGCCGCAGCGCCTCGACGCCGGGGTCGCCGGCCTGGACCTGCTGCGCCAGGGCCGGCTGGATTTCGAAGCTCCCGACACCGACGCCTTCCCCTGCCTGGCGCTGGCCTGGCAGGCGATGCAGGCCGGGGGCACTGCCGCGGCGGTGCTCAACGCGGCCAACGAAGAGGCCGTTTCAGCATTTCTTCAGGGAAGGATAGGCTTCCTGACCATTCCCGCGCTTGTGGATAACGCTCTGTCAACACTGCCGGTCGAGCCTGCCGATACACTGGGCGGCCTGCTTGCCGCCGACCAGCGTGCCCGCCTGCTCACCCGGACTGCCATCGAAGCCCTCTGAATGCCCTGCCCTGCCACCACCACCGTGAGCTGCCATGACTGAGTTCCTCGGATCGGTATGGTGGATGATCGTCAGCCTGGGCCTGCTCGTGACCATCCACGAGTTCGGGCACTACTGGGTGGCGCGCCGGTGCGGGATCAAGGTGCTGCGCTTCTCGGTGGGCTTCGGCAAGCCACTGTGGTCGCGCCGCGACCGCCATGGCACCGAATTCGCCATCGCCGCCATTCCGCTTGGCGGCTACGTGAAGATGCTGGATGAGCGCGAGGTGGAGGTGCATCCCCACGAACGCGGCCAGGCCTTCAACCACAAGACCGTCTGGCAGCGTATCGCCGTGGTGGCGGCCGGTCCGTTCGCCAACCTGCTGCTGTGCATGCTGCTGCTGTGGGCGATGTTCGTGATCGGCAAGCAGGATTATTCAGCCACCGTCGGCCGCGCCACGGGCATGGCCCAGGCCGCCGGCCTGCAGGGCGGCGAGCGCATCCTGTCGGTGGATGGCCGCAGCGTGGCCACCGTGGGCGAGGCCAGCATGGCGCTCACCGCGGCGGCGATGGACCGCCACGACGTCACCCTGCAGGTGGTCGACGCCCAGGAACGCCAGCACCAGCGCGTGCTGCCGCTGTCCCAGCTGCCGGCTGGCTTCGATGAACGCCGGGTCGCCCCGCTGGCCGGCGTCAACTGGCAGTTCTGGCTGCAGCCGGCGCTGGTGGACCGGCTGGTGGACGACTCCGCCGTACGCGGCGTACTGCAACCCGGCGACCTGATCGTGGCGGTGGACGGCGAGCGTATCGATGCGGCAGACCAGGTCTACCCGGCCGTGCAGGCACTGGGCAAGCGCGGCGGGCCAGGCATGATCGACGTGCTGCGCGGCGGTGAGCGGCTGGCGCTGGAAGTCACCCCCCGGCAGGGCCTGGATGGCAACCAGCAGCCCGTCTGGCAGCTCGGCATCGGTTTTTCCGAGTCCCACGCCCCGGCCTACGACACCGTGCTGAAGTACGGCGCTTTCGCCGCCGTGCCCGTCGCCATCCGCGAAACCGGGCGCATGGCGGCCGATTCGCTGGGCATGATGCGCCGGATCGTCACCGGCAGCGCTTCGCTGCAGAACGTTTCCGGGCCGGTCACCATCGCCCGGGTGGCCAATGTTTCCGCGCAGCGGGGCCTGGATTGGTTCCTCCAGTTCCTGGCCCTGCTGTCGCTGAGCCTGTGCATCATCAACCTGTTGCCCATCCCTGTCTTGGACGGCGGGCACCTGCTGTATTACCTTATCGAGTTGGTCAAGGGCAGCCCGCTCAGTGAGCGCGCCATGGCCGCCGGGCAGTTTGTTGGCCTGGCGCTGCTGGCAGGGCTGATGGGACTGGCGTTCTACAACGACATCCTTGGCCTGGTCACCCGATGAACCTGGGCTCCTTGATGAACTTTTTCCTGCTGTCGCCGTCTACACGTCGGCATCCCGCATCCCGCAACACGCAATCGACCTCAACCGGACGTGACATGACGCGACTCCCGAACCGCCGCCTGCTGGCCCTCGCCCTCGCTGTTGGCATCGGCGCCCCCGCACTGGCCCAGGCTGCCGCCCCCTTCACGGTCAGCGACATCCGCGTTGACGGCCTGCAGCGCATCAGCTCCGGTACCGTTTTCACCTATCTTCCGGTGGAACGCGGCCAGGCACTGACCGACGCCAAGATCAGTGAAACGATCCGCGCCCTGTACAAGACCGGCTTCTTCGAAGACGTGCAGCTGGACCGGCAGGGCGACATCCTGGTGGTCACGGTCAAGGAACGTCCGGCCATCAACAAGCTGACCGTCACCGGCAACAAGGACATCAAGTCCGACCAGCTGCTGAAGGGCCTGAGCGATATCGGCCTGACCGAAGGCGGCACCTTCGATCGCCTGAGCCTGGACCGGGTGACCCAGGAGCTTCGCCGCCAGTACAACGACCGTGGCAAGTACAACGTGGAAATCACCCCGGTGGTGAGCCCGCTGGACCGCAACCGGGTGGACATCGCGATCACCATCAAGGAAGGCAAGGCGGCCAAGATCCGCCACGTCAACCTGATCGGCACCGAGAAGTTCGAAGCCGAAGACATCCTGGATACCTGGGAGTCTAAGGAGCACAACTGGGCCTCGTGGTATCGCCGCGACGACCAGTACTCCAAGGAAAAGATGTCCGGCGACCTGGAAAAGCTCAATTCCTGGTACCTGGACCGCGGCTACGTGGACTTCAGCATCGACTCCACCCAGGTCTCGATCAGCCCCGACAAGCGCGACATGTTCATCAGCGCCGGCGTCACCGAAGGCGAGCAGTACAAGATTTCCGAGATCAAGGTCAGCGGCGATACCGTGTTGCCGCAGGAAGATGTCGAGCGCATGGTCATCCAGAAGCCCGGCGATACGTTCTCGCGCGCGCTGCTGGAGTTCAGCAGCAACAGCATCACCAACTCGCTGTCCAACATCGGTTATGCGTTCGCCAAGGTGAACCCTATCCCGACCAGCAACCGTGCCGACCGCACCGTGGCGATCAACATGCAGGTCGTCCCCGGCCCGCGCGTTTCGGTCCGCCAGATCGTGTTCCGCGGCAATACCCGCACGTCCGACGAAGTGCTGCGCCGTGAAATGCGCCAGTTCGAGAACAGCTGGTACTCGCAGGCCGCCATCGACCGTTCCAAGATCCGCCTGCAGCGCCTGGGTTACTTCGAGGCGGTGGAAGTGGAAACCCCGGCGGTCACCGGCAGCAACGACCAGGTCGACGTTGTGTACAACGTCAAGGAAACCACTTCGGGCAGCTTCGTGTTCGGCCTGGGTTATTCGCAGTCCTACGGCATGACCACCTCGGTGCAGCTGTCGCAGAACAACTTCCTCGGCGGCGGCAACCGCGTGTCGGTGGAAGCATCGCGCAGCAGCTACCTGCAGCGTTACGGCTTCAGCTACACCAACCCGTACTTCACCGATGACGGTGTGTCGCTGGGCTACAACCTGTCCTGGCGCGAACTGGACTACTCCGACTTCAACACCGCGCAGTACAACAGCACCAACGGTGCCGCGCAGATGGTGTTCGGCGTGCCGATCACCGAGACCGATACGGTTTCGCTGATGTTTGGTATTGACAGCAACCAGATCACGACGTACGACGGCTCGACGCCGAAGTCGATCATCGACTACATCAATGCGGTTGGCCGCAAGACCTTCCATGCATGGCGTTCGGAACTGGGCTGGGCACGCGATTCGCGCAACGACTACTTCATGCCGACGCGTGGTACGTATCAGCGCGTAGGCCTGGAAGCCACCCTGCCGGGCTCTACCGTTGAGTACTACAAGCTGAATTACCAGATCAGCAAGTACTGGCCGATCATTCCTTCGCTGGTGATCAACACCCGCGCAGAGGTCGGCTATGGCGACAGCTATGGCAACGACAGCACGGTCGTTTTGCCCGACGGGCGTACTGTTACTGCCTCCGGCTTGCCGTTCTATGAGAACTTCTATGCTGGCGGTACCAACTCGGTGCGCGGGTTCGAAGACAACACCCTCGGTCCGCGTTCGGAAATCACCAACGGTTACCGCAACGGCCAGCCGCTCGGCGGCTCGCTGAAGACGGTCGGTTCGGTGGAAGCCTACTTCCCGCGCCTGTTCGACAGCCCCTCGGCGCGCGTGTCGGCGTTCCTGGACTTCGGCAACGTCTACACTGGGGTGGACAACTTCAAGGCAAACGAACTGCGTGTCTCCACTGGTGTAGCTCTGTTGTGGCGTGCCCCGGTGGGTCCGATCTCGATCAGCTACGCCTTCCCGCTGAAGAAGGAAGACGGCGACGAAGTCGAACGCCTGCAGTTCACCTTCGGCGGCCAGTTCTAACAGCTGCTGCAGGTATTACATGATCGCCGGGCATTGCCCGGCGATCTTGTTTTCCGGCAGCGGCCGCCCGCCACCGCGCTTCGCGCTTGGGGCGGGGACCTGAGCCGAGGGATGGGTCTACGGCGTGTCCTGCCCAGCCCGGACCCTCCCGGCCCCCGTTGCAGGGAGGTGCTGCACCGCCAATCCACCGAAGCCAGACAATGACCCCCGTCACGTCACGCGGTAAACTCCCCGCGTGAACACTCCTACCTACACCGCCCAGCAACTCGCCGAGCAGTTCGGCCTGCAGGTCCATGGCGATGCCTCCACCTCCATTGGTGGCGTGGCGACGCTGGCCCATGCCGGACCGGGCCAGCTCACCTTCCTGGCCAACCCGCGCTACCGCGCGCAGCTGGCCGACAGCCAGGCCGGCATCGTGGTGCTGCGCGCCGACGACGCCGAGGCCGCCCCCGGCACCGCGCTGGTCGCCAAGGATCCCTACAACACCTTCGCCCGCATCGCCGCCCTGTTCGACGTGGCGCCCACGCGTCCGCCGGGCATCCACCCCAGCGCGGTCATCGACCCCAGCGCGCAGGTGGCCGCCAGCGCCCACATCGGCCCCTTCGTCACCATCGGCGAGCGCAGCGTGGTCGGCGAGAACTGCATCATCGGCGCTGGCAGCGTGATCGGCGAAGACTGCACGCTGGACAACGGCTGCGAACTGATCGCCCGGGTCACCCTGGTCACCCGGGTGAAGCTGGGCAAGCGCGTGCGGATCCATCCCGGCGCAGTGCTCGGCGCCGATGGCTTCGGCCTGGCGATGGACGCCGGCAAGTGGATCAAGGTACCGCAGCTGGGCGGCGTGCTTATCGGCGATGACTGCGAGATCGGCGCCAATACCTGCGTGGACCGTGGCGCGCTTGAAGACACCGTGCTGGCCGAAGACGTGCGCTTGGACAACCTGGTGCAGGTCGCCCACAACGTACAGATCGGCGCCCATTCGGCGATCGCCGGCTGCACCGGCATCGCCGGCAGTGCGAAGATCGGCCGTTACTGCCTGCTGGGCGGCGCCGTCGGCGTAGTCGGCCACCTGGAAATCTGCGACAAGGTCGTGATCACCGGCAAGTCCGTGGTGCGCAATTCCATTACCGAGCCAGGCGAATACTCGTCCGGCACCCCGTTGACCGACAATCGCACGTGGCGCAAGAACGCCGCGCGCTTCAAACAGCTCGATGCGCTGGCCCGTCGCATCCTGTCTGTGAGCAAGGAGAAGGAATGAGCCAGGAACAGACCCTGCCGGACATCGCCCAGATCCGGGCATTGATCCCGCACCGCTACCCCTTCCTGCTGGTAGATAAAGTCGTGTCGCTCGACTTCGAGAACCGCAGGATCGTCGCGCGCAAGAACGTCAGCATCAACGAGCCGTTTTTCCAGGGGCATTTCCCGGAACAGCCGATCATGCCCGGCGTGCTGATCATCGAAGCCATGGCCCAGGCCGGTGGCGTGCTGACCCAGCTCACGCTGGGCCGCGATGCACAGTCCAAGCTGTTCTACATGGTGAAGGTCGACAACGTCCGCTTCAGTGACAAGGTGGTCCCCGGCGATGTGCTGGAGATGCACGTGGAGATCAAGCGCGTGATCCGCAACATGGCGGTGTACGACTGCAAGGCCTTCGTCGACGGCAAGATCGTCGCGTGCGCCGAAGTCATGTGTGCCGGCACCCGCGAATAACCCAACAGGAGGACCACCGATGAGCGGACACGCTCCGTTGATCCACCCCACGGCGGCAATCGATCCGTCGGCGAAGCTCGCCGACGGGGTCCGCGTGGGCGCCTTCACCCTGATCGGTGCCGATGTTGAAATCGGCGAGAACACCGAGATCGGACCGCATTGCAGCGTGCACGGTCCCACCCGGATCGGGCGCGACAACCGTTTCATCGGCCATGTGGCGGTGGGCGGCGAGCCGCAGGACAAGAAGTACGCCGGCGAACGCACCGAACTGGTGATCGGCGACCGCAACGTATTCCGTGAGTTCGTCACGCTCAACCGCGGAACCGGCGGCGGCGGCGGCATCACCACCGTGGGCAATGACAACTGGATGCTGGCCTATACGCACGTGGCGCATGACTGCCACGTGGGCAACCACTGCGTGTTTTCCAACAACACCACGTTGGCTGGCCATGTGACCGTGGGCGACCACGTGATCATCAGCGGCTTCGCCGGTGCGCACCAGTTCTGCCGCATCGGCGCGCATGCGTTCCTTGGCATGGGCGCGTTGACCAATGGCGACGTGCCGCCGTTCACCATGGTGGGCAGTGATTCGCTCGGCCGCCCCCGTGGCATCAACAGCGAAGGCCTGAAGCGCCGCGGTTTCGACGCCGAGCGCATCGCCAGCATCAAGCGCGCTTACCGCACCCTGTACGTGGCCGGCCTGCCCCTGGCCGAAGCCAAGGTTCAGCTGGCCGAACAGGCCCGCAGCAGCGAAGACGTGGCCGAGCTGCTGGCGTTCATCGAGCAGGCCGAGCGGCCGCTGCTGCGATGAGTCCTGCGCCGCTGCCGCCGACCGCTGCTGTCATCCCGCTCCGCGTGCACAACGCCAGCTTGCCGGCGCACGTGGATCCGCGGCCGCTGCGCGTTGCACTGGTGGCCGGCGAAGCCTCCGGCGACCTGCTGGGTGCAGGGTTGGTGAGCGAACTCAAGGCGCGTTTCCCGAACGCCGAGTTCGCCGGCATCGGCGGCGACGGCATGCGCGGCGCGGGCTGCCAGACCTGGTTCGATGCCAGCGAACTGGCAGTGATGGGCCTGACCGAAGTGCTGCGGCACCTGCCACGCCTGCTGAAGCTGCGCGCGCAGTTCCGCCAGCGCGCGCTGGAGTGGCAGCCGGACGTGTTCATCGGCATCGACGCACCCGATTTCAACCTGCCCGTGGAGCGCTGGTTGAAGCAGCGTGGCATCCGCACGGTGCACTACGTCAGCCCCTCGGTCTGGGCCTGGCGTGAGAAGCGTGCCGAGAAAATAGGCGCCAGCGCCGACCTGGTGCTGTGCCTGTTTCCGATGGAACCGCCGATCTATGCCCGGCACGGCATCGATGCGCGTTTCGTCGGCCACCCGATGGCCGATGACATTCCCCTGCACGTGGACCGCGAGCAGGCGCGCGCGGCACTGGGCCTGCCGTCCAATGCCAAGGTGCTGGCCGTGCTGCCCGGCAGCCGGCTGGGTGAAATCAGCCGGCTCGGTGAACCGTTCTTCGAGGCGGCCTGGCAGGTATTCGAGCGCATCCCCGGTCTGCACGTGGTGGTACCGGCGGCAAACGCGGCCTGCCGTGCGCTGATCGATGAACAATTGTCGCGCTCGGCGTTGCCGGTGGTGCATTCGCATGTGCTGGATGGCCAGGCACGCACGGCGATGATCGCCGCCGACGTGGTGGTGCTCGCCTCCGGTACCGCCACCCTGGAAGCGATGCTGGTGAAGCGGCCGATGGTGGTGGGCTACCGGGTCAATGAGCTGACCTACCGTCTCGTCAAGGCGCTGGGCCTGCTCAAGGTGGACCGCTATGCGCTGCCCAACATCCTGGCCAACAAGGATCTTGCGCCGGAACTGATGCAGCACGACTGCGTGCCGGAAAAGCTGGCCGCGGCGATCCAGCAGTGGTTCGACCATCCGCAGAAGATCATCGACCTGCAAGCGACCTACGAGCAGCTGCACGGGGCGTTGCGCCGCGATGCGTCGGCGCGCGCGGCCGACGCGGTAGCCGAACTGGTCCAGCGCGGAGCGGTGGCCCCGTGAGCCGTCGCGTCGCTGCCGCTGCCACGCTGGCGCTGTTCGGCGCGGCCGGACCGGCCCCCGTGGTAGTGCGGCGTATCGCCGGTGTCGACGAAGCCGGCCGCGGTCCGTTGGCCGGTCCGGTCGCGGTCGCCGCCGTGGTGTTTGATCCGGCACGGCCACGCATCAATGGGCTGGACGATTCCAAACAGCTGACTGCCGCCCGTCGCGAGCAGTTGTACGACCGCATCGTCGACCGCGCACTGGCCTTCCATGTGGTGCTGGTGGATGCGCCCACCGTGGACCGGCTGAACATCTACCAGGCCACGCTGCAGGGCATGCGCGATGTAGTGGCTGCTGTCGCCCACGTGGCCGAACTGGCCCGCATCGATGGCAACGTGGTGCCCAAGGGCCTGGCGCTGCCGGGCGAGGCGCTGATCGGCGGCGATGCCATCGACCGCGCGATCATGGCCGCCTCGATCCTGGCCAAGGTCAGCCGCGACCGGTACATGCAGCAGGTACATGCGCAGTACCCGCATTTCGGCTTCGACCAGCACAAAGGGTATGGCACGCCGGCGCACCTGTCGGCGTTGCGCGCGCACGGCCCGTGCGTGGAGCATCGGCGCAGTTTCGCCCCCGTGCGGGAGTGCCTGGCGGTGCCGGTTGCCGCTCCGGTGGAGATGGCGCTGGCGCTGTGAGTGGGTCGTCGAACGGGTGAGACCCCCTCGCGGGTGGCTGTTTGAAGCCACAGCGTTGAGTGGGTCGGGCGGGGAGGCTATGCGGGGCACGCGCAAGTACGTCCATGTAGCTCTTCGCGGCTCCTGCCGCTCAAGGCCCCGCACACCCTCCCCGCCCGCCCCTCTGACAGGTTCCGGGGGCCGCCAGCCGCGTAATGAAAAAAAAGAACAAAGGTAGGGGTCAGAGTCCTTTCGCTGCGCGAAAGGACTCTGACCCCATGTTTCTCCCACCCGTCCAACCCCTGCTCTGTCCATGGCCGCCATGGACCTGTCGAAGGCGGGGCGGGGTGGGTTGGCGGGGGCGTTGAGCGCCATGGATGGCGCGAAACGAGGCCCGCAGGATGCGGTAGTTGCCGTCCCCCGCCAACCCGCCCCGCCCCGCCAACAAGCAGCCCCGCAGCTCTGGCTCCGGCTCTCGCCCTGGCTTCTAAGCCCACGCGCAGCGTGACAACTACACCCCCACGTCAAGACCTTGTCCGTACAGGCCCTCGCCGCTACCCTGAGCACGCACTCCTGCGCACCTGCGACCCCGGCGGCCGTTCCTACGCCTGCTCCCGGGGCCGGTGCGCTCCAACCTGGTCCGGCATGTCCAACTCCCGTTTCGTCCATCTCCACGTCCACACCGAATTCTCGCTGGCGGATTCCACCATCCGCGTGCCGGCGAAGCCGGAACAGGCTGACCCGAAGAAGGCCAAACAGGCCAACCTGCTGTCGCGCGCGGTCGAACTTGGCTTGCCCGCACTGGCCGTCACCGACCTGAACAACCTGTTCGCGCTGGTCAAGTTCTACAAGGCCGCCGAAGGCGTGGGCATCAAGCCCATCGCCGGCGCCGACGTCATGATCGCCGAGGAAGGCCAGGATCCCTGGCGGATGACCCTGCTGTGCCGTGACCGCGAGGGCTACCTCAGCCTGTCGCGCCTGCTGACGCGTGCGTGGATGGAAGGCCATCGCCCGGAAGGCGGCGTGGCCGTACACCCTGAATGGCTGAAAGCCGGCTGCCAGAACCTGTTCGCACTCAGTGGCCGCGACAGCCTGGCAGGCCGCCTCGCCGCCGCCGGCAAGCACGACCTCGCCGAACAACAACTGGCCGACTGGCAGCGCGTGTTCGGCGATGGCCTGCACCTGGAACTGACCCGCACCGGGCGCGAAGCCGAAGAGGCGTTCAACCAGTTCGCGCTGATGGCGGCCGGCCAGCGCGGCCTGCCGGTCATCGCCAGCAACGATGTGCGCTTCCTGCAGCCCACTGATTTCAGCGCCCACGAAGCGCGCGTGTGCATCGCCTCCGGCCGCGTGCTGGATGATCCCAAGCGTCCGCGTGACTACAGTGACCAGCAGTACCTGAAGTCGTCCGAAGAGATGTGCGCGCTGTTCGCCGACATCCCCGATGCGATCGACAACACCCGCGCACTGGCCGAGCGCTGCAACATCGAAATGCGGCTGGGCACCTACTTCCTGCCCAACTACCCGGTGCCCGACGACGAGACGCTGGACAGCTGGATCCGCAGCGAAGCGCGCAAGGGCCTGGCGCTGCGCATGGAGAAGAATCCCGTAGCGCCTGGCATGACCTTGCAGGACTACAGCGACCGCCTGGAATTCGAGCTGGATACCATCATCAAGATGGGCTTCCCCGGCTACTTCCTGATCGTGGCCGACTTCATCCAGTGGGGCAAGAACCAGGGCATCCCGATCGGCCCGGGCCGTGGTTCCGGTGCCGGGTCGCTGGTGGCCTGGGCGCTGCAGATCACCGACCTGGACCCCCTGCCCTACAACCTGCTGTTCGAGCGCTTCCTCAATCCCGAACGCGTGTCGATGCCCGACTTCGACATCGACTTCTGCATGGACCGCCGCGACGAAGTCATCGACTACGTGGCGCGCAAATACGGACGCGAACGGGTCAGCCAGATCATCACCTACGGCACCATGGCGGCCAAGGCCGTGGTGCGCGACTGCGGACGCGTGCTGGGCTTCCCGTACGGCCTGGTGGACAGCGTGGCCAAGCTGATCCCCAACATCCTGGGCATTTCGCTGAAGGATGCAATGGGCGAAGGCAAGGACAGCGAGATGGCCTCGCCGGAGCTGATCCAGCGCTACCAGAGCGAGGACGATGTCCGCGACCTGATCGACCTGGCCCGGCAGCTGGAAGACCTGACCCGCAACGCCGGCAAGCACGCCGGTGGCGTGGTCATCGCGCCGGAGCCACTGGCCGAGTTCTGCCCGCTGTTCGCCGAGCACGATGAAAACGGCATCGGCCGCAATCCGGTCACCCAGTTCGACAAGAACGACGTGGAAGAAGTCGGGCTGGTGAAGTTCGACTTCCTCGGCCTGCGTACGCTGACCATCATCGATTGGGCGGTGAAGGCGATCAACAAGCGCCATGAGCGCGCCGGCATCCCGCCGGTGGACATCACCCAGCTGCCGCTGGACGACGCCCCCACCTACAAGGACATCTTCGCTTCGGGCAACACCGGCGCGGTGTTCCAGTTCGAATCCTCCGGCATGCGCCGCCTGCTGAAGGACGCCAAGCCCGACCGCTTCGAAGACCTGATCGCGCTGGTTTCGCTGTACCGCCCCGGTCCGATGGACCTGATTCCTTCCTTCGTCGACCGCAAGCATGGGCGCGAAGACGTGGAATACCCCGATCCGCGCACCGAGCGCATCCTGCGCGACACCTACGGCATCATGGTGTACCAGGAGCAGGTGATGCAGATGGCGCAGATCGTCGGCGGATACTCGCTGGGCGGCGCCGACCTGCTGCGTCGTGCGATGGGCAAGAAGGTGCCGGCCGAGATGGCCAAGCACCGCGAGATCTTCCGCGAAGGCGCGGCCAAGGACGGTGTCGGCGAGGCCAAGGCCGATGCGATCTTCGACCTGATGGAGAAGTTCGCCGGCTACGGTTTCAACAAATCCCACGCCGCCGCCTACGCACTGGTCAGCTACCAGACGGCCTGGCTGAAACGGCATTACCCCGCCGAGTTCATGGCCGCCACGCTGTCTTCGGACATGGACAATACCGAGAAGGTGGTCGGCTTCCTGGACGAGGTGCGCAACCTCGGCCTGACCGTGCTGCCGCCGAAGGTCAACCAGTCCGCCTACATGTTCGAAGCGGCCACGCCGGACACCATCCAGTACGGTCTGGGCGCGATCAAGGGCGTCGGCCAGGGCGCCTGCGAAGCGGTGGTCGACGAGCGCCTGCAGAACGGGCCCTATACCGACCTGCTGGATTTCTGCACGCGCATCGGTTCGGCCAAGCTCAACCGCCGCACGCTGGAAGCGATGATCAACTGCGGTGCGCTGGATGAGCTGGGGCGCAATCGTGCCTCGCTGGCCCTGCAACTGCCCGAAGTGATCAAGGCGACCGAGCAGATGGCGCGCGAGCGCGCGTCCGGCCAGAACTCGCTGTTCGGCGGTCCGGATCCCAATGCACCGGCGATCCACCTGGAACTGCAGGAAACCGACGAATGGCCGCTGCTGCAGCGCCTGACCGGTGAGCGCGATACGCTGGGCTTCTACCTCAGCGGACACCCTTTCGATCCGCATCGCGACGACGTGCGCGACCTGGTCGGCACCGATCTCGGCGCGGTCGAGAAGATCTGGAGTGCCGCCAGCGGCGGGGGCGGCGGGGGCGAAAAGCGCTGGCGTCCAGAAGTGCAGACGGTGCTGGCGGGCCAGGTCGTCGGGGTGCGCCGCAAGGGCGAAAGCCAGATCTTCATCCAGCTTGAAGACGGCCGCGGCCGGGTCGAGTGCAGTGCGTTTTCCGATGCGATGGCCGAGTTCGGCCACCTGATGACCAAGGACCGCATCCTGGTGGTCAAGGGCGGGCTGCGCGAGGACGAGTTCAATGGCGGCTTCGCCCTGCGCATCCGCCAGTGCTGGGACTTCGACGAGGTCTGCGCGAACTACGCCACGCGGTTGTCGCTGCGCGTGGACCTGCGCCGCGAACGGCCGGTCTGGGAGCGCGTCAATGCGCTGCTCGACCGCCATCGCCCGGGCCGCACGCCACTGCGCCTGGACCTGCTGCTGAAGGACCCGGAAGGGTCGCTGGCGGGGATGTTGGACGTGGGCGGTGAAAGCGCCGTACGCATCGACTCCAAGCTGATCCAGGCCCTGCGCGCCGACCCCGCGGTGCGGACGCTGAAGGTGCGCTACAGCCCGCCGTGGGCGAGCTGACCAGACGACGGCGTACGGGCCATCCGCACGCATTCGGCTAAACTTCCCCCCTTACATTCATACGACGGCTTCCGATGAATCCGAACTACCTCGACTTCGAGCAACCCATCGCCGACCTGGAAGCCAAGATCCAGGAGCTGCGCAGCGCCAGCGCCGGCCCGGCGGTCAACGTTGAAGCCGAAGTAACAGCCCTGCGGGGCAAGCTGCGCACGCGCACCGCGCAGATCTTCCGCAACCTGACCTCATGGCAGGTGCTGCAGCTGGCCCGCCATCCCTCGCGTCCGTACACGCAGGATTACCTGCACCTGATGTTCGACGAATTCCAGGAGCTGGCCGGCGACCGTGCCTTCGCCGACGACAAGGCGATCATGGGCGGCCTGGCCCGCATCAATGGCCGCGCGGTCATGGTGATCGGCCACCAGAAGGGCCGGGACACCAAGGAAAAAATCAAGCGCAACTTCGGCATGCCCAAGCCGGAGGGCTACCGCAAGGCACTGCGCCTGATGAAGATGGCGGAGCGTTTCGGCCTGCCGGTGCTGACCCTGATCGACACCGCCGGTGCCTGGCCGGGCATCGATGCTGAATCGCGTGGCCAGTCCGAAGCCATTGCGCGCAACCTGATGGAGATGGCCGAGCTGAAGGTGCCGGTGATCTGCACGGTGATCGGCGAGGGCGGCTCCGGCGGCGCGCTGGCGCTTGGCGTGGGCGACCGCACCATCATGCTGGAATACAGCGTGTATTCGACGATCAGCCCGGAAGGCTGCGCCTCGATCCTGTGGAAGGACGCCAGCAAGGCCAAGGACGCCGCCGAACAGCTGGGGCTGACCGCCCCGCGCCTGAAGGGCCTGGGCCTGATCGACAAAGTGGTGCGCGAGCCGACCGGCGGCGCACACCGCAACCCGCTGCAGATGGCCAAGCGCCTGAAAGCCGTGCTGATCAACGAGCTGGATGCGCTGCAGGACCTGCCGACCGACGAACTGCTGGCCAAGCGCTACACGCGCCTGCGCAGCTACGGCACCTACGAAGCCGCGTAACCCGCGGCCCTGGCAGCGTCGAAGGCAGCGGCAGGAGCCGCGCCAACGTCGCTTGCGACGGCCCGCAGGGTGTCCGGTCAGGACGGACCGGCATAGCCATGCTCGGCGGCTCTCCGATCAGGCACCTCGATGCGCTTGGTAGCGCCGAGCCATGCTCGGCGGCTCTGCGATCAGGCACCTCGATGCGGCTGGTAGCGCCGAGCCATGCTCGGCGGCTCTCCGATCAGGCACCTCGATGCCGGACGCAGGCCGCGCTTCGCGCTCGCCGAGCATGGCTCGGCGCTACCGGCGCTACCGGCGCGCCGGCGCGCCCGCGCTACCCAGCGTGGCTCAGAACGGCTTGGCCAGTACCAGCCATACGATCGGGATGAAGGCCAGCAGCGGGATCTCATTGATCCAGCGCAGCGCGCGCGAAGACGGCAGCGCGCGGCCCTTGGCCACGCCTTTCAGCAGCCGCCCGATCCAGATGAAATACCCCAGCAGCACCACCACCAAGCCCAGCTTGGCGTGCAGCCAGCCGGCGCCGCCCGCTGCCACCATGGTCGGGAAATCCGGGATGACGCGGTAGCCGAGCCACAGCACCAGTCCCAGTACGAAGGCCAGGCCGAACATGCTGTGGCCGAAGCGGTACAGGCGCATCCCCATCAACTGCAGACGTTCGCTGACTGCCGCCTGTCCTGCCGTCTCGGCGATGTTGACCAGGATGCGCGGCAGGTAGAACACCGTCGCCATCCAGGCCACCACAAACACCAAGTGGAAGGTCTTGACCCAGAAGTAGGACTGCATATGCTCGCTCCAGCGGCTGGCGTAGGATGAGCACCATTTTCACCGATGCGCAGAGCCACGTACATGCACAAGACCTACGACGCCGCTTATTTCCAGCACTGGTACCGCCGCGCCGATATCGGCGGCAGCGCGCGGCTGGCGCGCAAGGTCGCCTTGGCCGTGGCAAGCGCCGAGTACTACCTGGAACGCCCGATCCGCAGCGTGCTGGACATCGGCTGCGGCGAAGGCGCATGGCGCGCGCCGCTGCTGAAGCTGCGCCCGAAGTTAAGCTACCTGGGCTTTGACAGCAGCGACTATGCGATCACCCGCTACGGTCGCACCCGCAACCTGCACCCGGCCAGCTTCGGCGACTTCGCCTGGCTGCGGCCGTGCGCGCCGGTGGACCTGCTGATCTGCTCGGATGTGATGCATTACGTGCCCGACCGCGAGCTGCGTACCGGCCTGGCCGGCATCGGCGAGCTGACCGGGGGCGTCGCCTTCCTGGAGACCTTCGCCGCCGAGGACGACTTCGACGGGGACCACGAAGGCTTCCACCCGCGCCCGGCCCGCTGGTACCGGCGCGAACTGGGAAAACACGGCCTGACCCCGATCGGGTCGCACTGCTGGTTGGGCGCTTCACTGGGCCAGGAGGCCGCAGCGCTGGAAAAGGCCTGAACTGGCCACTGCCGGATCTGCGACCCCAATTAATATTCCGCTGCGCCTGATCAGGTATGCTGCACGGCAACATATGACCATACATATTGAGTCGATATGCTCTACCAGCTTCACGAATTGACCCGTAATCTGCTGGCCCCCTGGGTCCACCAGGCCCAGGCAAATGCCCACTTCTTCAACAATGCCGGCCACTGGTGGGGGCAAATGCCCGGTGCCGATCGCCTGGCGGCGATGAACGAGCTGTTCCATCGCCTGGGCAAGGATTACGAGAAGCCCGAGTGGGGCATCAACGAGATCGACGTGGACGGCGAGCGCGTGCCGATCGTGGTCCACGAGGAGGTCAGCAAGCCCTTCTGCAAGCTGCTGCGCTTCAAGCGCCACAGCAACGAAGCCGACCAGCTGCACACCATGCTCAACCAGCCGTTCGTGCTGGTGGTGGCGCCGTTGTCCGGCCACCACGCCACGCTGCTGCGCGATACCGTGCGCACCCTGCTGCGCGACCACCGCGTGTACGTGACCGATTGGGTCGACGCACGCATGGTGCCGGGCAGCGAAGGCGAGTTCGGGCTGGATGATTACGTGGAGTACATCCAGGCGTTCATCCGCCACCTCGGCGTTGAGCGCCTGCACGTGGTGAGCGTGTGCCAGCCCACCGTACCGGTACTGGCTGCGGTTTCGCTGATGGCCAGCCGCGGTGAACCGACGCCGAAGTCGCTGGTGATGATGGGCGGGCCGATCGATGCGCGCTGCAGCCCGACCGCAGTGAACAACCTGGCCACCCAGAACCCGCTGTCGTGGTTCGAAAACAACGTCATCCACACCGTGCCGCCGAGCTACCCCGGCGCCGGCCGCCGCGTGTATCCGGGCTTCCTGCAGCACGCCGGCTTCCTGTCGATGAACCCCAGCCGGCATTTCAGCTCGCACTGGGATTTCTATGCCGACCTGGTCAAGGGCGACCTGGAAGACGCCGACGCGCACCGTCGCTTCTACGACGAGTACAACGCGGTGCTGGACATGCCCGCCAAGTACTACCTGGATACGATCAGCGTGGTGTTCCAGGATTTCCTGCTGCCGCGCGGCGAGTGGTACATCAAGGGTGAACGGGTCGATCCGTCGGCCATCCGCGATACGGCGCTGTTGAGCATCGAAGGCGAGCTGGACGATATCGCCGGACTCGGCCAGACCGAAGCGGCGCAGTCGCTGTGCACGGGTATTGCCGAAGACCGCCGCGAGCATTTCATCGTCGAAGGCGCCGGCCATTACGGCATCTTCAGCGGCCGCCGCTGGCGCGAAGTGGTGTACCCGAAGGTGCGCGATTTCTTCGCCGCCAATGCCGAAGCACCGGCCTCGGCGAAGCCGAAGAAGAAGAGCAACGTCACCCCGTTGCGGCGGAAAGCCGGCTGACTACCCGGCGTTGGCGTTGGCGGCCAGCGGCCGTCACTACCGTTGGACCAAGGTAGCGCCGAGCCATGCTCGGCGGTTTTTCGATCCGGCATCGCGGGGGCTGGCACAGGCCGTGCTACGCGCTCGCCGAGCATGGCTCGGCGCTACCTGCCCATCGCCTTTACAGCCGCACCAGCAGGTGCTTGGCCAGGGTGCCTGCAATCAACGCTCTCACAGACTTGCAGCGGCCGCACTCCCCTTGGTCCCCGCGCCCAGCACTGCGTCAGCAAAGACGTTCACAACCGCGCCTCGCATTCGCCAGGTACTCGCCAGCGCAAGCCCTACCGAGACGACAACCTCCCACACTGCAACCGTGTCTGCAATGATCCGCAGCGGCAATGCAAAGGGCATGGTGGGCGGGAAGAATGACAAGGCGACCATGAACGCATTATCCGGCTCCTTTGCCCCTCCCAAGCAAAGAAGGAGGCAGGTCATAGGCACGAGGATCAGCGTGTTCCGGATGGGAGAGGTAGCGCTAGGCAGCCGCGCAGCGACCAGCGCAAATGCAACGCTCCAGAAACCTAGCCCGATCACACCAATCAACAGTGCTGAAAGAAGTTCTGGCCATGCGCGCAGGACGTCGAACAGTTGCGCCGGGTCGAGGACGCCAAGCAGGGTCGAGGCCAGTACTCCGTAGATTGCGTAAGAGAAGATGGTTTTGATGCCATGCAGTGTCGCCGCGATCAGCTTTCCATCGATCCATATGGAGGGACTGATCGCCGAAAGCACGATCTCACTTATCCGGCCGAATTTTTCACCGGCTATTCCTTGCAGGACAAGCGAAAGCGCCGAGATGATGCCGAGGATACTCAGCACCATTATCGAAACCGAAGCAGCATAAGTAGCCGGCCCCGCTCGATTTCCCCCACCCTGCAGGTGCGTTGAAACGAGTTGAGGGTCTGTGGTGATGGCCTGAAGGTCTGCTTCTGAAATGCCGGCACGCCTTGCATTCAGCAAACGGTGCCAAGGTGCGAAGCTATCGGCAAGCGCGTCCTGCCAGTGCACTCGATCGTTGGTGTAAAGACGATAGTGGTTAGGCGTCTCTTCAATGAGCAATCCGGCCAGATCGCCATCTCGAATGCGTCGCAGCGACTCGACTCGCGCTTCGGGCTCTGCAGCCGCGAAATGGAACCGACCTGACTGCCCCATCGGCAACAAATCATCCACGTTGGTTTCAACAGCAATCGCCAGATTGCTGGGAGTCGACATCACCATGAGCGCTTCGCCGCCGAAGCGGATCAATGCGATAAGCACGAGCACCGAGACGCCAATCAACTCGCCCCTGATGTCCAGGAAACGCCGAAACTCGAACCGAGCCACATCAAGTATGCGACGATCCATGCCCTGCTCCCGTTGTGTTGGTCGACACCGATTCGACGTAGGCCCGATGGAGGCTGGGCCGGGAAAACTCCAGATCCACGACGCCGTCGAGTGCCGCCAACTCGGCCAAGGCATCCGTAAAAGCGGCGAGCCTCATGGCCGGGAATGTAATGGTGATCTGGTCGTCAGCGGTGTGCGTCACTTGGTGCGGCGGCAGATTAGTCAGCAGGAGCCGAGCCCCGGACTCAATGTGCACCACCACCAGCCGCTGCAGACTATCCGCCTGTCGCTCTCCGGACTTGCCGAACGCTGGCATAGCCACCGTACGACCGGCGTGCATAAACGTCACCGTAGTAGCCATCCTCTCAACCAGCGCCATTTGATGCGCTGATATGAGAATTGTGGCTCCACTGGCCGCTTGCTCGAGCAGAATTTCGGAGACCAGATCCTGGTTGAGCGGATCCAAGCCGGAGAATGGCTCATCAAGAACGATTAGCTTTGGCGAGTGCATCAGGCATATGGCCAGCTGAACTTTCTGCTGATTGCCCTTCGATAGCGTTCTCACAAGAGCACGCCGTTTCGAATCAAGCTCAAACCGGGAGATCCAATCCTCCAGGATCGCCGGAATCGCGCTGCCGTCGATGTTCCTCAAGCGCGCCCAGTACCGCAGCAACTGTTCCACCTCTATCGCTTGGTACAGGCCGCGTTCCTCCGGCAGGAATCCACGTTGCTCTCGCGTCAACGCACTTTCCAATCGCTGTCCGCACCAGAGGATCTGCCCATCATCGGCATGTAGGAGGCCGGAAATAAGCCGAAACGTCGTGGACTTTCCTGCGCCATTGGGCCCGATGAGGGCGGCTATGGTGCCCGCCTCGACCTTCATCGAAACCCTGTCTACCGCTGTGATGTCCCCGTAGCACTTCACAACCCCTTTCAGCTCAAGCAAGCCTATCCCCCTTGATAGAGGCCCGGGCAAGCGCCTCTATCTCTGCCGTGCGTATCGCTCTCCAGCCCCGCAGAAAAGCCGAATCGCTGTCCCGGATGCCGGACCAGACTTCGAGCGCATCGTTAGTTCCTTCAGCCGACCTTGCTAATGCGTCAAAGGCTGCCAACCTGACCCGATCAATGTCGTGCTTCACGGAAATCGCTTCAAGGACTTCACGATGCTGCCCACCACCCAAAGCCGCTGCAGCATTAAACAGCGAAACTGCTGACGATCGATTAAGCAGACCAGATATAACGCCCTTATTGATATCAAATGCATACTGATCCATCACGGATGCCCGAATTGAATTCTCCATGATATTCAGTGAGACAGAGAAAGAATCAGCCGGCAATTGGTCATGGACATCGACGAAGGCCCTGTAAAGCAGCACCTTACCTTTCTCGAGACTACTACGCTCCATGAACCTTAGTGCGACACTTTCTCCAGGGACGCCATCGCACCTCTCATAATCATACTCATAATAATCACTTGCGTAGCCCGGCCCATGATAACCAACTGTAAGAAAGTTGAAATTATGATCATGTGGCTTGTGATAAAAAAACGGGTCCGTACCGCTTGTCTTCACAACTTGGTCTGCATGAGCAGGCCAGAAGCATGCGCGCAGGAAGAATGGCTGACCTTTACGTTGTGGTGGGTAGATCATGAACACCTGTGCGGAGTAGCTGTTCGAGGATTGCAAACTCCTATAGTCGGAAAGCTCCCTACAAACCATCTCAGCTAGAAATTCTCGATTATTCGAAAGACGCTTAAGCATGGGCGCCGCTGATGCAAGCGAGTCAGTATCGCTGGGCTGAATCTTGTTCTCCCAGAGAAATTCCACAAGATCGTCAAGGACGATACTGCCAGACTCTTCACGCTCCATGTTCAACGGCATGCTTCCACTCCTTCAATAATCACTTGCGTTTTCAGTGCCGCGTCCCGAACCTGTGGGTGCGGATCATCAGCAGCAGCTTTGCAGACGTGGCTATATGCTGTCGTCGGACAGAGGGCCGTAAGCTCTCGCAACACGTGCCAGCGTACAAAGTGATCGGAATGCCCAGCCAGCTCTATCAGAGTATCTGCACCGTCTTTCCAGCCAAGCTCACGAACTAGCGTGGCTAGCATTTGCACGCGTGACGCACCCATATCCGAAGCAGTACACGAAGCCAATCCCCCACTCGTTAGATAATGCGCGTTAACTGCTGTCCGCGACTGAAGGCGGGACACACTCACAAAAATAATGGGGCGCTCGCAACTTGCAATCGACATGGCGTCGACGCCGCCCCTAAGGAAGACAATGTCGCCATCGGCCACGTGTCTGCTTGGCTGTTCCAGCATGCGCCTTTCTGCCAGAGGCTCATTCGGTGAAAAAGGCTGCGCAGACCAGAAGTCAGCCACTGAACCGCCTGCTCTAATGAATCGGAGCAAGGTATCTGATCCCTGAATCGTGATGCCGGCTACCGTGTCGTGTTCAGCGTTGCGCATCTTCTTAAGACGAAGCGCCATCGGCCCGATAGACACCAAGGAAAGCCTTATTTCTTCGTCCTCAAACAGGACCATGCCACTGAAAGATTCGCTGTCAAAGCTCTTCGCCCCTACCGAGTAGAGAGGCGTGCTTGCGAAACGGTCGAGCTCCTCTCCCAAAATTTGCTCGACACACTCCTCGCTGATCACCATTGACAGCTCATTCATCAACACCTCGATGTTTGAGCAATCTTTCGTTGCGCCAATCCTTGCTGAAATCGACGAAAGACGGCCACTGATCCCGCTCGACGACAATCTTCCGTCTAGCCTATTCGGCTCGCTTGACAGATCAAAAAATACTCGCTGAAGATCCGGGTCGTCGCATATTCTTATTGTGTTCTCTGGATTTCTCATAACAGCTTACCCACGCAAGAATGGCCGACGCAATCCTTAGAATGCGCCGGCGCATAATCAACCGATCGCTTGATTAATCAGAATTCCGAGTAGGACGCCTGCCGCATAGCATCCTGGACCCGCGACCTCCTCTACAGGTCGACATCCGCAGATCGCAACTTCATACGAAAGAGCTGGCAGCTCACTGACTTGGATCATAAAAACCTCGATTGTTTATGTAGCGTCATAGGATCGCAATTATAATCATCACCGCCGTGGTTATCGGCTCCAGAACAGAATCCACCTGCGAGCACCCGCAGAGTCCGACCTCAAAGCTGAGGGTTGGAATGGTCGCCACATCCAGAGTTGTCATTAATCAGTCCTTTATTTAATCGGCGGATACGGCGTAGTCGACGCCGCATTTTCTTGTACTAGCCGCTCATCTGCGGCGGATCTGATGAGAACATCAGTGCTGCATGCGCGCTTGCAGATTTCGCTCAAACGCTCAGTTCGATCAAGGAGGCTGGTCGGGAGAGCGATGCAGCAGCGGTGGCTGAGAACTGATTTCATTTAACCGGGTGGCGACCATGGACCAGTTGCCGCTGCGGAAGAAACTCGAGGGATGCCGTCGTCGCAGTCAGGGTCGAGTGATTGCGGCGCATTCAGCGCACAGACGTGTCGATCTGCCTAAGCGCCGTTCGGGAGGTCACGAACGACGGTGCGTTTCCGCAGGCTTCTTCGAAGACCGCCGCGAGCATTTCATCGTCGAAGGCGCCGGCCATTACGGCATCTTCAGCGGCCGTCGCTGGCGCGAAGTGGTGTACCCGAAGGTGCGCGATTTCTTCGCCGCCAATGCCGAAGCACCGGCCTCGGCGAAGCCGAAGAAGAAGAGCAACGTCACCCCGTTGCGGCGGAAAACCAGCTGACAGCCCGCGTTGGTGCTGACGGCCAGCGGCCGTCACTACCGTTGAACCAAGGTAGCGCCGAGCCATGCTCGGCGGCTTTTCGATCCGGCATCGTGGTGGCTGACACAGGCCGCGCTGCGCGCTCGCCGAGCATGGCTCGGCGCTACCGGCCTATCGCCCTTACAACCGCACCAGCAGGTGCTTGGCCAGGGTGCCGTGCATGCGGCCGACCGCCCGCGCCAGGTGCAGCGTGCCGAACAGCAGCAGCCCGCCAGCCAGTGCCAGCAGCGGCGTGGCCCATGCGCTTTCCAGCAGCGGCAGGCCATTGATGGTCACCCCGGTGTAGGCACCCGGGAACCACACCGCAACCGGTGACCAGATCAAGGCCAGAGACAGCGCCAGCAGCGTCGTTGCCACGGTGAAGTAGGCGATGCCGAGCGGCAGCATCAGCACGAAGTACAGCAGGGTCAGCCAGGTGCGGCCATCGGTGAACATGTCGCCGATCCGCTGCAGCCAGCTGCGGCTGCGGTCGCTGAAGCGCGGACGACGCGGCATGCGTTCGCCCAGCAGCGCCTCCACCAGCCTTCCTTCCAGCAACGACAGCCCGCGGATGGAGCCGAAGAACAGCACCGCCACGGGTACACCGATGATCAGAATCAGCAGGCCCAGCGACAGCGACAGGCCGGTGACCACCCAGCTGAAGAAGAAGGTGCCCGTGGCCAGCGAAAGCAGCATGTAGAACAGCGCGCCGTAGGTGTGCGGATCCACTACCACGCCGAAGAATCGCGCCGCCAGCGAGCGCGGTGGCGACGGCGGCGGATCCGGGATGGCCGGACCGGATGCCGCCGCGCCTGCCGCCGGCGGAACCGCATCGAAGCCGCTGCCCACTGCGGGGGCGGTCGGCACGCGGGTGCCCAGTTGTGTCTTCGGCGTACGCAGCGCGCGGTTCACCGTCAACTCGGTTTCACGGTAGATGTCGGCCACCTCGTCCGGCGCGCCGTAGCTGCCGGCCACGTCGGCGATCACCTCGCCCTCGCTGCGCCCCGGCTGCGCGGCCAGTTCCGAACGCAGGTATTCCTCGGCGTCGTACAGCGCGTCCTGGACCATCGCCGGATCGGCATCGTGCAGCGCGGCGCGCAACTGCGCCAGGTAATCGGGAATGGTCGCCGGCAGGGTCCTGCCCATGGTGTGCTCGATGTTCATTGCAGTACGCCCTCCAGAACGGAATCGACGGAATCGCGGGTGGCACGCCAGGCCTGGATCCACTGCTCCAGCACGGCACGTCCCTGCTCGGTGATGCGGTAGTAGCGTCGCGGTGGGCCGCTGGTGGAAGGCTCCACGTGGCTTTCCAGCAGGCCGGCCCCTTCCAGGTTGCGCAGCACCGGGTACAGGGCGCTCTGCTTGCCACTCAGCACGCCCTCACCCACCTGCTCCAGTTCCTTGGCGATCAGGTAGCCGTACAGCGGCTCCGGTGCCTTGGCCAACACGGCCATCAGCGCCAGCGACACGGTCCCCGCACTGAGCTCCTTCTGGAACTTCTTCAGCTGGATCTCTTCATCGACCATGGCGGCATCTCCACTACGTTGAAGTGAACACTAGTGCGGAGTTCGACCTAGTGAAATAGGCCGGAGGTCACGGCCCCCTACGGCACCCGCGCCGGGTGCTGGCAGGAAGCCGTGGGCTCGCGCATGATCGGGCTCTCTTTCCTGAAAGGCTCACCATGGACCGTCGCCCTGCCTTGTTGGCGCTTGCCCTGGCCACCTGCCTGCTGCCTTCGCTGGCCCCCGCGGCCACGCCCTACCGCAGCGCGCAGCAGATCCTGGAAACCGCACCCGACCGCGACTGGCGCACGCCCGACCCGGCCAACCTGCTGTACATGGACCTGCCGGCCGGGAGGGTGATCATCGAGCTGGCGCCGCAGTTCGCGCCGCGCCACGTGGCCAACATCCAGACCTTTGCCCACGAACATTTCTGGGACGGCACCAGCATCTACCGGTCCCAGGACAACTTCGTGGTGCAGTTCGGCGATGCCGACGCCGACGATGCCGCCAAGGCCAGGCCGATGGGATCGGCGCAGAAGAAACTGCCGGCCGAATTCGAACGGGCCACGGCGGGGTTGAAGGTCAGCCCGCTGCCCGATCGCGATGGCTGGGCGTCGCGCACCGGCTTCGTCGACGGCTTCCCGGTCGGCCAGGACATGAAGGACGGCAGGACCTGGCTGGCGCATTGCTATGGCGCGCTGGGCGCAGGTCGCAACAACGAAGAAGACAGCAGCGTGGGCGCTGAACTGTACGTGGTCACCGGCCAGTCGCCGCGCCAGCTGGACCGCAACATCACCGTGGTCGGCCGCGTACTGAAGGGCATGGAACTGCTCAGCGCCCTGCCACGGGGACCGGCGCCGATGGGCTTCTACGCGGATCCGAAGCAGCGGACACCGATTACCGCGATACGCCGCGCCAGCGATGTCCCCGCCGCCGAACGCACGCCGATCCAGGTACTGCGCACCGACTCGAAAACCTTCGCCGATACCGTGGAAGCCCGACGCAACCGGGTCGATGATTTCTACAAACGGCCGGCCGGTCACATCGATCTGTGCAACATCCCGGTACCGGTGCGGTGACGCGCAGCGGCGCGGGCTGACCGCCACGCTGCCCGTGCAGCGCCGTACAGGAAGCGTGAGCAAGTTCCCCGCTCCACCCTCACCCGCTCTTTTCCGCCGGCTGGCTAGGCTGGAGTCCTGTTTCCCACCAGGACAACCCCATGGCCATGCTGCGACTGCGAATTACCGGAACCGAAGACGATGCGCGTGCGATCAGCGACCTGCTGCAGAGCATCGAAGGTATCGAGCATGTCGAGGAAACCGACGACCTGATGCCGAAGATGGACGACGACGATTCCAGTTCGGCCGGCCTGTCCGATGACATTGGTCCGGGCAGCCATGAACTGGAAGTGGAGGTGGGCAACGAAAGCACCGCGCAGAAGGTGCGCGATGCGGTGCAGGAGCTCGCCCTGGAGCTGGATGTCTTCGTCGAATACGAGACCGACGAGGGCTGATTCCGCGCGGTTGAAGGGGCGGGGTCAACCCGCCCTGCGCGCACGTCGCCGGCGCCACAGGCGCAGGCCGATCCAGCCGACGATGCTGCCGATCACCAGCACCGGCAGCAGCGCGGCGATGGCCCGTATCAGGTACGCGATACTGGTGGTGAGGATCGCTCCGGATTCGGACAGCGCCATGCCGATTTCATTGCGGCTGCGCTGTCCGGACGGTGCGTTGAACTGCATCGTCACCAGCTGCGTGTCGATGCGTCGACGCTGCTGGGCCGCGTCCTTGTTGGCCTGTTCCACCCCCGCCTCGATTTCCGACAGCCGCTGGGTGATGACCAGCAGGTCGGCCAGCTTGATGTCCTTGCTGTCCTGGTAGGCGAGCAGGCGCTCGTGCTCCTTCTGCAGGCGCGCCTTCGCCAATGCGGTATCCGCTACCTGCTGGGCGAGGTCTTCGGCGTGGGTGTTGCGCGAGGACACCTCCCCGCCCTGCCCGGCCAATCCGATGATCGGTTCCACACCCTTCGGCGCGATGCGCACGCGGATCGAACCGCTGGGGTACTCGCCGCCCTGCTGACCCACCTGCAGCACCGCGCAGTCGCCGAAACGGGCGGATTGGCAGGCATCGGCGATCTGCTTGACCCGCGGTCCGATCTTCGCCGCATCCAGGCGGATGTCCAGGTCATGTTCGTAGGCCAGCGACGCCCCTTCCGGCGACACCACCGCGTCGGCAGCACCGGCACCTGCATCGGTCGCCGCCTCATGCTGGCCACAGCCGGCCAGGGTCAGCAGCATGGCCAGCGCGCCGACCCAGCGCGGATGGCGCCTTGCTTCCTTGTGCATTGTGTCCCGTCCCTGCGTTGGAATGCGACGATGGTAATCCTTTGGCACGCAGACAGGGCGACGGCCCCGGCCTATGCTTGGCGATTGACCCCAAGACAGGATTTCCGATGCGCCAGCATCTCCTTGCCCTCGCCCTGATCGCTGCCCTCGGCGGCTGCCAGCAGGCCGACGCCCCGTCGTCCGCCACCCCGCCCGCCGCCGCGCCGGCGCAGGCCGCTGATGCCGCCGCCGATGCGGCCTTTGCCGATCTGTCCAAGCGTGCCCTGGACAGCTGGATGCAGCTTTCGCCCGTGGGTGCCACGCAGATCGGCGACCACCGCTTCGACAGCGAGATCGACGACCTCAGTGCCGCCGGCCAGCAGAAGACGCTGACCGCCTACAAGGGCCTGCTCGCCGAGCTGGAGAAAATGGACGTGGCCAAGCTGGGCCGCGAAAACCAGGTGGATGCGGCGATCCTGCGCAACCAGCTGCAGTCGGATATCTGGAATGCCGAAGTGCTGCAGTCGTCCAAGTGGGATCCGCAGATGTACAACGGCCTGGCAGGCAGCGCGATCTACGGCCTGATGGCGCGTGAGTTCGCCCCGCTGCCCGAGCGCCTGAAGTCGGCTACCGCGCGCATGGAGAAGATCCCGGCGATCTTCGCCCAGGCCCGTGAGAACCTGGATCCGGCACGCGTGCCGAAGATTCATGCCGAAACGGTGGCCAAGCAGAACCGCGGCATCCTCAGCATCGTCGATACCTTCATCACCCCGCACATCGGCGAACTGCCGCAGGCCGACCAGCAGCGCCTGCAGGCCGCCATCGACGGCCTGAAGAAGGCCGTGGACGAGCAGCAGCAGTGGCTGGACAAGACCCTGGTGCCCAATGCCAAGGGCGAGTTCCGCGTCGGCGCCGAATTGTACGACCAGAAGCTGAAGTTCGCGCTGAACTCCTCGCTGTCGCGGCAGGAGATCGGTGAGCGTGCACGTGCCGAACTCAAGCGCGTGCGCCAGGACATGTATGGCATCGCCCAGACCGTGCTGAAGGACAAGCCGGGCGCACCGCAGATGCCGGCCAACCCGAGCGACGAGCAACAGCAGAAGGCGATCGAAGCCGCGTTGGAACTGGCCTACGCCGACAAGCCGGCCCGCGACAAGGTTGTGGAAGATGCCAAGGCCGCACTGGACCAGTCCACCGCGTTCGTGCGCGAGCATGACCTGATGACCCTGCCCGATGCGCCGGTGGACATCATCCTGATGCCCGAATTCCAGCGCGGCGTGGCCGTGGCCTACTGTGATTCGCCCGGTCCGCTGGACAAGAACCTGAAGACCTTCTACGCGGTCTCGCCGATTCCGGATGACTGGAACGACAAGCAGGTCGACTCGTTCCTGCGCGAGTACAACTCCCGCATGATCCACCTGCTGAGCATCCACGAAGGCACCCCGGGCCACTACCTGGAAGGCTGGCATTCGGCCAAGCTCCCCTCCACGCTGCGTGCGGTGCTGCGCTCGGGCCTGTTCGCCGAAGGCTGGGCGGTCTACACCGAACGCATGATGCAGGAACAGGGCTACCTGGATAACGATCCGCTGTTCCACCTGGTGCAGCTGAAGTTCTACCTGCGCACCATTTCCAACGCGATCCTGGACCAGGGCGTGCACGTGGACAACTGGACGCGCGAACAGGCGATGCACCTGATGACCCACGATGCGTTCCAGCAGGAAAGCGAAGCGTCGGGCAAGTGGGTGCGCGCACAGTTGACCTCCGCGCAGCTGCCGACCTACTTCGTCGGTGCGCAGGAACACTTCGACACGCGCAAGGCCGCGCAGGAAAAACTGGGCGACCAGTTCAACCTGAAGGCGTACCACGACAAGATGCTGTCCTACGGCGCCCCGCCGGTGCGTTTCGCGCGCCAGCTGATGCTGGACCAGCCGATCGAGTAAGCGCTGCATCCGGTAGCGCCGAGCGTGGCTCGGCGCTATCTCTCCGTTAACGGCCCGCTGCGCTCGCCGAGCACGGCTCGGCGCTACCGATCATCCGTCGGCGGCCACAAAGCCCCCGGTCTGGCGCGCCCACAGCCGCGCGTACAGACCGCCGGCCGCCACCAGTTCGGCATGCGTGCCGGTTTCCACGATGCGCCCCTGGTCCATCACCACCAGCCGGTCCATCCGCGCGATGGTCGACAACCGGTGCGCGATGGCGATCACCGTCTTGCCGCCCATCAGCTCGTCCAGGTTGTCCTGGATCGCCGCTTCCACCTCCGAATCCAACGCGGAGGTCGCTTCGTCCAGCACCAGGATCGGCGCGTCCTTCAGCAGCACCCGCGCGATCGCGATGCGCTGCCGCTGCCCGCCTGACAGCTTCACCCCGCGCTCGCCCACCAGCGCGTCGTAGCCTTGCCGCCCCTGGGCATCGACCAGCGAATCGATGAAGCCATCGGCACGCGCCTTGGCCACGGCCGCACGCAGCTCGACTTCAGAGGCTTCGGGACGTCCGTACAACAGGTTGTCGCGGATCGAACGATGCAGCAGCGACGTATCCTGTGTGACCACGCCAATCTGCCCGCGCAGGCTTTCCTGGGTGACACCGGCGATGTCCTGCCCGTCGATCAGGATGCGTCCGCTCTCCAGGTCGTACAGACGCAGCAGCACGTTGACCAGGGTCGACTTGCCCGCGCCCGACGGCCCGACCAGGCCGATCTTCTCGCCCGGCTTCACCTGCAGGTCCAGCCCTGCGATCACCCCACCGCGCTTGCCGTAGTGGAAGTGGATATCCTGGAAATGCACGCCACCGGCACTCACCTTGAGCGGTACGGCGTCATCGCGATCCTGCACCGTCAACGGCTGGGAAATGGTGGTGATGCCATCCTGCACCGTGCCGATGTCCTCGAAAATGCCGTTGATGGTCCACATGATCCAACCAGACATGTTGTGGATGCGGATGACCAGGCCAGTGGCCAGGGTGATCGCACCGACCGTGATCAGCCCATCGTTCCACAGCCACAGCGCCAGTCCGCAGGTGCCGGCGATCAGGAACCCGTTGACGATGGCGATGGTCAGGTCCATCCCGCTGGTGATGCGCGTCTGCCGGCGATGCTTCTCGGCCAGCTCCTGGATGGATTCGGCGACGTAGGCCTGCTCGCGTCCGCCGTGGGCGAACAATTTCAGCGTCGGAATGTTGGTATAGCCATCGACGATGCGGCCCATCGCCTTGGAACGCGCTTCGGAGGCGATCCAGGCGCGCTCCTTCGCACGCGGCACGAAGTACACCATGATCACCGCGTAGGCCAGCATCCACAGCACCAGCGGAATCATCAGCCGCCAGTCGGCCTGGGCGAACAGGAACAGCGCGGTGCCGGTGTAGACCACGATGTACCAGAGCGAATCGACCATCTGCACCGCCGATTCGCGCAGCGAGGTGCCGGTCTGCATCACGCGGTTGGCCACGCTGCCGGCGAAATCGTTGTGGAAGAAGGTCAGACTCTGGCGCACCACGTAGTTGTGCATCAGCCAGCGCGAGCGGTTGCTCAGGCCCGGCACGATGGCCTGGTTGACCAGCAGGTTGTGCAGCCCGACCAGCACCGGCCGGGCGACCACGCACACCGCCACCATCCACAGCAGGTCCGATGCGTGGCGCTGGAAGAACCCGGCACCGGGCTGCTCGGCGACCATGTCCACGATGCGGCCGAGGAAGTCGAACATCGCCACTTCCACCAGTGCCAACAGCAGGCCGGCGACCAGCGTGGCCAGCAGCACCGGCCACACCGGGCGCAGGTAGAACAGGTAGAACTTGAACACGCTGCGCGGCGGCATGCGCTTGTCCACCGGCGGGAAGACCGGGATCAGGGATTCAAACCAGCGGAACATCACAGTCGCTCACAACGGGATAACCGGTGGATTATCCCACCGTAGGCATATCGGGTAGTGACGGCCGCTGGCCATCGTCCACGCCAACCTCATTCCTGCGGCACGAACAACAGATCCTGGAAGTCGAAACTGAAGTCGGTCAGCTCGGAGATCGCCTGCATGCGTACCTCGCGAACCTTCCCGTCCGGGTCCAGGCTGAAGTTGACGAAGGCGTCGGCATTGAGCGAACGGTCGTCCCAGCGCACGATGAAGGTGTCGTGCTGCCAGTGTTCGAGCGTGCCGAACAGCTGCGCGGTCTTGTCGAACCGCAGCCGCAGCGCCTTGCCGTTGGCGGTGATGTGCATGTCCCCGTACCAGCGGTCGCGGTAGCGACCGGCATACCGCTCCAGGGCCAACGATGGTGTGGTGTGCGCGGTGCGTGCCGCCTGGTGTTTGGCCCAGGCCGCGTCGGCCTTGTCACGGCTCTTGTCCACGGCCTTGCCGTAGGCGTCCACCCAGTCATGCCGGTCACCGCCCAGATAAGCATCGAGCACGCTCAGCGTGATGGCATTGAAGGCCGCGCCGGCTTCCTGGTTGGTCAGCACCACCACGCCCAGGTTCTCGCCGGGCACCAGCGTCACCCGGGACACCATGCCCGGCCAACCGCCGGTATGCCATACCAGCTTGCGGCCGCGGAAATCGCTCAGGCTCCAGCCTTCGGCGTAGCCGGCGAAGTTCGGCCGTGCCGGCGCCAGTTCCGCTACCGCCGGCTCGGCCACCACCTGCGGGGTGATCATCTGCCACATCTGCTGCTGGCTCTTCGCTGTGAACAGCGCACTGCCGTCGGCCAGCGTTCCCTGCGCCAACTGCACCTGCATCCAGCGCGCCATGTCATGCACGCTGGAGTAGATGCCACCGGCGCCGGCATTGTTCTGCCAGGTCAGCGGTGCCACCGTGCGCAGGTCCTTGAAATCGAACTTGGCATGGCCGACCGCGGCGTTGTCGCCGGGGCGCAGGTGGTCAGCGTTGTAGCGGGTGCCGGCCATGCCGACCTTGTCGAAGATGCGTCGCTGCAGGAAGTCCTGATAGGACTGTCCGGAGACCTTCTCGACCACCTGCTGCGCCACCGCGTACAGGATGTTGTCGTAGGCATAGCGTTCGCGGAAGCCGCCCTTCAGCGGCACCCTGCCCAGCCGTTCCACCACCTCGGCGTTGCTGTAGCCGGTGGTCGGCCAGAACAGCAGGTCACCGGCGCCCAGGCCCAGCCCGCTGCGGTGCGAGAGCAGGTCGCGCAGGGTCATCTGCTGGGTCACGAACGGATCGGACATGCGGAACGACGGCAGGTGGTCGACCACCTTGTCGTCCATTTTCAGCTTGCCTTCTTCGGCCAGCAGGTTCAGCGACAGCGCGGTGAACGCCTTGGTGTTGGAGGCAATCGCAAACAGCGTATCGGCCCGCACCGGCTCCGGGCGGCCCTGCTCGCGCACGCCCCAGCCCTGCTCCAGCACCACCTTGCCGTCCTTGACCACGGCCACCGCGATGCCCGGCACGTCGAAGCGCGCGCGTACCCGCTCCACCGTGGCATCCAGATCCTGCAACGAGGCCGGAGTCGCCGCGCTCGCCAGGGTGGTAAAGGCCAGCAGCATGGCGCCTCCGATCAGGGTCTTCATCACGCACGTTCTCCAGAGTGGATGGTCGCGCCGAGCAGGCGCGCCGGGAATTCTCATGATGGTAACGGCCGGCGGTGCAGCCTTCCCCGTGCCAAAGGAGGGGTGGGATGGAGACAGGTGGAAAGACCAAAGGTAGTTCGACCTCGGCGCCGATCCGTTGCGGCATCGGAGGATGGGTATTCCCGGAGTGGCGCGGTGGCGTGTTCTATCCGGAGGGACTGCCACAGCGCGAGGAACTGGCGTTCGCCAGCAATGCCCTGCGCTGCATCGAAATCAACGGTACGTTCTACCGCACGCCGACCCAGGCACAGTGCGCGCAGTGGGCCGCGCAGACACCGCCAGGCTTCCGTTTTTCGATGAAGGCCCCGCGTTACCTGGTGCAGCGGCGCGACCTGTCCGGCGTTGCCGAGGCCGCGCAGCCATTCCTGCAGGCTGCGCTGGGCCTGGGTGAACGCCTGGGCCCGCTGCTGTGGCAGTTCGCCCCCACTCACAAGGCCGATGCCGGCGCGCTGGCGGAGTTCATGCAATCATTGCCAGCCACCCTGCAGGGCGTGCCGCTGCAGCACGCGCTGGAGGTACGCAACCCCGCAGCAGTGAATGCCACGCTGGTGCAGGCAGCACGCACCCACAACATTGCCCTGGTCATCGAAGACAGCGACGAGGCCCCGTTGCACGGCGACCTCAGCGCCGACTTCGTCTACGCCCGGATCAAGCGCAGCCAAGCGCGCCTCCGTGCCGGCCTGCCTGCCCCGCTCCAGCAACGCTGGGCCGCGCGCGCGCAGGCATGGGCACAAGGCAGCGCGGGCGAAGATCTTCCGCTGATCACACCGCCAGCCGATCCGACGCCGCGCGAGGTCTACCTGCTGTGCATCGGTGTGGGCAAGCGACGCAACCCGGCGGCCGCCATCGCCCTGCAGCAGCGCTGCGACACACGCTGACCCATCGCCGCCGACGCTGGCTTGCCGCACAATACCGCGATGAGCAGCCCCGATACCCGCAAAGCCCTTTTCCAGATCCATTTCTGCGTGCTGCTGTGGGGCATCACGGCCATCCTTGGCAAGCTGATCACCCTGCCCGCGCTGCCGCTGGTGTGGTGGCGCATGCTGCTGGTGGTGGCCATGCTGGCACTGCTGCCGCGGGTGTGGCGGGGCCTGCGCAACATGCCCTGGCCGGTGGTTGCGGCTTACTCCGGCATCGGCGCGCTGGTCGCGCTGCACTGGCTCACCTTCTACGGCGCGGTGAAGCTGGCCAATGCCTCGGTCGCCGCCACCTGCATCGCGCTGGCCCCGGTGTTCACCTCCATCATCGAACCCTGGGTGGCCAAGCGACCATTCCAGCTGCGCGAACTGCTGTTCGGCATCGCGGTGCTGCCCGGCGTGGCGCTGGTGGTGGGCGGGGTGCCCGAAGGCATGCGCCTGGGGGTGCTGGTGGGCGCGATGTCGGCGTTGCTGGTGGCGGTGTTCGGTTCACTCAACAAACGCATGGTCAGCCATGCCGATCCGCTGACGGTCACCGCGCTGGAACTGGGCGCCGGCACCCTGACCCTGACCCTGCTGGCACCGCTGATGCCGTTCCTGCTGCCCGCCCTGGCCAGCCCGCTGTGGGTGCTGCCGGACCTGCACGACGGCATCCTGCTGCTGGTGCTGGCCGGCTTCTGTACCCTGCTGCCGTTCGCGCTGGCGCTGGTCGCGCTGCGCCACCTCAGCGCCTACACCGTGCAGCTGGTGACCAACCTGGAGCCGGTGTACGCGGTGATCCTGGCGGTGGTGCTGCTGCGTGAGCAGCACGAGGTGGCGGGCTGGTTCTACGTCGGCGTCGCCGTCATCGTCGGGGCGGTCTTCCTGCATCCACTGCTCAACCGTCGCCGCCCCGTCCAGCACCCCGAACTGATCTGACCTTCCTACCAGTCGACCTGCCCCGGCAGCAGCCCGCGCAGTTCCGGCTCGCTGAGGTTGCGCCACTGGCCCGGCTTGAGCGCGCCGATCTTGATGTTGTCGATTCGCACGCGGCGCAGCTGGGTCACCCGGAAACCAAACTCGGCCGCCATCAGGCGGATCTGCCGGTTCAGGCCCTGCTGCAGGGTGATGCGGAAACCGAACTTGGCGATGCGCGAAGTACGGCACGGCAGGGTCATCTGGTCGTGGATGCGCACACCGCGCGCCATCGCGCGCAGGAACTCGTCGGTCACCGGCTTGTTCACCGCCACCAGGTACTCCTTCTGGTGGCCGTTTTCCGCGCGCAGGATCTGGTTGACGATGTCGCCATTGCTGGTCATCAGGATCAGGCCTTCGGAATCCTTGTCCAGCCGGCCGATCGGGAAGATGCGCTGCTCGTGCCCGACGAACTCGACGATGTTTCCCTTCACCGAACTTTCGGTGGTGCAGGTCACCCCGACCGGCTTGTTGAGCACGATGTAGACGTGGCGGCGGCCGCCCGGGCGACTGGCCTGGCGGGCGCGCAGGGGCTGGCCGTCGACCAGCACCTTGTCCTCCTCGCCGACCACCGCGCCGGTACCGGCGGGACGTCCATTGACAGTGACGCGGCGGTCGCTGATCAGCCGGTCGGCCTCGCGACGGGAGCAGAAGCCGGTTTCGGCGATGTATTTGTTGATGCGGATGGTCATGCCCCCATTATCCGGCATTGTCGTGCCCACGGCATCCGTTCATAGCGGGCGCACCGCGTCCAGCTGCTCGCCATCCATCACCCGGTCACGCCCCGCGCGCTTGGCGCCGTACATCGCATGGTCGGCCCGGCGCAGCAGTGCGGCCAGGTCATCGTGGTCGGGCCGCCACTGGGCCAGGCCGATGCTGGCGGTCAGTGCCAGGCCGTCCACCTGCAGCGCCATCCCGGCCTCGGTGATCCGGCGCCCCACCTGCTGCAGCCTCGCCGCGGCAACATCGCGCGGAGCGCCCGGCAACAGCAGCAGGAACTCCTCCCCGCCCATCCGGAACACCTCGTCACGGCCTCGCAGGGCGCCGCGCAGGGCCCCGGCAACCGCCTGCAGCACCGCATCGCCGATATCGTGGCCGTGGCGATCGTTGATTTCCTTGAACAGGTCGATGTCGAGGAAACCGATCACCAGCGGTGCGCCCTCGGCACGTGCGCGTTCGATCTGCACGCCCAGCTCGCGCAGCCCGGCGCGCCGGTTGGGCAGGCCGGTCAGGTAATCGGTGTCGGCCAGCTGGCGCATCTCGTCACGTTGTTCGCGCAGGTTGCCCAGGCGCTGGTTGAGCGCATAGGCGGCCATCATCAGCAACCAGGTCACCGCCAGCTGCAGGGCTTCGACACGATGGGCCAGCAGCCACTGGGCGCGCGCCAGGTCGGCCACGATCATCACCAGGAACGGTGCCAGCGCGACCAACCCGATACTGGCCCAGCGGTCGTTGCGCGACCATGCCCACACCCCCGCCAGCAGGGCCGCCACGCAGCCGGCGAAATGGGCCGCCTCCAGCACATCCGACGTCCAGCCCAGCAACGTCCAGTCCATCCAGGGCACCAGCAGCGCCACCGCGAACAAGGCGCAACCCACGGCCGACACCACGCCACGCGAACGCGGCCAGGCGCGATGACCTGCATTGAGTCGCCACAGCATCGGGAGCAGCACGGCCTGTGCGCAGGCGGTCAGGCCTACCAGCCACCAGGCACTGTCCACCCCGATCGGGAACCATGGCTCGGGATACCCGCTCAGTCCCCCCAGCACCGCCTGCCACAGCACGAACACAGCGCAGGCACCGACGTACATCAGGAAAATGCGGTCACGGGAGGTGAAAAATCCCATCAGGGACGACAGCGCCAGCGCCAGCGCGACCGCCACGCAGGCGGTACGCACCAGCAGCCGGGCGGTATCACGCTGCTGCACCGGGCTGGGCGCGCCGAGCCGCAGCGTGGGGCCCCAGCGCTCCTTCAGCGGGGTCGCCCAGGACACGTGGATCGGCTCGCGGCTTCCAGCGCGGGGGACGGTCACCATGCCGATGCCCGCGCGGAACCGCGAGTCACGCGTACGCGCATCGCCCATGTTGCCGCAGATCTCACGGTCACCATGACGGATGGATACCTCCCCGGCGAAGACATTGAACACGTCCAAGGCCTGCGGCTGGCCGGACCATCCGCCCTCCGGCGCGGGGATATCCAGCTGCTGGCGCTGTCCGCGCAGCATGTAGCCCTCACACGCGCGATGTGGCGTCGGCTCGTCGGTCGCCTCGCCCAGCAGCAGGTAGTCGCGCACCGGCTGCGGTGCGGCGATGGCATTGCACAACGACAGCAGGCTGGAAAGCAGCACTGCAGCCAGCACCCACCCGCCCCTGTTCCAGCGGCCCGAACGTACCCTCGTGCTCCCCACGCAACACCCGCCTGCTTGCCATCCGTGTCGGGAGATTATCGCAGCCCGGCCGATTTCACGCCGGACCGCCGACGCGCGCGGGAGCGACGACACGCTTCAACCGCGACCCAGCCACTTCCCCTGGGTGCCATGCCGCACCGGGTGCAGGGCGGTCTGGGTGATCCGCTCCAGCGGCTGCGGACGTTCGATCGCATAGCCCTGCAATCCCTGCACGCCCATCTCCACCAGCTGCGCCGCCTGCTCTTCAGTTTCCACCCACTCGGCGATCACCTCCAGCTGCAGTTCGCGCCCCAGCGCGGCGATGGCGCGCACGGTGGCACGGCTGACCGGGTCGGTCAGCATGTCGCGCACGAAGGTTCCATCGATCTTCAGCAGGTCCGCCGACAGCTGCCGCAGGTAAGCAAAGGAGGAAAGCCCCGAGCCGAAGTCATCCAAGGCGATGCGGCAGCCACGCGCCTTCACTGCATCGATGAATTCCCGCGCCTGGGCCAGGTTGCTGATCACCGCCGTTTCGGTGATCTCGAAGCACAGCCGCTTGGCAAGCGTGCGGTTGCGTTCCAGCAGGTCGTTGACGAAGGTCAGGAAACTCGGCTCGGCGATCGACTGCGCCGAAACGTTGACGTTGCACAGACCCAGCCGCGCCACGTGCGCCGGACAGACCTGCAGGTGGCGGAACAACATGGACAGCACGCAGCGGTCCAGCGACATCCCCATGCCATAGCGTTCAACGGCGCCGATGAACTCGCCCGGACCGTGCAACACGCCCTGCTCATCGCGCATGCGCACGAGCACCTCGTAATGCAGGTAGTCCGGCTCGCCGACGGTCGCTATACGCTGTGCATACAGCAGCATCCGGCCATCGGCGATGGCGTGGCTGACCCGACGCAGCCGTTCGGCCTCGCCGCGGTGCTCGTCCAACGCCAGCCGGTCTTCGTTGAAACAGTGCACCCGGTTGCGCCCGCCCTGCTTGGCGGCGTAGCAGGCGCTGTCGGCCGCGCCCATCAACCAGTTCACGTCCGGCGTATCGGCGCGTACTTCGACTACGCCCACGCTACAGCTGATCTTCAGCGTGTCGTCGCCGAACTCGATGCTGGCCTGGCCCAGCGTGCGGATCACGCGCTGCAGGACCCGCCGTGCCTCCTCCTGGCTCGCGCGGGCGAGAAACAGCGCGAACTCGTCCGCTCCCAGCCGGCCGACCCAGTCCCCTTCGCGCACCGCCCCCTTGAGGTGTTCGGCGAAGGCCCGCAGCATCTGGTCACCTGCCGCGTGCCCGACCGCTTCATTGACCAGCTTGAAGTGGTCCAGGTTGAGATGGCACAGCGCGTGCACGCCGCCGTCGTCGCGCACCTGCTGCAACGCCAGTTCAAGCTGCCGTTCGATCTCGCGGCGGTTGATCAGGCCGGTCAACACATCGTGGCTGGCATGGTGCTGCACCTGCCGGGCCAACACGTGGTTCTGCGTGACATCCTCGACGATGGCGAAGATCGACGTGCCCTGCTTGCCACGGTGGACAGCGGTGCCGCTCCAACGCCCCCACATCAGGCTGCCATCGGCGCGCAGGAAGCGCAGCTCGCCGGCCTCCAGCTGACGGGGCCAGTCGATCTCCCCCTCGCCGTCCAGTACCAGCTCTCCTTCGGCCAGCAGCTGGCGCAGGTGCATGTGCACCAGCTGCTCGCGGGGTCGCTGCAGCAGATCGGACAGGGCCTGGTTGACCTCCATCAGGCCTCCGCCGCTGTCGATTTTCAGCATGCCCACGCTGGCCTGGTAGAAGGCCGCACGGAAGCGCGTCTCCTGTTCCATCAGGTCGATGCGTACACGCCGGGCCAGCAGCACCGCCACGATCGCGATCGCCACCACCGACAGCGCGCCGACGACGAGGGTCGTCATGCGCACCAGCGCGGACATGTTCACCAGCGCCAGCGAGAATCGGCGCGCCGTGTCCTGCAGCTGCAGGTCCAGTTGCTGCAGCCGCCTCTCATACCGCACCGCGTCCTGGGCCGGGATGGCCCCCCCGGACAGCCGCTGCTCCAGTTCGTCGCTTATCGCGGCGATTTCCAGCAGCGGCGAATCGGTTTCCCGCCACAGCTGCGAGGCCTGGCGGAAATAGGCAAGGTCGCGCCCGTAGCGGTAGGACAGGATCAGCCGGTTCACATCGCCGCGTGCATTTCCACCGCGCAGGAACGCCGCGCGGGCTGCATGGGTATCCGGCGGTTGCTGCTCCAGTGCCAGGCGGGCCTGCAGATCAGCCAGCGGCACGTCGAGCTGCATACGTGCCTGCTGCAGATCCGTCGCGTGGCCGCTTTCCAGATACCGGTGCAGCGAGGCGACCGCCTGCTGTTGGGCACGCGACCAGTGGCTCTGGCCGACGATCCAGGCGGTAGAGGCAGCCTGCAGTTCCTGGATGAGCGCGGAGATGCCCACCAGGCCGACCGCCATGCCGGTGAGCAGCGCAAAGCGCAGTGTCAGGCCGCGTGCCCTTGCACGCTGCCGCGTCCCCGCACCGGCCTCAACCATACCTGGAACCCCCCGAATCCGTGGTAGATCCTGCTTGCTGCCTGCGCATCATGCACGCTGGAATCGGCGCTGTCTGCACCCCCGGTAGACCGCCCAACGCTGGCCGGATGCCTGTCCCGGGACAAAAAAAACGCCAGCCCGGAGGCTGGCGTTGTATTCATCAGATCACGTGCGGATCAGACGTTGCGCGGACCACGCGGCTTGAAGCCTTCGCGACGCGGCGGCCGATCATTGCCGCCCGGGGCGCCCGGACCACTGCGGCGCGGACCGCCCTTGTCGAAACGCGGCTTGGACGGGGCGCGTGGTGCCTGGCTGATGTCCTCGCCCGGCTCCACGCGGCGCATGTTGAGCTGCTGGCCGGACACCCAGACTTTCTTCAGGTGGGTCAGCACGTCCTGCGGCATGTCGATCGGCAGGTCGAGCACCGAGAAACCGTCGTGGATGTCGATGCGCCCGATGAAACGGCTTTCCAGCCCGGCTTCGTTGGCGATCGCGCCGACGATGTTGGCCGGCTTCACGCCATGCTGGTGGCCCACTTCGATACGGAAGGTTTCCATGCCCTGTTCCGGTGCACCGCGCGGCGGCATCTCACGGCGCGGACGCTCCTGGAAACCTTCGCCTTCGGCGCGCGGGGCGCGGTCGAACTTCGGGCGCTCGCCGCGATCGAAGCGATCATTCCGCTCCGGACGGTCGGTGCGCTCGAACCGCTCGCGCGGGGCACGTTCTTCGCGCGGCGCACGCACCGGCGGCTGCAGCAGGAACGGGGTATCACCCTGCATCATCTTGGCCAACGCGGCCGCGATGTCGATCGCCGGCACGTTGTTCTCGCCTTCGAAGCGCTCCAGCAGCTGCCGGTAGAAGTCCAGTCCGCCCTGGCCCAGCGTTTCGCTGATGCGCGCGGTGAACTTGTTGACGCGGTTGTCGTTGACCGCTTCCACGCTGGGCAGCTGCATTTCTTCGATCGGCTGGCGGGTGGCGCGCTCGATCTGGCGCAACATGCCCTTTTCGCGCGGGGTGGCGAACAGGATCGCCTCACCGCTGCGGCCGGCACGGCCGGTACGGCCGATGCGGTGCACATAGCTTTCGGTGTCGTACGGGATGTCGTAGTTCAGCACGTGGCTGATGCGTTCCACGTCCAGGCCGCGCGCGGCCACGTCGGTGGCGACCAGGATGTCCAGCTTGCCTTCCTTCAGCATGGCGATGGTGCGCTCACGCTGGGCCTGCTGCATGTCGCCATTGATGGCGGCGGCGGCCAGGCCACGGGCCTGCAGCTTGCCGGCAAGCTCTTCGGTGCCGGCCTTGGTGCGGGCGAAGATGATCATCGCATCGAACGGCTCGACTTCCAGGATGCGGGTCAGCGCATCCAGCTTGTGCATGCCGCTTACCCACCAGTAACGCTGGCGGATGTTCGCCGAGGTGGTCGTCTTGTTGACGATGGTGACTTCGGCCGGATCCTTCAGGTAGGTCTGGGCGATGCGACGGATGGCCGGCGGCATGGTGGCCGAGAACAGCGCGACCTGGCGCTTCTCCGGCAGCTTCTTCAGCACCGCTTCGACGTCGTCGATGAAGCCCATGCGCAGCATTTCATCGGCTTCGTCCAGCACCAGCGTCTTCAGCTCGGACAGATCCAGGGTGCCGCGGTTCAGATGGTCGATGACGCGGCCGGGGGTGCCCACCACGATGTGCACGCCACGACGCAGCGCGGACAACTGGGTGGCATACGGCTGGCCGCCGTACACCGGCAGCACGCGGAAGCCGGCGATCTTCGAGGAATAGGTCTGGAAGGCCTCGGCGACCTGGATCGCCAGTTCGCGGGTCGGCGCCAGCACCAGGGCCTGCGGCTTGCTTTGCTGCAGGTCGATGTTGGACAGTACCGGCAGGGCGAACGCAGCGGTCTTGCCGGTGCCGGTCTGGGCCTGGCCCAGCACGTCGCGGCCTTCCAGCATCGCCGGGATGGTGGCGGCCTGGATCGGCGAGGGGGTTTCGTAACCGACGGCGGCAACCGCCTGCATCACGGGCTCGGAAAGGCCGAGCTGCGCGAACTGCAGCGGCGCCTGGGTATCTTGGGACATGGGGAACTCCGAAGGCACTGCCACGAACGTGGCAGGCGAAAAAAGGGGGGTATTTTGCGCTTAGGGCGCCCTTCTGACGCGTGCCCCGGCGCTTTTTCGAGTGCATAGCTTACAGCACCTTGCATGAACGACGTGCACGGCGTGTCATCGCCGTCCGCCTGTCCGCCCCTCCCGGACCGGTGCGTGGGGCCCGCGCCTGCCTCACAATGGGCGCCATTCATTCCAGGAAGACCCCATGCAGATCCTTGAATTCGACCTCGACGGCGAGTACGTCGAGCTGAAGCAGCTGCTCAAACTGACCGACCTGGTCAGCAGTGGCGGCGAAGCCAAGATGGCCATCAGCGAAGGCCTCGTGCTGGTCGATGGGGCCGTCGAACTGCGCAAGGCCTGCAAGATCCGCGCGGGCCAGCAGGTGGAATTCAATGACAGCGTGATCCGCGTGCTGGCGCTGCCACCCGAAGCCGAGTAATCCCGGCACAGCTGGGTTCGTGGCCGGCTCCTACCCTGCCACGGGCTGGGTAAGCCGGTGGGCGATCAACCGGCGGAACGGGCGCACGCCCTGCGCGATGCGGAGCCCGGCCGCGCGCACCAGCCGCGCCGGCACGCGATCATCGGTGTAGAGCCGGGCGATGGCGTTGGTGGTTTCGTACAGCGCGCGCGAGGCCACCCGGTGCTCGCGCTGGTAGCGCGCGAGCATGCGTGCATCGGCGATATCGGCCCCCCGCGCCTGTTGCGCGACGACCAGCCGGGCAAGCCGCTGCTGGCTGGCCAGGCCCAGGTTGAACCCATGTGCGGTCACCGGATGCATGCCCACCGCCGCATCACCAATGAGCGCCGCCCCGGCGGCGATGAAGCGTTCGGCATATACGCCCACCAGCGGATATGCCTGCGGCGTAGTAACCGGGTGCATGTGGCCCAGCCGGTGTTCGAAGAACCCGCTGACCGCTTCACCGAACGCGGCACCGTCCTTCGCCAGCAGCGCCTCGGCCTGCCGCGGCGGCAGGGTGACCACCGCCGATGCCAAACCGTCGTTGAGCGGCAGCAGCGCCATGGTGCGGCCATAGCCGAACCATTCCCACGCCGTGTGGTGGTGGTCGCGCTCGACCTGCATCCGGCACACCAGCATCGTTTTGCCGAAGTCCTGCAGGCGCGCACCGATCCCCAGCATGCGCCGGGTGGAAGAGAACCGGCTGTCAGCCGCCACCACCAGCCGTGCCTGCACGATGCTGCCGTCGTCGAGCAGCACCTGCTGGCCACCATCGACCGCACGCGCGCCCTGTACCCTGCGTCCGTCGCGCAACTCCAGGCCCGGCTGGTCCTGGACGGCATCCCACGCCGCGCGGCGGATCAGGTGATTGGGCACCAGCCAGCCCAGCGGATCGCCGCTGCGTCGGTCGCTGGCGAAGGTCAACGCGAACGGCGAGCGCCCATCCAGCACCCGCGCGTCGCGCAGTTCGGCGATTTCCGCGGCAGGCAGCCGTTGCCACAGCTGCAGGTCCTGCAGGACCTGGCGCGAGGCATGGGTCAGCGCGATTTCGCGGCCATCGAAGGCCGCTTCGGCCAGCGCCTGGCGCGGCTGCGGTTCGACCAGGGTGACCTGCAACCCGCTGCCTGCCAATGCGCGCGCAAAGCAGAGTCCAGCCGGGCCTGCGCCCACCACCACCACATCCGTGCCGCGCATGCTGCTGCTCTCCGGTTCCATGTCCAGCGCCAGCATAGCGATGCCGGCACGCGCGGCGCCTTGATCTGGATCAGGCGCCGCGGTGACGGCTCACAGCAGGGCCCACAGCAGCATCAGGATGCCGACCAGCGACACCACCCATGCCAGGCTGCGCACGTAAGGGATGCCGGCCGCATACAACGGCACGTAGGCCAGTCGCGCCCAGAAATACAGCTGCACCGCCAATGCCGTACTGCTGTCCTGCCTGCCCGCCACCACCACCGCGATGGCAGCAGCGGCGAACACCGCGAAGGTTTCCAGGAAGTTGGCCTGCGCGCGTTGCAGGCGCCCCGCCAGCAGCCCGGGCGGCGGCGCCTGGCCATCGCGGGCCGAGGCATTCCAGCGCGTGCCCCGCTCGCGGGTGATCGCCGCAGCGGCCAGCATCACCTGCGCCAGCCCGAGCACACCGGCCCAGGCCAGCATCTGCAGTTCGATGGCCATCGCTCAGGTCCCCGGCGCGCGGACGCTGTAGCCGGCAAGACGCCAGACGCGGTCTTCATCCAGGCGGAAGCTGACCAGTTCGCGTACCGGCTGTGCGCTCTTCTCGAAACGGGTCGGGTAGGTCACGTTGAGGTACAGGCCTTCAGGCACCGCCGCACCGGCATTGAAGCGGACCCGGCTGATGCTCGGCTGGCCCCTGCCGACCAGCGCGCCGAGGCGAGCGCGATCAGCGGCGACCTGCTTGGCGAACGCATCGCGGGCAACTGCCTTGCGTGCCACCGACGAGGCGCCATCCCACAGCTGTGCGGCCTGTCCGCCATCGACCAGGCGAACGGCCTGCAGGGCAGCCGCGCTCATTTCGGCATTCTGTTTGTCCAGCTGGGCCTGCTGGGCCGGGGTGAGCTGCTGGGCCGGCGTGCCCGGCCGTGCGGCGGCCGGTGCGGTAGCCGGCGTCGCAGGCGTGGCGGCAGGTCGCGGCGCCGGCTGCGCGGCCGGCTGGGGCTGCTGGGCCCCTGCGGTAAGCGGCAGCAGCAGGGACAACACCATCAACGAACGCTTCATCGGACACTACCTGTTCAGGAGAAGTGTCCGCAGTCTACGCCAGCTTCGCGATGCGGCTTCACGACTCCGGCGGCGCGTCCACGGACTGCCGTTCTGCGGCCGTGGAAGCCTCCATCCCCAGGCTCCCCTGTGCGGCGCCATCGGCGGCCGGGGAGGCCCCCGGCGCAGGGGGCAGGGTCGCCACATCGATCTCCGACAAGGGGCTGTCCGACGGGCACACCTCATCGGGGAAACCATAGTCTTTCTTCAGCGCCTGGCCACAGCTGTTGACCGCATCCAGTTCCGCGCCTTCGCGTTTGCACTGCTGGTCGAAGGCCACCAGGAAGGCATCCTTGCGGCGCACGAAGTCATCGCCGCAGGCGCGCATCTGCTTGATCCGCTCCAGGTCGTCCTGCACCGCGTTGGTGCCGTCCAGGCCGTACTGGCGCAGTTCATCGGCGCTGAGCAGGCGCAGGCTGCGATTGGGCACGGTCATCATCAGGTCGGCCACGCCCACCGCCACGCCGTTGCGCTGCAGGTAGTCCTTTACGTTGTCGTACACCTCGTGCAGTTCGCGGTTGAGTTCGGCGCGCGAGGTGGCCTTCGAACTGATCCGCATCATCCGATGGATGCCGACCTTGCCCGAGACCAGGCGATTGTCACCCGCTGCCAGCACGAACACGCAGGCGCTGTGGCAGATCGACCCTTCGCGCACCCAGATGGTCCAGTTCGATTCGCCGATGCCATCGCCGGCCACGATCGCCGACTCCACCTGCCCGCCGCTGGAATCCAGGTCCAGGATGCGCTTGTGGATGCCGAGTTGTTCGGCCACCACGGCCAGGCGCCAGCTCAGTTCGGCAAACCCCGGGTTGATCTTGCCGCTGTAGCGGACGCGCAGCAGGCCACGCTCCACGCAGGGCTGCAGTGCCTGCTCGATCGCGGTCCGGTCCAGCCCGGGAAGCGCTTCGCCATCGCCCTCGCTGGCGTAGTCGGTGCTGCAGCTGATCCAGGCTTCGCCGTTTTCCAGCGATGCCGCCGGCCACGGACGATCAGCGCGCTCGGCAGGCGGGGCGACGGGGCGCGGGGCATCGGCCACGTTGATCGATACCATGTGGTCGCCATCAGCGCCGGGCGCACGCGTGGCCGCTTCATTGGCGGTGACGTTGCCGGGATTCTCCAGCTTGCTGCATGAGGCGAGGGCGAGGCATAGCAGGGGCAGGCACCATCTGGGCGACATGAACCATCGAACCGGGAAGAGGACACGGCCCCAGTCTAGAGCCTGCGCCGCGTGTGACGACAACGCTTCCTGAATCGGTACCGGCCACTGGCATCCATGTCCGAAAATGGCGAGCCCCGCCCTGCCCTGCGGCCTAGACTGTGGCCATGTCCTCGCCCGCCGCCCTCGACACTGCCACCTGCGAACGCGCCCGCCTGGCGCGCGACGCGCGCTTTGACGGCTCGTTTTTCACTGCCGTGCGCAGCACCGGGATCTATTGCCGGCCGGTGTGCCCTGCGCCGCCACCGAAGCCGTCCAATGTGACCTACTACGCCAACGCGGCCACCGCTGCAGCCGCGGGCTACCGGCCGTGCCTGCGCTGCCGTCCAGAGCTGTCGCCCGCCGCCCAGCAGGGGCTGGAACAGGAGACGGTCCGTCGCGCGCTCGATCTGATCCACGCAGGCTTCCTGCAGGACGCCAGCGTGGCCGCGCTGGCCGAACGGGTCGGCGTCGGCGCGCGCCAGCTGCAGCGCGTGTTCGTGGCCGCGCTGGGCGTGACTCCACTGCAGCTTCACAGCAACCAGCGCCTGCTGCAGGCCAAGCAGCTGCTGACCGAAACCCGCCTGCCGGTCACCGATGTCGCGCTCGCTGCAGGGTTCAACAGCCTGCGCCGCTTCAACGACGCCTTCCTGGCCGGCTGCGGCATGCCGCCCGGCGCCATCCGTCGCCTGCCCGGCGTGGCAACCCGGACCGGCGAGGGCCTGCGCCTGCGGCTCGGCTACCGGCCGCCGCTTGATTTCGGCCTGATGCTGCAGTTCCTGCGCCGCCGCATGATTCCCGGCATCGAGCGCATCGAAGAGGACGGCTATGCACGCGTGATCGGTCCGCCTGATCGCCCCGCCCTGCTGCGGGTGCATGCCGATGCACGCCGCAGCGAGCTGGTGCTGCAGCTGGACGGCGTCGACCCGCGGCAGATTCCGCAGGTAGTGCGGCGGGTGCGGCATATGTTCGACCTGGACGCCGACCTGCGCCAGGTGCACGCCACGCTGCAGGACGAACCCCTGCTGGCGCAGGGCATCGCGCTGCGGCCCGGCCTGCGCGTTCCAGGCGGCTGGGAGGGCTTCGAAGTGGCGGTGCGCGCGGTGCTGGGGCAGCAGGTCAGCGTGGCCGCGGCGACCACGCTGGCACGGCGTCTGGTGCAGGCGTACGGGCAGGTGCTGCCGGGCATGCCGGACGGACTGGACCGGCTGTTCCCGCAGCCGGCACGACTTGCCGACGCCCCTCTGGAATCGATCGGCCTGCCGCGTACGCGCGCGGGGACCCTGCGCGCCCTGGCACGCGCCTGCGATGCGGGTGAGCTGGATTTCAACGCCGGCCAGCAGTTGCAGGAATTCGTGCAGCGTTGCGTGGCATTGCCCGGGATCGGCGCGTGGACCGCGCAGTACATCGCGCTGCGCGCGCTCGGGCAGCCCGATGCCTTCCCGGCCGGTGACCTGGTGCTGCAGCAGATGCTCGGGACACCGGAAAAACGCCTGACCGAGCGCCAGGCCGAGCAGCGCTCGCAGCCATGGCGTCCGTGGCGGGCCTACGCCGTGCTGCACCTGTGGCATCTGTCCACCCCGTTCACCGGAGTTCCGTCATGACCCTGCACTACGATCGTTTCGACAGCCCGATCGGCGAACTGACCGTGGCCGGTGATGCGCACGGCATCGCCCACATCCTGTTCCCGCAGAACCGCCACGATGCGAAGGGGCGCGAGCACTGGATACACAACCCGGCCACCGTGCGCGATGCACGCGAGCAGTTGCTGGCCTACCTGCACGGCGAGCGGACCCACTTCGACCTGCCGCTGGCACCCCGCGGCACGCCGTTCCAGCTGCGCGTCTGGAACGCGCTGGCCGACATTCCGTTCGGCCAGACATGGAGCTACCTGCAGTTGGCGACCTTGCTCGGCCAGCCCACCGCCACCCGCGCAGTGGGTGCCGCCAACGGGCGCAATCCGCTGCCGATCGTGCTGCCCTGCCATCGGGTTATCGGCCGCAATGGCGCACTGACCGGGTTCGGCGGCGGGCTGGAAACCAAGGCCGCGCTGCTGCGCCTGGAACAGGGGGATGGCGGCTTGTTCGCACGCCAGTGACGTGGGTTGTCTTGGGTGCGTCATCGCCTCGCCTTAGAATGGCGTGATGACTCGACGCCCCTTTGCCTGGATGCTGGCCGCTATCCTGCCGCTGGCTGGCTGTAACTCCGCCCCGCCCCATTCCACCGTGCCCTCCACGCCCCCGGCCGTGGTGCAGGAAAAGCCTGCGCACAAGCTGCTGCTGGTGTCCATCGATGGCCTGCGCGCGGACGCGCTGGATCGCGGCATCACGCCCAACCTGCAGCGCATCATTGACGGCGGCGTGCGCGCGAAATGGATGACGCCGTCGTATCCCTCGTTGACCTTCCCCAACCACTACACCCTGGTCACCGGCCTGCGTCCGGACCATCACGGCATCATCCACAACAGCATGGACGTGGCCGAACTGGGGCCCTTCAAGCTGAGCGATGCGGCCACGGTCACCAAGGTCGAATGGTGGGGTGGCGAGCCGATATGGGTCAGCGCCGAGCAGGCCGGGGTACGCACGGCGACCTGGTCCTGGCCGGGCAGCGAAGCGGAAATCAAGGGCATCCGGCCGAGCCAATGGCGCCGCTACGATGAAAGCATCGCGTTGGAAGCGCGCGCCGACAGCGTGCTGGGCTGGCTGCGACGGACCGATGTCGATGCGCCGCGGCTGGCCACGTTGTACCTGGAGACCGTCGACAAGGCCGGCCACCGGCATGGTCCGGAATCGGCGGAGTACATCGCGGCGGTGAAGCAGGCCGATGCGGTGGTGGGTCTTCTGCTGGACGGCCTGCAGCAGCACGGATTGAGCGCGGACACCAACGTGGTGGTGGTCTCCGACCACGGCATGGCGCCGGTGGCACCGGGCCAGGTGGTCGCCACCGAAGACATGGCGGACCCGCGGCTGGCGCGCAACATCAGCACGGGCCAGTCGATCGGCTTCGAGCCCGTGGAAGGGCAGCAGGCCGCTGCCGAGGCTGCCCTGCTAGGCCGCCACGCGCACTACCAGTGCTGGAAGAAGCAGGACCTGCCGGCACGCTGGCACTACGGCAGCAACCCGCGCATTCCGTCAATCATCTGCCAGATGGACGAGGGCTGGGATGCGCTCAGCCGCGAGCGCATCGCGCGCCGCAGCCATGAGGATCGGGGCTCGCACGGGTATGACAACGCGCTGCCTTCGATGCGCGCGGTGTTCATCGCGCGCGGCCCGTCGTTCAAGCAGGGCAAGGTCATTGCGCCGTTCGACAACGTGGATGTGTATCCGCTGCTGGCGCGGCTGCTGCAGGTGCCGGCCGCCGCCAATGATGGCGATGCCGAGCGGTTGCTGGACGCCTTGCGCTGAGGTTGTGTGTTTGCCGGGCTGCGCCCGGCGCCTGCTCTTCAAGCAACGTCAAGATCAACGTCTAAGGCTGCAGGGCTGCTTGCTGGCGGGGCGGGGTGGCTGTGCAGGACACGCCGCAAGTACGTCCGTGTAGGCTCGCTTTTCGCATCCATGCGAAAAGACGGTCCTGCACAACCACCC
>NZ_JAXCXF010000007.1:7500-232772 GCF_034046095.1 Stenotrophomonas sp. CFBP8980 | reverse complement strand
CATCGACTGGCGGCTGGCCACGTCCAACTGGCCTTCGCCCGCGTTGAACCGGGTGTGGTCTGAGGTCGTGCGGACCCAAGCCGAGTTGAGCGTGTAGTCCGACTTCAGCCGCTGCGCAAGGTTGGGCTCGCCCAGACGCTCATGCAGGGTCATGTCGAACATACCCACTGCTGCGGCCTGGTTGGCCAGGTAGGCGCCGGTTTCCGGGCGGTAGATCTTGGTCGGCGGCGGCACGACCGGGGGATCAACGATCTCCGGGTCCACCGGTGGGTCGATGACGATCGGGTCGGTCGGCGGATCAATCGGGTCAACCGTATCGACGGGATCGACTGGCGGATCGACCGGGTCAACGGGATCCACCGGATCGACCGGCGGATCGACAGGGTCGACCGGTGGCTCAACCGGCAGCTCCGAGCGCAGGTACCAGTCACCATCGGTTGGATCAGTCAGCCCGCCCTGATGCAGGAAGTACTCGTACGAGCCGCCCACCGCGCGGCCCAGCAGGTTGAACACACCCGCCGAATCGCCATCCACCTGCACCAGCTGGATGCCATCGAAGGTCTCCGCGCCCTGCCCGCCCACGTTGTTGACCAGGATGCTGCTCTGGCCGGAGGTGCTGCCGAGCACGTGCAGTTTGTCGGTCAGCGAGGTTTCGTCACCGAGCACGGTGTTCATCTGCAGAACCGCGTTGTCGGCCACGTAATCGCCGGTCACGGTCAGGGTCTTGAATGCCCCGTCGTCATGATTGAACGCGATGGTGCTGTTGCTGGCTGACAGCGTTCCGACCAGCGAGTCACCGGTCATGTCCCACGCGCTGTCTTTCAGGTCCATCAGGGCAACGTTCTGAGCGGCACCCTTGAGCGTGGTTGCCTCAGACAGATCGACAACCGCGTCGTAGCCATCACTGAACACGATGTCGCCCACGAGCTCCGAGCGCTGAGCCTGCAGCACGCTTTGGCCCACTGACCCCGCACCGTCGGTCATCAACAGGCCGCCGCCGCCTTCGATACGAGAGTTCGTCACTTCGACACGGGAAAGACCTGCATCGCGCACCTCGATGGCGGCGGCCGAGCCGGTCAGGATCTGAGTGTCGGTCACCCGCACCGAGTTGATATCCGTGGCCCCCGCCGTGGAAAGGATACCGCGCGCATCCGCGCCCAGCGCCCTGATATCACCGCCAGTGACGTCGATCGTTGCACCCGAGTTGGCATTGATGCCCATGGAACCGGCACCCGACGTCGCCACCCTGATGTTGTTGGCGGTCAGCGTACTGCCCTGGTTGGCGAACAGGCCATCCGCGCTGTCACCGGTGGTGGTGATGTCCACGCGGTCCAGGTCAATGCCAGAGCCTGCAATGGCCATCGCGCCGAAGGACTGCAGCCCACTGGTATGCACTGCAGTGTTGGTCGCCGTGATCGTCGAATCCACGCCGTCACTGAGCAGGCCACGAGACCGCTCTCCGGTGGTCGTGATCGATGCATTGGCAAGTTCGGCCGAACCGCCGGTGGCCACATACACACCGTGCGCGTCCCGCCCCTCAAGCGCGGCGGTGCCGAGGATCGTGCCGTCCACCGTCACCTTTGCACCACTTTCCGCCGAGATCGCCCTGGCCGCACTTCCCGTCGTGGTGATTTCACCGCCTGACAAGGAAACCAGCGAATTCGCGCCCTCGGCTTTCACCCCATAAGCATCCTTACCTTGGGTGCTGATTCCAGAGCCCACCACGGTTGTCTGGCCGCCCGACACGGTGCGCACGCCGTTGGAATAGTCCCCGGTGGTGGAGAGGGTGGAGTTGGCGATGGTCATCGTGCCGTCCCCAACGCGCACTGCATCACCCATCTCACCAGAGGTGGTCACGGTCATGCCGGTCGCGTTCATTTCGCCGCCCGTGCTCGCAAAAAGCCCCGATCCGTTGTAGCCGGACATATCGACCGTCGTGTTGGATGCAGCGACACGGCTTCCCGCGTCGCGTGCATCAAGCCCATGCTGGGTGGTGCCGCCGCCCAACATGATTAATGCATTGCGCACCTCCACCTGCCCGCCCGTGTTTGCGCCCGCACCGATCACATAGGCGCCCGTCCCAGCGATCTCCGTGCCGTCGATCTGTACCGTAGCCCCCTGCGCAGCCTCCGCTCCGTCCGAAGACTCGCCTTCGGTCCGGATGGAGCCACCGGTGAAAACGGCGCTGCTGCCAGTGCCTACGGTTTTGATGCCATAGGCCACTCCACCTTGAGTGAGAATATCGACATTCGTAGCAATCACCGTCCCCCCATCCTGGATATTGAGCCCATCGGCCAGGTTGGACAGGGTTTCGATGCGGGTGTCGGCAAGCTCTGCCGCCCCGTTTGCAGACGCCACCACGCCATGCGCATTGGCACCGAGCGTTGTGATCGAGCTTCCCTGCACGTCCAGCGAGCCACTCTGCATCACCCGCAGTCCAAACGCATCGGCCTGGGTGGTCGTGAAGTCGCTGTCCGTGATGACACCTGAACCTCCCTGCCACACATCCAGACCATGGCCCGCAGACTCGAACGACGAGCCGATGATCACACCAGTGCCGCCCTGTAGGTCCACGCCCTTGCTGCGTGCGCCGGTAGTTTTAACCTGCATGCCCGTCATCTCCAGGAGCGCACCGTCGCGCGCACGGGCGCCGTGGGCCACCATCCCTGAGGTGGCAATCGAGCTGTCAGAGATCGTCAGCCGCGAGCCGGCATCGCCCGTGGCCACGCCACGCGACTGGGCGCCGGTCGTTTCAATCTGCAAGCCTGTGCCCGTAAAGCTTGATCCCCCCAGCACGTGCACGCCGTCACTTACTTCTTCGGTCGTGGAGATACGAGCATTGGCGCCGGTCATGGTGGCCTGCTCCATGACGAGCATGGCATGACTACCGCGTCCGCTTGTCGCGATATCCACGTCAGAGAAGGCAACTGCAGATCCCTCAGTTATCGACTTCATTCCCGCCGACTGGGTGCCCGACGTGGAGAGAGCTGCACCGGAGACAACCACCATTCCGCCAAGGCGCGCGTTCACTGCATTGCTCTGGAATCCCGCGGTGCTTGATTCGCCGCCGGTGAAGTCGATACGGCTTCCGCTTCCCTCGGCGTGGACGCCGTGGGAGCTGTTTGCCCCGTTGCCTGCCGCGCGGACATCGGTCGCAGTGATCGTTCCGCCATTTACCGCCGACAGGCCGTGACTCCAATCCCGCACGTCGCTGTCAGCGTCAATGTCCGACACCTCGCGGTGTACGCCATCGGCCACCACCGGTGTGGCGCCAGTGTTCCAAGAGGTCATCAGGAGTGCGCTGCTGACCGCAAGCGCTAAAGCGTGTCGATTGGAAATCGAGGTTTTCATGTCGTCAGCCGATTTGGAGAATTCAGGCTTCACGATATTTTCTGCTGCTTTCGTGCGGTATCGAAGAACTTCTAAATGGTCCGTGACAACGCTGACGAATCGTCATCCATTAGGCGCAGAGTCATGTCCTCCCGCTGCTGCCCATCCACCACCGCGAGCCAGCCCTGCCGCCTCGAAAGAAAAAGGGCCGGCGGGGGGCCGGCCCTTACCACCACTGCCCCAAGGGGTTCAAGGCAGCAACGGGGCATCGCTGAACGAGAGACTGACCAGCGTTGACACCGTACCGTCGGGAAACGGCGGGTATGTCATCTCAACGCAACGGCGCAGCCGATGCCATGGAAGCAATTCGAAAGTAAATCTGCTGTATCCCTGCGCCGCGAAGGCGTAACGCCGTGGGATGTACCTCGCCGGATCGGGACGGGAGCACTCATGCATGGGAGGGCTGCTGAAAGCCCAGAACGGGCGTCCAACTACCTGGCCTCCAGGATCAAGCGCATCTGGTATCGCCCGGTTGCGCAGGGGGTAGGCCGCCTATTGGACACAGAAACATGATTCTGCGCACCGTCCCACGGGTGGCCCGACGGCTTACCATGTGAGCGCCGCGCGGGCAGCTTGCCGTGCGCATGCCCCCTCGCCCGACCGATATCCGATGAACAGCCCCGCCCACCACGTCCAAGGTCTCGACAACGACGAGGTCCCACCCGACTGGCCTGCGATCAGCGCCGGCGAGATCGCGTGGCTGCAGCGGCGTTTCGTGGAGCTGCAGGGCGACTGCCGGTTGCTGTGGCACAGCCCGCGGCCGTTTTCCGCGGCGGCGCTCGTGCAGGCGCCGCAGGGGCGGTTTTTCATCAAGCGCCACCACTGCAGCGTGCGCAGCGCCGCGGTGCTGTCCGAAGAACATCGCTTCATCGCCCATCTGGCGGCCCAAGGCCTGCCGGTGGTGCAGGTCATTGCCGATCAGAATGGCGCGACCGCACTCGAGCACGGCGTCTGGACCTTCGAAGTGCACGCCGAAGGCATCGGCCAGGACCTGTACCGCGACGTGCCCTCATGGACGCCACCGGCCAGCGTCGAACAGGCCTGGCAGGCCGGGCGCATGCTGGCCCTGCTGCACACCGCCGCAGAAGGCTTCCACGCACCGCAGCGGGCCACGCACCTGTTGGTGGCCCGCGATGATCTGATCCGCGCCGAGGACCCGCTCGCGGCGCTCACCGCGCAGTTGCCCGACCGTCCCGGGCTGGCCGCTTACCTGGCCGACACGCCGTGGCAGGCCGAGCTGCAGCGCGCGATCCTGCCCTGGCACATGGGACTCGCCACGCGGTTGGCCGCCGAGCCTCGCCTGTGGGGGCACAACGACTGGCATGTGTCCAACCTGCTTTGGCAGATCGGCAGCGGCGCTACCACGGTCAGCAGCGTGCTCGATTTCGGGCTGGCCTCGCCCACCAGCGCGCTGTACGACCTGGCCACGGCGATCGAGCGCAATGCCATCGCGTGGCTGCAACTGGACCGTGGCGCGCAGGCGGTGCGCGGTGACATCGCACTGGCGCTGCTGGTCGGCTACCGCGATGCGCGTGCGCTTTCGGCCGACCAGGTCCGGCTGCTGGCCGACCTGCTGCCCGTGGTGCACCTGGATTTCGCGCTGTCTGAAGTTGAGTATTTCCACGCCATCACCGGCTCCCGCGCCAACGCCGACGTGGCCTACCGCACCTTCCTGCTCGGCCACGCCGACTGGTTCCGCACGCCCGCCGGGCAAGGCCTGCTGGCCACCCTCCGCAGCGCTGCCTGAGCGGCTGATTCGCTTCTTCGGCCGTTTTGGTGTGAAATGAGCGCCTGAAGCGGGGGTGCCTGGTTTGACCAGGCTGAGAGAGTCCCTTGGAACCTGATCCGGTTTGCACCGGCGTAGGGAGCTTTGAGCTGCAAGCACATGGACCCATCGGGTCACTGCGCGCGCGCCGTCGCTTCGTCTTTCTTCCTGTTGATGACGAATCGAATGAACCGCTGCCTGCGCCCCACGCTGTTGACCATTGCCCTCTGCGCCGCGCTGCCGCTGCACGCGGCCGATGCCACTGCCGATGTCCCCGACCGCTCACCGACCGAACTGGCTGCCGTGCGCGTGCAGGCCCAGCAGGCGCCGGCCGCCACCATGCCGTCGAGCAGCTTCGGTGCGGCCAGCTGGAAGGACACCCCGGCCTCGGTGAACGTGCTGGACCGCACCCTGCTGGACAGCCGCCAGGTGCGCACGCTGAGCGAAATGGCTGCCAACGATGCCTCGCTGGGCGACAGCTACGCACCGGTTGGCTACTACCAGAACATCGCAATCCGCGGCTTCGCGCTGGATACCGCCACCGGCTACCGCTTCAATGGCCTGGCCACCACCGGCGAGCAGCGCCTCGCGCTGGAGAACATCCAGCAGGTGGAAATCCTGAAGGGCGAAGCCGGGCTGGCTGCCGGCGTGATGGCGCCGGGCGGCATCATCAACTACGTCGGCAAGCGCACCGCCGAAGTGCGCACCGTCACCCTGGGCACCGATTCGGAAGGCACCCGTTACACCGCCGTGGACGTGGGCCACTGGCTGACGCCGCGCTTCGGCGTGCGCGTCAATGCCGCATGGGAAGACAGCGCGTCCTACATCGACCACGCCGACGGGCGGCGCAACTTCTATTCGCTGGCCGCGGACTGGTTGATCGGCGAACGCGGCAAGCTGGAAGTGGATGCCAACTACCAGACCAGCGCACAGCGCTCGGCATCGGGCTTCCAGCTGCTGGGCGCAACCGAGCTGCCGCGCGGCGTGGACCGCTCCAAGATGCTCGGTTACCAGCCGTGGCAGCAGCCGGTCGGCATCGCCAGTACCAACCTGACCGCCCTGCATACCTTTGAGCTGGGGCCGCGCTGGCAATCGCGGGTGTCGGCCAGCCACAGCCGTTCGGTGATCGATGACAACGTGGCCTTCGCCTACGGCTGCTACTACGCCGCGCAGTGCGCCGACGGCAGCGTGCCGGGCAACTACTTCGCGCCCAACGGCGACTACGACATCTACGATTACCGCAGCCCGGACGACACCCGGGTCAACCAGGAACTGCGCGCCGAGCTGCGCGGCAGCGTCGACATCGGCCGCGTCACCCATCAGTTGAGCATTGGCGCCGACACCTTCCGGCGCACGGTGGACAAGCGGCAGAACGTCAACGAGTACGTCGGCACGGCCAACATCCATGACCCGCAGGTACCGGTGTTCGCGCCTTCCCCGTTGCAGCCCGGTGCCTCCGTGCGTCGGCTGGACAGCCGCCAGGATGGCCTGTTCGTGCTGGACCGCATGCGCTTCGGCGATGATTGGCAGTGGCTGGCCGGTGGGCGCATGGTGCGGCTGCACGAACGTGCCTACGACAAGCGCGGCAACCCGGAACGCCACAGCCGGATCTCACGCTTCCTGCCGCAGACCGCGCTGATCTGGAACGCGACCGACCAGGTGAATGCCTACGTCAGCTACGTGCGCGGCATTTCGCTGGGGCAGGAGGCCCCGTTCTGGACGTCCAACGAGGGTGAGTTCCTGCCGCCGGTGCTGTCGCGCCAGCTGGAAGTGGGGATCAAGTACGGCGCCACCGATGCGCTGACCCTTGGCGCGGCGCTCTTCCGCACCAGCCAGCCTTTCCAGTACGCCCGTGCCGATGACAGCGATGCCGGCTTCACCTTCGTGCAGGAAGGCCAGCAGACCCACACCGGGCTGGAGCTGACCGCCAACGGACACCTCACCGAACAGCTGCAGGTCACGGCCAGTGCCAGTGTGTTGCAGGCGCGTGCACGCGATACCGCCACCGCCGCTTACGAAGGTCACCAGCTGGTCAACGTGCCAAAGACGCGGGCCACCGTGCACCTGGACTACGCGCTGCCGTTCGCCGCCGGCGTGGGCGTCACCGGCGGCTGGCGCTATGCCTCATCCAACACCGCCACGGTGGATGGCAGCGTGCGCGCGCCCAGCTACAGCGTGGTCGACCTGGGCCTGCGCTACCAGCACACGCTGCGCCAGCAGCCGGTGACATGGCGGCTGGCGGTGGACAACGTGTTCGACAAATTCTACTGGCGTGACACCGGCAGCAGCGCCGGCGATTACTACCTGTTCGCCGGTGCGCCGCGGCAGGCGCGCCTGTCGGTCACCATCGCGCTATGAACGCCGAACTGTTGGAATGGTCGGCTGCGGCGCTGAGCATCGTCGGTGTGTGGCTGATGACCCGGCGGCGGTTGATTGGCTGGCCGATCGGGCTGGCCTCGGTGGCGCTGTATGCGCTGGTGTTCGCCGAGGCGCGCCTGTACTCGGACACGCTGCTGCAGGTCGTGTTCGGTGGCTTCCTGGTGTACGGCTGGATGAGCTGGCGGCACAGCGCGCAGGCCGATGGCCGGGTGAGCATCGTGCCGCTGCCGGCGCAGCATGTAGTGCGTGATCTCGGCATCGGCGTGGCCTTCGGGCTGGCGCTCGGTGCCGGCATGCACACCCTCACCGACGCGGCGATTCCGTGGCTGGATGCGCTGCTGGCGGCGCTGAGCCTGGTCGCGCAGTGGTGGCAGGCGCGCCGGCACGTAGCGGCGTGGTGGCTGTGGATCTTCGTCGATGTGATCTATATCGGCGTGTACCTGTTCAAGTCACTGCACGTGACCGCCGCGCTGTACGTGGTGTTCATCGGCTTGGCGATGCTGGGCGTGCGCTCGTGGTCGGCCAGCGCCCGCCAGCCGGGATACCGGTAGCGCCGAGCCGTGCTCGGCGGCCGTTCGTTGCCGCGTCACGATGCCCCCGCCGAGCATGGCTCGGCGCTACCAAGGGCATGCTGCGAACCCAGCCGGGTAGCGCTGGGCCATGCTCGGCGAGCGCGCATGCGCAAACCATCAGACCAGCGGCGCCACATGCGCGGCATGGAAGTCATCGGCCGGCATTGGCCGGCCGAACAGATAACCCTGGAACACCCGGCAACCCATGCTGGCCAGCCATGCGCGCTGCTGCTCGGTTTCCACGCCTTCGGCCACGGTGGACACCCCCAGGATGGCAGCGATCTCGATGATCTTGCGCACCAGTTCGCGGTGGCTTGCGTCTCCGCCCATCCCGCTTACGAACGTCTGGTCGATCTTCAGCTCATCCAGTGGCAGCACCTGCAGCAGTGACAGCGAGGAAAAGCCGGTGCCGAAGTCATCCAGCGACCAGGAGACGCCGTCCTCGCGCAGGGCGTTCATTGTTGAAGCGATCTGCGTGTGGTCGTGGGCGAGGGCGGATTCGGTGATCTCCAGGCGCAGCCGGTTGGCCGGCGCCCCGGTGCCGCGCACGATCCCGCGCACGTCGTTGACGAAGCTGTCCGAGGCCAGCTGCAGCGGACTCACGTTCACCGACAATACCCACGTATTGACGCCCGGCAGCGTGGCCCATGCGGCCAATTGCACGCACGCACGGCGCAGCGCCATCAGGCCGATTTCGTGGATCAGCCCGGTCTGCTCGGCCAGCGGAATGAAATTGGCGGGCGACTGCAGCCCGTGCCCGGGCCGGTCCCAGCGCAGCAGCAGCTCGGCCCCCACGACCTGGCCGTTGAGCGCCACCTGCGGCTGCAGGTAGCCGCGCAGTTCGCGCTGGGCGATGCCACGCACCAGCGCGGCATACTGGTCCATCTGGGTGCTGAAGTCTTCGCGGAAGATCGCCAGCACCCCGACGGTCAACGCCATGGCCGTCACCGTATTGAGGCCATGGCGGACCCGGCGCACGGTGTCCGACAGCAGTTCCAGGCCGGCACCCAAGCTGGCCGGGCTGATCGCCAGCCAGGCCAGCGCGACCACGCACAGCGTCGGCAGGATCCAGCGCAGGTAGACGCCTTCGCTGCGGAACAGGAAGAAGGTCGCTGCACCGATCGGCAGCAGGAACAGATGGGTGGAGCGCGCCGCCGCCAAGGTAGGCGTTTCAGCCAGGCTGACGAAGATGGTCATGACCACCAGCACGTGCGCGATGAGCACCATCGGCAGCCGGTCGCGCCGGCGGGCGATGATGAAGCATCCGATTCCCACCAGCGTGAGCGCGCTCAACACCCATGCCAGCACGAGCATGCCGTGACTGCCGTAGTAGGCTCCCCACGCCACGCCATGCAGCACGCAGACCATCCCGCCAAGGTGCAGCAGGCGCTTCACGCGCGGCCATTGCGAGTGATCGGGGAACTTGCGGGTGACCCATTCCCGGCTGCTTCGCGCACTTCCTGTCTCGAGCATGCAAGATCCCTTTTTTTTCCGTCATGGTACTGGTGCAGCGTTGCAGGTGTTACCCACGTTCGGGGCTGGCGATGCCCGGAGATCGGTCATGCGCTGCCCGGTAGATCGTCCTGCCTTCCTTGATGGTCTCGACCACCTTGATGTCCTTGATCGCGCCCGGGTCGACCGTGAGCGGGTTGCCGTCAAGAATCACCAGGTCGGCCAGTTTTCCCGGTTCGATCGAACCCTTTTCCGCTTCTTCGAAGTACGCGTGGGCGGCATGGATCGTGATCGCCTTGAGTGCGTCCAAGGGATTGATCCGTTCATCGGGCCCCAGGATGTCTCCGCTGCGTAGTCGGCGATTCACAGCTGACCACACCACCATCATCTGATTGATCGGCGCGACGCTGAAATCGGTGTGATTGGTCGGCTTGAGCCCCATCGCGATGGCCGTCTTCATCGGGCTGATGAACGATGCCTGCGCGATACCTCTGTTCTTGATGTGCGCCTGCCCGAAGAAGAAGGTGTGCTCGGTATAGAACGAGGGAATCAGCTGATGGTCCACGTACTGCTTCAGCTGGTCCCGGCGGACGAACTGGGAATGGATGACCACCGTGCGACGGTCCTTGGGTGCGGTGCCGGCGGTGGCGGCCGCATGCGCGCCGAGGACGATGTCGATGGCAGCGTCGCCGTTTGCGTGGGCTATGACCTGAAGCCCCCGGTCATAGCAGGTCCTGAACATGCCATCGAGAATGTCCCGCGGAAAAGTGGGCTCCCCTTTCCAGTCTGTTTCTCCGCCGGGGCCTCCGGTCAGGTACGGCGTGGTGAAGTAGGCCGTCCTGCCCTGCGGTGAACCGTCGGCCATGATCTTGCAGCCCCCCAGCTTGAAGCGCTTGTCGTAGTGACCGAATGTCCTGGCGGGGTGTGCCTGCAGGACCTTCTCCAGTTCGCCGATGAACGGGTAGGAGATGATGTCGATGAAGAGCTCACCGCGGTCCGCAGCGCGCTTCAGCACCTCTACCTGTGCGGCCATCGTGGCGCCGTCCTGGGCGGTGGTGACCCCTGCGGCGGCGTACAGGTCCTGCGCATAGCGGAGCTGGCGCGGCTCCTGTTCCTGCGAAGCAGCGGGCATCTGTTCGTGCAGCGATATCCAGGCTGTTTCCATCAGCAGCCCGGTCGGCTCCCGGGTGCCGGGCCGGCGCGCGATGATGCCGCCGGGCGGCGTGGGCGTGGCGGCCGTGATACCGAACTTTTTCAGCGCGGCCGAGTTGAGTACCGCGCCATGCGTGGACACGTGCACGACGACCACGGGAGTGTCCGGGAACGCCGGATCCAGGTCATCGCGGGTCAGCGGGTGGTCGCCGGGAAGCAGGTTCTCGTCGTACCCATAGCCCATGACCAGGTCACCGGGCGCCTTGGACTTCGCTTTCGCGAAGCGCTGGAGTTCAGCGACGATCTCGGCGGCCGTGCTGGCCGGACCCACCGGCGGGGCGGTGACGTTGGCCTGGTCCTCCATCGTCATGGCGTTGAGGAAGTGGCTGTGCGGGTCGATGAAACCCGGCAGCATCGTGGTTCCTGTCATATCGATCAGTTGCGTGCCAGCGCCCTGTGCGCGGGCGACCAGCTCCTGCAGGCGGCCAACGGCAAGAATCCTGCCGTCCTTGATCGCCACCGCCTCTGCCGTGGGTTGCGCGTCGTTCACCGTGACGACGTCACCGCCGAAGTAGATGACGTCCGCGGCATCCTGCGCGGCGGCCATCGTGGCGGGCGCGGAAACCGGCTTGGGCGCGTAGCCCGCACAGCCGCACAGAAGCAGGACGGATAGACCCGTGGCAAGACGTTTCATCTTGGTTCTCCGAGCGGGATCCAGCGCGGTATCCGCCAACGCAGCCTTTGCGGAAAGAGCGGGCCGATGGTGTCTGCAGGGAAGTGCCTGGCGCTGGCCGGACCGATGCGTCGATCCAGCCAGCCTCCTCGTCGCTCATTCGTGTTGAATCACCGATGCAGGGCGTCGATGATCAGGCCAGAGGCGATTTCCACCAGCAGATACTCGCTGTCGGACTGCCGGACCCAACGCTCGCCGCGCCCGGGATCGCGCAGCCGGTAATGCGCGTAATCGTCGACCCAATAGCGACGATCCACCTCCGCCCATTGCAGGCGCTCACCCCGCCGCCACGCCTTCTTCTGCCAGCCGGGCGGCGGCGCTTCGCGGTTGTGCGGTCCGCCAGCATGGGCAGGAGGCCCTTTGCCCTTGGCGTGGTGCGGCGGGTCGGCCCAGGCAGGGGCCACGGCCAGCAGTGCCGCCGTGGTCAATGCAACGCCCAGCAGTCGTGCGCTTGTCATGTAAATCTCCCGACCCGGCCGCGGCGTGCGGCCTGTTGGGGCCGAATATAGATCAGCTGACGTGAAAGAAACCAAGCGGGCTCACTGACCAGGAAACACGCCTGCTTGGTGGCAGCAGTATTGCTCCAGGTGGTCCTGAAGCGCGGCGAGCTCATCCTTGGCAAACGTCCCGGCAAGATATCCATCGGGTCGGATCAACGCGGACGCCTGCTCGTGCAGCCCGTAGAACTGGGCGAAATGGCCCAGTTGATCCTCCATCTCCAGGCCGGGCCCGATGCTGTGGATGTGCAGGCCAGCCCGTGGTGCAACTCTCGAGGGGCCATTGACCAACAGGGTCCAATGCGTGCCCTTGAACAGCATGAACAGACGCGTTGGACTGCCAGCTGCGCCCTGTACGAGGGCATCGGGCGCGCGGGCGCCGGGCGCCAGCTTGCCGGCCGGGTAGCGCCCCACGCACGATAGTGGCGAGGACGGATAGCCGATATCCAGTTGTTGGGCCTCACGGGGACGCCTGTTGTCGCCGTTCTTGAATCCTTCGAGCAGGCGGGTGGAAAGATCGAGCACATCTGCGGCCAGAGGCCGGCGTTCGGCTTCGTAGGTATCCAGGAGCGTATCGGGTGCGCCGGCCAGCACCGCGGCGAGCTTCCAGCCCAGGTTGTAAGCATCCTGCACGCTGGTGTTGAGACCTTGCCCGCCGGTGGGAGGATGGACATGCGCCGCGTCGCCAACCAGGAACGCCGGGCCATTTCGATAGCGATCAGCAAGCCTGGCACCCATTGTGTAGAGGGACGACCAAGCGACCGACTGGACGATGATATCTGCGCGCCCTGTCTGTTGGGCAACGCGTTCGGTGAGCGCGGCCGCAGAGAGATCAATGTCGCCCTCCAACGGAACGGGCGCCTGGATCTGGAACAGCGTGGTGCCCGCAAGCGGGCAGATGGCCATGGGGCCTGCCTCGCCGTTGAACTGATGCCATCTATCGCGCGACAACCCCTCCAGTACGACGTCGGCCACGATTGCGCGCACACCCAGGGTTCTGCCCGGAAAGCCGATCCCCAAAGCACTGCGCACGAAGCTGCGCCCGCCATCGGCTCCCACCAGGTAACGGGCATGCAGGATGCGTTCGCCGTTCGGCGTGGAAAGCACGGCTTCGATGCCATGGGTGCCGACCGCGATACGCGTCAGTTCGACACCGTACTCCGGGGAATGCCCCAGTTCGATCAGACGCTCGCGCATGACCGCTTCGGTCTTGTACTGCGGAACCATCAGCGGCAGGTGATAGGGCTCGGCAGGCGTGGGGTTGCTGGTGTTGACCACTTCCTGATCCACATGGCTCCCGTCTGCTGTGTACCGGCGCACGGTGGGATAGATCCCGCCCGCCGCCATGGCCCGGTCCAGGATGCCGAGGTCTTCAAAGATCTCCTGGGTACGCGGCTGGATCCCTTTTCCGCGCGAGCCCTGGAAGGAAGAAGGGAGCTTATCGATGAGGACAAAGCGCACGCCGCGTCGCGCCAGGTCGATCGCCATCGTGAGGCCGGCAGCACCGGCACCGCAGATCAGGACATCAGTCGAACCCGCCATCATTCAGTCTCCAAGTAGGGTGTAATATGCACATATCAGGAGAAAGCGTATGGCCGCGAAAAAGAAAGTGCAAGATACACATATATCGACGCAGTTGAAGGACCTCCATCGCTCCTTGATCTCGATCGTGAGCGTCATGAACCGTCCCCGGAATGACGAGCGCTTGATCGCAGAGGCCGGCGTGCACCTGGATCAGGCGCTGTTTCGCCTTCTGGTGCTGATTGAGCGCCTGGGCCCGATTGGAGTGGTTGAACTGGCGGATCGCCTGGGCAGGGATTACACGACCATCAGTCGCCAGGTCACCAAGCTGGAGCGCATGGAACTGGTGGTCCGACATGACAACGCCGAAGACCGGCGGATGCGCCAAGCGGTGGTATCTGCCGAAGGCAAGGCCCTGACCGACCAGATCGACCAGGCCCGTGAGCGCTTGGCAAAGGGGATCCTCCGGGATTGGACTCCGGAAGATATTGCCAACCTGGTTCACCTCATGCGCAGGTTTGCCGAGGATCTGGAACAAGGCACAAGGACCGGCTAGAGCGCGTCTCTCTGCCAGGCCTGTCTGCGCGCTTGCGACGGCGTGGTCTTCAGTTGCCCGAGTGCTATCTCCATAGTTCCCTGAACGGGGACCAAGTTCATGTACCAGTCAGTTCAATATTCAGGAGCGATTGCGGTGGCAAACGGATAATTCACACCTGTCGAACGGGTTTTTCAGGCCCGTCCGATCTACCAAAACAAGAAAGGTGTGAGTGTCCCGATGAACAAGATTTCCCTGCTGGCCCTGGGTCTCGTGGTTGCCATGCCGTTCGCGGCCTCCGCCGCTGATGGCCTGTCCTACAACTACGTGGAAGGCGGTTACGTGAACACCGACGCCCGTGGCGGCGATGCCGACGGTTGGGGTGTCAAGGGTTCGGTCGCGGTGCATCCGAACTTCCACGTCTTTGGTGATTACACCGCGCAGGAAACCGAGCGCAGCAACGCTGACGTCGATCAGTGGCGCCTGGGTGTCGGCTACAACTACGGCATCGCGCCGACCACCGACCTGGTGGCCCGCGTCGCGTACCAGAAGTTCGATCCGAAGCGTGGCCTGGACTTCAATGGCTATTCGACCGAAGTCGGCGTGCGCACTGCGTTCACCCCGATGATCGAAGGCTATGCGCTGGCCGGCTACGAAGATTTCAGCGAGAAGCACGGCATCAATCCGGACGGCGAGTTCTACGGCCGTGTCGGCGCCACCGCCAAGTTCAACCAGAACTGGGGCCTGAGTGGCGAAGTGAAGCTGGCCAAGGCCGGTGACCGCGAGTGGTTCGTCGGTCCGCGCTTCACCTGGTAAGAACGCCTGTCGTTAGTGCGTAATACGTAGTTGAAAGAATGGTGTGGTGGTAAGTGCGAAACGGCGTGTGACCTCTCTCCCACACGCCCACGGAGCCCGGCCTTTGGTCGGGCTCTTTTTTTTGGCTCTGATGAGCCTGACGCGCCGGTATGGAAATCGCGCGGTTGGGCTTTTGAACTTTTGAGACGAAAAGTTAAAAAGGTCACGCCCACTCTTAAACTTTCCGCGAGCAGCCGCCGTGCATGGCTTGGCACTATCGGCAAAGAAAAACCCCGGCGTTGGCCGGGGTTGGTCAGGTCAGGGGTGCCCTGCCCGGGTCACTTGAACAGCGTGTCCGGATACTCCGGCTTCTGCTCGCGCGCCAGCAGGGTGCGCAGGCCTTCCGACGGGGTCTGTTCGCCGTGCAGCACGGCGCGAACGCCGTCGGAGATCGGCAGGTCGATGCCGTAACGACGCGCCTGGCGCATCACTTCGTCAGCGGTCTGCACCGATTCCACCACCTGTCCGATTTCACGGATGGCATCCTGCAGCGTCTGGCCACGGCCCAGGGCGAGGCCCAGGCGACGGTTGCGCGACAGATCCCCCGTGCAGGTCAGCACCAGGTCGCCCAGCCCGGCCAGCCCCATCAGGGTTTCCGGCTTGGCACCGATGGCCGCGGCCAGCCGCAGCATCTCGTTGAGGCCACGGGTGATCAGGCCGGCACGTGCGTTCAGGCCCAGCTGCATGCCATCGGCAACGCCGGTGGCCACGGCCAGCACGTTCTTCATCGCACCGCCCAGTTCGGCGCCCAGCATGTCATCGCCGGTGTAGGCGCGGAAGGCGGGACCGTGCATGGCTTCGGCCACGGCCTGGGCGAACTCGGGCACGTCGCCGTGCACGGTGATCGCAGTGGGCAGGCCCTGGGTGACTTCCTTGGCGAACGACGGACCGGTGACCACGGCCAGCGGCACGTCGTCGCCGAGGATCTCGCGCGCTACTTCATGCAGGAAGCGGCCCGAGCCGGGTTCAAAGCCCTTGGTCGCCCATGCCACCCCGGCGCCGGCCGGACGCAGCGGCGCCAGCGCGGTCACGGTTTCGTTGAACGCATGCGACGGCGTCACGACCAGGATCCACGCGGCGCCTTCCACGGCCTGCGCCATGTCGGTGGTCGCGCGCAGCGACTCCGGCAGCGGGATGCCCGGCAGGTAACGGGTGTTCTCGTGGCGCTGGTCGATGGCTTCCACCATCGCCGCGTCGCGTCCCCACAGCACGGTCTCCAGACCGTGCCGGGCGAGCAGGCTGGCCAGCGCGGTTCCCCAGGAACCGGCGCCGAGTACGGCTACTTTGTCAGCGTTATCGCTCATGCGCGGGGTCGGAACGCCGATCAGGCGTTGCCGGCCGGCTCGGAGTTGGCGAGCGAAGACGCTTCACCCTGCTCCTGGCGCTGGCGCAGGGTTTCCGCGTACAGGCCCTCGAAGTTGATCGGCTGCAGGAAGAACGGCGGGAAGCCGCCGGCCTGGATCAGGTCGCTGACCAGCGAACGCACGTACGGGAACAGGATGTTCGGGCACTGGGTGCCGAGCAGCACGTCGATCGACTGCGGGTCCAGGCCAACCAGGCCGAACACGCCGGCCTGCTTCACTTCGGCCACGTACGCGGTGCGGTCTTCGGCCTTGCAGGTCAGGGTGACGGCCAGCACGACTTCGAAGGCGTTCTCGCCCAGGCGCTGCACCTGCTGGTTCAGGTTGAGCTGCAGTTCCGGCTGCACCTGGTCGTTGAAGATGCTCGGAGCATTCGGCGATTCGAAGGAAACGTCCTTGACGTAGATCTTTTCGACGGTGAACGCGGGGCCGTTGGCGGCGTCGACCGGCGCGACGGCGCCGTTGGTGTTTTCTTCGGACATTTCCTGTTGCTCCAGATTATTCGTTGAACGTTATGTTTGATCGGTGTGTTGCATCAACAGCGATGGGGGCGGGCCATGCAGTGCACAACCCCTACCTGCGCCATCAGGTCAATGACGACCCTTGACCAGCGGCAGTTCTGCCTGCTGCCACGCCGGCAAGCCACCATCGAGCACGGAAACCTGCTCGAAACCGGCTTTCTTCAGGGTCTTGGCAGCGGCTTCGGATGCGGTGCCGGCACGGCATACCAGCACCACCGGGCGCTGCTTGGCCGCGGCCACCAGCTTGTGCTCCGGGCCGAACTGGCTGGCCTGCACGTTCTTGCTGCCTGCGATGTGGCCCTTTTCGAAGTCGCTGCTGGCGGACAGGTCCACCACCACGGCGTCGCCGGCGTTCATCAGCTGCACCAGTTCGGCAGGCTTGAGCGACTTGTAGCCACGGAACAGACGGCGGATTTCAGTGACGATGATCGCGGCGGTCAGGCCCACCAGGGCGGCCGACAGCATGGGGTTTCGGCCTGCAAAGGCCACCAACTCTTCGTAATTCACGCAGGTCACGGGTCGATAAGCGGGCGCCGATTGTCGCACAAGGCGGTGGGCGCGGGATTCCAGCGGCGATTTCCGGCGTCAGCCCGGCCGCCGGCGATGGGCCGGGTCGAGCATCAATGCCCTTGCCACAGATCCGGCAGGCCGTTGAACTGCCACCAGCGCTTGCCTTCGGGATCCCAGCGCCAGCGCTCCACCACGGTTACCAGGCGCTCGGCCTGGGTGTTGATGTTGATCACGCCGATTTCCACCCGGCGCTCCACCGTGCCATCGGGCAACGAGGCCGTGCTGCGCTCGCGGTAGGCCGAAACCCGCAGCTGCGAGTAGCGGTTGAGCTCGAATTCGGTGGGCGGGTTGGTCTTGCGCCTTTCGGGGTCGAGATAGCCGACGGCGTCTTCCATGCTGCCCCAGCGGATGGTGGACCCGTAGGCGTTCTGGGTTTCTTCCAGCATCGTGCGCTGTTTGCGGCTGAAATCGGCGGCCATCGACATGAACGAGGCGGCCAGCAGGCTGGACAGCATCAACAACTGGATCAGGCGGCGCATGTGCAGGTGCTTCAACGGTCTGCTCCCCAAGGCATCAGCCTGCCATCCTACCCTTTGGCGAAGGCAACGAAACGACCGCTGAGTTCAGCTGCCGGCTTGCCATCGGTCCCGGGCTGCACCGCGACCACGCCGATCCGCGCCTTGCCGCGCTGCTTGAACGTGGACAGGAAGGTGTCCCAGTCGCTGTCCGGGTCGATCTGCGCCTGTGCATGCAGGTCGCCGTACACCGGGGCGCGGTAGCGCAGCTGGCTGTCGGCCACGTAGACCTCCGCTTCGAACCCGGCCAGGCGCAGGCGCAGGGTCACCAGGGCCCAGCCGGACAGGGTCATGGCCGAGGCCAGGCTGCCACCGAACGCATTGCCCTTGTCATTGACGTTGACCGCCAGCGGCGCGGTGAGCTGCAGCTGGCCATCGGCGTAGCCTTCCAGGCGCAATTGCATCGCCCGCACCGGCGGCATGCTGTCGAGCACCTGTTGCAGGACCAGCAGCGAAGAGGAAACGGGTTCGACGGACATCGGTGGTTACACCTGCAACAACGCGGGCCCGCATAATGCAGGCAATGGATAAACATGCGAAACCGTGTGGTTGGACATTGGTGTCGTTGCGCCCGAAGGGGCAGCACGCGGTGCTGCGTGCCGCCGTGGCCCATTCAGGCGCGTGTACGGTCGGTTTGTCGCCGTGGCGGCTGCAGCGTCGGCCTGACGCCGCAGGGGCTCGCGCCTTGTGCACGGCATTGCAGGCCTCGGTGGTGATCTTCACCAGCCCGGCCGCGGTGGCCGCGGCGGCCTCCTGCGACGGTGGTTTCCTGAATGCTCCCGAACGGCCTTGGCTGGCAGTGGGTGAAGGCACGCTGCGCGCGCTGCGTGCGCACGGTATCGAGCATGCCATCGCGCCGTCGCGGATGGACAGCGAGGGCCTGCTGGCGTTGCCCGTACTGTCCGACGTGCAGGGAATGACGATAGGCCTGGTCACCGCACCCGGCGGACGCGGGTTGATTGCTGCCGATCTGCAGGCGCGCGGTGCCCGGCTGCTGCGCGCCGACGTCTATCGTCGTGTGCCAGTGCAGCTGCCGGCGCGGGCGCTGGCGCGGTTGTCGCGATCACCACGGCCGTGGGTACTGGCGGTCAGCAGTGGCGAAGCACTGGAGCGTGTCTGGGCGCAGCTGTCGCCGGCGTGGCAGGCGCGCTGGCAGGCCGACATGGCGGTGGTGGTCGCCAGCGAGCGACTGGCGGTGCAGGCACGGGCGTTGGGGCTGGCCCCGGTGCGGGTGGCCGCCGGACCGACGCCCAGCCAGATGGCCGCCGCCGCGCTGGCACTGCACGCTGATGTGAAGCAGACCCGGTAGCGCCGAGCCACGCTCGGCGGGATCCATCAGGCGTGGTGATGTCCGGATCCGCTGCCGCCGAACATGGCTCGGCGCTGCCCCTCCCATCCGCGCTGCTTGCCGCTGGCGCATGCAACAGGGATGCTGTCCTGATGACTGAAACTCCCCCACCTACCCCGCCGCAGCGGTCGCTGCGCTGGATCGTCCCGCTGATCCTTGTCCTGCTGCTGGTAGCGGCCAGCGGCTGGGGATGGCACGCCGTGCAGCAATGGCAGGAACGTGCCCGCCTGCAGTCGCAGGCCGACGCGGTCCGGCTGCAGGGCCTGCTGGACAGCGTGGAAGCGCTGCGTCGCGACCAGCGCGCGGCCAGTGCGCGGCTGCAGGACGCGGCCAGCACCAACCGCGTGCTGCGCGATGAAGTGCTGGGCTTGGGCCAGCGCAGCGCCTTGATTGAAGAGAACCTGGCGCGGCTCGCCGAAAGCGCCCGCCAGGACAGCCACGATTTGCATGTGGACGAGGCCGAGCTGCTGCTGACCCAAGCCGCGCAGCGGCTGGATGGCGCCGATGACCTGGCCGGTGCGCGCAGGCTGTATGCGCTCGCCGCCACCCAGCTGGAAGACCTGCCGGCCGCCAGCGGGCTGAACCTGCGCCAGGCGCTGCTGCAGGAACGCAACGTGCTTGATGCTGCAGGCAACGGGCCGCGGGCTGATGCACGGCTGCGTCTGGCGACCTTCGCGCAGGCGTTGCAGACGCTGCCGCTGCAGGCCCCGGCGTCCCCGGCCAACACCGCACGGGAACGACCGTGGTGGGAGGTCGCATTGGCCCCGTTCGTGCAGATCACCCCCAGCCGCCTCAGTGGCCCGCTGACCGATGCCCAGCGCGTGGCCGGTGCCGACGCGCTGCAGGTGGAGCTGACCCTTGCCCGCGCCGCGGTGGAACGCGGCGACAGCCCCGCCCTGCAGCAGGCGCTGGACCGGATTGAACACGGGATGACCCGGCTGTGGCCGGATTCACCGGACCTGCGCAGGCAGCGTGCTGAACTGCGTGCATTGCGCTCGGCGCCGCTGCGCCTGGGCGCACCGGAACTGGGCAGCACCCTGCAACAACTGCGTACTTTGCGCGATGGAGAGACCCCGTTATGAAGCCGTTGCAATCCCTGATCGTGCTGCTGTTGGCCGTGGCGCTGGGCGTCGTCGGCGCGCAGTGGCTGGGCGCCAACACGCTGAACCAGTATGGCGAAGTGATCTTCCGCTACGGCGGTACCGATTACCGAAGCACCCTGCCGCAGGTCGCGTTGCTGGTGCTGGTGACGCTGCTGGTGCTGTGGCTGCTGTGGAGCCTGATCGCTTCACCCTTCCGCGCCTGGGGCCGCTATCGCCGCAAGCAGGGCCGCGTGCGCCTGGTGGATGGCCTGCAGGCCTATGAACACGGCCATTGGCAGCGCGCGGAGAAGCTGTTCGACGGCGCGGCCCAGGACCAGGAAGTGACCGGCGTGGCGCTGGCCAACGCAGCGCGCAGTGCGCGTGCGCGCGGTGACGACGCCGCCAGCCAGAGCTACCTGCAGCGCCTGGGCGCGGCCGATGCCACCAGCCTGGCGCTGCTGCGCGCCGAACAGCTGCTCGCCGACGATCTGCCGGTGGATGCGATCAACACCCTGGATGCGGCCAACCTGCAGCCACTGCCGCCGCGCGGACTGTGGCTGCGCAGTGAAGCGCTGGCCCGCGCCGGCCGTGCCCACGAGGCGTACGGTCAGCTGGGTGCGCTGCGCCAGAGCAAGGTACTGCCCGCCGATGCCCTGACCACGCTGGAAGCCCGGCTGGCGGCGCAGGCGCTGCTGGAAGCGGCCGACGTCAATGCACTCGCCGCGCAGTGGGAGACCACGCCGAAGGCGCTGCGTGCCGACCCTGCGGTGGTATCGGCCTATGCCGCACGTGCGGTGGCGCTGGACTGGGACGAGCCGGCCCTGCTGGCGCTGGAACAGGCGCTGGACCAGCGCTGGAGCGATGAGCTGGTGGAACTGTACGGTGCCCTGCCCGCTTCGCGGCTGGCGACCCGCGAATCCAACCTGGTGCGCTGGCGCCGGGTGCACGACGGTTCGCCCGCGTTGCTGCTGGCACAGGGTCGCGTGGCGCTGGCACAGGGCCGCAACGAAGAGGCCGAAGTGCTGCTGCACGAGGCGATTGCCGCTGGCGCCGGTGCATCGGCGTGGGAAGCGCTGGGCGCATCGTTGCTCGCCCGCGGTGAGACCACGCTGGCCGCACAATGCCTGGCCAACGCACTGCGCGAGCAGCGCGGCGAAGACAGCATCGCGCTGGTACGCCCGGAGCCGGCCGTGGTGGTGGCCCCGCGCGCGACGGTGGAAGAGCAGGTGATGGCGCCGGTGCCGCCGGTGTACGACGCCGGTGAACCGCGCGACGACAACGGTTTCCCCCGCGTTCGGTAGCATTGAGGTAGCGCCGAGCCCTGCTCGGCGTATGCGGGGCTGCCGGCTCGCCGAGCATGGCTCGGCGCTACCGGATCACGCCCCTCAGCGTTCGACGATCGCCACCACGCCCATGCCGCCGGCGGTGCAGATCGACACCAGCGCACGGCCACCGCCGCGCTCGGCCAGCTGCTTGGCCGCCGTGGCGATCACGCGCGCACCGGTTGCCGCGAACGGATGGCCGGTGGCCAGCGACGAACCCAGCGGGTTGATCTTTTCCGGATCGATGCGGCCCAGCGGAGCATCCAGGCCCAGGCGGTTGCGGCAGTAGTCTTCGCTTTCCCAGGCGCGCAGCGTGCACAGCACCTGCGCGGCGAACGCTTCATGGATTTCGTAGATGTCGAAATCCTGCAGGGTCAGGCCGTTGCGCTTGAGCATCTCGGGTACGGCCACGGTCGGGGCCATCAAAAGACCTTCGCCGTGCACGAAATCGACCGCTGCAACCTGCGAGTCACGCAGGTAGGCCAGCGGTTCGTGGCCGTGCGCACGCGCCCATTCTTCGCTGGCCAGCAATACTGCCGAGGCGCCATCGGTCAGCGGGGTGGAGTTGGCGGCGGTCAACGTGCCGCGGCCGGAGACCTTGTCGAAGGCGGGCTTCAGCGTGGCCAGCTTTTCCAACGAGGTGTCGGCGCGCAGGATGTTGTCGCGCTCCACGCCGCGGAACGGGGCGATCAGGTCGTTGAAGAAGCCACGCTCGTACGCGGCGGCCAGCTTGCGGTGCGAGGACACCGCCCACTCATCCTGCGAATCACGCGAGATGTTCCATTCCTTGGCCATGTCTTCGCAGTGGTCGCCCATGCTCTTGCCGGTACGCGGCTCGGCCACGCCGGGGAACTCGGGCTTGAATTCGGAGAACTTGAAGCCCCGCGTCAGCGCGCGGATCTTGTCGCCGGGGCTCTTGGCCCGGTTGGCGGCCAGCAGGCGGGCACGCAGCTTCTTGCCATAGACGATCGGCACGTCGGAGGTGGTATCCGAACCGCCACCGATGCCCGATTCGATCTGGCCCAGGGCGATCTTGTTGGCCACCGCGATGATGGTGTCCAGCGAGGTGCCGCAGGCACGCTGCATGGTGATGCCGGGCGTCAGCGCGGACAGCCCCGAGGACAGGGCGGCTTCACGGCCGAGGTTCCAGTCGCTGGAGTGCTTGATCACCGCCCCCATCGCGACTTCACCGAGCTGCTGGCCATGCAGGCCGAACCGTTCGACAAGGGCGCCGAGCGTACGCACCGACATGCCGAGGTTGCCGACATCCGAATATGCGGTGTTCTGGCGGCAGAACGGAATACGGACGCCACCGAGGATGGCGACGGGTCGGGCGTTGGGCATGGACATACCTGGCATGGGATAGGGTGTCTGCAACATGGCCTGCACGACATGGCAGGCATAATGGTCCCAAGTGTAGCTGCCGCCCTGTGATGGGCCAACCGTGAAACCATGAGCAAAACCGACCCCGCCATGAACGCCATCGGCGTGCTGGCCCTTGAGCTCGCCGATGGGCAGTCGCCCACGCAGGCCGCACTGACCGCCGACCAATCCGGCGAACTGGCCGAGAGGATCGGCCGCGACCTGGCCAAGCTGGTGCCACAGGCCAGCGAGCTGGACCTGGTGTTCGCCGCGGCGCATTTCGACCCGGCCGAAGTACTGCGTCCGGGCTGGCCGATCCACCGCCGCCTGGAAGAGCTGCAGATGCGCGCACCGGGTCGCAGCCAGGGCCCGCGCCTGCTGGCCTTCGGCGCCGATGCCAATGGCGATGTGCCGCTGCCGTTCCAGGCCGATGCCACGCTGAAAGGCGGCGGCCTGCGCGTGCTGCCGTTCCTGCTGACCGGCACGGACGCGGCGACCACCGCAGCGGTATCCGATGCGCTGGAAACGGTGCTGCTGGCCGAGGGCATGGCGCATGCCGATACCGCTCTGTTGGCGCAGAAGGCGTTTGGGGCACGCGTGGAACATGCACGCTATTTCACCGTGAACGATCTCGCCGCGATGATGTCAATGCAGTACGACAACCAGGGCCTGGCGATCCTATGGCCGCTGATCGAGACGGCGATCATGGCGCCGGAGCAGGACGAATGGCTGGATGCCGCGCCGGAGCCGTTGCTGCGTTATACGCAGGGCGAGGCGCGGATGGCGCTGTTCGATCCGGCAGGCTGGTGCACGTACTACGCGCACGGGCGCAATGACTGCGAGCAGTTGAAGGGCGTGTATGAGCAGTACCTTATGCGACAGCGGCAGATGGCGGCGGTGTTGGAGGCGCACGGGGTGCCGGTGTTGTTCGTGCATTGCGAGGCGGGGCAGGATGCGCGGGCTTTGTTGGAACGGTGAATTTTTGCTGCTCGGCGCTTTGATTTTGTCGGGGTGAGGCGATGGTCCGGGTCATGCAGGACACGCCGTGAACCCGTCCTTGGGGGCTCGCTGTTGCCATCCATGGCAACAGACGGTCCTGCCTGACCCGGACCATCGCCTCTGCTGACCGATTTCTGGCGCCGGCGGCGGGGTGGGGATTTGAAAGCAGAACGCCGGCTTTTGCCGGCGTTCCTGTTTGCGTGCAGCTGATTTGTTACGGGGCTTTGATTACGGCGCAGGCCAGGCGGGCGCCGGCGTTGCCGGTGGGCTGGGTCTTGTAGTCGTCGGCGTCGGCGTGGACGATCAGTCCGCGGCCGATGATGTCGAATCCGTCGCCCTTGCCGATGTTGACGTTGGTCGAGACCGGGGCGTCGATGGTCGCTACGCCTTCGGCGTTGGCGGTGATGTTGGGCATGTCGCCGCCGTGGTGCGGGTCGCTGGCCACGCTGCCGTGGTCCTGGGTGCCCGGGTTGAAGTGGCCGCCGGCGCTGGCGCCATCAGGTGCGCTGCAGTCGCCCTTCTCGTGGATGTGGAAGCCGTGCTCGCTGCCCGGCTTCAGGCCGCTGACCTGGCCGGTGACGTGGACGCGGCCGTCGACCAGCTTGAAGCTGACCGAGCCCTTGGTTTCATTGCCTTGGGTCGGTGCCAGTTCGGCGACGGCGGTGGCGCCGGCTTCTGCGGTCGGGCCGGTCATCGGCGGCGGGGCGTCGGCCGGGGGGGTGGCCGCGGTGGCTTCGGCCGGGGTGGCCGGGGCGACGGTGTCGGCGGCGTTTTCCGGCTGCTTGTTGCAGGCGCTCAGGCCAAGGGCGGCAACGGCAACGAACAGCGAAGTGTGGATCAGGCGCATCAGGTGGTTCTCCATTGGATGGGTGCAGGGCCCGCAGCCCAAAGGCTACTTCGTGACGCGGATGAGGCCGCAGGCGATGCGTGCGCCGGCATTGCCGGCAGGCTGGCTCCGATGATCGTCGGACTGGGCGTGCACGATCAGTGCACGTCCGGCGATGTCGTTGGCGGCGCCACCGCCAAGGGTGACGCCTCGCAGGTGGATGTCGACGTTGGCCCGGCCCTGCGCATCGGCGCGCAGGTTGGGCATGTCGCCAAGGTGGTGCGGCCCGCTGCCCGGCGCACCATGCGGCTGCTGGGTCGGGTTGAAATGATTGCCCGCGCTGCTGGCATCCACGGCGCTGCAGTCACCACGCTCGTGCACGTGGAACGCCGGCTGCTGCAGCGGCTGCAGTCCGCCGATCACGCCGGTCACGTGCACGCCACCGGCTTCGGGCACCAGGGCGAGGCGACCGCTGACGATGCTGGCCGAAGCAGGCGACAGATTGCTTTCGGCCATCTGCGCGGTACTCACCACGCTCACCGCCACCGGCGGCGCAGCGGGCGGCGGCGGCGTGGTACCGCAGGCAACCAACAACACGCCGGCAGCAGCCGGCAGGATCAGGCGGATCGAGGACATCGTGGACTCCTTGCAATGCACGTTACGGGCCTGCCTGTCCACGACACATCAACGCCAGGTGTCGAGCGTGCACAGGCAGCTTTGGATTTCGGTTCAATGGCTGCCACGCCGGCGGCCGGCGCCCAGCTTGCGGGTCAACGTATTGCGGCCCAGCCCCAGCCGCGCGGCCGCTTCGGCGCGACGACCATGGGTGACCTGCAGGGCGGCTTCCAGCAATGCATGGTCCACGCGCTCGCGGACCTGTGCATGCAAGCCCTCGGCCCCTTCGGCCAGTCGCTGCCGCGCCCACTGCGAAAGCAGCGCTTCCCACTGACCGGGGTCGGCATGGCCGGCGCGCGGGCCGCTGCGCGCGGCTCCCCGGTTCAGCGCCATCTCCACGTCGGCCGCGCCGATGGTATCGCTGGCTGCCAGCGCCGCCATCCGCCAGCACACGTTTTCCAGTTCGCGCACGTTGCCCGGCCAGTCGTGCTCACGCAGGGCCTGCAGCGCGGACGCAGTCAGCCGCTTGGCCGGGCCGTCGAGCTTGTGCGACGCCGCGGACAGGAACGTGGTGGCGAGCTGGGCGATGTCGTCGCGGCGTTCACGCAGCGGCGGCAGCTGCAGGCGCACCACGTCCAGCCGGTGCAGCAGGTCGGCGCGGAAACGCCCCTGCGCCACCAGCCCTTCCAGGTCCTGGTGGGTGGCGGCGACCACGCGCACGTCGACGTGGATCAACTCCCGGCCGCCCACACGGAAGAATTCGCCCTGTGCCAGCACGCGCAGCAGGCGCGTCTGCAAGGCCAGCGGCATGTCCCCGATTTCATCCAGGAACAGGGTGCCGCCGTCTGCCTGCTCGAAGCGGCCGACATGGCGCCGCTGTGCGCCGGTGAAGGCACCGGCTTCATGGCCGAACAGTTCGCTTTCCAGCAGTTCGGCCGGAATGGCCGCGGTATTCAGCGCAACGAACGGTGCATGCGACCGCGGCGATTCGCGGTGCAGCGCACTGGCCACCAGCTCCTTGCCGGTGCCGGTTTCGCCGGTGATCAACACCGCCAGCGGCGCCTGCGCCAGCTTGCCGATGGCGCGGAACAGGGCCCGCATCGGCGGGGTATCCCCCACCAACTGTGGCGTCTGGTCCGCTTGGCCGGGATCACCCGGGTCGGGATCGTCGGGCAGCAGTGCCTCGGCGCCCGGCAGCGCGCGCCGCGCCAGCGCGACCGCATCGTCCAGGTCGAACGGCTTGGACAGGAACTCGTGCGCGCCGCCGCGGAAGGCACCGGCGGTGCTGGCGACGTCGGTATAGGCGGACATCACGATCACCGGCAGCTGCGGGTGGGCGGCCTTCAGTTTGTCCAGCAGCACCAGGCCATCGTCGCCGGGCATCCGCACATCGGTGAACAGCAGCGCCGGCACCGCTTGACGGGTGAGCGCGTCGAGCGCGGCGGCAGTACTGTCGAAACCTTCCACCTGGTAGCCGGCATCGCGCAGCGCGGTGGACAGTACGAAGCGCACGGCGCGGTCATCGTCGACCACCCAGACCCGCTGGCCGGCGTGGGCGGGATGCGAGGCGTCAGTCATGGGCCACGACCTCATGGGGAGCGCCGCCGCGGATCGGCAGCAGCAGGGTGAATACGGTATGGCCGGGCCGCGAGCGATAGGTCAGCGTACCGCGGTGTTCGCGCGCCACCTGCTGGGCCAGCGCCAGGCCGAGTCCGGTCCCCTCCGCACGGCCACTCACCAGCGGCAGGAACAGGTGTTCGGCGAGTTCTTCAGGCACGCCACGGCCGTCGTCGGCGATTTCCAGCCGCAGCGCCAGCGGGTGCAACTGCTCGGCGATGCGCACGCCATGCTCCACGCGGGTGCGCAGGGTGATACCGCCGGCGCCGGCCTGGATGGCGTTGCGCACCAGGTTCCACACGGCCTGGCTCAGGCGGTCGGCATCGCCATTGAATTCCGGAATGCTGGGATCGTAATCACGCTGCAACCTGACCGCCCAGCCGGCTTCGCTCTCAGCCAGGCGCAGCACCTGCTCCAGCGCGGCGTGGATGTTAAGCGCGGCGTGCGGGGCGGCCGGTGCGGGCGACAGCAGTTGATCCAGCAGGCTGTTGAGGCGCTCGATTTCGGTCCCGATCAGGTCCACCAGTTCGCGCTCGTCGGCATCGCGCTGGGCGATACGACGCGCCAGCAGCTGGGCCGCACCTTTGAGCCCGGCCAGGGGATTGCGCAACTCATGGGCGAGCCCTTTGAGCGCCGCACTGAGCGCGCTGGGCAGGGCCTGGGTCGGGTCCAGCCCGGGAAATTCATCCACCGGGTGGGCTTCCAGCAACCAGCCGCCGTCGTCCAGCCGGCTCATCCAGCCTTCAGCGAAACGTGCGCCCTCGCCCGGCAGCGCAAGCGCCAACCGGTGCAGGCGCAGGCTGTCGCGCTCGTCGCGGGCGAGGAAATGGGCGAGGGCATCGCCCTGTGCTTCCAACGCCACCAGAGGCTGGCCGATCAGGCGGCGCCCGCTGACCCCCAGCCAGCGCGCGAACGCCGGGTTGCAGCCGGTGATGCGCCCTTCGGCATCGGCCCAGGCAACCGGCGTGCCGAGCTGTTCAACGAGGGGCGGCGGCAGGGAAACAGTCATTGCACCAATGTAGTGCAAAACCTGGGGTATTTCAGTCGGAATTGCGGGACGGTCGCGCGAATGAGAAGGCGTTGGAACCGCCAGCGCTCAGGGCGTGCCCGAGGCGTCACGCGCCTTCTTCCAGGCACTTTCGAATTCACGGGCGCTGATCTCGTCATCTTCATCGAAATCGAAGAAAGACAGCGGCTGATCGGCCAGCAGGAAGCGATCATCGCTCTGCCCGGAGGCATCGGACCACACCGCGCGCAATCCGTACACTTCGACCTGGCGCAGGATCTTTTCGCCACGGGCTTCCATCAGCACGTTGCCCTTGCCCAGGTCCGATTCGGCCGGGTGCTTGTAATACTTCTTGTCGGTGTTCATGAACTGTCCTACCCGGGCCAGCAGCCCGGAAATCTAAAAAAAGGGCGCTGAGTGTGCCTCAGAGCGCTGGTTATTGCTGCAGCAGCAGCGAATGCAGGATGCGCGCATCTTCGGCATCCAGCAGCGGGGGCAGGTCGTCGCTGCCGCGGAAGCGCCGATGGAATGCCCCTACGGCCGCATTCCGGTCGTCCAGCGGATAACCGAACGCAGCCAGCGCCTGCCAGGGATCGAAGCCGGCCGGCGGCAGCCCATCGGCAGCGCGTGGCCATACCCCGAAACCGGCCTGCGCGAGCTGCTGCCACGGGAAGAAGCGGCTGGGATCCTGCTTGCGCGAAGGCGCCAGGTCGGCATGGCCGATCACCTGCGAGGGCGGAATCCGCAGGCGCGTGCTGAGGTCCTGCAGCAGCACGATCAGTGACTGGACCTGCGCCTGGCTGAAAGGCGTGTCGCCGTCGTTGTCCAGTTCGATGCCGATCGATGCCGAGTTCAGATCGGTGATGGTGCCCCACCGGCCCGGCCCGGCGTGCCAGGCGCGCCGATCGTCGGCGACCAGCTGGTAGCGCTTGCCGTCGGCGCCGATCAGGTAATGCGCACTGACCTTGCCGCCGCTGTTGGCGCTGCGCAGGGTATCCAGGCTCTGCTGCACGGAATGCTGGTCGGTGTGGTGCAACACGATGATCACCGGCATCCGTGCGTTGTGGTTGGCCGATGGCACCCACGTGGCAAGCGGATTGCGCTCTTCTACCGGCGCACCGGCGCAGGCGGCCAGCAGCGCGCAGGAAAGCAGCAGGGCCAGGTGGCGGATCATCGTCATGCCCCGATTGTACCCATTAAAAAACCGGCGGCCCCCGGACCGCCGGTCACGGCGCACGCAGGCGCCATCAACAAGTTGTTCTGCAGCAAGCAGGTCGATCAGACCTCGTAAGCGGACTCGCCGTGCGAGGTCACGTCCAGGCCGGTACGCTCGGCCTCTTCGGTGACGCGCAGGCCAACCAGCGCCTTGACCAGCAGCAGGATCAACGCGGTCACCACGGCGCACCACACGATGGTGAACGCCACGCTGACGAACTGCACCCACACCTGGTGGCCGATATCCAGGTCGGCCTTGGTGCCGCCCAGCGACTGTGCGCTGAACACACCAGTGAGCAGTGCACCGACGATCCCACCGATGCCATGCACGCCGAACACATCGGCGGTGTCATCGACCTTCAACAGGCGCTTCAAGCCGGTGACGCCCCACACGCAGAGCGCACCGGAGACCACGCCGATGACCAGCGCGCCGATCGGGCCGACGGTACCGCAGGCCGGCGTGATGCCGACCAGGCCGGCAACCGCGCCGGAGGCGGCGCCCAGTGCGGACGGCTTGCCCTTGGTGATCGCCTCCACCAGCGTCCAGCCCACCACCGCCGCGGCCGTGGCCAGGATGGTGTTGAGGAAGGCCAGCGAAGCGACGGTGTCGGCGGCTGCGGCCGAGCCGGCATTGAAGCCGAACCAGCCCACCCACAGCAGCATCGCGCCGATATAGGTGAACACCACGTTGTGCGGCTTCAGCGCGGTCTGGCCGTAGCCGATGCGCTTGCCGACGAAGTACGCGCCGACCAGGCCGGCCACGCCGGCGTTGATGTGCACCACGGTGCCGCCGGCGAAATCGATCGCGCCCATTTCGCCCAGGTAACCGCCACCCCAGACGATGTGCGCCATCGGGATGTAGCTGAGGGTGAACCACAGGATAGAAAACAGGATCACCGCCTTGAACTTGATGCGTTCGGCGAAGGCGCCGACGATCAGTGCGGTGGTGATGCCGGCGAAGGTGGACTGGAAGGCGACGAACAGATAATCCGGCAGGCCGGCGATCGGCGTGTTCCCGACCGAGTCGGGCGAGAAGCCCTTTAGGAAGGCGAACTGGGTGAAGGAGCCGAAGAACGGGTTGCCTTCGCTGAACACCGCGCTGTAGCCATAGGCCACCCACAGGATGATCACCAGCGAGAACACCACCAGGATCTGGCTGAGTACCGAAAGCACGTTCTTCGAACGCACCAGGCCGCCGTAGAACAGCGCCAGGCCCGGCACCACCATCAGCAGCACCAACAGCGTGGAGGTCAGCATCCAGGCCACGTCACCGTGGTCGAAGGTGGGCGTGGCGGCCGCTTCGGCCACCGGTGCGGCGACCGGCTCGGCGGCCAGCGGCTCGACGGTCACTTCTTCGGTTGGCACCGGGGTGACCTGCGCCTGGGCATGCGCAGCGCCGGGGAACGCACCCACGGCCAATGCGCTGAGCAGCATTAGCAGGCACACCAGATGGAACCGGGCTTGCCACCCGGCGAACAGTCGAATCTTCATGCGAGGGATCTCCGAGTGGGTTACAGCGCGTCCGCGCCGATTTCGCCGGTGCGGATGCGGATGACCTGTTCGACAGGCGTGACGAAGATCTTGCCGTCGCCGATCTTGCCGGTGCCCGCTGCGTTCTGGATCGCTTCGATCACCGCATCGGTCCGCTCGTCGGTCACTACGGTTTCAATCTTGATCTTGGGCAGGAAATCGACGACGTACTCGGCGCCGCGGTACAGCTCGGTGTGGCCCTTCTGGCGACCGAAACCTTTCACTTCGGTCACGGTGATGCCGGACACGCCCGCATCGGAGAGGGCCTCGCGGACCTCGTCGAGCTTGAACGGCCGGATGATGGCGGAGATCAGTTTCATGCGCATATCCCGATGGTGGATGGGTCCACGGCCGATGCAGGCCGTGGCGTCTGCAACCACCGGCCACCCCGCGGGGTGGCCGTGGCTGTTGCGCCGAACGTGGTCTGGGCCCTGGCGGCTGTGTCTCTCTCCAAACACAGCCAGTGACGCGGGAGGGAGGTAGGCCCATGACGCGCGTCCGGTCTTGCTTGCCCCTGAACGGATGGAGCACTTGCTACGCGTTGCAGGCTTCATCCATCCCGGCTCCCCAGCCGGAAAAGATGCGGCGATGACGAAGGTGGGAGGGGTATCCTCCGCCATCGCCGCGCGTGCTCAGCTGGCGTAGTACAACTGGTATTCCAGCGGGTGGGTGGCCGCACGGAACTTGGTGACTTCCTGCATCTTCAGCGCGATGTAACCGTCGATGAAATCATCGTCCATCACGCCGCCGGCCTTGAGGAACTCACGGTCCTTGTCGAGGGCTTCCAACGCCTGGTCCAGCGAGGAGCAGACCTGCGGGATCAGCTTCTCTTCTTCCGGCGGCAGGTCGTACAGGTCCTTGTCGCTCGGTGCGCCCGGGTCGATCTGGTTCCTGATGCCGTCCAGGCCGGCCATCATCAGCACGGTGAAGGTCAGGTAGCCGGACTGGATCGGATCGGGGAAGCGCATTTCAATGCGGCGCGCCTTCGGGTTGGTCACGAACGGGATGCGGCACGAGGCCGAACGGTTGCGGGCCGAGTAGGCCAGCATCACCGGTGCTTCGAAGCCCGGGACCAGGCGCTTGTAGCTGTTGGTGCCGGCGTTGGCGAAGGCGTTGATCGCCTTGGCGTGCTTGAAGATGCCGCCGATGTACCACAGTGCCAGCTGGCTCAGGCCACCGTAGCCGTCACCGGAGAACAGGTTGGTGCCGCCCTTGGACAGCGACTGGTGCACGTGCATGCCGCTGCCGTTGTCACCGACGATCGGCTTGGGCATGAAGGTCGCGGTCTTGCCGTTGCGGTGGGCCACGTTCTTGATCACGTACTTCATGCGCAGCAGTTCGTCGGCCTTCTGCACCAGGGTGCTGAACTTGGTGCCGATCTCGCACTGGCCGGCGGTGGCCACTTCGTGGTGCTGCACTTCCACTTCGATGCCGACCTGTTCCAGCGTCTTGCACATTTCCGCGCGCAGGTCGTGCAGCGAATCGGTCGGCGGCACGGGGAAGTAACCGCCCTTCACGCCCGGACGGTAGCCGCTGTTGGCGCCGTCATACTTGGCACCGGTGTTCCAGGCGGCTTCTTCGGAATCGACCTTGAAGAAGGTGTTGCCCATGTCGTTGGCGAAGCGGACCGAATCGAAGATGAAGAACTCCGGCTCCGGGCCGAAGAAGGCCTGCTCGGCGATGCCGCTGGACTTCAGGAAGGCTTCTGCGCGCTTGGCGATGCCGCGCGGGCAACGGCCGTACGGCTGCATGGTGGCCGGGTCGAGGATGTCGCAGCTGATGACGATGGTCGGGTCGGCGTAGAACGGGTCCACGTAGGCGCTGGACGGATCCGGCAGCAGCACCATGTCCGATTCGTTGATGCCTTTCCAGCCGGCGATGGAGCTGCCGTCGAACATCTTGCCTTCTTCGAACAGCGACGCTTCGATGATGCTGACCGGGAAGGTGACGTGCTGCTCGATGCCACGCATGTCCACGAAACGCAGATCGACGAACTCGATCTGGTTGTCCTTGACCAGCTTCTCAACGTTTTCAACGGACATCGGGTGGAACCTCGGTTGGAATTGAATGCCTGGAATTACCACAGCAATCTCCGTGCCAACTTTCGGACCGTCACAAGCCGTTGATTTGCATGAGCGTGCGCCTGAATGGTGCACAACAAAACGCACCATGGTGGTGCGTTACCAGCGCCGCGCACTGCCTTGGTGCGTGGGTAGATGGTCTATCCTCGTCGGCACCTTTGCTGCCATCCGATGATTTCTCCTCCATGTCAGACCTGCTCTCCGCCCTGCTGCTGGGCATCCTAGAAGGCGTCACCGAGTTCCTGCCCATCTCCAGCACCGGGCACCTGCTGATTGCCCAGCATTGGCTCGGCGCGCGCTCGGACTTCTTCAACATCGTCATCCAGGCCGGTGCGATCCTCGCCATCACCCTGGTCTTCCGCCAGCGTCTGTGGACGCTCGCCACCGGCCTGCACCAGCGTGAGAACCGCGACTACGTGATGAAGCTGGGCACGGCCTTCCTGGTGACCGCGGTGGTCGGCCTGCCGGTGCGCCTGGCCGGCTGGGAACTGCCCGAAACAGTGAGTCCGGTAGCGTGGGCGCTGATCATCGGTGGCATCTGGATGCTGCTGGTGGAGGCCTATACGGCACGCCTGCCCGATCGAGACCAGGTGACCTGGACGGTGGCCATCGGCGTGGGCATCGCGCAGGTGGTGGCCGGTGTGTTCCCGGGTACGTCGCGCTCGGCATCGGCGATCTTCCTGGCCATGCTGCTGGGCCTGAGCCGCCGTGCGGCGGCCACCGAGTTCGTGTTCCTGGTGGGCATCCCGACCATGTTCGCCGCCAGCGCGTATGCCTTCCTGGAACTGGCCAAGGAAGGCAAGCTGGCCAGCGAGAACTGGACCGACGTGAGCGTGGCGTTCCTTGCCGCGGTCGTCACCGGCTTCGTCGTAGTGAAGTGGCTGCTGGGCTACATCAAGTCGCACAGATTCACCGCCTTCGCGGTGTACCGCATCCTGCTCGGCGCGGGACTGCTGCTGTGGTTGCCTGCCGGCAACTGAATGCTGCTGGATGCGCGTGACCCCACCCGGCGCGCGCATCCGTTCTGAACCAGGCAATCCAAGGAGAATCCAAATGAAGCGCACCCTGATCCTGTCCCTGCCGCTGGCATTGCTGGCGGCCTGCAGCCAGAACCCGGCCCCGGCGGGCAATGCCGACGACCTCGCTCCGGCACCGGCCGCGGCCGCCGCACAGAAGACCGTCGCGCATCTGGACGTGCAGCGCCTGCAGGGCCAGCACTGGCGCCTGAAGGACGCCACCGGGGCAGACGGCAAGCGCATCGACGCGCTGTTCGCACGCGCCGACAAGCCAGTGACGCTGGACTTCAGCGATGGCCGCGTATCGGTGTCCAACACCTGCAACGGCATGAACGGCGGTTACAGCTTGGCTGATGGCAACCTGGTGCTGTCGCAGCTGGCATCCACACAGATGGCCTGCAATCCGGACCTGATGGCGTTGGACGAGGCCGTGGGCAGCCGCCTGCAGGGCCCCCTGAAGACCGAACTGGGCGACAACGGCGAGCTGACCCTGCGCACCGCCCAAGGTGAGGTGCTGGTGTTCGCGCCGGAGCCCACGGCCGAGACCCGCTTCGGTGGCCCGGGTGAGCGCGTGTTCCTGGAGGTGGCCGCGCAGACCAAGCCGTGCCCGCATCCGCTGATCAAGGACAAGCAGTGCCTGCAGGTGCGCGAAGTGCAGTTCGACGACCAAGGACTGAAGCAGGGCCAGCCGGGCGCGTTCGAGAACTTCTACGACAGCATCGAGGGCTACACCCACGAGGCCGGCACCCGCAACGTACTGCGGGTGAACCGCTTCAAGGTGGCCAATCCGCCGGCGGATGCGTCCTCGCAGGCGTACGTGCTGGACATGGTGGTGGAGTCGGCTGTCGAGAAGTGACGGCGAGCGGGTGAGACCCCCTCGCGGCGTGCTGCTGGAAAAGCAGGTTACGTGATTGGGGTCGGGCGGTGGGGCTGGTCGGGGGACGGCAAGAGCCGCTCCTGCGGGCCTCGTTTCGCGCCATCCATGGCGCTCAACGCCCCCGCCCAGCCCCACCGCCCGGCATCACCGCCCGGCCCCTGGACAGGTTCCGGATGCCGCCAGCCGCGTAATAAGAAAAATGGAAAAGCGGTAGCGCCGACCCATGGTCGGCGAGCGCAGCGGGCTGTTGGCGGGAACATTCCGCCGACCATGGGTCGGCTCTACCAAGGCGCACGTCCCAGGCCACCATGGACCTGTCGAAGGTGGGGCGGGGTGGCTGTGCAGGACCGTCTTTTCGCATGGATGCGAAAAGCGAGCCTCCATGGATGGATTCACGGCGTGTCCTGCACAGCCACCCCGCCCCGCCAACACGCAGCCCTGCAGCTGTTGCCGTTGCTTCTTACAGCGAAGGATTCAACGTGTAAGTGCCATGCAGTGAAGCTTCGGCCAGCACGTGGCCCTGCATCGCACGATGCACGTCGCCGGCGGTGAACGGCGTCGGCAGCTCCAGCGTCGCCACGTCCAGCGCGAACACGCGGAAGAAGTAGCGGTGCATGCGCTCGTCGTTGAACGGGGGATACGGGCCGTCATAGCCCAGGTAGTCACCGGCCATGTCCGGATTGCCGGCGAACCATCCGGTGAAATCGTTCAGTCCCTGGCGGCTGCCCGCCGGGCCGGCCGGCGCGGTCTTGCCCTTGGCCACGAAACCATCGCTGCAGCTGCCGGCAGCAAGCTCGCGCACGTCCGCGGCAATGTCGGCCATCACCCAGTGCACGAAGTCACAGCGCGGCTGGTCGCGCGGAATGGTCATGTCCTGGCGGCCGACGGTGTCGGCGATCGTCGGCACATCCGGATCCACGCAGATCAGCGCGAAGGAACGGGTGCCCTCCGGCACCCCGCTCCACGCCAGCTGAGGATTGCGATCCGGGGCGAACCCATCGGCATCGCCGGCGGCGAACTCGCGTGGGATCGGTGCGCCGTTGGTCAGGCTGGTGCTGGTCAGTTGCATGTGGCTCATTCCTCCGGGTAACCCAGGCGAACCGCGACCGGGGTCAGCAGATCGATGGCAGCGCCCATGACCTCGCGGTAGTTGCGCCAATGGCCGCTCGGCAGGCGCGGCGGACCGATGTTCGGTGCCGGTGGCAGCTGCACGCCCATCACCTCACTGAGCAGCAGCGCCATCGCCTGTGGATCGTTGCCCGCCGCGTCCACGCGCACCAGCACGTTTGGATACAGGTCCTGCTCGCTCAGGACGGCAACCTGGGTCAGCGCACGGGTCAGCCATTCGGCGGCTTCCTGTAGGCTGGTGATCGCCAGCTGCGCGCCGGAGCCATAGGCGATCCAGTCCAGCAGCATGTCGCGCGGATCGCGCAGCACCACCAGCAGGCGCCCCTGCGGCAACGCGGGTCGCAGCGCCCACAGCAGGGCGTTGTCCCAGAACGGCAACCAGTCGATCACCGTGTCGTTGGCCAAGCCGCGCGAAGGCAGGCACGCACGCCAACCGTCCACCAGCGCCTGCGGCGTCAGCTTGCCCGAGGCCAGATCCTGCAGCGTGTTGTAGTTCTGGAAGGCATCGTCCGGCGGCGTGGCGCTGAAGCGGTCAACGCGCACCAGCGGACTGGCCGCGCTGAGCGCGCTCATCACTTTTTCCACGTTCGAACCGGGTGCGCCCCACAAGAACATCGGGCGCGACGCCAGCTCCGGATCGACCTCGCCGAGTGCCGGCCAGCTGGACGGTGGCTTGGCCTGCGGCGGCAGCGGCAGGCGGTTGGCCACGTTGTCGGCATGCAGGTCCAGCCAGGTACGCAGGGCCTCGCGCGGCTGGCCGCCACGGTCATGCACTTCGCCCAGCCAGGTGCGCAGGTCTTCCTTGGCGCGTCCTTCGGCCGCGTCCACCATCTGCTGCACACGGGCTGCAGCGGCGGCGGGGTCGCGCCGTACCAGCCCGTCCACCAGTCGCGTGGCGCCGCTGACACGGCCCGGTTCAAGCGCCAGGATGCGCTCTGCCATGGCTTCGGCTGCGTCCTGTTCGCCGTTCATGTCATGCAGGCGCATGCGGGTCTCCAGCGCCGGCAGGTGCGCCGGCATCGCCGCCAGCCAACGCTCGCCCACGGCCACGGCGCCTTCGCTGCCCACGCCTTCCACCGACAGGCGGGCCAGCCACAGATTGTGCAGCTGGTCGTGGTCGGCCAGCACCGCATCCAGTTCGGTACGCGCTTCTTCGTCGCGGCCCAGCCGCTGCCAGGCCATCAACAGCAGCTGCAGCAGCTGCGGATCGCCCGCGTTGCTGGCCAGCAGCGGGCGAAGGTGGTCGCGCGCCTGCAGGGGCTGGCCGGACTGCAGGGCCATCTGCGCGGCAAAGCGGCGCATCGCCACGCTGTCCTGCCCGGGCTGCTGCAGGGCCTGCTCGATGATCTCGGCCGCTGCGGCCGGGTTGTCCTGGCGCAGTGCCAGTTGCACCAGCAGCCCATGCAGCGCGGTCATCTTCGGGTTCAGAACCAGCACGCGGCGGAATGCCTGTTCGGCGAAAGCCAGCATGTCCTTGCGCAGGTAGGCCGTACCCAGTGCATACACGATGCGCGGATCATCCGGCAGCGCCCGCACGGCGCTGGACAGCTGGGCCAGCGCTTCATCCAGCGCGCCACGGCGCAGTGCCAGCATCCCCGACAGCGCCACCACTTCGGGATTCCCGGCATCCACGCGCGAGGCCAGCTTGAGCTGCTTTTCCGCCTCGTCCACGTCGTTGCGCGCCAATGCCAGGTGCGCCTGCATCAGGTAGGCCGACAGTTCGTTGGGATTGAAACCGGTGGTGCGGCCAAGCGCCGCTTCGGCGTCTTCGAACTGGTGCAGTGCCAGCAGCAGGCCAGCGTGCTGCAGGTGCAGGTCGGCATCGTCCGGGGCAAGTTCCAGCGCGCGCTGCAGGCTCTCAACCGCAGCCGCCAACTGGCCCTGCTGCTGCAGCGCCAGCGCGTGCCAGCGGTAGGCCTGGGGCTGCTGGGGCTCGGCGGCGATCCAGCGGGTGGCCAGCTGCACGGCCTGGTCGGCGTCGCGAAGACGCAGGGCTTGGAGTATCTGATCTTGCATGACGGGTCCGGCTGGAGTGCAAACCCGCATTGTAACGACCCTGATCGATCGTGCAGGCGCGGCCGCGCTCAACCGTCCCGCGCGGCCTGTCCCAGGTGCTGGGCCACCCAGCGTTCAGAGAATCCATCGCCGCGCCAGTTTTCCAGGAAGCCACAATGACCGCCCCATTCGGCGGTCTGAAGGCGCGCCGACCGCGGCAGCTGCCAATCGTTGAAGGTGGTGTATGGAATTACCGGGTCATCCTTTGCCATCAGGATGTCCGCTGGCACCTGCAGGTCCGCCAGCCGCTCACCGGCGATGGAATAGCCATCGAAATAGGCCTGCAGCGAACCGTAGTCGGTATGGTGTTCGACCAGCCAGGCAGTCAGCGCGCGGATGTCCAGCCGCAGTACGCGTTCATCCCAGTCGCTAAGCTCCGGGTAGACCGCCTGCTTGCGCCGCAACGATCCGGCCCACTTGCGCCGGAAATACCAGTCATACATGGCCGGACCGTTTTCGATGCTGTCCATGGTCAGGCCCGGGTCCAGCACCGGGCACACCGACGCCACCCGTTGCAGCGGCACGCCGGCCGCCGGCGCGCGCAGGGCCAACCGCAGCACGAAGTTGCCGCCCAGCGAGTACCCGGCCGCCACCAGCGGCAGCTGCGGCCAGCGGCGGGCGATGTCAGCGGCCGCATGCACCACTTCATCGATGCGGTTGGAATGGAAAATGCCGGGATTGAGGTGGTGGGTGTTGCCGTGGTCACGGAAGTTCAGCCGCACCACGTCGAAGCCTTCGGCCAGCATGCGGGCCGCGGTCATGCGCATGTAGCTGGATTCGGCGCTGCCCTCCCACCCATGCAGCAGCAGGGCGATGCCGCGGGGCGCGCGTGCCTGGATGGCACTGTGCCAGGCCTGCAGGCGCACGCCCTGCCCGCCATCCACGATCAGCTCCCGATGTGCCGCACCGGTAGCGGCCAGCAGTTCCTGCCCGCGACGCAGGCGCAGTCGGCTGGAACTGAGCATCGACTGCAGGTGTGCGTTGCGCAACCAGCGCGGCGGCTGGTAATCGGCCGCCGTCAGGAGTCCGGACGGACCGGAATCAAAGGACATCGCGGGCGCGGGGACGGACACCGTCGGCTCAGCTGCCGGCCATTGCCGCAACGATGCGGGTACGCGAGGTTTCGGCGATGCGCCGGCGACCTTCCCGGTCCTGCCCGCTGATCGGCTCCAGGAAATGCACTTCGGCACGACGGGCCGGCTCGCCCAGCAGGCGCAGGAAGTTGGCGAAGAAACTCTCGCGCGGGCCGAACGCCACCACGGTCTGTGCGTCGCCGCCTGCACCGTAGCGCAGCGCCACCGGCTGCACCGGTACGCCGGTTTCCACCGCCGCCTGGAAGATGCGTGCGTGGAACGGCCCCACTTCATGACCACCACGGGTGCGGCCCTCCGGGAACACACCCACGCCCTTGCCTTCGCGCAGGCGCACGACCATCTGCTGCATCACCCCATCCAGCGATTCGGTGCTGCCCCGCTGGTGGAAGATGGTCTGCCCGCGCCCGGCCAGCCAGCCGACCACCGGCCAGCCGGCAATTTCGCGCTTGGCGACGAAACCCATCATGCGCTGGCTGTGCAGCACGCAGATGTCGACCCAGCTGACATGGTTGGCCACGAACAGCACCGCGCCGTGCAGCGGTTTGCCGATGCGCACCAGGCGGAAGCCGAAGATCCACATGAGACCGGCCGACCACCAGTTGACCACCTTGTAGCCAAGCGGTTCATCGCCCACGCGCAGTTCGCCCCACGGCGGCAGCATGCCGATGAGGATCAGCGGCAGGAACACAAGCAGGTGGATGAGCAGCAGCGGTACGCGGTACAGGTAACGGCACACACGCGCCACGCCGCCACGAGTGGCCGGAGTGGGGGAATTCATGCGGGAACGATACCCGAGCACCGTAGCGCCTGCCAGCACGCGGTGGCCAAAGCGGCTGCGCGGACGGGCCAGCGGCGGGCAACGCTGTGTTCCGCGGCGTCCTGCCGGCGCCGGTCCAGGTGCCGGGCACTCAACCGTGGCCGGCCGCCACCACCGCCAGGGTCAGGCGCGAAGTGCAGACCAGCCGGGCCTGTTCGTCTTCGATGCGGATGTCCCAGATCTGCGTGCTGCGGCCGACATGCACCGCACGCGCGGTACCGGTGACCAGGCCCTCGCGCTTGGCGCGGACGTGGTTGGCATTGATCTCCAGCCCGACGCAGACCTGCTGGCCGTTGTCCACGCAGAGGTTGCCGGCACTGCTGCCCAGGGTCTCGGCCAACACCACCGATGCCCCGCCATGCAGGATGCCGTAGGGCTGGTGGGTACGTGCATCCACCGGCATGGTCGCCTGCAGCCAGTCATCGCCGACCGCAGTGAAGACGATTCCCAGCTGGGATATCACCGTGTTGGCGCTCAGCGCGTTGAGGGCATCAAGGGAAACCGCATGGCGGAATACGGAAGGCACGGCACGACTCCAGTCAGAGGATCGGTACCAGGCCGGCGCCGAAGGCGGTCAGCATGCGCACCAGCAACAATTTCGGGCCGACGTTGACTTCAGGGAAGTCACCCACGGCGGTGTAACAGGCATGGAAGTCCGGGTGCTGCCGCGGCAGCGGCTCGGGGCAGGCCGGGCCCGGCTGGAACTCGTAGTCGGTGGCGTAGCGCCACGGCCAGAAATCCAGGATCGGCAGCGCCTCGGAGGCCTTGCCCATGCTGTAGTTCAGCCCGGACAGCACCGGCGGCTTGCTGCGCGGTGCCACCGTCCAGGAATTCTGTGGATCGATGTCGCGCAGGATGCTGTCGGCCAGGCGCTGGGCGAACACCGGGTCGTCGATGATCACCGCGCCTTCGGTGTTGTAGTTTTCGCTGCGCGGATCGAAGTTGTGCGTACCGATCACGCCGATGCGGCGATCCACCACCAGCGACTTGGCGTGCAGCCCCATGCGTGCGCCCTGGCGGGTCACCGGCAGCGGGCGATTGACCGCCTTGCTGCCCAGGAACGAGGGACGGGTCTCGGTGCGCAGCAGGTCGCGCTCCACTTCACTGCCGGCCGCGCGGCGACGTTCGCGTGCATTCTGGTAGGCACTGCCGGTGCGTGGATTGCTGCGCGGCTGGGCCGCCTCGCGTGCGGTGGCGTCGTTGCGGCTGCCGCTGCCGGGAGGCCGCGCATTGCTACCGGCCGCACTGCCGCCCAGCAGCCCGCCGCGATCGCCTTCCGGGGCGTCGCCGGCGATCGGGTCCGGCAGCAGGTTGCGGTAATCCACCGGAGCATCCAGCGGGAACGGCTTGAACTCGAAGATGTTGAAGCCCAACTCGCGCATGTTGCGGCGCTTGTACTTGTAGGACAGCGCGTAGACGATCGGGTTGTCGGTGGCCGCCAGGCTGTTGGTGGATACCAGCACGCGCGGCGGATCGGCCTGCCTGCGCAGGTCGGCGAACAGCTTGCGCGCCGGCTTGGACAACACCAGGTACGGCGTCTGCAGCAGCACTTCGGATTGTGCCTCGGCGATCAGCCGGTCCAGCTGCGGTTCGGTGACATGCTGCCCGTTGCGTGGCTGCTCGACGGTCTCGCGGCGATGCTTGCGCGGCAGGTCGGCGACGTAGCGCACCGATGCCACCGGCAGCGCGGTATCGACGAAGCTGCGGGTGATCCACGCATCATCGATGGCTTCAGCCAGCACCCGCTCGACCCGCTCGGGCCGCCGATACACGGCCGGCGGCAGGGAAGGCGGGCCACTGTCGAGCAGGATCCGCCCGACATCGTTCAGGCGTTCGGCCGGCACGCTGCGCGGGGCCTTCCAGAACGCTTCGAAGTTGGCCGCCATCACCCGCGCTTCGGGACCGGCCACCAGCACGTCGCGGTCGCGGAAGTTGTATTCCGAATCCCAGTCGTAGTAGTCGTCCTGGTAGTTGCGCCCGCCCACCACGCCGATCGCATCATCGACCACCAGCAGCTTGTTGTGCATGCGCTGGTTGAAGCGGCGGAAGCAGCACAGCACGCTGCCTGCGTAGTCGAAGTAGTTCAGCTGCGCCTTGCCGAAGGTCGGGTTGTAGACGCGCAGTTCGAAATTCTGGTGGGCCGATGACAGTGCGCCGAGGATCTGCAGGTCGGAGATCGCCGACAACTGGTCGATCAGCAGGCGCACCTTCACGCCACGCCGGCTGGCCGCCAGCAGTTCGTCGATCACCAGCCGGGCGCTGTCGTCCTTATCGAAGATGTAGGTCTGCAGGTCGATGCTGCGGGTGGCGCTGCGCAGCAGGTTCAGCCGCGCCACCAGCGCCTCTTCGCCCTCGTCCAGGATGGTGGCGTAATGCCGGGGCTGGTCGGGGGTCGATGCGGTAAAGGCACGCCCGGCCAGCGCGCGCAGCGGTGAATCCTGTGCGCAGCGATCAGCGCGGTCGCAGTCCACGACCGTGGAGCGGGCCTGTACGGCGATCCCCGCGGCACGCTCACGCTCGCTGTTGGACAGCGACGCGCAGCCGCCGAGCAGCAGCAGGCCTGCCAGCATCACCCAGCGGCACATCAGGTTCACGGTTTCGGCGCCTCGCTCAGGCGCGCTCGCAGTACGAAGGTCACTCGATCACTCAGGGCAAGCTGCCAGTTGTCCATGCCGTAGCGGCCCCGCAGGACGGTCCCGCGGCTGACGACATCACAATCATAGCCGGGTCTGGCGCATTCCGCCTTTTCCACCCGCAGCGTTTCCGGATGGCTGACCCCGCGCAGCATCAGGCGGCCTTCGATGTCCCCTCCGTGGTCCACACGGGCGGGGTCGTAGGGAAGCGAATCGAATTCCACCACCGGGTGGCGGGCGGCATCGAAGAACTCTTCCCCGCGCATCCAGCCGGTGTAGCGCGGCTTGCCGGGAATCTCCACCGAGCGGGTGTACATCTTCAGGTGGACCTGGTGGCGCCCATCGGACAGCACCTCGATGCGGCCTTCGAAATGCGGAAAGCTGCCTTCGATGCGCTGCCCCAGCCGGCTGCGCACTTCGAACCCCAGCCGCGAGCGCTGTGTGTCCAGCACCAGCGGCGCGCGGTGCACGACCTGCACTGCCGGCAACGCCGGCAATGCCGCAGGCGGCGCCGGCTGTGCGGCCAGCGCTCCCGGAACCACAGCCAATCCGAGCAGCAGCCCCCTCTGCCACGCGTTCATCGGGTCACGGCCACCAGAATGCGTTGAGGCTGGCGACGCCGGGCTCGATGCTGGCTTCCTTGGGGAACTGCAGCACCGCGATACCCGCCGGCGGCATGCCACGGTAATCGCTGGTCTCGCCCGTGTTCAACAGGGCGACCAGGCGTTCCAGGCCGGGATTATGACCGACGATCATCAGTCGTTCGACGTCGTTGCGGTCGTCGACCAGCCCGATCAGGGTGCCGGGCGTAGCGTCATACACCTTGTCTTCCAGCTTGTGTTCGAAGAAGCCGGTGACGCCGACCACCGCCTCCAGGGTTTCGCGGGTACGGCGTGCCGGTGAACAGAGCACGCAATCAGGCTGCAGGTTGTTGTCCTTGAGCCACTTGCCGGCCGCTTCGGCCTCGGCAAGTCCGACCGCCGACAGGGGCCGGTCAAGGTCAGCCTGGCCGGTGCTGGCCGGTTCGGCGTGGGCATGGCGAAGCAGGATCAGTTCACGCATCGGAGTCTTCCATTGGATGAGGGGTACAAGCGGCTCATGCCTTGTCCAGCCATTTCAGCAGAGGTTCCCAGTCGGCCTGGTGTTCGCGGACCTGGGCGGAGCGGTAATCGAACAGGCTGCGTCCCAGTCCGGTCATGACCACGTAACTCTGGCTGTCACGCAGCTGCGCCACCACCGGATAGGGCCAGTCGGACAGCATCTGGATGGCCTGCTGCGAGGTTTGTGTCCACGGCTTGGTGCGGTTGAGCACCAGCCCGACCGGCAGCTTGCGGTTGTGCACGCGGGCCACCTTGGACAGGCTGTTGAGGAAGCCCACGATGGCTTCGATGTCCAGCGCCGAAGGCAGCACCGGCACCACCACGGCATCGGCGGCGTCGAGGAAATGCAGGATATCGTCGGCCAGCGCACCGGCTGGGGCGTCGATGATCACCGTGTCGGTGCCATCGGGGAGCTTCTGCGCCCATTGCTTCTTCTTGTGCACGTCGATCGGCAGCACCGCGCTTTCCAGCTCGGACCTGCGCTGTGCCCAGCGGGTACTGGAGCCCTGCGGGTCGGCGTCGGCAATCACCGTACGCCGGCCCTGCAGTGCCGCATGTGCGGCCAGGTGGGTGGCGATGGTGGTCTTGCCCACCCCACCCTTGGAACCGGCCACCAGGATGGTCTTCATGCAGGCCTCGCTTCCGGGAGAACGTTGCCCGAGCGTACACCGGTGCAGGTGAGGGGGATAGTCGCGCGGCTGAACCACCCGGGCCATGGCTTTGTTATCGTGGCGCCCCCGAAGGATCGAACCGCCATGAGCGAACTGCAGGACCTCAGCGCCCTGATACGCGCCAATACGCCCCTGATCGTGATCGAGACCCAGGATGAGGGTCGGATCATCGAACTGTTCCGGCAGACCCTGCTGCAGGTATGGCGGGCACTGCACCGCTGGTCGATCACCGAAGGCCTGCGCCGCATCGACCTGGAACGTGAAGACGATGCGGTCGGCCCACCCGATGCCAGTGCGGCACTGCAGATGATCCAGCAGGCCGACCAGCGCGGCATCTACCTGCTGCTCGATTTCCATCCCTACCTGGGTTACGCCAGCCACCAGCGCGCGCTGCGCGATATCATCCAGCGCCGCCACAGCCAGCCGCACGTGCTGGTGCTGATCGGCGCGAAAGTGACCCTGCCGCCCGAACTGGAAGCGCTGGCGACGCGGTTCAACCCGCGCCTGCCCGACGCCAACGCATTGCTGAAGATGCTGCGCGAGGAAGCGGCCGGTTACGCGCGTGAGCACGGCGGCCGCCGCGTCGAGGTCGACAGCGAGGCGGTGAAGAAGATCCTGCGCAACCTGCAGGGCCTGAGCCTGGTCGATGCGCGGCGGATCGCCCGCCAGCTGATCTATGCCGACGGCGCGCTCGGTGACGACGACCTGCCACAGCTGGCGCGGCTGAAGTTCGAACTGCTCAACCGCAGCGGCCACCTGATGTACGAGTACGACACCGCGCGCTTTGCCGACGTGGCCGGCGCCAACCGTCTCAAGCGCTGGGTCAACCAGCGCCGGATCGCGTTCCTGGCAGGCGCCGCACCGGCCGGCCTGGATCCGCCGCGCGGCATGCTGCTGCTGGGCGTGCAGGGCTGCGGCAAATCGATGCTGGCCAAGGCGACCGCCGCTGGTTTCGGCGTTCCCTTGCTGCGCATGGATGTCGGCGCGCTGTACAACAAGTACCACGGCGAAACCGAGTCCAACCTGCGCCAGGCATTGGCATCGGCCGAACAGCTGGCGCCGTGCGTGCTGTGGATCGATGAGATCGAAAAGGGCCTGGCGACCGGCGGCGAAGACGGCGGCGTATCACGCCGCGTGCTGGGCACGCTGCTGACCTGGATGGCCGAGCGCAAGGCAGCGGTATTCATCGTGGCCACCGCCAACCAGGTGCACGAACTGCCCGCTGAACTGCTGCGCAAGGGCCGCTTCGACGAGATCTTCTTCGTCGACCTGCCCGGCCCGGATGTACGCGTGGAACTGCTGCGCCTGCACCTGGCACGTCGTCAGTTGAATGCCGATGATTTCGCGCTGCCGGCGCTGGCGGCCGCGGCGGATGGTTTTTCCGGCGCGGAAATCGAACAGGCCATCGTCGCCGGCCTGTACGCCGCCCATGCCGACCAGCGGGCGCTGGATACCGACGTGCTGATGGCGGAAATCCGCGGCAGCCGCCCGCTGTCGGTGCTGATGGCCGAACAGGTCCAGGCGCTGCGCGAGTGGGCCGCAGCGCGCACGGTCAATGCCGACGATTGATGCCCGGCGCCGGGCCCGCCATCCGGCGGCCTGGCGCGGCATGTCCGTTCAGGGCCACTTCGGCGGCTGCGCGGCCCAGGCCTGCTGTACCTGCGCCAGCGTGGCGCGCTCGCTGTCGCGCCACGTCGGCAACAGACTCGGGTAGTTCGTCGAGGTGCTCCATTGGCCGGGTTCGGTGCGGACGGCGGCGGCATACCACTTGACCGCATCCTCCTTCTGCCCGAGCTCCCACAGGGCCAGTGCGTAGGTCGGCGGAATCCACGACGGATTGCCGCGCAATGCGCTGGCGGCGGCGTGCCACTGCTCCAGCGCCGCCTCAGGCTGGCCCTGGCGGAACAGGTCCCAGCCATGGTTCCAGCGCACCATCCGGCCCGACGGCGAATTGGCTGCGGTGGCCTGCAGCGCTTCGGTGTAGAGCTGCTGGCCAAGTTCGGTGCGACCCTGCGCGATGGCCACACCGGCCAGCTGCACGGTCGCCTCGAGCGACTTGCGCCCCCGTTCGCGCTGGCGCAGCAGCTGGCTGACCAGCTCATCGCCCTCGGCCTGGACCACCACCACCGGAACGGCAGCGGGATCAGGATCGAAATAGAACTCCTGCGGCGCAGGCAGGAGGGGGGCAGCCCATGCAGCGGCTGTCCCCGATACCAGCACCAGGCTGGCAAGGAACTGTCTAACAAGTGACATCGATTTTTCCCCAGGTTGCAACAACAACCTCCCACTTCCTGATCCTAACCGCAGTGCCGTACCAGAAGCGAGTACCGGCCGACGACCGGGCCACTGTTACAATCCGCGCCCTCCGGTCCTGCGCCAGCGCAGCCGGCGCCAGCCGATCCGAACCAGGCCAGCCATGACCAGTACCGCCCAGCTCACGTCTCCCGATTCTGCCGACCAGCTCGACCGCGACTACACGCTCGACCACAAGTACGCGCGCGAAACCGGGCGGATCTACCTGAGCGGTGTGCAGGCGCTGGTCCGGCTGCCGCTGATGCAGCGGCTGCGCGACGCCGCCGCCGGCATCGACAGTGCGGGCTTCATCAGCGGCTACCGTGGCAGCCCGCTGGGCGGCTTCGACCTGGAACTGTGGCGCGCGCGCCAGCATCTGGACGCGGCCAAGGTGAAGTTCACCCCCGGCCTGAACGAGGATCTCGGCGCGACCATGGTGTGGGGAACGCAGCAGACCAACCTGTTCCCGGGTGCCAACGTGCAGGGCGTGTTCGGCATGTGGTACGGCAAGGGACCGGGCGTGGACCGCTGCGGCGACGTCTTCAAGCACGCCAATGCGGCCGGCACTTCGCGGCTGGGCGGCGTGCTGGCGCTGGCAGCCGATGACCATGCCTGCCGCAGCTCCACCCTGCCGCACGGCAGCGAGGACGAGTTCGTCAGCGCGATGATGCCGGTGCTGAACCCGGCCGGTGTGCAGGACATCCTGGACATGGGTGTGCTGGGCTGGGCGATGAGCCGCTATACCGGGCGCTGGATCGGCTTCAAGACCATCGCCGAGACGGTGGAATCGTCCGCTTCGGTGGACGTGGACCCGCTGGCACGGCGCATCGTGCTGCCCGAGGACTTCGAACTGCCCGCCGGCGGCCTCAACATCCGCTGGCCGGACCCGCCGCTGGACCAGGAAATGCGCCTGCACCGCTATGCGGTCAAGGCCGCGCAGGCGTTCGCGCGTGCCAACGGCATCGACCGCACCGTGCTGGATTCACCGCGCGCGCGGCTCGGCATCGTCACCACCGGCAAGAGCTACCTGGACGTGCTGCAGGCGCTGGAATACCTGGGCCTGGACGAGGCGGCCTGCGCCGACATCGGCATCCGCGTGTACAAGGTCGGCATGACCTGGCCGCTGGAACCGCAGGGCATCGCCCGCTTCGCGCAGGGGCTGGAAGACATCATCGTGGTGGAAGAGAAGCGAGCCTTCATCGAGCGCCAGATGAAGGAGCAGTTCTTCAACTGGCCGGCCAGCTGGGGCCCGCGGCCGTCCATCGTCGGCAAGTACGACGAGGAAGGCGAGTGGATCCTGCCGTCCACCGGCGAGCTGACCCCGGCCACCATCGCCGGGGTGATCGGCCGGCGCATCCAGAGGTTCTTCAACAACGACTCCATCGAACAACGCCTGCAGTGGATGCAGGAGAAGGAAGCCGAGCTGGCCCTGCCGCGCGCGAACTTCCCGCGCGTGCCGCATTACTGCTCCGGCTGCCCGCACAACACCTCCACCACCGTGCCGGAAGGCTCGCGCGCGCTGGGCGGCATCGGTTGCCATTACATGGTGACCTGGATGGACCGCAGCACCGACACCTTCACCCACATGGGGGGCGAAGGGGTGACCTGGGCCGGCCAGGCCGCCTTCACCGATACCCCGCACGTGTTCCAGAACCTGGGTGACGGCACTTATTTCCACAGTGGCTCGCTGGCGATCCGCCAATCGGTCGCCGCCGGGGTCAACATCACTTACAAGATCCTCTACAACGACGCGGTGGCGATGACCGGTGGCCAGCCGGTGGACGGCCCGCTGAGCGTGCCGGACATCGCCCGGCAGATGCGCGCCGAAGGCATCCAGACCATCGTGGTGCTGTCGGACATCATCGAGAAATGGACCCGGCAGCGCGACCAGTTCCCGGACGGCGTGGCCTTCCATGACCGCAGCGCGCTGGATGCGGTGCAGAAGCAGCTGCGCGAGGTGAAGGGCGTTTCGATCCTGATCTACGAGCAGACCTGCGCGACCGAAAAGCGACGCCGGCGCAAGCGCGGCAAGCTGGAAGACCCGGCCAAGCGGGTGGTGATCAACTCGCTGGTGTGCGAGGGCTGCGGCGACTGTGGCAAGAAGAGTTTCTGCGTATCGGTGCTGCCGAAAGAGACCGAGTTCGGGCGCAAGCGCGATATCGACCAGTCCAACTGCAACAAGGATTATTCCTGCACCACCGGCTTCTGCCCGAGCTTCGTCACCGTGCACGGCGGCAAGCCGCGCAAGGGCAGCAAGCGTGATGCCTCCACCCTGCTGGACAACCTGCCGGCACCGCCGGTACGGACCGCGCTGGAGCAGCCCTGGAACATCCTGATCACCGGCGTCGGTGGCACCGGCGTGGTGACCATCGGCGCGCTGCTGGGCATGGCCGGGCACCTGGAGGGCAAGGGCTCTTCGGTGCTGGACCAGACCGGCCTGGCGCAGAAGGGCGGTGCAGTCACCACCCACATCCGCATCGCACGCACCCCGGCCGACATCCATGCCGTGCGCATCGCCGCCGGTGAAGCCGACCTGGTGCTGGGCTGCGACATGGTGGTGGTCAACGATTACTGGGCGCTTTCCAAGGTGCGCGCCGGTCGCACCCAGGTGGTGCTCAACACCTATGAAGCCATGCCGGGCAGCTTCACCACCCGGCCGGACATGCAGTTCCCCGCCGCCGACATCGTGGCCGGCATCCGCGTGGCGCTGGGCGGCGAATCGCCGCTGCTGCTGGACGCCACCCAGCTGGCGACCGCGCTGCTGGGCGATGCGATCGCCGCCAATCTGTTCATCCTGGGCTACGCGTGGCAGCAGGGCCTGGTGCCGCTGTCCTTCGATGCGCTGATGCGCGCCATCGAGCTCAACGGCGCGGCCGTTGCGATGAACCAGCAAGCCTTTGCCTGGGGCCGCCTGGCCGCGGTCGACCCGCACGCCGTGCAGCAGGCCGCGGGCCTGGTCCGCAATGGCCACACCTCGGCCGAGACCACGCCGGGTCCGTTGCACGCGTTGCCGCCGGGCGAATGGGAAAGCACCGAATGGGGCGCCACCACCGCACCGCGCAACAGCAGCGACGAACGCGAGCTGCGTGGCCTGCCCGGGCACGCCGGCGATGACGTGGCGTTCCTGCCGCTCGACGATGAGCGGCTGTCGCGCTCGCTGGATGAAATGATCACGCGCCGCGCCGCATTCCTGGTCGACTACCAGGACCAGGCCTATGCAGACCGCTACCGGCGCCTGGTCGATCGCGTGCGCAAAAGCGAACAGGACACGCTGGGCGGCTCCACCGCGCTGACCGAAACCGTGGCCCGCTACCTGTTCAAGCTGATGGCCTACAAGGACGAGTACGAAGTAGCGCGGCTGTACACCAGCGGCGATTTCCAGCGCCGCCTGCAGCAGCAGTTCGAAGGCGATTACCAGCTGCGCTTCCATCTGGCCCCGCCGCTGTTCGCGAAGAAGGATGCGCAGGGCCGCCTGATCAAGAAGGAATACGGCCCGTGGATGCTGAAGGCGTTCGGCGTGCTGGCCAAGCTGAAGTTCCTGCGCGGTGGCAGGCTGGACCCGTTCGGCCGCACCGCCGAGCGCGTCGGCGAACGCCGGCTGATCACCGATTACGAGGCCACCGTGCAACTGCTGCTGGACGGCCTGGATGACCACCGGCTTGCGCTGGCGGTGGAGATCGCCAGCATTCCCGAGCACATCCGCGGCTACGGCCACGTCAAGGAAGCGCACCTGGAGAAGGCCAAGGCACGCGAGGCGACCTTGCTGGCGCAGTGGAACAACCCGCGGGCGCTGCATATCGTCCAGGTGGCTTGAAGCAGACTTGGGGGACGCCTGCCTCAATGTGTACGATCAATTACATTCGTAGAAAGTGAACGAACAATCACTTTTACAAAATGTGAGCTTTCGCTTACCTTTGCGTCATGGCGATTGTCCGCACCCCTGATGATCTCGGGCACCTGATCCGGCAACGTCGCAAGGCGTTGTCATGGGATCAGGCGACGCTGGCTCATCGGGTGGGGGTCAGCAGGCGCTGGATCATCGAGATCGAAAAAGGCAAACCGGCCGCAGCACTCAATCTGGTGCTCAGGACACTCAACGTCCTTGGCCTGCAGCTCGATGCGGCATCGTCCGACGCGGAATCCGGATCCGTCCAGCGCTCGTCGGGTGCCGTCCTGCAGTTGCCGGACATCGATCAGATCATTTCCCGGCGCAGGGTCCAGCCTGCGGCGAGGGTAATGGGCACCACTGCTCGTGGATCAGGACCGGAACAAGGAACGACACGGGGTGCGAGCGTGCGTGAACCCTCTGCCACCTACCGTGTCGACGGCACCGATGCCCCCGCAGAGAGAAGCGTGACCGATCTGGTCAACGGATGGCTGGCGAAAACCACGCCGGCGAAGCCTTCGCCAAAGTAAGACACCGCGGAGAATAGCGTGGCACTGAATGTCCTTCTTTCCGGCGTCGTCGCCGGAACACTGAGCACCGATGCGCATGGCCATCCGACCTTCCAGTACGACAGGGGATGGCTCGATACTCCGGGGGCGTACCCGCTCTCCCTGAGTCTGCCGCTGCTCGGCACCCGATTCGCGCATGAAGTTGTTTCTGCGTTCCTGTGGGGCCTGTTGCCTGACAACGAAGATCTGCTTCAACGCTGGGGATCCTACTTTCAGGTGTCGCCGAGAAATCCAGCCGCGCTTCTCGCCCATGTCGGGGAGGACTGTGCGGGAGCGGTACAGTTCGTACGCGACGATCGCCTGGTTGCCATCCAGAGTGGAACTGATGATGCGGTCGTCGACCTTTCGGATGCCGAACTCTCGGCGCGTCTGTCCGCCCTCAGGAAAACGCGCGGCGTCGGCATGATCTCAGACGAGGTAGGGCAGTTCAGCCTCGCTGGTGCCCAATCCAAGATCGCGCTGATGCAGCGCGCGGACGGTGGCTGGGCCATTCCCAGCGGTCGCGTGCCGACAACCCACATCCTCAAGCCGCCGAGTGGCGACTACGACGGCTTTGTGGAGAATGAGATCTTCTGCTTGCGCTTGGCCCGTCATTTCGGCCTCGCTGCCGCACATGTCGAGAAGGTCACGGCGGGCACCGAATCAGCCATCTCGGTGGAACGCTACGACCGCGTCCTTGGGCAGGACAGGTGGCTACGTGTCCATCAGGAAGATTTCTGCCAATCACTGGCGATCACCCCGCACCTGAAATACCAGAGCCATGGCGGGCCGGGGCCGGCCGAGATTGCAGGTGTATTGTGGAAGCACTCTTCGCAACCGCAGGCTGACGTTGATGCGCTGATGCGGGCGCTCGTCTTCAACTATCTCATCGGCGGCACGGACGCGCACGCCAAGAACTATTCCGTGCTGTTCGGCGCCGATGGCAACGTCCGGTTGGCGCCTCTCTACGATATCTCCAGCGCGCTCCCCTATCCCGGGCTCCAGCAACGAAAGATCAAGATGGCCATGAAGATCGGAAGCCATTACCGGTGGTGGGCTATCCGCCTGCAGGATTGGCAAAGTACGGCGGTGTCGATGAATCTGGATCCTGCGGCAACGCTGCACATGCTCGCAACCATGGCCGCCAGGCTCCCTGGGGAAGCCCACGAGGTCAACCTGCAACTGAGAGCCGAGGGCCTGGGGCATGCTGTTGTGGATCGGCTTGTCCAGGAACTCCACCTCGCGAGCGCACGCCTGCTGGCGAAGTTCAAGGTCAGCCCCGACGCCTGATCACCCCATCCGCCATAGCAGCAACCGGTTGTTGGCCGGCATCGGCAGATCGTCCACTGCGATGAACCCCTGCGCCACCGCCAGCGCCTGCACCGCCTCACCATCGCGGATGCCGCTGCGTGGATCGCGGGCCTTCAGCCAGCCATCGAACTGGGCATTGCTGTCACTGGTGTACTCGCCCCCGTAATTGAAGGGGCCATACACCGCCAGCAGCGCGCCACCTTCCAGCAGCGCAGGCAGGCCGGCGAACAGCGCCTGTACGTGGTCCCATCCCATGATGTGAAGGGTATTGGCACTGAACGCCGCATCGAAGCGCGCGGTCCCGGCCGGCACGGCCAGCGGCGGCGCCGGCGGCAGCGCGGCCTGCAGCGCGAACGGTGGCTGCAGATTGGCCAGCCCGGCATCGTCCCGCCACGCGCGGATCCCCGCCAGATGGTCCGGGTGGTCGCTGGGCTGCCACTGCAGCCATGGCCAGCGCTGGGCGAAGTACGCGGCATGCTGGCCGGTACCACTGCCGATCTCCAGCACGCGGCGGCGATCGGCCATGAACGGGTCCAGCGCGGCGGCGATCGGATCGCGGTTGCGCTCGCAGGCAAGGGAGTATGGCTTTTCGGTCATGGTTCGTGACGAAAGTGGCAGAACGCCATTGTGCCTGTGACACGACCATGACTGCAGTCACTTGTGCCATTGGATGGCGCTGGCGAAAGTCGGGTGTCAACTGAGTGCACGTGGGGTGGTGGCAGTGCGACGTCGTGATTTCCTGGCCTTCACCGGCGCCGGCCTGGCCGGCCTGATGCTGCCGCATGGGCGATTGATCGCCGCCGAGCAGCTGCTCGAACCCGGTGACCCGGCGCTCGGCAAGCGCCTGGCCGATGCCGCGCTGCAGGCCGCGCGCGGCGCCGGCGCCAGCTACTGCGACGTGCGCATCGGCCGTTACCTGAGCCAGGGCATCATCACCCGCGAACGCAACGTGGAGAACGTCACCAACAGTGAATCGGCCGGCGTCGGCGTGCGGGTGATCGTCGACGGCGCCTGGGGTTTCGCCGCCACCCACCAGCGCACGCCGGAGCAGGTCGTGCAGGCGGTGGCGCAGGCGGTGGCCATCGCCCGCGCCAACGCGAAGGTGCAGACCCGCCGCGTGCAGCTGGCTTCCACGCCCGGGGTGGGCGAAGTCAGCTGGCGCACCCCGCTGAAGAAGAACGCCATGGCGGTGCCGGTGCAGGACAAGGTCGGCCTGCTGCTGGACATCAATGCCGCCGCGCTCGGCGCAGGCGCGGACTACTTCAACTCCACCCTGTTCCTGGTCAACGAACAGAAGTACTTCGCTTCCAGCGATGGCTCCTGGATCGACCAGGACGTGCACCGCATCTGGCTGCCCTTCACCGCCACCGCGGTGGACAAGGCCAGCGGCCGGTTCCGCACCCGCAACGGCCTGTCCGCGCCGATGGGCATGGGCTACGAGTTCCTCGACGGTGACCGCAGCGGGCGCTTCGAACTGCCCGGCGGGGTGGTCGGCTACGGCCAGTCCTACGACCCGCGCGAAGACGCACTGGCCGCCGCGCGCCAGGCACGCGAAAAGCTCACTGCGCCTTCGGTGAAGGCCGGCAAGTACGATGTGGTGCTGGACCCGTCCAACCTGTTCCTGACCATCCACGAGAATGTCGGCCACCCGCTGGAACTGGACCGCGTGCTGGGCTACGAGGCGAACTACGCCGGCACCAGCTTCGCCACGCTGGACAAGCGCGATGCCGGCTTCCGCTGGGGCAGCGACATCGTCAACTTCGTGGCTGACAAAACCGAGCCGGGCAGCCTCGGCGCGGTCGGCTACGACGATGAAGGGGTCAAGACCCAGCGCTGGGACCTGGTCCGCGACGGCATCCTGGTCGACTACCAGGCCACCCGCGATGAAGCGCATATCCTCGGGCGCGACGCCTCGCATGGCTGCAGTTACGCCGATTCGTGGTCCAGCGTGCAGTTCCAGCGCATGGCCAACGTCTCGCTGGCGCCGGGCAAGGCGCCGCTGAGCGTGGCGGAAATGGTCAAGGACGTGGAGAACGGCCTGTATTTCCACGGCCGCGGCTCGTATTCCATCGACCAGCAGCGCTACAACGCGCAGTTCGGCGCCCAGCTCTGCTACCAGATCAAGGACGGCCGCATCACCGGCATGGTCGAGGACGCGGCCTACCAGATCCGCACGCCGGAGTTCTGGAATGCCTGTGCGGCGATCTGCGATGAGCGCGATTTCCGCCTCGGCGGCTCGTTCTTCGACGGCAAGGGACAGCCCTCGCAGGTATCGGCGGTATCGCACGGTTCGTCCACCACCCGTTTCAACGGCATCAACATCATCAACACCGCGCGCAGTCTCGGCGCATGAGTCCTGTCCAACATCCACACGTGGAGAGCAGCCTTGCAACGACGTGACTTCCTCGCCCTCACCGGGCTTACCGCGGGCGGGCTGCTGGTGCCCTCCTTCTTCGGCAAGGCGATCGCCGCCGAACAACTGCAGACCGTGCTCGACCCGGCCTTGAAAAAGCGCCTTGCCGATGTCGCCCTGCAGGCGGCGCGCAGTGCCGGCGCCACCTACTGCGACGTGCGCATCGGCCGCTATCTGCGGCAGTTCGTGATCACCCGCGAAGACAAAGTGCAGAACGTGGTCAACACTGAATCGACTGGCGTGGGCATCCGCGTGCTGGTCAACGGGGCCTGGGGCTTTGCGGCCACCAACCAGCTGGCCAGTGCGGACATCGCCAAGGCGGCGCAGCAGGCGGCGGGCATCGCACGCGCCAACGCCGGCATCCAGACCGCACCGGTGCAGCTGGCTGCAGCCCCCGGCGTGGGCGAGGTGAGCTGGCGCACGCCGGTACGCCGCAATTCCATGGAAGTGCCGATCAAGGACAAGGTCGACCTGCTGCTGGACGTCAACGCGGCGGCGATCAATGCCGGTGCCAGCTTCGTCAACTCGATGATGTTCCTGGTCAACGAACAGAAGTACTTCGCCTCCACCGATGGCTCCTACATCGACCAGGACGTGCACCGCATCTGGGTGCCGATGACGATCACCGCCATCGACAAGGAAAGCGGCAAGTTCCGCACCCGCGAGGGCCTGTCCGCGCCGATGGGCATGGGCTACGAGTACCTGGACGGTTCGGCCGCCGGCAAGGTGGTCACCCCCAACGGGGTGGTGAACTACTCCACGTCCTACGACATGAAGGAAGATGCCATCGCGTCGGCCAAACAGGCGCGCGAGAAGTTGAAGGCGCCTTCGGTGAAGCCCGGCAAGTACGACCTGGTGCTGGATCCTTCGCACACCTGGCTGACCATCCACGAATCGGTCGGCCACCCGCTGGAACTGGATCGCGTACTCGGCTACGAGGCCAACTACGCCGGCACCAGCTTCGCCACGCTGGACAAGCGCGAGCAGCGTTTCCAGTACGGCAGCGAACTGGTCAACATCTTCGCCGACAAGACCCAGCAAGGCAGCCTTGGCGCGGTGGCGTACGACGACGAAGGCGTGAAGTGCAAACGCTGGGACCTGATCAGCGACGGCAAGCTGGTGGATTACCAGACCATCCGCGACCAGGCCCATATCCTCGGCAAGACCGAGTCAGATGGCTGCTGCTATGCCGATTCTTGGTCCAGCGTGCAGTTCCAGCGCATGGCCAATGTGTCCATGGCACCGGGCAAGACCAAGCTCAGCGTGGATGAGCTGATCAAGGACGTGGAGAACGGCATCTACATCATCGGTGACGGCTCCTTCTCGATCGACCAGCAACGCTACAACGCGCAGTTCGGTGGCCAGCTGTTCTACGAGATCAAGAACGGCAAGATCACCGGCATGCTGGAGGACGTGGCCTACCAGATCCGCACGCCGGAGTTCTGGAATGCCTGCAGCGCGGTCGCCGACGAGCGCGACTACCGCCTGGGCGGCTCGTTCTTCGACGGCAAGGGCCAGCCGGGCCAGGTCTCGGCGGTCTCGCACGGTTCGTCCACTGCCCGTTTCAATGGCATCAACGTCATCAACACCGCACGCAGCCTCGGCTGACCGGTCTGGAGCCCGAAACCCATGAGCATCTTCACCGAACAGCAGGCCAAGGCCATCCTCGACAAGGTCATCGCCCTGTCCAAGGCCGATGAGTGCACCGCGACCCTGGCCGGGTCCATCAACGGCAACATCCGTTTCGCGCTGAACAACATCTCCACCAGCGGCATCGTCAGTGATGCCTCGCTGGCCGTGGAAGTGGCCTTCGGCAAGCGCGTCGGCACCGCATCGATCAACGAGTTCGACGATGCCGCGCTGGAACGCGTGGTGCGCCGTGCCGAAGACCTGGCCCGGCTGGCGCCGGAGAATCCGGAGTTCATCCCGGCGATCGGCAAGCAGACCTATCGCCCTACCCCGACCTTCAGCGAATCCACCGGCGCCATCGATCCGGCGTTCCGCGCCAAGGTCGCCGCCGATTCGATCCTGCCGTGCCGCCAGGCCGGGGTGATCGCGGCCGGCTTCCTGGAAGACGGCCATGGCTTCGTCGCCACCGCCAACAGCAACGGCAACTTCGGCTACCAGCGCACCAGCAGCTTCGATTACACCTGCACGGTGCGCACCGAAGACGGGCGCGGTTCGGGCTGGGTCGGCCGCAACCTGAAGGATGCGGCCGACTTCAAGGCCGACCAGGACGTGCGCATCGCCATGCGCAAGGCCACCGAATCGGCCGAAGCCAAGGCGCTGGAACCGGGCAAGTACACGGTGATCCTGGAACCGGCCGCCGCCGCCGGGCTGATCAGCTTCATGATGCGCTTCTTCGATGCGCGCTCGGCCGATGAAGGCCGCAGCTTCCTGTCCAGGAAGGGCGGCGGCAACAAGCTCGGCGAGCAGGTGTACGACCCGCGGGTCAACCTGCACGCCGATCCGTGGCACCCCGAAGCGCCGGTGCTGCCGTGGGATGACAACGGCATGCCGCGCGACAAGGTCGCCATCATCGAAAACGGCAAGATCGCCAACCTCGACTACTCGCGTTTCTGGGCACAGAAGCAGGGCAAGACCGCCAACGCGCGGCCGGGCAACCTGCTGATGAGCGGCGGCGACAAGAGCACCGCCGACCTGGTGCGCGGCACCCAGAAGGGCATCCTGGTCACCCGCACCTGGTACATCCGTATGGTCGATCCGCAGACCGTGCTGCTGACCGGCCTGACCCGCGACGGCACGTTCTACATCGAGAACGGGCAGATCAAGCATCCGGTGAAGAACTTCCGCTTCAACGAATCGCCGGTGATCATGCTCAACAACATCGATGAACTGGGCAAGCCGGTGCGGGTGGCCGGGGATGAGTCCAGCTTCGTGATGATGATCCCGCCGATGCGCCTGCGCGATTTCACCTTCACCTCGTTGTCCGACGCGGTCTGATGCCGCACTGGATCGGTAGCGACGGCCGCTGGCCGTCTGCAGGGACGGCGTGAACCGCGCGCAGTTCCTGCGTGCGATGCTCGGTGGCGCCGCCCTGGCGGCGCTGCCGGGCTTCGCCCGTGCCCAGGCCGGTCGCTACGATTTCTGGTTCACCCGGCTGAAATACGATTCCGGCGACTGGGACGTGGACGCGCGGATGCCGTCCAACCTGATCACCTCGCTGATCGATTACACCAGCCTGCGCGTGGACCCGAAGGAACACGTGCTGGACCTGTCCGACCCCCGCATGCTGCAGGCACCGTTCTGCTACCTTGCCGGCCACAAGCTGGTGGAGTTCAATGCCGCCGAGCGCGAGAACTTCGTGCGCTACGTACGCAACGGGGGCTTCGTGTTCGTGGACGACTGCAACCACGATATCGATGGCCTGTTCGCCAAGTCCTTCGAAGCGCAGATGGCCAAGCTGTTCGGCGCTTCGGCATTGAAGAAGCTGCCCAACAACCACGCGCTGTACCGCAGTTTCTTCAGCTTCCCGGAGGGCCCGCCGGCCACCGGTTTCGAGTTGAATGGCTGGGGCGACGACCTGGTGCACGACTACCTCAAGGGCATCGAAGTGGACGGTCGCCTCGGCGTGCTCTACAGCAACAAGGATTACGGTTGCGAGTGGGACTACGACTGGCGCAACAAGCGTTTCCTGGCCGAAGACAACACCCGCTTCGGCGTCAACATCGTGATGTACGCGTTGAACAACTGAGCATGGCCGGGGCGCTGCCCGGCGTTTCCCCCACCTGACAGGCTTGACCATGACTTCCCCTGACCTTGATTCCCTGCTGCCGCGCCTGCAACAGCTGCGCGATGCGCTCGCCCAGGCCGTGGTTGGCCAGCACGAGGTGGTGGAGCAGCTGCTGATCGGCCTGCTGGCCGGTGGCCACTGCCTGCTGGAGGGCGCGCCCGGGCTGGGCAAGACCCTGCTGGTACGTTCGCTGGGGCAAGCGCTGGAACTGCAGTTCCGCCGCGTGCAGTTCACCCCGGACCTGATGCCCAGCGACATCCTGGGCACCGAGCTGCTGGAAGAAGACCATGGCACCGGCCACCGCCATTTCCGGTTCCAGAAGGGCCCCATCTTCACCAACCTGCTGCTGGCCGACGAACTGAACCGGACGCCGCCGAAGACCCAGGCGGCGTTGCTGGAGGCCATGCAGGAACGCACCGTCAGCTACGCCGGGACGACCTACACGCTGCCGCAGCCGTTCTTCGTGCTGGCCACCCAGAACCCGATCGAACAGGCCGGTACCTACCCGCTGCCGGAGGCCCAGCTGGATCGCTTCCTGCTGCATGTGCGGGTGGATTACCCCAGCGAGCAGGAAGAACAGGACATCCTGCGCCAGACCACCGGCAGCAGCAGTGGCAGTGTGCCGAAGGTGATGGATGCCGAGGCGGTGATCGCGCTGCAGGACGCGGTGCGCCAGGTGCACGTCAGCGACGATGTGCTGGCCTGGATCACCCGGCTGGTCCGCGCCAGCCGCCCGGGCGTGGCGGCACCGGCGGCGGTGAACCAGTGGATCAAATGGGGTGCCGGCCCGCGCGCCGGCCAGTCGCTGGTGCTGGCCGCGAAGGCACGTGCGCTGCTGCAGGGGCGCTTTGCCGCCACGCGCGACGACGTGCAGGCGCTGGCCGCGCCGGTGATGCGCCACCGCCTGCTGCTGTCCTTCGCCGCCGAGGCCGAAGGCAAGGGCGCCGACGACGTGGTGGCTGCGCTGCTGCAGGCCGTGCCGTTCCCCGGCTGACCGCGACGACGCACGCGTGGACCACAACGCCCCCATTGCCCTGCCCGCCGACGTCCGCGGCCGCCTGAAGGCCCTGCGCCTGCAGCCCCGCCGTGCGCACGGTGCGCATGGCATCGGCCAGCACGCCAGCCGCAGCCGGGGCGCGGGGCTGGAGTTCGCGCAGTACCGCGCGTACGAACCCGGCGACGAACTGCGCCAGGTGGACTGGAAACTCTACGCACGCTCGGACCGCTTCTTCGTTCGGGAATCCGAGCGCGAGAGTCCGGTAACGGCCTGGATCCTGATCGACACCAGTGCCTCGGCCAGCCAGCGTGATCGCGCGCGGCCGGCGTGGTCGCGGCTGGACCACGCCAGTGCGGTGGCCGCCTGCCTGGTGGAACTGGCGTTGCAGCAGGGCGATCGGTTCGGGCTGCTGGCCATCGGCGGCAGCGGCGTGCAGCTGGTGCCGGCCGGGAGCGGCCCGCGCCACCGCGACCGCGTGCACCTGCAGCTGCGCCAGCTCAGCGCCACGGGCACGTGGCCGCCTGCCGAGAGGCTGCGCCCGGTGTGGGAGCGCGTGCATGCGGGCGACATGCTGGTCGCGCTCGGCGATGGCTTCGATGAGGCCGGCACCCAGCTGCTGGAACGCCTGGCCGCCGCGCGCCGGGATGTCTTCAATGTGCAGCTGCTGACCGCCGAAGAACGCGAGTTTCCGTTTACCGAAGGCCATCGGTTCCGCGACCCGGAGACCGGGGAGGAACTGCTGGGTGACGGCCGCGCCCTGCGCGCGGGCTATCTGCAACAGTTCGCGCAGGCCCGGCGTGCGTTGCAGGCGCGCCTGCAGTCTGCCGGCATCGCCCACGCCACCGGCTGGCTCGACGAGCCACTGGATGCCCCGCTGCAGCAGCTGTTCGGCACGCGGGGCGCCACATGAGCCTGTCCTTGTTGTTCCCACTGGGCCTGCTGGCGCTGGCAACGCTGCTGGTTCCGCTGCTGATCCATCTCGCCCGGCGGCAGCACGAGGTGCCGCTGGACTTCGCCGCGTTGCGCTGGCTGCAGGCACGCGTCCGCCCGCGCAGCCGGGTGCGGATCGACGAATGGCTGCTGCTGGCATTGCGCCTGTTGCTGCTGGCCACGCTGGCGCTGCTGCTGGCGCAACCGGTGCTGCAGGGCGGAACCGCCGATGTGCGGCCGGTCACCGTGGTGGCCCCGGGGCTGGACGGCGCCGTGCTGCGCGGTGCGGACAACGACGGGGACTGGCGTTGGCTGGCCCCCGGTTTCCCGCCGCTGCAGCAGCCGCCGGCAGCGTCGACGGTGGCCTTCGCCAGCCTGCTGCGCGAGCTCGACCAGAGCCTGCCAGCCGGCACACCGCTGGTGGTTCATCTTCCCGATCCGCTGCCCGGGTTGGACGGCGAGCGCATCCGGCTGTCGCGCACCGTGCAATGGCGATCGCAGCCACTGCCGGTGACCGCCGCAGGCACGGTGCCGGAAGCGCCGCGCCTGCATGTCGGCGGCAAGGGAGACCCTGCTGCGCTGCGGGTGCTCGACGCGTTGCAACGCGCGTGGACCGGTTCGCCGCTGTCCGTTGCCAGCGATGCCCTGCCAGCCGACGGCCGGATCGGCGTCTGGCTGGCCGCCGCGCCCTTGCCGCCGGCCTGGCAGGCGTGGCTTGCCGAAGGCGGCAGCGTGCTGCGCGTCGCCGCTCCTCAGCCCGGTAGTGCCGACGCCGGAACCGCGACCTCGCCGTGGTTGCCGGTGCTGCGCGATGCCCAGGGCGCGCTTCTGCTCGAGCAACGCCGCGTGGGCCGCGGGCGCCTGCTCCGCTTCCCGGCCGCACTCTCCACCGCCGCGTTCCCCGCTGTCGCGGAGGACGACTTTCCCCGACGCCTGCGCGATTTGCTGACCCCGCCACCGGTCCCCACCCTGGGCGTGGCGGCGGATCAAGCACCGCTGACCGGCGCGGCAGCCCCACTGCCACGACCGCGTGACCTTGCCCCGTGGATGCTGCTGGCGATCGTGCTGCTGTTCGCGCTGGAGCGTTGGCTGGCGACGTCGGCCCGGCGCAGGAGCACGCCATGAACACCGCCGTGAGCCGCGCCTGGCAGGCAGCACGCCGCCGCCAGGCAGCGCAGGTGATGGCCATCGCGGTGCCGCTGGTGGTCGCGGTGGCCGCACTCGCGTGGCGGCTTGCAACATATGACGTGGCGAGCGGGGTGCTGGCGATCGGCCTGCTCGCTGCTGCCGCACTGGCGACCTGGCGCGCGCGTGCGCTGGATCGCCGCTGGCTGGTTCGCCAGCTGGACCAGCGGCCCACGGCGCGCGACAGTGCCGACCTGCTGTTCACCGACGCTGCAGCGCTCAATCCATTGCAGTTGCGGCAGCGCGAACGCATCGATGCGGCCCTGCGCCAGTATCCACCGGAGCTGCGTGCACGTTGGCCGCGGCGCGCGCTGGCAGCGGTAGGGTGCGCCAGCGTGCTGGTGGTCGCCCTCGCCTTCGGATGGCCCCGCGCTGGCAGCGTGCCGGCCGCTCATGCACCGGTTGTCACGGCAAGCGGCACCGCGGCTGCCACGCCGCCTGCGCTGCAGTCCGCGCGCCTGCGGATCACCGCGCCGTCCTATACCGGCCAGCCGGTACGTACGCAGAGTGAGCTCGACGGCAAGGTCGCGCAGGACAGCCAACTGCGCTGGTCGCTGCGTTTTTCCGGCACGCCCGCACGTGCCGCACTGCAGTTCCACGATGGCCAGCGCATCGAGCTGACGCAGCAGGATGGCCAGTGGACCGGCAGCTGGAAGGCCGCACGCCCGGCCCTGTACCGCGTGGTGACCGAGCCGGCGCTGCGCGCTACGCGCCTGTATCGCCTGGACCTGGTGCCCGACCAGCCGCCCAGCGTGCGGGTGATCGAGCCGGAGGCCACGCTGGTGCTCGGCACGCCCGGCCAGCGCCGGTGGCAGCTGCGCTTCGAAGCCCGCGATGACCACGGCGTGGCCGCCGCGGCACAGCTGAAGGTGACCCTGGCCCAGGGCAGCGGGGAGAACATCACCTTCCGCGAGCAGGTCATCACCCTCAGTGGCAGCGGCCCGGCAACGCAGCGCCGCTTTGCCCACACGCTGGACCTGGCCGCGCTGGGTGCCAGCGCCGGCAACGATGTGATCGCCCAGCTGCAGGTGCGCGACAACCACGCGCCCACGCCACAGTCCGCGCAGAGCAGCAGCCTGATCCTGCGCCTGCCGACCGAAGCCGACGTGCAGGAGGCCGAGCTGGAAGGCATGGTCAAGCGCACCCTGCCGGCGTATTTCCGCAGCCAGCGGCAGATCATCATCGATGCCGAAGCCCTGCTCGCCCAGCGCAGCAAGCTGTCGGCAGACGAGTTCACACGGCGCTCGGATGCGATCGGTGTGGACCAGCGCATCCTGCGCCTGCGCTACGGCCAGTTCCTCGGTGAAGAAAGCGAAGGCGCACCCAGGCCCCCGCCCACCAGCGACCTGCCGACCAGCGATGTGCCCAGTAACGACGTTCCCGCCCCTGCTGCTGCCGATGATCATGAGCACGACGGCCATGCCGCGGACCACGATGATGAGCATGGCCACGATCACGCTGGCAACGACGCGCCGCAGGTGTTCGGCAGCGCCACCGATGTGCTTTCCGAATACGGCCATACGCATGACCAAGCCGAGGCCGCCACCCTGCTTGATCCGCAGACGCGTGCCACGTTGAAGGCCGCGCTGGACCAGATGTGGTCCTCCGAAGGCGAACTACGCCAGGGCCGGCCGAAAGAAGCATTGCCGCATGCCTACAAGGCGCTGGCCTTCATCAAGGAAGTGCAGCAGGCCGAGCGGATCTACCTGGCCCGGGTGGGTCCGGACCTGCCTCCCATCGATGAAAGCCGGCGGCTGGGCGGCAAGCGCGAGGGCATCGACAGTCGACGCCTGCCGCTGGCGGCGCTGACGGCGCCGGACCAGGCCATCGTCGCGGTCTGGCAGCAGCTGGACGGCGCTGGCCAGCCCCCGGACCTGGATGCGTTGAGCAGCTGGCTGCGTGCCAATGAAGCCCGCCTCGCCGACCCGCTCAGCCTTGCCGCATCGATTGAAGAACTGCGCATGGCGCCGGACTGCATGCGCTGCCGCGACGCGCTGCGCGCGCAATTGTGGCGTGCCCTGCTGCGTCCGGTTCCGGCGCCGGCGCGGCGCAGCATCCCCGATGCGATGGGTCAGCGTTACCGCGATGCACTGGGAGCCGGACCATGACGGACAGTCGCTGGATCAGCACGGCGATCATCGCCATCGTGCTGCTGGCCACGCTGCGCTTGCTGCTGCAGCAACGGCGCGGCGCGCACCTGCCGCCCCTGCGGTTGGCCGCACTGCTGGTGCTGCAGGCGCTGGCCGGTGGTCTGTTGCTGCTGGCGCTGGTTCCGCCGCAGCACACCGCGCCCCGCCATGCGCTCACCGTGCTGACTGCCAGCGCAGCGCAGGCGCCTGCGGTAGCCGATGATGCATCGACGGTGCTCGCCTTGCCGGAATCCAACGCGCGCGCGGGCATCGCGCGCGTGCCGGACTTGGCCACCGCCCTGCGCCAGCATCCGGGCACCGAACGGCTCACGCTGGTCGGTGATGGGTTGCCGGCGCGCGATCGTGATACAGCGTTGCCCGCCGAGGTGCGGTTGAGGTTGTCGCCCGCACCGCGCGGCTGGATGGACCTGCAGGCGCCGGCCGTCACCGCCCCCGGGGCGCTCTTCGCCGTGCGCGCACGTGCCCAGGGCGTGCCCGACGGCCGTGCCGAGCTGCTCGATCCTGCCGGCCAGGTCGTCGCCCGCGCCGCGCTGGACAAGCGCGGCGGTGCCCGCCTGGAAGGTGTTGCGCGGGTGGCCGGGCGCACCCTGTTCCAGCTGCGGCTGCTGGACGGCAGTGATCATGCGGTGGACAGCATCCCGGTCCCGTTGCAGGTCGAAGCGCCTGCAACGGTGCGGATGCTGATGCTGGCCGGTGCGCCCGGACCCGAAGTCAAATACCTGCGCCGCTGGGCCGCCGATGCCGGGGTGGAGCTGCAGCTCCAGTCCAGCGTAGGGGCCGGCGTGTCCCTCGGCGATGTGCCGGTGGCGCTCACTCCGGCGCGGCTGGCCGCGACGGACGTGCTGCTGCTGGACGAACGCAGCCTGGCCGCGTTGGGCGCCGCGCAGCGCAACGCCGTGCAGCAGGCCCTGCGCGATGGATTGGGCGTGTTGGTGCGCAGCGCGGGGCCACTGCCGGACAACGCGCGCCAGACCCTGCGTGGCTGGGGCCTGCCGGTCACCGGCAATGGCCAGGCCGCGGCGTTGAAACTGGCGGGCGAATCGCAGGCGGAGCTGTTGCCGGCGCGGCGCGGACCGCGGGCTCCGGCGGCGGAGGCAACGCAGTGGATGGCCGAGGCCGATGCACGTTCCCAACTTGCCGGGGTGCCGGTGCTGGAACAGCTGACCCTGCGCTTCGCTGGCGCCACGCCGCTGCTGCAGGATGCCGACGGCGCGGCCATCGGCGGCTGGCGCGCGAGCGGTCGCGGACGGATCGGCCTGCTGCCGGTGACCGACAGTTACCGCGCGGTGCTGGCCGGGCGCGATGATCGCCATGCCGAGCTGTGGAGCAGTGTGATCGGCCTCATGGCGCGCCCGGTCGCGGCGGCGCCCAAAGTGCAGGTGCGGTCCGATACGCCTTGGGCCGGTGAACGCGTGGTGGTGTGCGGTGTACCAGCCGGCATGCAGGTGGGCGACGGTACTGGAGCCGCACCGGAAACTCTCGTCATCGACCCCGCCACCGGCACACAGCGCTGCGCGGCGTGGTGGCCGCGCCAGGCCGGCTGGCATGAACTGGTGCAGGGCGATGTGCGCCAGGCGGTGTATGTGTTCGACCCCGCCGACGCCACCGCACTGCATCGCCAGCAGCTGCGGGACAGCACGGCGCTGCGCGTCGCCACCGGGCACGGACGGATGTCGGCCGCCACGCAGCAGGTGCCGGGCGCGCGCTGGCCATGGCTGCTCGCCTTCGTGCTGGTCGCCGGCCTGCTGTGGTGGCTGGAGCGGCGCAGCAGCACCGTGGACCGGTAGCGCCGAAGGCAGCGGCAGGAGCCGCTGCCAACGTCGCTTGCGACGGCCCGCAGGGTGCCGATCAGGACGACCGGCATAGCCATGCTCGGCGAGCGCAGCGGAAAGGCGAAGGCGTGACGACCAACGGTCGGCACCCACCAAGAGCAGAAGCTGACGGCCAGCGGCCCTCACTACCGTAGAGCAGGTAGCGCCGAGCCATGCTCGGCGAGCGCAGCGGCGCTCTGCTCGCAGTGAATGATTCACGTGTCTGGGCAGGCGCGTCTCAGGCATTGAGACGAAGCTGTGTTCCCATACCGTTCTTTGCGGCATGTTTTCCTGATGGCTTACGAACTCGCCAAGCGCACCGCCGATGCCGAACACCAGCTCGCTACCCGCGATGGCCTGCCGGCACGTGATGGCGCCCTGCTCGGCGCCCGCCTGCAGCGCCGTTACCACGATCGCATCACCGGCAGCTTCGCCATTCCCGGCCGCGAAGGCCGCTACGCGCCGATCCCGGACAGCGTACCGCCGGCACTTGCCGCCGCCCTGAAAGCACGCGGCATCGACCAGCTCTACAGCCACCAGGCGCAGGCGTGGGACGCGGCCCAGCGTGGCGAACACGTAGCCATCGTCACCCCCACCGCCAGCGGCAAATCGCTGTGCTACACCCTGCCGGTGGTCAGCGCGGCCATGCAGCACAAGGCCAAGGCGCTGTACCTGTTTCCGACCAAGGCGCTGGCCCAGGACCAGGTGGCCGAGCTGCTGGAGCTCAACCGCGCCGGTGACCTGGGAGTCAAGGCCTTCACCTTCGATGGCGATACCCCTGGCGATGCACGGCAGGCGATCCGCCTGCATGGCGACATCGTGGTGTCCAACCCGGACATGCTGCACCAGGCCATCCTGCCGCACCATACCAAATGGGCGCAGTTCTTCGAGAACCTGCGCTACGTGGTGATCGACGAAGTGCACACCTACCGCGGCGTGTTCGGCAGCCACGTCACCAATGTGCTGCGCCGCCTCAAGCGCATCTGCGCCTTCTACGGGGTGCAACCGCAGTTCATCCTGTGCTCGGCCACCATCGGCAATCCGCAGCAGCATGCCGAGGCCCTGATCGAAGCGCCGGTCACCGCCATCACCGAATCCGGCGCCCCCAGCGGGCCCAAGCAGGTGCTGCTGTGGAACCCGCCGGTGGTCAATCCGGACCTGGGCCTGCGCGCCTCGGCGCGCTCGCAGAGCAACCGCATCGCACGCATCGCGATCAAATCCGGGCTGAAGACGCTGGTGTTCGCGCAGAGCCGGCTGATGGTGGAAGTGCTCACCAAGTACCTCAAGGACATCTTCGACCACGACCCGCGCAAGCCCGCCCGCATCCGTGCCTACCGCGGCGGCTACCTGCCGACCGAGCGCCGCGAGACCGAACGCGCGATGCGCGCCGGGCAGATCGACGGCATCGTCAGTACCTCCGCGCTGGAGCTGGGCGTGGACATCGGCAGCCTGGACGTGGTGATCCTCAACGGCTATCCCGGCAGCGTGGCCGCCACTTGGCAGCGCTTCGGCCGCGCCGGTCGCCGCCAGCAGCCCGCGCTGGGCGTCATGGTCGCCAGTTCGCAGCCGCTGGACCAGTACGTGGTGCGGCACCCGGACTTCTTCGGAGATGCCTCGCCGGAGCATGCGCGCATCGCCCCGGACCAGCCGCTGATCCTGTTCGACCACATCCGCTGCGCCGCCTTCGAACTGCCGTTCCTGGTCGGCGATGGCTTCGGCCCGATCGACCCCGAAGTCTTCCTGGAAGCGCTGGCGGAAACCGAGGTGGTGCACCGCGAAGGCGAGCGCTGGGAGTGGATCGCCGACAGCTACCCGGCCAACGCGGTGAGCCTGCGCTCGGTGGCAGATGGCAACTTCGTGGTGGTCGACCGCAGCGGCGGCAAGCAGCAGATCATCGCCGAAGTGGATTATTCCGCCGCCGCGCTGACCCTCTATGAAGGCGCCATCCACATGGTGCAGTCCACCCCTTACCAGGTGGAGACGCTGGACTGGGAAGGCCGCAAGGCCTACGTCACGCGCACCCACGTCGACTACTACACCGACAGCATTGACTTCACCAAGCTCAAGGTGCTGGACCGCTTCGACGGCAACGTCGCCGGGCGCGGCGATTCCCATCATGGCGAGGTGCACGTGGTGCGCCGCGTGGCCGGCTACAAGAAGATCCGCTACTACACCCACGAAAACATCGGCTACGGCCCGGTCAACCTGCCCGACCAGGAACTGCACACCACGGCGGTGTGGTGGCAGCTGCCGCAGGCGCTGCTGCTGCGCGCGTTCGCCAGCAAGCAGGACGCGCTGGACGGTTTCCTCGGCGCGGCTTACGCCCTGCATATCGTCGCCACCGTGGCGGTGATGGCCGACGCACGCGACCTGCAGAAGGCGGTCGGCAACGGCGACGGCGCGTGGTTCGCCATCGCCGACCAGAGCGGCCGTGGCCAGCTGCGCGGCGAAGAAGGCGACCCCGGCGCGGTGGAGCTGCTGCAGCAGTTCGTGCCCACCGTGTACCTGTACGACAACTTCCCCGGTGGGGTGGGCCTGAGCGAGCCGTTGTGGCTGCGCCAGCAGGAGCTGGTGCAGCGCGCGCGCGAACTGGTGCAGCGCTGCGACTGCAAGGCCGGTTGCCCGGCCTGCGTCGGCCCAGTGCTGGCCGCACAGGAAACCGACGACACCACCCCGCGTGCGCTGGCCCTGCGCGTGCTGGACCTGTTCGATGCCCAGGCCTGCGAGCACGTGCCGGAGGTGTCGGTGGTGGTTGCCGATCCGCTGGAGCTGTTGGCACCGTGAGCCTGAGCCTGGACAAGCTGCGGCTGCTGCGGCGGCAGGCCGGTGACGCCAAGGCGGTTACCCCGTCAGCGCCCGCCGGGCCGTTGCCGCAGCCGGCGCCCGGACTGCCCGCCGCCGCCAACGATGCGAAGCAGCCCGACGCGGCGCGTTCGGTGTTTGCGTGGGTGGAAAAGGAGATCCGCCACAAGCCAACGGGCGTGGCCGCACCGCCCCGCCAGGTCGCCGATGCGATGGGGCTGCGCCGCCTGCTCGGAGTGCGCGGGCGCGGCAACGAGACCGCCTCGACACCGCGGGCGCGCGCGCAGGACCGCAGCCTGCCCGGCACCGAGATCGCGCCGGGCCTGCACCTGATCGAATCGTTCCTGCCGGGGGATGTCCCGTCGGCACCGCTGTCGTTGGCCTTCGCCAAGCGCGAGCAGCAGCACGTGGCGCCGCAGGACCTGCTGTTCTTCGATACCGAAACCACCGGCCTGGCCGGCGGCACCGGCACCCGCGCCTTCATGATCGGTGCGGCCGACTGGCACCAGGATCCAAGCCGGGGGCCAGGCCTGCGCATCCGCCAGCTGATGATCTCCACGATGGCTGCGGAGACCGCCATGCTGCGCACCTTCACCAGCTGGCTGGGATCGAGCACGGTGTTTTCCAGCTACAACGGACGCAGCTACGACGCGCCGCTGCTGAAGACCCGCTACCGGCTCGCGCGGCAGGGCGATCCGATCACCGCGCTGGACCACATCGACCTGTTGTACCCGACCCGTCGCCGTTATCGCGGGGTCTGGGAAAACTGCCGGCTGGCCACCATCGAACGGCAGCTGCTGAAGGTGGTGCGCGAGGATGACCTGCCCGGTTCGGAAGCGCCTTCGGCCTGGCTGCGCTACCTGCGCGGCGGCGATGCGGTGAACCTGCGCCGGGTGGTCGAACACAACCACCAGGACGTGGTGACGCTGGCACAGCTGTTCCTGACCCTTGTCGAACAGCAGGCGCAGGCCGATGTGCCACCCCCGGTGAACTGCCTGCCGCTGCAGGCAGGGTGAGCGACCGTTTACCCGACGTTGACGGCGCATGGCGCCTGATGACCCCTCGTGTCATCCATTCATCGACCCGGGAGGTCCGCCATGCGTTCCAATCGTTGGCTGTTGCTCACCTGTCTGCTGCCGCTGGCCGCCTGCAGCAGTACGCCGTCCAGCGCAGACACCGCGCCGACCACGCCGAAGCCGGAAGTTGCAGGCCTGGGCAGCCACTGCCACGGTGACACCTTGACCGCGCTGAGCGGCCAGATGGCCAGCCAGGAAGTCATCGACCGCGCGGTGCGCGACGCCGGTGCGCGAACCCTGCGTGTGGTCAAGCCCGGCATGGCGGTCACCATGGACTACCGCGAAGACCGCGTCACCGTGCGCGTGGATGAGCAGAACAAGATCATCTCTGCCAGCTGCGGTTGATCCCTGCGGCAGGGAGCGGGCGCGCGCCCGCTCCCTGCTTTTCGCTAGAGTTCGACGGCACGTCCATCGGCCATTGCCTTGGCGATCACCTGCCGTGCTTCGCGTGAAGCGCGCTCCTGTATTTCCACCTGGCGTTCGCCAAGCGCGGCCTGCTCGACGCCCAATGCCGCCTGCTGCCTGCCCAGTTCGGCCTGCTTGCTGGCAAGGCGGGCCAGTTCCTCATGTGCGTCGTCCTGCGCCACCTCACGCGAGGCCCGTGCCGCTTCTGCCGCCGCATCCCGGTTGATGTCCGATCCGCCCAGTGCCCGCCGCGCGGTTTCCCTGGCATGTCGCGCGACCGCCCGTGACTGTTCGGCCGTAAGCCGTCCCAGTTCGCCCTGCTGGCGCCCCAGCGCGCTTTGTCGGGTGCCCAGCGCGGCCTGCTGACGGCCTACACGGCCGGCATCGGCATAGGCGGCCTGCAGTTGCTGCAGCAGGGCGCGATCGCGCACCACGTAGCGTTGGTCACCTTGGCGGAACCACAACCCCGGGGTGCCATCGCCCAGGTCATGCCGGGCCTGGGTCACGTCATCCAGCGCCCCATCGGCGTAGCTCTCCTCTCCGTTGACCAGTACATAAGCGCGCTCAGGGCGTTCGCCAAGGTCGAGCCTGCCGTGGGTGACCAGGCTGGTGACCCGCTTCCCACCGTCGCGGGTGAGGACATGGGAAGTGGTGCTGGCCTGTCCACTGCGCACGCTGGGGGCTGCCGGCACTGCGGGAGCTGCCGGTACGGCAGGCACGGGCGGTGCGGGCGGTGCCGGCGGTGCGTCGGGCACCGGGGGAAGCGGTGCGTCGGGCACCGGGGGAAGCGGCGCGTCAGGCGCCGCCGGCGCAGCGGGGGGCAGCGGCGGCGGCGGCATGGCCGCAACCAGTCGCATCGGCAGGATCGCCACGGCCAGCACGGCCGCCGTCAGCAGCGCGGTCAGCGCCTTCGGGCATGCGTGATGCTGCTGCAGCGAGATCAAGCGGCGCTTGAGGCTCTGCCGGCTCGGCGCGGCGCTGGCCACGCCCAGATGCGGATGCGGCATCACGCCCAACTGCAACAGCAGCCGACCGTAGTCCTGGCGACGCTCGCCACGGCCGTCCACGACCGCCGCATCCACCGCTTCTTCGCGGGCCTGGGCGTATTCGCTGACCGCCAGCCGCAGCAGCGGATGGAAGAAGAACAGGTGCTGCGCCAAGGCAGGCAGCAGGCCCCACCGCAGGTCGTTGCGCTGCAGGTGCTGCAGTTCATGGGTCAGCGCGAGGTCCAGCGCATCGCCCTGCAGGGCGTGCCCACCCACCGGCAGCAGCAGCACCGGCCGCAGCGGTCCGACCACCTGCGGCGCATCGATGTCGGCACTCATCCACAGGCGCGGGGCACGGCGCAGGCCATGCGCTTCGGCCGCCAGCTGCAGCGCGTGTACCAGCCCCTGGTCATCGCACGGGGTGGCGTGGGCCAGCAGCGCGCGGCTTCGCCGCCATTCGACGTGGGTCCGCCAGGCCATGGCCAGTACACCGGCCAGCCACAATGCGGCCAGCGCCATGGCCCACCACGGCGTGGTCGCCAGCGCGGACGAAGCGATGCCCTCATCGGCAGTCGCCAACCCCTGTGCCGACAGCGCAGCCGCCTGCACGTACAGCGTTTCACCAACGGCGGGCGTGAGCGATCCGGTCGCCAGCGTCGGCGCCGGCAGCACCGCCAGCTGCAGCGGCTGCGCCCAGAACAGGCCCAGCACCGCCTGCAGCGATACCAGCCACCACATCCGGCAACGCGCGGCCGCGCCCAGTGACGGAACGGCGCGGCAGACGCCCCACACCAGGGCGACCAGCAGCGCGGTCTGCAGGCTGGTCCAGGCCAACCGTTCCAGCAGCACGATCAGGTTCACGTCCATGCTTCAGCCCTCCTGCCGGCGTGACTGCAGCTGTTCGACCAGCGCTTCCAGCTCGGCCAGTTCGTCATCGCTGACCTTGTCGCGCTGGGACAGATAGGCAACGAACGGCGACACCGAACCCTGCAGCGTGCGGTCGACGAACTGCGCGATGGCGCCCTGCACCACGCTGTCCTGCCCGGCGGTGGACTGGTAGCGGTACATGCCGTCGGCCTGCTCGCGGCGCAGGTAATTCTTGCCACGAAGGCGTTCCATCATGGTCAGCACGGTGGAACGTGCCAAGCCACGCGGCTCGCCGAATCCGACCGCCACTTCGCCCACGCTGGGCGTTCCTGCCTCGTCGATGTACTGCAGCAGGGCCAGTTCCTGGTCCCCGATCGTCTTGCGGTGCATGGCACGATTCCTTGGGTGACTACACGTGTCGCCACAGTGCCCATGGCGACAGATGTAGTCAACCCCCCGAAGGTCATGTGCCGACGAACGGCAAAAGGGGTCAGCGTCCTTTTCCGCCTCGCGGAAAAGGACGCTGACCCCGTAGGTGCTACCCCAAGGTCTTTTTAATCAGCCGCGCGGGCCGCCCATCACCGGCAGGATCGCGCCACTGATGTAGCTGGAACAGCTGGGCGCGGCCAGGAACACGTAGGCAGGCGACAGTTCTTCCGGCTGCGCTGCACGGCCCATGTCGCTGTCCTGGCCGAACTCACCGACATCCGGCGCAGCCTTGTCGGCCGGGTTCAACGGCGTCCACACCGGGCCCGGCGCCACGCAGTTGACCCGGATGCCGCGCGGCAGCAGCTGGCTGGCCAGTGCCTTGGTGAAGGCATGGATGGCGCCCTTGGTGGCCGAGTAGTCGATCAGCGACTTGCTGCCGAACAGGCCGGTTTCCGAGCCTGAATTGACGATGCTGCCGCCCTCGCCGAGGTGCGGCAGCACCGCGCGCGCCATCTGGATGTAGCCGCCGATGTTGGTCTGCAGGGTCTCCTGCAGATGGGCGTCATCGAGGTCTTCCAAGCGATGACAGTGCAACTGGAAGGCCGCATTGTTGACCAGTATGTCGATACCGCCGAAAGCCTTGGCCACCTGCTTCACCGCACGGTTGCAGAACTTCGGATCGCGCACGTCGCCGGCGATGACGATGCAGCGTCCGCCTTCGCGCTCCACGTGCTGGCGGGTGACATCGGCATCTTCGTGCTCGTCCAGGTGCAGCACGGCCACATCGGCGCCTTCGCGCGCATACAGCACCGCGACCGCGCGGCCGATGCCGGAGTCGCCGCCGGTGATGATCGCACGCAGGCCTTTCAGCTTCCCGCTGCCCACGTAATCGGGGGCGAGAAAGCGGGGCGACAGGTCAAGTGCGTGCTCGTTGCCGGGCTTGGCGATCGACTGCGCCGGCATCTTTTCAGGTTGCTTGCGGGTGCCTGCCTGGCTCACCTTTTTCTTCGCGGCCTTCTTGCTGGCGCGTGCGTCCTTGGCCTTTTCCTGATCCTGCAGGCGGCGCTGCCGTGCGGCCACCCGCGCACCCCGTTCATCGGTGGCGGCGGTCTTGCGGGTGGCGGTCTTGACCACGCGCTTGCGCGCGGTGCCTTCTGCATCGGCCGGCGCGGCCGCGGCGGCGCGGGTGCCCTTGCGGACCTTCGGGGTGGCTTTCTGGCGGGCGGGGACTTTCTTTGCCGGGACGGTCTTGGCGGTAGCCATGAGATCTCCTCTTGAAGCGGATTGTCCAGGACAGCGCGGTGTGTCCAGAGCGTGCAACCAGTCTCCACATCGCGCGTTGGCGCGGCAGTGAATGCAACGTGCCCGGCATGTGCACGCGTTCATCCCGGCACCACGCCGCAGGCGTCAGTCTGGGCGCCTCGAACCTGATTGGAGCTGCAACGATGATCCGTTATCTCAGCGTGGCCGCGATGGCCGTTTCCCTGGCAGCCTGCAGCAGCACACCGGTGGCTCAGGTGCAGCCGATCGACGGGGTGATTTCAGGCCAGTGCCACCTGGACAAGGTGCAGGGCGCGGTCGGCCTGGCGGCCTCGGCGGCGACCGTGGAACGCGCCCGCGTGGACAGTGACAGCCTGCAGGTGCAGGTGCTGCGCGGCAGCCGCGAGCGCAGTGGCCCCACCGCCAGCGGCAGCGCCGATCCGGCCGCCGGTGCCGCGCATGAAGGCGGCGAGCGGCTGACGATTGAAACCGGCCGCACCAACAACATCACCGCAATTTACTGCGGCTGACCTTTGCCGCCACCCGGCGCGCCCTGCGCAGGTAGCGCAGGGTCGCCTGTTCCCATTGGCGCGGCCCCCGCAGGCCGGCCAGCGCGACCAGTTCACCCCGCTCCCAGCCGTCGAACACGCTGGGATCGATGTAGGCCTTGCGGCACACCGCCGGCGTATTGCCGAGCAGGTCGGCCACCTTGCACACCACCTCGCGCTGCGCCGCCGCCAGCGCGGTCTTGCTGGCGGGCTCGGGCAACTCGGTGGCAGCGAACGCCCGCAGCGCTTCCACGGTGCCGCCCCAGGTGCGGAAGTCCTTGGCGGTGAACTCCTCGCCCATCACCCCACGCAGATAGTCATTGACCTCACCGGAATCCACCGGCTGCAGCGTGCCATCGTCATCGCGGTACTGGAACAGCGCCTGCCCGGGCAGCTGCTGGATGCTTCGCACCTGCTTGGCCAACTGTCTGTCGCCGATCTCCACTTCGTGGTGCTGGCCGGACTTGCCGCGGAAGCGCATCTGCACCCGGCCGCCCGCAACCAGCGCCAAGTGGCGGTTGCGCAGCGTGGTCAGGCCGAAGGATTTGTTTTCGCGCGCATAGGTTTCATTGCCCACCCGCACCAGCGTTTCGGCCAGAAGCGCGACCACGATCGCAAGGACCTTTTCACGCGGGAATCCCGGACGCTTCAGGTCGTTGCGCAGGTGCCGGCGCAGCTTCGGCAGCGCCTCGCCGAAGGCGATGATGCGGTCGAACTTGCCCTCCCCGCGCACCCGCGCCCAGTCAGGGTGGTAGCGATACTGCTTGCGACCCCGTGCGTCGCGCCCGGTCGCCTGCAGATGGCCGTTGGGCCAGGGGCAGATCCACACGTCGGTATAGGCCGGGGGCACGGCCAGCGAACGGATGCGGGCCAGCACCTCGGCGTCGCGCACGACGTGCCCGGCCGGGTCACGGTAGCTGAATCCCTTTCCTGCCCGACGCCGCTGGTAGCCCGGCTGGCTGTCGTCCACGTAACGCAGTCCGGCAGCGCGGGCGGCGGCTTTTTCAGGGGTTGCGGCGGGTGGGCTCATGCACGCAGTGTGGCGATCGCGCCGAGCACGCCGCGTCAATAACGCAACACAAACACGTGGGCGGCCAACAGCCGCTATGCTCACGCTTTCGTCACCTTGAACGTTCCTGGAGTCCGCATGCCGTTCCTGCAGTTGCCGCGCCTGACGCGCCCCTTCCTGCTCCTGCTCCCCGCCACCCTGTTCCTGGCCGCCTGCTCTGCACCGCCGATGGACGAACAGGATGCGGTCACCGCGCAGGCCCAGCAGGCCGCTGAAAAGGCCACCGCCCCCGCCGACGAAGCCGGCAAGGCGACCGAAGCCCCGCCGATCGGCAACTGCGATGCCACCCAGGTGCAGAGCCTGGTCGGCCAGCCCTTCACCGATGCACTCGGCAGCCAGGCCCAGCAGGACGCCAGTGCGAAATCGCTGCGCGTGCTGCGCCCCGGCGACATGACCACGATGGAGTTCGTGGGTGAGCGCCTGAATGTGGAAGTGGACGAGAAGGATGTGGTCAGCGGCCTTCGCTGCGGCTGATTTCCCCAGCGCTGGCAAGCACTTGCCAGCGCCTTGGTTGCGCGTGCAACCGTGTGTTGCGGCATTGCACCATCTATGGTCTAGTCGAAGCATCCGGTGGCATCCCGCGCGCTCCAGGTAGCGCGCCCTGTCTCCTGGAATGAGCGCGAAAGCGCTTGGCGAGCGCCAGGGGAGGCACGCCACCGCACGGGCATCGGCCCCTGCCGGGGGAACGGTCGCATCGACCAACGCCAGGACGCCACTTCGCTTTTCCCTGCCGTCCCGGCACGGCATCCTCATTCCGGTGGTCACGGCGCGTCCTGTGGGCAGGCTCAGGAGTCCCCGCTCACCTGACCAAGAGGCAAAGATGGCCCCCCGCAACCGCCACGGGCTTTACGACCCACGACACGAGCGCGATGCCTGTGGTTTCGGCATGGTCGCCCAGCTGGATGACCAGCCGTCCCGGCTGCTCGTGGATACCGCCATTGCCGCGCTTTCGCGGATGACCCACCGCGGTGGCGTCGCCGCCGACGGCGTGACCGGCGACGGCTGCGGCCTGCTGCTGCGTCGCCCGCAGGTGTTCCTGAAAGCCATCGCCGCCGAAGCGGGTATCAACGTCGGCGCGCGCTTCGCTGCCGGCGTGGTGTTCCTGCCGCACGATGAAACCGCCGCCGCGCAGTGCCGCGCCGCGCTGGAAGCGGAGCTTTCCAAGGCCGGCACGCAGCCGCGCGGCTGGCGCGTGGTGCCGACCGATCCCAGCGTCTGTGGCCAGCTGGCACGCGATACGCTGCCGCGCATCGAACAGGTCTTCGTCGATGCCGGCCAAGCGCAGGACAATGCCGCCTTCACCCTTGCCCTGTTCCTGGCCCGTCGCCGCAGCGAGCAGTCGCTGCGCGAGCACGCCGACTACTACGTCACCACGCTCAGCCCGAACGCGATCAGCTACAAGGGCATGGTGCTGCCGGACAAGCTGTCGCGCTTCTTCCTGGACCTGCAGCGCAGCGACTTGGCCTCCAGCGCGATCGTGTTCCACCAGCGCTTCTCCACCAATACGCTGCCGCGTTGGCCGCTGGCGCATCCGTTCCGCATGCTCGCCCACAATGGTGAGATCAACACCATCGAAGGCAACCGTCGCTGGGCGCAGGCGCGCAGCAAGGTGTGGAAGACTCCGCGCTTCGACATCGGCGAATTCGATCCGGTGATCTCCATGCACGGTTCGGACTCGCAGAGCCTGGACAACATGCTGGAACTGATGGTCAGCGCCGGCATGGAGCTGATCCAGGCGCTGCGCATCCTGGTTCCGCCGGCGACCCAGTCGCTGGAATTCAAGGACCCCGACCTCGCCGCTTTCTACGAATTCCACGGGCTCAACAGCGAGCCGTGGGACGGCCCGGCCGGCATCGTCGCCTGCGACGACCGCTATGCCGTGTGCACGCTGGACCGCAACGGCCTGCGTCCGGCGCGCTGGATGCTCACCTCCGACCGCCATTTCCTGGTCGCCTCCGAAGCCGGCGTGTGGGAAGTGCCCACCGAACGCGTGGTGCGCAAGGGCAAGCTGGGGCCGGGCGAGATGATCGCCATCGACCTCAAGCGCGGCGACCTGCTCGATTCGGAGGCGGTGGACCGCATCAACCGTGGCCGTGCGCCGTACAAGCAGTGGCTGCAGCAGGGCGTGACCTACCTGCAGACCGAACTGATCGATCCCTCGCTGGTGGAAGAACCTTTCGACGCCCGCACCCTGCGCAGCTACCACAAGCTGTACCAGCTCAGCACCGAGGAAGTGGAGCAGGTACTGCGCCCGCTGGCGGAAACCGAACAGGAAGCCACCGGTTCGATGGGCGATGACACGCCGATGGCGGTGCTGAGCCAGCGCAGCCGTCCGCTGTACGACTACTTCCGCCAGGCCTTCGCGCAGGTCACCAACCCGCCGATCGATCCACTGCGCGAAGACTGCGCGATGTCCCTGTCCACCCAGCTCGGCAAGGAGACCAACATCTTCCATGCCGGCGCGGAGACCGTTAACCACGTCATCCTCAACTCGCCGGTGCTGAGCCAGCGCAAGCTGCGCCAGCTGCTGAAGATGGAGCAGTACGCCGACGCCAACCGGTTGATCGACCTGTCCTACAGCGAAGAAGAAGGCCTGCGGGCCGGCATCGAGCGCATCTGCGCGGAGGCCGAACAGGCCGCGCGCGATGGCATCGTCATGCTGCTGCTGTCCGACCGCTATCCGGTGGCCGACCGGCCGATGGTGCATGCCCTGCTGGCCACCAGCGCGGTGCACCACCACCTGTGCAACGCCGGGCTGCGCTGCGAAGTGAACCTGATCCTGGAAACCGGCACCGCGCGCGACCCGCACCACATGGCCTGCCTGCTGGGTTTCGGCGCCACCGCGGTGTATCCATACCTGGCCTACCAGACCCTGTTCGACCTCGGCCGCCGCGGCATCCTCAAACTCAGCAAGGGTGGCGAGCAGTCGCAGATCGGCCGTCGTTACCGCAAGGGCGTGTACAAGGGACTGTCCAAGATCATCTCCAAGATGGGCATCTGTACGGTGGCCAGCTACCGCGGCGCGCAGCTGTTCGAGATCGTCGGGCTGGAGCCGGACGTGGTCGAGCTGTGCTTCCCGGAAACGCCGTCGCGGGTCGGCGGCGTCAGCTTCGCGCGGCTGGATGCCGAAGCGCGCGAATTGACCGTGCAGGCCTGGGATGACCAGGTGCAGCCGGACGTCGGCGGGCTGCTGAAGTACGTGCACGGCGGCGAATACCACATGTACAACCCGGACGTGGTCATGACCCTGCAGCGCGCCTCGCGCTCGGGCGATCCGGCGCACTGGCAGGCGTACTGCGATGCCGTGCACGCACGTCCGCCGTCCGCGCTGCGCGACCTGCTGCAGCTGGTGCCGGCTGCCACGCCGACGCCGCTGGACGAAGTGGCACCGGCCAGCGAATTGTTCCCGCGCTTTGATACCGCAGCGATCAGCCTGGGCGCGTTGTCGCCGGAAGCGCACGAAGCGCTGGCCATCGCAATGAACCGCCTGGGTGGCCGCAGCAACTCCGGCGAAGGCGGCGAAGACCCCGCCCGCTATGGCACCGAGAAGCGTTCCAAGATCAAGCAGGTGGCGTCGGGGCGCTTCGGTGTCACCGCCGAATACCTGGTCAACGCCGAGGTGCTGCAGATCAAGGTGGCTCAGGGTGCCAAGCCCGGCGAGGGCGGCCAGCTGCCCGGGCACAAGGTCAACGAACTGATCGCCCGCCTGCGTTACGCCAAGCCGGGCATCGGCCTGATCTCGCCGCCGCCGCACCACGACATCTACTCCATCGAAGACCTGGCCCAGCTGATCTACGACCTCAAGCAGGTCAACCCGACCGCGCTGGTGTCGGTGAAGCTGGTCAGCCATGCCGGCGTGGGCACGATCGCCGCCGGCGTGGTCAAGGCCGGCGCCGACCTGATCACCATCTCCGGCCACGACGGCGGCACCGGCGCCTCGCCGGTGAGTTCCATCCGCTACGCCGGCGTGCCGTGGGAACTGGGCGTGGCCGAAGCGCACCAGGCGCTGGTCGGCAACGATCTGCGCGCGCGCACGATCCTGCAGACCGATGGCGGCCTGAAGACCGGCCTGGACGTGGTCAAGGCGGCCATCCTCGGCGCGGACAGCTTCGGCTTCGGCACCGGTCCGATGATCGTGCTGGGCTGCAAGTACCTGCGCATCTGCCACCTCAACAACTGCGCCACCGGCGTGGCCACCCAGGACGAGCGCCTGCGCGAGACCTATTTCACCGGCCAGCCCGAACGCGTGGAGAACTTCTTCAGGCTGCTGGCCGAGGAAGTGCGCGGCTGGCTGTCCTACCTTGGCGTGCGTTCGCTGCAGGAGATCGTCGGCCGCACCGAGCTGCTGCGGCAGATCGATGCCGCGCCGCGCGAAGGCGTGCGCGTGGACCTGTCGCGGCTGCTCGCCGATGCCAGCTACGAAGGCAGCCACTGCGCCGCCCAGCGCCTGTACGAATCGCCGGACAGCCTGGCCACGCAGATGGACGGGCTGCTGGCCGATGCCATCGCGCACAAGCGCGGCGGCGACCATCGCTTCCTGATCCACAACACCGACCGCAGCATCGGCACCCGCCTGTCGGGCACCATCGCGCGCGCGCATGGCAACCAGGGCATGGCCGAATCACCGCTGGAGCTGCGCTTCCGCGGCACCGCCGGGCAGAGTTTCGGTGCCTTCAACGTCGGTGGCCTGCACCTGGAAGTGGAAGGCGAAGCCAACGACTACGTGGGCAAGGGCATGGCCGGTGGCCGGCTGGTGGTGCGTCCGCCACGCGGCGCGCGCTTCGAAGCCCGCAGTACCGCGATCATCGGCAACACCTGCCTGTACGGCGCCACCGGTGGCGAGCTGTTCGCTGCCGGGCGCGCCGGCGAACGCTTCGCGGTGCGCAACTCCGGCGCCCTGGCGGTGATCGAAGGTGCCGGTGACCACTGCTGCGAATACATGACCGACGGCGTGGTGCTGGTGCTCGGCAAGGTCGGCCTGAACTTCGGCGCCGGCTTCACCGGCGGGCTGGCCTACGTACTGGACGTGGACCGTGATTTCGTCGACCGCTACAACCACGAGCTGATCGACATCCATCGCGTTTCCGCCGAAGGCTTCGAGAATTACCGCCAGCACCTGCATCGCCTGATCGGCCGCCACCGCGAGCTGACCGGCAGCATCTGGGCCCAGCAGATCATGGACGAGTTCCGCGATTACATCGGCAAGTTCTGGCTGGTGAAGCCCAAGGCCGCCAGCATTGAATCGCTGACCGAAACCCTGCGCCGCGCCGCATGACCGCGCCCTTTCCATCGGTAATGCCGGCCCGGTGCCGGCAGCACCTCCAAGCCGAAAGGCAGAGCCCGCCATGAGCCGCAAGCACGCTTTCCAGTTCCTCGACCTGCCGCGCACGATGCCACAGCGCATCCCGGTGGAACTCCGCACCTCCGGCGACTGGGGCGAGCTGTACGGCAAGTTCGGCAAGGAGGAGGCGCAGTACCAGGCTGGCCGCTGCCTGGACTGCGGCAACCCGTACTGCAGCTGGAAATGCCCGGTGCACAACGCGATCCCGCAATGGCTGCAGCTGGTGCAGGAAAACCGCATCGAAGAAGCCGCCACGCTGTGCCACAGCACCAACCCGCTGCCGGAAGTGTGTGGCCGGGTGTGCCCGCAGGACCGCCTGTGCGAAGGCAGCTGCACGCTGGAGGAATTCGGCGCGGTGACCATCGGCGCGGTGGAGAAATACATCGTTGATACCGCGCTTGCGCGTGGCTGGCGCCCGGACCTGAGCGCGGTGGAGCCTACTGGCCGCACCGTGGCGGTGGTGGGTGCGGGACCGGCTGGCCTGGCCTGCGCCGACCGCCTGGCGCGTGCCGGCATTACCGCGGTGGTGTATGACCGCTACGAGCAGATCGGCGGCCTGCTGCAGTTCGGCATCCCCAGCTTCAAGCTGGACAAGGACGTGATCCGCAAGCGCCGCGAGGTGCTGGAAGGCATGGGCGTACAGTTCCGGCTGGGCGTGGAGATCGGCCGCGATGTCACCGTGGATGACCTGCTGCAGCGCCACGATGCGGTGTTCCTGGGCACCGGCGCCTACCGCTATACCGACGGCGGGCTGCATGGGCAGGACCTGAAAGGCGTGCTGCCGGCGCTGCCGTTCCTGGTACAGAATGCCCGCATCGTCAGCGGCGACAATCCGCAGGGCCGGCCGATCGCCGGCTGGGAAGACCAGATCAGCCTGCCCGACCTCACCGGCAAGCGCGTGGTGGTGCTGGGCGGCGGCGATACCGGCATGGACTGCGTGCGCAGCGCCATCCGCCTGGGTGCGGCGCGCGTTACCTGCGCCTACCGCCGCGATGAAGCCAACATGCCCGGCTCCGCGCGCGAGGTAGCCAATGCCCGCGAAGAGGGCGTGCGCTTCCTGTTCAACCGCCAGCCGCTGTCGATCGAAGCCGGTGCCGACGACGAGGCGATCGGCGTGACCGTGGTGGAAACCCGGCTGGCCGAGCCCGACGCCAACGGCCGCCAGGCCGCGGTGCCGATCGAAGGCAGCGAATCGCTGTTGGAAGCCGACGTGGTCATCATCGCCTTCGGCTTCTCGCCGAGTGCGCCGGACTGGTTGTCCGCGCATGGCGTGGAGGCGGCCAGCAATGGTCGCCTGCAGGTCGGTGGCAAGGACCGCCTGCCATTCCAGACCGCGCATCCGCGCCTGTTTGCCGGCGGTGATGCGGTACGCGGTGCGGACCTGGTGGTGACTGCCGTGGCCGAAGGACGCGATGCCGCCGCCAGCATCGTGCGCCTGCTGCTGGCGTGACCCTGCACGTACACCTGCGCTAGCTTTCCAGCTGGCGCAGGTGCGCGATGCAGCGCTGCAGGCGGCCACGCAACTGGTCGCGCTGGGCGCGGGATGGCGGCACCTGCGCTTCGTTCAGCTCGCGCAGATGGGCGGACAGCGCGACCAGCCCCAGGCTGCCCACGCCGCCGGCCATGCGATGCAGCCGCTGCGAGGCCATGCGCTGGTCTGCCCGGTGCCACGCGTCCTCCAGTGCCGCCACGTCCTCTTCCAGGCTGGCGCGCAGCGTCTGTACCAGCTGGCGGGCGGCGTCCTCCGTACCGAAGCGGGCCACCAACGACGCCAAGGTCGGCGCATCGCTGCGTTCCACCCCGATGCAGGATGCTGCGGGAGCAGCGCCAGCGGCCAGCAGCCCGGGCGCGACCTTGGCGATCGCATCGTGCAGCGTGCGCCGGCTGATCGGCTTGGCGAGCAGGTAGTCCAGGGCCATCCCCCGCATACCGTCGATATCGGCAGTCATGCCGATGATGGGCCCGGGCGCACGGCCCCGTTGCTGTTCTTCGCGGCGGATGTGCTGCACCAGCTCGGCACCGTTGAGGCCGGGCATCTGCTCATCGGTGAACAGCAGCCGCGGTGGGTCGCGGCGCCACGACGCCAGCGCCTGCAGGCCATCGGCGGCCACTTCCACCTCCAGGCCCATGCCGCGCAGCCACCACTGCATCAACAGCTGCTGGGTCGGATGGTCTTCGGCAACCAGCACGCGGGGCGATGATCCGCTGCGTCGCGATGCCTCCGGCCCACAGCCAGGAGCGGCCCGGTTATCCGCCACGGCATCACCGGCGAGCGGCACCGGGGCGTGCTGCAGTTCCAGTTCGATTTCCACCACCGTGCCCTCCCCGGGGACACTGCGCAGGGCCAGCGTGCCGCCCATCACGGTGACCAACTGGCGGCAGATGCCCAGTCCCAGCCCGGACCCGCCATGCTGGCGCGCGGTGGAGCGCTCGGCCTGGGCAAACGGCTCGAACACCGCCTCCTGCCGCTCCAACGCGATGCCCACCCCGGTATCGGCCACGACCAGCCGCAACCGCTGCGCGTAGGCGGTGTCTTCGACCGCCTGCAGGGATAGCGATACACCGCCGTGGCGGGTGAACTTGATCGCATTGCCGACCAGGTTGAACAGCACCTGTCGCAGGCGGGTGGCATCGGCCAGCAACTGCGGGGCCACCCGTGCTCCGACGCGCTGGTGCAGGTACAGGCCCTTGGACTGTGCCACCGGCCGCAGCAGGGCCTCCACGCTCTGCACCAGCGCACGCAGGTCGACCGGCCCGTCCTGCAGATCCATGCCGTCGGCGCGTCCTGCGGACAACGCGACAACGTCGTCCAGGATGCGTGCCAGCATCGACGCGGCGTCGTCCAGGGTGGCCATCACCGCACGCTGGTGCGCGTCCAGCGGTGCACCCCGCAGCCGTGCCAGGCGTTGCAGCAGCACGTGCATCGGTGCGCCGATCCCCGTCCCCAGGCTGGAGACCATCTGCGCGCGCTCGGCCGCATCCGCAGCGGCCTGCGCATGCGCGCGGAGGATCGCCTGTGCACGGGCGTCGGCGTCGGACACGTCCATCCAGTAACCCGTCCAGCACTGCTCGCTGGATGCCTCCAGGCTGGGCCATGCCTGCATGGCGACATGCCGTGGCCCGCGTACGCCTTCGGCGCTGAAACGCAGCGCTAACGGGCAGATGCGACGCACCGCGCGCAGCAACACCGACAGCACCCGCTTCTGGTCAGCGGCATGGATGGCGGCAAGGATGCGCGAAGGATCGTCCTGTAGTTCGCGCGGCGATGCACTGAACAGCTGCGGCGTGTCCCCGGCCAACAGTTCGATGTGGATCCGTCCGTCGCGCGCGCGGCGCGCCTGGAACACGACCACCGGCAGGTTCCTGGATACCTCGTCGATCAGTCGCTGCACGTCACGGCTGCGGCGCACTTCATCGCGCAGCCGCCAGTAGCCGTTCGCCTGCACGAGGGCGATACCGGCAAGTGCCAGTAACAGGCCCGCAACGACGAGCGGCCCCCGCGTCGGCGCCGGCAGCATGAACGATCCCAGGGCGAGGCAGACGGTGACAACGCACGGCGCCACGAAGGTGTCCTTTTCCGCAATCCAGGATCCACCGACGCTAGCAGGCTCATCGCGGGGCACCATCAGGATTGCTGCATAAACGACGACGCCTGGCGTGATCCAGCGCATACACTTCGGCAGTGCCCTCTGGAGAATCTCCGTATGCGACTTGGACTGGCCGCCAACCGGCTGCACCACCATGATGGCGAGGCGGCCCTGTTCCGCTTCCTGCGCGCCAGTGAGGCGGGTCTGCGTGACCTGCAGTGTTCGCTGCATGCGGTGGGCCGCACCTTCGATGCGATCCAGCAGCATGGTCCGTTGCGGGGCGATCCGCTGGTCCGGCAGTATCCGTATGGCCGCGACGGCGGGCTGATGAAACTGGTGGCCGAGGTGGTCGGCATGGGCGCGGAGCGCAGCCTGGACGGCGCCATCTATCTGATCGACCCGGTCGACCCGTCATCGATTTTCCCGGAGGCGATCGCGCTCAAGCGCCAGTGCGTGATCCATGCCAAGCCTTTCATTTCCACCGTGGCCAGCGCGCGCGACTGGGTCGAGGTGGAGCGCCTGCACGCGGGCTTCCCCGCCGATGCGGCCGCGGACGACCTGCACCGGTTCGAAGTGCAGACCCTGGCGCTGATCGCGCACGATGCGATGAAGCCGGCAATGCTGGCATTCGCCGACGAGCACTTCGCCGTGCTGTCGCGGTTTGCTTCGCGGATAGGCACCGGTACCACCGGCCAGCGCTTGAACGAACTGGCATGGAGCCGCGGCTGGCCGGCAGATACGCCGTGGGTGACGCGCTACCAGAGTGGGCCGATGGGCGGTGATGCGCAGATCGCCGACCAGGTGCTGGAGGGGCGCTGCCAGCGCGCCGTGTTCTTTGAAGATCCGCATGTGGCACGGCAGCATGAGGCCGACATCCAGCTGCTGGAGCGGGCGGTGACCACGGTGACCGACCTGGCGGTGTGCATCACGTCGCCGCGGGTGGCGGCGCGATGGGCTTCTGCGGCGGCGTTGCGTTCTGAAGCTGGCTGCGTGCGAGGCTGCGTGTAAGGCCCCTTGGTCTACGTGTGAGGCGTCGGGTGGGCAGGCCAGGCAGGACACGCCGTGAATCCGTCCATGGAGGCTCGCTGTTCGCATCCATGCGAACAGACGGTCCTGCCTGGCCTGCCCACCCGGCGCTCTGATGGTTCATGGGGGTGCCCTGCGCATGGGGAGGGGAAAGAGCGAGGGCAACTGCTGTGGCCCGGCGCAGCCGGGTTACAGCAGTTGCCTTAGCATTGCCTTCAATCTGCGGCCTTCCTGCTGGAAGTAGTCGCGTTGTTGGCGCCAGGCGGGGAAGCGTTGTTCCACTTCGTGCCAGAAGGCGGGGGAGTGATTGGCCTGCAGCAGATGGCAGAGTTCGTGGACGAGGACGTACTCGAAGGCTTCCGGCTTGCCGAGGACCAGGGCCAGGTCCAGGGCCATGCTGCCGTCGGGGGCCAGTGATCCCCATTGCGAGGACATCACCTTCAGCCGGATACGCGTCGGCGCGCGTGGCAGGCCAGGCAGGTAGCGCGGCAGCCAACGCCCTACGTCGGCGCGCGTCTGCGCTTCGTAGAACTCGCGCAGCAGGCGCTTGAGCGTGGTCGGCGTGGCGCGCGCCGGCCAGTGCACGCAGGCACCCTGGTCGTCTATTTCCAGCTTGGCGTAGCGTGCTTCCTGCCAGCGCAGCGGAATCAGTTCGCCGCGCAGCGGCAGCAGTCCAGGCTCGCCCGGCACAAGCGGCGGCGGCATGCGATCGGAGCGGTAGTGCTGCAGCTGTTCGGACAGCCAGCCACGGTGCTGCTCAAGGAACCGCTCGCCGGTCTGCAGGCTGGCACGCAGCGGCAGCGTCAGCCGCGCACCGCGCTCGTCCACGCTGAGCTTGATGCGCCGCGCACGCGGATCACGCACGCGCAGCACATCGATCTCCGCATCGTCCAGCCGCAGTCGCACGGTATCGCGCTGCACGGTGGCACTGGGCGCAGGGGACAGCAGGCGGCGGAGCAGGCGACTCATGCCACCAGCATACGCCGCCACGGGCGGCGCGATATCAGCAACGTCCGCCGCACCCTGTTCAGTCCGCCTTGCTCAGCTTGAAGGCCTCTTCCAGCAGCAGGAACAGGCGACGGATCTCGGCGCTCTGCAGCGCAAAACGCGCATCCAGCTCGGCACGACGACCGTCATCATCCGAATGCTCCAGCTGGTCCAGTGCGCCATCGAGGAACTTCAGCTTGCGCACGATCAGGTCATCGCCGATCACGAAGGACAGGTTGTCTTCGAACACCAGGGCCAGCTTGGTGACCTGCTTGCCCGCGTCCAGGTGCTTGTCGATCTCGTCGCAGCGCAGTTCCTGGTGCTGGCACTTGACCACGGCACCGCCCTCCACCGGGTCCTTCATTTCGCACTCTTCGCCCAGCGACAGGCCGGTCGGCAGCGGTTCGCCGGCGATCCAGCCGGTGAGGATCGAACGCGGCGCCACTTCGGCGTTCAGCGGCATCGCCGGGAAACTGCCCAGCAGCCCGCGGATGTCGGACATGAAGTACTCGGCGGTCTTGCGGCTGGAGCAGTCCACCGCGACGTAGCCATGCTTGAGGTCGATGAAGGCATCGTTGCGCGAGTTCTTGACGAAGGCGCGCGGCAGCAGTTCGTGCAGCAGGTCGTCCTTCATGCGCTTGCGTTCGCGGCCGCCGGGACGACGCCCTTCGTTGGACTCGATTTCCTCCAGCTTGCGCTCGAGCAGGTCGTTGACCACCGCGCCGGGCAGGATCTTGTCTTCACCGCCGACGGTCAGCCACAGGTGCTCTTCGATGCGGTGCGAGAACTGTTCTTTCTCTTCGCGGCCGAACGGGGAGATGAAGCCACGCGAATTCATCTCAAGCGGGCCGACCGGCTTGAGCAGGGCATTCGGCAACTGGGCGTCCACGTTGGAGAAATCGGTGGCGATGGGGAAACGGAAGAAAGTCAGGTTGCGAAAGAACATGGAATTCCGGATTCAGGAGTGAAGGGCGCCGTAGCCATCGTCGGCCAACGGCGTCTCAGGAGGTGCGTCGCGGTGGCGACGCTCCAGGGAATGAAAATCAAACAGGTTCGGGTCCGCCAGCTGCGACGGTTCCACGCTGGCCAGTGCCCGGGCGATCTGGTCCACGCGTCCCGGATGGTCACTATCCCACTGCGCCAGCAACTGGCCTATCTGGCGACGCTGCAGGTTGGGTTGGCTGCCACACAGCGTGCACGGGATGATGGGGAAGCGGCGTGCCTGCGCGTACTGGGCGATGTCCCGCTCGCGCACATAGGCCAGCGGCCGGATCACCACGTGCTGGCCATCGTCGCTGCGCAGCTTGGGCGGCATGCCGGACAGCTTGGCATGGTGGAACAGGTTCATCAGGAACGTCGCCGCCATGTCATCGCGGTGGTGCCCCAGCGCGATCCGGGTGAAGCCATGGCGGGCGGCATGCTGGTACAGCGCGCCACGGCGCAGCCGCGAGCACAGCGAACACTGCGTGCGCCCTTCGGGAATCACCCGGCTGACCACCGAATAGGTGTCCTGTTCGATGATCTGGTACGCCACCCCCAGCCGCTCCAGGTACGCCGGCAGCACATGCGCGGGAAACCCCGGCTGCTTCTGGTCCAGGTTAACCGCGACCAGCTCGAAGGGAACCGGCGCCCTGCGCTGCAGCTGCAGCAGCATGTCCAGCAGGGTGTAGCTGTCCTTGCCGCCGGACAGGCACACCATCACTTTGTCGCCCGCCCCGATCATGCCGTAATCGGCGATGGCCCGGCCGACCTGCCGACGCAGCGCGCGCGCCAGCACGTCCGCCTGCGCGCCAGCCTCGCGGGGTACGCGCGGCAACGGGTCGGGCAGGGACAGGACGTCGGTCATCGGCCCATTCTACCGGCTGGCATGCGCGCTTCGGAGGCCTAGCGAGCGGCGGTTCTCCCGGTGGTCACCGGCGCTGTGTATGCTCGACGGGTGGATATCTACACTCCCGCAGAAATCACCGAGCGCCTGCTCGCGCTGCGCGCCGACCACCGCGCGTTGGACGAACGCATCACGCGCATGGCGGCCAATGGCGAAGACGACCTGGAGTCCAAGCGGCTCAAGCGTCACCGGCTGCAGCTGAAAGACTGCATCGCGCGGCTGGAAAGCCTGCAGATCCCCGACGAGCCGGCCTGAGCCCTCCTGGTGGGTGGCCCGGCCTGGGGCCTTCCGGTGGGTGGCGACCGTGGGTCGCCACGCCCTGCCTGGTCAGTCCTGCGGCGCGGTTTCTTCCGGCCGGGCCGCTTCCGGGCTCACCCGTTCAATGGTGTGGCGCAGCTCGCGGCCGAGGATGAACTTGGCATCCTTTGCCCAGCCGTCCAGGCGCTCGTCGAACAACAGGCGGCTGTTTTCGTCCGGCCAGACCAGCCGCAGTTCGCGCAGCTTCTGGATGAATCCACGGAACAGGGTCTTGTCGAAGAACTCCGGTGCCGCCGGCGCGTACAGCAGGCTCAGCCGCTGCGCGGCCTGCTGGCAGAGGCTTTCCAGTTCCGCCGCGCCCAGCGTGCCGGGACCATTCTTCACCAGCACTGAAATGGCGATGTAGTACCGCTCGAATGCCTGCTGCAGGGAGTGGCCGATCGCGCGCAGGCGGAACACTTCGTCGGTCTGCCCGGTATTGCGCGACAGCACGCCCCCCTCATCCTCGCCGACCTGCTGGAGCAGGCCCTCGCGGATGAACAGGTCGATGGTCTGCTCGATGCGCTGGCCGAATTCGTCTTCGGTCCACGGCAGGAACAGTTCGGCCTGCAGGAAGGGGTACACCGAACGCCCCAGCCGCACCAGGCCGGCGCGGCCCATGCGGCGGTTGTTCTGGAAACAGCACGCGACCCACGACGAAGCGGTGAACAGGTGCAGCACGTTGTTGCGGAAGTAGCTGAGCAGCACGGCGGTGTCGCCGCTCACGCTCAGCACGTCGCCCAGCGGATGCTTGACCCGGGTCAGCACGTTGATTTCTTCGGCGTGAGCGATGATCCGCTCCGGCGAATGCGGGGTGACCGTCACCCGGTCCGAATAGGGCATTTCTTCCAGCAGCGTCTTGCACAGCTGGATCTGTGCGATCAGGTCGGCCTCGCCCATGGCGTGCTTGGGCGTGGACAGCAGCGCCAGCGCCAGCAGGTTGATCGGATTGACGTCGGCGGCCCCGTTGATGCGTACCTGGATGCGCTCGGCCAGGGTGTCGACCGTGCTCGACAGCCATGCCGGCTTTTCATCCTCGGCCACGGCGCGTCCATCCCATTCCGGGGCTTTCTCAGCCAGCACATCGTTGAGCGCGATCGGTTCGCCGAAGTTCACCACCACCTGGCCGAAGTTCTGCTTCAGCACCTTCGGGATGCCCCACAGCAGCGACCAGATCGATTCCTTTTCCTTTGGTCGGCCGGTCAGCTCGTCCAGGTAGCTGCTGCCTTCCATCAGTTTTTCGTAGCCGATGTAGATCGGCTGGAACAGCACCGGCTTGCGCGGCTGGCGCAGGAACGCCTTGAGCGTCATCGAGATCATGCCGCCCTTGGGCTGCAGCAGGCGACCGGTACGCGAGCGGCCGCCTTCGACGAAATACTCGATGGAGTAGCCGCCGGCGACGAGCTGGGCGACGTATTCGCTCAGCACGGCCGAATACAGCGCGTTGCCGCGGATCGAGCGGCGGATGAAGAACGCGCCGCCCTTGCGCAGCAAGGTGCCGACCACCGGCAGGTTGAGGTTGATGCCGGCCACGATGTGCGGCGGCACGATGCCGCGGTCGTACAACAGGTAGGACAGCAGCAGGTAATCCATGTGGCTGCGGTGGCTGGGCACGTACACCACCTCGTGGCCAGGCGCGGCCGCCTTGAACTTGTCGAGGTGGTGGACCAGCACGCCGGCGTAGATGCGGTTCCACACGTGGCTCAGCATGAAGCTGGCCGAACGCACCACCGGGCTGGAGTAATCGGCAGCGATTTCCCACGCGTAGGCGTGCGCCTTCTTCCACGCGTCGGCCGGCTTGCTGTTGTCTCGGCGGGCCTGGGCGGCAATCGCTTCACGCACCGGCTCGGCCTGCAGCACCTGGTCCACCAGCAGGCGGCGGGTGGACAGGTCAGGACCGATCACCGATTCGCGGATGCGGCGGAAATGCGTGCGCAGCACACGCTGCAGCTTGCGCACCGTGCGCTCCGGATCCAGCCCTTCATCCACCGTGGCCCGCAGCGAGATCGGTGGGGCGAAGCGCACGATGGTGCTGCGACCGTTCAACAGCACCGCCAGCAGGCGCCGGAAGCGTCCGACCAGCGCCCAGTTTTCGGAAAACAGCACGGCGAACCAGCCGCTCTGCTTGTCCGGCGCGCGTCCGACGAAGATCGACACCGGCACCAGGTGCACGTCCAGTTCGTCGCGCGACCGGTGCGCCTGCAGCACCTTGGCCAGCGAATCGGAGTGGGTCTTGGCGCCGCGCTGTTCGGGAATGATCGAATTGCTCGAACTGCGCCGTGACAGGGCCACGTAGGCGCGCTTGCGGCCGGTGGGATCACCGGGCAGCGGCACCAGGGGCGAGGGCAGTCCGGCCTGGCGGCAGGCCTTGTCCAGGATCAGCGCATTGGACAGACCGTAGTCCTCCAGCACGTAGACCACCGGGCGGCCGTCGTTGTACTGGCCGGGGTCCTGCGGTTCGATGTCCAGCGACAGCCAGGGCTCGAACAGACGACCCAGCAGCCGCGCCCACCACGGACGCCGGCCGGCGGCGGCGCGCGCGGCAACATGCGCCGGCACCGGGCCGTCGATCGTCATCGGGGACACCTGCGCCGTATCGGCAGGGGTCTGCTCAGGTTGTTCGCCGGGGAACGGCAGCGGATTCTGTTTCGACATCGGCGTCATTATGGCGTAGCCGCGGGCTTTTCATCGTCCCCGGTCTCAACAGGAAGTGCGATGAGCGCGGCGGATTCAGCTTCCATGGCCGCCTGCGCCGTGCGCGCGTTGCGCAACAGCGCGTCGGTATCGGCCAGCGTACGCGTGAGGTACCAGTGCCCCTCGCGGCGGGTCAATGGAATCTGCAGGCTGATTGTCTCTCCTGCCAACGGATACTGCAGGCGTACCAGGGCGTTGTCGCCCTGCTGGGAAAGTACCTCGCCGGCAATCCCGCGCATCGACGCGTCCAGATCAAGCCCATAGCTGGCCAGCACCGATTTCAACGTGGCGATGAACGGCCCCAGCCGTTCCAGGCTGGCAGCCATTCCCGCCTGCTGCAGCTGCTCATCGTTGGTGAAGCCGGTCGCGTTGGCGGCCTTGGTGAGCGCGGCGATGCTGGCCCGTGCCCGCGCCCGGTCGCTTATCGGCGCATCGGCCGCCCACGCCGCCAGCGTCTGCACCACCTGCACGTAGTGCGCCTGCTGGCTGGCGGTGAAGCTGGTTTCATGGCGCAGGTACTGCACGCCGAACAAGCCCATGGACTGCGCGGCCTGGCGCACGGCGGCCGTCTGCCCGGCCAGTTGCCGGTCGAAACTGCGCTGCAGGCGCTGGCTGCCATCGTCGGCGGAAAGGGCCTGCAACATCGGCAGCAGCTGGTCGTGCAGCGGCAGTTCGGTCAGCGGCCAGCGGCTGTGGCCCCGGCTCCACGCCTGGTCCAGTGCCGTGTACTGCGCCGGCGGTACCGACAACCGGGCATAGGCCACCAGGTCGTTGTCGGCAATCGCACGCGCCATCGCCTGCACCGCCGCGACGGGCTCGGCGGGCGGCAGGGCGGGATCGACCGCATCGCGCTGGCAGGCGGCCATCGCCAACAGCAGCATGGCAGCGCAAGCCCACCCACCCGCATGGCGCAGCGCGCGCCGTTTCGTCTTCGACATGATGGTTCGGACTCCCCAGACCGGCCTGCATCTTGACCGGTGTTGCCTGTCAGCAGCAAGACAGCGGCGGTTTCATACCCCCGACCGGGGCCACGGCATTGAAACATACTCGCTGCCGACCGCGGGACGCCGCTCTGCATTCCGGCGTAGTACGGATGGCAGGGTGGGGCCATGTCGTTGCACCCGCCAGCTGTGACGGCGCGCAAGGACTAACCGGTTGGACTGGTCGCCCACTGGTGTCCGGCAATCCGCCGGATCCGAAGGCCGCATCATGAACCGCTATCCTGTTTTTGTCCTGGCCAGCCTGCTCTGCCTGCCCGCGGTGGCCTCTCCGCCGTCGCAACCTGACCAGGCCAGGCCGAACATCGTCGGCGGGACGGAGGTGGCCGACGGCGATAATCCGTTCCTGGTCAGCATCCAGCTTGTTCGCCGTGGCAGCACGCCGCTGGCCCGTCACTGGTGTGGCGGCACGCTCATCTCGCCCTCCTGGGTACTGACCGCCGCACACTGCGTGATAGGCAAGCAAGCCACCCAACTACGCGCGCGCAGCGGAGAGACCGACCTCACCGCGGGCACCGGGACGGACCATCATATCGCCGAGATCCACCTGCATCCCGCCTACGCCAGCACACGCAAGAGCGATGTCGCCCTGCTGCGCCTGGCGGCGCCGGTACCCGACGCGCCGATCATCGGTCTGCTCGGCCAGGAAGGCGTCGGCTTCGAAGTAGCGGGGCGGCTGTTGACGGTAGCCGGTTGGGGCAATCTGTCCTGGTCCGGCGACAGCCCGACGCGCATGCAGCAGGTCGACGTGCCTTTCATCAGTACCCCCGATTGCTCAGCCCTGTACGCAGGCCGTGCGACGGTTGACGCGGCCACCGAGATCTGTGCCAGCCAAGCCGGCCGCGATTCCTGCCAGGGTGATTCCGGCGGTCCGCTGTTCACCCGCGCCCCCGCCGGGGGCTGGGTCCAGCTGGGTGTGGTGAGCTGGGGGATCGGATGCGCTTCCGGCGGCTCACCGGGTGTCTACGCGCGCCTGGCAGGCCCAGGCATTGACAGCTTCATCCAATCGGTCTGGACGGGCGACTGAGCCGTCGCGCCGTCGCCTTGTCACCCTGTCGTCCTGTCGTCCTGTCGTCCTGTCGTCCTGTCGTCCTGTCGTTCCCACCATGGAGGAAAGACCCATGAAACGTGCGGTTTCCGCGCTGTTTGCCGCCACCCTCGCCGTTGTCTCATCCGCTGGATCGGCCGCGGAGGGAGTGCGGCCCGCCATCATTGGTGGCAGCGACGCCCCCGCCGGTGCTTACCCCTTCATGGTCAGCATCCAGGTCCCTGACATGGGCGACACGCCGCGCGCGCGCCACTGGTGTGGTGGCACCCTGATCTCACCGTCCTGGGTGCTGACGGCAGCGCATTGCATGGGCGTGACGGTGGACCAGGCCGTGGTCAGCGTAGGACAAACGGATCTGGACAGGTCTGAAGGCACCCTCCACCGGCTCGCGGAAATCCACTCACACCCGGATTTTTTCACGGGTGGGCCGGATGTGGCGCTGCTGCGCCTGGTGGTGCCGGTCAGTGGAATCGAGCCGGTCCCTTTGCTGGGGCCGGCGGGCAGGGAGTACGAACAGAACGAGAGGCCGGTGGTGCTGGCAGGTTGGGGGCTGGTTGAACAGGTCGGTGACGAGGTCAGGCAGGTGGGCCCACTGCAACATGTCCAGACGCAGATGGTCGATGTGGACCTGTGCCGCGCGCTTTGGGGTGGATCCGGGAGCGTGGATGCTGAGAACGACCTGTGCGCTGGCGGCAATTACCGGGACACCTGCTTCGGCGACTCCGGCGGCCCGCTGCTGGTCAAGGCGCCCGGCGGAGGCTGGTATCAGCTGGGAGTAACCAGCAGAGGCGGCCGCGTGTGTGGCCAGCCCGGCCATCCCGGCATCTACGCGCGGCTGGCCGGTGCGTCGGCGGACGATTTCATCGCCCGCACATGGGACGGTCGATAGGCCACCGTACGCCGGGCGTGCCCCCGGCGTTGGCGCGCCGCTCAGCGCCGCAATGCGGCGCTGATGTCCTGCTGGATGGCCCGTGCCGCCTGCTGTGGGTCGGCCGCCAGTCGGATCGGACGCCCGACCACGATGGCATCGGCGCCGTCGGCGAACGCCTCGGCAACACCGACCGTGCGCTTCTGGTCATCGCCTACCGGGCCGTCCGGGCGGATCCCCGGGCAGACGATGGAGAACCCGGCGCCGGTCGCGGTACGGATCGGCGCCGCTTCCTGACCGGAGGCGATCACGCCGTCGATACCGGCCGCCTTCGCCGCCAGCGCGCGCTCCACGACAACATCCACCGGTTCGCGGTCGATGCCCATCCGGGCCAGGTCTTCGCGCCCCATCGAGGTCAACACCGTGACCGCCAGCACGCGCATGTCGCCGCCAGCAACGGCCGCACAGGCCTCCATCATCGCCGGGTGCCAGCCATGGATCGTGCAGTAGCTCACCGGCCATTGCGCCAAGCGCTTGATGACCGCCGCGGCGGTGGCCGGGATATCGAAGAATTTCAGGTCGACGAACACCCGCTTGTCGCGGCGCGCCAGCTCCTCCAGCACCTGGAAGTACTCACCGGATGCCAGCAGTTCCATGCCGATCTTGTAGAAGCCGACGCTGTCGCCAAGGCGATCCACCCACGCCAGCGCCTGCGCGCGGTCGGGCACGTCCAGCGCGAAGATCAGGCGCTCGTCATCGCGCAGTGGCAGCGGTCCGCGGCTCACGGCGCATAGTCCAGCGCGGCACGCTTTGCATCGTGGCGGGCCTGGCGCGGCTGGCTGAAATCGTTGTTGAACTGCGCCGGCTCGAAGCCGCCGTAGGTCGGGTTCGGCAACATCCACCAGCGCTCGCCGAACCAGTCGTGGTACTGCTGCAGCAGCGCATCACGGCCTTCGTTGGTGTTGGCGGTGACTTCGACGAAATCGCCGAGCTGGTCACCGAACTGCATCAGCACCCGGTACTGCTGCCCGGCCAGGCGGCGGCGGCAGTTCTTTTCACTGCCGGCCTGCTCACAGCCCTCAACCACGGTACCCAGGCCGAGGAACACGCTGTCGTCGGCAACCGGCAGGCCTTCGGCACGCAGGTTGGCCAAGGTGGCTTCCTTCAGGTGCACGGCGCGGTTGGAGATGTACAGCAGGGTGACGCCTTTTTCATTGGCTGCCCTGGCGAAATCGACGACGCCGGGAATCGCCTTGGCCTTCTTTTCGGCCACCCACTGGTCCCACGTCATCTCGTCGTATTCCTTGCCATCGCGCACCAAGCGCGCCTGGTAGGGCGAGTTGTCCAGCACGGTCTCATCCAGGTCCAGCACCACCGCCGGCTTCAGGCCCTTGGCATCATTGCCCCGCTCTTCCGGCACCAGCGCGTCCCAATGGGATTCCTTCAGCGCCGCATCCAGGCGGTCGGCGGCTGCACGGTAGGTCTGCTCGGTGATCGCCTTGTATTCCTGCGCACGCTGTATCCACAGCACCGCGTTCAGGTTGTCGTTGGCGCTGCTGTCCGGTGCAGTGGCAGCGCCAGCCGGCGTGGCGGCGCGGGCTTCTTCAGCGGCGGGCGGGGCGTCGACGCGCTTGCACGCGGACAGGCCGAGCACCGCGATGGCGAGCAGGGACAGGGAGAGAGGGGCGATACGACGACGCATTGGCTTCACCATGTTCAGATCCCCGCCATTTTAACGGCAAAGATGACAGGGGCAGCGGCTATGCTTGATGGCTGTTCCATCGACCCAGCGGAGCCCGCCATGACCGACACCCCCGACACTCCTGCCCGCCCGCTGCTGGATGCCACCCAGGCGCGCCTGCTGGGCTGCCTGGTGGAAAAGGAAGCCACCACGCCGGACACCTATCCGCTGACGGTGAACGCGGCGCAGTCGGCGGCCAACCAGAAGACCGCGCGCGATCCGCTGATGAACCTGGACGCAGGCAATGTGCAGCACGCGCTGCGCCAGCTGGAAAGCATGGGCCTGGCGCGCCAGCATTTTTCCTCGCGTGCCGACCGCTATGAACATCGCCTGCAGGCGGCCCTGGACCTGACCCGCCAGCAGACCGTGGTGCTGGCGCTGCTGCTGCTGCGGGGTCCACAGACGTTGGCCGAGCTGATGACGCGCGCTGAGCGGCTGCATCGCTTCGGCGATGCCGACCAGGCACGCCACGCGATCGAACGCCTGCAGCAGCGCGAGCTGCTGGTGGTGCTGCCGCGTGCGAGTGGCCAGCGCGAAGACCGCTACATGCACCTGCTGTGTGGCGAAGTCGATGGTGCGGCGCTGGCGGCAACGTTCGCCGCGTCGGGTTCGGCGTCGGCTGGCTCAGGCGGCCTTGATCCGGCGCTGGCCGAACGGGTGGCGCAGCTGGAAACCGCCGTTGCCGAGCTGCGCGCCGAGCTGGAAGCGCTGCGCGGCTGAATCGAGGGTTGCCGGCCAGCGGCCGGCACTACCGTGCGGGGCGCGATCAGCGGGCCACGTCGGCCGCGCCCGGCGTGGCGAACAGGGTCACCCATTGCTCGCTGCCGGGCAGCTGGATCGGGCCGCGCTGCTGCATCCCCAGCCGGCGCAGGATCGCCGCGGACGCCAGGTTGTCCGGGCTGATGATGCCGTACAGGTCCTGCAGGCCCAGCGTGCCGCGCGCATGGGCGAACACCGCCTGTGCCGCCTCGCCGGCATAGCCTTGGCCTGCATGCTCGCCCAGCACCGCATAACCGACATCCGGCCCCGGCAGGCCGTCGCGGCGCACCAGGCCGGCATTGCCCAGCCAGGCCCCATCGGACAGGCGCTCGATCGCATACATGCCGAAGCCGTTCAGCGCGTAACTGTGCAGCACGCGCAGCGCGATGTATTCGCGGGCCTGCTCCTCGCTGCGCACGGCGCGATCGCCGATGAAGCGCACGAAACCAGGATCATTCAGCAGGGCCAGCATGCAGCCGGCATCGCGCTCGGGCTCGATGGGCCGCAGGCGCAGCCGGTCGGTTTCAATCTGCACTGCCGTTCCCGTCGCCGTTGTGGTGGCCGATTGTGCGCACTGCGCGCTCAGTCGAACAAGGCCTGGATGGCCGCCAGGCCGGCGCTGGCCCGTTCCTGCTTGCGCGCCGCATCGGCCACCGGATCGGCCCCGTCGCGCTGTAGTTCTTCGGCCGGCAGTTCGGCGAAGAAGCGGCTGGGTTTGAGCCGGACGTGCTCGCCGAACTTGCGCGTCAGCTTGCTGTGGCTCATCCACAGCTGGACCTTGGCCCGGGTGATGCCCACGTACAGCAGCCGCCGCTCTTCCTGCAGCGTGCCTTCGTCCAGGCTGACCTGGTGCGGCAGCACGCCGTCTTCGCAGCCGACGATGAACACATAGGGGAACTCCAGGCCCTTGGAGGCATGCAGGGTCATCATGCGCACCTGGTTGCCGCCATCGTCCTTGTCGTTGCGCGACAGCAGCACCAGCTGGCCGGCCAGGTCGGCGGCGGTGGCGCCGCGCGGGCCGCCTTCGAACCACTGCGCCAGCTCTTCGATGTTGTTGGCGCGGCGCTGGTAACTGGCTTCTTCCTTCGCCTGCTGGCGCAGCTCGCTGAGCAGCCCTGATTCCTTGGCCACCTTGCGGATCATGTCGCCGGAAGAGATCTCGCGGGTCTGTGCGCGCAGGTCACGCAGGATGTCGGTGAAGCGCGACAGGCTGTTGGCCGCACGCGGGGGGAGCTGCTGCAGCGCGCCCAGCGCCTCGGCCGCCTGCGCCATCGGCATGTTCTTTTCCGATGCCAGTTCCGCCAGCTTGGCCAGCGTGCCTGCGCCCACGTCGCGCTTGGGCGCCTGCACCGCGCGCATGAAGGCGGTGTCGTCGTCCGGATTCACCAGCAGGCGCAGCCAGGCCAGCGTGTCTTTGACTTCCTGGCGCTCCAGGAACACCGTGCCACCGGACAGGTGGTACGGCACGCGCGCCAGCTGCATCGCCTTTTCCAGAGGGCGTGACTGGAAGTTGCCGCGGAACAGGATGCAGAAATCACTCCACGGTACCTGCCGCGCCTGGGCGATGAAGGCGATCTCGGCCGCCACTTTTTCCGCCTCGTGCTCGCTGTTGCGGCACTCCCACACCCGGATGCGTTCGCCGTCGGCCTGGTCGCTCCACAGCTTCTTCAGGTGTTCGTGCGGATTGTTGGCGATCAGCGCATTGGCCGCGCGCAGCACCCGGTTGGAACAGCGGTAGTTCTGTTCCAGCTTGATGATCTGCAGCGCGGGGTAGTCGCGCGCCATCTGCTGCAGGTTTTCCGGATTGGCGCCGCGCCAGGCGTAGATGGACTGGTCATCGTCACCCACGCAGGTGAAGTTGCCCTTGTCCCCGGCCAGCTGCTTGAGCAGGCGGTACTGGGCGTCGTTGGTGTCCTGGCACTCATCCACCAGCAGGTAGCCGATGCGTTCGCGCCAGGCGATGGCGATCTCCGGATTCTCCTCCAGCACCTGCACCGGCAGCCGGATCAGGTCGTCGAAGTCCACGGCATTGAAGGCCGTGAGCCGCAGCTGGTAGCGCTCGTAGACGCCGGCCGCTTCCTTCTCGCGGTTGCTGCGCGCCTCGCGCATCGCCTGCTCCGGTGACAAGCCGGCGTTCTTGGCGCGCGAAATAAGGTTCTTCACGTCCTCGATGTCATCCGGCTTGGCGCCATGCATCAGGTCCTTGACCTGGGCGTTGCTGTCGTCGGCATCGAAGATCGAGAAGCCGCGCTTCAGGCCCACCGCAGCGTGTTCGATCTGCAGGAACTTCAAGCCCAGCGCATGGAACGTGCAGATGGTGACGTCTTCGGCGTCCTGGTCACGCAGGCGCCGGGCCACGCGCTCGCGCATTTCCTTGGCCGATTTATTGGTGAAGGTGATCGCGGCGATGCGCCGGGCCGGATAGCGGCCGCAGCCGATCAGGTGGGCGATTTTCTCCACGATGACGCGCGTCTTGCCGCTGCCGGCACCCGCCAGTACCAGCAAGGGGCCTTCGATGTGCAGCACTGCTGCGCTTTGGGGGGGATTGAGTCCGTGCATGTACTGCAGATTGTAGCGGGGGCACCCTGACCTCCGGCAGGTTGCGCTCGCCCGCCCAGCTGCGGATAGTGGCGGCATACCCCGTTTCACAGGAAGTGACCGATGGACCTGAACAGGTTTGCCTGCCGCGCGGTGCTCGCCGCCGCCCTGCTGTCGCCGCTGCATGCCGCCCAGGCGCAGCTGGCCGCCGAAAACGTCCCGCTGTCGCTGCAGGAACACGCAGTGGTCAGTTCACCGGCCTTCCTGAAAGCGCACCCGGACCTGCGTTACCGGCAGCTTGGCCTGGCGGCTGTCGAGCGCGACAAGCTGGAAGATGCGCGTCGTTACTTCCGCCTGGGCGCCCAGCATGCCGACAAACTGTCGCAGGCGCTGATGGCCGAGCTCCTGTGGAACGGCAAGGGCGGCCAGGTCGACCGCGCACTGGGCTATGCCTGGATGGACCTGGCGGCCGAGCGTGGCACCGAATGGCTGGTGGTGCGTCGCGAACAGTACTGGGCCGCCCTGGACGAAGCCGAGCGCAAACGCGCGGTCAGCGAAGGCCAGAAGCTGTACGCCGAGTACGGCGACCCAGTGGCAAAGCCGCGGCAGGAACGCGAAATGCGCCGCAACATGGGGGAGATGACCGGCAGCCGCACCGGTGCACTGGGTTCGACGGTCATGCAGGTCCGCTTCAACGGGCAGATGGTGCGGGTGGTGCCGGAGATCTACTACGCACCGCGGCTATGGCAGCCCGAAGCCTACTGGAAGTGGCAGGGCCAGCAGCTGGACGCGGGCAACGTCAGCAGCGTGGACGTGGGTTCCCCGCATCCGCTGCGCGGCGACTGAGTCCGCCCGCTGCGGCTAGAATCTGCCGATGGCCAAGCTCTATTTCTACTATTCGGCGATGAACGCCGGCAAGACCACTACGCTGCTGCAGAGTGCGCACAACTACCGCGAGCGCGGCATGCGGGTGGCGATCCTTACCCCGCGGCTGGACAACCGCGCCGGCAGCGGCGTGGTGGCCTCGCGCATCGGGCTGAAGGCCGATGGCATGGCCTTCGAACGCGACAGCGACCTGCAGCGCCTGGTTGAAGCCGATATCGCCGCGCACGGCCCGCTGGGCTGCGTGCTGGTGGACGAAGCGCAGTTCCTCAGCCGAGCCCAGGTCTGGCAACTGAGCGAAGTGGTCGACCAGCTGCGCATCCCGGTGCTCTGCTATGGCCTGCGCACCGACTTCCGCGGTGAGCTGTTCGAAGGCAGCCAGTACCTGCTGGCCTGGGCCGACGAGATGCAGGAGATCAAGACCATCTGCCACAGCGGCAAGAAGGCGACCATGACCGTGCGCGTGGACGAGCACGGCCACGCGGTGCAGGACGGCCCGCAGGTGGAGATCGGCGGCAACGAACGCTACGTGTCGGTCAGCCGCGCCGAGTTCAAGAAGATCACCCGCGGCGAAGGCCGGATCGACCCGCTGCTCGCCGGCGGATGAAGCGGTAGCGCGGTAGCGCCGAGCCATGCTCGGCGAGCGCGAAGCGGCTTGCCTCGGCGATCACGGTGCCGGAAGGATTCCGCCGAGCAGGGCTCGGCGCTACCGCTCCCCCGTTTACACGGCTCAGTACAGCGTGCGCTCGGGCGCCCCGGCCGGCGGCGGACTGTACTGGTACAACCAGGTTTCCGTCAGCGTCTTGCCCCCGCTGCGCAGGAACAGCCGAATATCGATCTGCGCGGTGCTGTCATCGCCCGGCACCAGGTCGAACATGGCCCGGTAGCCATTGATCTCGCGCAGCGGCCGGGCCGAGACGATTTCCAGCTTGCCACGGCTCGCCTGCACCACGGCCTCCACCTCGCCCTTGTCGATCAGGCTGGCCAGCTCGCCACCGGCGAAGTCCACCGCGAAACGCCACGAGAAGTAGTTGCGCTTCTTGCCGATGATGCCGCCCAGGCCGGTGCGGGTGGCCACGGTATGCGCCAGCGGCGAACGTGCCGGCGGCTCGGCGCCCCAGTACAGGCGATAGCCGACCAGCAGCTCCTGCCCGGCCTGCGGCTTGTCCTTCGGGTTCCAGAACGCGACGATGTTGTCGAAGGTCTCATCCACGGTCGGGATTTCGACCAGCTGCACCGAGCCTTCGCCCCATTCGCCCTTCGGCTCCACCCACAGGCACGGGCGCTTCTCGTAGAACACGCCGTCATCCTGGTAATGGTCGAATTCGCGGTCGCGCTGCAGCAGGCCGAAGCCACGCGGATTGCGGTCGACGAACATGTTGAAGCGCAGCTCGCGCGGGTTCACCAGCGGGCGCCAGATCCACTCGCCGCCACCGCTCCACATCGCCAGGCCGTCGGTATCGTGGATCTCCGGACGCCAGTCCCACGCCATGCGGCGATCGTTCTCACCAACCTGGAACATGCTGGTGCACGGTGCGATGCCGAGCCGCTCGATGGCCTTGCGCGGGTACAGCGCGCTGTCGATGTCCATCAACAGCACATCGCCATTGGTGATGGCGAAGCGGTAGGCGCCGGCCACGCTGGGCGAGTCCAGCAACGCATAGACCACGATGGTGTCCGAGTCGTTGTCCGGACGTTCGAGGTAGTAGGCGATGAAGTCCGGGAACTCTTCCGGGCCACCGGTCCCGGTGTCGATCGCCAAGCCGCGCGCCGACTGCCCGTACTGGCCTTCCTTGCCGACCGCGCGGAAGTAACTGGCGCCGAGGAATGCAGCGAAATCGCGATCGGTATCCTTGCGCGTGTTGAGCCGGAAGCCGGCAAAGCCGAGATCGGCCGGGAGCTGGCCATCCTTGATCCCGCTCTTCCCATAATCGAAGGCGGCACCGTCGTAGGCCAGTTCCTGCGCCTTGCCGTCGACCACGTCGAACATCCGCACCGGCGAATGGAAGTACAGCCCCAGGTGGAAGAACTTGGCCTGGAACCGGCCCGGCTCATTGCCCCACAGCGCATGGTCCTGGCGGTAACGGATCGACTGGTAGGCATCCCAGCTCAGCGCTTCCACCGGGCCCGGCAGGGTCCGTTTGTGGGTCTTGTAGGGCGCTGCGGCCAGCGCGCGCGCCTGGCCCTTCAGGCTGGCGAAATCGAACGGCACCGGCTGCCCGAGGCGGCGCAGGCCGACCTGTCGGCTTGCCGCGGCGCCCACGTTCAATGCAGGCAGGCCGAAGGCAGCCAAGGCCAGGGAAGCGTTGCGGATAAAATCGCGTCGTTGCATTCGAAGGCAGCCGGGGGCATGGAGGGTCGGCCATTATTCCAACAGATTCGTTAATTGTTGGCACTGGCCGGCGATATCTGTTCAGCTGGCCGCGGCAGGCGGGCCAAGCGCAGGTCCAGCTGGCGGACTGCCGAAGACGGAATGCCGCGCTGGGCGATCAGCAACTGGCGTGCCTCGCGCCACGCGGCAGCGGCGCGCGTGGGGCTGCCCGCCGCCCGTTCGGCCTCGCCCAGGTCGAGCAGGCCCTGCGGCAGCAGGGCCACATGGTCAGGCTGGCGCCAGATACGTACGGCGGTGCGGTAGTGGCTGACCGAGGCCTGGGCATTTCCATCCGCCTTGGCGAGGTCGCCCAGGGCATGTTCGGCCAGGCCGACTTCACGGTGGTCCGGTCCCAATGCGAAGGCCAGCTTGTCCCGCACTTCGCCGAGCACAGGGCCCGCCCACGCCCGGCCCCCATGCTGCAGTGCCAGCAGCGCGCGGGCACGCTGCACCACCAGCGTTTCCGGATGGTCCGGGCCGAACGCCTGCACTGCCGATTGCAACGCCTGGTCGAGTGCCGCGGAGGCCTCTGCGGCCTTTCCGCTACGTGCCAGCATCTGCCCCAGCTGGCGCCGCATCCCGATGGCTTCCGGGGTGCCCGGTGCAGCGCGCTGCAGCAGTGCCAGCGCCTGCTGGTAGCCCTCCCGTGCACGCGCGTCCAGGCCGGCTTCGGCATCCAGCCCGGCCAGCCCCGCCAGCGCACCGGCGATGCCACGCGGGTTGCCCTCCCCGCGCTGGTACAGCGCCAGGGCGCGGATGAAGGCAGCGCGCGCACCACGGACCTGGCCGAGCTGGGTCTGGCAATGGGCCAGTTCGCTGGCGAAGCCCGCCACGGCGGTCGGCAGCAGGTCCTGCTGCTGGTCGGCGACGGACGCTACGGCCTGCAGGTGGGCGACGCACTCGCGGTCACGGCCCAGCATGCGCAGTGCGCGCGCGCGCTGGGTCACCGCTTCCAGCTGCAGCGCGCCCGGCACGTCCCGTTGTGCCTGCAGCAGCGCGCGTTGCTGATCCAGGATGCGCAGGGCCGTCTGGTAGTCACCCAGTCCGATGTGCAGGCGTCCGATGACCCCCTCCATTTCGGCCAGCGCCAGCGGCTGCCCGGCCAGTTCTGCCTGCGCACGCTGCTGTCCGGTTTCCAGCAGCTGGCGCACGTCGAAGTGGCCTTGGCGGACGCTTGCCGCGCGATCAAACAAGCCGATGTTGAAGTCCTGCATCGCCTGCGCGCGGGCGGTCTCCAGGCGGGCCTGGCGCGCCTGCCAGACGGCCATCGTCGATACCGCCAGCAAGGCCGACAGGGCCAGGCTGGCGCCGGTCACGCCCCAGCGATGGCGCTGTAGATACTTGCGCAGGCGATACCCGGTGCCGGGCGGATGGGCGCGCAGCGGCCTGCCATCCAGGAACCGGCGCAGGTCTTCGGCCAGGGCATCGACCGATCCGTAGCGCTGCTGCGGATCCTTGGCCATCGCCTTGCCCAGCAGCAGGTCCAGGTCGCCCCGCACGCGTCTGGCAAGACGCCGCGCGGCAGCCGGCACCGACCTCCCGGCCTCACCCTGCAGCAACCGACGCGATGCGGGCATTGGCTGGACATCCAGGATGGAGCGCTCCCACTCGCTGTCGGAATGCCGTCGCAGGCGGTAAGGCTTGTGCCCGGTGACCACTTCGTAGATCACCACGCCCAGCGAGTACACATCGGTCCGGGTGCTCAGCGGATCGCCCCTTACCTGCTCTGGCGCGGCGTAGTGCAGGGTGAACGCACGCGGCTCGCCGGGGGCGGCCACCGCCGCGACGCCCTCCGGATCCAGCAATTGGGCGATGCCGAAATCCAGCAGCTTGACCCCCCCATCAGCCACCAGGATGTTGGAGGGCTTCAGGTCGCGGTGCACCACCAGGTTGGCATGCGCATGGGCCACCACCGAACACACCTGCAGCATCAGCCGCAGCCGTTCTTCCAGCGGCAGCATGCCGCGCTGGCAGTACTCGGTGATCGGCTCGCCCTGCACGTAATCCAGCGCAAAGTAAGGATGCCCCTGCGGGTCGATGCCTGCGTTGTGCAGCTGTGCAAGATGCGGATGCTGCAGCCGGGCCAGGATCTGCCGCTCGCGCGCAAAGCGCGCATGCAGGCCGGGCTCGGCCAGGCCGCTGCGCAACAGCTTCAGGGCGACCTTGCGCTCGTACATGCCGTCGCAGCGCTCAGCCAGCCAGACCTCGCCCATCCCGCCTTCGCCAAGCAGCTGCAACAGGCGGTAGGGACCGATGCGGGTGCCCTCGCGCGATGATCCGGGCGCGGAAAACACCGGCTGGGCCATGAACTGCTCGCTGTCGCGTGCATGGGCCAGCATTTTTTCCAGCTCGGCGGCCAACCCCGGGTCACGTCCGGCGATCTGCCGCAGGCGTTGCAGGCGACCGTCTTCATCCAGTTCCAGCAGCTGGTCCAGCCATGAGGACAATTCACGCCAGCGCAGGGCATCCATGGGTGGTGTTCGCGCTCAGTCCCCGCTTACTTCGGTCAGCAGGAACAGGCGCGCCTTCTGCCAGTCGCGCCGGATGCTGCGCTCGGAACGCTGGCTCAGTTCGGCGATCTGCTGTTCGGTCAGGCCGGCGAAGTAGCGCAGTTCGACCACCCGTGCCAGGTGTGGATCCAGTGCCTGCAGGCGCTCCAGCGCCACGTCCAGCGCCAGCAGGTCCTCGTCCATGCGGATGCCGCTGCTGCTGTTTTCCGGGATGTCCACCCGTTTGAGGTCACCGCCGCGCTTGCGCGCCAAGCGGTTGCGGGCGTAGTCCACCACCACGCTGCGCATGGCCGAGGCCGCATAGGCGAAGAAGTGCGCACGGTCCTCGAAGCGTGCCCCGCCGCGGCTGCCGAGCAGTTTCAGGTAGGACTCGTGCACCAGCGAGGTGGCATCCAGGGTGCGGCCCTGCTGGCCGGCCAGCTGCCGCCGGGCCATCCCATGCAGCTCCTGGTAGAGCACGGTGAGCACGCGGTCCAGCGAGGCACGGTCGCCGCCGCGCGCGGCGTCCAGCCACACAGTGATGTCAGATCCTTCATCCATCGCAGCGCCTGCTCCCACGGGAGTCGTGGCGCGACTATAGCCCTGTCCAGCGCGCTTGGCGAAAAAGCCTCAGCGCTGGCAGGAACCGCACCAGACGCTGGCCCGCTGGCCGATGGTGGCGTGCTTCAACGGCCGCCCGCAGGACCGGCAGGGCTGGCCGTCACGCCCGTAAACCGACAACTCCTGTTCGAAGTAGCCGGGCGCGCCATCGGGACTGATGAAGTCGCGCAGGGTGGTGCCACCGCGGGTGATCGCATGCTGCAGGATCTGCTTGACCGCCTCCGCCAGCCGTACATAGCGCTCGCGCGATACCTTGCCGGCCTCGCGCAGCGGGCTGATGCCGGCCCTGAACAGGCTTTCGGCCGCATAGATGTTACCCACCCCCACCACCACCGCCTGGTCCATCAGGAAGGTCTTGATCGGCGCCTTGCGGCCACGGCTGCGCTGGAACAGGTAGTCACCATCGAAGGCATCGTCCAGCGGCTCCGGGCCCAGCCCCTGCAGCAGCGGATGGATCTGGCCCGGGGGCTGCCACAGCAGGCTGCCGAAACGACGCGGGTCGTTGAAGCGCAGCAGACGGCCGTTGTCCAGGCTGATGTCCACGTGGTCATGCGCACGCAGCGGCGTATCGCCTGGCAGCACGCGCAGGCTGCCGGACATCCCCAGGTGCAGCAGCGCACTACCGGCTTCGGTATCCAGCAGCAGGTATTTGGCACGCCGGCGCACATCGATGATCCGCTGCCCGGGCAGCAGCGCGGCCACCTCGTCCGGGATCGGCCAGCGCAGCTCCCTGCGGCGCAGGATCACCCCATGGATGGCACGTTCCAGCAGATGCGGCGCCAGTCCACGCCGCGTGGTTTCAACTTCAGGCAACTCAGGCATGAGCAGATTCTACGCCCGCCGGCTGTTGCTGACGGCGTCGGACGGAACCCGCCGAGCATGGCTCGGCGCTACCGCGTTCCGAAGACCCCGGAACCTGTCAGTGCGCCACACTCACCGCGGCGGCGCCGCCAACTCCCGCGCATCCAGGAACCCATCGCGGTTCGCATCCTGCTTGTGGAATCGCTGCACCAGCGTCTGCCGCTGCTGCTCCCGGGTGATCGGCCGCCCCTTGCCGCCCGGCAGCTCGCTGGCGTCCAGCGCGCCATCTCCATCGGCATCCATCCGGTCGAAGGCGTACATCATCCACTGCACATACTCGGCTTCGCTGACGCGGCCATCTGCATCGGCATCGATGCGCTGCAGGTAGGTGCCGGTATCGGTCACCTGCGCCTGCACCGCGCCGGTCATGCAGAGCAGCACCAGGGCCAGGCGCAGAACGATCCGAGGCCCGCGTGGCAGCGAGGTGATCAAGTAGGTGATGGCGGCCTCCTGGCCGGGGTGCGGCCGGTATCTGCGGGGTGCAGACATGATGGCCCCTGGCTTGGCAAACTGCATCCCTGCGCCGCCACGGCGCGCGCCTTCCAGCCGGGAACCTGCGTTGTCCAGCCTGAATCCAGCCGCCGTTGCACCGCCCGCAGCCGATGCCGGCACCCTCCCGCCGTTGATTGAACTGGATCGCGCCAGCGTGATGCGCGGCCAGGTAAAGGTGCTGCACGGCCTCAGCCTGCGCATCGCGCAGGGCCAGCACACCGCGCTGCTCGGACCCAACGGCTGCGGCAAATCCACCTTCATCAAACTCATCACCCGCGAGCTGTATCCGCTGGCACACGCCGACGGTCACGTGCCGGTGAAAGTGCTGGGCCAGAACCGCTGGCAGGTCGACCGGCTGCGCTCGCAGCTGGGCATCGTCACCGGCGACCTCAGCAGCACGCTGGCCGACATGCCGGGCCTGACCGTGGAACAGGCGGTGCTGACCGGATTCTTCGCCAGCTACGTGCTGCCCGCCTTCCGCGAGATCACGCAGGAGATGCGCGAGCGCACGCGCCAGACCCTGGCGATGACCGGCGCGCTGGCGCTGCACGGTCGCACCTATGCAGAGCTTTCGGCCGGAGAGACCCGGCGCGTGTTGATCGCCCGGGCACTGGTCAACCGTCCGCACGCGTTGTTGCTGGACGAGCCATCCACCGGGCTGGACCTGGTGGCCCGGCAGCAGCTGGTCGATACCATGCAGTCACTGGCGCGCCAAGGCATCACGCTGGTGCTGGTCACCCACCACGTGGAAGAGATCATTCCCGAAATCGACCGCGTGGTGCTGCTGCGCGACGGCCGTGTACTGGCCGATGGCACGCGCGCCGAACTGCTGTGCGATGCGCCCTTGTCGGCCGCGTTCGGCGGCTCGATCTCCGTGGTGGAGCAGCACGGACGGCTGGCCGCGTACGCGGGATAGCACCGCACGGCCGTTGCAACTGGGCAGCCGGATCAGAACCGAAGCGCGGCAGCGCGCGACTCGATCGATGCCATCCGGCTCTGGTCCTGCAGTTGCAGGTCGCGCAGTTCATACGGCGGGCCAAATCCCGCCGGCAACGCGGCCTGGTCGAACGGCAGTACCAGCGCCCCCTGCCCGGGACCCTCGAACCAGGCGGCGGCATGGGCCTGCGCGACGGGTTTCAACTGCCCATCGGCCGCGCTGGCGTACAGGGTGCCGCGTGCTTCGTAACGCCCCGCTGCTGCCACCTGCAATGACACGCTGACCCGGCGGCTGGCGGGATCAGCCGTGGCCTGCCCGCTGAAACGCGCCGTCGGCAGCGCGGCAGCGAAGGCGACCGCGCCATCACGCAGCGCGCCGTCAGCCTGTGCGAACACCTGCAGCTCCCATAGACCCTGCGTGTTGCCCACGTCGGCGGGAATACGCACCTGCGCGCGCAGGCTGCCATCTGGCATGGGCCGCAACTGCTGCGGCCAGCTGCGGCCATCCGGTGCGACCAGCAGCGCATGGCCGCCGAAACCGCTTCGGGGCGTGCCCGCCTGGGGGCTGCCGGCGCCGTCTTCGCGCAGGCGTGCCTGCAACTGCAGGCTGTCGCCGGCCAACACCCGCGAATGGCTGGCCTGCACTTCCAGCCGCAGCGGGCTGTTGGGCTCCAGCACCTGCACCACGTAGCGGCCCCGTGCCTGGCGACTCTGCAGGCGGTAGACCCCGGCCATGCTGGTTGCGCCGGAGCGCAGCATGCGCGTGCCCTCGCCGACCGGCATGCCGGCATCCTGCAACACACGTGCATCGACCATGTGGGCCCCGCTGCTTCGCCCTGCCGGATCGCGCAACTGCAATGACCCCGCCGACAGCGCGCGGGCGCCCGGCGCCGGACTGAGCTGGATCACCGCGTCCGGTGCGGTCAGTGGCAACGCCAGGCCGCGCTGCAGTTCGGTTGCATCGACCTGCAGCCAGTAACTCCGGCTGATGGCAACGTACGGCGCAGGCGCCTGCAGCGGCCGCGCCGGGTCCAGCGCCCAGGCGAAGGCCAGCGGCTCCCTCTCGCTTTGATCGGGGGGCAAAGGCGCGGCGGCCAGTGCAGCCGGTACCTGGTCGCCCGCCGCAGCGGCGCGCAGCGGGTGTGCAGCCCCTGTGGGGGCCGTGGACAGGATCGCCAGCGTGGCAGCGGCCAAGAGGGTGGAATGCATGGTCATGAGGGTCTCCGTCACTGGGTCAGGGCGTTGCGCAGGAGCGTGCCGAGACCGAAACACCCGCGGCGGCTCTGGTTGTGGCTGAGGGGTTCGGCACCCCGGGTGCGCGACGTATCGGTGAACCACACGGTGCCGGCCGCCTTCTGGCTGCTGCAGTCGAGGAAACCGTCCGAACACGAAGAAAGCCAGTTCTGGGTGAACTCCAGGCCGAGGGTGGCGGCATAGCCTCCGCAGTAACTGTCGGCGTCCGTAGGCGCCGAGTCGACATCGCTGCCGACCACCGCGCCGAACGGCTTGGGCAGTGCCGGGCGACCGGCGGTGCCATACAGGTTCTGCGCGTTGTAAGTGGCCATGTGGGCCACCTGCTGCTGACGCACCGCGTCGTTTCTCTTGCCCAGCAACCAACCCAGCGCGGTTTCGAAGATGTTTCCGTTGATCACCGCGTCCGCCAGGGGCGTGCCGGCCGAAGAGGGCGCCAGCGCGGTGACCTTGCGCACCACGCCGATGAGCTTCGGATAACGGCTGTCGTAGGTCGGGTTGGAGAGGATCCAGCGCACTACGTTGCCGCCGTTGGAATGGGTTATCACCACCAGCTCGGTGATGCCGCGGCGGTCGATGAAGCGGGTCAGCTGGTCGGCCAGGCAGCCCGCGGCTTCCGGCTTCCACATGTACTGGTTGAAGTCGCAGTTGATGACCACGTAATTGCGCTTGTCCGGCAGGCCCGTGCGGACGGTGTCGATGATGGCCGGCTGCCAGTAGGTCCGGGTGGCATTGGTCGGTGCACCAGTGCCATGCACGAAGGCCACGCCGACCACGTCGGTCGCCTGCGCCGGCTGCGACCCCACCAGCAGGGCCAGTGCGGTACTTCGTAGTGCGGTGCTGTGCATCGCGTCTCTCCCATGCAGCGGATCCCCCCGACCGGCTGTGGTCCTGATGCTCAACGCAACGCGCGTGGACGTCCGTGCGCTGCCCCGGGAATCAAGACATTTCCGACATTCGGCAGCGGTTTTGTCCTAAACAGAGGGCCGTGCCGGTTCTGGCCGTATGCGCGATGGACGCTGCACAGGGCGAGCCGGACTGCGATCATTGCCGGCGAACCCCTGTCCCGAGCCTGCCCATGTCCTTGATCTCCCGCCGTGGCCGCACCCTGCCTTGGCTTGCCGTCGCACTGTCCCTGGTGGGATGCGCGGCAACCACCAGCCGGCCGACCGCTGTTGAAGCCGACGTCACGACCAAGGCGGTGGGCTACCTGGATGCGGCGTCGGTGCCTGCCAGCCTGGCGCTGGTGCCTGCACCGCCGGTGGCCGGCTCGGCCGGCTTCGCGCTGGACGAACAGATCAGCCGCGAGGCACGGGCGCTGCGCGGCACGCCGCGCTTCACCCAGGCCACGCACGATGCCGAACTGGGCTTCCCGAAGGGCGCCAACCAGTTCTCCTGCGCCATCGACCTGGACGTGGACGCGCAGCGCACGCCAGCGTTGTACCGCCTGCTGGAACGCAGCCGCATCGATGCCAGTGCCGCCACCCGCACCGCCAAGAAACACCACCAGCGCCGGCGTCCGTTCCTGGTCAACGGCGAACCCACCTGCACCCCGCAGGACGAAGCCGGCCTGCGGCGCAACGGCTCCTATCCCTCCGGCCACACCTCGATCGGCTGGGCGTGGGCGCTGTTGCTGTCGGAAATCGTGCCGGACCGCGCCGATGCCATCATCGCGCGCGGCCGCAACTACGGCGAAAGCCGCCTGGTGTGCAACGTGCACTGGCAGAGTGACATCCTGGAGGGCCGCTTCATGGCCGCCGCCGCCGTGGCACGGTTGCATGACAATCCGGCTTTCCAGCGTGACCTGCTCGCGGCGCGCAGGGAAATCACGGTTGCACGGGCGCAGGGTGCGCACTCCAGCCGCGACTGCGCGGCCGAGGAAGCGGTGTTGAAGGTGCGGCCGGCCAGCGCGCTGTAGTCCATCGAGGCATCCGGCAGGGGTCATCGCGCGCGATGACGCCGCCGACGCTGGCAGGTTCCGCAGGTGCGTCGGGCCGCTGTCCTGCCATCGTGTCAGGCAATCGGCTGCACGCCATGGCCTTGCGGCCCGCTGCCGACCGCCGCGGTCCACCCGCGCAGGGCAGTGACGCTCTGCGCCACGGTGCTGCCTTGCAACGGGCGGCAGCGTGCCGACAGGCGTGCACCGCCGTGCAACGCTGCCGCTTCCATCGCATGCGGAATTCCCCTCCATGACACGCCACCAGACAGCCGCCATCGCGCGGAGCAGACCCTTTGCGTTGGCCGCCCTGTCGCTGATCGCCACCACCTCACCGGTGGCTGCCAAGGTCACCGGCTACCTTCTCGAAACGCAGGTGCCGGACAGCATCGCGCTGATCCCCGCGCCGCCTGCCGCAGGCGCGGTGACCGCAGCCCTGGATGCGCAGGTCAGCGATGAAGCGCTCGCACTGCACGGCACCGAGCGGTTTGCCCAGGCCCGCCGGGATGCCGATGACTCATTCCCTAAAGGCCCGCTGCAGCCGGGCGCCAACCAGTTCAGCTGCGCGCTGGGGATCGACGTGGACGCCGCGCGTACCCCGGCCCTGCTCAGCCTGCTGCAGCGCAGCCGCCGCGACGCCAGCGCCACCGCGCGTCCGGCCAAGAACCAGTATCTGCGCCGGCGGCCGTACGTGGTCAACGCAGCGCCGACCTGCACCCCGGAAGAGGACGACAAGAAACGCGATACCGGCTCGTATCCATCCGGCCACGGCATCGCCGGCTGGGCGTGGGCGCTGATCCTCGCCGAGGTGGCACCGCAGCGGGCCGATGCGATCTTCGCGCGCGGTCGCAGCTACGCTGAAAGTCGCCTGGTCTGCAACATGCACTGGCACAGCGATATCGTACAGGCGCGGTTCCTCGGCGCCACACTGGTCGCGCGGCTGCACGACAACCCGGAGTTCCAGGCCGACCTGCTCGCTGCAAAACGTGAAATCGCAGCCGCGCGCGCGGCCGGTCGATCGTCCAGCCGCGATTGCGCGGCCGAGGAAGCGGTACTGAAGGTGCGTCCACAAAGCGCGCTGTAAATGAAAAACGGCGCGGAAGAATCCGCGCCGTGGATGACCATCAGCTGGGTGGCGACCTCAGGCCGCCACCACGTTTCCCGGTCGGTCAGAACTTCGCGGTGAACTCCACGCCGAAGGTACGCGGCTCGTTGAGGAAACCGGTCAGGTTGTTGAAGTCGATCGCCCCGACCACCCGAACCTGGTCGGTCAGGTTGCGACCGAACACAGCGACGTCGTACTGGCCGTAATCCCAGTTGTAGCCCAGGCGCAGGCCGCCTTCCAGCGAGCTGCGGCTGCGGAACTCCGGCGATTCGTAGAGGAAGAAGTTGACTTCACTCTTGTACGCCCAGTCGGTGTAGACGTAGAACTCGCTGGCATCGGTGACCGGGAAGCCAGCACGCAGGGTCAGGTTGTGGATCCACTTCGGCGCCTGCGGCAGCGAATTGCCGTTGACCAGCGCATACGTGCCGCCGTTGATCACCGTGGTCGGATCGGTGATGGTGCAGCCGCCGCCGCAGATCGCTACCGCCAGGTTGGGGTCCTTGATCTCGGTGTCGTTGTAGCTGCTGCCCAGGGTCAGCAGCATGTTGTCGGTCAGGTAGGCTTCGAAGTCGAGCTCGAAGCCTTGGCCGATGGTCTTGTCGGCATTGAGCAGCGTGGCGGTGTTGTTGGTGCCGCCCACGGCGATCAGCTGCTGGCCGTCCACGTCATAGCGGAACACGCTGAAGCCCAGGCGCGCACGGCGGTCGAACAGGTCGGCCTTGATGCCGGCCTCGTACGAAATCACCTTCTCCGAATCAGCCTGGGTGACCCCACCGAAGGCCAGCCGGCCCTGGATGGACGGCGCACGGAAGCCCTTGGCCACGCGCGCGTAGGCGTTGACGTTGTCGGTCAGCGCGTAGACACCGCTCAGGTCCCAGCTGACATCGTCCACATCGCTGTTGGCAACGTACGGACCGCTGACCGGCGTACCACCGGCGACCGCCTGCAGCACGCTGGCGGTGAAGTCCTTCTTGTCCTGGGTATAGCGCACGCCGGCACGCAGCTTGAACCGCTCGGTGACGTCGAAGTCGCCGGAGGCGAACGCCGCCCACGCCTTGTTGCGCTGCTGCTGCACGGCATGGCCGCTCTGCGGATTGCCTGGGGTCAGCGAGTCGTAGTTGAAGCTGTCGATGGTGACGTCTTCATCGAAGTAGAACACGCCGGCCTGCCAGTCGAAACGGCCCCATTCGTTGGATTCGACGCGGAATTCCTGCGTCCACTGGCGGTGGCTCGGCAGGCCATCGGCCGACTCGGACGGGAACGGGATGAAGCCCGGACCATAGTTGCCGGCGCCCAGGAAGGCGGCACCGTAGCCACCGTCGATGTCGCCGTGGTTCAGCGATTCGGCGGTTTCATAGCCGGTGATCGAGTGCAGGGTGACCCGGCCAAGATCCCACTTCAGGCGCGCGCTGCCGCCCCAGGTTTCCAGGTCGGAGAAGTTCTGCCCGTCGGTGGACACTTCATCACGATCAAAGTTTTCCACCAGCTTGTTGCTGCCGGGCTGGATGATGTTGGCGCGGAACAGGCGCGCGGTGCCGTTGAGCTTGCGCTTGTGCAGGTTGAACAGGCCTTCGAAACCGTCGCCTTCGTACAGGAACTGCACGCGCGCAGCGCCTTCGTCGTAGCCTTCGAAACCCTGTGCCGGTGCGTCGCTGCGGGTGTTGCTTACCCAGTCGTCGCGGCGCTGGTAGAGGGCCGATACGCGGGCCGACCAGCGGCTGGTCAGCGGGCCGCCGTAGGCGCCCTGCACGTTCCACGTGTCGTAGCTGCCATAGGCGACCCTGACGTAGCCGTCAGCGTCCTGCGACGGACGGGCCGAATCGAACTTGACCACGCCGGCCGGGGTGTTGCGGCCGAACAGCGTGCCCTGCGGGCCGCGCAGCACTTCCACGCCGGCCAGGTCGAACAGCGGGAAGCCCTTCAGCAGCGGACTTTCCTGCACCACGTCGTCGTAGACCAGCGACACCGGCTGGGAGGCGTTGAGGTCGAAATCGGTGTTGCCCAGGCCGCGGATGTAGAAGCGCGGGAAGGCACGACCGTAGGACGATTCAATGTTCAGGCTGGGCACGCGGCCGGCCAGGAAGCGGATGTCGTCACCGGCCGAACCGAGGACATCGAGCTTCTCCCCTTGGATCGCAGTGATCGCCACCGGCACGTCCTTGGCGTTCTCGACGCGGCGCTGTGCGGTCACGGTGAGCGCATCGAGCGCGACCGGATCCTTGCTGGCCGGAGCTTGCTGGGCAACTGCGGACAGCGGCAGCAGGGCGTAGAGAGCGAGAACGAGCGGACGCACGACCGGTCGGCGGTCGTGGACGGAACGGTTCGGGGACATGGCGGTAGGCTGTGTTGGGAGGGGTGGTGGAACGGCGCTACCAGATAATTGTTGCAATACAACACGCTGGCCGCAAATGCCGCACGTTCATGGCCGTCGCCGGGGCGCTGGCCAGCCCGCTAGACTCGTCGTTCCCGCACCCCTTGGAATCACAGCGATGAACCAGTGGTACTTCCATGTCCCCGGCCAGGCCGAGCGCGTTGGGCCCTTCGATGAGCAGGCCGCACGCCGCTTCGCCCAGGCCAATCCGCGCGCGCTGGCCTGGTGCCAGGGCATGAGCGGCTGGATGGCGATCGGCGAGGTTCCGGAGCTGCGCGGCGCGGCCTCCGGCATGTCCAGCGCGCCGCCGCCGGTGCCGGGCCCCGGCGCGCGAGGCCAGCGCGCGGACGACATCGATTTCCGCATCGTCGGCCATGAAATGCAGTTCGTGGAGATCGAACTGGACCCGGGCGAGAGCGCGATCGCCGAAGCCGGCGCGCTGATGTTCAAGGATTCGGCGGTGCAGATGGATACCGTGTTCGGCGACGGCTCGCACAGCGGCCAGGGCGGCGGATTCATGGACAAGCTGATGTCGGCCGGCAAGCGCGTGCTGACCGGCGAGAGCCTGTTTGCCACGCTGTACACGCATACCGGCCACGGCAAGGCCAAGGTGGCTTTCGCCGCGCCCTACCCCGGCACGGTGCTGCCGATGAAGCTGGACGAGCACGGCGGGCGGCTGATCTGCCAGAAGGACAGTTTCCTCGCCGGCGCGCGCGGGGTGCAGATCGGCGTGCAGTTCCAGCGCAAGATCATGACCGGCCTGTTCGGCGGCGAAGGCTTCATCATGCAGAAGCTGGAAGGCGACGGCTGGGTGTTCATCCATGCCGGCGGCTGCGTCGTCGAACGCGAGCTGGCGGCCGGTGAGCGGCTGGACGTGGATACCGGCTGCGTGGTGGCCTACCACGCCAGCGTGGACATGGACGTGCGCCGGGTTGCCGGCATCAAGAGCATGGTGTTCGGCGGCGAAGGCGTGTTCCTGGCCACCCTGACCGGCCCCGGCAAGGTCTGGCTGCAGTCGCTGCCGTTCTCGCGGCTGGCTGGCCGGATGTGGATGGCCGCGCCGCAGGGCGGTGGCCAGAACCGTGGCGAAGGCTCGGTACTGGGTGGCCTGGGCCGGATGCTGGACGGCGACAACCGCTTCTGAGGGGAAAGCGGCCCGCTTGCGCCCCTCCGCCCGGTGGGTGACGACCGTTGGTCGTCACGCTCTTGCTCCGTGACCCTGCTGCCACTGGCCGAAAGGCCGTGACGACCAACGGTCGTCACCCACCGCGATTGACGGCCAGCGGCCGTCACTACCAACTGAATGCGTGCAGCCACTGCCCCCGCAGCGGCTCCGCGCTTCGCTATGCTGGCGCCCTTTCCTGCTGCGTCTCCTTGCCGATGAGTCTTTCCCGCACCCGTGTGATGCTGTCCGTTGCCCTGCTCGGCCTGCTGGCCGGTTGTGGTGGCGAGAACGCCCGCCCCACTCCGCCGCCTGCGCCCACCGTGGTGCAGCCCACCAAGCCGGTGAAGATCGGCATCGCCCTCGGCGGCGGCGCGGCCAAGGGCTTCGCCCATATCGGCGTGATCAAGATGCTGGAAGCCAACGGCTTTGAACCGGTGGTGGTGTCCGGCACCAGTGCCGGCAGCGTGGTCGGTGCGCTGTACGCCAGCGGCATGGATGCCTTCGAGATGCAGACCAAGGCGGTGGCACTGGACGAATCCAGCATCCGCGACGTGCGCCTGTTCTCCGGTGGACTGGTGCAGGGCCAGAAGCTGCAGGACTACGTCAACCAACAGGTCGGCAACAAGCCGGCGGAACGGCTGAAGAAGCCCTTCGCCGCTGTCGCCACCAACCTGGAAACCGGTGAGCGCGCGGTGTTCGTGCGCGGCAACGTCGGCCAGTCGGTGCGTGCGTCCAGCAGCATTCCGGGCGTGTTCGAACCGGTGAAGATCGGCCAGAACAATTTCGTGGATGGCGGCGTGGTCAGCCCGGTGCCGGTGGACGCAGCGCGCCAGCTCGGCGCCGAGTTCGTCGTCGCCGTGGATATCTCCAGCAAGGCCAGCGGTCGTACGCCGACCGGCATGCTGGGCATCGTCAACCAGTCCATCGCGATCATGGGCCAGCGTTTGGGCGAACAGGAACTGGCGCGCGCGGACATCATCATCCGACCGCGCGTGCTGGATATCGGCGCGTCCGATTTCAGCCAGCGCGGCAAGGCCATCCTGGAAGGCGAGAAGGCGGCGATGGCCGCCATGCCGCAGATCCGCGCGAAGATCGAGCAGATCCAGCGCGCGCGCGCCGCCGCCCTGCTGCCGCCGCCCAAGCCGAAGTGCGATGAGCCTTCGCGCATGGGCCGGCTGATGGGCCGCAAAGCCGACTGCTGACCCTCGGTAGTGACGGCCGCTGGCCGTCCTCCTGTTGCTCCTTTGCCGCTGCGCTCGCCGAGCGTGGCTCGGCGCTACCGCTTCAGCGCTTCACATGCCCGGCGGCGCGGCGCTTTTCCATGCGCCGGGTTTCCAGCGTCTCGGCATGGCGCTGCGCGCTCAGCTGCAGCTGTTCCATCGCATCGCCCGGCAGCCACAGCTGTTGGCTGCCACGGGTCAGCCCCAGGTAGGCCGCACGCACCGGGCTGTGCGCCTGGCGCGTCTCGTAGCCGGTGATGAAGCAGCATGCCGACATCGCCACCCGGTCGAACTGCAGGTTCTTTGCATGCTGGGCCAGGCACAGCGTGATGGCTGCGTCCTGCGCGGGCACCAGCGCCGCCAGCAGCTGCTCCAGTGCGGTTGAATCGAATCCACCGGAAAACAGCGCCGGGATATCGCCCTGCCCGCGCTGCTCGCAGGCTTCCACGAAGGCCTCCCAGCGCCGGCTCGACTCGCCCCGCCGCACGCTTCGCCACGCATCGATCGGCGCCTGCGCTTCTTTCTGCAGCAGGCGCAGCGAAGCCGGATGCACCTGCACGCGCGCGCCCTGCGCGAGCAGCTGGTTGGCTTCCTGCAGCAGCCGCCACAGGCTGCCGTACAGGCGTGCCCCGGACGGCGGCACCTGCGACCACGTGGCATAGCGGCGCACACCGGTGGCGCGGTCGCTGGCGCCCATGAAGCGTTCGCTGGACGCCCCGATGTCATCCAGCGCCAGTGACTGGTTGACCAGGCCATCCACCTGGCTTCCCTGGCGCACCGATTGGCTCATTTCCAGCACCTTGGAGCTCGACCAGCGCGATGCGCGCCCGACCAGCCGCTGGTGCGGATCGCCCAGGCTGACCACGCCGGGCGCATGCCGGGCCAGCACCTGCTTCCAGGCCGGACTGAGTTCATGCGCCTCATCCACCAGCAGCATGCCCAGCCCGACCGGCGGCGCCACGCCCTGCAGCTCCAGCCATTTGCCGAGGTGGCCGGTATTGAGGCTGAGGCAACCGCCCTTCTGCACGCCGGCATCGAACATGCAGCGCCAGACGTGCTCGGCGGCCGCCAGATACGGCGCCGCGTCGAGCATCGCCCATGGCAGCGAACGGTCGAAGTGCGCGGCCTGCAGCGTCGGCGATGCGGATGCGCACCAGCGGTTGATGCCCTCCAGGGCGGTCATCAGCACCTGTTCGGGTACGCGCTGGCCGATGCCCTGCAGGCCGATCCGGCGGGTGATCTCCCAGGCCGGGATCGTGCTCAGCCGGTAGGTCGGCACGAAGCCGTTGCCGCGGCCACTGCGTGCGGCCTGCTGCACCATCAGGTTGGCCAGTTCGATCTGGGTCAGCAGGCGCGTGCCGGAATCGGCGGGCAGCCGCGGGCGGAAGGCTTCTACCTGGCCACGCGACGGCGCGATGTAGGTATAGCGGCCCGGCCGGGCGTCCATCAGCGCCAGCACCAGATGGCTTTTCCCGGTACCGGCGTAGGCGTCCAGGTCGATCAGTTCTTCCGGGTTGGCGGCGATGGCACGCAGCACGCGCGCCTGTTCGCTGGTGAACAGCCCGTTGCGCTCGATGGCCCCGGTGGCACGCGGCGCCTCCTCGTCCGGATACGATTCGGGATCGACCGCTTCGTCCTCGTCGTCGGGCGCGGCGGTGGCCGGGTAACGGATGGTGTGCTCGGCCAGGGTGACCTGGCAGGCGGCCTGGAAGTCCGCGCCGGGATAGGCATCGGGCGAGGCGGCGACGAAGCGCTCCACGGCCTCGTCCGGCGCCAGCAGCACACCGTGCATGGCCAGCTCGGCCAGCCACGCATCCAGCGCCGGCTGCCCTTGGCCGCCCTTCCCGCTCAGCTGCGCGACGGCTGCACTTCCGTCGTCGGCGGCGAACAACGCGCACGCATCGTGCAGCAGGCGCTCCAGCTGCGCCCCCGGATGGGCATGCACGCGGCACAGCTGGGCAGCCAGCAGACCCGCCTGTTCCAACGGCGTCGCCGGGGGCGTGCCGCGGCCCAGGTGCTGCGCCAGCGTCCGCCGCCGCAGTGGCAGGAAATGGGTGGTGTCGGTAAAAGACGCGGTGTCGGGCATGTCGATGATCGAAAGAGGTGCTGCAGCCAACGCCCCTGTTCGACGCTACCGCTGCCGACGATGCTCGGCTACCGCATCGCTGCCGTCAAACCGGTTCACCCACCCAGCTGCGACAACGGCAGTGCGCGGAAGGGTTTCACGGTGCGCAGCACGAAGCTGGAGTTGACATCGGCCACGCCGGAGGCATTGAGCAGCTTGTCCAACAGAAAGCTGGAGAAATGCTCCAGGTCGCGCACGTAGATCTGCAGCAGGTAGTCCATGTCGCCGGTCAGCGCGTGGCAGGCGACCACTTCGTCCCATTCCACCACGCTGTCGGCGAAACGCGCGATGGCGGCCTGGTCATGCTTTTCCAGCTGCACGCGCACGAAGGCCTGCAGTCCCAGGCCGATGTGCTTCGGCTCCAGCCGCGCCCCATAGCCGGCGATCACGCCCTCGCCTTCCAGCCGCTGCAGGCGGCGCAGGCAGGCCGAAGGGGACAGGTTCACCCGCGTCGCCAGTTCGGCGTTGGTGGCGCGGCCATCACGCTGGATCTCGGCCAGAAGGCGTAGATCCGTGCGGTCGAACTGGACTTCACCTGCCATTGCTGCCTCGCAACACGGGATGGACGCAACGATATTGCGCCAGGACGCGATCAACGCGCAACTTTGCAACCCTGTTGCGCGATCCCTGCCCTAGCATCGACAGACACCCGCAAGGAGCCATTCCATGGACCAGACCACTCCCCGCCGCGTCGAGCACCAGCAGACCGACAAGGGCTATGTGCCGGTCTATACCACCACCGTGGTGGAACAGCCGTGGGACAGCTACAGCGCCGACGACCACGCTACCTGGAGCACGCTGTTCAAGCGCCAGCGCGACCTGCTCAACGGTCGCGCCTGCCAGGAGTTCCTGGATGCGCAGGACGCCATGGGCATGAGCGCGGACATGATCCCGCGCTTCGACCAGCTCAACGAGGCCTTGGCGGCGGCCACCGGCTGGACCCTGGTCGGGGTGGAAGGGCTGCTGCCGGAGCTGGACTTCTTCGATCACCTGGCCAATCGGCGTTTCCCGGTGACCTGGTGGATCCGCCGCCCTGACCAGATCGACTACATCGCCGAGCCGGACATGTTCCATGACCTGTTCGGGCACGTGCCGCTACTGATGAACCCGGTGTTCGCCGACTACATGGAAGCCTACGGGCGCGGCGGCGTGAAGGCCCATGCGCTGGGCCCGGACGCGCTGCAGAACCTGACGCGCCTGTACTGGTACACGGTCGAATTCGGCCTGATCAATACCGCCGACGGGCTGCGCATCTACGGCGCAGGCATCGTGTCGTCGAAGGGCGAATCACTTTACTCGCTGGAGTCGCCGGCACCGAACCGGATCGGCTTCGACCTGGAACGCATCATGCGCACGCGTTACCGCATTGATACCTTCCAGAAGACCTACTTCGTCATCGACAGCTTCGAGCAGCTGATGCAGGCCACTGCGCCGGACTTCACCCCGATCTACGCCGGCCTGGCGGACCAGCCGCAGTTGCCGGCCGGCGAGGTGCAGGCGGACGACCGCGTGTTCCAGCGCGGTACCGGGGATGGCTGGGCGAGCGGCGGCGACGTCTGAGGCGTGGCGTAGTGGCTTGGTGGGTGGCGACCGTTGGTCGCCACATTCTCCGATCATGCGCGGTGCTTGAAAGCCAGGAGCCGCCGCTGCGCTCGCCGACCATGGGTCGGCGCTACCGGTCATCGGTCGGTGACGTCAGCGCGGGTAGGCCAGCAGCACCACCAGGTCTTCTTCGCCACGCTGCTGCAGGGCGTGGCGACTGCCGGTGCGGGTCAGCAGCGCATGCCCGGGGCGAACATCAAACTGCTTTCCATCCAGCACGTACGAGCCTTTGCCGCTGACGATGTAGTAGATCTCGTCCTTGTGCTGCGGATGCAGGCCGATGCCGGCGCCTTTGTGCAGCACGCGCTTGCGCAGCACGAACGGCAGCCCCTCGGCGTCGGCGAAGAACGGATACGCCGTGGTCGGACCCGCGCCGCCATGCGGACCGGCCTGGGGTCGCGCGAGGTCGTCTTCGTGCACGACCTGCGACGGGCGCTGCGGGTCGCTGCCCTGCCCCGCGCCGCCGCTGACGTCACAGTCGATGTCACGCACCAGCGCAGGCTTCACTGCCGGCTGCAGTTCCACCCAGTCACGCAGCACCAGGCAGGCCACCGCGTTCGCGCCTGCCGCGCTGAAATGGGTGCCATCAGCCTTCTGCTGTTCCGGCACGAACAGGAAATACGGCTTGGCGCCCTGCTCACCCAGCGCCCGGATCCAGCGCGTGGAACGGTCGTTGAGGTCGATCAGCGCGATGTCCTCGCGCGCGGCCAGCTGTTTCATCGCCAGCGTGTACACGCCATGCGTATCCAGCAGTGAACCGAAGTCGTACAACAGGCGTGCCACCGGAGTGATCAGTACCGGCGTGGCGCCCTTGTCGCGTGCCAGCTGCACGTAGCGCATCAGGAACGCGGCGTAGTCGCCGGCAGGATCGGTATAGCGCGAGGGGTCTTCGAACTTCGCATCGTTGTGGCCGAACTGGATCAGCAGCACATCGCCCTTGCGCAGCTCGCCGGCGATGGCGTCCAGCCGTCCTTCGGCGATGAAACTGCGCGTGCTGCGGCCGCCCTTGGCATGGTTGCGCACCTCGATGCGCGCTGGATCCAGGTAGCTCTGCAGCATCTGCCCCCAGCCCGCCTGCGGCGCCCGCTCCGGCCCGTACTCGGCCGCGGTCGAATCGCCGGCAATGAACACCCGCACCGGCGCAGCGTGTGCGGTGGCAGCGACGAGGAACAGAAGCAGAAAGAGCATCAAACGCACGATGTGCACCTCGGCAATGCCGGCCCCGGTTTGCATCTGGAGGAAAGCCCCCTGAGTCAGGGGGCGACCGCGAAGCGGTGGGGGTCTGGAAGCAGGGTGACGCGGGGCCCGCGGTTTGCAGCGCAAACCGTGGGAGCGCCAGCGCGAATGCGATGGTGTTACCGCGTTACCGCGCCAGCCAGCCACCGTCGACCGGCAGCACCGCGCCGTTGACGTAGTCCGACGCCGACGAGGCCAGGAACACGGCAGCACCGGCCAGGTCTTCCGGGTTGCCCCAGCGTGCGGCGGGGATGCGCTCCAGGATCGACTTGTTGCGGTCTGCATCGGCGCGCAGGGCGGCCGTGTTGTCTGTCGCCATGTAGCCCGGGGCGATCGCATTGACGTTGATGCCCTTGCCGGCCCATTCGTTGGCCAGCAGGCGGGTGATGCCGGCAATGCCGCTCTTGCTGGCGGTATACGACGGCACGCGCACGCCGCCCTGGAAGGACAGCATCGAGGCGATGTTGATGATCTTGCCGTGGCCCTGGGCGATGAAATGGCGACCGGCCGCCTGCGAGATGAAGAACGCGGACTTGATGTTGACGTTCATCACGTCGTCCCAGTCCTGCTCGGTGAAGTCGACCGCGTCGGCGCGACGGATCAGCCCGGCGTTGTTGACCAGGATATCCAGCCCACCGAGGCCTTCGATGGTTTCGCGCACCACGCGCTCGACCGGCTCGATGCTGATCAGGTTCGCTTCGATGGCCAGGCAGCGGCGGCCCAGCGCGGTGATCTTCGCCACGGTGTCGGTCGGCGGGGCGATGCCGGCCACGGCTACGTCGGCGCCTGCGGCAGCCAATGCCACAGCGATACCCTGCCCCAGGCCGGTGTTGCCACCGGTGACCAGCGCGACCTTGCCTTCCAGACTGAACGGATTAGCCATTGATGCATTCCTTGTGGATACGTGCGCTCGCCGCACGATGGACGGACCGCCGCCGGCGCGGATGCCGGCGGCGGAACTGAGGCTTACTTGAGCTGGCAGATGTCCAGCACGTGCATGTCGGTGTAATCCAGGTTCTCGCCGCCCATCGCCCAGATGAAGGCGTAGTTGCTGGTGCCGGCGCCCATGTGGATCGACCACGGCGGCGACACCACCGCTTCGTTGTTCTGGATGACGATGTGGCGCTGCGCTTCCGGCTCGCCCATGAAGTGGTACACGCGGTCGTTCTGGCCCAGGTCGAAGTAGAAATACACTTCGCTGCGGCGGTCATGCAGGTGCGGCGGCATGGTGTTCCAGACGCTGCCCGGCTTCAGCACGGTCAGGCCCAGCAGCAGCTGCGAGGACTGGCAGGTGGCCGGCACGATGTACTGGTAGATGGTGCGCTCGTTGCTGGTTTCCAGCGCGCCGCGGTCCAGTGCCACCGCGTCCTTGATCGACAGCGCCTTGGTCTCGAAGCGCGCGTGCGCCGGGGTCGAGGCCAGGTAGAACTGTGCCGGGTTGGCCGCGTCGTCCGAAGCGAACACCACGTCTTCGCTGCCCATGGCCACGTACAGACCGTCCTTCGGGCCCAGCTTGAAGGTCGTGCCATCGACGGTGATGGTGCCGCTGCCGCTGCCGACGTTGATCACGCCCAGCTCCCGACGCTCCAGGAACGCATGGCCGGCGGCCGAAGCCGGTTCGGTCTGCTTGGGCAGCGAAACCGGGCCGTTGACCGGCGCCGCACCGCCGAGCACGAAGCGCTCGTAGTGGGTGTACTTCAGGGTCACCGCATCGGCGTTGAACAGCCCATCGAGCAGGTAGAGGTCGCGCAGGTCGTCATTGCTGGCGCCCTTGATGGCATCGGGATGGGTGGCGTAATGGGTCTTGCAGTACATGGCTTCTCCAGAGCAGGGGACGGGCCGATGACTCGGCGCCGGCGCGGTGTGGCGGCCATTCTAACGGCCTTGGACACCGGTGTCATTTTGCACCGCAAGGTGCCTTTTCTTCCTTGCGGGGCGGGGGTTTACGGTTTATTCGTCCTGCGGCGGCTGGCAGGAATCGCGCACGATCAGGTGCGGGCGCACGCTGGCGATCTGCATCGCCGGCTGGCCATCGGGCTGGATCAGCATCGCCGCAGCAGTGCGTCCGGTGTCGCGGGTGTGCCGCCGCACCGAGGTCAGCGACGGCCACAGGCGCGAGGCCAGCGGGCTGTCGTCGTAGCCGATGATCGACAATTCGCGCGGGATGTTGATGCCCGCACGCAGCGCGACCTTGTAGATGCCGGCGGCCATTTCATCGTTGCCGGTGAAGATGGCGGTTGGGCGCTTCTTGCCCAGCAGCAGCTTTTCCGCCGCGGCCACGCCGGATTCGAAGGTGTAACCGGCTTCGACGATGCGGTCCTTGGGCAGCTCGATGCCGCGCTTGGCCAGCGCCTCGATGAAGCCGGAGGTGCGTTCGTGGGCGGAGCGGTAGGCACTCGGGCCGGTCACCAGCGCGATATCGCGGTGGCCGAGCGACAGCAGGTAATCGGCCGCCTCGGCGGCGCCATCGCGGTCATGAGTGACCACCATCTGCGAAGTTTCATCCAGCGGCAGCGAGGCGATGCGGGTGAAGCGGCAGCCGATCTCTTCCAGGGCATCGGCCAGCGCCTGGTCTTCGGACGCACGCGGCACCAGGATCACCCCGTGCAGCTTCTGCTGCTGCACGAAGCGGCAGACGCCCTCGATGTAGCCGGGGCTGCGGCTGTCGCAGGGATGCACCACCAGTTCAAAGCTGGAACCGCGCAGCGCGTCCAGTGCGCCGTACTGCATGTCCACGATGTACTGCGCGGTCGGGTTGTCGTACACCATCCCGATCAGGAACGAGCGCCTGAAGGCCAGCCCACGTGCCAGCGGATCCGGCGTGTAGCCGACTTCGCGCATCAGCGTTTCCACCTTCTCGCGCGTGTCCTTGCGCACCAGCGGGGAGTTGTTGATGATCCTTGAAACCGTTTTCTTCGAGACCCCCGACAGCCGCGCGATGTCGTTGATCGTTGCCGCCTTGCCTTTCATTACTGCCGGCTTGGCGGCATCGTTGCTGTTGCGCACTGACATGTCTTCGACTCGAGGGGCCGGGGGATTCTAGCCGCGCGCTCAGTCGAGCGCGCGGTAGCGGAAGTTGCGGAAGGTGACCGCGCCGTCGCCGGCCGCGTACAGCGCCGGCTTCAGGGCCAGGAACTTGCCCGCCACATTGTGATGGTAACCGGACACTTCCATCTGAACCGGGTACTTCTGCCAGGTGCGGCCGTCGGTGCTGGAGTGGATGGTGACGATGTGGCGGTTGTTGGTGACCCGCAGCCACAGCTTGCCGCCGGTGCTGCTGGGCGGCAGGCGGGTAGGGCGCTCTTCACCATAGCGGTGCATGATGAACTTCTCGCCGTTGCTGCCAACGCCCACGTACAGGCGGTCACTGTAGTACAGCAGGGCGCCGCCGACTGCGCCGGGAGCGACATCCATCTCGACCTCGAACTGGTAGGCCTTGTCGCCGGCGATGGCGGTGAGCGGCGAGCTGTCGCGCGGGGTTTCGCCCTTGCCCTGCAGCACCAGGCCGTTGCCGCTGAAGCCCAGCCGCTTGTATTCATCCTGTGCGGGGTTGAAGAACGACCACTGCGGGCCGAGCTTGCTGCCGGTGAAGGGGTCCGACAGGGCCATGCCATGCTGTCCCACCGACTCTCCCGAGGGCTTGCGCAGCGGCTGGCCAAGGTCGCCGCCCTTGGCGACATACCAGCCGTCGGCGGTCCACTCGATCGGTTCCAGCAGGGCCTGGCGGCCCAGCGTCCAATAGCCGTTCTCATAGCCGTGGTAGATCATCCACCAGCGGTCGTCGGTGCCTTCCACCACCGTGGCATGCCCGCGCGACCACCACGGCTCGGCGGCCGACTGCGTGCGCATGATCGGATTGTTCGGGTCGTTCACCCACGGCCCATGGATCGAGCGCGAACGGGCGACGATCACCATGTGGCCGGTCGGCGGGCCGGCGGTACCGCCCACCGCGGTGGTCATGTAGTACCAGCCATCGCGGAAGTTGATCTTCGGGCCTTCCTGCGCGTACGCCTCCACGTCCCAGCTTTCCGGGTATTTCCAGCCGTCGTAGACGTGCTTGGGGGTGCCGACCACGCTCAGGCCGTCGTCGGCCAACTGCACGTAGTCGCCGCCGCTCAGGAACAGGTAACGCTTGCCGTCCTCACCGACCGCATGGCCCGGATCGATGTACTTCTCCAGGCCGATGTCGATCGGCTCGCTCCACGGCCCCTTGATGTCATCGGCCCAGACCACGAAGTTGCTCCGCGTCTCGCCGGTGCGCGCGGGGAAATAGATGTAGTAGCGGTCTTCGTGCTTGATGATGTCCGGTGCCCAGATAGCACCGACATTCCTGGTGATCGCATGGCCCAGCGGCTGCCAGTTGACCAGATCGCGCGAGTGCCACAGCGGCAGGCCCGGATACGCATCGAAGGAGGACAGGGTGAGGTAGTAATCATCCCCATCCTTCAGCACCGACGGATCCGGGCGATCACCGGCCAACACCGGGTTGAGGAACGTGCCATTGCCGAGATCGGCCTGTCGCTGGTTCTCGATGCCGCGTTTCCAGTTCGTCGCGGCCACCGGCTCTGCGGCGGTCACGGCCGATGTAGCCAACAGCAGGCCACCGGCCAGCAGGATCTTCAGGGTGTGCTTGAACTGCATCGTTTTCCCTCCCAGGAAACATGTGTAGGTGGCGACCGTGGTCGCCACACGTCCTTCGATGCGTGACGACCGTGGGTCGCCACGCCTTCCGCCCACATCAGGCCCGCAGCAGGTGCGGCAGCCACAGCGACAGGCCGGGGAAGAAGGTCACGATCAACAGCACGCCCAGCGCGGCGAACCAGAACGGCCAGATGCTGCGCATGCTTTCGCCGACGCTGATCTTGCCGATGGCGGTACCGATGAACAGCACCGAGCCCACCGGTGGCGTCACCAGGCCGAGGCCACCGGTCAGTACCAGCACCAGGCCGAAGTGGATCGGATCGATGCCGTAGGCCTTGGCCACCGGCAGGAAGATCGGCGTGCAGATCAGGATCATCGGTGCCAGGTCCATGAAGGTACCCAGCAGCAGCAGCATGATCACGATCATCAACAGCACCATGAACTGGCTGTGCGCGAAGGACTGCAGGAAGTCCACCGCCGCGACCGGTACCTGCAGGAAGGCCAGCAGCCAGCCGAACACGGCGGCGGTGGCGATCACGAACAGGATCACGCCGGTGCTGCGCGCAGCGTGGATGACCGTGCCGAAGAACTCCCGCCACGGCAGCTGCCGGTACAGCACGGTGGTGACCAGCAACGCGTACACCACGGCGATGGCAGCGCTTTCCACTGCGGTGAAGATGCCGGCACGGATGCCGACGAAGATCAACGCCACCAGGCCCAGGCCGGGCAGGGCGGAGAAGATGCGCAGGGCCACCGCTCGCCAGCCGGGGAACACTTCCACGCCATAGCCACGACGACGCGCCACCACGTAGCCGGTGACCATCAGTGCCAGCGTCATCAGCAGCGCCGGCACGATGCCTGCAGCGAACAGATCGGCGATGGACAGGCCACCACCGGCCGCAGCCGAGAACAGGATCAGGTTGTGCGACGGCGGCACCAGCAGCGCCACCAGCGCGGCGGTGATGCTGACATTGACGGCGAAGTCGCGGTCGTAACCGCGCTTGACCATCTGCGGGATCATCGTGCCGCCCACCGCAGACACATCGGCGATGGCCGAACCGGACACACCGCCGAAGAACAGCGAAGACAGGATCGAGACCTGGCCGAGGCCACCGCGCATGCGTCCCACCAGCGAGGACGCCAACGCGATCAGGCGTTCGGAGATGCCGCCGCGCATCATGATCTCACCGGCGAAGATGAACAGTGGAATCGCGATCAGTGACGCCGAGCCGGTACCGGCGGAGATCTGCTGCACCAGTACGATGCTGGGGATGTCCAGGTAGAGCAGGGTGGCCAGCGCGGCCGCAGCCAGCGCGTAGGCGACCGGCACGCCGAGCAGCAGCAGGCCGGCGAACACCAGGAAAAGCAGGGTAATGCCCATGTTCAACGATCTCCTTCAGCGTCTTCGACGGCTACCACCGCGAGCGGGAAATGGACCCGCCAGGCACGGTTGAGCGCGAACAGCACCATCAACGCCCCGCCCACCGACAGCGGCAGGTAGTTGATGCTCTGCGGCAGGTTGGCACCGGCCGCCTTGATGTCCAGGCCGTCGCGCAGCAGCACCATCGCGAACACCGCGAGGTACGCGCCCAGCACGCCGATCACCAGCTGCACGAAGGTATCCACCGTGCGGCGCAGCCGCGGGCCCATGTAGGCGGCCAGCAGGAAGAAGCCGAAGTGGCGGTTGGTGTGCACGCCGCAGGCCGCACCCAGGCTCATCGCGGTGCTCAGCAGCAGCAGGGTCACCGGCTCGGTCCAGCTGGGTGAATCATTGAGCACGTAGCGGGCGAAGACCTGCCAGCCCTGCACCGCCACCAGCCCCAGCAGGGCGGCCACGGCGATGTAGATGGCGAAGTCGGCGATGCGGTCCAGCAGACGCTGTCCTGCGCCGGGGGCGATCGGGGCGGTGCCCGTCGTCATGTCGGTCATGGCGGAGTTCCTCAGGCGAGATCGCGGATGCGGCTGACCATGGCGGCCAGCTCGGGCTGCTTCAGGTACTCCTGCAGCAGCGGATCAGCGGCCTTGCGGAAGGCCGGCATGTCCACTTCGTTGGCCTTGATGCCGAAGTCGAGCACCGCCTTGCGCGCGGCATCTTCGGAAGCATCCCACTGTTGGCGCATGACCTTCACCGAGGCACGCGCGGTTTCCAGCAGCAGCTGGCGATCGTCCGGCCGCAGCTGGTCGAAGCTGGCACGCGACATCAACAATACGTCCGGCGCATACGAATGATCGCTCTGCGACCAGTAGCGCGCAGCCTCGAAATGACGGCTGGAATGGAAGCTGCGCATGTTGTTTTCCGCACCGTCGATCATGTGCGTCTCCATGCCGGAGAACGTGTCGCCCAGCGACATCGGGGTCGGGTTGGCGCCGAACAGGCGCATCAGCTGGATGAAGATGTCCGACGATGCGACGCGCAGCTTCAGGCCGCGCAGGTCCTGCGGGGACACGATCGGATGCTTGGTGTTGTAGAAGCAGCGCGCACCGGAATCGTAGATCGCCAGGCCGACCAGGTCGCGGCTTTCGAAGCCGCGCAGCACCGCCTCGGCGACGCCGCTGTCCAGCGCGGCGCGCATGTGCGCCACCGAGTCGAATACGTATGGCAGGCACAGGGCCTGGGTCAGCGGAAAGGCGTTGTTGAGCGCGCCGGAATACACCCGGGTGATGTCGATGGCGCCGAAGCGGGCCATGTCGATCGCTTCCGATTCGCGGCCCAGTTGCCCGGAGTGGTATTGCCGCAGGCGCAGGCGTCCGCCGGTCTCGCGTTCCAGCGTATCGCCGATCCATTTCACCGCGGTCACGGTGGGATAGTCCGCTACGTGCACGTCGGTGGCGGTCAGCAGGTGGCCACCGGCCACGCTGTCGCCCGTCTTGCTGCAGCCGGCCAGTACCGGTGCGGCAAGCGCGCCGAGGCTGGTGGCAAGGAAATTTCTACGTGTGATCATCTGCGCCCTCCCGCGCGTGTTCACCGGGCCGCTGCGGTCATCCCGCAGCGACGGCCCGGCAGGCAATGTCTCCGAAACCGGCAAACCGCACCACTGCCGTCTGGCCTACGCGGATGTCGTGGATACCGGTCGCATTGCCGGTGGCGATCAGTTCGCCGCGCTTGAGCGGACGGCCGCGCTTGGCCGAGCGGGACAGCGCGAAGGCAATCGCGGTGCGCAGGCCGCCGGGCAGGCGGGTTGCACCGCCGGTGCCGACCACCTCGCCTTCGATCAGCGTTTCAGCGCGCAGTTCGCTGTCATCGCGCGTGGTCCAGTCGGTAATTTCCGGTCCCAGCAGCAGCCCGTTGTTGTTGCCGAAGTCGGACACCACCACCAGCGGGCCGAGGATGTTGATCGTGGCCAGCGGGCTGCTGGCAACCTCCACACCGATGTACAGGCGGGCCGGTAGCGCTTCGGCCTGCTCCGGCGTCCACTCCAGCTGGTCGGCCGGGGCGTCTTCCAGCAGTTCGATCACATACTCGGCTTCGACCGCTGCGAAGCCGCCTTCGAAGACCGCGATATCAAGCGTTGTTCCACCGGTAGCATTCTGCAGCCGATTATTGAAGATCGGGCCCAGCAGACGGTCGTCTCCGGAGCTGTCGCGGCGTTCTTCGGCGATGTAGCCGACTTTCCAACCGACCACCTCGTGCTCCCACTGGCCGATTGCCAGGTCCTGCACGTGATAGGCGCTGACCAGGTCGGCGGGGATCTGACCGGGGAAATCGGCCAACGATGCGCCCGCGCGGCGCGCACCGGTGAAGGCGCTGGCGATGGCGGCAGGGTCGGCGGAGGCCGCCGGTGCGGTTGGCAGGTCCATGTTGCCGGGTTCGTTGCTCAAGGAGGCTCTCCCTTTGGCGTTGTTGCGCTGCGCATCGACAGCGTTCGGATGACGTGTATATGGTAAACCGGTGTCATCTGGCAATGTGCAGTGCGTCAGAAGGCACGACGGAGGTGGCCAACGGTCACCTGTCATCGCTCCGGGAGCCTTGTGCCGCATGAGATCAACGCTTTTTTCGCTGCTCTGTTCGTTGTCCCTGGCCACTTCACCGGCCCTTGCTGCCGCTGCGGCGCAGCGCGCACCGCCGCCAGCCGTTGCGGGGGCCGAAGAGGCCGCCGGCGAGCACATCGCATTGTGGCCAGCGGGACAGGTTCCCGGCGAAAGCGGCCCCGCGCGCGGACTTCACGTGGTGGAGCGCAGTGCGGACCTGGCCCGGCCCGATCGTTACGTCGACCAGATCGATGCGCCGTGGTTGGTGGTGCATGCCCCGCCGCAGCCCAATGGCAAGGCGCTGCTGGTGATACCAGGCGGCGGCTACCAGCGCGTGGTGATCGACAAGGAAGGCACCGGGCTGGTCCCGCAGTGGGTCGACCGCGCCGGCTATACCCTGTTCGTGCTGCGTTACCGGTTGCCCGAGACCGGCCGCGACCGCCAGGCGGCGCTTGCCGATGCGCAGCGCGCGATGCGCGTGGTTCGCGCCGCCGCAGCACGCCGCGGGCTGGACATGGAAGACATCGCGGTGATGGGCTTTTCAGCCGGTGGGCATGTCGCCGCGCGCCTGGCCACCGGCTTCGACACCCCCGTTTACCCGCCAGCCGATGCGGCCGACCGGCTCAGCGCGCGGCCTTCCCGCGCCGTGCTGGTGTACCCGGTGATCGATATGGGACCGCACGCGCACAGTGGCTCTCGCCTGCGCCTGATCGGCGACCCGGCGGACGCGGCCCTGGTAGGCCGGTACTCGATGCAGGACCAGGTGCGTGCGGATATGCCCCCCACCCTGTTGCTGCACGCGGCCGATGACCGCGTCGTCAGCGTCGACAACAGCCTGCTGATGGCGCGTGCGCTGGCAGCGGCGGGCGTGGAACACGAACTCCATGTGTTCGCCCACGGTGGCCACGGCTTCGGCATGCGCGCCGCCGCGGATTCGACCACGGCCCTGTGGCCGGACATCGCGCAGCGCTGGCTGCGCGCCCAGACCCAGACCCCGGAGGGTCACCCATGAACGACGATCACGCCGACCTGCAACGCCGCCGCTTCCTCCGCGACAGTGCACGCTGGGCGTCCGCTGCCGCCGCCACCTCCCTGCTGCCGACCGCACTGGCCCAACCTGGCCTGCACGCCGACCAGCAGGTACTGGCGCGGGTGCGCGGGGGGCGCGTGCGCGGCCAGCGCGAACACGGCATGTGTGTGTTCCGCGGGCTTCGCTATGGCGCCGACACCGCCGCCTACCGCTTCCAGCCACCGCGCCGGGAGATGCCGTGGCGCGGGACCGCCGATGCACTGGACTACGGAGCCGCCGCGCCACAGGGCGGTAGCGAAGGGCCGGGCAGCGAGGACTGCCTGTTCCTCAATGTCTGGACGCCGGCGCTCGGCGACGGCGGCAAGCGGCCGATCCTGTTCTACATCCACGGCGGCGGCTTCAACAATGGCTCCGGCAGTGACCCGCTGTACGACGGTGGCGCGCTGTGCCGGCGCGGCGACGTGGTGGTGGTGACGGTCAACCATCGCCTCAATCTGTTCGGCTATCTGTACCTGGGCGCACTCGGTGACCCGCGCATGGCCGCGTCCGGCAACGTCGGCCAGCTCGACCTGGTGCAGGCCCTGCAATGGGTGCGCGAGCATGCTGCGGTCTTCGGCGGCGATGCGGGCAACATCACCGTGTTCGGCCAGTCAGGAGGCGGCGCGAAGATCGCCACGCTGATGGCGATGCCCGCGGCGAAGGGGTTGTTCCAGCGGGCTTGGACGATGAGCGGCCAGCAGGTCACCGCCGCCGGCCCGCGCGCCGCCGCGCAGCGTACCGCCATCGCCATGGAAGCGGCCGGCGCGAAGGACGTCCAGGCGCTGCTGCGTCTGTCCCCGGCCGCGCTGCTGGCCGCCGGCAAGGCGCGCGATCCGTCGCGGATCGAGACCAGCGGGCTGTACGTGGGGCCGGTGCTGGATGATGTGGTGCTGCCGGTGCATCCGTTCTTCCCCGAAGCGCCGGCGCAGTCCGCGCACATCCCGATGGTGATCGGCAACACGCGCGATGAGACCCGCGCGTTCCTCGGCAACGATCCGGCCAACCACGAACTCACCTGGGACACCCTGCCGGCGAAGCTGGAACGGGAGCAGTACGTCGACCTGCGCCCACAGCGGGTGATCGACGCGTACCGCCGGATGTATCCGGATTACACCCCGTCGCAGGTGTTCTTCGCCGCCACCACCGCCGGACGTTCATGGCGCGGGGCGGTGGAAGAGCTGGAAGCGCGCGCGCGCCAGGGCGTCGGTGCGGCGCCCACCTGGGCCTACCAACTGGACTGGGGTTCGCCGCTGGACGGCGGCAGGCTCGGCGCTTTCCACACGCTGGATATCCCGCTGGTGTTCGACAACACCGCCCAGCCCGGTGCACGCAGTGGCGATGGCGCGCAGGCACGCGCACTGGCGGCCACCATGAGCAGCGCACTGCTGCAGTTCGCCCGCCAGGGCGACCCCAACCACGCCGGCCTGGCGCACTGGGAACCGTACGGCCTGCCACGCCGGCAGACGCTGCTGTTCGATGTGCGCAGCACGCTGGCTGACGACCCGCGTGGCGGTGAGCGTGAGCTGTATCGGCAGGCACCGTTCCTGCAGCGCGGCACGTTCTGAGTCCTGTTCAAAGGAGCTGTTGATGATCCCTGTTCCCTTCAGGCATCCCGCCGAGCATGGCTCGGCGCTACCTGTCCCCGTCATGCTGCGCTTGCTGCTTCTCTTCTGCTGCGTCATACGGCCGGCCTTGGCCGAAGTGCCCGCCGACCGGCCGGCGCCAACACCGATCCGCGCCAGCAAGGTCATCCTGGTCGGTGACTCCACCACGGCGGTGCAGGGGGGCTGGGGACCGCGCTTCTGTGCGGACCACCTGGTGTCCTTCGCCGCCTGCACGAATCTGGCGCGCGGCGGACGCAGCACCTACAACTACCGCGCCGAAGGCTCATGGGCGCTGGTGGAAGCGGAGATGCGCACGGCCGGCTATGCCACTACCTGGGTGCTGATCCAGTTCGGCCACAACGACCAGCCCGGCAAGCCGGGGCGTTCCACCGACCTGCGGCATGCGTTCCCCGACAACCTGCGCCGGTACGTCGCCGAGGTACGCGCGGCCGGCGCGGTGCCGGTGCTGGTCACGCCGTTGACCCGGCGCCAGTTTGCCGATGGCACGCTGATCGACGACCTGGGCCCCTGGGCAGACGCCGTGCGCACGGTGGCCGCCGAACTGGATGTGCCGCTGGTCGACCTGCATGCGCGCAGCCGCCAACTGGTGCAGGCGATGGGCCCGGTGCTGGCGATGCAGCTGGCGCAGGCGCCCGCGTCGCAGCAGCAGGTCGCGGCCGCACTGACCGGCACCACCGTCGCTGCCGCTCCTGGCAGCGCGGCCGGCCACGCGGCGCAGCACGCGCTGCTGGAACCGATGGGGCAGGCCAAGCGGGCCTTCGACTACACCCACCTGGGCGACAAGGGCGCGGATGTGTTCGCCACGATCATGACCGAAGAGCTTGCACGCAGCGTCCCCGCCCTGCGCCCGCTCCTGCTGCCTTGACGCATCCAGCTCCTCTCCCCCAGGTTGCCCACCCCTGCGCTGCGCCGGCCACGTACGGAAACAGGCGCTCTCGGCTGCTGTTAACACCCTGCGAACGTTCCGCATACATCACTCGCCTAGACTGCAGGCATGGATCTGCACCTCACCCCACCGGCCTTCCGCGGGAAAGACCGACTGATCACGGCGCTGGATGCCGCGGTCGGGCAGGGCGATGCCGGAGCGATCACCCGCGCGCTGCAGCACACGCTGCGGCAGGCGATCCATGATCCGGATATCGAACTGCCTTCCTGCGTCTACCAGCCGCTGGAGGGTCGCTACGCACGTCGGGAACTGCACCGCAGCCCCACGCTGGGCTACAGCGTGATTGCGATGTGCTGGGGCCCGGGGCAGGGCACGCCGCTGCATGACCACGATGCGATGTGGTGCGTGGAAGGAGTCTGGCATGGCGATCTGCGGGTTACCCCTTATGCGCTGCTGGAACAGCATGGCCCGCGCTGGCGGTTTGCTGCGCAGCCGGTGCTGTACGGCGAAACAGGCAGCGCCGGCAGCCTGATTCCGCCGCACGAATACCACACCCTGCGAAACGCCAGCAGCGAGAACATCGCGGTGTCGCTGCACGTCTACCAGGGGCCGATGGAACGCAGCACCGTGTTCGATCCGCTCGGCGATGGCTGGTACCAGCCGCGCGTGCAGGAACTGGACAGCCACGGCTGAGCGGCGCAGCGATGACGGCCAGCGGCCGTCACGCCGCTCACGGCAGCGCCACGGTGTTGTTCAGACGGGTGACTTCTTCGCCGTCGTCTGCCAATCCCACCCGCACGCGCAGTCCGCTGCGCTCACCGGCCGGCAGCGGCAGGCTGACGGTGGTGGTCTTCGGCTGCAGGTCCAGCGGCGCGTCCATGGCCGGGACCTCGATCCGGGCGATTTCGCGGCCGCGCGCATCTTCCAGCACCGCCACGCCCACGCCGGTGGCCACATGGCCCAGGCTGTGCACGGTGACATGCACCTGGCGGCCGTCCACCCGCACGTCGCCGCGGCCTACGCCCAGGTCGGCACGCTGCTCCACCGGGGTACCGGCGCCCACCCGTTCGAACTCCAACACTTCGGTGCGACCCGGCTGGAAGTGCAGCGCGGTGCTGGCGCTGCTCTCAAGCACGAACTCGCGCTCGCGCGGCGTGCCATCGATGCGTCCGTCACCGTCGGCATCCACGCCGCTGCGCACCCGCCAGGTGCCGCTGGCCACATTCCAGCCGGTCATGTCGGCACGGATCACCCGCTTGGCCAGGTTATGGCTGGTGACGGTGAAGCGCTCGCGTGACGGCGCGTGCACCAGCAGCGCCACCTGTTCGGCCGCTTCGTCGCGGTCGAAGCGCCAGCTCACCGTATGCCCCGGCCAGCTCTGGTTGCGCTTCAGCGCGATGCCGCCCAACCGCGCGCGTTGCAGGAACTCGCTCGGTGCTTCCACCCGATCCGACCACCAGTGGCCTTCGGTGTTCATGTACTCGCGTTGCGCCTTGGCCTGGATGCCATCGGCGTGCAGGGCCTCGATGTAGCCGGTATCGCCGCTGGCCTGCCAGGCCATCAGGCTGGCGAAACCGGTCTTGCCATCCTTCGCGTCAGAGATCAGCTTCGGGTACCAGTCCTGCTGCCGGCCCAGTACCTCGACGTAGTTTTCGCCCAGGTTGGACAGCGCGCCAGGACCGCCACGTTCCACCCGGTAGTCCAGCGCCTTGAGGTATTTGTCGTCACCGCTCCAGCGCCATGCGGCCCAGAATGTATGCATGATGTCGCCGCTGCCGGAGCCGTTGTTGAGCTCGCCGCCGCGGGTTTCGCCGGTGGCCCAGTTGATCTCGTTCGGCAGCGCCCAACGTCCCTTGTCATCGGTATAGGCGTGCGCCAGGTAGCCATCGGCCAGGCCGGTGACCAGCCGGCGGCTGTTCGGATCGGCATTGAACTGGCCGAGCAGGAAGGCCGGATGCAGCACCGGGAACGAATACGGCTTCTGCCACTGCCAGTTCGGTTCGCGGTAAACCTTGTTGCCGCCGAACCAGTTGCTGGAGAACAGCAGGTGGCCCTGCGGGTTGGGCAGGATGATCTTCTCCTGGAACGCCTTGACCGTTTCCATCAGGCGCTCCACGGTCAGCGGATCGCCCCAGTTGAGGTACAACATGGCGCTGTTGGTGTTGATGCCTTCTTCGTAGGCATGCAGTTCATCGGTCTCGATCGTGCTCAGGCCGTTGCTGAACATGCCATTTCGGTAAACCGCGTCGGACAGCGCGGTCAGCGAGGCATTCAGACGGTCCGGCTGCACGCCCATCAGGGCCAGCCCGGGCCACTGCTGGGTAAGGTCGGAATCATCGGAAATACCGCCGCCGAAATCGCCATAGGCGACCTGCCGGTTGTCTATCCACCAGTCGATGAAGCGGCGCACATGGGCAAGGTCCTGGACCTGGTTGAAGGCCCACGCCGGCACGCCCTTGGGCACGGCCGGCGCGGTGAACGGCGGTTTGCCCTGGCTGTTGTAGCTGATGTAGTTCCAGTACAGGCGGCCCAGCTCATGGTCCGGGTCCACCCGCAGCAGGTCGCTGAGGTCGGCGTACACGCGCGCATACAGGCGCTGGCGCTTGGACGTGGTGTGCTCTTCGACCAGGAAGCCCCAGTTGTCGCGTACCTGGTTGAAGCGGTCGGCGACATGTTCGGCAATGGCCTGCTGGCGGGGCTTGAACACCATGCGGATTTCGGCGCCGTCGAGCGCGCCCGCATCGAAGCCCGGCGCGGCCGAAGCGATGCTCAGCCACAGGCTGTCGGCGGTGAGGATGCGGTCGCGCAGGTCCAGCCACAGCGTGCGCTTCTTGCCCGGCTGCACCGATACCGACACATCGATCATGTCGCGTGCCGGCCAGATCGGATCCTTGATGCGGATGTTGAGCGGAATCAGCCCGTCGTGCGTGGCCGGCAGGTCCAGCGCGGGCAGGTCGATGGCCACGCCGTCCAGGCCGTCATGCATGTTTTCCCAACTGTGCGCCCAGCTGCGGATCAGCGGCTGGTTGGCCGGTGCATCGCCCACCCCGGAAGGAATCAGCACGTGCACGATCGGTCGTGGCTGCGCGGGCAGGCTGTCGGCGCCGCGACGGCGTGAACCGGCGCCCTTGGGCAGGGCCATCACCACGCTGCGTTCGGCCGCCGGGTAGCGCCCCTGGATGTAATGGCGAAGGCTGTCCAGGTTGGTGTAGTCCGGCAGCGCCTGACTGTCCACCCGATACGTCTGCTTGACGCTGCCTTCGGGCTCGGCGCCGGCGTCCACGTGGTACGCCCAGATCTCCTGGATCGGCGTTTCCTGTTCCACGTTGGAAAAGCGCAGCACGCCGCCCTGCTGGGCAGGAATGTCATCCACGCTGCGCACCACGCCGCGCGGGCGCTGCATCAGCACCGTGCCGGCATTGGCGGCATCGCTGCCATGGGCGAGCGAACCGAACGCCGCGCCCCGCACCTCGATGCGGTTCACCGTTTCACCCGCCGGCAGGGTCAGGTCCAGGTGCTGGCCGCCCTCCACGTAGGTATTCCAGTCCGGCAGCTGGAAATAATCGTTGCGGCCGGGCAGGCGCGAGCGGTTGTAGACGCCCGGCCAGGTGGTTTCAGCGATACCGTCGGTGGCCTTCCACATCCACTGCTTGAGGTCCTTGGTATCGGCGAACTCCACCTTGCGGATGCGCGTTGCGTCGGCGGCCAGCGCCGGGGGTGCCGCGCCTTCCCAGCCGAAGCGATGCCGCCATGCGCGCTCGTCTGCCGTGGCGGCAACCGCGCTGGCCGCTGCCTTGCCCTGTGCCAGCGCGGCCACGGCAGGGCCGTCCAGCAACTGGTCGTAGACGCGGATGTGCTGGAAATCACTGCCCCGCAGGAAGTTGTAACGGCTCTGCACCTGGTAGGGCGCCATCACCCGCCCGGCCAGCCCCAGCTGGTCCAGCGCGGCATCGTAATCGGCGGTGGCCTCGGCCCGCGCGACCTCCTTGCCGTCCACGAACAGGCGCACGCCATGGTCTTCGTCCCAGCCGAACGCCAGGTGCAACCACTGGTCGGCACGCGGTGCCTGCGGCATCTTGAACGAGACGCGGGTGCGCGCCAGGTTGGCATCGGTGACGAACGCATCGAAGCCATGCCCGTTCCAGTCGATGCGCAGCCACGCCATGTCCCAGCTGCTGTGGTCGGCGTAGCCCACGCGGAAGATCACGAACGGCGCTTCGCCCACGGCGTAGCGCGGCCGCCAGTCGAAGGCCAGCGTGCCGCGCTGGGCCAGGATGTTGCCCGGTGCATCCCAGGACAGGACGCCGTCGTCCTGCCATTGGATCGCCTTGCCGCGTGTACCGTCCTGCACCACCGCCACCTTGTCGCGGAAGTTCGGTGTCGCTTCGCCGTGCGCCACTTCCGCCTGCAGGCCGTGGTTGGCGTCGACATGGAACAGCAGCGTTGGCGGGTCGGCAGCGAACACCGGCGCAGCGAACAGTGCGGTGGCCAGCGCCAGCAGGTGGCGACGGGGCAGGCGGGCGACGGCAGCGGAGCGGTGTGGCATGGAACCTTCCTTTCAACAGCGGACAACGGTGAGGCGGTGCGGTGCGGCGATAAAGGGGGCGTGGCGGAGCATGTCGATGCCTGGGCGTGGAGGGCATCGACCCATTCCGCGCTGCGCCGCATTCTGCATCTATTGCCGCGCGTTGGCGGCAGATCGGCCTGAGCTTCATCGTGGCCTGCGCGGACGACGTGGCGCCGCCGGCGAGAGGGCGACTGCGCAGCTGCGGCCCCTCACCGCAAACGCCTTGCTGACACCGCAGGTCACCGGAACGTAGCAAAGCCGACCACGGCGCAGCATCTTGCGCCGCAGCAGGAGCGCCACGGTGGCGGGTACGTTGGGCGTTGCACCGGACGGCGGCGTGGCTGGCACGCCGCCGGGTGGGTCATCAGAACTTGTAACGGACGCCGAGCAGGAACTGGCGGCCGGTTTCGGTGTACTGGAGCGGCAGCTGGCCGGTGAGCGGCGAACGAACCCACTCGTCGGACGCTTCGTTGGTCAGGTTGACGCCTTCCAGGGTCAGCTCCAGCTGGTCGCTCATCTTGTAGCGCAGCGACGCGTCGATCATCGTGGTGCCGGTCATGCCGTGCACGCCGTCCAGGTTGAAGCCGGTTTCCTGGCCCGGTGCCTGGGTCAGGTAGTCGTCGCGGTTGGTCGCCGAGACGCGGCCGGACCAGACCTCTCCTTCGTAGAACAGCGTGGCATTCCACGAGGTGGGCGACAGGCCGGTCAGGTCGTTCTTCATCACCGCCTGGCCCTGGCCGTTGAGGTACTGGATCTTCGATTCCACCCAGGTGTAGTTCAGCTGCACGCCCAGGTTGGACCACTTGCCCGGCAGGAAGGTGAACGGCTGGGTGTAGTTCGCTTCCACGCCGTGCAGTTCGCCGCCGGGGGTGTTCAACGGGATGCTGAAGGTGAACTCATCGTTGACCGTGGCACCGGTGCCATCGAGCAGGCTGGCCGGAAGGCCACTGGTGGAGTACGGGCGCACGTCGCGGGTGGTCTGCACGAAGGACTCGATGTCCTTGTAGAACAGGCCCAGGCCGAGCATCGCGCCTTCGTTGAAGTACCACTCGAAACCGAGGTCGACGTTGGTGGCGCGGATCGGATCCAGGTTCGGGTTGCCACCGGCCACCGTGCGTGCGCCGCCGGCCACCGCCACGGTCACGCCGGGGGTCAGGAAGCCCAGGCCCGGACGGGTCATCACCTTGGCCGCGCCGAGGCGGATCAGGAAGTCCGGCGCCACTTCGGCAACCAGGTTGAACGAGGGCAAGGTGTCATCGTACTTCCGGTTGCTGGTGGTCAGCACCGGCACGCCGCCGACGGTGGCGTAGCCGTTGGATTCCTGCTTGGTCTCCACGTAGCGCACGCCGAAGTTGCCCGACAGCGGGATTGAACCCAAATCGGTGGAGAACTCGCCCATCAGCCACACGCCGCGGTCCTTCTCTTCCACGCTGCGGCTGTTGTTCAGGCGCGGTGCGACGGCGAAGGTGCCGGTGTTGCTGTAGATGTCGAACAGGTCGGCCACGGCGTCCAGGTTCGGCACCACCCAGTTGGACGGGCTGCCCGAGATGCCCTTCAGGCCTTCCTGCTGGGTGTATGCCGGCGGCACGATCAGCCCGCTACCCGGGAAGGTCGGCACGGCCAGTTCGCTGGCGCGGCGCAGTTCAACGGTGTTGAAGCTGTAATCCTTGGCCAGCACGCCACCCTTCAGGCGGAAGCCCGGGCTGATGTTCCAGTTGAAATCCAGCTGGGCGGTATCGAAATCATTGTCCACCGACTGCGGACGCAGGCGGATTTCAGCCAGGGTCCAGCCGTTCGGATTGGTCGGATCCACGCCGTAGTTGAGGATCGGCATGTTCTTGTTGCCACGGTAATCGTAGCTGTACCCATCAACATCGAACTTGTCCATGATGATGGTGGTCTGCACCGGGTTCTCATGCGCCGAGCGCGAGATACCCAGCTTGCCGGTGATCGAGAATGCATCGCTGAAGCGGTGGTCCAGGTTCAGGCTGACCTGCTTGAAGTCGGTGCTCCACTCGTCGTGGCGGTTCTCGCTGCGGATGTCGACGTTGTCGAACGCACCGTAGACCAGCGCGTTGTTGCGGATTTCACCATCGCGCACGATGGTCTGCGGCTTGCCGGCGCCGGAGCGGCTGAACGAGATCGCCTCGATGTAATGCTCGTCGCGGTCGGCGTCGATCTTGGAGTACAGCGCATCCAGGGACACTTCGGTGCGATCGGTCGGCTTCCACTGCAGCGAGCCGGTGACGCCGAGGCGTTCCTGCTTGTGCTCCATCTGCACGTAGCGCGGGAAGCGCGGGTGGAAGACATCGGCACCCCGCGCAGCAGCGAACGGCGAGCTGGCAGCGAAGCCACCATTGCTCGGGCCATTGGCCCAGCGGCCGGTGTTGGAACCCTCTTCAAGCGCCTGGCGCTCGGAGTAGGCCACCGACAGCAGCGCCCCGAAGGTGCCATCGGCGAAGGTGTTGGAGATCAGCGCCGCCATGCGCGGATCCGCCTTCTGCGCCATGTCGTTGTAGCTGGCCTGGCCGCTGGCGGCGAAGGTGAAGCCTTCATAGTCGAACGGGCGCGCGGTGCGCAGGTCGACGGTGGCGCCAAGCGAGCCCTCTTCGACATCGGCCGAAGCGGTCTTGCGCACGATCAGCTGCGAGAACAGGTCCGAGGCGAACACGTTGAAGTCGAAGCCACGGCCACGGTTGGTGCCGCCGCTCTGGTCGCCGGCACCGACGGTGGCCAGCGCTTCCATGCCGTTGATGCGCACGCGGGTGAAGTCCGGACCCAGGCCACGCACCGAGATGCTGCGGCCTTCGCCGCCATCGCGGGTGATCACCACGCCGGGGATGCGCTGCAGCGATTCGGCCAGGTTGAGGTCCGGGAACTTGCCGATGTCTTCGGCGACGATGGCATCGACGACGCCGGCTTCGCCGCGCTTGATGTCCAGCGCCTTCTCAACACTGGCGCGGTAGCCGGTGACGGTTACCGTATCCAGGTCGACGGCAGGATCCGAGCTGGCCTGCTGGGCAAGTGCCGGGGCGGCCAGCGCCAGGCCGATCGACATGGCCAGCAAGGTAACCGGTGTCTTTTTGCGGTTGCTACGAGAATTCATGGCCTTTCCCTCTCCCAAAGGTCTGGTTCACAACGCGATGTCAGCAAGATGACACCGCTGGTCAGGGCGGACGTTAACAGCACCTTCAGGATCGGGCATCTTGCACCGCAACAGATTGGCGATGTCCCGCAGAGGCTTGCGGGACAATGACTTCGACAGCGGGTGCGGGTAGACGCGGCGGTCCCGAGGGCTAGAATGACACCGATAGTCAAGAGCCACGCGGGGTGCGTGGTTCCCTCCGGCGGGCAGCAACGCGATGCTGCAGTCCGGGCAACGAGGACATCTGATGAGTCGAGTGGTCTGTTTCGGGGAACTGTTGTTGAGGATGAGTGCACCGGGCAACGAGCTGCTGCTGCAGTCGCCGCGCCTGGACGTACACGTAGGTGGCGCCGAGGCCAACGTAGGGGTCTCGCTGGCGCACTTCGGCCATGAGGTGGCGATGGCCAGCACGGTGGCCGACAATCCGCTGGGCGCGCATGCGCTGGGCGAGCTGCGCCGGCATGGCGTGGATACCCGTGGGGTGCGCCTGCAGGCGGATGGCCGCATGGGCCTGTACTTCCTCACCACCGGCGCGGTGCAGCGTGCCAGCGAGGTGGTCTATGACCGTGCCGATTCGGCCTTTGCGCTCAGTACCGCCGCCGACTACGACTGGCCGACGCTGCTGCAGGGCGCGGACTGGCTGCACCTGTCCGGGGTCAGCCCGGCACTCGGCACCGATGTGGCCCAGGCCACCCTGGCCGCCGCACGCGCGGCACGTGCGCAGGGGGTCAAGGTGTCCTTCGATGGCAACTTCCGGCCGAAGCTGTGGCAGCGTTGGGGCGGCGATGCCAAGGCCATCCTGCGCGAGCTGTTCGCCCAGGCCGACATCGTCTTCGCCGATTACCGGGATATCGAAGTGGTGCTCGGCCAGCCCTTCGCGCAGGACGACGTGGTCGCCCGCGTGGAAGCGGCCGCCGCCGCGGCTTTCGCCGCCTTCCCGCAGCTGCAGTGGATGGCCTGCACGCAGCGCCGGGCGCTGAGCGTTGACCACCACGCACTGGGCGCGCTGCTGATCGGCCGCGATGGCACGCGTGCGCAGGCACCGGTGCGCCAGCTGCAGGGCATCGTCGACCGCATCGGCGGCGGTGATGCGTTCGCTGCCGGCATCCTGCATGGCATCATGCGCGGCTTCGACGCCGACGCCACCGTGCGCTTCGGTTTGGCCGCCGGTGGCCTGAAGCATTCGATCCCCGGCGATTTCAATCCCGTCAGCGAAGCTGATGTATTGGCCCTGGTGGGCGAGGAGCGTTTTGATGTCAGGCGCTGATCCGCGCGTTCGCGCGGTACTGAAACTTGCACCGGTGATCCCGGTGTTCACCCCCGATGACGTGGACGATGCGGTGCAGGTCGCCCAGGCGCTGTTCCGCGGTGGCCTGCCGGTGGTGGAAGTCACGCTGCGCACGCCGCGCGCGATGGAAGCGATCAAGGCCATGGCTGAAGCCGTGCCGGATGCGGTGATCGGCGCCGGCACCGTGTTGACCGCCGCGCAGATGCAGGCGGTGAAGGAAGCCGGCGGGCGCTTCGCGGTATCGCCGGGCGCGACCGATCGGCTGTACGCGGCCGCGCGCGACACCGACCTGCCGTTCCTGCCGGGCGTGGCGACCTCGTCCGAACTGATGCACGGGCTGGAGCAGGGCTTGGATACGTTCAAGTTCTTCCCGGCGGTGCAGGCTGGCGGTGCGCCGTTACTGGCTGCGTGGGCCGGTCCGTTCGCCGATGTGCGCTTCTGCCCCACCGGCGGCATCAGTGTGCAGACCGCGCCGCAGTTCCTGCACCTGCCGAATGTGCTGTGCGTGGGCGGTTCGTGGTTGACCACCGCCGCGCTGCTGCAGAGCCGCGACTGGGCGGCGATCGAAGAACTGGCCCGCCAGGCATCGGTGCTGGCGAGCTGACCTGCGTAGCGCCGAGCTATGCTCGGCGAGCGCAGCGGGAACAGGGCGAATGCATGACCCTACCCGGTAGTGACGGCCGCTGGCCGTCATGCTTCTGCTTTCCGCTTCGCTCGCCGAGCGTGGCTCGGCGCTACCAGGGCAGCATCCAGAGCAGCCGACTGAAGTCGGCTCTACACTGGCCGCATGGCGATGTTCAAAACCTTCCTGTTTTCCCTGCTTGCGCTGGGCGGTGCGCTGCTTGCGCTGGTGCTGGTCACCACCGTGGCCAGCTGGTTGCCGCCGTTGATCGGTGTGCACCCCGGCGGCGCGGTGCAGCTGGGCTGGGACCTGGCGTTCACCGTGCTCGGCGGCATCGCCGCGGTGGCCTTCGCCAGCTACCACGCGCCGTGCTGGCCGCGTTCGCACGGCGTGGCCCTCTGGTTGCTGCTGGCGGTCGCCTCGTTGTGGGCGGCGTGGGACATGGGCAACGAGTTCCCGCGCTGGTTCGTGGTGCTGCTCGTGGTTTCCCTACCGCTGCAGCTCGGCGCCGGCCTGTGGCTGGGCGCACGCCGTTTTCGCACCGCAACAAAGGCTTAACAATTCCCCCCTAGTCTCTATGTCCGCCGGTTACCGGCACGGCCGCGCAGGGGCCTTGTGCGAACCATCGCATGGGCGCGCGGCACGAACTCACAGGGCAATGGGGACCATCCGATGCGCAATACCCTCCGGGAGACGCCGACGCGCGTCCCCCATGCGAAGCTTTTGTCCCGCGCCGTGCGCGCCGTCCTGATCAGTGGCATCGCCACGCTGCCCCTGCAGGCATTGGCAGATGACGCAGCGCCCGTTGCAGCCGGTGCAGCCGCGATGCAGCAGCTGGATACGGTGGTGGTGACCGGCGGCTACGCAAAGAGCCTGGAGCGCGCGGTTGACCTCAAGCGCAGCAACATCGGCTTCTCCGATTCCATCGTCGCCACCGACGTGGCCGACTTCCCGGAACAGAACCTGGCCGAAGCGCTGCAGCGCATGCCGGGCGTGACCATCGAACGCAACAAGGGGCTGGGCAGCAAGGTCAGCGTGCGCGGCCTGCCGTCCGAGTTCACCCACGTCTCGATCAACAACCTCGCTACTGCCTCGGGCAGTGGCGGACGCGATGTGCAGTTCGACATCTTCGCCTCGGACGTGGTGCAGACCGTGACCGTGCAGAAGTCGCCGACCGCGGCCGACGAAGAAGGCGGCATCGCCGGTTCGGTGTACATCGAAACCGCCAAGCCGTTCGACTATGCCGAGCCCAAGTTCAGCGCCTCCGCCGAAGTGGCCAACAATTCGATCAACGGCAAGAACGATCCGAAGATCTCCTTCCTGGCCAGTGATACGTGGGGCGACTGGGGCGGCCTGGTGTCGTTCTCCAAGGCCAAGCGCACCAATCGTACCGACTCCAATTCCGGCATCAACTTCCGTCCGATGGGCCGCTTCCTGGAAGCGTCCGGCACCCGCGGTTCGCAGGCGGCCGCGGTGCTGGCGCGCGATGCAGGCATCGTCGTCGGCAACCGCATGGACAAGGACGAGACCAACCGGATCATCTTCCAGGACAAGGTCGGTGATCGCATCTACCTCAACGAGCAGGACCAGTGGGGCGCGACCGCCTCGCTGCAGTTCAAGCCGAGCGAAGCGTTCTCGCTGAGCTTCGATGCGATGTTCGGTGGCTACGACACCCACGAAGACGAATACGATGCGGCGGCCTATTCGGCGTCCAGCCGCAGCACCTTGGACACCATCCACGACTACGACGCCGACACGCTGTCGCGCTACGGCATGGTGGTCCTGCGCGATGTGTCCTACACCGCCACCCAGCATGAAATCCTGAGCAAGGAACGCTTCGCCAACACCGACTACCGGCAGTTCAGCACCAAGCTGGACTGGACCGTGGGCGGCTGGGACATCGATGCACTGGTCGGCTACTCCGGCGCGCGCCGTGATTCGGACTACGCCAACCTCAAGCACGTGGCCTATGCACCGTCGCGCACGCGCTGGACCGCCAATGGCGGCGAGACACTGGCCAGTGCGGCGTCCAATGGCTTCGACATGTACAACTCGCCGGAGAAGTACCTGTTCGAAGCCTATGAGACCGAAGTGGAGCACGTGAAGGACGACAAGTACGCCGCGCAGCTGGACTTCCGCCGCTCGATGGAACTGGCGTTCTTCCCGGCGCTGACCAGCGTCAAGTTCGGTGCGCGTTACACCGACAAATCCAAGGACCGCGAGTTCGGCAACACCAAGATCCAGGGCCCGACGGCCGGCAGCGCAGCATGGGTGAACACCCGCACGCTGGCCGACAGCAATCCCGGCTGGATCAGCGACATCGTGCCCGGCGGCGGCTACGAGCCGAGCAACCTGGACTGGCAGCAGGTGTCCAACAGCTACGCTCGCAACACGTTCCGATATGCGGGTTTCACCACCCCGCTGGATAACGGCCAGTTCTACCAGGTCGATGAAAAAACCCTGGCGCTGTATGCCATGACCGATTTCTACTTCGACATCGGCACGGTGCCGGTGTACGCCACCCTGGGCGTGCGTTCGATCGACACGAAGGTCGATTCGGCCGGCTTCCACCCGGTGCAGAACGCCGATGGCAGCAGCGGTTACACGCCCACGCCGATTTCCAGCAGCGGCGACTACAGCGACCTGCTGCCCAGCTTCAACATGACCGCTGAAATCGCCGATGGACTGGTGCTGCGCGCGGCGGCGTCGGAAACGCTGATGCGTCCGTCGCTGACCGATATCGCCTACCGCCGCACCGTCAGCTGGTCCAGCTTCCGCTTCATGGACGGCAATCCGGCGCTGAAGCCGACCACCGCCAGGCAGTGGGAGATCGGCCTGGAGAAGTACTTGGAGAATGGCGGCCTGCTGTCCGCTTCCTACTTCTCCAAGAAGATCGACGGCGTGGTCCGCCAGGAACTGACCGGCATCGTGCCGAACGTGGAGAAGCTCAACGCCAACGGGTCGCTGGATGGCTACTACGACTTCGAGGTCTACCAGCCGGTCAATGCCGATGGGTCCTACAAGGTCACCGGCGTGGAACTGGTCGCGCAGCTGCCGCTGTCGATGCTGCACCCGGCGCTGGAAGGCTGGGGCATCAATGCCAACTACACCCAGCTGGACAACACGCTGACCGGCGCATCGGACCTGGACATCCCCACTCCGCCGGAGGGCCTGGCCGAGAAGGCGTACAACTTCACCCTGTACTACGAGAATGATCGTTTCGACGCGCGCGTGTCCTACAACTACAAGGACAAGTACGTGGAGTACATCCATCTCAACATGTACCCGGTGTACCGCGATGCCTACGGCCAGACCGACGCGTCGATCGGCTTCCGCCTGAACGACACCTGGAAACTGAGCCTGGATGCGATCAACGTGTTCGACGAAGAGACCTCCGGCTACACGATCGATAAATCGTTCCCGACCCAGTACGAGTTCTCCGGTCGCCGCGTCAGTCTCGGTATCCGCGCCGATTTCTGATCGGCCGTCGGTGGGTGACGACCGTTGGTCGTCACCGCTCCAACGTCGGCAGCACCTGCGCAAGCGTGGTGATCCCTTCCCAGGGGTCACCCTTCAAGCGCTTTGCCCGCGCCAACGCCTTGTCCAGCGGAAACGCATCGGCCGCCGCGACGCGGCCGAGTTCTTCCCAGCGCAGCGGCACCGCCACGCCGGCGCTCTCGCGCGCCCGCAACGACCACGAACACACGCTGGTGGCCCCGCGTGCATTGCGCAGCCAGTCGATGAAGATCACCCCGTTGCGCTTGGCCTTGCTCATGGTGGCCACGTAGCGGTCCGGCGCGTGCTGTGTCAACGCCTGCGCGAAGGACTCGCAGAACGCCTTGGCCTGCTCCCAGTCGGCCTTCGGCTGCAATGGAACCACCACGTGCAGACCCTTCCCGCCGGATAACCGCACGAAGCTTTCCAGCCCGGTTTCCTGCAGGCGAGCGCGGATGTCACGGGCCGCCGCCTTGATCTGCGTCCAGGTTACGCCGTCGCCGGGATCCAGGTCGAACACCAGCCGGTCCGGATGCTCGGGATCGGCCACCGTCGCGCCCCAGGGATGCAACTCCAGGGTGTTCATCTGCACCAGCTGCAGCAGCCCTTCCACATCGTCGATGTAGACGTAATCCTCGGTACCGCTTTTCTGTTCCAGCGGGACCGCACGCACCGCATCGCCCAGGCCCTGTCCGTGGTGTTTCTGGAAGAAGCACGCCTTGCCCACGCCCTGTGGACAACGCAGCAGCGACAGCGGCCGACCGCTGATCTCCGGCAGTATCCATGGCGCCATCGCGCGGTAATAGTCGGCCACGTCGCCTTTGCGGATCTTCTTCTTCGGGTAGACCACGCGCTCGGGGTGGGTGATGTGCAGGTGCGATTGACTGCCTTTCACCGGCGCGGCAGCAGGTTGGGCGCGGTCGGGCTGCAGGTCGGGCGCGGTCTTGTCGGTGCGCAGGCGTTTGAAACTGGCCTGGCGCAGCAATCCCTCCTTGCCCCAGCCGCGGAAGGCGACTTCGGCCACCAGCGTGGGCTTCACCCAGTGCACGCTGGCGGCGCGGAACGGTACGTGTGCCGGCAGCTCGACCGCAGCGCTGGAGGTCGCCATCTTGCCCAGCGAGGCGCTCAACGCGCGCAGCTTCGCATCATCGAAGCCCGTACCGACGCGGCCCACGTAACGCAGCCCGGCCTTGTCCGGCGTGGCCATCAGCAGCGAACCGAAACCTTGCCGTGCGCCCTTGGGCGCGGTGTAGCCGACCACCAGGAACTCATCGGTTTGTTCGTGCTTGATCTTCACCCAGCTGCGCGCGCGACCGTTCGCGTACGGCGCATCCACCTGCTTGCTGACGATCCCTTCGAAGCCGGCCTTGCCGCTGGCGGCGAACACCGCCGGGCCGTGGTCGAGTACATGGTCGCTGTAGGCGAGCGTGCCCGGCACATCACCGATCAGCGCCTTCAGCAGCGTCTTGCGCTCCAGCAACGGCGCACGGCTGATATCGACCCCGGCCACGCCCGGCAGATCGAACACGATGTAGCGCAGGGGCTGTTTCGCCGTGCCGTCGATCACCCGCTGCAGCGCGCTGAAATCACTGCGCCCCTGGTCATCCAGCACCACCAGTTCGCCGTCCAGCCGCGCATCGTTGACAGGCAGCGCGGCAATGGCCTGGCTCACTTCCGGGAAATCATCGCTCCAGTCCAGGTTGTTGCGCGAACGCAGCGTCACCTTGCCGTCGTGCAGATCGGCCAGCAGGCGGTAGCCATCCCATTTGATCTCATGCAGCCAGCGTTCTCCGTCGGGAGCGTTCTCGCGGTGATCGGTAAGCTGCGGCGCGTATTCGTGCGGATACGGGGTGTCGCGCGCATCCTGCAGCGCCAGCGCGCGCTTGTGCCAGCGCGCGTCCGCCTTGCGTGCCCGCGGTGCCGCCGCAGGCGTTCTTTTCGACGGCGTGCTTTTGGACGACGTGTTCTTCGACGGCGCGGCCTTGCGTGACCGGGTGGCGGTGGTCGAGGTCGCAGCCGGGGTCTCCAGCAGGTCGTCGGCCTCTGCATCGGCGGCATGGGCATCGTCGCGCTTGATCAGTAGCCACTGCACCTGGCGCCCTTTCAGATTGGTGCGTACCAGCTTCCAGCCGCCGCGCAGGCGCTCGCCGTGCAGTTCGAAGTCGAGCTTTCCGGCGGCCAGCGCTTCCAGTGGATCGCCATCGATCGCCCACGTGCCATGGTCGTACACATCGACGTGGCCAGCCCCGTAGTGACCCTTCGGGATGTCGCCCTCGAAGGTCGCATAGGACAGCGGGTGGTCTTCCACTTCCACCGCCAGGCGCTTCTCACCGACCCGCAGCGAAGGTCCCTTCGGCACCGCCCAGCTCTTCAACACTCCGTCCATTTCCAAGCGGAAATCGTAATGGCGGCTGCTGGCATGGTGCAGCTGCACGACGAAGATCGGTCGGTGCGCTGACCTGCCGCGCCCGGCTTGGTCATCCGGCTCGGTCGTGCTGCCTTCGGCGGCGCCCAAGCGGCGCTTGCGGCGGTACTGATCCAGGGACATGGCTCAGCCCGCCTTGCGGCGTGGGGCGGCCTTCGACGCAGCCTTCTTGGTCGCCTTGGCCGGTGCCTTCTTCGCCGCTGCCTTGGCCGGTGTCTTGCTGGCCTTCTTGGTCGCCGCTTTCTTCACCGTCTTGCCGGCGGTCTTCTTGGCCGGGGTGCGCTTGTTGGCATCCAGGCTCTTCTGCAACAGCGACATGAAGTCGACCACGTTGGTGCTGGCGTCCTCGCGCGGGGCCGGCTCGTCTTCTACCGTGGTGGTGCCGCCGTCTTCCTTGATGCGCCTGGTCAGCACCCCTTGCAGTCGTTCGCGGAATTCATCGTGGTACTGGGTGGGATCCCACTCGCCGGCCATCGACTCGATCAGCTGTTCGGCCATCGCCGTTTCCTTGCTGCTGATGCGGTAATCGGACAGCTTGCCGTCGGGCAGCTTGAAGTCGGCCGGGTCGACCAGTTCCTGCGGATAACGCAGGATCATCAGCACCAGCGCGTCATCGTTGGGCATCACCGCGCACAGGTATTCGCGGGTGCGCACCACCACCTTGGCGATGCCGACCTTTCCGGTACTGCGCAGTGTCTCGCGGAGCAGCACGTAGCCTTTTTCGGCCTTCTTGCCCGGCACCAGCAGGTACGGTTTCTCGAAATAGCGCGGATCGATCTGCGCAGCGTCGACAAAGCTTTCCACCTCGACGGTCTCATGGCTTTCCGGCGCTGCGGATTTGATGTCGCCCTCTTCCAGCACGACATAGCTGCCCTTGTCGTACTCGAAGGCCTTGACGATATCCTTCCACGGGACCTCCTCGCCGGTATCCGCGTTGACCCGCTCGAACCGGATCGGTTTCTTGTCGCGCGAATCCAGCATGCGGAACTGCAGGTCGGTCCGGCGCTCGCCGGACATCAGCGAGACCGGCACGTTGAGCAGGCCGAAGGAAAGGGTACCGGTCCAGATCGGGCGGGCCATGGGACGCACCGTGCGGGGTCAAGGAAACGCCAGCTTCAGCGCGCGCGCGTGAAACGACCGTGTCCGTTGCCTCAACGGCAAGTCACTGCAGCAGCGGGCGCACGGCCGGGGCAGGCATATGGTCAAGCGCCAGCCAGGCATCTTCGACTACCTCCCGGGCCTTGGGCCAGCGCAGCCGCGACTCGCCGCGCATCAGTTCCCACTGCGCGGCCAGTTCGCCCTCCGTTTCCTCGCCGCCGCCGCGCGGCCAGTTCGCCGCATGGGTGGTCAGCGCGAAGGCGTACGCCGGGCAAAGGTCACGCCAGCTGCGGTGGGCCTGCCGGCGCCGGTCGTCGTAATCGTTGAGCATGTACTGCAGGTAATCCTGCGCGACGGCCTGCGGATCTTCGCGCTGCTGGCGGCGGGCGCGGCGCTGGGCAGGGCTGCCGGCCAGCGGGTCGCGCCGGGCGTTGAAGACCGAGGGCGCGGGACGTTCCGGGCGGTTCATGGCGCGGCTCCAGCTTGCAGGGCGGGCGGCCAGATGTAACCACGGCGCCGTTATCCAGTCGTGATCGATGTGTTGATGACGCGGGATTCGCAGTGGCTTTACCTCTGAAGGGCTCTAGTAGGGGCCTCATCGAGGAGAGCCGCCATGAACAGAGACACCTCGCGCGACCCATTGCGCCAAGCCACTGCCCCCGTGCCCGGCGAGCAGCGTGGCAAGCATGACAACATGGACGCTGAAGAGCGCGGCACGGGCGCGCCGTTCGTCGATGCGGATGCCGCGTCCGCCACGGACGACGAGCATTTGCCGGTGCGGCATGTCAGCGACCAGGCTGCACAGGACCGCAAGGACTGCGGTGACCGCCATCGCGGTGGCCAGGAAAGCCCGCTCAAGCGTCGCGAACGCAAGCAGCACGCCAGTGACAACCAGGACGAGGCGCTGGAGGAGACGTTCCCGGCGAGTGATCCGACGTCACCGTTCGTGCCGGCCAAGGCGCCGGATTGACGGGTGAGGGTCGTGACGACCAACGGTCATCACCCATCTGGGGCAGTCGTCACCCACCTGGCGCGGCCATCACCCACCGGGGGCAGTCACCGCCAGGACCACTGGACGCCCAGGCTGCCGCGGCGGTCCGGGCCGGGTTCGTAGTAGCGGCCGTTGCCGTCGTTGACGATGACCGAGCCGATATAGGCCTGGTCCAGCAGGTTGTCCACACGGGCGAACACGCGCAGGTCGCCGCCGCGCAGGGTCCAGCGGCGGGCGGCTTCCACGTTCATCACCGCGTAGCCCGGGGCGCGCTCGGTGGCCAGGTCATTGACCACCGTGTCGCTGCTGCCGGTGACTTCAGCCGCCCACAGCCAGTCGCGCGGCTGCCACTCCAGGCGCGCAAAGGCCTGCTGGCGCGGCACGCCGGGCAACCGGTTGCCGGCGGCAACCGGCGTGTCCGGCACCGCGCAGCCGCTGCCGGCGCAGGCCAGGTAGGCACTGCGCACTTCGGCCTGCAGCCAGGTCCAGGCCACCTGCAGGTCCAGGTCCTGTGCCAGCGGCTGGTGCCATGACAGCTCGGCGCCCTGGCGGCGGGTGCGGCCGATGTTGCGGTAGGTACTGCGGCCATTGGTGTTGCTGGCCACGGCCAGCTCGTCGTCGGTATCGGCGCGGAACAGGCTCACCTCCAGCCGGCGACCGTCCTGGGCCTGCCATTTGCTGCCGATTTCCACATTGCGGCTGCGGGCGGCGGACAGGCCCAGCGCCAGCCCGGCCTGGCCATCGGCGCGATAGCCGAGTTCGTTGAAGGTGGGGGTTTCAAAGCCACGGCCGACCGCGGCGTGCAGGCGCCACTGCGGGTTCGCCTCGAAACTGACCCCGGCCACCGGCGTGGTCGCCTGGTAGCGGCGGCTGCCGCTGTCGTCCGGGTTGCGGCCGACGATGTAGTGGTCTTTCGAACGGAAGCGGACACTGCTGTGGCGCGCGCCGGCCAGCAACGACCAGCGCGGGCTCCACTGCCACCACGCCTGCACGAACTGGTCCACGTTGGACACCGTGTCGCGCTGGTCACGGCGCAGCCGGCCGCGCACGCCCAGTTGGTCGCCGACGAAGTTCTCGTGGCCGGTACGGTGCTGGCGCTGGCGGTCGGCATTGACCCCGGCGGTGACATCCAGCGCGCGCCCGGCCAGTTCGCCGTTCCAGCCCCAGCGCGCATCCAAGCCGCCGAAATCGCCATCCAGTCCGATCACCCCACCGGCATGCAGCGGATTGGCCTGCGGGCCCGGCGGAATGGCCAGGAACTGGGTTACCTCGCGCTGGCCGGCGTAGCCGGTCAGGCGGAAGCGGTGGTCGTCGCGCTGTCCGCTGTAGACCAGCCCGGCCTGCGACTGGCGGACCGATTTACGGGTGTTGTACTGATGCGCCACCGAAGTGGCCTGGCGCGGATCGGCGGCCACCTGCGCGCGGGTCAGGCCAAGCGGATCCTGCGCGTTGGGCGCATCCAGGTAGTTCACCAGCAGCTCCAGCCGGTCTTCGCCCACGGCCGTGCCCAGCCGTGCATTCAGCGATTCTCGGCGTGCCGCGCTGTGGTCGCGCCAGCCATCGGTACGGAAGTGGTTGGCGGCGATGTTGTAGTCCACCGGGCCCTGCACGCCGCGCAGGTGGGCCCCCACGCTCAGCGTATTGTCGGCACCGGCATTCAGCCGCACGCGCCACGGATCGCCTTCGCGGCCCTGGGCGGTATGCACCTGCAGCACCCCACCGGAGGAATTGCCATACAGCGCCGAGAACGGCCCGCGCAGCACCTCGATGCGCTCGGCACCAAGCAGGCTGGCGTGCGAAAGCTGGCCCTGTCCATCGGGCATGGTGGCTGGTACCCCGTCCACCAGCACGCGCACGCCACGCACGCCGAAGGTGGAGCGCGCACCGAAGCCACGGATGGAGAGCTGGGTGTCCTGCGCCAGGTTCTGGCGATCACGTGCCAGTACGCCCGGAATCCCCCCCAGCGCCTCGGCCAGCTGGGCCTGCGGACCGCTGCGGTCGTCATCGATCCACACCGTGTCCGAGCTGGACGGCAGCGCGAACGGGTCGATGCCGGTCACCCGGGCGGCCTCGACTTCCACCGCAGGCAGGCTGCGCGTGGCCGGGGGTGACTGGGCGAAGGTGAGGCCGGGCAGCAGCAGGGCGCAGGCCATGGACAGACGGCGACGGGCCGGGGGCAGGTTCATCATTCAGGTTCAGCAGCAAGCGTGAACGCGCCATGGTACCGGCCACGGCGTGACGAGGAATGCCGCGCCATCGGCACGCTTTGTTACGATGGCGTGGTCCCCGCCCGGTGGGCGGTGGCGCTGCTGCGTGCTTTCTTCCTCCCCCTTACCGAATGAGTACCGCCGTGTCCTTCTTTGCAAACGTGGAACTGGTCCCCGGTGACCCGATCCTGGGCCTGACCGAGGCGTACAACGCCGACAGCCGTCCGACCAAGGTCAACCTGGGTGTGGGCATCTACTACGACGAAAGCGGCCGCATTCCGCTGCTTCGCGCCGTCAAGCAGATCGAGCAGCAGCTCGCCACCGAAGCCAAACCGCGCGGCTACCTGCCCATCGATGGACTGCCGGCCTACACCCAGGCCACCCGTGAGCTGGTGTTCGGCAAGGATTCGCCGCTGCTGGCCGCAGGCCGCGTCGCCACCACCCAGACCGTGGGCGGCAGCGGTGCGCTGCGCGTCGGCGCCGAGCTGTTGAGGACGCTGCTGCCGCACGCCACTATCGCCATCAGCAACCCGAGCTGGGAAAACCATCGCGCCGTGTTCGGTGCGGCCGGCTTCGACGTGCTGGAATACAGCTACTTCGACGCCCAGACCCACGGCGTGGACTTCCCCGCGATGCTGGCCGACCTGCAGAAGCTGCAGCCGGGCACCGTGGTGCTGCTGCACGCGTGCTGCCACAACCCCACCGGTGCCGACCTGACCGTGGACCAGTGGAAGCAGGTGGCTGAGGTGCTGAAGGAACAGCAGCTGTTCCCGTTCATCGACATGGCCTACCAGGGCTTTGACAAGGGCATCGAGCAGGATGGCGCCGCCGTGCGCATCATCGCCGAGGCCGGGATCGACAGCTTCGTGGTCGCCAATTCGTACTCCAAGTCGTTCTCGCTGTATGGCGAGCGCGTGGGTGCGCTGTCGATCGTCGCCCCCAACGCCACCGAAGCCAAGGCCGTGCAGTCGCAGATCAAGCGGATCATCCGCACGATCTACTCCAGCCCGTCCAACCACGGCGCCGCGCTGGTGGCCGGTGTGTTGAACAGCCCGGAGCTGCGCGCGCTGTGGGAAGCCGAACTGACCGAGATGCGCGAGCGCATCCACGCCCTGCGGCATGGGCTGGTGGACCGCCTGGCCGCCCTGGGCGCGCCGGAATTCGCCTTCATCAACGACCAGGCCGGCATGTTCTCCTACTCCGGCCTGAGCCGGGTGCAGGTGGAAAAGCTGCGCGATGAGTACGGCATCTACGCCGTCGGCACCGGCCGCATCTGCGTGGCCGCGCTGAGCCAGAACAACCTGGACTACGTCGCCCAGGCCGTGGCCAACGTCGCCAAGGCCTGACCCGACAAAAAGGGGACGGGGGGGATTAAGTCGTTATCGGCTCGCACGCGCTGATAACGACTTAATCCCCTCCGTCCCCTTTTTTGCATCCGGGCGGCGACAATAGACGTATCTTTCCGTCGCTCGAGCCCTGTCCATGTCCCGTACGTCGTTGACCCGGTATCTCATCCAGGAACAGCATGCCGGCCGCATCAATGCCGACCTGCGCCAGCTGATCGCCGTGGTCGGGCGTGCCTGCACCAACATCTCCATCGCGGTCAGCAAGGGCGCCCTCGGCGGCGTGCTCGGCGAAGCCGGTACCGGCAACGTGCAGGGTGAAGCGCAGAAGAAGCTGGATGTGATCAGCAACGAGATCCTGCTGGAAGCCAATGCCTGGGGCGGTCACCTGGCCGCCTGCGCGTCCGAGGAAATGGACCATTCGCAGCCGGTGCCGGACATCTATCCGCGCGGTGATTTCCTGTTGCTGTTCGATCCCCTCGATGGCAGCTCCAACATCGACGTGAACGTGTCCGTGGGCACCATTTTCTCCGTGCTGCGCTGCCCGAAGGACGTCGAATGCCCCAGTGACGAAAGCTTCCTGCAGCCGGGTACGGCGCAGATTGCCGCCGGTTACTGCATCTACGGGCCCAGCACCCAGATGGTGCTGACCGTCGGCCACGGCACCCATGCCTTCACCCTGGACCGCGAAACCGGCGAGTTCGTGCTCACCACCCAGGGCATGCAGATCCCGGCGGCCACCCAGGAGTTCGCCATCAACATGTCCAACCAGCGGCATTGGGAAGCCCCGATGCAGGCCTACGTGGCCGATCTGCTGGAAGGCAAGGAAGGCGCGCGCGGCAAGGATTTCAACATGCGCTGGATCGCCAGCATGGTGGCCGACGTACATCGCATCCTGACCCGCGGTGGCATCTTCATCTACCCGTGGGACAAGAAGGATCCGTCCAAGGCCGGCAAGCTGCGCCTGATGTACGAAGCCAACCCGATGGGCCTGCTGGTGGAGCAGGCTGGCGGCGCCGCCTCGACCGGGCGTGCGCGGATCCTGGACATCCAGCCGGACCAGCTGCACCAGCGCGTGCCGGTGTTCCTCGGTTCGCGCGATGAAGTCGCCGCCGCGGTGCAGTACCACCAGCAGCACGACGCCTCCACAAACTGAGTAGCAGGCGAGCTTGCTCGCCTGGCCGTTGCCTGGCCATCGGGCACGCCAACGCACATGTCCGTGGCGTGACAACCTCCGCGCCAGTGGGCACCATCAAGGGCCCGCTGGCGAAGGATGCAGGCATGCAGACGCAGGACCCGGTCGATTTCATTGAAGTGATCCACAACGCCGTACCTGCAGAAACATGTGCGGCGATCGTGGCGCGATTGCGCGCAAGTGACCGCCTCCAACCGGGTGCGGTAGGCAGTGGTGTGTTCCCTGAACTCAAGCGCAGCAAGGATCTCCGCATCAGCGGGCTGGCCGACTGGGCTGATGTTGAAAACGTCCTGCAGCAGGCCGTTTTCAGCGGGCTTTTGACTTATCTACGCCGTTATCCACAGGCTCTGATCGCGCCGCTGATGTTGCAGATCCAAGACAGCAACGGCCAGCCCAAGCGCCTCACCGCCGAAGATTTCCCCGACATGAGCCCGGCCGCGCTGTCGGATCTTGCACGCACCTGCCTGCGTCCGGGCGCGATCAACCTGCAATGGTACGCAGCAGGCGAGGGCGGTTATCCCTACTGGCATTGCGAGCTGTATCCGAAGGACGAGAAGGCGGAAACCCTGCACCGCCACCTGCTGTGGACGCTGTACCTCAATGATGAATTCGAAGAAGGCGAAACCGAGTTTCATTTCCAGCAGCGCAAGGTCACCCCGCGCACCGGCAGCCTGCTGATCGCGCCGACCGCCTTCACCCATACCCATCGCGGCAATCGTCCGCAGGGCGGCGACAAGGTCATCGCCACCAGCTGGATCCTGTTCCAGTCCGCGCAGAAGCTTTACGGCGGCTAAGGTCCCCATTTCCCCGGGCGCTGAACGCACACGTGTCCACCTTTCCCTTGGCCGACATGTGCAGCGACGCCCGGGGAGATGAGGATTCTGGCAGCGAGCATCCTGCTCATGTGGATGCCTTCCGTGCGGCGGTGCGTCCTCAATTCGATTGATGAAGTCGATATCGATTGGCGTTGCCTCTGCACGACACCTATCTTCCCGGACACGACGCGAGCTGCCTTTCAGAAAACGCTCATCGACGCTGACAGGTCACCCGGTGGGCGGGTGACGACCTGCCTCGGTGGGTGACGACCATTGGTCGTCACGCTCTTGCCGTTCCCTGACAGCCAGACCGCTGCGCTCGCCGACTGTGGCGCGGCGCTACCCTGCCAGGTCCACGCGCAGCTGCAATCCCAGTGCGCGCAGCGCGCCCATCACCGTGCGCAGGGTCAACGTGCGTCGGCCGGACAACTGGCGACGCACCACCTCGACAGGCAACCCGCATTCACGCGCGATGGCACGCAGATCTTCCTCACCAGCGAGGTAAGCAATCGCCTCGCCGAGGATCTCTGCATCACCGTGGCTTTCGACGATGCACGCGTTGAAGTAATCAATCACGGCCTGAGGCGTGCAGGGCCGGTCGAAGTGACCTGCCGCTTCCATTTCCGCATAGGACAACGTAGCGCGACCGGCCTTCATCCGAACGACCTGGTGATCGAGAAGGAGGACGCGTGCATGGGCTGCATGGACATCGAAAGGACCTCGCATGGCATGGGCCACCTGCGCCGAAGCGCGAGGTGGCGGGCGATGCGGGTTGGCGTACCGGACTACGCGACACTCATTAACCGGCGGATCGGGATCCCCGCGCACCGCCCGCCGTATGACCGGCAGTGCAGTGCATTCTCCGCCGTGCCCGAGGGCTACAACAGAGGCAATGAGTGATGCGTAGTGTCGGGACGCCAATCCCGGCTGGTACGTTCGGCACCAGCCCGGTCATCGTGCACAGCGGTGTGCACCTGCGTCCATGAGAAAAACTGCGAAGTGCGGTGGGCGTGCAGGTGTCGCCGCTGGCATGACTGTTGGACTGGAAGCACCTTCAGCATCGGCGCGGCCGGCATGATCTCACTGCATCATGTCCAACCAAGCACGGCGTAAGCGCTATGCTTGCCTTGGCCCGAGAGGGCCAAGGCTTCGGTAGTCAGGAACAACGTTGGAACAAGGATGCTCGTCTGCATGTCGTTGCGCTGGAAACCCGCAGAGACGCCTGAGAACTTCATATTCGTCGCGCTCATGTCAACCGTGGCAATTGGGGCCGCGCGTGTTGTTCTGGACGCTTTTGAGGTCTTTGGATCAAAGGCGATGACTGAGGCCCTGGCCTTTGCTGCTTGCATATGGATGTTCCCGCGCGAAGAGCGGGCTCGGTGGTCCGCTAAGCTGGTGATGACTTTGGTTGCGCTCGGCCTGGTTGGCGGAGCTGCGTGGGTCGCGCTGGTTGCGTATCCAGCACGCAACGAGTCGACGCTGCTCACCTGGGATCAGATCCCTCTAGCGAACTATCTGCTAGGCGTTGTTACGAGCTGCGTTGTCGCGCCACTCTATGAAGAGAAAGTTGTACGGCATCTTCTGCAATCAGGTGCGTCTCATTACCTCGGAAAAATCTTAGGGACGTTTGCGGTATGCGCGCTGTTTGCTGCTGCTCACACCGAGGCAGTCCTCTCGTCGTTCTTGTTCGGGCTCTACGTCACCTTGGGAATCTTCCTCTTCAGGCTTGACACCTATCAGCGAGCCATCATTCACGGCATGGTAAATTTCGTCATCATGCACTGGGTGATTATTTATCCCAACATCCAGTGATGATCTGGGCAGATCACCGGCAACGCTGGATTTTGTGCCGAGCCTCGCACGAGGTTGACTGCCGCTAGAACAACGACCCCTGCGGCGAATCCGCCTTCGGCGGCGCCGGCCGCTCGAACTTGGTGCAATCCAGCTTCGGCCAGTGGCTGTTCTGCGCATCGAATCCCAGCCGCCTGCGCGCCAGCTTGAAGCGGTTCGACAGGAGGTCCGCATACACGCCCTGGCCGCGCATGCGCGTGCCGAACTGGCTGTCGTAGTCCTTGCCGCCACGCAGCTGGTTGATGGTGCTCATCACGTGCGTGGCGCGGTCCGGGTAATGCGTCTCCAGCCAATCGCGGAACAGCGGCGCCACTTCCAGTGGCAGGCGCAGCAGCACATAGCCGGCACTGGATGCACCGGCATCGCGCGCGGCTTCCAGCACCGCTTCCAGTTCGGCATCGTTGATCCACGGAATCACCGGCGCCACCATCACCCCGACCGGGATGCCGGCGTCGTGCAGCCGGCGCATCGCACGCAGCCGTGCATGCGGTGCGGCCGCGCGCGGTTCGAGTTTCGAAGACAGATGCGGGTCGAGCGAGGTCACCGAAAAATGCACGCTCACCAGGTTCTGTTCGGCCAGCGGCGCCAGCAGGTCGATATCGCGCTCGACCAGTGCGTTCTTGGTGATCAACGAGAACGGATGGCGGGTTTCCAGCATCACTTCGATCAGCTGGCGGGTCAGTTTGAACTTGCGTTCGATCGGCTGGTAGGAATCGGTGTTGATGCCCAGCGCGATCGGCTGTGGCACGTAGCTGGGTTTTGAAAGTTCCTTGCGCAGCAGCTGCGCTGCGTTGGTCTTGGCGAACAGCTTGGTCTCGAAATCCAGCCCGGGCGACAGGTTCAGATAGGCATGCGAGGGCCGTGCGAAGCAGTACGAGCAGCCATGTTCGCAGCCGCGATAGGGGTTCACCGATTGGCTGAAGCCGACGTCCGGTGAGTTGTTGCGGCTGATGATGCTGCGGGCGGTTTCGGCGCGCACTTCGGTGCGCAGGCGCGGCGCCAGGAACTCTTCGCTTTCTTCGGCTTCCCAGCCATCGTCCACCGCTTCGCTGACCGTGCTTTCGAAGCGGCCGGCGATGTGGGTGGTGCTGCCGCGGCCTTTGATGGCGATGTGGGGGATGGAATCGGGGCGACCCATGGGATTCTTCTGAGGTGAGTGCGGTTAGTATTATTGCTAACCACAGGGTATGCAATGCGCTGGGATTCAGGTGGCTGTAGGCGTGGAGGGGGATGGGGGTTTGGCTTGCCCCCACGGTTATCCACAGGACATACGGACATGCCGGGACAGGGCACAGGACATTGCAAGCCACGATGTGCGCAGCGCAGGGTAGGGGATTGGGGTCTCAGGGGGTGCGACGGCGCGGTAGTGACGGCCGCTGGCCGTCACTACCGGGGGGGGCGGATTTCTCGGGGCGGATGGTTTCCGCCGACCATGGGTCGGCGCTACCAAGGGAGTTACAGCAGGCTGATGTAGCAGCGGACCGTGGCGTCCAGGCCGTCGTACAGGGCTTCGCTGATCAGGGCGTGGCCGATCGAGACTTCCAGCACGCCGGGTACGCCGGTCAGGAAGGCGCGCAGGTTGGCCTGCGACAGGTCATGGCCGGCGTTGACGCCCAGGCCCACTGCCTGCGCGCGGCGCGCGGCGGTGGCGAACAGTTCCAGCATCGCGGTGGCATCGCCGGCGGCGTGCGCTTCGGCATACGGTCCGGTGTACAGCTCGATGCGGTCGGCACCGACATCGGCCGCGCGTTCCAGCAGCGGATTGCCGGCGTCCACGAACAGGCTGACCCGGCAGCCCATCGCCTTCAGCGTGGCAACCAGCGGGCGCAGCCGCTCGCTGTCGGCGGCGAAGTCGAAGCCATGGTCGGACGTCAGCTGGCCATCGCCATCGGGCACCAGCGTGGCCTGTGCAGGACGGGTGGCCTCGCACAGCGGCAGCAGGCCCGGGTAGCCCTCGCGCGGCGGCGCGAACGGGTTGCCTTCGATGTTGAACTCGACCCCGCGCGCGGTGGTCAGCGCGGACAGCGCGTGTACGTCTTCGGCGGTGATGTGGCGGCGGTCCGGGCGCGGGTGCACGGTGATGCCGTGTGCACCGGCGTCCAGGCAGGCCTGCGCGGCACGCAGTACATCGGGGTCGTGGCCACCACGCGAGTTGCGCAGCACGGCGATCTTGTTGACGTTGACGCTGAGGCGGGTCATGACGGCAGGCAGGACGGTGACAGAAGCGCGCAGTGTAGCGCTGCTGTCACAACAGCGGCGAGGCCAGCCGTGCGAACGCTTCGGGCAGGCGATGCCGCCACAGGCCGCGGTTGCGTTCGTTGTGGACGCGGGTGGCGCTGTCGAACTCATGGTTCAGGATGCCGGCCAGCTCGGCCACGCGGTCCTTGTCGCGCAGCAGCATGGACAGTTCGAAGTTGAGCCGGAAACTGCGATGGTCGAAGTTCGCCGTGCCGACGATGCAGACCTCGTCGTCGGCGATGAAGGCCTTGGTGTGCAGCATGCGCGGGCCGTATTCGTAGATCTTCACCCCCGCCTGCAGCAGCTCGTCGAAGTAGGAGCGCGCGGCCTGGGTGACGAACCACGAGTCGCTCATCTTCGGCACCAGCAGGCGCACTTCCAGTCCGCCCAATGCGGCCGATGTCAGCGCCATGCGTGCGGCTTCGCCGGGCACGAAGTAGGGCGTCACCAGCCACACGCGGTGCTTGGCTTCGTGGATCGCCGCCACGTGCAGGCGATGGATGGTTTCCCAACCGGAATCCGGGCCAGACACCAGCACCTGCGCATTGATGCTGCCGTCGTCGCGGCTCGGCGTTTCACGTGGCCACAGCCGCGCCTGGTCGAACTGCTGGGCGTCTTGCCCGCTGGCGTACAGCCAGTCTTCCATGAAGACCAGCTGCAGGCTGCGCACCACGTGGCCGCGCAACCGCATGTGCAGGTCGCGGTAGGCATTCGGGTCGCGCTGTTCGTTCTCTTCGTCGGTGATGTTGATGCCGCCGGTGAACGCCAGCAGGCCATCGATGACCACCAGCTTGCGGTGCGTGCGCAGGTTCAACCAGGGCCGCTTGAAGGGCTTGAGGAGCTGCCGTGGATGGAACCACACGGCCTCGCCACCGGCGTCCAGCAGCGGTTTGAGGAAGCGCGCACGGATGTTTCCGGCGCCCACCGCGTCCAGCAGCAGCCGGACCTGCACGCCGCGCTGTGCTGCGGCCACCAGTGCATCGCGCACGGCGGTCCCGGTGTGGTCCGGTTCGAAGATGTAGTACTCCAGATTCACGTGGTCGCGCGCTTCTGCAATCGCCTCCAGCAGGGCGGCGTAGGTTGCCGCGCCGTCCACCAGCCATTCCACTTCAGTGGCGCTGCTCGGTGCCAGCCCGGTGGTGGCCTGGCCGATGGCCGCCAGTTCAGTGCAGTCCGCATCGGGTGGGCAGACGCTGCTGTAATGCTCCATGCCGGAACGCGAACGACCGCGGCGCAGGCGTTGCCGTTTTACTTTCTGCGGGCCCAGCAGGTAGTAAATGAAAAGCCCGATGTACGGCAGCGCCGCCAGCGAAAGTATCCAGCTGAGCGTGGCCACCGGCTCGCGTTTCTGCAGCATGATCCAGCCGGTCAGGCCGATCAGGTACAGCACATAGGCAATCGCCAGGCCCTTGCCGAGGTGGGGAATGGCATCAAGCCCGTGTCGCAGCGCGTCGAAGAAGGCAATCATCGGCGGATGATACGCGAGCATGCGGGGGCCGATGGCGCGCATAAAAAAACGCCCCCGTTTCCGAGGGCGTTTTCCAGTCGCGTCATGAGTGCGGACTGCGTGTAGCGTTTACTGCTGTACGAAACCGATCTTCTTCATCTGGGCGTTCTTCGAGGCGGCCAGGATCTTGGCCATCACGTCGTACTCCGAGTCCGGGCTCGCGTCGATCCGCAGTTCCGGCTGGTTCGTCGGGTCACGCTGGACCTCCTGTTCCATCCGCTGCTGCAGTTCGGTCACGGCGACCGGGCTGTTGTTCCAGAACACCTGGTTGCTCGCATCGACGCGCAACTCGACCGGCGGCGGCGGTTCAACCGTCACCGGGGGCGGGTTGAGCACACGCTGCGGCAGATCCACGGCGATCGGGTAGGTCATGATCGGCGCGGTCACGATGAAGATGATCAGCAGGACCAGCATCACGTCCACGAGGGGCGTGACGTTGATATCCGCCATGGGGCCTTTGCCACCACCAGAACTGAATGCCATGGCTTACTGCCCCTTCTCTTTGGTCGCAACGAAGCCGACGTCCAGCATGCCCTGTTCCTGCGCGACCTTGGTCAGCTCGTTGATGACGCGCATCTTTGTCGTGCGGTCACCACGCAGGTTCAACGGCGGCTGCGGGGTCTGCTGGGCCGCGGTGGAAAGGCGGGACTCAAGCGTCCCACGGTCGATTTCCTCATCGTTCCAGAAAATCGAACCGTCTTCCTTCACTGCCAGCGTGATCGGACCCTTACGATCGTTGGCATCGTCCGGGTTCTGGATCAGGTTGGCTTCGGGCAGCTCGACCTTGACCTTGTGGGACATCAGAGGCGCCGTGATGATGAAGATGATCAGCAGCACCAGCATCACGTCCACGAGGGGCGTAACGTTGATGTCGGCCATGGGGCCGCCGCTGTTACCACTACTGAAAGCCATAACGGGCTCCGTCTAGATCGGTGTGAACTACCTTCGTGCCGGGTACAGCGCGTCCTTAGCGGACGCGCGAACCGGTAGCGAAGAAGTCGTGCAGGTCGTGCGCGAAGGTATCGAAACGGCTGATGGTCGCGCTGTTGATCTTGCTGAAGAAGTTGAAGGCGAACACGGCCGGGATAGCCACGAACAGGCCGATCGCGGTCATGATCAGCGCTTCACCCACCGGGCCGGCAACGGCGTCGATGGAGGCCGAACCGGTTGCACCGATCTTGATCAGCGCGCCGTAGATGCCCCACACGGTACCCAGCAGACCGACGAACGGAGCGGTTGCACCGACGGTGGCCAGCAGGGTCATGCCCGACTGCAGCTTGTTGCTTTCGCGGGTCACGGCCTGACGCAGGGCGCGATCGACGAACTCCGAACGGCTCAGGGTCTCACCCAGGCCACCGGTTGCGCCGCCTTCGGCACGCTGGTGGTGGGCGGCAGCCTGTGCGGCGTCCAGGGCGATCTTCGAGAAAGGCTCCGAAGCCGGCTGTTCTTCCATCGCACGGATGGCGTCCTGCGCGTTCGGGGTATCCCAGAACAGGCTGGTGACCTTGTCGGCAGCAGCCTTCAGGCGGCTGGCGCGGAAGATGTTGATCACGGTCCAGTACCAGGACATGGCCGACATCACGATCAGGGTGATCAGAACCACCCAGGAGACTGCGAAGTCGCCCGGCTGGCTGGTCATTTCATGGATGAGGTGCTCGAAGCCCATCTGCGACAGGGCGTTGGAGTTGCCCCCGGCAGCAGCGGCGATGAAAATTTCCTGCAGCATGACGCTTACCTTTGTTGTGTGTGGTGTTGAAGGGTGTAGCTAATCATAAGAGCCATCAGCGGGGTGGCCCTGCGGCCACCCGGTGCATCAGCTCAGAGCAAAATTGACCGGTACGCGTACGCGGCCCGCGGCTTTCTTGCCGCCCGACTCGGCTGCGTTGAAGCGCCACTTGCGTGCAGCTTCCATTGCAGCGCGATCCAGGTCGCGGTTACGGCTGGATTTCTCGACCGTGACATTGGTGACGTTGCCTTGGGCATCGACATCGATGATCAGGATCACTTCACCCTGGATACCAGCGCGGAATGCTGCCGGCGGGTAACGCGGGGGATTCATGTTCTTGGACGAGATATCGACGCTGGCCTCGATGGAGGTCGGCGGTGCCGGCGGCGCGGGCGGCGACGGCGGGGTGACGATATCGTTCGGGCGCGGTTCCGGCACGTCGACGATCGGCGCCTGCGGCGGCGGCGGAACCGGCGACGGCTTCGGCGGCGACAGGTTCTTCACCGGCGGCGGCGGCGTCTCATCCGGCGGCGGCGGCGGCGGCGGCGGAGGCGGCGGCGGCGGTGCATCGACGATGGTCACCATCACGTTGCGCTCCTTCTCTGCAGCGGCCTTGGGGGCGACGGCAGGAATGAGGAGCATCATGAAGGCAGCCAGATGCAGTGCGATAACAAACGCGATGCCGAAGATGCGGGGCCAGCTCAGGCCCTTCTCTTCAGTTTCTTCGTAGCGGTGAAAGACTAGTTGTTCCGTCATGCGCCAAGAGCTCGATTGTGGGGCCGGGATACCCGGGGGCGGGATCCCTGATCAGCGGTGCATGACACCGCAGGAACCTCCAAGCTTATACCAATCCTGAGTGCCTGCGCACGCTTCGCGCAGGCATTCAGGCGTTATTCCTACTTACTTCAGGTTGATGATTTTGTCCGCATCCGCGGCGTTCTTCAGGCCACCCTTGGCCTTGGCCTGACGCGCTGCTTCCTTGGCCTGGGGAATCTTGCCCTCACTGTGCAGGACACGTGCCAGATTCAGGTAGGTTTCGCCAGTGGGCGACAGCGGAGCGGCTTTCTGCCACGCCTCGATCGCCTTGTCCACCTGCTGCGGTTCTGAGTAGTAGTAGGACTGTGCCAGTGCCAGGTAAACCTGGTGGTCCGGCTTCAGTATGCCCTTCTCGAGACCTTCGTTGATCACCGAGATTACTTCCTTTTCCTTGTTCTCGGTATTGGCGTAGATCGAATACAACTGCTTGTATTCGCGCTCGTCGGTCAACTGGCCCGAAGCACGCAGCTTGTCCATGACACCGGCGGCCTTGTCCATCTGGTCGGCCTGCATGTACATGTTCGCCAGGTTGAGCTGCGCCTTCTTGTCATTCGGATTCTTGGCGGCGACGGCCTCGGCGGCGCTCACGGCTTCACCGGTCTGGCCGGCTTCGGCGTAGGCGGCCATCAGCAGCTGGTTCCACTGGTCCTTCGGCTCCGGCGAGGCAGCGATCGCTTCCTTCAGTACCGGGATCGCTTCCTGGTAGCGCTCCAGCTGGTACAGCGCCTGGCCCTTGGAAACCAGTTCCTCGGGCTTCTTCGAACCGCTTTCAGCGAAGTACTTGTCGATCAGGGTCAGGCCCTGGGCCTGCACGGCCTTGTCGTCATCCTGCAGCTGCAGCTGGGCCAGCATCAGCATCGACTGGAAGTGGCCGTTGTTGTCCAGCGCGTTGGCGTCCAGCACCTGCTGCAGGTAACGCTTGGAAGCGGCGACGTCGTCCTGCTGGTAGGCCGCCTGCGAAGCGAGCTGGGCGGCGAGCGCCTTGTCGTATTCGTTGGCGGCGCTGTTACCCAGGATCGCAGTGGCCTCGGTCAGCGTTTCCGGGAACTTCTGCTCGTTGTAGCTGTCTACCAGCTTCTGCAGTTGCTTGCCGAGCTTGGGCGAGGACTTCATGCCCGGCTCTTTACGGGTCGCGTTGGGGAACAGCACTTCGGCCGCGGCGGCCTTGCTGCTGCCACGACGCTCGCGCTGTTCCGTACGGTCGGCCGAACGCGTCTGCGCGGTGGCCTCGGCGATCACGGCACCGCTGACAGTGGTCGCAATCAGCATGGTCAGCAGGGCTTGCTTGGGGTTACGGAGCATATCTTTCACCTCGATCAGACCGCGTAGCGGCAGCAATGACGGACGTCAGAAAAATCTGAGCCGCCAAACGTATCAGAATTATGCGACCTGAGAAATCGTTTCCTGTGCTGCATCACAGCAAATTAACGGATATTCAGCTACAGCGTGGTTTGCGTCCCGCCGCCTGCGCTTGTTGGAACACGCCTTGCAGGCCGGGTGCATCGCGCTGCAGTTCACGGATCCGATTGGCCGGATCCGGATGGGTAGACAACCATTGCGGGCTGCGGCCACCACTGGCGGCCATCATGTTCTGCCACAGGATCACCGCTTGGGCGGGATCAAATCCGGCCTCGGCCATCAGTTTCTGGCCGACCACGTCAGCTTCGCTTTCCTGGGTACGCGAACCGGGTAGCAGGAACAGCGTCTGTGCGCCCATGCCGCCGAACTGGTTCACCGCGCTGGCCGCCGTTTCACCATAGGCCGCGCCTGCAAGCGCGCCGACCACCGAAAGACCCGTCTGTGCGCCCATCTGGCGAGTGATGCGCTCTTCATGGTGGCGCGCGATGACGTGACCGATTTCATGGCCGATGACGGCCGCCAGCTGGTCCTGGTTCTTGGCCACGGTGAAGATGCCCGAGTTCACCCCGACCTTGCCGCCAGGCAATGCGAAGGCGTTGGGTTCGCTGTCGGCGAACACCGCCGTCTCCCAGCGCACGCCCCGGTACTGCGAGGGCAGTTGTGCGACCAATGCATTGACCACGCATTGCACGTAGGCGATCTGCCTGGCGTCGGTGCTGATTTTTTCCTTCTGCTTGGTTTCAGCAAAGGCTTGCGCGCCCAACTGGTCCAGCTGGGCCTGCGAAACCCCGCCGACGACCTGGCGGCGCCCGGTGGGCGAGGTGGTCGTGGCGCACGCACTCAGCAACGCAGTAATCGTAAAAGCCAGCAGCAGTCGTTTCATGGATCGGATCCCCGTGTTCATACAGCGAGTGTCCACTCAAACGGCTTAAGTTTTCGTCAATCCAGTCAGCGCATGTCACGCATGCGCTGCGGATTGCGGCACGTTTTCAGGTCGCGCCGAAGACCATCAACAACGTCATCGCAACCGCGTTGTTCAACGCATGCGCCCCGATCGGTGCCCAGAGCGTGCCGGTGCGCTGGTACAGCCAGCAGAATGCGGCGCCCATGCCGCCGTAGATCAGCCACAGCTGGGCGATTTCAGCCGGCCCGTTGCCGCTGGTGCCGGGAATCTCATGGACCAGTGCGAATGCAAGGCTGCTCAACAGTACGCCGAGCCAAGGCTTTCCGGCCTGCCACAGACGCCCGAACAACACGCGGCGGAACAACAGTTCCTCGTACGCGGGTGCCAGCACCACGGCGAACAACGCCAGGAACACCGGGAATTGCGCTGCAGCGCTGCTCATCAACTCGAGGTTGGTGGGGACCGGCTCGATACCGGCCCGCTTGGCCAGAAAGCCGATGCCGTTGCTGCCGATGATGACCAGTGCCGCCACCCACAGGGTCCAACCCCAGGTGGACGGTCGGCCCAGAGCGCGCTTGGAGGTTTCACGTTCGGCAGGCGTGGCGCGACGACGCCAGAAGTACAGGATCAGCGCTGCGCCGCCGGTGGCGAACAAGGCCATCAGGATCTGTGCCAGCGCGCCGGGCTGGCCCAACTGCGTGGCGATCGAATCCGGACTCGGCGCTGGCGCACCGTTGGCGGCCAGTTCTGCACCGACCCGCATGCCCTGCACCGCGCCCCACAGCAGTCCAGCAAGCAGGCTCAGGCCGAACAGGATGAGCGCCGCCAGTCCCAGATCGATCAGGAAACCGGCCACCGGTGAGCCGGCGGCACGCGGTTGGGGCGCGGAGGCGCCGGGAAGCGGTGGCGGTGGTACCGGGGTGACTGTCGACATGCGCATCCTGCAGCAGAAGGAGAAACGCCGGCGCCACGTTGATCCGGGCACCGGCAACCTTCGATTGTGTCAGATATCCAGATTGGCGACTTTCAGCGCGTTGTCTTCGATGAAGTCACGACGCGGTTCAACCACGTCACCCATCAGGGTGCTGAAGATCTGGTCCGCAGCAACCGCATCTTCGATGCGTACCTGCAGCAGGCGACGGGTATCCGGGTTGACCGTGGTGTCCCACAGCTGCTCGGGATTCATTTCGCCCAGGCCCTTGAAGCGCTGGATCTGGCGGCCGCGCTTGGCTTCCTCGAGCAACCACGCCTGTGCCTGGGCAAAGCTGGTCACTTCGATCGATTTGGCACCGCGATTGATGGTGGCGCCTTCGCGGACCAGGCCATGCAGCAGGTTGGCCGCCTGGTAAAGCGCGCGCAGTTCGCCGCCGTCGAACGCGGCAAGCGGCAGCACCTGGATGTGCTCTTCGCCCATGTGGCGACGGGTCACCAGCACGGCTGCCGGACGCTGGTCGTTCGGTTCCTGCAGTTCCAGGCTGAAGCGCGCCGAACCCAGGCTGCCCTGGTTGAGGCGGGCAGCCAGTGCATCCAGGCCTTCACCGGCCGGTGCGTTGCGCAGGTGCTCCAGGTCCATCGGGATGAAATCGACGAGCGATTCCAGCAGCTGGCGATCGTAGCGGTGCGCGTTGCGCGAAATCGCTTCGAGTGCGCCGGCATAGCTCAGCAGCAGTTTTTCCAGATGGACGCCGTCAATCGGCGGTTCGCCGGCAGCCGGCACCAGCGCGGCATTTTCCACCGCGCTGCTGGCCAGGTAACTGTCCAGTGCCGGGTCGTCTTTCAGGTACAGCTCGGTCTTGCCCTGCTTGATCTTGTACAGCGGCGGCAAGCCGATATAGACATAGCCGCGTTCGATCAACTCAGGCATCTGACGATAGAAGAACGTCAACAACAGCGTACGGATGTGCGCGCCGTCGACGTCGGCGTCGGTCATGATGATGATCTTGTGGTAACGGAGCTTGTCCGGGTTGTACTCGTCCCGGCCGATACCCGTGCCCAGCGCAGTGATCAGCGTGCCGACCTGGTCGGAGGCCAGCATGCGGTCGAAGCGCGCGCGTTCCACGTTGAGGATCTTGCCGCGCAGCGGCAGCACGGCCTGGTTCTTGCGGTTGCGACCCTGCTTGGCCGAGCCACCTGCCGAGTCACCCTCGACGATGAACAGTTCGGACAGTGCCGGATCCTTTTCCTGGCAGTCGGCGAGCTTGCCCGGCAGGCCGGCGATGTCCAGCGCGCCCTTGCGGCGGGTCAGGTCGCGGGCCTTGCGGGCGGCTTCGCGCGCACGCGCGGCGTCGACGATCTTGCCGGCGATGGCCTTGGCTTCGTTCGGGTTTTCCTGCAGGAACGCTTCCAGACGCTGGCCGAACGCGTTTTCCACCGCCGGACGGACATCCGAGCTGACCAGCTTTTCCTTGGTCTGGCTGGAGAAGCTGGGATCAGGCACCTTGACCGACAGCACCGCGATCATGCCTTCGCGCATGTCATCGCCGGTCAGGTTGATCTTGGCCTGCTTGGCGATGCCGTTCTGTTCGATGTAGTTGTTGAGCACGCGCGTCAGCGCGCCGCGGAAGCCGGCCAGATGGGTGCCGCCATCCTTCTGCGGAATGTTGTTGGTGAAGCAGTACATCGTTTCCTGGTAGGAATCGGTCCACTGCAGCGCCACTTCCACGGTGATGCCGCTGTGTTCGCCCACGACCGAGATCACGTGCGGATGCAGGGGGGTCTTCAGCTGGGCCAGATGCTCCACGAAGCTGGCGATGCCGCCTTCGTAGTGGAAATCGTCGCGACGACCTTCTCCGCGCTGGTCGATCAGCACGATCTTGACGCCGGAGTTGAGGAACGAGAGCTCGCGCAGGCGACGGGCCAGGATGTCGTAGTGGAACTCGACGTTGTCGTGGAATGCCTTGGTCGACGGCCAGAATCGCAGCGTGGTACCGCGCTTGGTGCTGGCTTCAACCTGCTGCAGCGGCATCACGGCGGCGCCGTCGGCATATTCCTGATGGTAGTGGAAACCACCCTGGTAGATATCCAGGGTCAGCTTCTGCGACAGCGCGTTGACCACGCTGACACCCACGCCGTGCAGGCCGCCGGACACTTTGTAGCTGTTGTCGTCGAACTTGCCGCCGGCGTGCAGGACCGTCATCACGACCTCGGCTGCCGAGACTTCGCGATCCAGCTTCCTGCTCATCTGCTCATGCTTGCCGGTCGGGATACCACGCCCGTTATCCGACACGCCGACCGAGCCGTCTGCATGGATCGTCACCGAAACGTGGTCGGCATGGCCCGCGAGCGCCTCATCGATCGAGTTGTCGACGACTTCGAACACCATGTGGTGCAGGCCGGTGCCGTCGTGGACATCGCCGATGTACATGCCGGGGCGCTTGCGGACGGCCTCCAGGCCTTCCAGCGCCGTAATGCTGTTGGCGTCGTAGGTGCCGCTGTTTGCAGGGGTGTTCTGTTCGTCAGTCATTGCGCTCGCCGTAGGCTCCGCAGGTCGGGCGCCAACGAATGGCGCGCCGAGAAAGAGGGGGTGTTCCAACCTGAATTATACCAGCCGGGCAGGTGTACCCCGGGGACCACTATGGCACACCCGTGACCTGGCCATGTTCCACGTGGAACCGCGCGATATCGGTGCGGTCCAGCAGCGGCACGGGGGTCTCGGTGGCGGTGATGAATATCTGCGCCGGACCTGCCAGCAGGCGATCCAGGACCCGGCCTTGGTGGTTGCGATCCAGCTCCGACCCCAGATCATCCAGCGCTATGACTGGCCAATGCCCGCGCTCCACCGCATAGTCTTCGGCCTGCGCCAACAGGCAGGTGAGGGCGGTAAGCTTTGCTTGCCCCCGAGACAGCGCATCTCGTCCGGGGATACTCCCGAAACCGACGCTCCAGTCCGCGCGGTGCGGCCCAACCGAGGTATAGCCGGCCTGTCGGTCACGTTCGCGTGCGAGCAGCAGCGCATCGGCCAGCGAAAGCTCGTGCCGACGCCACCCGGGGCTGAGCGTCATCGACTGGACGTCCAGCTGGGGGGCGAGCGCGGCGGCAAGTTCCAAGGCCCGCACCTGTAGCCGCTCCAGATAATGGAGACGGCGGCTGGTCAACGGTTCGCCGGCCTCGGCGAGCTCGTGGTCCCAAGTGTCCAGCATCCGCGGCGAGCCGCCTTGCTTGAGCAGGGCATTGCGTTGCTTCAGGGCCCGCGAATAGCGTCGCCACAGGGAAAGGAAGTCCGGTTCCACGTGGAACAAGCCCCAATCCAGGAATCGGCGACGGGGTTCGCCGCCGCCGCTGACCAAGGCGTGGCTGCCGGGTTCAAAGGTCACCACCGCCAAGGCCGCGCACAGATTTCCCAGCTGCGCGACGTCTTCACCGTCCAGACGGCCTTTCCAGTCCTGCCCGGAATGACGAAGACCGGCACGGCGGCGTATTTCGCTGCCCTCGGCGTTCGATTCGTCCCATTCCACGAAGATTTCCAGCGAGTCCTGTCCCTGGCGGATCAAACCGTCGCGAACCCTGCCACGGAAGCTGCGCCCGTAGGCCATCAGGTGCAGTGCTTCCAGGACGCTGGTCTTTCCGGCGCCGTTCTCGCCGGTCAGCAGGTTGATGCCAGGCTGCGGCAACAGTTCTGCCGCGTCGAATCGACGGACCTGGTGGAGGGAAAGACGGCGGATCTGCATGGAGGGACGCGGCCGGAACCGACGGTGCGGGAAGTTGAGCGATCTACCAGCTTACTGCATCGGTCAAGTGCTCCCCTCAGGCGGCGGCGTGAAGCCACGGCGCGCCCTGTGGGGGGCCGGAATCGGCTGCGTTCTACGGCTCTGAGCCCGCGACGCCCACCAGATATCAAAAAATCCAAGGCCGTCCGCCGAGACGGTTCCACGTGGCGGGGCTGAAATCCTTGAATTCTGCCGGACCCCAGCCCACGGCCCGTCTCAGGTTTCAAAGAATCAACACCATCCCTAAGCCGGTCGGGAAAACCTCTGGATGACTTAGACACAACCACTGGGCAATCTGTGGATAAAAAACGTACTTCAAGTCGGCCTGAATTCTATCCACAGGTATTCCCCCAGCCCGACCCCCTATTTGAGGGGGGGTTTCGATGCCAACAAACACTTTTAAATCAATTACATAACCTAGTTATACATGAAATCTGGCCCTACCATCACCACCATGCTTTAGATTTATACCCAGATTTAAAAGCTTGGCATACCCTCCGAAGAAGCCCGGGAGGGGTGTGGATAGCCGTCTACAGTGCAGGGCAACGCAAGCGGCGGCGACGGCGCAGATTCATTGAACATCCCGGATCTTGCCGGCGGCCGATCGGCGTTCAATGACAGCTGCCTTGAACCTGACGGCAGCTATTGAACGTCTAATCCCAGCAACCCGTTCCAACGACGATGCTCCACGTGGAACAACAAAAAAAACGCCCGAACCAGTCGGGCGTTTCCTGTTCCACGTGGAACCGAGCGTCAGAGACGTAGCGGCATCACCACGTGACGCGACTTTTCGCTGCTCGCTTCACGCACCAGCGCAGAGGAGTTCGAATCGCGCAGCTGCACGATAACGTACTCATCGCGCAGTGCCGAAAGCGCATCCAGCACGTAGTTCACGTTGAAGCCGATAGCGAGGTCGCTGACGGTGGTCTCGGCCTCGATCTCTTCCTGGGCTTCTTCCTGCTCCGGGTTGTGCGCGCTGATCTTCAGGTTGCCCGGCGAGACTTCCACGCGGATGCCGCGGTACTTCTCGTTGGACAGGATCGCGGCACGCTGCAGCGAGGCACGCAGGGCTTCACGATCCACCTTGACCTCACGGTCGGCACCGATCGGAATCACGGCCTCGTAGTCCGGGAAACGACCGTCGATCAGCTTAGAGGTGAAGGTCACATCATCGCGCTTGACCCGCACGTGGCTGCGGCCGACTTCCAACTCGATCTCGCGATCTCCGCTTTCCAGCAGACGCTGCAGCTCGGTGACGCCCTTGCGCGGCACGATGATCTGCCGCTTGGAACCGCTGGGCTTGGCCAGATCGGTTTCGCACAGCGCCAGGCGGTGCCCGTCAGTGGCAACGGTGCGCAGCGTATCGCCGCGCAGGTCGAACAGCAGGCCGTTGAGGTAGTAGCGCACGTCCTGCTGGGCCATCGCGAACGCGGTGCGCTCGATCAGTTCCTTCAGGGTGGCTTCGCCGATCGCAACGCGCTCGGTGGCTTCCACTTCGTCCACCGACGGGAAATCGTTGGCGGGCAGGGTTGCCAGGGTGAAACGGCTGCGCCCGGCCTGCACGGTGATCTTGTCACCGGTCTGCGAGACGGTGATCCGGCTGCCATCGGGCAGGGCGCGGATGATCTCGAAGAGCTTGCGGGCGGGAATGGTGGTTTCGCCGTTCTCGGCGTCTTCAACTGCGATCCGCGACACCATTTCCACTTCCAGGTCGGTACCGGTCAGCGAAAGCTGCCCGTCCTGCACCTGTACGAGGAAGTTGGCCAGAACCGGCAAGGTCTGGCGGCGTTCGACCACATTGACGACTTGCGCCAACGGCTTGAGAAAGGCTTCGCGCTGCAGTGTGAAACGCATGTGGTTCCGTGCCCCTATGCTTTAAAAAATATGGGATAAATCAAAAGCTTGGTGGTGATGGTAGAGCCAGAATTCAGGGAAAACACACTCAAGTATTTGAATGCAAAGGGTTTTAATGCCTCGAAACCCTATGGAGTACCGCCCTTCAACAGGGGGGGAAAGCTGTGGATGGAATTCCTTGGATCTGGAACGCCTTTTTTATCCACAACATGCCCCGTGCTTGCCCCCGGATTCTGCACCGTTTTGTGCGATGACGCCTCAACGGCGTACGTGCATCATTCGCTCAGCTTGCGAATGAGCTTGTCCCAGTCTTCCCGCAGCTTGCCGTCGGTTTCCATCAACGTCCGGATCTGGCGGCAGCCGTGCAGCACCGTGGTGTGGTCCCGCCCTGCGAAGGCGTCGCCGATCTCGGGCAGGCTGTGCTCGGTCAGTTCCTTGGTCAGGGCCATCGCGACCTGGCGCGGGCGGGCCAGCGACCGGGTCCGACGCTTGGACAGCAGATCCTTGATCTGCAGGCCGTAATAGTCGGCAACGGTTTTCTGGATGTTGGGAATGCTGATGGCCTGCTGCTGGGCCCGAAGCAGATCGCGCAGAGTTTCCTGGGCGAACTCCGTGGTGATCGCACGGCCAGTGAAATTGGCCCGCGCGGTCAGGGTATTCAGCGCGCCCTCGAGGTCGCGCACGTTGGAGCGCATCTTCTTGGCAATCAGGAACGCCACATCGTCGGGAATCTCAGCGCCACGTTCACGTGCCTTGGCCAGCACGATGGCAGCGCGGGTCTCGAAGTCCGGTGGCTCGATGGCCACCGACAGGCCCCAGGCAAGTCGCGACTTCAGGCGCGCTTCCAGGCCTTCGACTTCGCGCGGATACCGATCACAGGTCAGGATGATCTGCTGCTTGCCGTCGAACAGCGCATTGAAAGTGTGGAAAAACTCTTCCTGGGTGCGGTCCTTGCCGGCGAAGAACTGGATGTCATCGATCAACAGCGCGTCCACCTGCTGGAACTGGCGCTTGAACTGATCCATGGTCTTTTCCTGCAGGGCCCGGATCATCGCGCTGAAGAACTGTTCCGAACGCAGGTAGAGCACCTTGGCGTGCGGGTTGGCTTCGCGCATCGCGTTGCCGGCCGCGAACATCAGGTGGGTCTTGCCCAGCCCGGTGCCGCCGTACAGCAGCAGCGGATTGTGCGCCCGGTCACCCGGACGCTGCGCGGCCTGGAACGCCGCCGCCAGGCCCAGCTGGTTGCTGCGCCCTTCGACGAAGTTGGCGAAGGTGTAGTGCGAATCCATGTTGCCGGCGAACGGCACCACCGGCGCACTGGCTGCCGGCGACAGCGCCGGCGAGGCACCCCCGCTGAACAGGCCCGGATTCGACGCGATCTGCGTCTCCATGGGGCGCGGACGTGAGCCGATTTCAAGAAAAACGTCGCCAAAACCAGCGAAGTGGGTCAGCAGTTCGCGGATCCTCGGCAGGTACAGCGAGCGCACCTGGTCGACGATGAAGGCATTGGGGGCGAAGAGGATCAAGGCGTCAGCGCGCAGATCAGCCTGCAGCGGCTTCAGCCAGGTGTGAACGTCTTCAGGCGGGAACTCCGCTTCAAGGCGTTCCAGACAACGGGACCAGGCATCCATCGGCAATAATCATCTTGGGCCGGTGGTCAGGCGCTTGAAAGCACCGTCCCGACAGGCCGGAAAGGGGGAAAAGGATGACTCAGACTACCATCGCCGGGCGGCCTCTGGAATGGTTGTCCCACAGTTATTCACAAAATCATCCACAGCTATTGCACAGCCCCATGAAATCGCGTAGTCACAAGGACTTGACGCGAGGGGGTATGTACCTCTAGAATTTCCGGTTCTTTCCGTCCATTTCATACGAGAGGCCCAACATGGCCACCAAGCGCACTTTCCAGCCCAGCAACCTCAAGCGTAAGCGCGACCACGGTTTCCGTGCCCGTATGAAGACCGCTGACGGCCGCAAGATCCTGTCGCGTCGCCGCGCCAAGGGCCGCAAAGTCCTGAGCGCCTGATTGCCATGCCGCTCTCCGCGGCAGACGCAATCCTTCCGATAGTGAGTACTGCTGACCCGCGCAAGCGATTCCCTCGCTCTGCGCGGGTTCGCACGCGTGCCGAATATTCTACGGTCTTCAACGGCGCCCGCCGGGTGTCCGAACCGCTGATGACCCTTCACTGGCTGCCAGAAGACCGGCCGGCCAGGATGGGTCTGGCCGTTTCACGCAAGGTGGATCCGCACGCCGTAGGGCGTAACCGGATCAAGCGCGTCCTGCGCGACGCCTTGCGACATTGCCGCGCTGACCTGCTGCCGGGCGACATTGTCGTCGTGGCACGTAGTGCTGCGCGTGCTGCCAGCAACGATGAGATCCGCCAGGCCTTCCTGCGCCTGTTGCGACGCCTTGGAGCATTGCCCGCCCCGGTCGTGGACGGCACAATGCCGCCTTCCGACGGCGTCGCATCGCCTTCTTCGAACGAGCCGGCACCACGCCCCGGCACCGCAGAGCCTGTCCGCTGATGAACCAGACCCGTATTTTCCTTGTTTTTGCCTGGCTGATGGTGGCCGTGCTGTTGTGGATGGAGTGGGGCCGCGAAAAGGCTGCACCGCCGGTCACACAGACCACCACCGCCGTGGCCGCTGCCACCCAGGCCGTCCCTGGCGCCACGCCCGGCGGCGTGCCCGGTGCACAGGTGCCCGGGGCCACTGCCGCGGCGACCACCGCCCAGGCGGCCGCCACCCCGGCCACCCAGCGCGTGACCGTCACCACCGACGTGCTGCGCCTGGTGCTCGATGGCGGCCGTGTGCTGGACGCCGAGTTGCTGCAGTTCCCGCAGACCAAGGCCGACAACAGCCCGCCGGTGCGCCTGCTGACCGAAGACCCCGCGCATCCGTACAGCGCGATCAGCGGCTGGGCCAGCGAAGACAAGAGCGTGCCGGTCCCGGGCGCCGATGGCTTCAAGCTGGTCGGTGACCAGCGCGAGTTCGTACTGGCCGATGGCCAGAAGGAACTGCAGATCCCGTTCGTCTGGAACGGTCCGAACGGCGTGGTGATCGACCGCACCCTGACCCTGTCGCGCAACGAGTACGCGATCAAGGTCAAGGACGTGGTCCGCAACCAGGGCACGGCGCCGTGGAACGGCTTCGTCTACCGCACGCTGGACCGCAGCCCGACCATCCTGTCGCGCAGCATGACCAACCCGGATTCCTTCAGCTTCAACGGCGCCACCTGGTTCAGCACCGAAGGCGGCTACGAGCGTCGTGCCTTCGCTGATTACATGGACGACGGCGCGCTGAACAAGAACATCACCGGCGGCTGGCTGGCGATGCTGCAGCACCACTTCTTCACCGCGTGGATCCCACAGTCCGACCAGGTCGCGCACTACGTGCTGTCGCAGAACAACGGCCGTGACCAGATCGAAGCGCGTGGCCCGGCCTTCAACGTCGCGCCCGGCCAGCAGGTCAGCAGCGAAGCCCGCCTGTGGGTGGGTCCGAAGCTGGTCAACCTGATCGCCAAGGAAGACGTGAAGGGGCTGGACCGCGTGGTCGACTACAGCCGCTTCTCGCTGATGGCGGTGATCGGCCAGGGTCTGTTCTGGGTGTTGAACCAAGTGCACAAGCTGGTCAACAACTGGGGCTGGGCGATCGTCGGCCTGGTGGTGCTGCTGAAGATGGTGCTGTATCCGCTGTCGGCGGTGCAGTACAAGAGCGGGGCGAAGATGCGCCGCTTCCAGCCGCGCATCGCGCAGCTGAAGGAGCGCTACGGCGATGACCGCCAGAAGTTCCAGACCGCGATGATGGAGCTGTACAAGAAGGAAAAGATCAATCCGATGGGCGGCTGCCTGCCGATCCTCATCCAGATGCCGATCTTCTTCGCCCTGTACTGGGTGCTGGTGGAGTCGGTCGAACTGCGCCAGGCGCCGTGGCTGGGCTGGATCCAGGACCTGACCGCGCGTGATCCGTACTTCATCCTGCCGGTGATCAACGTGGCGGTGATGTGGGCCACGCAGAAGCTGACCCCGGCTCCGGGCATGGACCCGATGCAGCAGAAGATGATGCAGATGATGCCGATCGTGTTCGGCGTCATGATGGCCTTCATGCCGTCCGGCCTGGTCCTGTACTGGGTGGTCAACGGCGGCCTGGGCCTGCTGCAGCAGTGGTGGATGACCAAGCGCCATGGCGGCGATCCGGTCCCGGCCATCGCCACCAAGAAGTAAGCCACACAGGAACCCGCCGCAAGGCGGGTTTCCTGCTTCTGGCCGTCTGCAGACCAACGCCGCACAATGATCGCCATGGATACCACCGCTACCGACACCATCGTTGCCATCGCCACTGCCGCCGGCGCCGGCGGGGTGGGCATGCTGCGCCTTTCCGGACCGCGCGCAGCGACCATCGCCCACCTGCTCGGGGCGCCCGTACTGCGCCCGCGCCACGCGCATTACGCGCGGCTGCGCGATGCCGACAACGAGGTGATCGACGACGGCATCGTGCTGTGGTTCCCGGCGCCGAACAGTTTCACCGGCGAAGAAGTGGTGGAACTGCAGGGCCACGGCAGCCCGGTTGTGTTGCAGCAGCTGGTGGCGCGCTGCATCGCGCTCGGCGCGCGCCAGGCGCGGCCGGGTGAGTTCAGCGAGCGCGCATTCCTCAATGGAAAACTGGATCTTGCCCAGGCCGAGGCAATCGCCGACGTGATCGCGGCCGGTGACCATCGCGCCGCACGCGCCGCGCGCCGTTCATTGGACGGGGTGTTCTCGCGCCGCGTGGACGAGGTGGCCGAACAACTGGTCAGGTTGCGCATCCACGTCGAGGCCGCCATCGATTTCGCCGACGAACCGTTGGATACGCTGGGCGGTGATCAGGTGCGGCGTGGCCTGCTGCAGGCACGTGAAACCTTGGCGCTGCTGCGCCGCGATGCCGAACGCGGGCGCCGCCTGCGCGATGGCCTGCATGCGGTGTTGATCGGCCCGCCGAATGCCGGCAAGAGTTCGCTGCTCAACGCGCTGGCCGGCAGCGAGCGGGCGATCGTCACCGACATCGCCGGCACCACCCGCGACACCCTGCGCGAGACCATCCGGCTGGACGGCCTGGAGCTGACCCTGGTGGATACCGCCGGCCTGCGCGATGGCGGCGATGCGATTGAACGCGAAGGCATGCGTCGCGCGCGGGTGGAGATCGAGCGCACGGATCTCGCGCTGATCGTGCTGGATGCGCGCGATCCCGCCGCCGGTGAAGCGGCGATCGGCGCATCGGTGCTGGACGTGCCGCACAAGGTCTACATCCACAACAAATCCGACCTGCTGCCGGCCGGCACGGGGCAGGGCAGCGATGACCCCGACCGGGTGTTCGTATCCGCCGCCACCGGTGCAGGCCTGGACGACCTGCATGCGCGCCTGCGCTCGATCGCCAGCGCCGGTGCCGGCGAACAGGTGGACGGCGAGTTCTCCGCGCGCACCCGCCATGTCGACGCCATCGAGCGCGCGCAGGAACATGCACTGCACGCCGATGGCGAGCTGGCACACGAGCACCTGGAACTGGCCGCCGAAGAGCTGCGGCTGGCGCACGAGGCGCTGGGCGAAATCACCGGCGCGATGAGCGCCGATGACCTGCTCGGCCGGATCTTCTCCAGCTTCTGCATCGGCAAGTAGGGCTGGAGCCGTCTGGTAGAGCCGACTTCAGTCGGCTGCTCTGTTCAATCGCCGCCCACTCCCGCCTCCCGGACATTTGTGCAAGAAGTGCTTGCACAAATGTCCAGGCGCCGCTTACAGACGCGCCTACCTCCCCCTGTCATATTGCGGACGCATACTCGCCGCATTCGTCATCCAAGGGGATAGTCCGTGAAGTCGTGGGGTTGTGCAGTGCTGTTGTCGCTGGCCGTGGCACCATCGTTGGCCATGAGCGCCGAATCTTCATCAGCTGCACCGGGCAAGGCCTCGGTCTATGCCCACCGCGGGGCCAGTGCGCTGCTGCCCGAACACACCCTGGCGGCCTATGCACAGGCCATCACCGACGGCGCCGACTACATCGAGCCGGACCTGGTGATGACCAAGGACGGGCAGCTGGTGGCCCGCCACGAGAACGAGATCAGCGGAACCACCGATGTGGCATCGCGCGAGGAGTTCGCCGATCGCCGCACCACCAGGACCATTGACGGTGAACAGGTCGAGGGCTGGTTCACCGAAGACTTCACCCTGGCCGAACTAAAGACGCTCTACGCGCGCGAGCGCCTGCCGCAGCAGCGCAGCACCGCCTTCGACGGGCAGTTCCGCATTGCCAGCTTCGATGAAATCCTGGCCTTCCTCGTGCAGCAGGCCGGCCGTGCCAACCGGGGCATCGGATTGGTGCCGGAGATCAAGCACCCCAGTTACTTCCAGTCCATCGGACTGCCGATGGAAGACAAGGTGCTGGCAGCGCTGCAGGCCAATCCGTATACCAAGGTGGGCCCGGTGACGCTGCAGTCGTTCGAGACCGCCAACCTGCGCTACCTGCGCGGCAAGATCGGCCGCGGCAGCAACATCCGCCTGCTGCAGCTGACCTGGAAGGGTGACGCCAAGCCGGCCGATGTGGCCAGGGCGGGCGGTGCGCTGACCTATGCGCAGATGCTGACGCCTGCCGGGCTCAAGGAAATTGCGACCTATGCTGACGGCATCGGGCCGGAGCTGCGTTCGATCATTCCGCTGGACGCCAAGGGCGCGCTGGGTGTGCCGACCACGCTGGTGCGCGATGCGCATGCGGCGGGATTGATGGTGGTGCCGTACACCTTCCGCCCGGAGAATCTTTTCATCGCCGCCAACCTGCGCAGCGGTGAACCCAACGCACGCAACCCGGAGGGCTCCATCGCCGAGATGCGCGCCTACCTCGACACCGGTATCGATGCGTTCTTCACCGATGACCCCGCGCTGGGGCGCAAGGCGGTTGACGGTCGCTGAGCGGCTACTTGCCGGCAGACAGGCTGGAGCCGCGGCCGCGGCGCAATGGACAGCGGCCGGGGTCACCGCAGCGGCAGCAGCGACCGGCCGCGGGATCGCGCGAAGCGATATGAAAAACCAGCACGCCCACGACCAGCAGCAGGCCGCCGATCACCAGATACAGCACCATGTCGTTGAGCTGCTCCATTCAAGGCGCACTCGGGGGTGGGAAGGCTCCCATGCGTTTTCTCCTCGCAGCTGGCCACGTGCATGCAGCGCGATGGCGGACGGTGCGGGTTGGCGTGCCGGCGCTCCAGGTCAACAGAAACGGGACGCCAAACCCGGCGGGGCCTGTGGGCTCCAGCCGGTACATCTTGGGCAAGGCGGCCGAGCCGCGTCTATGACGGAAATTTGAAAGCGGAGCAGCGTGACGACCAACGGTCGTCACCCACCAACGGCAGGCACCAGGCGATCAGCGCGGTGCGTCATCCTGGCCTGGACGTCGGAACGGCAGCACTACGTAGTCGTGGCCTTCGCGTGGCTGCCACAGCACCGGCACCTGGCGCGGCGAGGGCGGCTCCAGCTCGTCGTCGGGCAGGGCTTCGATGGAATCCTCTTCGTCTTCCCAGCTGTAGCGCGGGCGGGCGGCCATCGGGTCGCTGTGGCGGAACAGCAGCGCGGCGATGATGCCGGCGAATGCGCCGCCCATGTGCGACTGCCAGGACACCCCCGGGGTATGCGGCAGCACGGTCATCAACATGCCGCCGTAGAACAGCATGCCGATCAGCCCGGTGGCGATGGCGGCACGGTCACGGCGCAGCAGGCCCAGGCTGGCCAGCAGGAACATCAGGCCGTGGGTGACGCCACTGGCGCCGAGGTGACGGCTGCCCGGGTCGCCCAGCAGCCAGGCGCCGATGCCTGAGCCGATCCACAGCAGCGGCAGCGCGCGCAGCGTTGCCTTCGGATAGACGCTGCCGGCGAGCGTGCCGAGGATCAGCAGGGCCACGCTGTTGGCGGCGATGTGTTCCACCGACCCATGCAGCAGCGGTGCGCCGAGCAGGCCCAGCAGCCCGGCCATTTCCAACGGCGCCACGGCCCACGGCCGCCAGTCGAAGTAGTCCTGCAGCGCGAACGCGGCCACCAGCAGCACTACGGCACCGAGGCTCAGGTTGAAGGCACGCAGGATGCGCAGGCGATCGGTAGGCGGGGCCGGGTTGCCGCCGGCGGGCACGGGTGCGTTGGCGTTCATATCCAAGCAATGGCGGTGGCCGGGGCGAAACCAACCCCGGTGGGGTGGGAAAATAAAACGGGCCGGCGGGACAATCCCGGCCGACCCGTTGCTGCAGCGCGCGCTGCCGGCCCCGCAGGGCCGGCGACGCGATCGATCAGGCCTTGTCGTGCTTCGGCGGGATCTTCAGGCTCAGCACCACGGTGATGGCGATGATCAGCGCGACCACGCCCAGCGAGATCGGGGTCGGGATCTTGAACAGGTCGATGATCATCATCTTGATGCCAATGAAGCCCAGCACCAGCGCCAGACCGTACGGCAGCAGGTGGAAGCGATCGGCCATGCCGGCCAGCAGGAAGAACATCGCCCGCAGGCCCAGCACCGCGAACACGTTCGAGGTCAGCACGATGAACGGATCGGTGGTGATGGCGAAGATGGCCGGGATGCTGTCCACCGCGAAGATCACGTCGGTCACCGCGATCAGGATCAGCACCGCGAACAGCGGGGTGTACCAGCGCTTGCCATCGCGCATGACGCTCATCGCATTACCGGCGTAGTCCGGCAACAGGCGCAGGTGCTTGCGCATCCAGCGCAGCGCCGGGTTGGTTTCCAGGTCCGGCTCCTGGCCGGCGGAGAACCACATCTTCCAGCCGGTGAACAGCAGGAAGGCACCGAACACGTAGAGCAGCCAATGGAACTTGGTGATCAGTACACTGCCGGCGAAGATCATGATCGTACGCAGCACGATTGCGCCCAGGATGCCGATGATCAGCACCTTCTGCCGCTGTTCCTCAGGCACTGCGAAGTAGCCCATGATCATCAGGAAGACAAAGATGTTGTCGACCGCCAGGGCCTTTTCGACCAGATAGCCGGTGAGGAACTCCAGGCCGACCTTGTTGGCCACCACCTGTCCGGCGGTCTCGTTCAGGTAGTACCAGAGGCCGCCATTGAAGGCCAGGGCAAGCAGCACCCAGCCGATCGACCACCACAGGGCCTCCTTGAAGGTGACCTTGTGCGGGCCGCCGTGGCGCATCAATACCAGGTCGACCAGCAGCGCGATGATCACCACCGCGCCGAAGCCGAGCCATAACCACAAATTACCGATCGTCTGCATGGGTTTGTCCGTTGGGAAAAAGAAAAAAGCCTCAAGCCGGACGGCGAGGATCTGCAACGGAGGATCGGGAGGGGGATCCAGGGACAGAGCTTCGCCGGTACGGCGAAGGTCTCGCTCGCAGCCCCGATGTGGTGGGACTGCCGTTGCACCGGAGCCTGCGGGCTCGAATTGACGGCGACAACGTTGGGAGCTACTCCCCTTCTGGCGCCGATTCTGCGGGCATCCCGGCGCCGCGTCAATCACCGGGTAGTGACGGCCGCTGGCCGTCAATCGCGCGATTTCCAGTTGACGGCAAGCGGCCCTCACTACCGGGGCCTGCGGCCCGCCCTACCGCAGCGCTTACAATAGGCCGATGAATACCTCTGCCCCCTCAGTCCGTCTCAAGAATGCCTGGCGTTCCAGCCACCCGTGGATCTTCCAGAAACTGGTCGAAAAACCCGCCGTCCGGCCCAAGCCCGGCACCATCGTGGATGTCTTCGGTGTGGAAGGGGACTTCATCGGGCGTGGCTTCTACAACGGGCATTCGCGCATTGCCGTGCGCATCCTGGAAACCGACGAGCGCGTGCCGGTCGACGCCGGCTGGTTCTCGCGCAAGATCGCCCAGGCGGTGGAACTGCGCCGCGACGTGCTGAAGCTGGATGCGGTCAGCGATGCGTGGCGCGTGGTGCACAGCGAAGGCGACGGCCTGTCCGGGCTGGTGGTGGACCGCTATGGCGACCTGGTAGTGGTGGAATTCTTCGCCGCCGGCATGTTCCGCCACCGCGAATGGATCTACGAGGCCCTGAGCGAACAGTTCCCGGGCTGCCGCTTCCACAGCTTCGCCGACGAACACGTGCAGAAGCAGGAAAGCTTCGATTTCCATGGCAACACCACCACCGAAGCTTCGGTGATCACCGAGTACGGCGTGAAGTTCCTCGCCGACCCGGCCGGCGCGCACAAGACCGGCTTCTTCGCCGACCAGCGCGACAACCGCGAGTGGCTGAGCCAGCAGGTCGAAGGCAAGACCGTGCTCGACCTGTGCTGCAACACCGGTGGCTTTGCGGTGTATGCCGCCGCGCGCGGTGCCAGTGAAGTAGTGGGCATCGACATCGACGAAGACGTGATCCAGATCGCCAAGGGCAACGCCAAGCTCAACAACGTGCGGCCGAAGTTCGTGCAGTCCGACATCTTCCCGTGGCTGCGCGATGCGGCCAACCGCGGCGAGCAGTACGACGTGGTGATCCTGGACCCGGCCAAGATGACCCGCGATCGCGACCAGGTGATCAGCGCGCTGAAGAAGTACCTGGACATGAACAAACTGGCCCTCGGCGTGGTCAAGCCGGGTGGCCTGTTCGCCACGTTCTCGTGCACCGGCCTGGTGGCCGAAGACCAGTTCCTGGACATGCTGCGGCGTGCGGCGTTCTACTCCGGCCGCACCATCCAGATCCTCAAGGTATCCGGTGCCGGCCCCGACCATCCGTTCATGGCCCACGTGCAGGAATCGCGCTATCTCAAGGCCGTGTTCTGCCGCGTGCTGTAACCGCAACCCCGGTGGGTGACGACCAAACCCGGTGGTGACGACCGTTGGTCGTCACCGCTTCCGCACCCGCGCACCTACCCAGCCCAGCGCGTCAGCGCTATCGTCAGGTCTCCCCGTCCCCGGTGAGACCTGCATGATCCTGCCTCGCCTGCCGCTGATGCTCGCCCTGGCGCTCAGCACGCCGCTGTCCGTCCATGCCATTGATTTCAGCGCCGCCGAACTGCAGCGCGCCAAGTCCCTGCAGCAGCGCCTGCTGACTCTGGACAGCCATCTGGATACGCCGGCCAACTTCGCCCGCGATGGCTTCGACATCGACAACCGCCACGACCACAACGCGCTGTCCCAGGTGGATTACCCGCGCATGGTGGAAGGGGCGCTGGACGGTGGTTTCTGGGCGATCTACACCGGCCAGGGTGACCGCAGTGCCGCGGCCCATCAGCGCGACCGCGATGCCGGCCTGCAGCGGTTGCTCGATATCCGCACCATGCTGGCCGCCAACGGCGACCGCTTCGCGCTGGCGCTGACCCCGGCCGATGCCGTGCGGATCAAGGCCGACGGCAAGCGCGTGGTGTTCATCAGCATGGAAAACGCCAGTCCGCTGGTGGCCGACCCCAGCCTGCTGGGCTTCTACCACCAGGCCGGGCTGCGCATGCTGAGCACCGTGCACTTCGCCACCAACGAGTTCGCCGATTCGGCCACCAACCCGAAGGGCCCTGAGTGGAACGGACTGAGCCCGGCCGGCCGTGCGTTGGTCAACGAGGCGGTGAAACGGGGCATCGTCATCGACCAGTCGCATGCCTCCGATGCAGTGTTCGACCAGCTCATTGCGATGATGCCGGTACCGTTCGTGCTGTCGCACAGTTCAGCCAAGGCGATCCACGACCACCCGCGAAATCTCGACGATGCGCGCCTGCGCCAGCTGGCCAAGGCCGGCGGGGTGATCCAGGTGAACGCCTATGGCGGCTATCTGGTGGATCCCGGCAAGAGCCCCGAGCGCAAGGACGCCGAAGACGCGCTGAGCAAGCGGCTGGGCGGCTGGGAAGGCATGAGCATGGCGCAGGGCGAGGAACTGCAGCGCGGGGAAGAGGCGCTGGACCGGCAGTACCCGGTGCGCCACGCCAGCCTGGATGACTTCTTCGCGCACATGGGCCACATCCTCGACGTGGTGGGCCCCGAACACGTTGGCATCGGCCTGGACTGGGATGGCGGTGGCGGGCTGACCGACCTGCGCGATGTCAGCCAGCTGCCCAAGATCACCGCCTGGCTGCTGCGCCGCGGTTACGACGAAAAGCAGATCGCCGGCATCTGGGGCGGCAACCTGCTGCGGGTGATGCAGCAGGCGCAGGACCACGCCCGCCCTTGACCACACGGTAGTGACGGCCGCTGGCCGTCACCCCGCATCGCCTGCTTGACGGCCGTCGGCCGTCGGTATTTACCTGCCCAACAGCGCCTTCCGTCGGCTGTACAGGAAGTACACCGCCAGGCCGATCACGTTCCAGATCAGGAAGTACAGCTGGGTGCTCTGCGGCAGGCTGAAGAACAGATAGACACAGCCCAGCGCTGCGGCCGGACCCACTACATAGGCCAGCGGTGTACGGAACCTGCGCTCGCGGTTGGGTTCCCGCCGACGCAGTACCACCAGGCAGATGCCGACGGCCGTGAAGGCCGCCAGCGTGCCGGCATTGGCCAGCGCGGCGATTTCATCCAGCCGCGCCACGCCGGCCAGTGCGGAGACCAGCAGCGCACTGAACAGCGTAGTGGCCACCGGCGTGCCGGTGCGCTTGCTGACGTTGGACAGGCTGCGCGGCAGCAGGCCGTCGCGGCCCATGACGAAGAACACGCGGCTCTGGCCGAACATGAAAGCCAGCAGCACGGTCGGCAACGCCACGATGGCCACCACGCCGATGAGCAGCGCGGCGGTCGGGTGACCCAGCTGGCGCATGATCAGCGCCAGCGGCTCGGCACTGCTGCCGAACACGGCGTAACTCATCGCACCGATGGCAGCCAGCGCCACCAGCATATAGATGATGGTGCAGCCGACCATCGAACCGATGATGCCGATCGACAGATCGCGGCCCGGATTCTTGGTCTCTTCGGCCGCCGTGGCGATGGCATCGAACCCATAGAAGGCGAAGAAGATGATCGCGGCTGCGGCCATGACGCCGCGCTCCAGCCCATCCGGGCCCAGCGATTTGGCGAAGCCATACGGCATGAACGGCTGCAGGTTGGCCGTGTCGAAGGCAGGCAGGGCAACGGCAACGAACACCGCCAGGGCGATGATCTTCAACACCACCAGCACGGCATTGAGGGTGGCACTTTCCTTGGTGCCCAGCATCAGGCCTCCGGCCACCACCCAGGTGATCAGCACGGCGGGCAGGTTGAACATGCCGCCCTCCACGTGCGGGCCGGCCGACAGCGCCAGGGGCAGGCGGATGTCGATGCCCATCTGCGTGTGCACCCATTCCAGGAAGCCGACGAAGTAGCCGGACCAACCGACCGCCACCGTGCTGACCACCAGTGAGTATTCCAGGATCAGGCTCCAGCCGACGACCCAGGCGAAGATCTCACCCAGTGCCGCGTAGCTGTAGGTATAGGCGCTGCCCGAGGCCGGCATCATGGTGGCCAGTTCGGCATAGGCCAATGCCGCGCAGGCACAGACAGCACCGGCGATGGCGAATGAGATCAGCACGGCCGGGCCGGCCAGGTTGGCGCCGACACCGATCAGCGTGTAGATGCCGGTGCCCACGATGGCACCGATGCCCAGCGCGATCAGGTGCGGCCAACTGAGCGTGCGGACCAGCTGCCTTCCGGCCTCATGGACGGTGACGGTATCCAGGGATTTGCGCCGGAGCAAAGACATTCGGACCTCGTGGTGACTGGGAACGACAAGTGCCCGAGTGTGACCGAATGCGGCGCAGCATTACCACTGACGGACGCTCATTGACAAACCGCTTGGCGCTTCATCCGACAACGGATGCCGGAATCGGCACAATGTTTTCAGCCGTTCAAACCGAGCCGGATACCGAACCCCAGCAGGAACACCCCGGCGACGCGCCGCAGCACATCACTGACGCGCGGATGCTGGATCAACCGACGGCGGGCCAGGTTGCCGGCCCCGATCAGCAGCGAGCAGTACGCCACGCTGACCACGAAGATGATCCCGGCCAGCGCGGCGAAGGTGGCCACGCCCTGGTGCTGGCGCGGGTCGATGAACAGCGGCAGGAAGGCCATGTAGAACAGGATGGCTTTGGGGTTGAGCAGGCTGACCAGGATCGCTTGGCGGAAGTAGTGACCCGGTGCCAGCCGCACGCTGCCCGGCAGGTCGCTGCCGTCGGCCTTCGGCGTGCGCAGCAGGCTGATGCCCACCCACACCAGGTACGCAGCGCCCAGGTACTGCACGACGTGGAACACGGTGGGGTTGGCCTTCAGCAGCGCGGCCACGCCGGCCAGCGCCAGCCACATCAGGATCTGGTCGCCCACCAGCAGGCCGGCCAGCGCCGTATAGCCGCCGCGTACGCCTCCACGGCCGGTGGCGGTGAGCAGGGTGAAGGTGCCTGGGCCCGGCAGGGCCAGGAACACCAGCACGGCGACCAGGAAGGTCCACAGATCCTGGATGCCCATCCACGGCATGGCGGCTCACTCGTTCAACGCAGGGGGCTTCATTGTAGAGACGGCCAGCGGCCGTCACTACCGCGGCAACGGGTTCGGTAGCGCCGAGCCATGCTCGGCGAGCGCAGCGGCAGCGCGGTGACGACCAACGGTCGTCACCCCCCAATGCGGAGAGCTGATGGCCAGCGGCCGTCACTACCGGGCGGTGGGCAACCCTTCCAGCAACGGCGTCAGCCGCTCACCCAGAAACCCATGCAGCTGCCGCACCGCCGGCGAAAACTGCTTGCGGTGCGGGCAGACCAGGTTCAACGGCAGGCTCTCGCCCTGGCCGTCCAGCAATACCTGCAGGCGTCCTGCACGCACGTCATCGCCGACATCCAGCCACGATTTGTAGGCGATGCCTTCCCCGGCCACCGCCCAGCGCCGCACCACGTCGGCGTCGTCGCACAGCAGCGCGCCACGCACCGCCACCACGCTGCGGCGGCCGTCCTGTTCGAAACTCCAGCGGTCGTGGGTGCGCCCGCCCAGCTGGTAGAGCAGGCAGGCGTGGTCCTTCAGCGCATCCAGGCTGCCCGGTGCCGGGTGCGCCTGCAGGTAGGCGGGAGACGCCACCAGCACGCGGCGGTTGTCCGCCAGCAGCGGCAGGGCGACATAGCTGGCGTTGTCGAAGCGACCCAGCCGGAAAGCGATATCCACCGGATCGCGGAACACGTCGGCCACCTGGTCGGACAGCTGCAGATGCAGCTGCAGCCGCGGATGCGCGCGACGGAACGCGGTCAGCCAGGGCAGCAGCACATTGCGGCCCAGGTCCGATGGCGCCGCCACCTGCAGGGTGCCGGCCAGTTCGGCGGCTTCGCCCTGTACCCGCGCCTGGCCCTCGCGCAGCGCTGCCAGGCCTTCCTGCGCATACGGCAGGTACTGCGCGCCCTCGGCCGTCAGGCGCAGGCTGCGCGTGGTGCGCACGAACAGCCGCAGGTCGAGCTCGCGCTCCAGCCGCGCGATCGCTGCGGCCACCTGGCCGGGCAGCAGGTCCACCTCGCGCGCTGCGCTGCTGAAACTGCCCAGCGCCGCGGTACGCACGAACAGCTGCAGGTCGTCGAACCGGACCATTTTCACCACAAAAGAGAAAGTGATGCCTGATTCTGCGCCTTTCCAGCGTCACCTGCAGCGTCCATCCTGAGCGCATCCCCCCCGCTGCGGAGTCAACCCATGCGCGCTGTTGCCTATACCCACGCCGGCCTGTCGCCGGACGACGCCAAATCGCTGGTCGATATCGATCTGGACACCCCCACCCCGGGCCCACGCGACCTGCGCGTGGCGGTCAAGGCAGTGGCGGTGAATCCGGTCGACGCCAAGGTGCGCCGCAATGCCGCCACCGAAAGCCCACGCGTGCTCGGCTTCGACGCAGTCGGCGTTGTGGATGCCGTTGGCAGTGATGTCACCCTGTTCCAGACCGGTGACGAGGTCTACTACGCCGGCGCCATCGATCGTGCCGGCAGCAATGCCGAATACCAGCTGGTGGACGAGCGCATCGTCGGCCGCAAGCCGTCCAGCCTGGACGACGCCAGCGCCGCGGCACTGCCGCTGACCGCGATCACCGCATGGGAACTGCTGTTCGACCGCCTGCGCATCGCCGAGGGCACCGGCGAAGGTCAGACCCTGCTGGTGATCGGCGCGGCCGGTGGCGTCGGCTCGATCCTGGTGCAGCTGGCACGCCAGCTGACCAAGCTGACCGTAATCGGCACCGCCTCGCGCCCGGAAACCCAGGACTGGGTGTACGCACTGGGCGCGCACCATGTCATCGACCACAGCCAGCCGCTGTCCGAAGGCCTGGCGCGGCTTGGCATCGCGCATGTCGAACACGTGGCCAGCCTGACCCACACCGACCAGCATTACGCGCAGATCATCGAAGTACTCGCACCGCAGGGCCAGCTCGGCCTGATCGACGACCCCGGCCAGCTGGACGTGATGGCGCTGAAGCGCAAATGCGCCTCGCTGCACTGGGAGTTCATGTTCGCCCGGCCGCTGCACCAGACCGCCGACATGCAGCAGCAGCACGCCCTGCTCAACCGCGTCGCCGGCCTGATCGACGCCGGCGTACTGCGCACCACGCTGGGCGAAAACCTGGGCCGCATCAACGCCGCCAACCTGCGCCGCGCGCACGCACTGATCGAAAGCCAGAAAGCCAAGGGCAAGATCGTGCTGGAAGGCTGGTAAGCCACTCAGGCATCGGGGCCAGCACCGGGGTCAGAGTCCTTTTGCACGCAAAAGGACTCTGACCCCTCTCTCTTTCCTTCAAACGCGGCTGGCAGCGCGCGAAAAACTGTCAGCGGGTGGGGCGGGGAGGTTATGCGGGGCCTTGAGCGGCAGGAGCCGCGAAGAGCTACATGGACGTACTTGCGCGTGCCCCGCATAACCTCCCCGCCCCACGCGACACCAAGACCCTGCTTGAAGGCTGACAGCCGCGAGGGGGTCCAACCCGCTCGATCACCCCCGACGCAGCGCATGAGACGGCACCCGCCTAAACTAGGCGCATGGAAACCCAGACGCTTGCTCTACTGGCCGTGCTGTTGCTGGCCGTCATCCTTGTCCTGCTGGTGGTGGTGCTGCGCCGCTCCGGCGGCGGCACCGACACCCACGAACTGGACGCCCTGCGCCAGGCCCTGGCCGAAGAACGCGACCGCAGCCTGGCCGCGCAGGTCGACGCCGGCCAACTGCGTGGACGCCTGCAGTCGCTGCAGGACGACATCGAAGGCGAACGCCGCCGTGGCCTGGAAGCACAGCAGGCACTCAGCGCGGCACAGGGGCGCATCGAACGCGACGCCGCACTGGCCAGCGAGCGCGACACCCGCCTGGTCGAACGCGGCAACGCCCTGCAGCAGCTGCAGGCACAGCTGCAGGAAGTGCAGCAGCAGCTGCACGCCCAGCGCGAGAGCTACCAGCAGCTGCATGGCGAACACACCCGCCTGCAGGCCAACCTGCAGCACTCCCAGCAGGCCAGCGACGAACTGCGCGCCTACCTGGACAGCGCCAAGGAAAAGCTGAGCGGCGCCTTCGCCGAACTGGCTGGGAAGGTCTTCGAAGAGCGCGGCCAGCAGTTCGAGAAGAACGTACGCCATGCCACCGGGCAGTCGCGGCAGGACATCGAGAACCTGCTGAAACCCTTCACCGAGCGCCTGCAGGAATTCCGCGGCCGGGTCGACGTGTTGTACGCCGAAGAAGCCCGCGAACGCGCCAGCCTGCTCGGTGCGGTGGGCGAACTGAAGACGCTCAACCAGGACATGGCCTCGCAGGCGGCGGCACTGACCAATGCCTTGAAAGGCAATGCGAAGGTGCGCGGCGACTGGGGCGAACTGATGCTGGAAACCGTGCTGCGTGGTTCTGGGCTGGAAGAAGGCGTGCACTACAAGCGCCAGCAGCACGTGGTGGATGACGAAGGCGAGCGACTGCGCCCGGACGTGGTGGTGAACTTCCCGGACCAGCGCAGCATCGTGGTCGACAGCAAGGTCAACCTGGTGGCATGGCAGGAAGCGATGAACGCGGTGACCCCCGAAGCCAGTGGCGAGGCCCTGCTGCGGCATGCCACCGCACTGCGCGCGCACGTGCGCGACCTCGGCGTGCGCAACTATCCCAAGGCGATGGGCGAAGAGCAGACGCTGGATGTGACCATCGCCTTCGTGCCGATCGAAGGGGCCTTGTCGGCGGCGCTGTCGGCCGATCCTTCGCTGCAGACCTATGCCTTCGACAACAAGGTGGTGTTTGCTTCGCCCAACACGCTGATGGCGCTGCTGCGCGTGGCCGAACGGCTGTGGACGCGCGACAAGGTGCAGAAGCAGGCGCTGCAGATCAGCGACGCCGGGGGACTGGTGCTGGACGCGCTGATGGCGTTCCTGACCGATTTCAACAACGTCGGCAAGAAGCTCGAAGACGCCACCGCCGCCTTCTCCAATGCCCGCAACCGCCTGCAGGATTCACGCCATTCGGCGATCAGCCGCGCGCGACGATTGGCCGAGCTGGGCAGCAAGGCCAAGAAGGCATTGCCGCCTGAACTGCAGCCTGACACCGTGCAGCAACTGGTGGCGCCTGACGGGGAGTAGACACATCGCTTCGGTATCCTCGGCGTCTCATTCGCACCCTGATGGATACCGCCGATGCGCCTTTCCCTGCTGGCCAGCCTGTTGCTGGTGACCTCCCTCGCCGGTTGTGCTTTCGGTGGCAGCCGTCCGGATGCCCCCACGACGGCCGCCGACACGGTGCCGGCCGTGGCTGCGCTGGACGCTGCCGCGTGCACCGCGAAGGGCGGTGAGCTGCGTCCGCTGGGTCGCCTGCAGCGCGTGCAGTGCGTGGTGCCGTATGCCGACGCCGGCAAGACCTGCAATGCCAAGGCCGACTGCAGTGGCCAGTGCCTGGCGATCGGTGAAGTGGTTGCCGGTTCGCCGGCCTCCGGTGTGTGCCAGCGCGATGCCAGCGAAAACTTCGGCTGCCGCCAGCGCATCGATGGCGGCGTTGCCCAAGGCACGATCTGCGTGGATTGAGCGCGCGCTGCCGCGCGTCCCCTGCGTGATGCCTCCCTTTCAATCTCTAACCAGGAGTCCGCCGTGACCCAGTCGATCCAGGATATTCCCGTCACCACCATCGAGGGCCAGCCGGCCTCGCTGGCCGATTACCGTGGCAAGGTGCTGCTGGTGGTCAACGTCGCCTCCAAGTGCGGCCTGACTCCGCAGTACGAAGGCCTGCAGACGCTGTACGTGGAAAAGCAGGCGCATGGCCTTGAAGTCCTCGGTTTCCCGGCCAACAACTTCCTCGGCCAGGAGCCAGGCAGCGAAGCGGACATCCAGCAGTTCTGCCAGCTGACCTATGACGTCAGTTTCCCGATGTTCGCCAAGATCAGCGTGGCCGGCGATGACGTGCATCCGTTGTACCAGCAGCTGATCGCCGCGCAGCCGCAGGCGATCGGGGAAGGCCCGATGCGCGAGCGCCTGGCCGCCAAGGACCTGGCCCAGCCGGCACCGGGCATCCTGTGGAATTTCGAGAAGTTCCTGATCGGCCGCGACGGCCAGGTCATCGCCCGTTTCGCCCCGGACGTGACGGCGGACGACGCACGCGTGCGCGAGGCCGTGGACGCCGCACTGGCGGCCTGATCCGGCGAACGGCGGAGCCCCTCGTGGTGGGTCGCACTACAGCCGGGTCACTGGGTTGGGCCGGGCAGGAGGGGCTGGTGGGGGACGGCAAATACCGCATCCATGCGGGCCTCGTGTCGCGCCATCCCTGGCGCTCCACGCCCCCACCAACCCCTCCCGCCCGGCCCTGACCGTCCGCGCCCGCGTCCCGCCACGTAAAGAAAAAGAAAAGCGGTAGCGCCGACCCATGGTCGGCGGAATCCATCAGGCACCGCGATGAAGAGCCGCCGACCATGGGTCGGCGCTACCGATGGCCCCCGTGGCCCCTCTGGTGGAGGGAGCCCCTGAGTCAGGGGCGGCCGCGAAGCGGCTGGGTGTGGATGGTGGTGAGACGGGGCCCACGGTTTGCGCAGCAAAGCGTGGGAGCGACAGCGCGAATGCGATGGCGTGAACCCGCTTGGCCGTTCGCTGCAACGACCGTCAGTTGCCCCACTGCGGCATCGGCATCGCATCCACCGGAATCGGCGAATCCAGGTCGTCGTTGCCGCGCGCATGCTTGCCGCGCAGGTCGTTCTCGATCTGGTAGTTGCGGCGCTGCAGCCACGCATCACGCACCAGGGCGTATTCGTCCACGGCGCTGGAACGGATGTCATCGGCGGCCAGCAGCTGCGAACGCGCGTCCACCAGCTGCAGGCCCTGCAGGCCGATGCGCACCTTGTCTTCTTCGATCTGGCGGATCGGCGACAGCGGAATGTCGCCGGCCAGGCCGAACACATCACGCACGGTACGCGGCCCGAAGAACGGCAGTTCCACATAGCGCGACGGACGCCAGCCCCACGCACCGAGCGTCTGGCCGAAGTCTTCCTTGCGGTTGGCAATCATCGCCTTGCTGGCCGGATCGAACAGCCCGCCGATGCCCAGCGTGCTGTTCATCAGGAAGCGGCCCATGGTGTCCCAGGCATCGTCCGGACGGCCCTGCAGGAACTGGTTGACGATGGTCACCGGCGAGCGGATGTTGCTGAAGAAATTGCTCACACCGGTGCGTGCGAAGCGCGGCACCACGTTGGTGTAGGCGATCGCCAGCGGACGCGCGACGGCGTTGTCCACCACCACGTTGAAGCGATGCACGCGGCGGTTGAGCGGTTCCCACGGATCGTAGGCGGCTGCGGATCCGCCGCTGACCCCATCGCTGCCGTACAGCGCGGCGAAGTCGTCTTCGGATGCATCGGGCGTGCCATCACCATCGGCATCCACGGTGGGCGGCGCCGCGGCGGCGGGCGTTGGCGACCCTGCAACCGGCGTGGCGTCGGCGCTGGCGGACGCATCGTCGACGACCGGGGCGGGAGCTGCATCGGCGACCGGCGCTTCGGTTGCAGGGACCACGGTGCCGGCGCTGGGGGCGCTGTCACGGGCCGGTTTGGCAGCACACGCGCTGAGCGTTGCGACCAGGACGAACAGGGGGAGTATGCGTACGACGTTCATGTCAGCTCGCGGCAGAAGGGGCATTGAAATCAAGGTCTGCAGACAGCCGGTAGGCCGCCTCCAGTTCGGTCAGGCCGGCCGGCGAGCCGTTGATGGCCAGCGTCCGTCCCTGCTGCCGCGCTCGCGCGGCGAGTTCGGCCAGCAAGGCCACGCCGGCGCTGTCCACGCGCGGCACGTCGGTCAGGTCCAGCGCCTGCGCGCCGTTCCCCAGCGACTGCAGCTGCGGCCACAGCGCGATCACCGCGCTGCGGTCCAGCACGCCGGACAGGTGCAGGGTGCCCTGGTCCAGCCGGGCCTGGGCGGTGTTACTTGCCATTGCCCGGGGTTCCGGCCTGCATGCTGCCGCTGCGCAGCTCGGTGGCGACCTGCTTGATGCCCTTCTGGCGCAGCGGGGCGTCGAACTGGTTGCGGAAGGTCTGCACGTAGGAGATGCCTTCGATGTTGACGTCGAAGATCTTCCACTGGCCACCGGTGTTGCGCATCAGGTACTCGACCGGGGTCGGCTGGTCGCCCGAGCGCACCAGTTCGGTGGCCACGCGCACGCCGCGGTTGCCCGGCAACGGGCTCTCGCCCTTCAGGCGGAAGCTCGGCCGGCCCTGGATGTTCAGCAGGGCCGAACCGTAACGCTGCATCAGGTTGTCGGCCATGGCATCGGCGAACAGCTTGATGTCCGCATCGGAGGCACCGCGCGAATGCGCGCCCAGTACCAGGCGTGCCGCGTAATCGCGGTCGAAGGTGCGGTTGAGCTCGCTGTTGATGAAGTTGCGCAGCGCGGTCGGGTCCTTGCTGAACTCGGCTTTGCGCTGCTGCAGGGTGGTCATGATGCGGGTACTGGCATCGATCACGGTCTTGCCGGCCTGGCCCTGGGTGGCGGCGGCAGCGGCAGGCGCCTGTGCCGATGCGATCAGCGGAGCGGCGGCCAGCAGGGTCGAAGCGAGCAGGAGCGGGAGCAGTTTCATTTTCATGGTTGGGTTTCCGTAGCGGGCGCGGGCGCGCCGTCGTGGGATTCGTTGGACGGGGCTGCGTCGCCACCGGCGCCGCCACCACTGAACATGTATTTGCCGACCAGCTGGATCAGGTCTACCGCTGGCTGGGTGAACACGATTTCATCACCGCCCTTCAGCACGTCCGGATCGCCGCCCGGTTGCAGGCCGATATAGCTCTCGCCGAGCAGGCCGCTGGTGAAGATGCCGGCGGAGGTGTCGGCCGGCAGGTCCTTGAACTTGCCGTCCATCTTGATGGTGACGATGGAATCGAACTTGACCGGATCCAGGTCGATGGCCGCCACCTGGCCGACGTTGACCCCGCCGATCTTCACCGGCGCCTGCTTGCGCAGCTGGCCGATCTGCGAGAAACGGGCCTTCAGCTCGTAGCCGCCACCGCCCAGGCCCCAGCGCTGGTTGGTCGAAGCGACCGCCAGTACCAACAGCGAGGCCAGTGCCAGCAGCAGGAAGGCGCCGACGGAAAATTCCAGTCTGGGACCGCGGATGGCCATGTTCATTTCACCATTTTTGACAGGTGCCCCGGCATGTACGGGGCGGGAGGTTCAGGTCGTTCCCGCGCTGGCAAGCGCCGGAACCAGGAAGGAATACAGTTACTGGAACAGCATGGCCGACAGCACGAAGTTGAACATCAGCACCAGCAGCGAGGCGTTGACCACCGCGCGGGTGGTGGCGACGGAGGTGCCTTCGATGGTGGGCTCGGCGTGGAAGCCCACGTACGAGGCCACCAGCGCCGCGGTGCCGCCGAAGATGGCCGATTTCAGCATCGCCACGCCGAAGTCGTTCCAGAAGTCCACGCTGTTGCGCAGCGCCGACCAGAACACGCCGTTGTCCAGTCCCAGCAGGTGCACCGCTTCGAAGTAACTGGCCGAGATCGCCAGCGAGCAGAACACCCCGGTGAGCAGCGGCACGGTCAGCACCGCCGCCCAGAAACGCGGGGCCACGGCCTTGGCGATCGGGTCGATGGCCATCAGCTCCAGCGCCTTGATCTGGTCGGTGGCGCGCATCAGGCCCAGTTCGGCGGCGATCGAGCTGCCAGCGCGGCCGATGAACAACAGCGCGGTCAGCACCGGCGCCAGCTCGCGGTACAGCGACAGGCCCAGCAGCGTGGACAGCGCATCGGCCGCGCCGAAGGTGGTCAGCGTGCGATAGCCCTGCAGGGTCAGCACCAGGCCGACGAACGCCCCGCCGACGGCGATGATCGGCAGCGAGCGTGCGCCGATCTTGTAGATCTCGCGGGTCAGTTCGGCCAGGAAATCGGCGGTCGGCAGCGAGCCGCGCAGCACGGTCAGCGAAAACAGACCGGCGCGGCCCAGTGAGCGGGTGGCGGCAACGAAGGGCATCAGGCAGTCCTCGCGCGGGGCGCGGCGTCGAACGGGATCGGGCCATCCGGGCGGCCGTGCAGGAACTGCTGCAGCAACGGATCCTGGCTGGCTTCCAGCGCGGCCGGGCTGCCCTGGAACACCACGCCACCGTTGGCGATGGCGATCACCTGGTCGCAGATCGGCAGGGTCTCGTGCACGTGGTGGCTGACGATGATGCTGGTCAGGCCCAGGCTGTGGTTGAGGCGCTGGATCAGGCTCATGATGACCCCCGAGGCGATCGGGTCCAGCCCGGTCAGCGGCTCGTCATAGATCATCAGCGGCGGGTCCAGCGCCAGCGCGCGGGCCAGCGCGACGCGCCGTGCCATGCCGCCGGACAGTTCGCGCGGCCAGGCATCGCCGGCCGAAAGCAGGCCCACCGCATGCAGCTTCATCTGCACCAGGCGCTCGCGCACGGCGACCGGCAGCCGGGTATGCGCGCGCAGCGGCAGCGCCACGTTCTCACCTACGGTGAGGTCGGTCAGCAGCCCGTTGCCCTGCAGCAGCACACCGACGCTCTTGCGCATTTCCAGCAGGTCGCGGTTGTCGGTCGGGATCGGCTTGCCGAACAGGGTAACGTCGCCCTGTACCGGACGCAGCTCCCCGGTCAGCGCGGCCAGCAGGGTCGACTTGCCACTGCCGGACGGACCGAGCACGGCGGTGATGCTGCCCTGCGGCACCTGCAGCGACACATCGCGCAGGATCGTGCGTCCGCCGCGCTCGATGCGGACGTTGGTCAACTGCACCAGAGGAGTCGTGGAAGCCTGCATGGGCACCATTTAACAATTTTCCAACGTTGAAGGATCAGGGCGTGGCGCTGAACATAAGCGTACTGGACCGTCCAGTATTGTCGCATGCGTCGTTGCGGCACGGGCGCAGCCGCGCCGGGACAGTCGAGCGGCGCGGCGGAACAATCAACGTGAAGCAATAGGCGGGCCGGATGCGTCCAGCATTCATTTAGCACGCCGCTGCGGCAAACTGTATGCAATGAGCGACCCCTCCAGCGATTTCCGCCTTTACCATTCCAACTCGCTGGACGTGCTTGCCGCGTTGCTGGCGCGGCACGTGCGTGCGCCGTTGCCTGGACAGCCGCTGCTGGACCCGGAAGTGGTGCTGATCCCGCAGGTGGCGATGCGGCGCTGGTTGCAGTCCACCCTGGCGGCCGAGTACGGCGTGGCCGCCAACCTGGAGTTCCTGACCCCGGGTGAGTTCGTGGCGCGCGCCTTGAATGCCAACGTGCCCGGCGAAGCCGAGGACCTGGACGCGGCGGCCCTGCATTGGCGCCTGTATGCCGCGCTCGGTGACGACTTGCTGATGGCGCAGCCGCCGATGCGCGCGCTGCACAGCTACCTGTCCGGCGGCGATCCGCTCAAGCCCTGGGCGCTGGCCGGCGAGCTGGCCAGCGTGTTCGAAAAATACCAGGCCTGGCGCCGCGACTGGCTGCTGCGCTGGGACGCCGGTGCCGATCCCCAGGATCCACAGGCGATCCTGTGGCGTGCCATCGCCCAGGGACGTGGCTACCGCGCGCGCCGCATCCAGGCCTACCTGGAGCAGTTCGAAGGCGCCGGCAAACCGTTGCCGCAGGGCCTGCCGCTGCGCCTTTCCGCGTTCGCCACGCTGAACATTTCGCCCGACGTGCTGCGGGTGATGGCCACCCAGGCGCGCGTAGGCGAGCTGCATTTCTACCTGCCCACCCCGGTGCAGGCCTACTGGGGCGACCTGCAGACGCTGGGCGAAAAGCTGCGCAGCGGCGCGCCGGATCCCTTCGGCGAGGCCGCCGGCGAGAACCGCCTGCTGGAAGCCTGGGGCGCGGCCGGGCGCGATTTCATGGCGGTGCTGGGCAGCTACGAAGTGGTGCATCCGTCCGGCGAGATCGGCGCCTACGACGATCCCGAGGACGACCTACGCCCGCCGATGGACCAGGGCGGCCTGTCCGACAGCCTGCTGCACCGGCTGCAGCGCGACCTCTTCCACCGCCGCGGCCTGCCTTCGGGCCCGCTGTTGCCCGCGTTGCGGCTGGACGATCCCAGCCTGCAGGTACATGCCTGCCATACCCGCCTGCGCGAACTGCAGGTGCTGCATGACCAGCTGCGGGGCCTGCTGCAGGACCCACGCTTCGATCCGCCGCTGCAGGCGCGCGATATCGCCGTGCTGGCCCCGGACATCGATCCCTACGTGCCGTACCTGGAGGCGGTGTTCGGCGGGCGCAGCGGCGGCGAGGACCACATTCCCTACGCGCTGGCCGATACCAGCCCGTTGGCCGGCGAGCCGCTGGCCGATGTCTTCGTGCACCTGCTGGGCCTGCCGGTGTCGCGCTTCGGCTTGAACGAAGTGCTGGACCTGCTGGCCAGTGCGCCGCTGGCCGAAGCGGCCGGACTGGATGCCGCCGCGTTTGATCGCCTGCACGACTGGCTGCAGGCAGCGGGCGCGCGCTGGGGGCTCAGCGCCGACCACCGCCGCCAGCACCAGGCCCCGGCCGACGACGCCTTTACCTGGCAGTTCGCGCTGGACCGGCTGCTGCTCGGCCATGCCAGCGGCAGCGACGGCGACATCGCCGGCGTGGCCCCGTGGCCGGAACTGGAAGGCAGTGCGCTGGAGGCGCTGGACCGCTTGCTACGCCTGCTGCGCGTGTTGGCCGTGTACCAGCAGCGGCTGGGTGAAACGCTGTCACCGACGCAGTGGCGGCAACGCCTGCTGGGCCTGCTCGACGCGCTGCTGCCGACCCCGCCGTCGTCGCCGAACAGCCAGCGTGCGCTGGAACGCCTGCGCCGGCTGATCAACCAGTTCGCCGAAGACGCGGACAAGGCCGGCTTCGAAGGCCGTGTGCCGGCCGAGGTGATCCGCTCGCATTTCGCCGGTGCCCTGGCCGAAGCCGATACGCGTGCACCGCTGTTGACCGGTGGCATCAGCTTCGGCCGCATGGTGCCGATGCGCCTGCTGCCGTTCCGGGTGATCTGCGTGCTGGGCCTCAACGATGGCGACTTCCCGCGCCGTGACCCGGCGGCCGGACTGAACCAGCTCACCGCTGAACTGGACAGCGCGCGGCGCCGCCCGGGCGACCGTTCGCTGCGCGAGGATGACCGCTTCCTGTTCCTGCAGCTGTTCGCCGCCGCGCAGGATGCGTTCTACCTGAGCTACCTCGGCGCGGACCCGCGCGATGGCAGCGTGCGCGAGCCCTCTGTGCTGGTCAGTGAACTGATCGACGCGGCGATGCAGTACCACGCCGAACCGCGCGAGGCCGCCCGGCAGTTCGTGGTGCGGCATGCCTTGCAGCCGTTCTCGCCGGCCGCGTTCGGCGGCGGCGACCCAAGGCGTTTCAGCTATCGCCGCCAATGGCATCCTGCTGCGGCCACCGCCGGCGGCGCCCGTGGCCAGCTGCCAGCCTGGATCAGCTCGCCGTTGCCCGCGCCGGTCGCGACCACCGAACCGGTGGAGTCGCGGCTGTCGCTGGATGAACTGCGCCGCTTCCTGGTCGATCCCGCCGGCCAGTTCCTGTCGATGTCGCTGGGCCTGCGCCTGCCCGGCGACCTGCAGGAAACCGACGACGTGGAGCCGCTGGTGCTGTCCGAACGCAGCGCCGAAGCGCGCAGCGTGCAGCTGGCGGTGGTGCGGGCCACGCTTCAGGAAGATGACACGCCGTTGTATCCGCGATTGCGCGCGCGTGCGCTGCTGCCGTCCGGCGCCCTGGGCGAACGCGGTTTCGATGCGCTGCAGGCGCAGTCGCGCCCGTACGCGCTGGCACTGCGCGAGTGGCTGGGGAATGCACCGCTGGAAAGCCGCCGCTACGAGGTCGACATCGACGGTGTGCGCCTGCACGGCCGGGTCGCTGACCGCCACCCCGCGGGCCTGGTGCGCCTGCGCACCGGCAGCCTGAACGGCAATGCGGCGATCCGCCATGGGCTGGACTGGCTGCTGGCCAACGCCGCCGGCGATGCACTGCCGCTGGTGCAGTTCCACGATGAAGGCGAGAACGGCGTGGGCCCGCACCTGCTGCCCGCGTTGCCGCCCATCCAGGCCCGGGATGCACTGCGCAGCCTGCTGCAGCTGCGCGCGCGCGGCCTGCGTGAGCCGCTGCCGTTCGGCCCGTACACCGGCTGGACACTGCATACCACGCCTGTGGAAAAGCAGTTCAGCGAAGCCGCCAAGCGCTGGCACGGCTCGGACCGCAGCTGGGGCGAAGCGCAGGGCGAGGCGATCCAGCTTGCACTGCGCGGGCAGGATCCGTTCAAGGACGAGGCCAGCTACGCCGACCTGCTGCATATCAGCCGCGTAGTGTTCAGCGCGGTGCGCGAAGGCCGTGCGCTGCGCGATGAAGGCGGCGAGGGCGGCGCATGAACAACGACCTGGACACCCTGCACGATGATCCGTACCTGGCGCTGCCGCTGCACGGGGTGCAGCTGATCGAAGCCAGCGCCGGCACCGGCAAGACGTTTACCCTGGCCACGCTGTTCACCCGGCTGGTGGTGGAACAGGGCCTGCGCATCGGCCAGGTGCTGGCGGTGACCTTCACCGATGCGGCCACCCAGGAGCTGCGCAAGCGCATCCGGGAACGGCTGGCGCTGGCCGCGCAGCTGGTGGATCGCGCCCCGGCCGACGACGATACCCCGGACGTGCTGCTGACCCGCTGGGTGCTGCAGCGGCACCTGGACGCCGGCACTGAAAGCGCCGCAGCGCTGCAGCGCCGCCTGCAGGTCGCCGCCGACGAGATCGACCTCGCCGCGATCTTCACCATCCACGGCTTCTGCACCCGCGTGCTGCGCGAACATGCGCTGGAAAGCGGGCATACCTTCGATCCCCCGGAGCTGCTGGCCAGCGACCGTGCGCTGCTGGAAGAGCTGGCCGCCGACCTGTGGCGCGTGCATGCCAGTGACGCATCAGCGATCGATGCGCTGACCTGGCTGTGGAAGACCCCCGAGGCCCTGGCCGGTGACCTGCCTGATCTGTTGAAGCCGTTGCCGCTGCTGCCCCCGGCGGCCGTGGTCGGTGAGGATCCGACGCCGCGGCTGCAACAGGCCACCGATGCGCTGGGCCAGGCCATCGCCGATCACGGTGACGCGTTCTTCGGCGCGCTGTGCGAAGCGGTGGATGCCAAGTGGCTCAACGGCGCCTCCTACAAACTGACCTGGCTGCAGCCGCTGTGTTCGCAGCTGCGCGACTGGGCGCTGCACGACGGGCCGGCCACGGTGCTCGACAGCGAGCGCCTGCCTGCGCTGCTGCCCGCTGCGCTGGAGGCGAAGACCAACAAAGCGCATGCCGGCCGTACGCCGGGATCGCCGTTGCAGCCTGCACTGCACGATTACCTGCAGGTCCGGCAGGCGCGGCTGGACTGGCTGCGCGGCCGCGCGATCAACTTCCTGCACGGCCTGCGTGCCGAAGCCCGCCAGCGGCTGGATGCGCTCAAGCGCGTACGCCGCGTGCAGACCTATGACGACCTGATCGACGGGGTGGCCAACGCGCTTGCCGGCCCGCACCGCGACACCCTGGTGCGGCAGCTGCGCAGCCAGTACCGCATCGCGCTGGTGGACGAATTCCAGGACACCGATGATCGCCAATGGGGCATCTTCCATACCGTGTTCGGCGACAGCGAAGAAACGCGCGAGGCCGGGCTGCCGCCCGCGTTGTTCCTGATCGGGGACCCCAAGCAGGCGATCTACGGGTTCCGCGGCGGTGACATCCATACCTATCTCAAGGCCAAGCGCGGGGCGCAGGTCGCACCGGCGCTGGACCGCAATTTCCGATCGCGCCCGAGCGTGCTGCGTGCGTTGCAGTCGCTGTACGACAACGCCGGGCCCACCGCGTTCCTGGACGAGGGCATCCCGTTCGAACCGGTGGCCGCCGGTGGCGTGCGCGGTGATGCGGACTACCTGCGCGATGGCCAGCCGGCACCGGGCCTGACCCTGCGCGTGCTGCGCAACGAAGGCGGGCGCCCGTTCAACGCCGATCCCTCGCGCGAGGTGGCCTGCGCCGCCTGCGTGGCCGACATCCACCAGGTGCTGGTGGACGCGCGTGCCGGACGCGCTGAACTGCGCGGTCGCCCGGTACAGCCGGGCGACATCGCGGTGCTGGTGCGTTCGCACCGCGAAGCCACGCTGGTGCAGCGTGGGCTGGCCGCGGCCGGTATTCCCGCCGTCGCCGCAGGCAAGCAGAGCCTGTTCGCCACCAGCGAAGCGCAGGACCTGCGCGCGCTGCTGATGGCGCTGCTGCAGCCGGCCGATGAAGGGCGCCTGCGCGCGGCACTGGCGACGGTGCTGCTGGGCCAGGATGCAGCGGCGATCGCCGGCATGGAACGCGACGGCGACGTGCAGCGCGGCTACCAGGCGCAGCTGTTGCAGTGGCGCGAACGCTGGACCCGAGGCGGACCGTTCGCGGTGATCGCCGATGCCTGCGCCGGCCAGGCCGAACGCCTGCTGGCGCTGCTGGACGGCGAACGCCGCTTGACCAATTACCTGCAGCTGGGCGAGCTGCTGCAGGAGGCTTCGGCCCAGGCGCTGGGCATGCACGGCCTGCTGGACTGGCTGCAGGGCCAGATGGCGCATGCCGACCAGAACGACGAACAGCAGCTGCTGCGGCTGGAATCGGACGCGCGCCGGGTGCAGATCATCACCCTGCACAAGAGCAAGGGCCTGGAATACCCGCTGGTCTACCTGCCGTTCGTCGGCATCGACGGCGGCGCGCCGAACACCGCCAGCAACTGCACCGTGCACGCGCAGGATCGCCGCGAACTGCACTGGAAGCTGGACAAGGACGCGGCCTGGGACGCGGCCACCTCACTGCGCGACCAGGAGCAGCGCGCCGAGGATGCGCGCCTGCTGTACGTGGGGCTGACCCGTGCCGAGCATGCGCTGTGGATCGCCATCGGCGACCTGGCCGGACTGGCTAAGACCCGGCTGGCGCCGATGCTGGGCGACCTGTCGGCGTTGGCGGCGCATGCCGATATCCTGGTCGATGAGCGCGCGCCGGCAACCCGGCCGACGCAGCTGGCGATGGAAGACGAAGGCGAGCTGCCGCCGGTGCGTTTGATCGAACGGCGGGTGCCGCACGACTGGTGGGTGTACAGCTTCACCCAGCTGGCCAACGCCGATGCCGGGCAGGAGATCGATGCGGCCGCCACTGAAGTGCCCGCGCCCGCCGCCGACGAACCGGCCGGTGCCGAACTTCCCCTGGAACCGGCGCTGCCGGCCGGCAGTGAGCCGGACACCATCGCGGTGGATCCGCGCTTCATGGGCAGCCGCTTCGGCAACGTGCTGCACGATGCGCTGGAGAACACGGACTTCGCCGCCTGGGGCGGCTGGCAGCCAGGCCAGCAGGCGCCGGAAGGCCAGTCCGCGGTGCTGCGCAAGGCGCTGCGCGAGGAAGGCTACGCCGATGCCGACCTGGACGACGGTGTCGAGGTACTGGTGCCGCTGGTCGGCCACACCCTGACCGTGCCCTTGCCCGAGGGCGGTGCCCTGCACGACCTGCCCGCGGCCCAGCGCCGCGCGGAAATCGAGTTCCACTTCGCCATGCAGCCCACCGCCGTGCCCGCCCTGCTGCAGCTGCTGCACCGCTTCGGCATCGTGCCGGCGCGCCGTGGTTTCGGCCTGCGCCGCCAGCTGGAAGGGCTGATGACCGGCAAGATCGACCTGACCTACGTGCGCGAGGGCCGCTGGTACGTGCTCGATTACAAATCCAACCGTTTGCCGGGCTATACGCCGGAGCTGCTGCGCGCAGCCATGCGCCACAGCGAATACGACCTGCAGGCATTGATCTACACCGTCGCCCTGCATCGCTGGCTGCGTTTCCGGCTGGGCAGCCGCTACGACTACGCGCGCGACATGGGCGGCATCCGCTACCTGTTCTGCCGCGGGCTGGGCATGGACGGCGAGGGCGTGCATGCAGCGCGTTTCGAGCCCGCACTGGTGGATGCGCTGGATGCCCTGTTCGCCGGCGGTGACGCCGCCCAGGCGGCGCTGGTCGCCCGCGTGGTGGGAGGCGTGGCATGAGCCTGCTGGTCGAACTGAAAGCCGCCGGCCAACTGCGCACGCTGGACCACGCGCTGGCGCTCAGCCTCGGGCGGCTGCGGCCGGAGACCCCGCCTTCGATCCTGGTCGCCGCCGCGCTGGCCTCGCTGGCAGTGTCGCAGGGGCACGCAGGCTTCGATCCGGGGCAGCCGCAGCGACTGGTGGAAGGCAGCTTTGCCTGGCCGAGCGCTGGCCAGTGGCTGCAGGAACTGCACGACTCGCCGTGGGTGGCACGCCCGGAGCAGGCCGATGCGATCAGCGTCGATGCGCCGCTGGTGCTGGAAAACGGCCTGGTCTATCTGCGCCGCTACCGCGAATACGAACGGCAGCTGGCTGAAGGGCTGCAGCGCATCGGCCGGCATCCATTGCCGACGGTGGCGCTGGAGGCGATCGCGCCGCTGTTCGCGCAGTTGTTCCCGCAGGCGGCCGGCCGTGTCGACCACCAGGCGCGCGCGGCGGCGGTGAGCCTGCGCCACCCGCTGGCGCTGGTGACCGGCGGACCGGGTACCGGCAAGACCACCACCATCGCGCGGCTGTTGCTGTTGCTGGTCGCGCACGCCGTGCAGGCGGGCCAACCGGCGCCGCGCGTGGCGCTGGCCGCACCGACCGGGCGCGCCGCCGAACGGATGGCTGAAAGCCTGCGCCTGGCGGTGCAGCGACTGCAGGCCGAAGGCCTGGCGCCGGAGCTGTGCGCCACGCTGCCCAGCAGTGGCACCACCCTGCACCGGCTGCTCGGCGTGATCCCGGATTCCCCGCGCTTCCGCCACCATGCCGACAATCCGTTGCCGTTCGACGTGGTGGTGGTCGACGAAGCGTCGATGATCGACCTGCCGATGATGGCCAAGCTGGTGGAGGCCATCGGCAGCGGGACGCGATTGATCCTGCTCGGCGATCCGGACCAGTTGCCGTCGGTGGAGGCGGGCGATGTGCTCAGCGCCATCCTGCGTGCCAGCGGCGATGGAGAGGGCACGCGCAACGACGATGCACGCGCGCTGCAGCCGCTGATGGCCGCGGCCACGCTGCGGGCGGAGGCGCCGCCGACCCCGTTCGCCGGTCGCCGGGTGCAGTTGCAGCGCGGCTACCGGCAGAGCGATGCGCTGGACCTTGCCCCCTTGGCCACGGCGGTGCGCGCCGGTGACAGTGCTGCGGCACTGACGCTGCTGCGGCAGGGAACGCTGGCCGGGGTCAGCTTCCACGAAGGCCTGCTGGATCCGCTGCAGGAGCAGCGCGAACACCTGCTGGCGCAGTGGCGCGCGCTCACCGACAGCGGTGATCCGGCGATCGCCCTGGCGCAGGCCGGCCGGCTGCGGGTGCTGACCGCGCTGCGCGAAGGACCGCAGGGTGCGCGCGGGCTCAACCACCGCATCGAAACCCTGTTGGCCGGTGCCAACGCCGGCTACTTCCACGGCCGGCTGTTGCTGGTGACCGAGAACAGCTACCGCCACCGCCTGTTCAACGGCGACGTGGGCATCTGCCTGCGCGATGCCGGCGGCGGCATGGCCGCCTGGTTCCCGGGCGATGACATGGCGCATCCGCGTGCATTCCATCCGGCGGCCTTGCCGGCGCACGAAAGCGCGTTCGCGATGACCGTGCACAAGGCGCAGGGTTCGGAATTCGACGAAGTGTGGCTGCAGCTGCCACGGCATGACAGCCGGGTGCTGTCGCGCGAGCTGGTGTACACCGGGCTGACCCGGGCGCGTACGCGGCTGCACCTGGCGGGGCCTGCGGAGGTGCTGGAGAAGGCCCTGCAGCGCCACGCCAGCCGGTTGTCCGGGCTGGCATGGCGGCTGGGCGCACAGGCGGTGCAGGGCGAACTGCCGCTGTAACGCCTTCATGCACGCCGAGCATCGCCCGGCGCTGCCTCAGGCATCGCTTATTCCAGGACCAGCACGGTGCCATCCGGGTACACGATGGCGGCTTCATCGCTGCTGGCATCGAAGAAGCCCAGGCCGTGCTGGAAGGCCAGCACCTGCACCATCTCATGCGCACGCTCGGCCACCTCATCGGCGAACGAACCGTAGATGACATGGGCCGCGATGCTGTAGTCGGTCACTTCGTCGCGGTCGTCTTCATCATCGGACAGCGGGCCGTTCATCGGCGGGAAGTGTTCGGCGATCTCGGCGAACCAGGCCTGCAGGGCCGGCGCGGCGACCTTCGGATCGTCATGGTCGTGATCCTCGTTCCAGTCGGTCTGCTTCTCGTACCAGGCAATGAAGGCGGTCGCTTCGCGCGGCGCCACGCTGGCATCGAAGACCATCATGTCGTAGCTCATCGGGATGTTCCTGTTGAAAGTGCGCAGCAAGCGCGGACGCGCAGGGTAGCGCGCCGCTGCTTGCGGCGGGGTGACTGGCCGGGCGGGGGTGGACACCGCGCGGCCAACGGGCCGGACATTGGACGGGGAAACGGGCCGGATAATGGGCCGGGGATCGGGTGGGACATCGGGCGGGAGAACGTGCCGGAAATGGGCCGGACATTGGACGGGGAAACTGGCGCAGGAACGGTAGCGCCGAGCCATGCTCGGCGAGCGCAGCGGCGCGCTTCCGGCAGGGCGACATGCAACGGATGCATTCCGCCGAGCATGGCTCGGCGCTACCGCCAGCCGTCAACGGTCAACGCTGTCGGCTGCCGCGTCCGGGAACATCCCGAAGCGCAGGCCCACCAGGCCCATCAGCGCTTCGTCGCGGGCCTTGCTGGCGGCCACCCCACCGACCCGCGACAGCGAGGCGTCCAGCCTTTCGCGCAGCGCCTGGGCACCGGGCAGCGGACGCCGCGCGGCCACCTGGCGGCGGTAGTGCGCGGCGATCTCGGCCAGGATCCGCTCTACCGCCTCGCGGCTGCGCTCGGGCAGTTCCAGCCGGGCACGCCGCAGCTGCAGGATGTTCAGCCCCACCCGGGCTTCGGTCAGCATGTCCACCGAGGCGATGTCGCTGCCTTCCGGGGTCGCCGCCAGCCGCGGCGCCAGCAGTCCCAGCAGGTCCAGCATGCGCGCGGCGAAGCGCTTGCGATCCTGCTGGCCGCGCCCTTCGGCCGCTTCGGCCAGCGTGCTCCAGCCCTGTCGTACCAGCCGCCGCGCGGTCCATTCAGCGCCCACCGATCGGAACAGGCGGGTCATCACCACGGCAAAACCAATCCCGATGAACATCGCCACCGCCGAATTGACGAAGCTCTGGATGTTGGCGCTGTAGGTGTTCTGCACGCTCAGCAGCGCTACCAGGTTCACCGTCAGCGGCAGCGCGAACAGCATCGTCTTCGGGTGGTGCAGCAGCACGCCCAGCGGCAGGAACACCACCGCCAGCAGCAGCACCAGCAGGCCGAAATCGTGCACGGCCGGGAAGATCCCGAACAGGTAGATGCCGGCGACCACGCTGGCCACCACCGCCCACAGCAGGAAGGACATCATGCTGGGCGCGGGATCATCCTGCGCGGCGAAGAACGCCGCCGCCACCGCCGCCATCATCGCGCCGTTGCCGCCGCCTTCCCAGCCCAGCCCGATCCACAGCACGCAGTAGCTCATCAGGGCGATGCCTGCACTGAGCGCGGAAAACAGCGCCATGCCGTAATCCACGTGGCGGCTTTCGGACACGCTCGGGGTGTTGATGCGGTAGTGGCCGGCGTGCTGCGGCGCGCTGCCCTGCTCGATGGCGTGGTGCAGCGCGCGGCAGTCCGCCCACAGGTCCACCAGTTCTTCCAGCCGCAGCAGCAGGGAGGCCAGCTGCAGGTGCTGCAGGTCACCGTCCACCTGTGGCTTCAATGCGCTGATGCGGGTGCGCAGCTGGTCATGCGTGGGGCTGTCGGTGGCGGCGTTTAGCCAGTGGCGGATGTCCTCCACCAGGGGTTCCAGGCCTGCGGGCAGGCCGTCGCCGTGGCGGCGCAGCACGCCCAGCCGGTCGGCGATGGAGGACAGCACCGGCAGCAGCAACAGCATGCGTTCGCGCAGCTGCTGCATCGACACCGCCGCGCCGGCATGGCGCGGATCGTCGCGGCGCAGGAACTCGATCAGCGCCTCGAACTGCACCAGGTCGGCCGCCAGGCGGTTGCGCGGTGCATGCGCGCGACCACCCTCCAGGATCTGCCGGCACCATTGCGCCGCATCGCCCATCCAGTTGCCGATGCGGCCGGTCAGCATCGGCCGCACCGATGCCGGGAACACCAGCGCGGCGAACAGCACCGCCACCACCGTGCCGAGGATGATCTCCTCGCTGCGGGCGACCACGGTATCGAAGATCAGTTCCGGCGAGGTCACCGCCGGGAAGCCGATGAAGGCGGTGGTATAGCCGGCCAGCAGGAACGCATAGCCCCGCGGGCCGCGGTTGAGCAGCGCCAGGAACAGGCAGCCGGCCAGCCACAGCGACATCGCCGCGCTGAGCAGCAGCGGCGTTTCCACCAGGTGCGGCAGCATCAGCAGGGTGGCCGCACCGGCCAGCAGGGTGCCGAGGATGCGGTACACGCCCTTGGCCCGGGTCGGGCCCAGCAGCGGCTGGCTGACGATGTAGACCGTGGCCATCGCCCAGTAGGGCCGCGACAGATTGCCGGCCAGGCCGATGTACAGCGCGGTGATCGAGGCCAGGTAGGTCTTGATCGAGAACATCCAGCCTTGCCGGTCCAGCAGCACGTGCATCGCCGTCTACCTCGCCGCCGTGGGAACGGCAGCGGCAGCGGCGGGAGCGTCCCAGCCACCGCCCAGCGCCAGGAACAGATGGATCTGGTCGCGCGACACCTGCGCCTGGGCATCGGCCAGGGTGGCATCGGCGGTGGCCAGGCTGCGGTCGGCATCCAGGCTGGACAGGTACGGCGTGCGGCCGCCCTGGTACAGGCGGCGGTTCTGTTCGGCGGCCAGCGTGGCCTGCTGCTGGGCCACCTGCAGCGACTGCAGGCGGCGCAGGTCCTGTGCATACCGGTCCAGCGCGGTCTGGGTCTCGCGCAGCGCCTGCAGCACGGTCTGGTCGAACTCGGCCAGCGCGGCGTCGGCGCCGGCTTCGGTGGCGCGGATGCGCGAGCGCGTGCCCGACGAAGGCAGCGTCCACGAGATCAGCGGACCGAACGACCACTGCTGGGTCAGCGGCTCACCAAAGTCGGCCAGCAGGCCGGCCGCCCCGACCGAGGCCCCCAGCCGGATATCCGGATACAGCTCGGCGGTGGCCACGCCGATGCGCGCAGTGGCTGCGGCCAGCCTGCGCTCGGCCTGGCGCACGTCCGGGCGACGCGACAGCAGCGCGCGGCCATCGCCGATCGGCAGCGGGTGCTGCAATGTCGGCGCGTGGCTGCAGTCCACGACGCCGGCCGGCAGCTGGCCGGGGGTCTGCCCCAGCAGCGCGGCGAGCGAATAGGCAGCGGCCTGGCGCTTGGCCTGCAGCGGTGGCAGCGCCGCTTCCAGCATCGCCACCTGGGCATTGGCGCGGGCCAGCTCCGGCGCGGTGCCGCGACCGGCGGCGATCAACCGCTGGGTGACCTGGCGGCCACGCTGCTGCAGCTGCAGCGAATGGGTGGCAACGTGCAGTTCGTGGTTGGCGTGGCAGATTTCCAGGTAGTTGTCGGCCACCTCGGCGACCACGGTGATGCGCGCGATATCGCGCGCTGCGGCCACCGACTGCTCATCGGCATGCGCAGCTTCCGCACCGCGCTTGAGCTTGCCGAACAGGTCGAACTGGTAACTCACCGCGAACCTGCCGTCAGCCAGGTTGATCGGCGGCAGTTCGTGTTCCAGCAGGAACGATTCGGCCGAAAGCTGCGCACGGCTGACGCCGGCGTCGGCCTCGTAGTCGAAGCCACCGGCATCCAGGGCCTGTTCGTACAGGGCTGCGGCGCGGCGCAGATGCGCATCGGCCGCCTTCAGTTCCAGGTTGTCGCGCAGCGCCTGTTCGACCAGGCCATCCAGCACCGGATCCTGGTACAGCGACCACCATCGGGCGGGCAGTTCGGCACTGGCCGCGACCTGCGCGTTGCCGGTGTCGATGAAGGCACTGTTGGCGGCCGGGCGCTTGAACGCGGAATCTTCCGGCAGCGCGTAATCCGGGCCGACGGTACGGCAGGCGGCCAGGCCGGCCAGGGTGATCATCAGTGCCAGCCTCGGCAGCCGGTGCAGGGGCGCGCGCAGGTTCACAGGCCCGCCCGTACCGGCGCGACACCGGCCTTGTGTGCGGCCGTCCCGTGGAGGTCCACGGTCACCGTGGCGGTGCGGCCGGAGATCAGCCGTACGCCGGCGGGTACCTCGTCGATGCGGATGCGCACCGGGATCCGCTGCGCCAGCCGGACCCAGTCGAAGGCCGGGGTGACGTTGGGCAGCAGGCTGCTGCCATCGGTGCGGTAGCGGTCTTCGATGCCGGCGGCCATGCTTTCCACGTGGCCGTGCAGCGCCACATCCTCGCCCATCAGGCGGATATCCACCGGCTGGCCGGGGGCCACGCCGCGCAGGCGGGTCTCCTCGAAGTAGCCATCCACGCGGAACGAGGTGGTATCCAGCAGGGCCAGCACGGGCTTGCCGGCGGTCACGTAGTCGCCCACGCGCACGGTGCGGTCATTGATCTGGCCATCGGCCGGGGCACGCACTTCGGTGCGCGCCAGGTTCAGTTCGGCCAGGTCGACCGCCGCCTGCGCGGTGGCCTGTGCGGCCTGCGCGGCCTGCAGTCTGGCCCGGCGCACTTCGGCATCCTCGCCGGCCACCAGGTCCTGCAGGCTGCGGTCACGGGCGATTTCGCGGCGCAGCTGGGCTACCGTGGCCTGCCGTTCGGCCAGCGACGCACGTGCCAGCTCCAGCGCGATCCGGTAGCGCGCGCGGTCCACTACGAACAGCAGCGCGCCTTTCTCCACCGCCTGGTTGTCGCCCACGTCCACCGCTTCGACCAGCCCGGAAACATCGGGCGCGACCTGCACCACGTCGGCGCCGATGTGCGCATCGCGGGTCCAGGGTTCGTCCATGTAATGGACCCACAGCTGGCGCAGCACCAGCAGGGCCACGATCACCGCCAGCACGGTCAGCACCGGTGGCAGGGCTTTGTCGATGATCTTTTTCACGATTGCATCCAACGCAGGAGGTGGAACAACCCACCGAGCACGATGCCGTACAGGGCCAGGTTGAAGAGGGCGGGGTGCCAGACCAGCCGATAGGCGCCACTGCGTTGCAACAGCACGCGCAGGCCGCTGTTGAGCACGTAGGCGAGCAGCATCAGCCCAAGAAGGGTTGGGACGAATACTCCATGGAGACTGAATTCACCGGGCATCGGCAGGGATCTGGCTCAAGACGGGGGAGGGAACGGCAACCGCAACGGGCGAACGCCACCGACGTCTGCACGCCAGCGGCATCCCCGGGAAAACAACTTACGTAATGCGATCGACGGCGGCGGACAGCAGCTGCCACACCTTCAGCACCGCGCGCAGCTCGTCCATGGACAGCTCGCCGAACACCTCCTGGCGCAGCCCGATCAGCTTCTGTTCGAGCTCGCTGACCAGCGCCTGGCCTTCCTCGGTCAGCCACAGCAGGTTGGCGCGGCGGTCGCTGGCATCGCATTCGCGGCGCACCAGCCCACTGGCCGACAGCTTGTCCAGCAGGCGCACCAGCGACGGGCCTTCAAGCCCCAGCTGCTGGGCCAGGGTGACCTGGCGGATGCCGCCGCCGGAGCGGCCGATCATCAGCAGCGGCATGGTGCAGGCGGTGGAAATGCCATGGCTGCCCAGTGCGGTGTCGGCCAGGCGCTGCCATTGCCGGCCTGACTGGAGCAGGCCGGAGCTGAGCTGCATCTGCAGCCGGGTACGTTCGTCGAGTGAGGTGTTCATGGCAGATAGATAGGATACTACTAATTTCATTCCTATCAATAGGGATGCCTGTGTCTTCCCTGAACCCGTGCCACGGTGACCGGCCGCGGAGTGTCGCGGCAGGACGGCTCCCCCTCGGGTCGGCTACCATGCTCGACCCCTTCGGGATGCAGTTCGCAATGAGCAACGACAACAATTCCAAGACGCCGCAGGGCGATGTTTCCCAGACGCAGGCCGAAGAGGCCGTGCGCACCCTGCTGCGCTGGGCCGGTGAAGACCCGACCCGCGAAGGCCTGCTGGATACCCCGCGCCGGGTCGCCGAGGCCTATGGCGACTGGTTCAGCGGCTACCGCGACGATCCGCGTGCCTACATGGAGCGCACCTTCGAAGAGGTTGCCGGCTACGACGAGCTGATCGTGCTGCGCGACATCGAATACGAAAGCCACTGCGAACACCACATGGCGCCGATCATCGGCCGCGTGCACGTCGGCTATCTGCCGGCCGGCAAGGTCGTGGGCATCAGCAAGCTGGCCCGCGTGGTGGAAGCCTATGCGCGCCGCTTCCAGGTGCAGGAAAAGATGACCGCGCAGATCGCCCAGTGCATCCAGGACGTGCTGCAGCCGATCGGCGTGGGCGTAGTGGTCGAAGGTGCCCACGAGTGCATGACCACCCGCGGCATCCACAAGCGCGGCGTCAGCATGGTCACCTCGAAGATGCTCGGCAGCTTCCGCGAAGATGCCCGCACCCGCGCCGAATTCCTGCGTTTCATCGAAGTCGGCGGCAAGCGCTGATCGTGCGGTCTGACCGGTGCCGGCCCGCGTGGCCGGTGCCGTTCCCGCCGCGCGCCCGGCCGCCGCTGCACGCCTATCCGGATTCCCTCGCTGCATGAAGCATCGCGAACGCATCACCCGTTACCGCCACCTGCGCGAACAACCGCAATGGAAGCTGCTCGCCGCCGACCATGCGCCGGAGATCATCGGCCTGTTGCAGGGCCTGCTGATGGACGGCGAACGCACGCTGGCCGCGCCCGTGCTGCACGAGCGCCTGCAGCGCGCGCTGGACCAGCTCAACGGCGAAGAGCTGTCACGTGAGCTGCCGCGCACCGCGCAGGCCTACGTGGCGCATTGGCTGGCCCAGGGCTGGCTGGAACGCCGCCTGCCCGAAGGTGCCGACCAGGAACAGTACGAACTGTCCACCCAGGCGTTGCAGGCGATCCGCTTTGCCGACAGCCTGGAACAAAGCCGGGTTGCCGCCACCGAAAGCCGCCTGGCACTGGTGATCAACCAGCTGTCGCAGCTGGCCGCGCAGACCGAAGCCGATCCGGATGCGCGGCTGTCCGCGCTGCGCGACGAGCGCGACCGCATCGATGCGGAAATCGCCCGCGTCGGCGAAGGCCGCGTCGCGGCGCTGGATGGCAAGCGCGCACTGGAACGCGCCCGCCAGATCATCGGGCTGGCCGATGAACTGACCGAAGACTTCCGCCGCGTGCGTGATGACTTCGAACGCCTGAACCGCGAGTTCCGCGAACGCATCATCGACGATGAAGGCGAGCGTGGCGACGTGCTGTCCAAGCTGTTCGAAGGCGTGGACGTGATCGGCGAGAGCGACGCCGGCCGCAGTTTCCAGGCCTTCTGGCGCCTGCTCAACGATGCCGAACAGAGTGCACAGCTGGACGCCGCGCTGGAATCGGTGCTGGCGCGTGGCTTCGCGCGGCGCCTGGACCGCAACGAGCGCGCATTCCTGCGCGGCTTCACCGGCACCATGCTGGAGCGCGGCGGCCAGGTCCACGATGTGCTGCAGCACTTCGCCCGCAGCCTGCGCGGTTTCGTGCAGAGCCGCGGTTACCTGGAACAGCGCCGGCTCAACCAGCTGCTGAAACAGGCGCAGGCCGAGGCACTGGCCCTGCGCGATGATTTCCCGGCCCAGCGTTCGATCGGCCGCGACCTGCAGCTGACCACCAGCCGCCTGCGTTCGTGGTCCCAGTGGAAACTGCACGATCCACGCAGCGCGCAGGTGGATGGCAGCGTGCAGCGCAACGATGCCGCCGCGATCAGCCTGGAAAGCGTGGGCGACCTGGTGGCATCGTCCGAAATCGACTTCCGTACCCTGCGCCGCGACCTGCATGACCTGCTTGGCATGCAGCCGAAGCTGAGCATTTCCCAGGCCCTGTCGCAGCGCGAAGCGCCGCAGGGGCTGGGCAGCGTGATCGGTTACCTGTCGCTGGGCACGCGCTTCGGCACCGTGGTGGAGGGCGAGCAGGAGCTGGCCCACTGGCGCGGTGGCGATGGCCAATGGCGGCGCGCCCGCATCCCGCTGGTTTGGTTCACCCAGGAGAAACGCCATGAGCTGGAATGAAGATCCGATCGAATCCTCCCGCCTGGGCGAGGGCGAGGATGCCATCGACGCCGAGCCGGTAGTGGTCACCCCGTTGCCCCGCCGCAACAACGACGTGCTGTACCTGGGCGATACCGGCCGGCTGCCGCAGGACGCGCGCCGCGCGCTGTGCCAGCTGCTGATCGGGCCGAGCATCGACCAGCAGCGCCATGCCAAGCTGTGGCCGGCGCTGCTGCGCAACGAAGCCGCCATCCGCACCTCCCTGTCCGACCTGTTCCTGGAACTGGTGCTGGACCGCGAGAGTGGTGTTGCCTTCACCCGCCAGTCCGATACCGAAGATCTGGATTCGCCGGTGCTGCTGCGCACCTCGCCGCTGACCTTCATCGACTCGGTCCTGCTGCTGTACCTTCGCCAGCAACTGGGCGAGGCCGATGCGCGCGGCAACCGCGCGGTGGTCGCCGATGCCGAGATGGCCGAAGCCTTGGCGGTGTACGAGAAAAACCTGTCCACCGATCGCGCCGGCTTCAACCGCCGCGTGGCCAGTGCCGTGCAGAAGATGAAGGACAACCACATCCTGACCCGCCTGGCGGGTCAGGAAGATCGCCACGAAGTCTCTCCCGCATTGAAGCTGCTGTTCTCTGCCGAAGACGTCTCCGCGCTGTCGGCGGTGTACCGCCAGCTGCGCGAAACCCCGGCTGCCGAAGCCTGATCCCAGCGAGCACGCCATGGCCATTTCCAAGCACACTCCCGCCCTGTTCACCGAAGGCCTGCCCGACCCGCGCACGCAGCAGTTCCGCATGCGCCGCCTGCAGGTGCACAACTGGGGCACCTTCAACGGCCTGACCGAAGTGCCGATCGCCGAGCGCGGCTTCCTGTTCGTGGGCCGCTCCGGCTCGGGCAAGTCGACCCTGCTTGATGCGATGTCCGCGCTGCTGGTGCCGCCGGCCATCGTCGACTTCAACGCCGCCGCGCGCGAAGCCGAGCGCAGTGGCCGCGACCGCAACCTGGTGTCCTACGTGCGTGGCGCCTGGGCCGACCAGCAGGACCGCGGCACCGGCGAGATCGCCACCCAGTACCTGCGCAAGGGGGCCACCTGGACCGCGCTGGTGCTGGAATACCGCGCCGGCGATGGCCGGGTGGTCAGCCTGGTACGGCTGTTCTGGATCGCCGGCAACGGCGCCACCGCTGGCGATGTGCGCAAGCACTACCTGGTGGCCGAGCGCCCGTTCGACATCGCCAAGGATCTCGGCGGCTTCGACCTGGACCTGCGCAAGCTGAAGCAGAAGCTGGCAGACGTGCACCACTTCGACAGCTTCGCCGGTTATGCCGAGCGCTTCCGCCACCTGCTCGGCATCGACAACGAAATGGCGCTGCGCCTGCTGCACAAGACCCAGTCGGCCAAGAACCTCGGCGACCTCAACGTCTTCCTGCGCGACTTCATGCTGGATACGCCGAAGACCTTCGATGCCGCCGAGCGGCTGGTCAACGACTTCGCCGAACTGGATGGCGCGCACCAGGCCGTGGTCACCGCACGTCGCCAGGTGGAAACGCTGCTGCCGGCGCGCGAGCATTACAGCGAACTGAAGCAGATCAAGCGCCGTCGCAGCGACGATGAAGTGCTGAAGCTGGGCATCGACAGTTTCCGCGAATCGCGCCGCCAGCAGTTGATCGATGCGCGCCTGCGTGAACTCGACACCCGCGACCGTGGCCTGCTGGGCGAGGAATCCCAGCGCCGCGCCGCCCTCGACAACCATACCGCCAAGCTGGGCGAGCTGGAGCTGCAGCGGCGCCAGCAGGGCGGTGAGCGGATCGAGGAACTGGAACGCGAACAGGGCCGTGCCGAAGCCGAGCGCGACCGTCGCCAGGCCAAGCAGGCCCAGGCCCGCGATGCCGCCGGACAGCTGCAACAGGCGCTTCCCGAGGATGCACATGGCTTCGCCGCGCTGGTGGAGCAGGCGTCGACCGAGCTGCTGGACCGCAAGCGCGCCTCCTCGGCGCTGGATGATGCGATCAGCGAACGGCTGGGTGGCCGGCGCGATGACGAGCGCCGCTTCGGCGACGTGCGTGCCGAGCTGGATGCCATGCAGCGCAATACCTCCAGCATCCCCGCGCCACTGCAGAAACTGCGTGCACGGCTGGTGGAGGAAACCGGCCTGCCCGAGGCGGCGCTGCCATTCGTCGGCGAGCTGATCCAGGTACGCGAGGATGACCTGCCGTGGCAGGGTGCGATCGAGCGCGTGCTGTTCGGGTTCGCGCAGTCGCTGCTGGTCGACGACAAGCATTACAACGAGGTCGCCGATTGGGTGAACCGCACCCACCTCGGCATGCGTTTCACCTATTACCGCGTGCGTCGCAACGACGAGGCGTTCGCGCGTGACCCGTCGCCGCGTTCGCTGCTGCACAAGCTGGAACTGCGCGACCACGTGTTCGAAGGCTGGCTGCGGCGCGAGCTGGGCAAGCGCTTCGACTACGAGTGCGTGGACGCGCGCCAGCTGCGCAACGTCGACCGTGGTATCACCCGCGAAGGCCAGGTCAAGCATCCGGGCGACCGCTTCGAGAAGGATGACCGCAGCGCGGTGACCGACCGCCGCCGCTGGCTGTTGGGCTTCAACAACCGCGACAAGCTGGCCGTGTACGAAAAGGAAGCGCAGGAGCTGGCAAAGCGGATCGCCGGCTGCGACGAAGACGTCGCGCGCCTGCGTGCGCAGCGCGATCTCGACAATGAGCGCCGCCTGGCCTGCCACCAGTTGGCCGGCATCCGCTGGGACGAGATCGACGTCGCCACCCCGCAGCAGCGCCTGGTCGACATCGAAGCAACCCTGCGCGGCCTGCGCGAAGGCAACGCGGACCTGGAAAAGCTGGCCCGGCAGATCGACGCCGCGCGTTCGGACATCGAGCAGGCGCGACGCACCTACGAAGATACCCGGGTCGAGCGCGGCCAGCTGGTGAAGGAGCGTGATCGCCTGGACCGTGCCCGCCAGCAGAGCCGCGCACTGGTGCTGCCGACCCTGGGCGCCACCCAGGAAGCGGGCCTGCAGGAACGCCTGGAAGCGCTCGGTGCGCTCAGCCTGGAAACGCTGGAGGCGCACATGCGCCAGGTCAGCAACGCGCTGAACGAATCACTGTCGTCCTCGCAGCAGGACGTCAACCGGGTCGAGAACCAGCTGCTGGGCTGCTTCCGCCGCTTCGTGCAGGGTTGGCCGGAAGAGTCCGGCGACTTCACCGTGTCGGTGGCATCGGCCGATGATTTCCTGGCCCGCCTGGAACGGCTGGAACGCGACGGCCTGCCACAGCATGAAGAGCGCTTCTTCGACCTGCTGCAGAACCAGAGCAAGAACAACCTGCTGGCCCTGCAGCGGCACAGCGCCGAGGCGCGCAAGTCGATCGGCCAGCGCCTGGACGAGGTCAATGCCAGCCTGGAACAGGTGCCGTTCAACCGCGGCACCCTGCTGACCATCGAGCTCAGCGACCGCCGCCTGCCGGAAGTGCTGGAGTTCCACCAGCACCTGCGCGAGGTGCTGTCCCAGCAGCAGACCGAACAGCGTGAACTGGCCGAAGCCCAGTTCGCCGTGCTGCGCCAGCTGGTCACCCGGCTGGGCTCGGCCGAAGGCGAAGACAAGCGCTGGCGCGAGCTGGTGCTGGACGTGCGCATGCACGTGGAGTTCATCGGTGTGGAACTGGACGCCGCTACCCGCCAGCAGGTGGAGATCTACCGCAGTGGTGCCGGCAAGTCCGGTGGCCAGCGGCAGAAGCTCGCCACCACCTGCCTGGCGGCGGCGCTGCGTTACCAGTTGGGTGGAGCCGATGGCCAGCTGCCCAGCTATGCTGCGGTGGTGCTCGACGAAGCCTTCGACAAGGCCGACAACGAGTTCACCGCGCTGGCGATGAACATCTTCGACAACTTCGGTTTCCAGATGGTGGTCGCCACTCCGCTGAAATCGGTGATGACGCTGGAGCCGTTCATCGGCGGCGCCTGCTTCGTGGAAATCAGCGGTCGCCACGATTCCGGCGTGCTGCTGATCGAATACGATGAAGAAGGCAAGCGCCTCAAGCTGCCCGAACGCAGCCGTCAGCAGGCCAACGAAGCCGAACCCGCCGACGCCTGATCGCCGGGGCGGCCCCCGCTCTCCCCCGGATGCGCACGCACGGTACCGGGGTGCGGGGCGGGCGGGAGCCCTGGTAGCGCCGAGCCATGCTCGGCGTCCTTTGCCTGGCGACCTCTCAGTGCCCGCCGAGCATGGCTCGGCGCTACCAGTGCCGTCCCGCGAAGCATCAAGTAAACGTATCCCAGCCCATCCGCGCGATCAGCACCACCACCAGGCCCACGAAAAGCTTGCGGATGAACGGCGTCCCGCCGCGCAGGGCCAGCCGCGTGCCGACCACCGATCCCACGATGTTGGCCACCGCCATCGGTACGGCGAACAGCAGCAACACGTTGCCGGTGGGCATGAAGAACGACAGCGCAGCGAAGTTGGTCGACAGGTTGACCACCTTCGACGCCGCCGAGGCGCGCAGGAAATCCAGCCCGAAGAAACGCACGAACAGGAAGATCAGGAAGCTGCCGGTGCCCGGCCCGAAGAAGCCGTCGTAGAAGCCGATCGCCGCACCGATCGCCAGCGCGATCACCAGCTCGCGGCGGCCCACCTCGCGCGGGCGGTGCAGCGCGCCGAAATCCTTCTTCCACAGCGTGTAGCCCAGCATCGCCACCAGCAGCACCAGCACCAGTGGGCGCACCGCATCCTTGGGCAGCAGGCTGACCGCCGTCGCGCCCAGGAACGAAAAGACGAAGGCCGTGGCCGCCGCGAACAGCACCGGTCGCCACGGGAAGCGCACGTTGCGCGCATAGCGCCAGGCCGCCGCCCCGGTCCCGAAGGCCGAACTGAACTTGTTGGTGCCGAACAGCAGGGCAGGGGAGTGCTGCGGCAGCACCGTGAACAGGCCCGGCAGCTGCACCAGCCCGCCGCCGCCGACCGCCGCATCGACCAGGCCGGCAATGAAGGCGATGGCCACCAGCCACCAGAGTTCGGGGGGAATCATGTCCAGCACGGTTCAGGCCTGCAGTGGGGGCCGACAGGATACGCCCACGCCGCGGTGGCCCGCCGGTCCGCGGCGCGCCGGCCGTGCAAAAATAGCGGCATGAGCCAGACCGTCCCCGCTACCTGCCCCTGCGACCTCGGCAAGCCCTATGCCGAGTGCTGCGGCCGCTGCCATGCCGGCGAACCGGCGGCCGATGCCGCGCAATTGATGCGCTCGCGCTACAGCGCCTACGTGCTGCAGCGTGCCGACTACCTGCTCTCCAGCTGGCACCCCGACACCCGTCCGGCGGAACTGTCCCTGGACGATGCCCCCGGCCAGCGCACCCAGTGGCTCGGCCTGAGCGTGCATGAGCACCAGCAGGACGGCGACCGCGCGCAGGTGCGCTTCACCGCGCGCTACCGAATCGGCGGCGGCAGTGTGGTCAAGATGACCGAGCACAGCCGCTTCCAGCGCATCGACGGGAACTGGTTCTACCTGGACGCGCTGTAGCAGCCCGGCCGGGGGCGTCGATGACGTGGTCCTCACCGCGGCTGACCCAAGCTTCCTGTCGTGAACAGCCTGCTCGCCACCGCCCCCGTGAACCCTTCCCGCCACGCCGCCCTGGCCGACTTCTACGTCCACGTGCGCCAACGCAGCGTGGCGCTTGCTGCTCCGCTCAGTGCTGAAGACGCGATGGTGCAGAGCATGGCCGACGCCAGCCCCACCAAGTGGCACCTTGCGCACACCACGTGGTTCTTCGAACGCTTCGTGCTGGGTGCGCAGGCGGGCTACCAGCCGCTGCAACCCGACTGGCATTTCCTGTTCAACAGCTACTACGAAACCATCGGCCCGGCACACGCGCGGCCGCAGCGTGGCCTGCTGTCCCGGCCCAGCCTGGAACAGGTGTATGACTACCGCGAACGTATCGACGGACAGGTGCTGCGCCTGTTGCAGGACCGCGCGCTGAGCGATGAAACGCTGGACCACCTGCAACTGGGCCTGCAGCACGAACAACAGCACCAGGAACTGCTGCTGACCGATATCAAGCACGCGCTGTGGAGCAATCCGCTGCAGCCGGCCTACCGCGATGACCTGGCCACCGTGGCCGGCGCCGCCACGCCGCTGCAGTGGATCGACAGCCCGGAGCGCATCGCGTGGATCGGCGCCCATGCCTGGCCCGCCGATGCCGATTTCGCCTACGACAACGAATCCCCGCGCCACCGCGTGCTGGTGCCCGCCCACGCACTCGCCAACCGGCCGGCGAGCAACGCCGAGTTCGCCGCGTTCATCGCCGATGGCGGCTACCAGCAGGTGCAGCTGTGGATGAGCGAGGGCTGGTCGTTGAACCAGGCCCAGCAGTGGCGGCATCCGCTGTACTGGGATGACGCGCTGGAGCGCGAATACACCCTCGGCGGCTGGCGTGCGCTGGATCCGCACGCGCCGGTCTGCCATATCAGCTATTACGAAGCCGATGCCTACGCCCGCTGGGCCGGCGCGCGCCTGCCCACCGAGTTCGAGTGGGAAGCGGCCGCCACCCAGCACGCCCCTGACGGCCATTTCGTCGACGACGATCGCCTGCACCCGTCCGCGCCACGCGGAGCGGATGGCCTGCAGCAGCTGCACGGCGATGTCTGGGAATGGACCAGCAGCGCCTATGGACCCTATCCCGGTTTCGCCACCTTCCCGGGCAGTCTCGGCGAATACAACGGCAAGTTCATGTGTGGCCAGTGGATCCTGCGCGGCGGCAGCTGCGCCACGCCGCGCGGCCACGTGCGTGCCAGCTACCGCAATTTCTTCGACCCCTCCGCGCGCTGGCAGTTCTCCGGCGTGCGCCTGGCAAAGGCACTTTGATGAGTATCGTCCGATGAGTACCGTACACGCGGCGCGGCAGGCGCTGACCGACCTGACCCCCAGCCGCGAACGGGTGCTGTCCGACGCCATCGCCGGCCTGTCCGCCACGCCGCCACGCCTGCCCTCCAAGTATTTCTACGACGCCGCCGGTTCGGCGCTGTTCGAACAGATCACCCGCACCCCCGAGTACTACCCGACCCGCACCGAGCTGGCCCTGCTGGAACAGTCGCTGCCCGAGATCGCCCAGCGCGTCGGATCGCGCGTGCACGTGGTCGAACTGGGCAGCGGCAGCGGGCGCAAGACCGCGCTGCTGCTGGAGGCGCTCGATGCGCCGGTGGCCTATACCCCGATCGAGATCTCGCGCGCCGCCCTGCTGTCGAGCATCGACCACCTGGCACCGGCCCATCCGGACATCGAGATGCTGCCGGTCTGTGCCGATTTCACCCAGCCGGTAGACTTGCCCGAGCCCGAAGAAGAAGCCGCGCGGCGCCTGCTGTTCTTCCCCGGTTCGACCCTGGGCAACTTCGAGCACGATGAAGCGGTGTTCCTGCTGCGCGCCATGCGCCAGACCATGGGCGAAGACGGACTGGCGCTGATCGGCGTGGACCTGCACAAGGACACCGCGACGCTGGAAGCGGCCTACAACGATGCGGCCGGAGTCACAGCCGCGTTCACCCTCAACCTGCTCAAGCGCCTCAACCAGCAGGTCGGCAGCGATTTCGACCTGCAGGCCTTCCACCACCGTGCGCGCTACAGCGTGCCGCGGCTGCGCATCGAAACCCAGCTGGTCAGTGACCGCGACCAGGAGGTGACCCTTGATGGCCACCGGTTCCGGTTCGCCGCAGGCGACGCCATCCAGGTGGAATACAGCCACAAGTACACTGATGAAAGCCTGCAGCAGCTGCTTGATGCGGCCGGGCTGGAAGTGGTCGGACGCTGGGACACCGTCGCGCCACAACCGGCCTTCGGCCTGCGCCTGCTGCGTCGCCGCTGATTCATCACTGCCGTTATGATGCAGGGGCCATGGCGGCACGAAGGATGACCATGACCACCCGCTCGCTGATCCTGCTCGCCACGTTGCTGGCCAGCCCGCTGGCGACCGCGCAGCAGCCCGATCCCGCGTTTGCTTCCTGCCTGTCGACCCTGCAGGCCAGCGCGGCCGGGCAGGGCATCCCGGCCGAGCGCTTCAGCGCGCTGATGGCCGGCGTGCAGCCGGATCCTTCCGTGCTGGAGCTGCTGGATGCCCAGCCCGAGTTCACCACGCCGATCTGGGATTACCTGGCCGCGCTGGTCGACGAACAGCGGGTGGACGACGGCCGCGCCATGCTGGCCCAGCATCGCGCACTGCTGCAGCAGGTGTCGGCCGAGTACGGCGTGGACCCGGCCACCATCGTGGCGGTGTGGGGCGTGGAAAGTGATTACGGCCGCGTGTTCGGCAAGCGCCCGTTGCTGCAGTCGTTGTCCACGCTGTCCTGCGCGGGCCGGCGCCAGTCGTTCTTCCGCGGTGAACTGCTGTCACTGCTCAAGCTGATCGATCGGGGCGACCTGCGCGGCGAGGGCCTGGTGGGCTCCTGGGCCGGTGCCTTCGGGCATACCCAGTTCATGCCAAGTACCTATGCGCGTATCGCGGTGGACGGTGATGGCGATGGCCGCCGCGACCTGGTGGGCAGCATCCCGGACGCGCTGGCCTCCACGGCGAATTATCTCAAGCGTGCCGGCTGGCGCAGCGGGGAGGCGTGGGGCATGGAAGTCCGCGTACCCGCTGGCTTCAACGTCGCGCAGGCCGGACGCACCCAGCGCCGGTCGCTACCGGCGTGGAAAGCGCTGGGCGTGACCACCCTGCAGGGCGACGTCATCACAGCCCCCGGGCTGCCCGCTGATGCCCGCGCGGCGCTGCTGCTGCCGGCCGGAAACACCGGACCGGCGCTGCTGGTGTTCCGCAACTACGACGCGATCTACAGTTACAACGCGGCAGAGAGCTACGCGCTGGCCATCGCCACGCTGGCTGACCGGCTGCGTGGCGGGGCCGGCCTGGCAACCGCCTGGCCCACCGATGACCCGGGCCTGGGACGCCGCGAACGCCGCCAGCTGCAGGCGCTGCTGGCCGCGCGCGGGCATGACATCGGCCAGGTCGACGGCATGATCGGCACCGCCAGCCGCCGCGCCATCCAGGCCGAGCAGCAACGCCTGGGATGGACGCCGCTGGATGGACGCGCCGGCCGCCGCATCCTGCAGGCATTGCAGGCCGAGCCAGCCACTGTCGCCGCGCCGGCCGCCAGCCGCTTCATCCTTCCTTCCAACTACAACACGCTGGTGCAGTCGCCAGCGGTGCGGAGTGCATCCAAGGTGCAACAGATCCAAGGTGTGACCAGTGGCCGGTACCAGGGGCTCGATGCGTGGCTCATCCAGACCTCACAGGGCAGCGCGGCGATCAGTGTTTTTGGTGGCCAGCTGCTGTCCTTCGTGCCCAACGGCGGCCAGGACGTGATGTGGCTGTCGCCCCGGCGCGCTGAACTGCCGACGCCGATCCGTGGTGGCAGCCCGGTGTGCTGGCCGTACTTCGGCCGCCAGGGTCAGTCCAATGACGTGCCCGCGCATGGTTTCGTGCGGACCCTGCCGTGGGAGTTGAAGCAGGCGCGCGCGCTGGCCGACGGCAGCATCGAGCTCACCCTGGCACCACCGGTGCTGGAAAGCCTGTCACTGCGCCTGCAGATGGTGGTGACCGTCGGCGCGACCCTGACCCAGCGGCTGATCACCGACAACACCGGCACCGTGCCGGCGACGATCAGCCAGGCGCTGCACAACTACTTCCGCGTCGGTGATGCCGGCCGCGTGGACGTGGAGGGCGTAGACGGCCTGGACTATCTGGACAAGTACGAGAACTACGCCCAGGCGCGCCGCCAGCAGGGGCCGTGGAACCTGCGCGATGCGCGCGATCCCGGCCGCAGCGACCGCATCTACACGCAGGCCGGGGGCCGCTACGTACTGCACGATCCGGTGTTGAAGCGCCGCATCATCCTGGAAACCCAGGGCAGCCGTTCGCTGGTGGCCTGGAACCCGGGGGCCGAAGCGGCCGCCAGGATGGCCGACGTCGGTGATGGCTGGCGCGACTACGTCTGCCTGGAAGCGGCCAACGCAGGCCCGGACGTGGTGACGATCCCGGCCGGCGGCCGCCACGTGCTGCAGCAGACCCTGTCGGTGCAGCCGCTGTAACAAACCAGCGCGTTCGATCCGCGGCGCCGTCATGCCTGGCAGCCCGGTAGCGCCGAAGG
>NZ_JAXCXF010000007.1:0-2500 GCF_034046095.1 Stenotrophomonas sp. CFBP8980 | reverse complement strand
CGTCCGTCGTGAAAAGGGAAACAACCCAGACCCACAGCTAAGGTCCCAAATTCACTGCTAAGTGGAAAACCATGTGGAAAGGCACAGACAGCCAGGAGGTTGGCTTAGAAGCAGCCACCCTTTAAAGAAAGCGTAATAGCTCACTGGTCGAGTCGGTCTGCGGGGAAGATTTAACGGGGCTAAGCAGTGAACCGAAGCTTGGGGTGTGCATATTTATATGTACGCGGTAGAGGAGCGTTCCGTAAGCCGTTGAAGGTGGATTGAGAAGTCTGCTGGAGGTATCGGAAGTGCGAATGCTGACATGAGTAACGATAATGCGGGTGAAAAACCCGCACGCCGAAAGCCCAAGGTTTCCTTGCGCAACGTTAATCGGCGCAGGGTGAGTCGGCCCCTAAGGCGAGGACGAAAGTCGTAGTCGATGGGAAGCAGGTTAATATTCCTGCACCTCGCGTAAGTGCGATGGAGGGACGGAGAAGGTTAGGCGTACCAGGCGTTGGTTGTCCTGGGGAAAGGCGGTAGGTTTGGATCTTTGGCAAATCCGGGATCCTTTAAGACCGAGCACCGAGACGAGCCTTTAAGGCGAAGTCGCTGATACCACGCTTCCAGGAAAAGCTCCTAAGCTTCAGCTTACGCAGACCGTACCGTAAACCGACACAGGTGGGTAGGATGAGAATTCTCAGGCGCTTGAGAGAACTCGGGTGAAGGAACTAGGCAACATGGCACCGTAACTTCGGGAGAAGGTGCACCCTTTTTGGTGGCTCATGCGAGCTATAGCTGAAGAGGGTCGCAGTAACCAGGCCGCTGCGACTGTTTATCAAAAACACAGCACTCTGCAAACACGAAAGTGGACGTATAGGGTGTGACGCCTGCCCGGTGCTGGAAGGTTAATTGATGGGGTCAGCCGCAAGGCGAAGCTCTTGATCGAAGCCCCAGTAAACGGCGGCCGTAACTATAACGGTCCTAAGGTAGCGAAATTCCTTGTCGGGTAAGTTCCGACCTGCACGAATGGCGTAACGACAGCGGCGCTGTCTCCACCCGAGACTCAGTGAAATTGAAATCGCTGTGAAGATGCAGCGTTCCCGTGGCAAGACGGAAAGACCCCGTGAACCTTTACTATAGCTTTACACTGAACGTTGAGTTCGTCTGTGTAGGATAGGTGGGAGGCTATGAAACTGTGGCGCTAGCTGCAGTGGAGCCAACCTTGAAATACCACCCTGTCGTGCTTGACGTTCTAACCTAGGTCCATAATCTGGATCGGGGACCGTGTATGGTGGGTAGTTTGACTGGGGCGGTCTCCTCCTAAAGAGTAACGGAGGAGCTCGAAGGTACGCTCAGCGCGGTCGGACATCGCGCACTGTGTGCAAAGGCATAAGCGTGCTTGACTGCAAGATCGACGGATCAAGCAGGTAGGAAACTAGGACTTAGTGATCCGGTGGTTCTGTATGGAAGGGCCATCGCTCAACGGATAAAAGGTACTCCGGGGATAACAGGCTGATACCGCCCAAGAGTTCATATCGACGGCGGTGTTTGGCACCTCGATGTCGGCTCATCACATCCTGGGGCTGTAGTCGGTCCCAAGGGTATGGCTGTTCGCCATTTAAAGTGGTACGCGAGCTGGGTTCAGAACGTCGTGAGACAGTTCGGTCCCTATCTGCCATGGGCGTTGGAGATTTGAGAGGGGCTGCTCCTAGTACGAGAGGACCGGAGTGGACGAACCTCTGGTGTTCCGGTTGTCACGCCAGTGGCATTGCCGGGTAGCTATGTTCGGAAGCGATAACCGCTGAAAGCATCTAAGCGGGAAGCGCGCCTCAAGATGAGATCTCCCGGGGCACAAGCCCCCTGAAGGAACCATATAGACTATGTGGTTGATAGGTCAGGTGTGTAAGTACAGCAATGTATTGAGCTAACTGATACTAATGATCCGTGCGGCTTGACCATATAACCTCAAGTTGCCTTGGCCGACATGACATGTCGATAGATCCAAGTGCACGCTACGTCACAAGACCAAACGAGAGGCAGGCGCCCAGGCGCGTCTCTTTGTAAAGCCAGCACACTCGTGCCCGCTCCCTGCAAAGACACGCTCTGCGGCGACACTCCAAAAGCCTCCCTGGTGAAATTAGCGCTGTGGAACCACCCGATCCCATCCCGAACTCGGAAGTGAAACGCAGCTGCGCCGATGGTAGTGTGGCTCAAGCCATGCGAGAGTAGGTCATCGCCAGGGTTTATACCCGAGAACCCCGTTGCTTGCGCAACGGGGTTTTCCTTTTTTTGCAAGCTGTCGATTCTTCGATGACTTACATCAACAACTTCAAGTAGAGCTTCAAGTTCTTCTCACAAGTTGTTGACAAGCTCCAAAAGCCTGCCATAATAGGCGGCTCGCAACGACGAAACGCCTTCGGGTCGGACGTCGAAGCAGCAGAGTCAACAACGCTTCGCTACGGCGAAACGGCCTTGAAAAAAGGTGTTGACGAAGCGGAAAAGCCGGCTATAATGGGCGGCT
>NZ_JAXCXF010000006.1:0-244191 GCF_034046095.1 Stenotrophomonas sp. CFBP8980 | reverse complement strand
GCGGCTTTCTGCCCACCGCGCGCTGATGCATTCCGCCGAGCACGGCTCGGCGCTACCGGGCTGCGGGACGGTAGTGACGGCCGCTGGCCGTCATCGCCGTGGTAGCGCCGCCCCATGGTCGGCGGCTTTCTGCCCACCGCGCGCTGATGCATTCCGCCGAGCACGGCTCGGCGCTACCGGGCTGCGGGACGGTAGTGACGGCCGCTGGCCGTCATCGCCGGGGCATCATCGCTCTGGTAGGTGACGACCGTTGGTCGTCACGCTTCTGCTTCCCGCTGCGCTCGCCGAGCACGGCTCGGCGCTACCGGGCCTCCACGCGCAGCTGCATTCCGAATGCCTGCAGCACGCGCAGCAGCGTCGCCAAAGGCATATCCCGCGCGTTGCGGAACTGCCGCCGGAAGGTCGCGTTGGTCATGCCACAACTACGCGCGACGCCACTGATCCCGCGCTGCTCCACCAACAGCAACAGCGCCGCCACCAGGCAATCGGCATCCACCGGCGTGGCACGCAGTCGTGCGTTGAGCTCATCCATGACGACCGCACCGGTGCACGGCGGAGCTGCGGATTCGATATCCATCGATAGACCTCCCATTGCTTGAAAGCCACCTGCGCCGAAGCGCAAGGCGGCGGGCGATGCGGGTTGCCGTACCGGATTACGCTCTCAAAACCGGCGGATCCAAGGATCCCCACACATCACCCGCCATGTGACTGGCAGAGCAATGCATTGTCCGCCACGCCCGAGGGCACGACAGCGCTGTTTGAGAGCGTTTTCCAGGACGGCAATCCCGGCCGGTGCGATATCGCCCCAGCACGTCCAGCGTGGACAGGTAGCGACGCAGCGTACATGGGCCAAGTTGTAATTGAGGCGCTCAATGCGCGTCATCCACCGACAGCGGAAGCAGACGGCCAGCGGCCGTCACTACCGAGGCACCCACCCAGGCGCTCTACCTTGGCAGGTGGCCACCGGGATCTGTCCGAGGGCCGGGCGGGTGGGGTCTGCAGGACGCTGAGCCGCATGGATGCGGCGATGCAGCCTACAAGGACGTACTTGCGGCGTGTCCTGCAGACCCCACCCGCCCGCCCCCCACCCCCAAAACAAAAACCCCCCTGGCTCACACCAGAGGGGTTTGGGATCTCACGAGCTGCCGACCAAAGTCGACACTACGAAAGCAGATAGATCAGGCGGCGACCGGCTTGCCCGCTTCCTGATACTCCTCGATCTGATCGAAGTTCATGTAACGGTAGATCTCCGCACCGCTGGCTTCCAGCACGCCCACGTCGGCCATGTACTCTTCCTTGGTCGGAATGCGGCCCAAGCGCGAGCAGATCGCCGCCAGCTCCGCCGAACCCAGGTACACGTTCGAATTGCGGCCCAGGCGGTTCGGGAAGTTGCGGGTGGAGGTCGAGAACACCGTCGCGCCCTCGCGCACCTGCGCCTGGTTGCCCATGCACAGCGAGCAGCCCGGCATCTCCATGCGTGCACCGGCGCTGCCGAAGGTGCCGTAGTGGCCCTCGCGGGTCAGCTCGGAGGCATCCATCTTGGTCGGCGGAGCGACCCACAGCTTGGTCGGGATGTCACGCTTGCCTTCCAGCAGCTTGGCCGCCGCACGGAAGTGACCGATGTTGGTCATGCATGAACCGATGAACACTTCGTCGATCTTGGCACCGGCGACTTCGGACAGCATCTTCACGTCATCCGGATCATTCGGGCAGGCCACGATCGGCTCGTGGATGTCGGCCAGGTCGATCTCGATCACCGCGGCGTACTCAGCATCGGCATCCGGTGCCAACAGCTGCGGATCAGCCAGCCATTCCTTCATCTTGTCGATGCGACGCTGCAGCGAACGCGGATCCTGGTACCCCTCGGCAATCATCCACTGCAGCAGGGTGATGTTGCTGGTCAGGTATTCAATGATCGGCGCCTTGTCCAGATGCACCGAGCAGCCGGCAGCGGAACGCTCGGCGGAGGCGTCGGACAGCTCGAACGCCTGTTCCACCTTCAGGTCCGGCAGGCCTTCGATTTCCAGGATGCGACCGGAGAAGATGTTCTTCTTGCCCGCCTTGGCCACGGTCAGCAGACCGGCCTTGATCGCGTACAGCGGGATCGCGTTGACCAGGTCGCGCAGGGTCACGCCCGGCTGCATCTTGCCCTTGAAGCGCACCAGCACCGATTCCGGCATGTCCAGCGGCATCACGCCGGTGGCTGCAGCAAAGGCCACCAGGCCCGAACCGGCCGGGAACGAAATGCCCACCGGGAAACGGGTGTGCGAGTCACCGCCGGTGCCGACCGTATCCGGCAGCAGCATGCGGTTGAGCCAGCTGTGGATCACGCCATCGCCCGGACGCAGCGAGATGCCGCCACGGGTGGAGATGAACTCCGGCAGGGTGTGGTGGGTCTTGACGTCGACCGGCTTCGGGTAGGCCGCGGTGTGGCAGAACGACTGCATCACCAGGTCGGCCGAGAAGCCCAGGCAGGCCAGGTCCTTCAGTTCGTCACGGGTCATCGGACCGGTGGTGTCCTGCGAGCCGACCGAGGTCATCTTTGGTTCGCAGTAGGTGCCCGGGCGCATGCCCTGGCCTTCCGGCAGGCCACAGGCGCGGCCGACCATCTTCTGCGCCAGCGAGAAGCCCTTGCCGGTGTCGGCCGGCTGCACCGGCAGGCGGAACAGGTCGGTGACCGGCATGCCCAGCGCTTCGCGCGCCTTGGCGGTCAGGCCGCGGCCGATGATCAGCGGGATGCGGCCACCGGCGCGCACTTCGTCGAACAGCACATCCGACTTGACCTGGAATTCGGCGATCACTTCGCCGTTCTTCAGCGCCTTGCCGTCGTACGGACGCAGCTCGATGACATCACCGTGCTCCATCTGCGTGACGTCCAGCTCGATCGGCAGCGCGCCGGCATCTTCCATGGTGTTGTAGAAGATCGGGGCGATCTTCGAGCCCAGGCAGACACCACCGAAACGCTTGTTCGGGATGAACGGAATATCTTCGCCGGTGAACCACAGCACGCTGTTGGTCGCCGACTTGCGCGAGGAACCGGTACCGACCACGTCGCCCACGTAGGCGACCAGATGGCCCTTGTCCTTCAGCGACAGGATTTCCTGGATCGGGCCGCGCTTGCCATCTTCTTCCGGCACGAACGCTGCGTCGGGACGCTTGTTCTTCAGCATCGCCAGCGCGTGCAGCGGGATGTCCGGGCGGGTGGTGGCGTCCGGCGCCGGCGACAGGTCGTCGGTGTTGGTTTCGCCCGGCACCTTGAACACGGTCAGGGTCATGCTCTGGGCTACTTCCGGACGGCTGGTGAACCATTCGGCATCGGCCCAGCTCTGCAGCACGGACTGCGCGTTGGCGTTGCCGGCCTTGGCCTTTTCCTGCACATCGTGGAACGCATCGAACACCAGCAGGGTGTTCTTCAGGGCGGTCGCGGCGATCACGCCGACGCTGGCGTCATCCAGCAGCTGGACCAGCGGGGCGACGTTGTAACCGCCGAGCATGGTGCCCAGCAGTTCGGTGGCGCGCTCGCGGCTGATCAGCGGGTTCTGCTCGCTGCCGAAGGCAATGGCGGCCAGGTAGGAGGCCTTGACCTTGGCGGCATCATCCACGCCGGCCGGCACGCGGTGGGTCAGCAGGTCCAGCAGGAACTCGGCTTCGCCGGCAGGCGGGTTTTTCAGCAGTTCAATGACATCGGCCGTCTGCTGCGCGGTCAGCGGCAGGGGCGGGATGCCAAGCGCAGCGCGCTCGGCGACGTGGTGGCGGTAGGCTTCCAACATGACAACTCCCGGGTAATGCGGTGAATACAACGATTGGATGAAGCGGTAAAACGGTAAGGCTCAGGCCTGCGGCACGATCAGCTTCAGGCCCTTGAAATAATCCCGATAGAACGTGTCGTTCCAGGTGATCAGGCCGTCGCACTGCAACAGCGCGTGGGCACCGACCATGAAGCCGTCCAGGCTGCGGCGTTCGCTGCCGCGCTGGCGGTGGCGGCGTTGCATCTCACCGGCGCGCAGGGCCGATTTGGCTTCCATCGCGTTGAAATGCACGCCCATCTCTTCCAGTGCCTCCAGCACCTCGGCCCCGCCGCGCAGCGCGGCGCAGACTTCGGCCAGGGTCGCCCCGCAGACCACCACGCGGCCGCCGACCAGGCTCTGCCGCAGGCAGGCCTCCACCGCATCGGCCTGCGGGCCGTTGCTGAGCAGCTCGATCAGGACCGGAGAATCCACGGCGATCATGGCCGGCTTACTGCTGGTCACGGATGGCCTTCACAGCCGCATCGGTGGAGTCGAAGCCATCCAGTGCGAACTTGCCGCGGGCGCGGGAGATGGCGTCATCCACGCTCTTGCGCAGGATGATCCGGCCGCCTTCCAGTTCCACGGTCAGCTGAGTGCCCTTGGTCAGGCCCAGCGCATCGCGAACCGCCTTGGGCAAGGTGATCTGGCCGCGTTCAGCAACGGTGGCTTCCATGGGTAGGCCCTCTTCGGTATGTACGAATTATACATACTTTTCAAAAAGGGGACGGAGGGGAGTAAGTCGTTCTTGGCTCCAAGGGGGGGCCGAAAACGCCTTAATCCCCTCCGTCCCCTTTTTGGGGCGTGATGACATCGGCGCTACATCTGAATGTGTAAGATTTCACGCTGAGCAAGCAGGCGCGCCCGGTGCGCGGCCGTTGCAAGCCAATTCGCAAAGGAGTCATCTGCAATGAGTGATTCGTTCTCCACGCGCAGCCAGCTGGATGTCGGCGGCAAGCGCTACGATTACTTCAGCCTGCCCAAGCTGGGCCAGCGCTTCGATATTTCCCGCCTGCCCTATTCGATGAAGATCCTGCTGGAGAACCTGCTCCGGCACGAGGATGGCGGCGTCACCGTGGGCAAGGACCACATCGAAGCGGTAGCGACCTGGGACCCGAAGGCCGAGCCGGAAACCGAGATCGCCTTCATGCCCGCGCGCGTGGTGCTGCAGGACTTCACCGGCGTGCCCTGCGTGGTCGACCTGGCGGCGATGCGCGATGCGGTGGTCAAGCTCGGCGGCAGCCCGGAGCAGATCAATCCGCAGATCCCCTCCGAGCTGGTCATCGACCATTCGGTGCAGGTGGATGTGTTCGGCAAGCCCGACGCGCTGGACCTCAACGGCAAGATCGAATTCCAGCGCAACCAGGAACGCTACGGCTTCCTGCGCTGGGGCCAGAAAGCGTTCGACAACTTCAAGGTGGTGCCGCCCAATACCGGCATCGTCCACCAGGTGAACCTGGAAAACCTGGCCCGCGTGGTGATGGCCGTTGACAAGGACGGTACCCAGGTTGCTTATCCCGATACCGTGTTCGGCACCGACAGCCACACCACCATGATCAATGGTATCGGCGTGCTGGGATGGGGCGTGGGCGGTATCGAGGCGGAGGCGGCGATGCTCGGCCAGCCCTCTTCGATGCTGATCCCGCAGGTGGTCGGTTTCAAGCTGACCGGCCAGATGCCCGAAGGGGCCACCGCCACCGACCTGGTGCTGACCGTCACCCAGATGCTGCGCAGGCACGGCGTGGTCGGCAAATTCGTCGAGTTCTTCGGCGACGGCCTGCAGCACCTGCCGCTGGCTGACCGTGCGACGATCGGCAACATGGCGCCGGAGTACGGCGCGACCTGCGGCATCTTCCCGATCGATCACGAATCATTGAACTACCTGCGCCTGTCCGGTCGCCCGGAAGAGCAGATCGCGCTGGTGGAAGCCTATGCCAAGGCGCAGGGCCTGTGGCACGACGCCGATACCGCGCACGCCCAGTACAGCGCCACCCTGGAGCTGGACATGGGCACGGTAAAGCCGTCGCTGGCCGGGCCGAAGCGCCCGCAGGACCGCGTGCTGCTGGAAGAGGTTCAGGCCAATTACCGCGAAGCACTGGTCGGGCTGACCACCAACCGTGACAAGAAGGGCGTGGACGTCTCCACCTTCGTCAACGAAGGCGGCGGCACGGCGGTGGGCAACGAGCAGCTGGCCAAGGGCCAGGCCGACGTGGAACTGGATGGCAAGGCGTTCCGGCTGAAGGACGGCGCTGTGGTGATCGCAGCCATCACCTCGTGCACCAACACCTCCAATCCGGCGGTGATGATCGGTGCCGGCCTGCTGGCCCGCAACGCGGCCGCGCGCGGCCTCAACCGGCAGCCGTGGGTGAAAACCTCGCTCGGCCCGGGCTCGCGCGTGGTTACCGATTACCTGGAGAAAGCCGGCGTACTGACCGAACTGGAGAAGCTCGGCTTCTACGTGGTGGGCTACGGCTGCACCACCTGCATCGGCAACTCCGGCCCGCTGCCGGCAGAAGTCAGCGCCGGCATCGCGCAGGGCGACCTGGTGGTGACCTCGGTGCTGTCGGGCAACCGCAACTTCGAAGGCCGCGTGCATCCCGAAGTGAAGATGAACTACCTGGCCAGCCCGCCGCTGGTGGTGGCCTACGCGATCGCCGGCACCACCGACATCGACCTGACCACCGAACCGCTGGGTACCGGCAGCGATGGCCAGCCGGTGTTCCTGCGCGACATCTGGCCAAGCAACAAGGAGATCGGCGATGTGATCGCCGCGACCCTGGGGCCGGAGATGTTCAAGCAGAACTACGCCGACGTGTTCAAGGGGGATTCGCGCTGGAACACCATCGCCTCGCCCGACGGCGATCTGTACGAGTGGGACGATGGGTCCACCTACATCAAGAACCCGCCCTACTTCGAGGGCATGACCATGCAGGTCGGCAGCATCGAGGACGTGCACGGGGCGCGGGTGATGGGCCTGTTCGGTGATTCGATCACCACCGACCATATCTCGCCGGCCGGCAACATCAAGAAAGAATCCCCGGCGGGCCGCTTCCTGCAGGAGCGCGGCGTGCAGCCGGCCGACTTCAACAGTTACGGCAGCCGTCGTGGCAACGATGACGTGATGGTCCGCGGCACCTTCGCCAACATCCGCATCAAGAACCTGATGTTCGGCGGCGAAGAAGGCGGCAACACGCTGTACTACCCGGCCGGCGGCGGCGAGCCGGAGAAGCTGGCGATCTACGACGCGGCCATCAAGTACAAGGCCGACGGCGTGCCGCTGGTGGTGCTGGCCGGCAAGGAATACGGCACCGGTTCTTCGCGTGACTGGGCCGCCAAGGGCACCCTGCTGCTGGGGGTGAAGGCGGTCATCGCGGAAAGCTTCGAGCGCATCCATCGTTCGAACCTGGTCGGCATGGGCGTGCTGCCGCTGCAGTTCCGCAACGGTGAGAACGCGCAGTCGCTGGGCCTGGATGGGTCGGAGGTGTTCGACATCACCGGCCTGCAGGATGGCGCCAGCAAGCGTGCGACGGTGGCGGCGAAGAAGGCCGATGGTACGGTCGTCAGCTTCGAGGCTTCGGTGATGTTGTTGACGCCGAAGGAAGTGGAGTACTTCCGCCACGGTGGGTTGCTGCAGTACGTGTTGCGGCAGTTGGCCGGGCGCTGAGGGTTTCGGGGTCTGGTCGAACGGGCTGGGCCCCCTCGCGGCTGATGGTGTTGCCGCTGGCTTGCGGGGGTGGCGACGGGTGGGTGGAGGGTCCGGGGGACGGTAAAAGCCGCTCCTGCGGGCCTCGTTTCGCGCCATCCTTGGCGCTAAACGCCCCCGCCCCCTCCGCCCACCCGTCGCCCTGAAAGTTTCCGGTGGCCATCAGCCGCGTATGAAGAAGAAAAAGGCGGGTGACGGGCGATGCCCGTCATCCGCCTTTGCTTTTTGCTCTTGCTTTTGCTCCCTCCCACCCGCCGCTGGCGCAACGATGCCGGCCGGGAGGGCGGGCGGTGGCGGTGGGCAGGACCGTTGGAGCCCTGGATGGGCGGAAACGAGCCTACATGGACGTACTTGCGGCGTGTCCTGACCAGCGCCACCGTCCGCCCTCCTTCGCAGCCGAGAGGCGCCACCCGGAAAAATGATTAATTTCCATTTTAGAAAATTCATACTGCAGCAGTTGGCCGGGGCGCTGAGGGTTTCGGGGCTTGGTCGAACGGGCTGGGCCCCCTCGCGGCTGATGGTGTTGCCGCTGGCTTGCGGGGGTGGCGACGGGTGGGTGGAGGGTCCGGGGGACGGCAAAAGCCGCTCCTGCGGGCCTCGTTTCGCGCCATCCCTGGCGCTCAACGCCCCCGCCCCCTCCACCCACCCGTCGCCCTGAAAGTTTCCAGTGGCCATCAGCCGCGTATGAAGAAGAAAAAGGCGGGTGACGGGCGATGCCCGCCACCCGCCTTTTCTTTTTGCTTTTGCTTTTGCTGCTGCTCCACCCTCCGCTGGCGCGGCGATGCCGGCCGGGAGGGCGGTTGAAGCCCTTGCGCAGGACGCTTGGAGCCCTGGATGGGCGGAAAGCAGGCCCCATGGATGGGTTTACGACGTGTCCTGCGCAAGGGCTTCAACCGCCCTCCCTCGCAGCAAAAAGGCGCGACCCGGAAAAATGATTAATTCCCATTTTAGACAATTCATATAAAAAGGACGAAACAGGAGTATTCTCGACCCCGAGGCACATCCTGTGGAGTCCGCCATGCTGCACGCCCCGATCACCTTCGAACCGATCACCGAACTCACCCGCACCACCGCGTCCTCGGTGAAGGAACACTGGCGCAAGGTCATGCAGGACGTCCGCGAACAGCGCATGGTCGTGGTCACCAACCACAACGAACCGCAGGCGGTGATCATCTCCGCCGACCAGTACCGCGCGCTGCAGGCCAAGGTCGAAGCGCTGGAACAATCGCTGGATGAACTGCGCAACCAGACCCCCGCCCTGACTGAACTGCGCAGGGGCTTCGACGAACGCCTGGCCGTGCTGCAGCAGGCCCAGGCCGGCCAGCGCGCACGCGACCTGCTGCGCCACCCTGCCCGCCTCGGCGGCAAGGTCAAGGCCGGTTCCGGCTACTGATGGCGCGTCCGTTCCTGTACGTGCTGGCCGGGGTCAACGGCGCCGGCAAGAGCTCCATCGGTGGCCATCTGCTGCGCGAGGCGGGACTGGACTGGTTCAATCCGGACACCTATGCCCGTGCGCTGGTGCGCCAATTGGGTATAGGGCAGGCCGAGGCCAATGGACAGGCCTGGCAGGAAGGCGTCAGCCGCCTGCAGGCCGCCTTGGCCGGGGGCAGCAACCATGCCTTCGAAACCACCTTGGGCGGCACTTCGATCACCGCAATGCTCCACGAAGCCACCCGCACGCACGATGTGCTGATGTGGTTCTGCGGGTTGTCCAGTCCGGAGCAGCACATCGCGCGGGTGAAGGCGCGCGTGCAGGCCGGTGGCCACCCGATCAACGAAGCCGACATCCGGCGCCGCTGGCCATTGGCGCAGCAGAATCTGATCGGCCTGATGCCGGTGCTGGCCGCGCTGCAGGTGTATGACAACAGCGCAGAGGCCGCGCCCGGCGAGACGGTACCGGATCCACGCCTGGTGCTGCAGATGGAAGGTGGCCAGCTGGAATGGCCGTCCGCCGAAGACCTGGCCCAGCTGCGGCAGACGCCGGAGTGGGCCGTGCCGCTGGTGGAAGCGGCGTTGCGATCAGCTTCCTGAAAGGGGGGTTAGAGTCCGCCCCCAGGAGCCGCCGAGCATGGCTCGGCGCTACCAGGGCAGGACCCTGGCGGTTGTCGGCTTCAGTGCCGGTGCGGCGCGTCCGGGTCGGTGCGCAGGGCGCGCAGCAGGCCCACCATGTAGAACGCCAGGGTGAACGAGAACGGCAGGCCGCACAGCACCACCGCGGTCTGCATTGCACCGAAATTGCCCGCCAGCAGCAGGCCGATGCTGACCACGGTGATCACCACCGCCCAGAACACCCGCAGCCAGATCGGCGCGTCATGGCCATCTTCCACGCCACCGTCCACCCGCCGCGTGCACAGGTTGGCGATCATCAACGTGCCCGAATCCACCGGGGTCAGGAACAGCACGAAGCCGATCACCACCGCTGCACCGCCCACGTACGGGGCCCACGGCAGGTATTCCAGCAGCTTGAACAACGTCATCGCCGCGTCGGCCTTGGCGACCTCGCCCAGCACCGCCTGGCCATGGTTCAGCACCAGGTCGATGGCGGTGTTGCCGAAGATCGACAGCCACGCCAGGGTGAAGCCCAGCGGGATCAGCAGCACGCCCAGGATCACTTCGCGGATGGTACGCCCGCGCGAAATGCGCGCCACGAACAACCCCACGAACGGCGCCCAGGCGATCCACCAGGCCCAGTAGAACAGCGTCCAGCTGCCCAGCCAGTCGCGGCCGTCCGGCTGGTTGAGGTAGATGTCGAAACTCTTACGCACGAACGAGGCCAGGTAATCGCCGGTGTTCTGCACCAGCCCATCGAGCAGGTGCAGGGTCGGTCCGGTCACCAGCACGAACAGCAGCAGCAGGCACAGCAGGCGCACGTTGAGGTTGGACAACCAGGCGATGCCCTTCTCCACCCCGGCGACCACGCCAATGGTGGCCACCACCATCATCACCAGCACGATCATCACCAGGGTCTGCGGCGTGTCGGGCACGTTGAACAGGTAGCTCAACCCGGACTGCACCACCAGCGCCCCGATGCCCAGGTTGGTCACCATCGACACCAGCGTCGCCAGGATGCCGAACCCGTCCACCATGTCGCCGATCCGGCCATGGATGCGTTCACCGAAGATCGGGTACAACGCCGAGCGCAGGGCCAGAGGCAGGTTCCGCCGGTAGGCGAAGTAGCCCAAAGCGACACCCACCAGCGCGTACAACGCCCAGCCGTGCAGGCCCCAATGCAGGAAGGTCAGCACCATCGCCTCGCGACTGGCCGCCACCGTGCCGCCCTGCTGTCCCGGCGGGGTCAGGAAGTGGTCCAGCGGCTCATAGGCGCCGTAATACAACAACGCGATGCCGATGCCGGCCGAAAACAGCATCGACACCCAGGGCACGTAGGCGAAGGCAGGCGATTCTTCATTGTGGCCCAGCCGGATGCTGCCGTAGCGGGAGAACGCCAGCCCAGCACGAAGCCCAGGCAGGCCACGATCAGCAGCATGTACCACCAGCCGAACGCAGCGGACACCTGCGCCTGCGCGACCTGCAGCCAGTGCTCGCTGGCCTGCGGGTTGAGCACGGTGAGCAGGCCCAGCACGCCGATGGACAGAGCCGAGCTGAAGAAGACGAAACCGTTCAGTCGCAGTGGCGATGACGCGGAGGAAGGCTTGGAAGACATGGTGTTGTCTCATCGATCCTGGGGGCGCAGGTCCGGCCGGATCGAAGCGACCGGAACCAGGGCGTGGGGACGCGAGCGCATCCTACGCGTTTATTGATTGAACGTTCAATCAATAAAAAGTATAGTAGTCGCCATCACGGGATCCCCCCGGTCGCAGTGCATGGAGAGACAATGCCGAAGAAAGGCATCGAGCCGGTCCGCCGCGAACAGCTGATCCGCGCCACCTTCCAGACCATCGACGAGATCGGCCTGGCCGACGCGACGGTGGCCACCATCGCGCGCAAGGCCGGACTGTCCACGGGCATCGTGGCGCACTACTTCGGCGACAAGGACGGGCTGCTCAACGCGGCCATGCGGCAGATCCTGCGTGAGTTGAAGAGCGCCGTGGCGCGCTTCCGCGACACCTGCGCCGACGATCCCCGCGCGCAGCTGCGTGCCATCGTCGATGGCAATTTCGATGACAGCCAGACCAACGGCACCGCCATGCGCGTGTGGCTGACTTTCTGGGCTGCGAGCATGCACCAGCCGGAACTGGCCCGCCTGCAGCGCGCCAACGACCAGCGTCTGTATTCGAACCTGTGCCACCAGTTCAAACGCGTACTGCCTGGCGAACAGGCCACCCTGGCCGCCCGCGGGCTGGCCGCCATGGTCGATGGCCTGTGGCTGCGCGGCAGCCTGGTCGGCGGTGACTTCAACGCCGACAACGCGCGCCGCATCGCCTACGCGTACATCGACTTCCAGTTACAGGCAAACGCGCTATAAGCGCTTGAACGCCTGCTCCCCTCCTCTCCCCCTTCCCCTTCCAGGAGTTCCCATGTCCACCCTGCCCCTGCAGCAGCTCTACATCCACGGCAAGCTGGTCGACGCCACCAGCGGCAAGACCTTCCAGAGCATCAACCCGGCCACCGGCGAGGTGATCGCCGAGGTGCAGATCGCCAACCAGGCCGACGTCGAGCGCGCCGTGGCCAGCGCCGCAGAAGGCCAGAAGGTGTGGGCGGCGATGACCGCGATGGAGCGTTCGCGCATCCTGCGCCGCGCCGTGGACATCCTGCGCGAACGCAACGACGCGCTGGCGCAGCTGGAAACCCTGGACACCGGCAAGGCGCTCAGCGAGACCACCACGGTGGACATCGTCACCGGTGCCGACGTGCTGGAGTACTACGCCGGCCTGGCCACCGCCATTGAAGGCAACCAGGTGCCGCTGCGCGAATCCAGCTTCTTCTATACCCGCCGTGAGCCGCTGGGCGTGGTCGCCGGTATCGGCGCATGGAACTACCCGGTGCAGATCGCGCTGTGGAAATCCGCCCCGGCGCTGGCGGCTGGCAATGCGATGGTGTTCAAGCCGTCCGAAGTGACCCCGCTGACCGTCATCGAACTGGCGAAGATCTACACCGAAGCCGGCGTGCCGGACGGTGTGTTCAACGTGGTGCAGGGCCCGGGCCGTGAAGTGGGCCAGTGGCTGACCGAACATCCGCTGATCGAGAAGATCTCCTTCACCGGCGGCGTGGAAACCGGCAAGAAGGTGATGGCATCGGCCGCCTCGTCCTCGCTGAAGGAAGTCACCATGGAACTGGGCGGCAAGTCGCCGCTGGTGATCTGTGACGACGCCGCGCTGGAACGCGCCGCCGACATCGCGGTGATGGCCAACTTCTTCAGCTCCGGCCAGGTATGCACCAACGGCACCCGCGTGTTCGTGCCGCGCGCCATGCTGGCGGCGTTCGAAGCGGCCGTCGTGGAGCGCGTCAAGCGCATCCGCATCGGCGATCCGCAGGATGCGCAGACCAACTTCGGCCCGATGACCAGCTTTGCGCACATGGACAACGTGCTGCGCCTGATCGAGACCGGCAAGGGCGAAGGTGCCCGCCTGCTGACCGGCGGCGCGCGTGCCACCGACGGTGCGCTGGCCAAGGGCGCCTATGTCCTGCCGACCGTGTTCTCCGACTGCCGCGATGACATGACCATCGTGCGCGAAGAGATCTTCGGGCCGGTGATGAGCATCCTTGCCTACGACGATGAGGAAGAAGTCATCGCCCGCGCCAACGATACCCACTTCGGCCTCGCCGCCGGCGTGGTCAGCAATGACATCGCCCGTGCGCACCGCATCATCCACCGCCTGGAAGCCGGCATCTGCTGGATCAACACCTGGGGCGAATCGCCGGCGGAAATGCCGGTGGGCGGTTACAAGCAGTCCGGCGTGGGTCGCGAGAACGGCATCTCCACCCTCGCCCACTACACCCGCATCAAGTCGGTTCAGGTGGAACTGGGCGACTACACCAGCATTTTCTGATCCGAGCGCACCGGCCTTGCGGCCGTCGTTCCGGCCGGGCGTGTCCCTCCCCCCACGCCCGGCCACCCTACACACCGCCAGCTGGCGCGACCGCGCGCCGCCCGGCCTGCAGGAGCAAAGACCATGAGCACCCCCAACGAGTACGACTACATCATCATCGGCGCCGGTTCGGCCGGCAACGTGCTGGCCACGCGCCTCACCGAAGATGCCGACGTCAGCGTGCTGCTGCTGGAGGCCGGCGGACCGGATTACCGTCTGGACTTCCGCACCCAGATGCCGGCCGCGCTGGCCTTCCCGCTGCAGGGCAAGCGCTACAACTGGGCCTACAAAACCGATCCCGAGCCGCATATGAACAACCGGCGGATGGACTGCGGACGCGGCAAAGGACTCGGCGGCTCCTCGCTGATCAACGGCATGTGCTACATCCGCGGCAACGCGATGGACTATGACAACTGGGCCAGCATGCCGGGCCTGGAAGACTGGACCTACGCCGACTGCCTGCCGTACTTCCGCAAGGCCGAAACCCGCGACATCGGGGGCAACGACTACCACGGCAACGATGGCCCGCTGCAGGTCACCACGCCGAAGGCCGGCAACAACGAACTGTTCGCGGCGATGATCGAAGCCGGCGTGCAGGCTGGCTACCCGCGCACCGATGACCTCAACGGCTACCAGCAGGAAGGCTTCGGTCCGATGGACCGCACCGTGACCCCGCGCGGCCGTCGTTCGAGTACCGCGCGCGGTTACCTGGACCAGGCGCGCGGGCGACCGAACCTGACCATCGTCACCCACGCGCTGACCGACCGCATCCTGTTCTCCGGCAAGCGTGCGGTGGGCGTGGCGTGGCTGCGCAACGACGAACCGCAGAAGGCGCGTGCGCGTCGCGAAGTGCTGCTGTGCGGCGGCGCCATCGCCTCCCCGCAGGTGCTGCAGCGGTCCGGCGTGGGCCCGGCCGACCTGCTGCGCGGGCTCGGCATCGAGGTGGTGCATGACCTGCCCGGCGTCGGCGCCAACCTGCAGGACCATCTGGAAATGTACCTGCAGTACGAGTGCAAGAAGCCGGTTTCGCTGGCCCCGGCACTCAAGCTGTACAACCAGCCGGCGATCGGCGCGGAATGGCTGTTCGCCGGCACGGGCACCGGCGCCAGCAACCAGTTCGAAGGTGGCGGTTTCATCCGCAGCAACGAAGAGTTCGCCTGGCCCAACCTGCAGTACCACTTCCTGCCGGTGGCGATCAATTACAACGGCTCCAACCCGATCAAGGAACACAGCTTCCAGATGCACGTGGGGTCGATGCGCTCGCCCAGCCGGGGCCGCATCCACGTGCGTTCGACCGATCCGCGCGTGCATCCGAGCATCCTGTTCAACTACATGTCCCATGAACAGGACTGGCGCGAGTTCCGCGATGGCATCCGCATCACCCGCGAGATCTTCGGCCAGCCGGCGTTGGCGCCGTACACCGGCCGCGAGATCTCGCCGGGCAGCCAGTTGCGCACCGATGCGGAGATTGACGCATTCGTCCGCGAACATGCCGAAACCGCCTACCATCCGTCGTGCTCGAACAAGATGGGCAGTGCCGCCGATCCGATGGCGGTGGTGGACGGCCACGGCCGCGTGCATGGCATGGAAGGCCTGCGCATCATCGACGCCTCGATCATGCCGCAGGTGGTGACCGGCAACCTCAACGCCCCGACCATCATGATGGCCGAGAAGCTGGCCGACGTGCTGCGCGGGCGCGCCCCGCTGCCGCGCAGCACCGCTCCGTACTTCCAGGCCAACGGCGCCCCGGCCCGCAAAAAGTAAGGTAGCGACGGCCGCTGGCCTGGGGGGTGACGACCTGGCCTGGTGGGTGACGACCGTTGGTCGTCACGCTCTAAAGCCGCGCCGCTGCGCTCGCCGAGCATGGCTCGGCGCTACCGATCATCAGTGCAGAGGCCCGCCATCGGCGGGCCTCTTCGCGTTTTCCATCCGGGACGGTATGCTGCCACGGCTGGATCTGACCGATACTGGCTACAGAACCAACCCAAACATCACAGTTTCCTGGAGGGGGAAAGATGAGCCTGGAACGTCCCTGGTTGCAGAGTTACCCGCAAGGCGTGCCCGCCGAGATCGACATCAACGAGTTCCACTCGGTCTCCTCCGTCTTCGACGCCTCGGTGGCCAAGTACCGGGATCGTCCCGCCTACTCCAGCTTCGGCAAGGTGCTCACCTATGGCGAGACCGATGCACTGGTCGAGCAGTTCGCCGCCTACCTGCTCGGCGAACTGCAGCTGAAGAAGGGTGACCGCGTCGCCCTGATGATGCCCAACTGCCTGCAGTACCCGATCGCCACCTTCGGCGTGCTGCGCGCCGGCCTCACCGTGGTCAACGTCAACCCGCTGTACACCGCGCGCGAGCTGAAGCACCAGCTGGTCGACGCCGGAGTCACCGCGCTGGTGGTGGTGGACAACTTCGGTGACACCGTGCAGGCCGTCATCGCCGACACGCAGGTCAAGCACGTCATCACCACCGGGCTCGGCGACCTGCTCGGCGCCAAGGGCGTGATCGTCAACTTCGTGCTGAAGTACATCAAGAAGATGGTCCCCAACTACACCCTGAAGGGCGCGGTGCGCTTCAGCCAGGCGTTGAAGCTGGGCCGCCGCCACGACCTGCCGAAGGTGGAGATCGACCACGACGACATCGCCTTCCTGCAGTACACCGGTGGCACCACCGGCGTGGCAAAGGGCGCGATGCTGACCAACCGCAACCTGGTCGCGAACATGCAGCAGGCGTCGGCATGGATCGGCGCGTCGGGCGTCGAGCCGGGCAAGGAGTGGATCATCACTGCCCTGCCGCTGTACCACATCTTCGCGCTGACCGCGAACGGCCTGGTCTTCATGAAGTTCGGCGGCTGCAACCACCTGATCACCAATCCGCGCGACATGAAAGGCTTCGTCAAGGAGCTCAAGGGCGTGCGCTTCACCGCCATCACCGGCGTCAACACGCTGTTCAATGGTCTGCTCAACACGCCCGGTTTCGATGAAGTGGATTTCTCCACGTTGAAGGTCACCCTGGGCGGCGGCATGGCGGTACAGCGATCGGTCGCCGAGCGCTGGAAGAAGACCACCGGCGTCACCCTGGTAGAGGCTTACGGCCTGACCGAAACCTCGCCGGCGGCCTGCATCAACCCGCTGACCCTGGCTGAGTACAACGGGTCGATCGGCCTGCCGATTCCGTCCACCGATGCCTGCATCAAGGACGACAACGGCAACCTGCTGGGCCTGGATGAAGTGGGCGAACTGTGCATCAAGGGCCCGCAGGTCATGAAGGGCTACTGGCAGCGTCCGGAAGACACCGCCGCAGCGATCGATGCCGACGGCTGGCTGCACACCGGCGACATGGCGAAGATGGATGCGCAGGGTTTCTGCTACATCGTCGACCGCAAGAAGGACATGATCCTGGTGTCCGGCTTCAACGTCTATCCCAACGAGGTAGAGGACGTCATCGCGATGATGCCCGGCGTGCTGGAAGTGGCGGCGGTCGGCGTACCGGACGAGAAGTCCGGCGAGATCGTCAAGGTGGTGATCGTCAAGAAGGACCCGAACCTCACCGCCGAACAGGTGAAGGAACACGCGCGGGCCAACCTGACCGGTTACAAGCATCCCAGGATCGTCGAATTCCGCAAGGAGCTGCCGAAGACCAACGTCGGCAAGATCCTGCGTCGCGAGCTGCGCGACGCGCCGCCGGCCTGAGGCAGGTAGCGCGCGCCGTGCTCGGCGAGCGCAGCGGCAAAGGGCCTGACGGCCAACGGCCGTCACTACCGAGACGCGGATGAGCGAAAAGTGAAAAGCCCGGGGTGGAAACGCCCCGGGCTTTTGCATTTGGGGCGACTGGCCCGGTGTAGCATCCCCGCGAGTGGACCCGTTCGGCCCGCCGACCACCGATTTCCCCGCGGGCCCGCCATGCCGAGGAACCTGCCATGAGCACCATCGAAAAGCTGCCCGTAAACCGCCCCTACACCACCATCCGCACCGAAGACAGCGCCGACGGCGCCGCCCATTGGCTGTTCATGCACGCCGATGCATCCACCGGTATCCGTCCCTGCTGCCGCAAGGACATGCTCGATGAAATGTGGAGCTACATGAGCGCCGTCACCCGGGGGCCGGCCAGCCGCCATGACGGCCGCCTGCGCCATTTCGTGCTGGCCTCCGACGCCACCGCTTACAACCTGGGCGGCGACCTGGACCTGTTCACCCGGCTGATCCGCGAAGGCAATCGCGACCGCCTGCTGGCCTACGCACAGCGCTGCGTGGAAGGCGTGCATCACCTGCATACCGGGTTTGGCGGTGACGTGCGTTCGATCGCGCTGATCCAGGGCGATGCGCTGGGCGGCGGACTGGAAATGGCCCTGGCCTGCCACACCATCGTCGCCGAAGAGGGCGCAGGCATGGGCCTGCCTGAAGTGCTGTTCGGCCTGTTCCCGGGCATGGGCGCCTACTCGTTCCTGTGCCGCCGCGTGGCGCCGCAGCTGGCCGAGAAAATCATCCTGGATGGCCGCGTCTACAGTGCCGAGGAAATGCATGCGATGGGCGTGGTCGACGTACTGGTCCGCAAGGGTGAAGGCCCCAAGGCCGTGCAGGACCTGATCCGCCAGCACCAGCGCATTCCGCAGTCCTACCTGGCGATGAATGCCGCGCGCAACCTGGCCCAGGCCGTCAGCTATGACGAACTGCTGGAAATCACCAAGGTCTGGGTGGATTCGGCATTGGCACTGGGCGATCGCTCGCTGCGCACGATGGATCGGCTGATCAAGGCACAGACCCGTCGTGCCGGTCTTGACGCGGCCTGAGCACTGCCCTCCCCCACCAAGTGAACCGACATGTGCCGGCGGCCCGCCGGCACGTTTTCCGCAACGTCGACCGGGCTTCGGGTCAGCGCGGGTCCGCCTCGTCCACGCCGGGCTGGTTGCGGTGCGCGGCACGCGCGGCCAGCGCCAGCCGACCTTCCTTGAGCGCGCCTGCCAGCACCGACAGGCGCTGGCGCCATTCGGCCTTGAGCTGCCAGTCCGCCATCCGCATCAGCTCACCGGCGCGGTTGGACACCCGCACCAGTCCAAGATTGCTGGCCACGCCCTTGATCGCGTGGGCCTGCTCGCGGAACTGCACCCAGTCCATCGCCTCGCCTTCCGCATGGGCCTTGCGCATGCAGCTTTCCGCATCGCCCAGGCACTGGCGGACGAACTCTCTTTCAAAGCCGTCGCCCATGCCGAGTGAAGCCAGTTCATCCAGCACGCCCGAATCCAGCACGCCGTCGGTGCCGCCGGTCAGCGTGCGCACCACGATCGGCGCGGAAGGTTTGAGGTCGCGGTTGGAGGCGATCTCCGCCAGCGTATCCAGCAGCCGCACCGCCACCACCGGCTTGGCCAGGAACGTATGCGCACCGGCCTGCTGGCAGCGCTGGATGGCGTCCGGGGTGACGTCGGCGCTGAGCACCAGCACCGGCGTGCGCGGCGCACCGCCGGCCTGCATCACCCGCAGCTCCTTCAGCATGTCCAGCCCGCTCATGCCCGGCATGTGCAGGTCGACGATGGCCGCATCGAAATCACTCTCGGCCATGGCATCCAGCACCGCTTCGCCCCCGTTGACGCACAGCACGCGGTGCCCGGCCTTCTGCAGAAGGCGCTGCAGCACCATGCGGTTGGCCTCGTGGTCGTCGGCCACCAGGATGCTCATGCTGCGCACCCGCGCGCGGTGGCGCAGGAACGGATCGGCGAAGGCGATGACGTTGCCGTTGCTGCTGTCCAGCGGGTTGCCGACCAGCGCCGGGGTGATGCCCACGCGCTCCGGCAGTGGCGGGGCGAACGGCACTTCGAACCAGAAGCGGCTGCCCTGCGGCAGGTTCTCCTGGTAGCCGATCTCACCGCCCATCGCTTCGACCAGGCCCTTGGCGATGGTGGTTCCCAGGCCGGTGCCTTCGTGACGCCGCGCCATGCTGACATCGGCCTGCTCGAACGCTTCGAACAGCCGCGGACGCATCGGCACGGCCACGCCGATGCCGGTGTCGATGATTTCAAAGCGCAGGCGGACGCCACCATCGGCCACGGCGCTGACCACGTCGATGCGGATCTCCACCCTGCCGTGGTCGGTGAACTTCACCGCATTGCCGGCCAGGTTCAGCAGCACCTGGCGCAGGTGGCCGGTATCGCCACGCAGGCGGGGCGGCACGGCTTCATCCAGCCGGACGCGGTAGTCCAGCCGCTTGGCCTTGGCCTGCGGCAGCAGGATCAGGCCGATGGCCTGAACCACGTCACCGAGGGCGAAATCTTCGGCGACCACGCGCAGCTTGCCCGCTTCGATGGCCGAAATATCGAGGACTTCCTCCACCAGCGCCAGCAGGCTGCGCGAAGAGGCCTGGATGGTGTTGAGGCACTCGCGCTGCTCTTCATCCAGCTCGGTGGTGGCCAGCACTTCGGTCATGCCCGCCAGCCCGTTCAAGGGCGTGCGGAATTCGTGGCTCATATTGGCCAGGAAGCGGCTCTTGGCCTCGCTGGCGCGGCGTGCTTCGGCCATCGCTTCGGTGAGCTGGCGCAGCAGCGTGGAGAAGTACAGCGGCACCGCGGCCAGGCCCAGCCACAGCCCGAACGCCAGCCGCGCGTTGTCGACCCAATAGTCGGTGTACAGCGCGGTACAGCCGAAGCTGATCATCGCCATCGCCACGGCGAGGTAGAGGTAGTTGTTGCCGAAGCGCATGCCGTTGCCCACCGTGACCCACATCACCACGATGTAGACCCACGACAGCGGCTCGCCCATCTGGATCATGCCCGCGGCAATCAGGCCGTAGTCGGCCAGCATGCCCAGGATGCGTCGCGGGTCGGAGCGTTGCGGACGCCACAGCAGCCAGCCGAAGGCCAGCAGGGACAGCCCCAGCCCGCCTAACACGATAGCCAGCACGCCCACGTACTGGTCGTGCGGAAGGTCGTTGCGCACTCCCGGCATCAGCACATAGGCCAGGATCAGGCTGATCAGTACGATGCGGACGATCTGCTGCCCGTGCTCGGAATCCTGGCGCTGGGCCAGGCGTTGGCGCAGCCGGGGCAGCAGCGCGCGCATGCTCACAACCCGGGGCGCGCCGAGGCGGTGGAGTGTTCGGCGCAGATCTGCTCCAGCTGCGGGCGTCCGCGCAGCAGGGCATCGACCACGCGCGGATCGAACAGCCGGCCACGTTGCGCGTACAGGTAGGCCAGGGTCGCATCGAAGGTCCATGCTTCCTTGTACGGACGCGGCGAAATCAGCGCATCGAACACGTCCGCTACCGCCACGATGCGGGCTTCCAGCGGAATCGCATCGCCTACCAGGCCGTCCGGATACCCGCTGCCGTCATAGCGCTCGTGGTGACGCAGCGCGATCAGCGCGCCGATCTGGATGAAGCGGTTCTGGCTGCCGCTCAACAGTTCGTGGCCGATGCGCGGGTGGCGACGCATGATCACCAGCTCTTCGTCGGTCAGCTTGCCCGGCTTCAGCAGGACTGCATCGGGAATGGCGATCTTGCCCATGTCATGCAGCGGCGCTGCCATCTCGATCAGCTTGACCTCCTCTTCGGGAAGCCCCAGCTGTTCGGCGATCAGCCCGGCCACGCGGGACATGCGTTCCAGGTAGGCGCTGGTGCCGGCATCACGGTATTCGATGGCCCGTGCGAGCCGCGACAGGGTTTCGCGTTCGCGCTCTTCCACTTCGTGCATGCTGGCAAGCAGCCGCTGCTCCAGCGACAACGCACGCTGTTTCACGTTTTCCGATTGCTGACGCAGCTGCAGCAGGTTGTAGCAGCGCGCGCGCAGTTCACGCGGACGGATCGGCTTGACCAGGAAATCGATCACTCCCGCTTCGAGCGCTGCCTGTCGGATCGGCTCGTCGCCGACCACGGTGATCAGGATCACCGGGATGTCGCGGTGCTTGGGCAGGCGGCGGAAACGGCGGGCGAACTCCAGCCCATCCATCTCCGGCATGCGGTAATCCAGCAGCAGCAGGTCCACCGGCTGCGATTCGCACCAGTTGAGCGCGGCCAGCGGATCGCCGAAGTCGTGCACGCTCAGTTCCGGCGCAATGTCTTCGATGACATGGCGCAGCATCGTCCGCGCGGACGTCTGGTCGTCGACGATCACAATATTCAACGCTGCTTCTGCCTGCTTGTTCGACCACCCCGGGATCAGGGTTGGCGAGGATAACCTGCCATTCTGTAGGCCCGCACCCTGCATCTGTCCGATACTTGCCATGCGCTCCCCGGATCTTGATCGCCGTCACATTGTGATGGCGTAAAGGACGCGACCCATCGCCTCCCCCCGGCTATCGGGTCATTCCGGCCACTCAGCGGCCTCGCCGATACCATACTCCAGCGCCCGCCCGCACGGTAGCACCGGACCGCCCGTGCAGGCGGCGCCGGCGTATCCGGATCAGGCTTCCGGACGCATGTAGGGGAACAGCAGGACGTCACGGATCGAGCTGCTGCCGGTCAGCAGCATGACCAGGCGGTCGATGCCGATGCCCAGGCCGCCGGTCGGCGCCATGCCGTACTCCAGCGCGCGGATGTAGTCGGCGTCGTAATGCATCGCCTCGTCGTCGCCCCCGTCCTTTGCGGCGACCTGCGCCTGGAAGCGCGCGGCCTGGTCTTCAGGATCATTCAGCTCGGAGAAGCCGTTGGCCAGTTCCTTGCCGTTGATGAACAGCTCGAAGCGGTCGGTGTACCCCGGCGCATCATCGTTGGCCCGGGCCAGAGGCGACACTTCCACCGGGTGATCGGTGATGAAGGTCGGCTGGACCAGGGTGTGCTCGACGGTGGCCTCGAAGATCTCCAGCAGCAGCTTGCCCCAGCCGTAGGACGGCTTGATGCGGATCTTCAGGCGCTCGCAATGCGCGACCAGCGCATCGCGGTCGGTGCAGTCGGCCAGGCTGATTTCGGGGTTGTGGTGGCGCACCGCTTCGTCCATGCGCCAGCGGCGGAAGGCCGGGGCCAGGTCGATGCGGGCACCGTCCCACTCCACTTCGGTGGTGCCCAGCACCTGGCGGGCGACATCACGGATGACCCCTTCGGTCAGGTCCATCACTTCGGTGTACGTGGCGTAGGCCTCGTACAGCTCCATCATGGTGAATTCGGGATTGTGGCGGGTGCTGACACCTTCGTTGCGGAAGTTGCGGTTGATCTCGTAGACGCGCTCCAGCCCGCCCACGACCAGGCGCTTCAGGTACAGCTCCGGCGCCACGCGCAGGTACAGGTCCAGGTCCAGCGCGTTGTGGTGGGTGGTGAACGGCTTGGCCGTGGCACCGCCGGGGATGTAATGCATCATCGGCGTTTCGACTTCCAGGAAGTCGCGGTTGTCCAGCCAGGCGCGCATGGCACGGATGATCCGGGAGCGCTTGATGAACACCTCGCGCGACTCCGGCGTCACGATCAGGTCGACATAGCGCTGGCGGTAGCGCTGCTCCACGTCGGCCAGGCCATGCCACTTGTCCGGCAGCGGACGCAGCGACTTGGTCAGCAGGCGGATGCTTTCGGCCTTCACCGACAGCTCGCCGGTACGGGTGCGGGTCAGGCCGCCTTCCACCGCGATGATGTCACCCACGTCCCAGCCCTTGAAGGCGGTGTAGGCATCGCCCAGCACGTTGCCCTGCAGGAATACCTGGATGCGGCCGGATTCGTCCTGGATCTGGGCGAAGCTGGCCTTGCCCATGACCCGCTTGGCCATCAGCCGGCCGGCCATCCTGACCCGGCGCTCGCTGGCCTCCAGGGCTTCGGCGGTCCAGCTCTCGGCGTCGGCGAAATCCGCCTGCAGGCTGCCGGCGAAGTCCTCGCGACGGAAATCGTTCGGGTAGGCGATGCCCTGGGCCCGCAGCGCGGTCAGTTTGGCGCGACGCTCGGCGATCAGGCTGTTTTCGTCGACGGGGGGCTGCGGCGCGGCGGTCTGCTCGTTCATGGGCTTGGTCGGTCGTTGTCTGTGGGGGGGGTCTTCAGGAATTCACGCCCGCCGAGGATACGACGGACCGGGGGTGGCTGCGGCTGCAGCCACCGGGCGGGTCACCGTGCAGGCGACCCGCAGGCTCAGGCGTCGCTGCGTTTGGCGCCCGCTTCCAGGCCGGATTTCAGGCTGGCCTCGATGAACTCATCCAGGTCGCCGTCCAGCACTTTCTGCGTATCGGTGCGCTCGATGCCGGTGCGCAGGTCCTTGATACGGCTCTGGTCGAGCACGTAGTTGCGGATCTGGCTGCCCCAGCCGATATCGGACTTGGTCGCTTCCAGGGCATCACGCTCAGTGTTGCGCTTCTGCACTTCCAGCTCGTACAGCTTGGCGGCCAGCATCTTCATCGCGGTGTCGCGGTTCTGGTGCTGGCTGCGGCCGGTCTGGCAGGCAACCACGGTATTGGTCGGGATGTGCGTGATGCGCACCGCCGACTCGGTCTTGTTCACGTGCTGGCCACCGGCACCGGAGGAACGGTACACGTCGGTGCGCAGGTCGGCCGGGTTGATGTCGATTTCAATGTTGTCATCGACTTCCGGGGACACGAACACCGAGGTGAAGCTGGTGTGCCGGCGGTTGTCCGAATCGAACGGCGACTTGCGCACCAGGCGGTGCACGCCGATCTCGGTCTTCAGCCAGCCGTAGGCGAACTCACCTTCCACGCGGAAGGTGGCCGATTTGATGCCGGCCACATCGCCGCCGGACACTTCCATCAGTTCGGTCTTCCAGCCGCGCGCTTCGCACCAGCGCAGGTACATGCGCAGCATCATTTCGGCCCAGTCCTGGGCTTCGGTGCCACCGGCGCCGGCTTGGATGTCGACGAAGGCGTTGCAGCTGTCCATTTCGCCGGAGAACATGCGCTGGAATTCCAGCTGTTCCACGTGCTTGAGGTACTTGTCCAGGTCGGCGACCACCGCATCGGCGGTTTCCTGGTCCTGTTCGCTCTCGGCCAGTTCCAGCAGGTCGGTGGATTCCACCAGGCCATCGAGGATGCTGGCGATGCCGCCCACGGTCTTTTCAAGCAGCGAGCGTTCACGCCCCAGGTTCTGGGCGTACTCCGGCTTGTTCCAGATATCCGGGTTTTCCAGCTCCCGGGTTACTTCTTCCAGGCGTTCTTTCTTGACGTCGTAGTCAAAGATACCCCCTGAGCGAGACCACGCGATCGGTGAGATCGGTGATTCGCTGGCGGACAGGATTCAGCTCGAGCATGTCGGCGGTTTCGTGTTCGAAATATGACCGGTAATGATACCAGCACAGCCGCCGCTGCTGCCGAGTCCGCTCGCCCGCCCCCTGCATGGCCCCTGCCCCGCCTTCAGCCCCCGCCCAGCGCCTGCCGCAGCAGCGGCAACTGGCGCCGGCTGCACGGCAATCGGGCCCCGTCGGCCATGTGCAGCAGGGCTTCGCCGCCATCCAGCGGCTCGATCGAACGCAGGCAGGCACGGTTCACCAGCCAGCTGCGATGGCAGCGCAGGAACACCGCCGGATCCAGCCGCGCCTCCAGAGCGGCCAGGGTGATGCGCAGCGGGTAGTCGTGCCCGCGCACGTGCAGGTTGACGTAGTTGCTGGCGGCCTGCGCGTATTCGATGTCCGCCGTGGCCAGCAGGAACTCCTTGCCCAGGGTGCGCACCAGGAAGTGCGCCGGACGCTCCACCGGCTCCACCGGCACGCCTTCATCCGGCGCTGCCAGCAGGGTCGCTTCGCCCTGCCGCCGGCGCCCGAACCAGGCCAGCGCATGCACCGCGCTGACCAGGATGGCGTAGGTCTGCAGGTCCTTGAACAACTCGTACAGCCATTGGGTCGGCCACGGCCCGTAGCGGTACTGTCCACCCACCACGGCATGGGCAAGCTGGCGCAGCGCCACCATGCCGCCCACATGCAGCAGCCACCACGCCAGCGCCCCGATCAGGTAGGAAGGCAGCAGCCGGCGCCAGGTGTCGGCATGCAGGGGCCAGCGTGCCGCCAGCCGGATCAGTACGGCCAACAGCAACAGCGACACCAGCGCGCTGCTGCCCTCATCGACGATGCCGGCAAACCAGTCGAAGGCTTCGTGGTCGCGCGCGGCACGCATGTAACGCACCAGCACGTTGGCGGCCGCCGTGCCGCTGAACAGGGCCAGCCAGAAGCCGGCGACCCGACGGCGCTCCTGGCGCTCGGGCCGGTCGACGGGTATCGCGCCATCCGGCGCGGCAGGTGTGGATTCCATGCCGCGCATTATCGCGTGGCGGTGCCGTTTTGCCCGCGCCGTTGGTCCCGCCACGGCCGCCATTGGTCCCTGGACGGGCGCAGCACGGCCCTTCGGCGCTGGTGGCGAACGGTGCCGCGCGCACGCTGGCCGCTCCTGTCCCGCACAGTACCTGCCCATGCAACGACGCAACGACCTGGACGCCCTGCGGGTGTTCGCCCTGCTGCTGCTGATCCCGTACCACGTGGCGATGGCCTATGTGGCCGAGTGGGACTTCCACCTCAAGAGCAGCCATACCTTCGAGTGGCTGCAGTGGCCGATGATCGCGCTCAACCGTTGGCGCATGCCGTTGCTGTTCGTCATTTCCGGGATCGCGCTGGGGTTGGCGCTGCCCGTGCACGGGCGCTGGCGGTTTGCCCTGCGCCGCAGCGGGACCCTGTTGCTGCCCCTGCTGTTCGGGATCGTGGCGGTCGTCAGCCTGCAGGCGTATTGCGAGGCGGTGGAGAACGGCGGCGTCGCGCCCGGGCTGTGGGCGTTCCTGCTGCGCTACTGGCAGTTCCGTCCCTGGCCCGGCGCGGGCTTCGCGGGCGCCGAGTTCGGCTTCACCTGGAACCACCTGTGGTACCTGGCGTACCTGATTCCCTATTCGCTGCTGCTGATCGCCCTGTCCAGCCTGCTTCGCCCCCTGCGTCCGGCGCTGCCTCGCTGGGCCCCGTCCGACCGTGCCATCGCCCTGGTCGGCCTGCTGCTGCCTGTGGCCTGGCTGGCCTGGACCGTGCTGTACCTGCTGCCGCGCCATCCGCCCACCCACGCGCTGGTGCACGACGCCTTCGTGCATGCCGAATCGCTGCCGCTGTTCGCCCTCGGCTTCGTCGCCGCACGCTGGCAGCGGGGCTGGGAGCTGCTGCTGCGCTGGCGGCGGACCACGCTGGCGTTGGCGCTGCTTGCGATGAGCGTCGAACTGGGCATCCGCGCTCTGGGGCGCCTTCCCGGCGTGGAAGGGCTGGAACCATGGGTACTGGCGCTGCCGTGGGCAACCAGCGAACGGCTCGCACGTGCGCTGTATACCTGGACCGCGCTGCTGGCGCTGTTCGGCTGGGCGCATGCCTGGCTGGACCGCCCTTTCCGCTGGCTGCCATATGCCCGCGAAGCCGTGTTCTGCATCTACATCCTGCACCAGACGGTGCTGATCCTGCTGCTGTATGCGCTGCGCCCGCTGTCGCTGGGCGCGTGGCTGGAGCCGGCGCTGGTGCTGGGCGGCACCTTCGCATTGTGCCTGCTGCTGCACGAGGGACTGATACGGCGCAGTGCGCCGCTTCGGCCGCTGTTCGGCGTGCGGTCGCCGCGGCGCGCCACGTGGCCAAGCGACGCGCCGGACGCTGTCGGCGCGCCGATACCACGTCCTACTTCACCGTGAACTCCCCGACCAGCACGCTCTCGGCCTGGTCCTTCAGGCGCAGCGTGACCATCTGGTCGCGCTGCTGGCGCGTGCCCCACTGCGTGCTGAGGCGCAGGCTCAAGGTGGTCGCACCGGTGACCAGCTGCTCGCGGCTGCCGAAGAAGTTGGCCTCCACCTTGTAGGTGCCCGGCTTGGCATCACGCAGTGAGAACTGCTCCGGCCCATAGCCTCCGGTGAAGTCCTGCGACATCTGGCCGCCCTGGTAGGTCAGCCGATTGCCGTAGTACGCGCGCTCACCGTTGGGATCGGTCACCCACAGGTCCATGTCACTGTTGTCGCTGTCCCAGCCCAGCACCACGCGCAGGTCCAGCGGCAGGGCGCGGCGCAGGCGCGGATCGATGGCGCGAGCATCCAGTCCCTCGCGTGCCATCAGGGTGTTGGCCTCATCCAGTGCGATCAGCGAGATGCCATTGAAGCGGCTGTCCCACGGACGCAGCACCACTTCGTACAGCGCCTGCAGCGCCTGCGGGTACTGGCCGCTGGCTTCCAGCGCCAGGCCGAGGTCACGGAAGCTCTGCGGCTCCTCCTCGCCGATGGCCAGCACGTCACGGAACACCGGCACCGCCAGCGCCGGTGCACCGGCCTGCATCAGCCGATACCCCAGCACGCGCAGCACGTGGCGGTTTTCCATCTGCATTTCGGCCAGGTTGGACAGCACCCGCAGCGCCAGCGCACGCTGGCCTTTGGCCAGCAGCAGGTCGGCCACGTCCAGGTAGAACGCGCTGCTGTCCGCATGCTGCGCGCGCTCGGACAGGTACAGCGGATACAACGCGTCGGCCGAGGCAGCACGCAGGCGCGTGGCATACGGTGCATCGGGGGCCCATGGCGCGAGCGCGATGGTGATCTCGCCGCTGTTGGCAGCGCTTGGTGCGGACGCAGCGCGCTCGGCGTGCGGGCCCGGGGCCTGGCGCGCCAGCATGGCCTGCGGCGCCGGGGGTGCGGGTGCGGGTGCGGGTGAAGGCGGCGGCGGCGCAGTGACGCTGTCGTTCGGTCGGGCCTCGAAGGCTTCGACCGCCGCCGACGGCGCCGCCATGGCGACCGCGGTCGGGCTGGGCTTTTCCTCCTTCGCCTGCGGCGGGGTGCCCTTGGGCCAGCGGGTTTCCCACCAGCGCTGACGATCAGCGAACTGCCGCGCGATGTCGTCGAGGCGCTCGCTGCGCTCACGCGCCACGTCGACGGTGGCCAGCGCATGCCGGCGGTCGTACTCGGCGCGCAGCGGCGGCGGCGGACGGATGCCGTGCTGCAGATAGTCGTCGATCGATTCGAGCACCACCAGCGAGGTGTCCGCACCGACCAGTCCAAACGCCTGTGACAGCGTGCGTCGCGCTGCGGTGTGTGCCACCGGATCACCCGCCCAGTCGGCCAGCTGGCCGTTCGCCCAGGCATGCGCCACCAGGCCGCCAGGCAGCAACCGTGCTTCGCCGGCGCTCACCCGCTGGGCATCGATGCGCCCATCCGGCAGTCGCACGCGCAGCTGCACGCTGCCGTCCGGCTTTTCGATCCTGCCCAGCACCCGCAGCCAGCCCTGCGCCGCCGCACCGGCATCGGCCACCAGCCCGCTGATGCCATCGCCTTCCAGCGATATGACGGCCGCACCCTGCTGCAGCAACCGCGCTGCCGCGGCAGGCACATCAGCTGGCGTGGACAGCACCAGCACTTCGCCCTGGTGGGGGGCGGTCCAGGCACGCAGGCGTGCCACGTCGGTACGCGCGCCGGCACCACTCAAGGCATACAGACGCTGGCCTGCAGCGAGTGCCGGCTGGTTGCGATTGCCGTAGTTGGACAGTCCATCACTGACCAGCAGATATTCCTGCACCCCCGACTGCGGCGTCCACGCGCCCAGCGCACTGGCGCCGTCCAACGGCAGCGCCTGCAGGTGAGCGCGCAATGCGGACCAGTCGCCACCGCGGATGCGGAATCCGCGCGTCGCTTCGGGCTGGTCGCGCACCACCGTCAGTTCTACCTGGCCATCGGCGATGGCCTTGAAATAGCGATCCAGCACGGCGAACTCGGCCACACGGTCGCGCTGTGCCGCCGATCCGGAGGCATCCCAGAGCAGGCCGATGCGGGTAGGCATGGCACGCTGCACGGTCTGTACCGGCACTGGAATCTGCGCCATCAGGTAGCGCTGGCCCTCATGCAGGCCGGCGACCACGTCGCGCTGGCGCACCTGCGGCAGGATCCATTGCGCCTGCACCGGCAGCTCCGCGCCGCGGCCCTGCCACTGCAGCTGATAGCGGCCATCGCGCAACTGGAAATCCCATGGCATCGCATTCGAGGCACGCGGCGCGCCGCTGCCACTGGCGTCCAGTTGCACGCTTGCCTGCTGCGCGCCATGCGCGAACTGCATCGGCAACGTCCAGCGCAGGTCCTGCGTGTCAACCGGCAAGGTCTGACGGAGGGTCAACGCCACGCGTCGGCTGCCGTGCGCCGGGATCGGGTAGATGCGCAGGCGGAACTGGTTGCCGGCGGTCTGTTCCAGCAGCCCCGGGTCGACCCGCCGCCGCTCTATGGCTTCGAACACCTGCCGGCCTTGCGCCTTCGGCACCGGCACCGCATCGCGCAGCACGCCGTCGATATCGAGTGCGAAGCCTGCCACCTGCTGGCCATCGGCCAACGGAAACTCCAGCTGTCCCTCCAGGATGCGGCTGTTGGGGTTGTGGAACTCCAGTTCGATGCGGGTCTCGGCAAGACCGGCGGCCAGCGTGCCGTGCAGGCTGGCATGGCGCAGCTGCACCGGCACTTCCGCGCCTTTTACCTGCAATACCGGCGCGGTAACGGCAGCCGACGCGCTGACGGCAGGCGGGGGTGGCATCGGACGCTGTGCCTCCACCTTGTAGGCCGCGATGCCCAGCGCCGCAATGGCGAACATGACCAGACCGCGAGACAGACCTTGCATGTGACGCTCCTGCGTGGGTGACAGTCCGTTGAACGCATGATGGCGCCTATCGGGGTTTGCCTTGTTGCCATCTTGGCCTGCGCCCTCGCATCGGCCACCATGCACGGGCCTCTTTCATACACCGGGATCTCCGTGCGCCTGCCCTCGTTGCTGCTTCTGCTGCTGGCCCCATTGCCCGCCTTGTGCGCTTCGCCAACCGAGCTGGTGGGCATCGACTTCAGTCACCACGACTGGACGCTGGCCTGCGACAACACCCGGACCTGCCGTGCGGCCGGCTACCAGAACGACGAAGCGGCAGATCAGCTGCCGGTATCAGTGCTGCTGACCCGCCACGGCGGACCCGACCAGCCGATCAGCGCGAGCCTGATGCTCGGCCAATACGAGGAGAGCGTGCTGCCTGATCGGCTGACGCTCCAGATCGATGGCAAGGACCAGGGCGCGCTCGACTACGTCGCGGGCGCAGGCACGGCGACGTTGGATGCGGCCCAGGTGGCTGCCTTGCTGGCCTCGGTCACCGGTCCCGGCGCGGGCAGCGTCGTCTTCACCGGCGACGACCAGCGGCAATGGACGCTGTCGGCGCGCGGTGCATCGGCGGTGCTGCTGAAGATGGACGAATTCCAGGGCCGGCTGGGCACGCCCGGCGCGGTCATGCGCAAGGGCAAGAAGGCGGAATCGTCGGTACCCGCGGCGTTGCCGATGCCGGTGGTGGTGCTGGCGAAATTGGCCGCAGCACGCCCGTCCGACGCCGCACTGGCGGGTTCCGATGCGTTGCGCGCCGCCTTGGTAGCCGCGACCCCGCCCGATGACTGCGCGGCCCTGCAATCCGACCAGACCGTGTCGATGGATGAGCCTGTCGTGCCGTTGAAGGTCCAGCGCCTGAGCGCGGACAAGCTGCTGGTATCGGCCCTCTGCTGGCGCGGGGCCTACAACGCGGGCAGTGGTTACTGGGTGGTCAACGCGCAGGCACCCTACGAGCCGCAGCTGGTCACCCACTTCGGCACTGATGATGACGGCCGCAGCATCAGTGGATCGCACAAGGGGCGAGGTCTGGGTGACTGCTGGTCGATGAACACCTGGGGCTGGGACGGGCGCCGCTTCGTGGCGACCTCCGCCACCACCACGGGCCTGTGTCGACTGGTCGCTGCGGGCGGTGCGTGGGACCTGCCCACGCGGGTGACCACGGTCAAGGAGTGAGGGTCAGCCGGGTGCGGCGCCGCGAACGTTGATGGATTCCGCCGAGCATGGCTCGGCGCTACCGGGATGCTTCAGGCCGCGCTGCAATGTTCCACGATCAACTGGATGGCGGTGCCGCCACGGTAATCATCGCAGGCCAGCCGATACGCCAGGTGCACGTTGCGCGCCGGCGCATTGCCGGTCCAGCCGCCAAACTGGATGGCATTGATCAGCCCGGCCACCCCGGGTCGACGCAGTTCCAGCTTGAGGTGGCGCTCCTTCAACACCCGCCAGTTGGTCACCTCGAAGTGTCCATCGAACAGCGGTTCCGGGAACCCCTGCCCCCACGGGCCGGCAAGCCGCAGCGCGTCCGCGTGCCGATGGTCAAGCTCGTCGCCGCCGAGCTCGCCGTCACTGAGGATCTGCTGCTGCAGCATCACCGGGTCCAGCATCTGATGCACGGCGGCGGCGAAGGCGGCATGGAACGATGCCAGGTGGGCATGCGGCAGGCTCATGCCGGCGGCCATCGCATGGCCACCGAAGCGCTCGATCAGGCCCGGCTGCTGCGCATCGACCAGCGCCAGCGCATCACGGATGTGCAGGCCGGGAATCGAACGCGCAGAACCGCGCAACGCATCACCGCCCGGCTCGGCGGGCGCGAAGGCGACCACCGGACGATGCAGGCGGTCCTTCATCTTGGACGCCACCAAGCCGATCACACCCGGATGCCACTCGGCATCGAACAGCACCGCAGCGATCGGGCGCTGTCCATCGTCATCCAGCACCACCTTGGCCACGGCCTTCTCGGCATCGTCGGTCATGGTCTGCTGCACGGCGCGTCGCTCGGCATTGATCTGCTCCAGCATCTGCGCGATGTCGCGCGCCTGCGCCGGGTCCTCGGTCAGCAGCAGCGCGATGCCCAGCGCCATGTCCTCCAGCCGACCGGCGGCATTCAAGCGTGGCCCCAGCGCAAACCCGATATCGGTGGCGGTCAATCGCGCGGCATCGCGGCCGCTGGCTTCGATCAAGGCCTTCAGGCCGATGCAGCCCTGCCCGGCCCGCAGCCGCCGCAGGCCGGCACTGACCAGCGCCCGGTTGTTGGCATCCAGCGCCACCAGGTCGGCGACGGTACCCACCGCAACCAGGTCCAGCAGCGTGGCCAGGTCCGGTCCCTTGCCATCGGCGAACACCGCGGACTCGCGCAGGTGCCGACGCAAGGCCAGCAGCACATAGAAGATCACGCCAACACCGGCCAACGATTTGCTGGGGAAGGCATCGTCGTGCAGGTTCGGATCAACGATGACATCGGCCGGCGGAAGCTGCGGACCGGGCAGATGGTGGTCGGTGACCAGCACCTGCCAGCCCTTGGCCTTGGCCGCCGCCACCCCGGCATGGCAGGCGATGCCGTGGTCCACGGTGACCAGCAGGTCTGGCTGCAGCAGGGCCAGTTCTTCCACCAGCGCCGGCGACAGGCCGTAGCCGTGCACCATTCGATTGGGCACTGCATGCGCGACGTGGCGCGCGCCAAGCATGCGCAGGCCACGCACGCCGACCGCACAGGCCGTGGCGCCATCGCAGTCGAAATCACCCACCACCACGATGCGCTTGTCCGCGGCGATCGCCGTCGCCAGCAGCTGCACCGCGCCGTCGATGCCGCTCAACAGCTCAGGGGCATGCAGGCTGCCCAGCCGGGGCAGCGCCAGTTCGGGCGTATGCGCGCCGCGTGCGGCATACAGGCGCGCCAGCAGCGGCAGCGTGCCGTCGGGCCAGGCACCAGGCACCACCACCTCGCGACGGCGGATCATCGGCACATCGGACGTTGGCTGCGCAGCATCGGCGGCAAGGGACATCGGCATCGCCGGGTTGCGGAAGACATGCGCATGATACCGCGCAGCAGCATCATCGGGATTGGCGGAGCATGCGCGATCAGCCATGCTTGCCCGCCCCACGCATTGGATTTCGTCGCATGCGCTGTCCTGTTTCGACCGCCCTGTTCGGCTTTGCCCTTTACGCCGCATCGATGTCACACGCGACCGCGGCCACCGGTGCTGCATTCTTCGAACAGGACGCGTTCATGGCCTGCGACAATACCGGCACCTGCCGGATAGCGGCTTTCGGTCCGTTGGCACCGCTGATGCTCGGCATGCTGATCGAGCGCGCGGCGGGACCGCAGACCGCAGTCGCCGTACGCATCGCGATGGCGGAAGGCGCAGAGGATGCGCCGCGCTCTGCCACGGTGGGGGGGCCGCAGGGAGCGCTGCGGCTGCGCGCCAAGGGAAAGGACCTCGGCGAGATCGGTCGAATGGAATCCCCAGGGGAAGATCTGGCGTTGCCCGATCGCTACGTGCCGGCCTTGATCGAGGCATTGGCGGCTGGAAATCGCGTCGAGCTGGTCGATGGCACGGGCCACGCGTGGCCGTTGTCCGAGCACGGTGCCGGCCCGTTGCTGCTGAAGATGGACGAGGTACAAGGGCGGCTGCACACCCAAGGTGCGCTGGTACGCAACGGCGCGCAGCCGGAATCGACGGTGCCCTCTGCCGTGCCGACGCCTTCGCTGAAAGCGCCGCCGCTGCTGGTCGAAACACGCGAAGACGACGGCCTGCTGGCCGAGCGCGCAGACCTGCGCCAGCTGCTGCAACCGGTGGCCGATGCCAAGGACGCCTGCATCCGGGCGTCTTCGCGCCGACTTCGCGTCGAACGGGTGGATGCCAGCCATGTCCTGGCCGTGTTGAGCTGCGCGACCGAGCGCTACATCGTTCCAGCAGGGACGTGGCTGGTCCGCGACCGCCCGCCATTCTCCCCCACCCTGGTCTCCGGTGCCGCGCTGTTTCCGCTCCCTCCTCACGCGGTGTTCGTGGAGGAAGGCGTGGCGACCGGCACGGACACCTGCGGCAGGACCCGGCATTGGGCCTGGGACGGAGCGCGCCTGGTGATGAGCGCCGAGTTCGTCGGCGCCGACTGCGTCGGTCCGAGCCACAGGCACTGGCAGCTGCCGACCTACCTTGGCAGGATGGACTGAGCCGTTCCACAGCGGTCGCATGCTGTACCGCCGTGGGCCACACCCCGCCATGGCGGGGCTGCTTCAGGCCTCGTGCAACTGTCGCGGCTTCTTCCAGAACCGCCAGCGCTGCGAGCGCAGGAAGCCGAACTGCACGCCGTCCTCGAAATCCAGCACCAGGCGATGCAGCTCACCGCGCTGGAGCGCCTGCAGCAGCGGGATGATCGCCTGGTTCGCCAACTGGTCCAGCGAGCGCAACGGACGCAGATCGACCAGCGCATCCACCGATTGCTCGCCATCCACCTGCACCCCGGCGGCCGTCGCCAACGCACGCAGCAGCGCATCCCGGCTGCGCACCTGGGCATGCGGCGTCGCCACGCTGTGCGGAAGGCGTCCTGCGCCCCAGAACCACAGCGAGTTGATCGGGCTCAGCCCCTGCACGACCCGTTGTTCATTCCAGGGGTGTGCATGCAGCACCACTTGGGTTTCGGTAAGCAGCGCGCGCCAACGCCGGCCTTCCGCGCCGCTCGGCAGGTGGCTGAAAAGGTCATCGCCGAGCACGTCATCCGGGCTGGCGAACACGGGCAAGGTCATGTCGTCCGGTACGCGCAGGTACCAGCGCGACGCCACCGGCGCATCCAGATACAGGCCGTGTTCGGCGAACACCGGCAGCAGGTCCGGCAGCAGGGCGACGGCATCCTCGTGTGACGGGCGCAGCGTGTCGCCGTGCCCCATCATCCGCGCACCGTGCATGTCCGGCACCATGTGCGCCGGATCGGCGCGCAGCCAGACGTGGCCGGCCGCATCGCCGGCATCCAGCTGACGGGTCAGTGCCGCGGCCGGCATCGCGCCGCCGCCGGCGGCATCAAGCGCATCGGACGCCCCCTGCACGTGGAAGTGACGCTGCAGCTGCGCGCCCTCCCCGGCTGGGTGCTCGCTGCGCTCGGCGCGACCGAGCGCACGTGCCACTTCATCGGGCAACGCGGCCACCGCGAATCGACTGCGTGCGGCCAGCAGCAGCGTTGCCGTGGCCATCGATCAGCCTGCGTAGCTGACGCTGACGATCTCATACTCGCGCTGGCCGGCCGGTGCATCGATGGTGATGCTGTCACCTTCCAGCTTGCCGATCATCGCCCGCGCCACCGGCGAGGAAATGGCGATCAGGCCGAGCTTGATGTCCGCTTCCAGGTCACCGACGATCTGGTACTTCTTCTCTTCGTCGGTTTCCACGTCAGCCAGCGTCACCGACGCGCCGAACACCACCTTGGAGCCGGCATTGAGCTTGGACACGTCGATGATCTCGGCGTGCGACAGCTCGCCTTCCAGCTGCTTGATGCGGCCTTCGATGAAGCCCTGCTCTTCGCGCGCGGCGTGGTATTCGGCGTTTTCCTTCAGGTCGCCGTGCTCGCGCGCTTCAGCGATCGCGGCGATCACCTTCGGGCGCTTGACCGACTTCAACTGGTCCAGTTCTTCGCGCAGACGCTGCGCGCCCTTCATCGTGATGGGAGCTCTCATGCGTTCAGTTCCTTGTGCAGTTCCTGCAGCGACCAGACCGGGCCGGTACCGCGGAATTCCAGCGAATGCACCAGTGCCTTGGCACCGGCGATGGTGGTCGAATAGGTCACGCGGTGCTGCAGCGCTTCACGACGGATGGAGAACGAGTCGTTGATCGCCGCACGGCCTTCGGTCGTGTTGACGATGTAGACGATCTCACCGTTCTTGATGCGGTCCACGATGTGCGGACGACCCTCGACAACCTTGTTGACGATCTCGCATTCCATGCCGTGCTGCTGCAGCCACGCGGCGGTGCCACGGGTGGCGACCAGGCTGTAGCCCTTGGCCAGCAGCGCCTCGGCGACCGGCAGCACGCGCTGCTTGTCCGGGTCACGTACCGACACGAAGGCCTTGCCGACCGGCGGCGCCTTGATGCCACCGGCTTCCTGCGCACGCGCGAAGGCGGCGCTGAAGCTGCGGCCGACGCCCATCACTTCACCGGTGGAGCGCATCTCCGGCCCGAGGATCGGATCGACGCCCTGGAACTTGGCGAACGGGAAGATCGCTTCCTTCACCGAGTAATAGTCCGGCACGATTTCCTTGGTGGCGCCCTGCTCGGCCAGCGTCTTGCCGGCCATGCAGCGTGCGGCGATCTTGGCCAGCGGCATGCCGGTGGCCTTGGACACGAACGGCACGGTGCGCGAGGCACGCGGGTTCACTTCCAGCAGGTAGACGATGTCTTCGCCGTTCTCACCGGCCTGGATGGCGAACTGGGTGTTCATCAGGCCGACCACGTTCAGGGCCTTGGCCAGCTCCACCACCTGGCGGCGCAGCTCGGCCTGGGTTTCGGCAGACAGCGAGTACGGCGGCAGCGAGCAGGACGAATCGCCCGAATGCACGCCGGCCTCTTCGATGTGTTCCATCACGCCGCCGATCAGCACGTTGCCCTGGCTGTCGGCAATGATGTCCACGTCCACTTCCACGGCGTTGTCGAGGAAGCGGTCCAGCAGCACCGGCGAATCGTTGGAGACCTTGACCGCATCACGCACGTAACGCGCCAGGTCGGACTCACCGTAGACGATTTCCATTGCACGGCCGCCCAGCACGTAGCTCGGACGCACCACCAGCGGGTAGCCGATCTCGCGCGCCAGCAGCAGCGCTTCCTGGTCGTTGCGGGCGATGCGGTTCGGCGGCTGCTTCAGGCCCAGGTTGTCCACCAGCTGCTGGAAGCGCTCGCGGTCTTCGGCCAGGTCGATGGAGTCCGGGCTGGTGCCGATCACCGGCACGCCGTTGGCTTCCAGCGCGCGCGCCAGCTTCAGCGGGGTTTGCCCGCCGTACTGCACGATCACGCCCTTCGGCTGTTCCAGCTCGACGATCTCCAGCACGTCTTCCAGCGTCAGCGGCTCGAAGTACAGGCGGTCGGAGGTGTCGTAGTCGGTGGACACGGTTTCCGGGTTGCAGTTGACCATGATGGTTTCATAGCCATCTTCGCGCAGCGCCAGCGCGGCGTGCACACAGCAGTAGTCGAACTCGATGCCCTGGCCGATGCGGTTCGGGCCACCGCCGAGGATCATGATCTTGTCGCGGTTGCTCGGCGCCGCTTCGCACTCGTCCTCGTAGGTCGAATACAGGTAGGCGGTACCTGTGGCGAACTCACCGGCGCAGGAGTCCACGCGCTTGTACACCGGGCGCACCTTGTGCGCACGGCGCAGCGCGCGCACGGCCGCTTCGTTGGTGCCGGTCAGCTGGGCCAGGCGGGCGTCGGAGAAGCCGGCACGCTTGAGCTTGCGCAGGCGCGCCGCATCCAGGGTGTCGATGCCACCGGCGGCGACTTCGCCTTCGGCGGTGATGATCTCTTCGATCTGGTCCAGGAACCACGGATCGATGAAGGACAGCGCATGGATTTCTTCCACGCTCATGCCAGCGCGGAAGCCGTCAGCCACGTAGAACAGACGCTCCGGGCCGGGAGCCTTCAGCTCGCGGCGCAGGGTCTGCATGTCGTCCTCGTTGCCCAGGTCCAGCTCGGTCGGGTCGAAGCCCACTTTGCCGGTTTCCAGGCCACGCAGCGCCTTCTGCATCGATTCCTGGAAGGTGCGCCCCATCGCCATCACCTCGCCCACCGACTTCATCTGGGTGGTCAGGCGGGCATCGGCGGCCGGGAACTTCTCGAAGGCGAAGCGCGGGATCTTGGTGACGACATAGTCGATCGACGGCTCGAACGAGGCCGGGGTCAGGCCGCCGGTGATCTCGTTCTTCAGTTCGTCCAGGGTGTAACCCACGGCCAGCTTGGCGGCGACCTTGGCGATCGGGAAGCCGGTGGCCTTGGAGGCCAGCGCCGAGGAACGCGAAACGCGCGGGTTCATCTCGATCACCACCACGCGGCCGGTGTGCGGATTGATGCCGAACTGCACGTTCGAACCACCGGTATCCACGCCGATCTTGCGCAGCACGGCGATGGAGGCATCGCGCAGGCGCTGGTATTCCTTGTCGGTCAGGGTCTGCGCCGGGGCCACGGTGATCGAGTCACCGGTGTGCACGCCCATCGGGTCCAGGTTCTCGATGGAACACACGATGATGCAGTTGTCCGCGGTATCGCGGACCACTTCCATTTCGAATTCCTTCCAGCCCAGCACCGATTCTTCCACCAGCACTTCGGTGGTCGGCGACAGTTCCAGGCCACGGGTGACGATGTCGATCAGCTCTTCGCGGTTGTAGGCGATGCCGCCGCCGCTGCCGCCCAGGGTGAAGCTCGGGCGGATGATGGTCGGGTAGCCGACGCGGGTCTGGATATCCAGCGCTTCTTCCAGCGTGTGCGCGACGGCGGCGGACGGGCATTCCAGGCCGATTTCACCCATCGCCACGCGGAACAGCTCGCGGTCTTCGGCCATGCGGATCGCTTCGCGCTTGGCGCCGATCAGCTCGACGTTGTACTTCTCCAGCACGCCGTTGTCGGCCAGGTCCAGTGCGCAGTTCAGCGCGGTCTGGCCGCCCATCGTCGGCAGCAGCGCGTCGGGCTTCTCCTTGGCGATGATCTTCTCGACCGTCTGCCAGTTGATCGGCTCGATGTAGACGGCGTCGGCCATCTCGGGGTCGGTCATGATGGTGGCCGGATTGCTGTTGACCAGCACCACGCGGTACCCCTCGTCGCGCAGTGCCTTGCAGGCCTGCGCGCCAGAGTAGTCGAACTCACAGGCCTGGCCGATGACGATCGGGCCAGCACCGATGATGAGGATGGTTTTCAGGTCAGTACGCTTTGCCATTTTCTTCTCTAGGTCGGTACAGCGTGACAAGGGGGAGTGATCGCACGCTGACGATCAGGAAATCTGTTCCGCGTCGAAGTCGATGCGGCATTCGCGCTTGAGCGCGGCGGACATCGTTTCGCCTATGTTTTCCGGCATCCCGCCGTCGGCAGCCAGGCCGTCGATGAAGCGCTGGAACGCGGGGGTGCCCATGAACCGGGCAATCTCCACCTTGTTCGCTTCGCTCACCTCGGGTCCCTCGCTGGCCATGCCCTGCTGGGCCGCCGCGCTGGCCTGGAAGGTGCGGCCCATGTCGGCACCGGCCGGCGTGGCCATGAACTGCTTCCATTCGCCGACCAGCACCGCCCCGTCTTCACCGAGATTGCCGGCGATCTGCTGCTGGAAGTGGGCGTCGAGCAGCTTGCCGATCTGGGTGGACGCACAATCACGCCCGCCCTGGTCCAGCGCCTTCAGCGTCGGGGAGATGCTGAACAGCACTTCGGCGCTGCTCTTGCCCAGCCCGTGCATGCCGAGCTGGTGCATGATCACCGCCACCTCGGCCGGCGTGGCCGGCTGGGCGCTTGCGGTACCGGCCAACAACAGCCCGGCCAGCAGTGCGCTAACGCGCATCAGGCGCGGGCCTCGGCCATCAAGGTCACGAAACGATCAAACAACGGGCCGACGTCGGTCGGTCCGGGCGAGGCTTCGGGGTGGCCCTGGAAGGAGAACGCCGGCACGTCGGTGCGCGCGATGCCCTGGTTGGTGCCGTCGAACAGCGAGCGGTGGGTCACCCGCAAGGTAGCCGGCAGGGTCGCTTCATCCACCGCGAATCCGTGGTTCTGCGAGGTGATCATCACCCGGCCGCTGTCCAGGTCCTGCACCGGATGGTTGGCGCCGTGATGGCCATGGCCCATCTTCAGCGTCTTCGCGCCGGAGGCCAGTGCCAGCAGCTGGTGGCCCAGGCAGATGCCGAAGGTCGGCACCTTGGCCTCAAGCACGGTCCTGATCGCGCTGATCGCGTAGTCACACGGCTCCGGGTCACCCGGGCCGTTGGACAGGAACACGCCGTCCGGCTTCAGCGCCAGCACGTCGGCCGCAGGGGTCTGCGCCGGCACCACGGTCACATCGCAGCCGCGCTCGGCCAGCATGCGCAGGATGTTGGTCTTCACACCGTAGTCGTAGGCCACGACCTTGTACTGCGAGGGCACGCTGACGAACGCGTTGGCATCCAGGTCGAGCTGGCCTTCGTTCCACTGGTAGGTGGTTTCGGTCGACACGACCTTGGCCAGGTCCATGCCCTTCAGGCCGGGGAAGCTACGTGCCGCCTCCAGTGCCTTCTCCACGCTGATGCCCTCGCCTGCCATCAGCGCACCGTTCTGTGCGCCCTTCTCGCGCAGGATGCGCGTCAGCTTGCGGGTATCGATGCCCGAGATGGCCACCACGCCACGCTGCAACAGCCAGTCCTGCAGGGAAACCTGGCTGCGCCAGCTGCTCGGGCGGCGCGGCACGTCGCGCACGATCAGGCCGGCCGACCACACCTTGGACGCTTCATTGTCCTGGTCGGTCATGCCGGTGTTGCCGATATGCGGGTAGGTCAGCGTGACCATCTGCCGGGCGTAGGACGGATCAGTCAGCACTTCCTGGTAACCGGTCATGGCGGTGTTGAACACCACTTCACCGACGGACAGGCCGGGCGCGCCTACGGATTCGCCCTCGAATACGGTGCCGTCTTCGAGGACGAGGATTGCGGCTTGGGTCACGGAAATCTCACTTTGGCTACCGATGGGGTACCGAAGGTCACGCCTGCGCTCACGGTAAAAACCGGTTGCAAAAAAGCGCGGACGTACGGTTCAGGACCGGTCCGGCTATCGTGTTTCGGCGAGTGCGAATTGTAGACGCATGCGGGGTCCGGCGCCAGCACCACGTTGCAGGTAACGCCGACCCATGGTCGGCGAGCGCACCCCGGCGCGTGCAGCAGCCCCTGACCGGTAGCGCCGACCCATGGTCGGCGAGCGCAGCGGGCCCTTCGCGCAGTGCCCCCCGAGCACCCCGTTCAGCCGTTCAGCAGATCCCGCACCCGATAGCTCCCCGGTGCCCGTTCAGCCAGCTGCCGCGCAGCAAACAGCGCGCCGCGGGCGAAGATGTCGCGGTTGGTCGCCCGGTGCACCAGCTCGATCCGCTCGCCCAGCCCGGTGAACTGAACGAGGTGCTCACCGACGATGTCGCCGGCGCGCAGGCTGGCATACTGCGGCGTAGCCCCGCCACGCCCGGCCGCAGCCCCCAGCGTCAGCGCGGTGCCCGAAGGCGCATCCAGCTTGCGGGTGTGGTGCGATTCGACGATGTCGCAATCCCATCCAGCCAATGCCTGTGCGGCACGCTCGACCAGTTCATCCAGCACCGCCACGCCCAGGCTGAAATTGGACGCCCACACCAGCGGTATCGCCTTGGCCGCCGCATCCAGTGCATCGCGCTGCGCCTGGCTGATGCCGGTGGTGCCGGAAACCAGCCCCGCGCCGCGCTCCACGCACAGCGCCAGGATCGCATCGAAGCCTTCGGGCAGGCTGAAGTCGATGGCCACATCGAACGGCGGAGCGCCGTGCAGTTCCTTGGCGGCGAAATGCGGGATGCCGTCCACCACCCGCTGCGCAGGCGCGCGGCCGGTGTAGGCCCCCACCACGATCAGCGTATCGGTATGTTCGGCGGCCAGCCGCAGCAGGGCCTGGCCCATGCGCCCGGAAGCGCCATGGATGAGCAATCGCAGGGGAGTCTGGTTCATCCGGGAAGGCTAGCGGCTGGGCATGCATTTGCACAGGGGGCAGCCGCCCATCGGCCGCGATGGATGCCCCTGCCGCTGCGCTCGCCGAGCATGGCTCGGCGCTACCACGGCACGGCACGGTTCATCGCACCAGTAGTGACGGCCGCTGGCCGTCACACGCCCGACCCGCTCAGTGCGCCTTCGGCGGCGTCGGCCCGCAGCTGTCACAGCCACCACAGGCACCGCCGCCGCCACTGGCTGGCGGTGCGATGCGTCGGCCCAGCGACTGCCGCCAACCCGGCCGGCCGGAGCGCAGCAGGCTCAGCGCCAACGCGCCACGCGCCTTGCGTACCGTCCCGGGGAACTGCTTCTTCAGCACCAACCACGCACTGGCCAGCACCGCCACCGCGACGATCAGGTACTGCAGCAGCAGGCCGGCCTCCATCAACCGCCTCCCAGCGCCACGGTCACCTGGTAGGTGACCAGAGCTGCGATATAGGCCGCGGCGAACAGATACACGGTGGCAAAGCCGACCTGCTTCCACGAATTGGTTTCGCGCTTGATCGTGGCCAGCGTGGAGATGCACATCGGGGCGTAGATGAACCACACCAGCAGCGACAGGCCGGTGGCCAGCGACCAACCGTCACTGACGATCGGGGTCAGCGCCGAGATCGCCGCATCGTCGTCCGGCGCCGACAGCGCATAGATGGTCGCCAACGAGGACACCGCCACTTCGCGCGCGCCCATGCCCGGGATCAGCGCGATGCAGATCTGCCAGTTGAAGCCGAGCGGGGCGAAGATGGCCGTCATCGCATGGCCGAGCTGGCCAGCGTAGCTGTAGTCGATGGCCGGCATCGTCGCATCGGCCGGCGCACCGGGGAAGGACAGCAGGAACCACAGCAGGATGGTCAGCGAAAGGATGATGCCACCGACGCGCTTGAGGAAGATCATGCCGCGTTCGTACAGGCCCACCGCCAGGTCGCGCGGGTGCGGGATGCGGTATGACGGCAGCTCCAGCATCAGCGGGTGCTCGCTCTTGTCGCGGCGCCACTTCTTCATCACCCAGGACATCAGCAGCGCACTGAAGATACCCGCCACGTACAGGCCGAACAGCACCAGTCCCTGCTGGTTGAAGATGCCCACCTTGCCATCGGGAATGAACGCGCCGATCAGCAGCGCATACACCGGCAGGCGTGCCGAGCAGGTCATCAGTGGGGCCACCAGGATGGTCGCCAGGCGATCACGCGGGTCCTGGATGCTGCGCGTGGCCATGATGCCGGGCACCGCGCAGGCGAAGCTGGACAGCAGCGGGATGAACGAACGCCCGGACAGCCCGGCCGACGCCATCATGCGGTCCAGCAGGAACGCCGCACGCGGCAGGTAGCCGGATTCTTCCAGCGCCAGGATGAAGGCGAACAGGATCAGGATCTGCGGCAGGAACACCACCACCCCGCCCAAACCGGCGATGATGCCGTCGGTGACCAGGCTGGCCAGCGGGCCTTCCGGCAGCACCGCGCCAGCCTGCTCGCCGAGCCAGCCGAACAGCGCCTCGATACCATCCATCATCGGCGTCGCCCAGGCGAACACCGCCTGGAAGATCAGGAACATCACCACCACCAGGGTGGCCAGGCCGAACACCGGATGCAGCAGCCAGCGGTCCAGCGTGTCATCGATCTTCGCGGTGCGGGTGGGCATGCTGACGGCGGCATCGAGGATCCCGCGCACCTGCGCGTGGTAGTCGATGCCCTGGCCTTCCACCGCCGCCACCGGTGCGCCGAGGTGCGGCACCATCGCATCCAGCCGCTCCACCAGCGCCTGCGCGCCATGTTTGCGCACCGCTACGGTTTCCACCACGGGCACGCCGAGCGCATGTTCCAGCGCCGGCACGTCGATCCTGATGCCACGACGCTCGGCCGCGTCGACCATGTTCAGCGCCACCACCATCGGCTTGCCCAGCTCACGCAGTTCCAGCGCGAAGCGCAGGTGCAGGCGCAGGTTGGTCGCATCGATCACGCACAGCAGCACGTCCGGTGCCGCCTCGCCGGGGTAGAAGCCACGGCACAGGTCACGGGTGATCGCCTCGTCCAAGCTGGCCGGCTGCAGGCTGTAGGCGCCCGGCAGGTCGAGGATGGCGAACTCGCGGCCAGATGGCGCGCGCATACGGCCCTCCTTGCGTTCCACGGTCACGCCGGTGTAATTGGCGACCTTCTGCCGGCTGCCGGTCAGCTGGTTGAACAGCGCGGTCTTGCCGCTGTTCGGATTGCCGACCAGGGCCACGCGCAGTGGCAGGCTCGCCGCGCTCATGCCGGCACTCCCTGTTCAGCGCTGACCTGGACGCGAGCGGCTTCACTGCGGCGCAGCGCAAAGCGGGTGAAGCCGACCTGCACCAGCAGGGGTTCGCCACCGACCGGGCCACGCGCCACCAGACGCACGGACTCGCCCTGGACGAAGCCAAGCTCCCTCAGGCGACGGGCGATGGTGTCGTTGGCGTGCGTGTCATGGACGGTTTCGACCACGGCGTTGGTTTGCAAGGGCAGATCGGACAGCGTCACTCGCGCACTTTCCAGTGATAAGAATGGTTATCAATTCTAACATCGCCGCGCCGCGTCATGGCCCATGACCTTTGGGCCGCTATGATCCATACAGGTATCGAGTATTTGCGGACTTTATGACGGATTCCCTGCTGGTCGAGCGCTCTGGCGCCCTGCTTACCCTGCGCCTGCACCGCCCGGCGCTGCACAATGCCTTCGACGACGGCCTGATCGCCCAACTGACCGGTGAGCTGGCGCAGGCCGGACGCGACCCTTCGGTGCGCGCGGTCGTGCTGGCCGGCGAAGGTGCCTCGTTCTCCGCCGGCGCCGACCTGCACTGGATGCGCGGCATGGCTGCAGCCAGCGAATCGGAAAACCGTCAGGATGCGCTGGCGCTGGCCCGGTTGATGCGCACCCTGGACGAACTGCCCAAACCGACGCTCGCACGGGTGCACGGAGCGGCATTCGGCGGCGGCGTGGGCCTGGTGGCCTGCTGCGACATCGCCATTGCCGCCGACAGCGCACGCTTCGGGCTGACCGAAAGCCGGCTGGGCCTGCTGCCGGCGGTCATCTCCCCCTACGTCATCGCCGCCATCGGCCCGCGCCAGGCGCGGCGCTGGTTTGCCACCGGCGAGCACTTCGATGCCGCCACGGCGCTGCGCATCGGCCTGGTCCACGCCGTGGTGGCGGGCGACCAGTTGGATGCCGCGGTCAAGCAGCAGCTGGACCTGCTGCTGGCGGCCGGACCGATCGCCACCGCAAGCGCCAAGACACTGGTCCGTGATGTGCTGGCCAACCCCGATGCCGATGCGCGCGACCAGGCCAATGCCGAGCTGATCGCCCGCCTGCGGGTATCGGCGGAGGGCCAGGAAGGACTGGGCGCCTTCCTCGACAAGCGTCCGCCGGGGTGGGCTGCCCTCACCTGACCCGACGCCTTCACGCCGCGGCGGCTGGGCCGGGCCGATGCTGCGCGCATCCGCCCCGCCTGGTGAAGCCGTTCATGCTGCGGGCTGGCCGGTTGCTGCGACGGCCCGCGTATATCTCTCTCGTGGCCACCCCTGCGTGCGCCACTTCATCTACAGGACGTTCCGTGATCGTTGCCTGCTGCCCTGCCCTTGCCTGCCCTGCCGCCCGCCCCACCCACGGGAGGCGCAGGGATGTCTGATTACGTCCGCATCGTCGAAGTAGGCCCGCGTGACGGCCTGCAGAACGAGAAACAGCCGGTCAGCACGGCTGACAAGATTGCCTTGATCGACCGGTTGTCGGCCACCGGCCTGCGCAGCATCGAAGCCACCAGCTTCGTCAGCCCGCGCTGGGTGCCGCAGTTGGCCGATGCCGCCGAGGTGTACGCCGGCATCCAGCGTGCACCGGGCGTGGCCTATCCGGTGCTGGTTCCCAATGAGCAGGGCTACGACCGCGCGTTGGCGGCGGGGGTGCAGGAAGTAGCGGTGTTCACCGCCGCTTCGGAAACGTTCAACCGCACCAATACCAATGCCGGCATCGACGAATCGCTGGCGCGCTTTGAACCGATCCTGCGGCGTGCCGCCGACGATGGCGTGCGCGTGCGCGGCTATGTGTCCACCGTGCTCGGCTGCCCCTATCAGGGAGAGGTTGCAGTCAGCGAGGTAGTGCGCGTGGCGCGCGCCCTGCATGGCATGGGCTGTTACGAAATATCGCTCGGCGACACCATCGGCGTGGGCACGCCGCGCAAGGCGCGGGCCATGCTGCAGGCAGTCGCTGCCGAGGTGCCGATGCATGCGCTGGCCGTGCATTTCCACGACACCTACGGCCAGGCCGTGGCCAACATCGCCAGCTGCGTGGAGGCCGGCGTGCGCGTGGTCGACAGCGCGGTCTCCGGCGCCGGTGGCTGTCCGTATGCGAAGGGCGCCAGCGGCAACGTGGCCAGCGAAGATGCGGTGTACCTGCTGCACGGGATGGGGATGCGGACCGGCGTGGAGCTGGAGCCGCTGGCCGGGATCGGCCGCTGGCTGTCGGCGCTGCTGGGCCGGCCCACCGGCAGCCGCGTCGGCAAGGCGATGGCACCGACATGAGCCGCCGCGGCCCGTGCGACGACCTGGCCGCTGGCGGACACCCCGCCACGCAGAGCGACGCACGGGCCGCACTGGACCACGCCCTTTCCCAGCCCCATCGTGCCGAACAGCACGCACTGCTGCAGCAGGCCCGTCAGGCGCTGGACGAAGCGATGCAGCAGCGGCAGGACGCCGAGCAGCGCTATGCCGCCCTGTTCGATGCGGTGCCCGACCCGGTCAGCATCCTCAGTTCGACCGGGGTGGTGATGGACCTCAACCGCGCCGGTGTGCGCGCCTACGGCCGCCCGCGCGAGGCCATCGTCGGCCAGCCGATCGAACTGTTGAACCCGGACCTGCCCAGCGATCACCTGGAACCGGTCTGGGCCGCCCTGCAACGCGGCGACACCTATGTCATCGAAGTCACCAACATGCGCGGTGACGGCAGCCGGTTTCCGGTGGAGGTGCACTCGGCCGGCTTCGAACTGCAGGGCGAACCGTGCATCGTGGCGGTGGCGCGCGACCTGAGCGGGCGCTGGCAGGCCGAGTCCCGCTATCGCCTGTTGATGGAATCCATCGACAAGGGCGTGATCCTGTTCGACCGCGAACTGCACGTGCTATCGGCCAACCCGGCCGCGCACCGGATCCTGGGCACGGCCGGCACCGGCTCCAGCCTGCAGACCCTGCTCGACCCGCGCGACTGGATCGTGGTGGACGAACACGGGCACCTGCTGGGCCATGACCAATGGCCGGCCAACCGTTGCTTCCAGGCGGGCCGGGTCATCCGCAGCACCATCGTCGGGCTGTACCACCGACCGCGCGGCCGCATGCTGTGGTTGTCGATCACCAACGTGCCGGTGTTCGGCAACGGGCGCGACCACGCCGACCATGTGTTCGCGATGTTCAGCGACATCACCGAACTCAAGCGCAACAACGCGCTGTTCGACCGCGCCCAGTCGTTGGCCCACATCGGCGGCTGGGAGTGGGATCGCGGCCTGGCGCGCCTGTACCTGACCGACGAAGCGCGCCGGATCCTCGGCCAGGATCTGCCGCTGGATGACATGCCCGAGCTGATGGAGTGCCTGCGCAGCGATGACCGGCTGGCCCTGCAGCAGGCGCTGGCGGCCAGCGTGGAGGCGCGCAGCAGCTTCACCCTGGAACTGCGCGGCCAACGCGCCGATGGCCACACCTTCTGGGTGCGCATGATCGGCGAGGTGTCGGAAGGCGACGTGGACGCCGCGCGCATCGCCGGCACCGTGCAGGACATCACCGAGCGCAAGCAGGCCGAGGAAACCCTGCGCATCCAGGCGCGTACCGATCCGCTGACCGGCATCATGAACCGCGATGCGGTGCTCAGCGACCTGGGGGTGCGGCTGTCCAATCCGACCCACTGCAAGGTCGCGGTGCTGTACATCGACCTGGACCGTTTCAAGACGGTCAACGATCTGCTCGGCCACAGCGCAGGCGATGAACTGCTGGTGGAGGCCACCCGCCGGATCGCCCACGCAATCGGCACCGAAGGGCTGCTGGCGCGCTTTGGGGGTGATGAGTTCCTGGTCATCTGCGATACCCGCGACCAGCCCGACCAGCCCGAACGGCTGGCCCAGCGCATCACCGCTGCGTTCGAACCTGCGTTCGTATTCGGCAACGACGAGTTCGTGGTCACTGCCAGTATCGGCATCGCGTGCGCGCCGCGCGACGGCCTGCGCCCGCAACAGCTGATCCAGAACGCCGACACCGCGATGTATGACTGCAAGCGCCGCAGCCGCAATGGCTGGCAGGTGTTTTCACCCGCGCTGGCGCAGGCCCAGCACGACCGCCTGCAGATCGAAAGCCGGCTGCACCGCGCACTGGAAGCCGATGAATTCCGCCTGGTGTATCAGCCGCAGGTCAACCTGCGCACCGGCGAGGTGATCGCCGCCGAGGCGCTGATCCGCTGGCAGAACGAGCAGCTGGGCGAGATGCGCCCGGACCTGTTCATCGCCCACGCAGAGAGCACTGGTGACATCGTGCGGATCGGCCAATGGGCGCTGCGCGAGGCCTGCCGCCAGGTCCGCCAGTGGCAGGACGAAGGCCTCGGCCTGGTGCGGGTGGCGGTCAATGTGTCCTACCGCCAGTTCACCGGCGACGACCTGGCACTGAAGGTGCGCCAGGCGCTGGATGAGTTCCATCTTCCCGGCACCGCACTGGAGCTGGAGTTCACCGAGCGCGTGCTGATCGAGGACGCCCCGGACACCCTGCGCACCTTCGCCCGGCTGCGCGAGATGGGCGTGATGCTGGCCATCGATGATTTCGGCGAGGGCTACAGCGCGCTGAATTACCTGCGCCGGCTGCCGATCCACGGGCTCAAGCTCAGCCAGTTGTTCGTGGAGGGCGTGCCCGGTGACCGTTCGGACATGGCGGTATGCGAAGCCATCTGCGGGATTGCCCGCAGCCTGGGGCTGGGCGTGGTGGCCGAAGGCATCGAATCCGAGGCCCAGCGCCGCTATCTGATGGGGTTGGGGGTCAATGTCGGCCAAGGTTTCCTGTTCGCCCCGGGGCTGACGCCGGAAGAATTCGTGAGGAAGTTGAAGTAGGTTTTTCTGCGGTGGTGGCGAGAAGCCGCGATCTCTTGGCTGGGCCGGGCGGGTGGGCTGCAGGGGACACGCCGCAAGTCCCGCTCCGCGGACCGGCCCATCCGCTGGCGGCTGTGCGTTCGAGCGCATGCGAGGCAGTGCCTCGCAAGCAATGCGCACTCACCCCTGTAGGCTCGCGTTCGGCTCCTGCCTCACGACGGTCCCCCGCAACCCACCCGCCCGACCCCAGACAGTTTCCGTGCGCCGCCACCGCACTGGGGGAAGAAAAAAGCGAGCGCGGTAGCGCCGACCCATGGTCGGCGGAACCCATCAGAGCCCATCCCCCCCACCATCCGCCGACCATGGGTCGGCGCTACCAGGGCGGTACGGTTTCAGTGCGCCGCCACCGCACTGGGGGAAGAAAAAACGGGCGCGGTAGCGCCGAAGGCAGCGGCAGGAGCCGCTGCCAACGTCGCCTGCGACGGCCCGCAGGGTGCCGGTCAGGACGACCGGCATACCCATGGTCGCGGGCCCATCAGACCCCATTTCCCCCACCCTCCGCCGACCATGGGTCGGCGCTACCAGGGCCGCCGTGAACCTGTCGAAGGTGGGGCGGGGTGGGTTGGCGGGGGCGTTGAGCGCCATGGATGGCGCGAAACAAGGCCCGCATGGATGCAGTCTTTGCCGTCCCCCGCCAACCCACCCCGCCCCGCCAACACACAGCCCCGCGGCTTTTGACGTTAGCCGTTGCTCCAGAACGCAGGCGCCGGGCTGCAAGCCCGGCATCCATACCCCCATCCCAACGCACTGCACAACGGCCCCGCACGCGCCTTCCGCTAGAATCGCGGGCTCTTGAACCAGCAGGACCGTGCAATGCAGTTGTCCAACGTACGTGCCGTCATCACCGGTGGTGTTTCCGGCCTCGGCCTGGCCGTGGCCGAACACCTCGTCGCCCACGGCGGCAAGGTCGCGCTGTTCGACCTCAATGATGAAAAAGGCGCCGCCGCCGTCGCCGCCCTGGGACAGGCGAACGCGTCCTACCAGCAGGTCAACGTCAGCGACGAGGCCGCCGTGGCCGAAGCCATCGAACAGGCCCACGCCTTCCTCGGCGGACTCAACGTGGCAGTGAACTGCGCCGGCATCCTCGGCGCCGGCCGCGTGCTGGGCAAGGAAGGCCCGATGCCGCTGGCCGGTTTCCAGGGCACGGTGATGGTCAACCTGGTCGGCAGCTTCAACCTCGCCAAGGCCGCGGCCAACCGCATCCAGCACAACGACGCCGGTCCGGACGGCGAGCGCGGGGTGATCATCAACACCGCCAGCATCGCCGCCTATGAAGGGCAGATCGGGCAGGCCGCGTATGCCGCCTCCAAGGGCGGCGTGGTCTCGATGACCCTGCCGATGGCCCGCGAACTCTCGCGCTTCGGCATCCGCGTCAACACCATCGCCCCCGGCGTGTTCTGGACGCCGATGGTCGACGGCATGCCGCCGGCCGTGCAGGAATCGCTGGCCGCCTCGATCCCGTTCCCGTCGCGACTGGGCAAGCCGGAAGACTTTGCCAGCCTGGTCGCTTACATTCTCGGCAATACCTATATCAACGGCGAGACCATCCGCCTGGACGGCGCCACCCGGCTCGCTCCGAAGTGATTCCCCCCGGGCGCCGGGACGGCGCCCTCCCCCAACCGACCTACACCACCATGAAAGCCAGCGATATCAAGAAGGGCAACGTCGTCGAATACAACAACGGCGTGTACCAGATCCGCGACATCGAACGCAGCTCGCCGCAGGGCCGCGGCGGCAATGTCCGCTTCCGTTTCATCATGTACAGCGTGCCGGGCGGCAACAAGCTCGACGCCAGCTTCGATTCCGATGACAACCTGCCGGAAGTGGAACTGCTGCGCCGCCTGTCGACCTACTCGTACAAAGATGGCGAAGCGTTCGTGTTCATGGACGACGAGGATTACACTTCCTACACCCTGGATGCAGACGTGATCGGCGATGACGCCGGCTACATCACCGACGGCCTGGCCGGCATCTACGTGCAGGTGATCGACGACCAGCCGGTGGCGATCCAGCTGCCGACCAGCGTCGTGCTGGAAGTGGTGGAGACCCCGCCGGAAATGAAGGGCGGCACCGCCACCAAGCGACCGAAGCCGGCCAAGCTGAGCACCGGCCTGGAAATCATGGTGCCGGAGTACATCGCCAACGGCGAACGCGTGCTGGTCAACACCGCCACCGGCGAATTCGGCGGCCGCGCCGACTGAGTGTCGAGGTCATTGTTTTCGCGGTGCCCACACATGGACTGGGCCGGGCGGGTGGGCTGCACGGGACACGCCGCAAGTACGTCCTTGTAGGCTCGCGTTCGGCTCCTGCCTCACGACGGTCCCCTGCACCCCACCCGCCCGGCCCCGGACAGTTTCCGGTGCCGCCAGCCGCAGGTGGGGGAGAAAAAAGCGGTTGCAGGTTGCATGGCCACCCTGAACCTGTCGAAGGTGGGACGGGGTGGCTGTGCAGGACCGTCTTTTCGCATGGATGCGAAAAGCGAGCCTCCACGGACGGATTCACGGCGTGTCCTGCACAGCCAGCCCGTCCCGCCCACCCGCAGCCGTGCAGCTTTGGCTCTGGCTGTAGCTCTCAGCTCACTGCACCGCGCTGAAACTCCCGCAGCCGTGCAGCTGGCGCGTGCCCACGGTCAGCATCGCCTTCGCATCGAAGGTCTTGCCACTCATATCGTCCTGGCACGGCACCCGCTGCACGCTCAACTTGATCGGCGTGCCATCGGCAGCCGCGCCGGCCCAGCCATCCGGGCCATGTGTGGGGGCAACCACCTCGTACCGTGTCTGGCCGTAATCCACTTCCACGCGCAGCGCCGAAGCACCACCTGCGGCGACTTCAGCCAACCAGCCCGGCTCGTTGCCGGTCGCGCGGAAGGCGTCGGAGGAACGCCCCTCGGCGGCCGGAGCAACAACCGCCGCCGGCGCATCGGAAGGCCCAGCAGCGGCGGCCTCGCGGTTCGGTTCCGGATCCGCCGCAGGCTGGCAGGCGACGGCCAAGGCAACCACCAGCACGGTGGGCAGCAGGAAAAAAGATGGACGCATGTGCGCTCCTCGACATCATTCAACAGCACACCACGCTAACATCCGCACCGTCAACGCGAGGGGAAACGCCAGGCGTGGCGTTCAGATTCCCGCCGGAGCCGGCGTGGCGGCCTGCGCACGCAGATGCGTCCGGAGTGCACGCAGGTTGGCATCCAACGTGTCCAGCTCCTGCCGCTGCTGCACTGGCAGCTGCACGCGCATCTGCCGTCGCAACTGCTTCCAGGCCTGCGGTGCCTGCGTCGATGCTGCCAGCAGCCGTGGCTGCAACGCGGCGAGTTCATCGGCCTGCGGCAGTCCATACCCCGGCCCACCCAGCAACGCGCCGGGCTGCAGCCATTGCCCTGCCTGCTCCAGCAACGTCTGCAACTGCCGCGCCCCGTCGCTGTCACGTTCTGACAGCAGGGCACGCTTCAATGTGTCGCGCGCACGCAGCTCGGCGCGTGCGGACGCGGCCTGCTCCAGCAGCAGCAGGCCGGCAGTGGCGCGCAGCCCGCCACGTTGCAGCCACGGCGTACGCGTTGCGGCGTCCAGCTTCAGCCATGCCTGCGCATCACGCGCCGGCAGCAACAGTTCCTCGCGCGCCGCCGCGAACAGCAGGTCGTAGTGCTGGTCGCTGGATTCGAAGTAGTAGCCCTCGCGGATCGCCGCGGCGCGGTCATCCAGCACGCTTTCATCCAGCCTGCCCAGCCGCGCCAGCCTGCGCCGGAGCCCGCGCGGGCTGATGCGTTCGATGCCGGCCTCCTGCAGCGCAGGCACGCCCGCCTGCAGCAGCTTGGCCGTTTCCACCGCGCAGTTGTTGCCGATGAAGTAATAGCGACCGTCGTAGCTCCAGTGCACCTGCGCGCTGCGCTCGAGCAGGCCGGCAATCTCCTGCGCGGAGAGCTGCAACGGCAGCGAGGCAAGGCCGCGCAGTTCCACCTTGGTGTACTCATCCACTACCTGCTGCAGCGGCAGCACGAACAGGCGTGAGGGGTAGCCACCGGTCAGGCCACGCCAGCTGGACAGCTCGACATCACCCACGAACGCGCGGAACGACAGCACCCGGTGCTGGTCCAGGTCCAGGCGGCAGGCCGGTCCGGGCACCCTGCCCTCGCGGCAGATCACCAGCCGCAGCATGCTGTGGCCCCAGCGGCTCATCGGTACGTCGCCGCTCTCGGCGAACAGGTAATCCACCGCGTAAACGCGCGCCGGATCCAGTCGCATCAGTTCAACCAGACCTTCCTCCGCACCGGCCTGGAGAAGTGGCACGCCGGCATCGCAGTCCGCCTGCCGTGGCGTCGGGCCCAGCGTCGCGGAAAGCCAGGTCGCCAGCGCCGGACGGCGGCAACCGAAGTCCGCATCGAGCAACCAGTGCTCTGCATTGACCGCCAGGTATTCGGCGGCACTCTTGCGCTCGTAGTCGTCCGGGCTGCGGTCACTGAAACGATTCGCGCTGCGCCCCAGTTTCCAGGGACGGCGCTGCCATCCGGCCAGTTCGCGCAAGCGCGCCTGGCCCGACCATCCACCGGCCTGCGCGCGATCAGCCACGTGCACCAGTTCGTGGATCAGCGCGGCCTGCAGCACACGGCCAGCCGCGTCTCCATGGCCATCAAGCAGAGATCGCTGCAGCTGTATGTCGCCGGCGAACGCGCGGCCGGCAACATGCGTAGGTAGCGTATCGACCCAGCGCACCGGCACCTGCGGTGGCAGCGCCGCGCGCAGCGTGCCAGGCAGGCGCTGGGCCACGGCATCCACGGCGCGCTCGGCACGGGCGCGTTCGCCGGCGTCCAGCCCGTGCAGGTCAGGTACCAGCTCGAACCCCTGCGTGGCAGGTGCCAGGCACAGCAGCCACCACGCCAACCACGCGTGGCGGCGCATCGTCATCAGCGCGCGAGCAGCGCCTGGGCCAGCGCGAGGTCGCTGGTTGCGCGGGCCGCCGCATCCTGCTCACGTAGATGGACCAGCGCCGCCTGCAGGCGGGCGCCACGGATCTGGCCATCGCTGGCAACGAAGGCGGCTGCATCATCGCGCGCAGCCAGGATCACCTTGTCATCGCCGGAGCTGCTGCCCGACGAATTGGACGAGGCACCGGAGGCCGAGCCCGCCGAAGTTCCGGCGAAGCTGGAAGCACCCGCAGCCAGCGGCAGCGCCAGCAGGGACAGCGCGAAGGGAACCAGCAGCGAAGGCAGTCGGGTCATCATCGGTCTACTCGTGAAGGGATCGTGCAGAGCGTACCCGACCCCTGACGCAAACGGCAGCTCAGAGATCAAAGACCTTGCCGGGATTCAGCCGGGCTTGCGGATCAAACGCGCGCTTGACCGCCTTCATCAGGCCGATTTCGGCCGGCCCGCGGGTGCTGTCCAGGTAGGCTTTCTTGACCAGCCCGATGCCGTGCTCGGCGGAAATGCTGCCATCGAAACGTGCCAGCACCTGCGCCAGCAGCTTGGTTACCTGCTCACACTGCTGCAGGAACTCCGCATCGCCGGTGTCATCGGGCTTGAGCACGTTGATGTGCAGGTTGCCATCGCCGATGTGGCCGAACCACACGACGTCGAACTGCGGGTAAGCCTGGGTGATCAGCGCCTGGGTCTCAGCGAGGAACGCCGGCATCGCCGAGATCCGCACCGATACGTCGTTCTTGTACGGCTTGTAACGTGCGACCGCCTCGGTGATGCCCTCGCGCAGGCGCCACAACTGCGCGGCCTGGGCGTCACTGGCACTGATCACGCCGTCGATGACCCAGCCATTGCCCATGCAGTCTTCGAACGCCGCCATCGCCGCCGCCTCCTGCGCTTCGTCCCCGGCGGCGAATTCGGTCACCACGTAATACGGATGCACCTCGTCGAACGGCGCCTGCGCACCATGGGCCAGCACATGCCTGAGCGCCTGCGCGGTGAAGAACTCGAAGGCCTGCAGCTGCAGCCGCGCACGGAACGCAGCGAACACCTGCATCAGCACCTCGAAGCTGGGCACGGCGAGCAGCATCACGTTGCTGGCCGGCGGCGGATCGGTCAGCTTCACCGTGGCCTCCACGATCACCCCCAGCGTGCCCTCCGAGCCGATCAGCAGCTGGCGGAAGTCATAGCCGCTGGAGTTCTTGATCAGGCCCTTGTTGAGCTCCAGCAGCTCACCGTCAGCGGTGACAACCTTCAGCCCGGCGATCCACTCGCGGGTGTTGCCGTAGCGGATCACGCGGATACCCCCGGCATTGGTGGCGATGTTGCCGCCGATCGAGCAGGAGCCGCGCGCGGCGAAATCCACCGGGTAGATCAGCCCGTGCTCCAGCGCCGCGTTGTGCAGCGCCTCCAGCGGCATGCCGGCCTGCACCACCAGGGTCCGGTCCACCGCGTCGTAGCACAGCGCCTTGCTCATGCGCTCAAGGCTCAGCACCAGTTCGCCGTTGGCCGCCACCGCGCCGCCGGACAGGCCGGTACGTCCGCCCGACGGCACCACGGCAACGCCTTGGGCAGCACTCCAGCGCATCACCGCCTGCACCTCTTCCACGCTGGCCGGCAACGCGATGGCCAATGGTGCCGGAGTCCAGCGCCGGGTCCAGTCGCGCCCGTAATGCTCCAGATCAGCCGCGTCGGTCTTCAGGCGCAGGTCGGGAACGGCCTGCTGGAGGGAGGCAACGCGGGGATCGGTCATGGCAGTCCAGGCAGACACAGGCAGAACGGGAAAGCGTGCCAGCGCGGCAGCCCAGCGTCCAGCCCTGCGCGCGATCGGAATGGCTACGTCTGCAACCAATTCCGCAGTGCACCATGGGCAGCCGCATCTGGCATAGTGATCAGCCCTTGTCCCACTGGCCGTGCCGTCCCATGTCGCCGAAGAAGACCTCCTACCCCAAGCAGGATATCCGCGTGTTGTTGCTGGAGGGGGTCAGCCAGACCGCCGTGGACGTGTTCTCTGCGGCCGGCTACAGCCAGATCGAACTGCATTCCAAGGCCCTGCCGGAAGAGGAGCTCAAGGCGCGCATCGCCGAAGCCCACATCGTCGGCATCCGCTCGCGCAGCCAGCTGTCGGCCGAGGTACTGGCCGAGGCCAAGCGCGTGATCGCGGTGGGCTGCTTCTGCATCGGCACCAACCAGGTCGACCTGGACGCGGCTGAACTGGCCGGCATCCCGGTGTTCAACGCGCCCTACTCCAACACGCGCAGCGTGGCCGAACTGGTGATCGCCGAAGCCATCATGCTGACCCGCGGCATCCCGCAGAAGAACGCCGAATGCCACCGCGGTGGCTGGTCCAAATCGGCTGCCGGCAGCCACGAAGTGCGCGGCAAGACGCTGGGCATCATCGGCTACGGCCATATCGGCACCCAGGTCGGCGTACTGGCCGAATCGCTGGGCCTGCAGGTGATCTTCCACGATGTTGAGGCCAAGCTGGCGCTGGGCAACGCGCGCGCCGCGGTCAGCCTGGACGACCTGCTGGAACGCTCGGACATCATCACCCTGCACGTGCCGGAGACCCCCGCCACGCAGTGGATGATCGGCGCGACGGAACTGGCGAAGATGCGCCGCGGCGCGCATGTGATAAACGCCGCGCGCGGCACCATCGTCGACATCGCGGCGCTGGATGCAGCGCTCAATTCCGGGCACATCGGCGGTGCGGCGCTGGATGTATTCCCGGTGGAACCCAAGGGCAACGGCGACCTCTTCGAATCCCCGCTGACCGCGCACGACAACGTGATCCTGACCCCGCACGTGGGCGGCAGCACGCTGGAAGCGCAGGACAACATCGGCATCGAGGTGGCGGCCAAGCTGGTGCGCTACAGCGACAACGGCAGCACCCTGACCGCGGTCAACTTCCCCGAAGTCACCCTCCCCGAGCACGACGGCAGCCTGCGCCTGCTGCACATCCACCGCAACGTGCCGGGCGTGCTGTCCAAGGTCAACGAGATCTTCTCGCGCCACAATGTCAACATCGACGGCCAGTTCCTGCGCACTGACGCGAAGGTGGGCTACGTGGTGATCGACATCACCGCCAGCGTGGAGCAGGCGGCCGCCGTTCGCGATGAACTGGCCGCCATCCCCGGCACCCTGCGCACCCGCGTGCTGTACAGCTGACCAGCGGATCGGTAGCGCCCAGCCATGCTCGGCGGCTCTTTGCAGGCGCAACCGGATAGGGTTCGCCGAGCATGGCTCGGCGCTACCTGCGGCTCAGCCAGCGGCGGGCCATCCGCCGCAGCGACTCATCCGCCTGCGGGTCGGCGACGATCTGCGCGATGTCGCGCCAGGCCAGCGCCAGCGACTCTTCGCTGATCGCGTAGGCTTCCGAAGCGCCCGCGCGGATCACGAAACGCACGTCGTAGTGCCAATGCCCCGGCACGTCGTGACGCTCCGGGATCCAGTGCTTGTCCAGGTCGAAGATCGCCGGATCGTCCAGCGACAGCCCGGAGAGCCCTGATTCCTCCTCAGCTTCGTTCAAAGCCACGCGGGCCAGGTCGTGATCGCCATCGGCATGGCCACCCAGCTGCAGCCATCGGTCCAGTTTGCGGTGGTGGGTCAGTAGAACCCGTTGCCCATCGGCGCTCACAAGCCATGCGCTGCCAGTGAAATGGCCTTCCAGCCGCTCGCGAAGAAACGGATCCAACGGATCATCCAGAAGTGTGCTGAATTCGTCAGACAAGTCGCCCTGCACAGGCACTTCAAGCGCGTATCGACGAAGCAGTTGACGCAACGGATCGTCAAGCAGGGCAAGGGTTGCGACAGTTTCCGACATGTCCGCCACGCGTTCAGCAAAAGTATCGGCCATTATCGCCAGAAAATGTTGCACATGCGGCTTGTGCATCACCTTCAGCTTTGGCTAAGGTACAGCGAGCCATTCGCATGGCCTTCACCAACCATACGCGCCGGCGGCAACGCATCGCCGGCCACCCCACGACCACCTAGGGAAGTACCGCATGCTGAAAGCTCTGTTGAGGGTCAAACCGGTTGAGCCAGCCGGACACGTTGACGCTGGCGAACCCATCGAAGGCCGCCTGGACGGCGAAGCCACCCTGAAACGGACGCTCACGGCAAAACACCTGATCCTGCTCGGCATCGGTGCGGTGATCGGTGCGGGCATCTTCGTGATGACCGGCCAGGCCGCGGCGTTCCATGCCGGCCCCGCCGTCACCCTGTCCTTCGTGGCCGCTGGCCTGGCCTGCGCACTGGCCGGCCTGTGCTATGCCGAGTTCGCCGCGATGATGCCGGTCTCCGGCAGTGCCTATTCCTATTCCTATGCCACGCTGGGCGAAGGCATGGCCTGGTTCATCGGCTGGTGCCTGGTACTGGAGTACCTGTTTGCCTCCGCGTCGGTGGCCGTTGCCTGGTCGGCCTATCTGCTGAGCTTTGTGACCACCACGCTGGACATGCCCTTCCCGGCCGCCCTCAGTTCGGCCCCCATCGCCTGGGAAGGCGGCCAGTTCGTCGCCTCGGGGCAGCTGTTCAACCTGCCGGCGGTGTTGATCGTGGCGGTGCTGACCGGCCTGCTGTACGTGGGCATTTCCCAGTCGTCCTTCGTCAACGGCATCATCGTCGCGATCAAGGTCAGCGTGATCTGCCTGTTCATCGGCTTTGGCGCCTCGCACATCGACACGGCCAACTGGCAGCCCTTCATCCCGGAGAACACCGGCACCTTCGGTGAGTTCGGCTGGAGTGGCGTACTGCGCGCCGGCTCGATCGTGTTCTTCGCCTTCATCGGCTTCGATGCGGTGTCCACCGCCGCCGGCGAGACCAAGGACCCGCAACGCAACATGCCGATCGGCCTGCTCGGCTCGCTGGCCGTCTGCACCATCATCTACGTGATCGTGTGCCTGGTGCTGACCGGCCTGCTGCCTTACCAGCAGCTGGGAACCGCCAAGCCGGTCGCCACCGCGCTGGAAGCTTATCCGCAGCTGGCATGGCTGAAAACCGCCGTGGAGATCGGCGCCATCGCCGGCCTGTCCTCGGTGATCCTGGTGATGATGATGGGCCAGACGCGCATCGCCTACACGATTTCCCGCGACGGCCTGCTGCCGGGCTTCCTGGGCAAGGTCCATGCGCGCTTCAAGACGCCCTACGTGGCCACCATCATCGTCGGTGTCATCGCCGCGGCACTGGCCGGCATGATGCCGCTGAACGTACTCGGTGAACTGGTGTCGATGGGCACCCTGCTGGCCTTCGCCACCGTCTGCGTGGGCGTGCTGGTGCTGCGCTACACCCGTCCGGAACTGGTGCGTCCGTTCCGCGTGCCGATGGCCTGGCTGATCTGTCCGCTGGGTGCGCTGGCGTGCCTTACCCTGTTCGCCATGGCCTTCCGCGAACACTGGCACCTGTTCATCGGCTGGACCGTGCTTGGGCTGTTGATCTACTTCGGTTACGGCATGCGCAACAGCAAGCTGGCCAAGTCCTCCTGATACGTCGACGGGTCGGCTCCTGGCCGGCCCGTCTGCTTTGATACCAGCACATCCCGCAGGCACCGGTTGCCTGCACACACCGACAAGAACACACACCCATGCTCAAGCAACTGTGGGCCACCAAGCACCCGCACGCCGCCCACGAAGATGCCAACGGCCTCAGCCTCACCCGTACGCTGGGACCCTGGGGCCTGACCGCACTGGGCATCGGCGCAGTGATCGGCGGCGGCATCTTCGTCATCACCGGCCAGGCCGCCGCCAACCATGCCGGACCGGCGATCATGCTGTCGTTCGTTCTGGCCGCCATCTGCTGCGGTTTCTGCGCGCTGGCCTACGCCGAATTCGCCGCGATGGTGCCGGTTTCCGGCAGTGCCTACAGCTACACCTATGCCACCTTCGGTGAGCTGGCGGCGTGGTTCATCGGCTGGATGCTGGTGCTGGAATACGGCGTCTCCGCCTCGGCGGTGGCGGTCAGCTGGACCGGCTACTTCCTCAGCCTGCTCAGCCATTTCGACATCCACCTGCCCGCCGCGCTGGTCAGCGCGCCACTGGACGGCCAGCTGCGCCCCACCGGAGCTATCGCCAACATCCCCGCTGCGATCCTGGTGCTGCTGCTGACCTGGCTGTGCTACGTCGGCATCCGCAAGTCCTCGGCGATGAACATGGCGATGGTGATCCTGAAAACCGGCCTGATCGTCCTGGTCATCGCAGTGGGCTGGAAGTACGTGGACCCGGCCAACTGGCAGCCGTTCATTCCTGAAAACACGGGCCCCGGCCAGTTCGGCATGGAAGGCGTGCTGCGCGGTGCGGCGATGGTGTTCTTCGCCTACATCGGCTTCGAGGCCGTCTCGGTGGCGGCCCAGGAATCGCACCGTCCGCAGCGTGACATGCCGATCGGCATGATGCTCTCGCTGGTGATCTGCACCATCCTTTACATCGCCATGGCCGCGGTCATGACCGGCCTGGTGCCGTACACCCTGCTGGGCACCGATGAGCCGGTGGTGACGGCCGTGGCCGCCCACCCGTCGCTGGGCTGGCTGCGCGTAGTGGTGGAAATCGGCGCGCTGGTCGGCCTGTCCTCTGTGGTGCTGGTGATGATCATCGGCCAGCCGCGAATCTTCATGATCATGGGCCGTGACGGCCTGTTGCCGCCCCTGTTCACCAAGATCCACCCGACGTACCGCACTCCGCACATCAACACGGTGATCACCGGCATCGGCATCGCCCTGCTGGCCGCGCTGTTTCCGTTGGACGTGCTGGGCGAGCTGACCTCGATGGGCACCCTGATCGCCTTCGCCGCGGTGTGTGCCGGCGTGCTGGTACTGCGCCGCACCCAGCCGGACCTGCCGCGGCCGTTCCGCATCCGCGGTGCCTGGCTGGTCTGCAGCCTGGGCGTGCTGAGCTGCATGGCGCTGCTGTCGGCCATGACGTTCCACAACTGGATGCTGATGGGCGTGTGGACCGTGGTCGGTTTCGCTATCTACTTCGGTTACGGCTTCCGCCACAGCCGCCTGCGCCGGTAACAGGCAGCGGGTAGCGGGTAGCGCCGGGTCATTGACTGGCAGCGCCGAGCCACTGATTGGTAGCGCCGCGCCATGCTCGGCGAGCGCAGCGGCAAGCGACAGCGTGACGGCCAGCGGTCGTGACCCACCCACGGCAAGAGCTGACGGCCAGCGGCCGTCACTACCGGGGCAGGCACGCGCCCTGCCCGGCGGGACCAGATAGCGAGCCACTGAGTGGTAGCGCCGAGCCATGCTCGGCGAGCGCAGCGGCAAGCGACAGCGTGACGACCAACGGTCGTCACCCACCAACGACCAACGGTCGTCACCCACCAACGACCAACGGTCGTGACCTGCCAACGGCAAGAGCTGACGGCCAGCGGCCGTCACTACCGAGCCAGGCACGCGCCCTGCCCGGCGGGACCGGATAGAATGGGGCGCATGAACGCGCCCCTTTTTCCGTATGACAGCCAGCGCCTGAGTGAACTGGCGCAGCTGCTGATCGACAACATCCGCGAGCTGGCTCAGGCCGGCTGGACACCCGCGACCAGCAGCAACTTCTCGCATCGGCTGGACGACCAGCATGCGGCGATCACCGTGTCCGGCCGTGACAAGGGCCGGCTGATCGAAGACGACATCATGGTGGTGGACTTCGACGGCAAGGCCGTCGGCCGCCCGCTGCGCCCGTCTGCCGAAACCCTGCTGCATACCCAGCTGTATCGCCGCTTCCCCGAAGTCGGCTGCGTGCTGCATACCCATTCCCCGGTGCAGACCATCGCCTCGCGGCTGTACGCACCGCAGGGCCACATCCGGCTGGAAGGCTACGAGCTGCTGAAGGCCTTCGCCGGCAACAGCACCCATGAGATGGCCATCGAGGTGCCGGTGTTCGCCAACACGCAGGACATGGACGTGCTGGCCGCCCAGGTCGACGCGCTGCTGGATACCCAGTGCCTGTGGGGCTATCTGATCGACGGCCATGGGTTGTACGCCTGGGGCCGCGACATGGCCGAAGCGCGCCGTCACCTGGAAGCGTTCGAGTTCCTGTTCCACTGCGAACTGGAACTGCGCCGCCTGCGAGGCTGAATCCGGAGGGGTCACATGGCCGATTGGAATCTGACCCCGCCGCGCCGCGCTGCTACCCTACCCGTCCCCCCGACGTTCAAGCTGCCGCCATGAGCCGACTGCGCATCTACAACGACACTGCCCCCGACGCCCCGTTGCTGGACTCCCAGGACGGCGCGCTGATCGCCGCCGAACTGCAGAAGATCGGCGTCACCTTCGAGCGCTGGCAGGCCAGCCAGCCGGTCGCCCCGGGCGCCAGCCAGGAAGAGGTGTTCGCCGCTTACCGCACCGACATCGACCGGCTGGTCGCCGAACGCGGGTTCAAGAGCGTGGATGTCGCGTCGATCGCGCCGGACAACCCGAACCGTGCCGAACTGCGGAAGAAGTTCCTCGACGAGCATTTCCACAAGGAAGACGAAGTCCGCTTCTTCGTCGCGGGGTCCGGCCTGTTCACCCTGCACGTGGGCGACAAGGTCTACGAAATCGAATGCGTGAAGGACGACCTGATCGCCGTGCCGGACAGCGTCAACCATTGGTTCGACATGGGCGATGAACCAAGCTTCGTGGCGATCCGCTTCTTTACTGAAGCCGATGGCTGGGTCGGTCATTTCACCGGCACCGACATCGCGCAGAAGTTCCCCCGTTACGTCCCTACCCAGGCCTGAAGATCCATGCAGCCGCGCGTCATCCTCACCGATATCGAAGGCACCACCAGCAGCATCTCGTTCGTCAAGAACGTGCTGTTCCCGTATGCACGCCAGGCGCTGCCCGGCTTCATCGCCGCCCATGGCAACGAACCGCAGGTCCGGCGCTGGCTGGATGCGGTGGCCACCGAGATCGGTGGCGCCTGCCAGGACAGCGTGGTGGCCGAAACGCTGCAGGGCTGGATCGACCAGGACCGCAAGCACACGGCGCTGAAGGCGCTGCAGGGCATGATCTGGGAATCCGGTTACCGCAACGGTGACTACAAGGCGCACTTCTATCCGGAAGTCGCCGCGGTGCTGAAGGGCTGGCATGCCGCCGGGCTGCCGCTGTACGTGTATTCCTCCGGCTCGGTGCCGGCGCAGAAGCAGTTCTTTGGCTTCAGCGAGGCCGGCGACCTGACCGCGCTGGTGTCCGGCTGGTTCGATACCGAAATCGGCGGCAAGCGCGAGGCGGACAGCTACCGCCGTATCGTGGCGGCCATCGGCGTGCCCGCCGCGGAGATCGTGTTCCTGTCCGACGTGGTGGAAGAACTCGATGCGGCGCGCGAAGCCGGCCTGCAGACGCGCCTGCTGGACCGCCTGGACGACTACCCGCTGCCGCGCAGCGGCGAGGGTACGCACGGCCATGACCGGGTAGAGAACTTCCAGCAGATCACGCTCTGAGCGAGCGGCCCTGGTAGCGCCGAGCCATGCTCGGCGGGGGCCTTCCCGCGCACGGCCGCCGAGCATGGCTCGGCGCTACCGACTCTCTTCCAGCACGTCGCCCAGGGTCTGCACGCGCAGGGCTGCGCGCAGCGTTTTCGCACCTGCGCCGCGCGGGACTGCCCTGGTAGCGCCGAGCCATGCTCGGCGGGGGCCTTCCCGCGCACGGCCGCCGAGCATGGCTCGGCGCTACCGACTCTCTTCCAGCACGTCGCCCAGGGTCTGCACGCGCAGGGCTGCGCGCAGCGTCTCGGCGTCACTGGCCGAGCGCACGCGCAGCACCCGGCGCTCGCCCGGCAGCAGGTCCAGCAGGTTGTCCTCCAGCACCACCTCGTTTGCCCCGAAATCGATCCATGCCGCGCGCACCAGCCCGCGTGCCTGCAGCACCACTTCGAGCGCATCGCCCTCGCCCTGCAGGCTTGCCTGCAGCTGTCCGGGCTGCAACGCCTGATCGCGCGCCTCGACGAAACCGACCACCTGCCGCGACAGCACCCGCTCGCCCTGCAGCAGTTCGACCACGGCGATGGTGCGCGCCGGATCCGCCGCGCCCAGCAGGCGCGCATCACTGAAACGCCCGACCTCGGTGGCTGATCCCGGCGCCAGCATCACCGCCTGTTCCTGCGTTGCCAGCACCTGCCCCTGCAGGTCCATCACCCGCAGCCGCCAGCGCACCGAGTGAGGCTGCGCAGTGTCGTTGAGCAGGCTCACGCGGGTCACCCCGTCATCACGCAGCGCCGCCACGGCCAGGTCGGCGAAGAAGCGACGCGCCTGGAAATGCAATCCCTTCCAGTTGCCGTCGTGGTCCATGCCCGACCACGACGCACCCGGCCACACATCATTGAGCTGCCAGTAAAGCGAACCCATGGTGTACGGACGCGACGCCCGGTGGTGCAGCGCAGCCAACTGGATGCCTTCAGCCTGCATCACCTGGGACAGGTACAGGAACGCGGGGAAATCGGCCGGCTCGCCATAGCCGAGCCGGATGTAATGCAGCAGCCGTTCGTTGCCCTGCCCGGCCATGAATTTCTGGTGCGCCTGGATCACCTGGCTGTCGATGCGCTGCTCGGCACGCGTGGCGAAGCGGTCGACCATGGCCTGCGACGGCCAGGACTGCAGGCCATACTCGGACATGAAGCGCGGCGTTTCTTTCAGGTAGGCACCGACCGGCAACGCCGGATTGCCCCATACCTGCCAGTAATGCTTGTCACCACGGGTGGAGTCGTTGGCCTTGTCATCCAGGTCGTTGCTGGGCGAGCTGGACCAGTACGGGACACCCAGGCCCTGTTCGGCCACCACGGCGCGCAGGTCATGCCCGAACAGGTCCACGTAGCCCTGCCATACACGGGCGGCGAACGCAGGATCGGCTTTTTCCAGATCGCGGCCATGCCCCCAATCCTTCCACGCCGTTTCTTCTTCGTTGTTGCCACACCACAGCACGATGCTGGGGTGGTGGCGCAGCCGCCGCACGTTGTCGCGGGCCTCGGCGACCACGCTCTGCCGGAACGCCGGATCGAACCCCGGCTGCATGCCGCCGCCGAACATGAAGTCCTGCCAGACCATCAGCCCGAGCTCGTCGGCCAGCTCGAAGTACGCATCGTCTTCGTAATAACCGCCGCCCCAGTTGCGCAGCATGTTCATGTTGGCATCGCGCGCGGCGGTGAGGAGGGTGCGCAGGCGGGCGGTGTCCACGCGTGCGGGGAACGCATCGAAGGGAATCACGTTGGCCCCCTTGGCGAACACCTCGCGCCCATTGATCACGAAGGCGAAGCCCTGGCCACCCTGGGCATCCGTGTCGCGCCGCAGCTCCACGCTGCGCAGGCCGATCCGGCGGCTGGCCTGCAGTGCTGGCTCGTCGCCCGCACCCAGCGCAACCCGCACGCTGTAACGGTCCTGCGCGCCCTGCCCGGCCGGCCACCAGCGACGCGGCTGCGGGACCTGCCACGGCACCTGCAGCGTCTGCGTTCCCGCCTTCAGCAGCACATCGCGGACCACCTGCACTACAGGCTTGCCGTCCGGATCGCGCACCTCCAGCCGCAGTGGCAGCGTCGCCTCGGCGCCGGCATGTTCGACCTCGACCAGGGCGGTCAACGCAGCGAGGTTGGCATCCAGCGCCTCGGTGCGTACCGCCAGGTCGGTCACCCGTTGCGCGCCCCAAGTTTCCAGCCGTACGGGCCTCCACACGCCCGCGGTGACATAGCGCGGGCCCCAGTCCCACCCGAAATGGTAGGCCGGCTTGCGCACGAAGTTGCCGACCATCGCATCGCGCGGCTCATCCCCATAAGGCGAGGGATAGTTGCCCGCGATCTTGTGCGGCATTGCCTGCACGGCCGGCAGCAACCGGGTGATCGGCGAACGGAAGACGATGCGCAGCACGTTGCCCCGCGGCTGCAGGCGGCCGTCGACACGCGCCGTCCAGGTCCGGTGCGCATTGTCAGCGCGCAGCAACGGCTGGCCGTTGAGTTCCACCTCGGCGAAGGTATCGAGCCCTTCGAACACCAGCTCGGCGTGCGGGCGCGCCAGCGTTGCCGGGTCCACATCGAAGCCGGCGCGATACTCCCAGTCCGCCAGCCCGATCCACTGCAGCTGCGCCTCGGGCGAACCGACATACGGATCGCGGATCAAGCCGGCGGCCAGCAGATCGGTATGCACACTGCCCGGCACCTGCGCCGCGCCCCAGCCTGCCGCTTCCGGATGCGCCGCCACCTGCGCCCCACCCGGCAGCAGCCGGAATTCCCAGCGCGCCTCCAGCACACCGGCCTGCGCCAGCACCGGCAACAGACACGCCAGCACTACCGCACCGAACCGCACCCACGCATCCCGGATCTGCATCCCAACCCCCGTCTCAACAATGATCCCCGCAGCGCACGACCGACCAACACGCTTGACCGGCCGCACGCGCGGGGAGTTTTCCGGAGGCGGCGGGCCACCCTGCGCGGGACCGTTGGAGCCCCGGACGGGCGGAAACGAGCCCCCATGGATGGGTTCACGGCGTGTCACGCGCAGGGTGGCCCGCCGCCTCAGCCCGACACCAAGGCAGGCGCCGCCCCCAGGATCAAACAGGCGCCGCGCTTGTACTCAACCGGAACGCACCACCTTCAACACCTCATAACACGCGCCCATGGTGTGGTAATCCACCTTGCCCGCCGGACTCTTCTCATTACTGTACTTGCGGTTGTCCGCATCCAGGATGCGGAACCACGCACCGTACTCATGGTCCACGAAGTGCTCCCACGCATACGCCCACAGCCGGTCATACCACTCCCAGTACACCGCATCACCCGTCCTCTGCGCCAACACCGCCGCGGTCGCCAGCGACTCCGCCTGCACCCAGAAGTACTTGTCGTCGTCGCAGACGCTGCCATCCGGCGCGAAGCCGTAATACAACCCACCGCGCTCGTTGTCCCAGCTGCGTTTCACCGCTACGCCGAACAGATGGCGCGCCGTCGGCACCAGCCAGTCCGCCTGCACATGGCGATCCAGGATCAGCAACAGCTTGGCCCACTCGGTCTGGTGACCCGGCTGGAATCCCCACGGACGGAACAGGTGCTTGGGATCATCCAGGTTGTATTTCCAGTCGATGTTCCACTCGCTGTCGTAGTGCTCCCACACCAGCCCGTCGGCCTTGGCGGCCTGGCGGCGGGTCATGATGTCGGCCAGCTGCAGCGCACGATCCAGGTAGCGCTGCTCGCCACTGCTCTCGAACGCGGCCAGCATCGCCTCGCACATGTGCATGTTGGCGTTCTGCCCGCGGTAGCCGCTGAAGTTCCACTGCGCGTCGGCTTCGTCACGGTACAGACCGTGCGCCGGCTCGTAGAACCGCGTTTCCAGCAGCTGCCAGGTCTCCTCCATCCAGCCGCGCGCTTCTTCGATGCCGGCCTTCAGCGCGCAGCTGTACGCCAGCAGCACGAAGGCGACGCCGTAGCAGTGGTTGGTATCGTCTTCCACCACGCCATCGCGCAGCGTCCAGGCATAGCCGCCGGTGGCCGGGTTGCGATGCACCTCGCGCAGGTAGCGCACGCCATGCTTGACCCCGTCCAGGTAAGCCGCATCACCGAACTCGCGGTAAGCCATGGCGTAGTCGAAGACGAAACGCGTGCTGCTCACCAGATGGCGATGCCCTGCATCGTAGACGCTGCCGTCGTCACGGAAGTAATGGAAGAAGCCACCCTGCGGATCGATGCAACGCGGATGGTAGAACGCCATGGTGTGGGCGATGTGGCCGCGCAGGAAAGCCGGCGAACGGAAGTCCGGAGTCTGGGTCATCAGTGCGATTCCTCGGTTTGCAGCAGCAAGTCGTTGACTTCATCGCGCGAGGGCATGGCCGCGAAAGCGCCCTTGCGGGTCACCGCCAGCGCACCGACGGCAGCGCCGAAGCGCAACACCTCGTGCATCGCCGCTTCGTCGTTGCAGAAGGTCGGCAGGTTGCTGGCATCCACGCCGCGTTCGACCAGTGCGGTCAGCAGGCCGCCGACGAAGGCATCGCCGGCAGCGGTGCTGTCCACGGTGGCGACACGGAAGCTGGTGGCCTGGCCCTGCGCGCTGCGCGTGTACCAACGCAGTGCGGCGGCGCCATCGGTGACCACCACCCAGCGCGCCTGCGCGGCGAACAGCCGTTGCAGGACCTGTTCGGCACCGCCCTCGCCCAGCGGCGCGGCCAGGAAGTCGAGCTCTTCACGTGACAGTTTGACCACGTCGGCCAGCGCCAGCGCCTGCCACAACGTCGGCAGCGGATCGGTGTCGGCCGGCCACAGCGCCGGACGCAGGTTGAGGTCCAGGCTGACCAGGGCACCGGCCGCGCGCGCACGCTGCATGCCCTCCAACGTCGCCTGCGCGATGGCCGCTTCGGTCAGGCTGTTGGAGCAGACGTGGAAGCAGCGTGCCTGCGCGAAGCAGTCCGCCTGGAAATGCTCGGCGCGGAACAGCAGGTCCGCCGCCGGCGGCCGGTAGAAGCTGAAACTTCGCTCGCCATGCGGATCCAGCGCGACGAACGCCAGCGCCGTCTTGGCCGCATCGGTACGTGCGATGTAGTCGATGCCCACGCCGTGCTGCTGCAGGCTGTCGGCGAGGAAATCACCGAACATGTCCCGACCCAGCATGCCCACGAACTGGGTATCCACGCCCAGCCGTGCGGCGGCAACCGCGACGTTGGCCGGCGCGCCACCGGCGTATTGCAGGAAGGCGCGCGGCTCGGCCGGCGAGGCCGGTGGCTGCGCTAATAGATCGATCAAAATCTCGCCGAAACAGACAATGGTGCCCATCTGCATCAGCCTCCGCGGGTCGTGTCAGCCGGCAGGCGTGCACCCACCAGACCGAAGAAGATGACGTAGCCGTAGCACACCAGCGGCAGGATGAAGCTCGGCTGCAGACCGATGTGGTCGGCCAGCACGCCCTGCAGGTACGGCACCAGCGCGCCACCGACGATGGCCATGATCAGCAGGCTGGAGGCCTTGTTGGTCAGCGGCCCCAGACGCTCGATGCCGAGCGCGAAGATGGTCGGGAACATGATGGAATTGAACAGGCCGATGGCCACCACCGAGTACAGCGCGACCTGGCCCGAACTGGCCATCGTGGCACCCAGCAGCACGACGTTGATGCCGGCGAACAGGGCCAGCATGTGCCGCGGCGAATAGCGGGTCAGCAGCGCCGAACCGGCGAAGCGGCCGATCATCGCCATCGTCCAGTAGGCGGACACGTAATGCGTGGCCTGCTGTTCGGTGAAGCCACCGATGGTCGGCATCGACAGGTAGTTGACCAGGAAGCTGCCGATGGAGACTTCGGCACCCACGTAGAAGAAGATGCCCAGCACCGCGAACAGCAGGTGGCGGTGGCGCAGTGCGGCAGCATAGGTGTGCTGCTTACCGTCGTCGACCTGCTCGGACGCCTCGCTCAGCGTCGGCAGGCGGAACAGGTAAACGAACAGCGCCAGCAGCGCCAGGGCGATCGCCAGGCCGATGTAGGGGCCCTGCACCGACTGCGCCTCGGCTGCACGGTAGGCGGCCTGTTCGGCTACCGACAGCGCATTGATCTCATCGGCGCTCTTGACCGTGTTGCCAAGGATCAACAGTCCGCCGAAGATCGGCGCGATCGCCGTACCCAGCGAGTTCAGTGCCTGGGCGAGGGTCAAGCGGCTGGAACTGGTTTCCACCGGACCCAGCAGCGCCACGTACGGGTTGGCGGCCACCTGCAGCACGGTGATGCCGGTGGCCAGGACGAACAGCGCGCCCAGGAAGGCGCTGTACTCGCGCAGCTCTGCGGCGGGCCAGAAGCCCAGCGCGCCGACGCCGGCGATCAACAGGCCGGCCACGATGCCTTTCTTGTACCCCAGGTGGGCCACCAGCCGACCGGCCGGCAGGGACATCAGGAAATAGGCGCCGAAGAAGGTGAACTGCACGAGCATCGCGCGCGCGTAATTCAGTTCGAACACCGCCTTCAGGTGCGGAATGAGGATGTCATTGAGGCAGGTCAGGAAGCCCCACATGAAGAAGATGGTGGTGGCCACGCCCAGCGCCATGCGGGTGTTGACCGGCGGTGCGCCTTGCCCGGGCGTGGTGTTCAAACGGGGCGTTGATGAAATCGGCATGCGGGTTCGCGCCTCGGTGCGCGTGGTTGAATGAGGAAGGGGAATCAGTTCGGGCGGGCGGCGCTGCTTTCGCGTATGCGCAGCTGCACGGGGGCAACGGTACGCTGCGGCGGCGCATCCGGGGCCTGCACACGCTGCAGCAGCAGCTCGGCAGCCTGGCGTCCGCGCGCCCGCGGATCAACGGTGAGGGTTGTCAACGGCGGCACGGCGACCGCCGCCTCGGGAATGTCATCGAAACCGGTGACGGCGAAATCGCCGCCGGGACGGATCCCGCGCGAGGTCAGGCCCAGCATCAGCCCCAGCGCGACGGTGTCGTTGTAGCAGACCGCCGCACTGGGCCGCCCACCACCGACGAACAGCTCGTCAACCCGGCGCGCGGCTTCCAGGCGGTTCGGCGCCGATTCGATCAGCCACTGCGGCGTGACCGACAGGCCGGCCTCGCCCAGTGCCTGCTGGTAGCCGGCACGGCGTTGTTCGCAGGAACTGGAATCGGCGTGGCCACCGAAGAAGGCGATCTCGCGGTGACCGCGTTCGATCAGGTGGCGGGTCGCCAGATAGGCTCCCTGCTGGTTGTCCAGCGCGAGGAAATCCCAGTCCGCGCCGACCAGTGCACGGTTGAACAACAGCACGTTGGCGGTGGGCCCCAAGGCCTGGCGCACCTGCGCGGTATCACTGCCTTCGGCCGGTGACAGGATCAATCCGGCCGGAGTGTGCTCCATCAGCGTGCCCAGCACCGCCTGCTGGCGCTGTGGTGATTCGCCGGTGCTGCCGAGCAAGGTCACATAGCCCTGGTCGCCCAGTGCTTCGTCGACGCCGGCGGCGAACTCGGCGAAGAACGGGTTGGACAGGTCGTTGATCACCAGCGCCACGCTGGAGGATGTGCGCCGGCGCAGGTTGGCCGCCGCGCGGTTGTACACATAGCGCTGGCGGCGCAGTTCGGCCTCCACCTTGGCGCGCGTATCCACGTTCACCAGCGGGCTGCCACGCAGCACCAGCGACACGGTCGCCCGTGACACGCCGATCGCGCGCGCGATGTCGGTCACGGTGACCGCGCGGTCGCCGCTTTTGCGTGGCCCCTTGCTGCCGGTGGCGTCATTCATCCTGTAATGGACCCTGAGCTCTGGATAGGTACCTGAATCATAACGGCCCCAGCCGCGCGTGCACGATCATGCGCAGCACGTGGAGCCGAATGCCTCACTTCAGGACGCTGCCGGGTGCGGCGCAGAACGAGACCGGCAGGTCGTTGACCGCCGTGCCCCAACCCTGTTCCGCCGGCTGGGTGCCAAGCGACCACTGCAGGGTCGGGCCAGCGCGCAGCGCTTCCCAGTCCAGCCACACTGCCGATCGCGCGGCGCCGTCCACTTCCACGCCCTGCACGTACTGCAGCGTGCGGCCGTCCGCGCCGGGGGCACGCAGCTTCAGCGTGCGGCCGTTGCCCAGCGCCACATCCACTTTTGCGAAACGCGGCGCGTGCAGCAGGAACTCGCCACTGCCCGGCACCGCCGGGTACAGGCCCAGCGCACTGAACAGGTACCAGGCCGACATCGTGCCCAGGTCATCGTTGCCGGTCACGCCGTTCGGGGCGTTGGTGAACAACTGCTGCGCTGCGCGGACCACGGTGGCGGTCTTCCACGGCTGGCCGATCAGCGTGTACATCCACGGCGCATGCAGGTCCGGTTCGTTGTTGGGGTTGTAGCGGTACTGGTTGTAATAGCTGTAAGGGCCCACCACCCATTCCTTGCGCGCGGCCTGCAGCGGATCGGCCAGCAGCGCATCCATCGCGAAGAACGCATCCAGCCGCTTGCCGGCCTGTTCGCGGCCGTGCATCGCCTCCACCAGGCCCGGTACGTCCTGCTGGGTCAGCCACTGGTACTGCCAGGCGGTGCCTTCGTGGAAGCCATGGTGCGAGCGCGGGCTGTAGTGTCCATCGGACGGGGTGTACCACTGCTCGCCTTCGGTGCGCGGACGCGGGAAGCCGGTGAAGCCGGTTTCCGCATCACGCACCGAGCCATCCCATACGTTGCGCCAGTTGCGCCCGCGGGCACGCAGCGTCGCCGCATCCGCCGAATGGCCCAGGCCATCGGCCATCTGCGCCAGTGCGCAGTCGGCCAGCGCGTATTCCAGCGTCGCCGAACCGCCATGGTGCGGATCGACATCCATGCCCTTGGACGGGAACGCGCGGTCGTACACCACGTAGCCCTTGTCCAGGTAGGACGGGTTGCCCGAGCGGCCGGCCGCGCGCGAGTTCAACGGCGGCACGTCGAAGGCATTGCGGCGCAGTGCCGACCAGGCTTCCTGCTCGCGGCCTTCCAGCGCGCCGAAACGCCACAGGTCGGCCATGAAGGGCGTCACCGGATCGCCGGTCATGATGTTGGTTTCGAAGTTGGCATAGCCCCAGCGCGGCAACCAGCCCCCCTGTGCATCGATCGCCAGCAGCGTGCGGCCGATGTCACGTGCCACCTGCGGGCGGGTCAGCGCCAGCCACTGGTTCTGCGCGCGATAGGTATCCCACAGCGAGAAATACTCGTAGTAGGTCCAGCCGTCGGCGCGATGGATCGCATCATCGTAGCCACGGTAACGACCGTCGGCATCGCTGCCGGTCAGCGGTTGCAGGAGCGCGTGGTACAGCGCGGTGTAGAGCACCGTGCGGTCGTCCTTGCTGCCCCCATCAAGCTTCACCGTCGACAATTCTTCGCGCCACGCGTCCTGCGCCAAGCGGCGCATCCGGTCGAATCCGAGCAGCTTGCCGCCCTGCATGCCGTCGCTGCGCAGGTTGGTGCGCGCGCCTTCGGCATCCACGTGCGAGATCGCACTGACCGCGGTCACCGCACGGCCGTCGGCCAGGTCGAAGCTCAACCACGCACCATTCGGCTTGGCTTCGCCTTCCATGCTGTGGCGCGCGCCCGGCAGGCCGCGCTCCTCGCCCCACACGCCGTGCGCGGTGAACGGACGGTCGAACTCGATGCGGAACCACGTCGTGTACTGATGGCCACCGCAGAAACTCTTGGTGACCAGCTTGCCTTCCACCACCCGGTCGCCGACCACGTCGACCACGCTGCCGATCACCGAATGGCGCTCGTTGGCCTGGCCGACATTCACCAGCACGTGGCCTTCTTTCTGTCCGGCGGCGAAGGTGTAGCGTTCGGCGGCGGCGCGGGTACGCGCGGTGGCTTCGGCATCGATGCCGCCGTAGCCGGTCAAGCGGACGCGGTAGTAGCCGGCCTGGCCGACTTCACCGGCATGCTCATAGGGAGACGCATAGGCCTTGTGGTCGAAGGCCTTGGGATTGGACGTATCGAAATCGCCGCCGGCGCCGATGGTGCCGGTGACCGGCAGCACCGAGACCTGCCCGCCCTGCTCCCAGCACCCTGCGCCGGACAGGAACGAATGGCCGAAGCCGCGGATTTTTTCGTCATCGTAGCGCCAGCCGGCGTAATGGCTGCCGATCGGGCTGACCTGGATCAGGCCGAACGGGGCCGAGGCGCCCGGGAAGGTGTTGCCATCATCCTTGCTGCCGATGAAGGTGTTCACTTCGCGCTCCAGCGCGGCCGGCGCAGCCTGCAGGGCGGGCGCGGCGGACAGCGCGATCACGCATGCCAGCGAGGCGATGGGCGTGACGGCACGCAGGGGGAAACAACGTCGGAAGGTCACGTTCACGGGCTCCTTGGCGGGCGTTGGCAGGTGGGGATCCGCGCCGACGGGTCCGCGTCGCGGGATGCCGGCTGGATACCTGTTCGGTCGATTTAGATCGATTGAAGTAAACATGAACGTCCGCCCTCGCGCATCCTGCAGCGCAACATGGCGGACCATGCGGTGGCGAGGGGTGGAGCTGCAAACGTTTTCATATTGCGCAGCAGCATGCGACTTCAGTCAGGCCGTGTTAAAAAATGCGCGGCAATCGTTTAGATCGATCCAACTTCAAACGGTCACGATTGCCGGGTTCGGAATCCGACAGCAACGCCACCCGGTGCCCTGTCTCTCCCGCCCCACGCTTGCGGTCTCGCGTCAAAACATAAGATCGATTCAAGTATTTCGTATCAGCCAACGGTTCGATCCAGGAGAGGGAGAGAATGAATTACATGTCACACAAGCACGGTTGCCACGCCCTGTCGGCCGCCATCGCATTCGCCTTGGCGGCCACTGCGGCGCCGGCGTTCGCCCAGGACGCAGCACCCGCCACCCCCGCCGCCTCGCCCAGCGCCACCACGCTGGACAGCGTCAATGTCACCGGCTACCGCTACGCCATCGAAAAGAGCCTGCAGCAGAAGCGTGACGCCAACGCGGTGGTCGAAGTCATCACCGCAGAAGACGTCGGCAAGTTCCCCGACAAGAACGTCGCCGATGCGCTGCAGCGCGTGCCCGGCGTGGTCATCACACGTGACGGCGGCGAAGGCAAGAATGTCAGCGTGCGCGGCCTGGATGCCGACCTGACCCTGACCCAGTTGAACGGCAACTACATCGCCACCTCGGAAACCAACAACGAGGCTTCGCGTTCGTTCAACTACACCCTGCTGCCGTCGAACATGCTGGAGAGCGCGGAGCTGTTCAAGTCGCCCGAAGCGCGCATCGACGAAGGCGGCATCGGCGGCACAGTGATCCTGCATACCCGCCGCCCACTGGAGATGGAAGCCGACTCCGGCTTCGTCAACATCGAAGGCGTCACCTCCGATACCAGCGACAGCGTGGATCCGAACCTGTCGGCGATGTACGCCTGGCACAGCAAGGACGAGCGTTTCGGCGTGCTGATCGGGGCGACCAAGCAGAAGCGCACCAACCGCAGCATGGAAGTCACCGTAGATGACTACCAGTGGTACGGCGCCGGCACCGAAGCCAAGGATGCCTACGGCAATCCGCTGCCGCAGGATGGCATCCATTACTGGTGGGGCGAGTCCGGCTTCAACAACCAGACCGGTGGCAACTACAGCGAATTCTTCATGCCGACCTCGGTCAACTTCGGCGTGCGCGAAGAAGAGCGCGAGCGCACCGGCGGCCAGTTCACCTTCCAGTTCAAGCCGGTCGACAACCTGACCGTCACCGCCAACTACTTCCGCTTCGAGCTGTCCGGCGATTACACGCTGAACCAGGCCAAGATCCCGGAGTGGAACATCGCCCGCTACAACGGCGACGGCAACTGGGCCGGCGGCCGCCTGCTCAATGGCATGGACTTCGATTCCAGCGGCAGCATCGTCACCGGCGCGCAGTTCGAGAAGCTGCCGGGCAAGGCGTACTACTGCAGCGAAGCACAGGCCGCCGCCGCCGGCATGGCGCCGGGTGGCTGGGGCCCGGATGACTGCACCATCCCCACCCCGCAGCTGAGTGGTGCCTACAGCCGCGAAAAGGCGCTGTCGCAGACCGGTGACCTGACCGTGGACTGGGAAATCAGCCCGCTGTCCAAGGTGACCTTCAAGGGCGGCCGCACCTGGTCCGAAGGCGGACCGTCGATCAACTTCCGCATGTCGGCCAAGCCGCGCCGCCAGGTCGATGGCGTGTGGCAGTCCGGCAACAGCTACAGCGCGTATGACCTGACCGGCACCCCGTCGGCCACGTTCTCGCCGGACCTACAGGACCAGTTGATGGCTGGCATCGCCGAGATCGACACCGGCTCGACCGATTCGTCGTGGCGCGAGACCAGCATCGAACAGAACTACTTCCAGGCCGACTTCACCCGCCTGTTCGAAAGCGGCTTCATCGATTCGTTCCAGTTCGGCGTGAAGTACCGCGACGGCAAGGTCCATCGCAACACCGGCAACACCTACTGGGCCTGCCAGGGCGCTGATCCGAACGACTACGAGGCGCGCTACCAGGCCGGCAACTGTGCCGATCCGGAAAAGAGCGTGGCCCAGCCGGGCTTCTTCCTGTCCAACCCGATCGATGACATCGCCGGCGGCTTCAATGCCAACGTGATGCCGGGCATCAATTACCCGGCTTACCTGGCCTACCTCAACGAACGCTACGGCGGCATGCAGAAGCGGATCGAGCCGGACTTCGTCTACGACGTCAACGAGAAGATCTACTCGACCTATTTCCAGGCCAACTTCCGCACCGAACGCGTGCGCGGCAACCTGGGCGTGCGCCTGGTGCAGACCAAGCAGATGGCTTCGTCGAGTGATTCGGTCGAACGCTTCATGGATTACTTCGTCGATGGTGCCGATGGCAATCCGCTGGCCTGCCCGACCGGCACGCCGCCGGCCGGCACGGTCTGCGAATCCGGTTTCGTGCGCCGCGACGTGCGCGAGAAGACCTATGAACAGTCCAGCCTGAGCAAGACTTACACCGACGTCCTGCCCAGCTTCAACATCGCCTGGGACATCACTGAAAACCTGGTGCTGCGCGGTGCGGCCTCCAAGGTGATCGCCCGCCCGGGGTACACCAGCATCGCCTACCCGGGCGGCCTGGACTACATCAGCGAGGAATACAGCAACGACCGCCGCGTCGCCGGTGGCACCACCACCCCGGGCTGGTACGGGTCGGGCAGCAACAAGCAGCTGGAGCCGTTCGAGGCCCTGCAGTACGACCTCGGCCTGGAGTACTACTTCAAGCCGGGCGCCGTGGCCGGCGTGGCCCTGTTCCGCAAGGACGTGGACAACTTCACCGTGCCGGTGGTGACCGACCAGCAGATGGACGTGGGCGGTGAGATGGTGACGGTGCAGAACTATTCCACCGAAGCCAACGGCCGCGATGGTGTTTCGCAGGGTGTGGAGCTGTATGGCCAGTACACCTTCGACATGGGCTTCGGCGTGCAGGCCAACTACACCTACAACGACACCAACCTGGCCTCGATCGTGCTGGACGGAGAAAACATCGGCGCCTCGCCGCTGGTCGGCAGTGCGAAGAACCAGGCCAACGTGACCCTGTTCTACGAGAACGACAAGTTCCTCGCGCGCGCGTCCTACAACCGCCGCGGCGAAGTGGTCGGTGGGCTCAACAACGGCATGACCGTGTTCACCGAGCCCTACGACCAGCTGGACCTCAATGCGGCCTACAACCTGACCGAGGCGCTGACGCTCACCGCTTCGGTGCTCAATGCCACCAAGTCCGAACAGCGCATGCACCTGGGGGGCGACACCAAGGCCCGCCTGATCTCCAACATCTACAGTGGCCGCCAGCTGTACTTCGGCCTGAATTACAAGTTCTGACCTGAAAAAACCCCGCCTCGCGGCGGGGTCCGTTCTCTCCGCGGCAGCCGCGCCTTGATGGGCGGCTGCCGTTCTTTTCTTCTGCTGCCGCTGCGCTCGCCGACCATGGGTCGGCGCTACCCTCGCCTGCTGCTCAGCGCTGGGCTCCCTGCAACGCGTAACGGGTGCTCGCGGTGAATACCGAACCATCCGGCTGGGTCGCGCGCACGTCCACCTTGTGCTCGCCAAGCGCCAGGTCGGTAGCCAGCGCGCCGCGCCACAGGTGCGGCGACGGGGTGGCTTCCGGCGAACGGTCATACCCGCGCAGGGCCGGGGCCAGGTCGTCGGCCACGTTCTCCACCAGCAGGCGTGGATCGCCCTGGCGTACCTGCTTCATCGGCTGCCAGGGGCCGCCGTCGATGCGGAACTCCACGCGCGTGGCATCCTCGCCCATGTACACGTTGGCGAACACGCCCCACGCCGGGTAAGCGCCCTGCCGCAGCACCTTCGGCGCATGCAGGCCGATCTGTTCGCTGTCAGCCGCGCCGGCCACGCGGTACTGCAGTCGGTACGCCCCGTTGCCGGCCACGTCCAGCAGCGCATAGCCCTTGGGCGTGCCATCACTCATGGTGCTGTCCGGCACGCCATGGCGATCCTTGACCCCGGACCAGAACGCGCCGCAGTTGGCGCCGACGTTGTACTCGTGCAGCGGCCTGTCGCCGTGCCAGCCATCGGCCGCGCCATGGTAGTAGTGCTGCTGGGTATGGCTGTGGCCGGTCAACACCAGCACGTTGCTGAAAGGTTTGAGCATCTCGAACAGGCGCTGGCGGTCGGCATGGCGGAAGGTTTCGCGGCCCGGCGCGGCGTCGAACAGCGGGATATGCATCCCGAGCACCAACAGGCGGTCGTGCGGCAGGCCCTTCAGGTACTGGCCGAGGAAGGCGAACTGATCCTCGCGCAGGCCGCCGATGTAGGTCGGTCGGGCTGCCGGATCGTAGACCACATCGTCCAGGAAAACGAAGCTCGCCCCGCCCTCCTCCACTGCATAGGTGTCCGGTCCGTACACCGCACGCCAGCTGTCCAGCGAGTGCGCGTCGTGGCCAGCGTCGAAATCCAGGTCGTGGTTGCCGGGGACATGGAACCACGGGACACCGAGCTGGGTGGTCACCTTGTTGATGGCCGGGTACAGCGACAGGTCGTCGTTGACGATGTCGCCCAGCGTGGTGCCCAGCCGCGCCTTGGTCTTCCCCGCCAGCGGTCCGACGATGGACTGCTGGTAATAGCCGATATCGGCGAGCGTTGCAGTCTGCGGATCAGTGAACACCAGCATCTGGAAGCCGCGGCGGTTGTCGTGTCTTTCCGGGACGAGCGCGAAATCGTAGGCAGTGGCCGGTGTGGTGGTCGGCGCGATGCCGCGGTACTTCAACGCGGGCGATCCCTGCGGGACGTAATGGCGCCAGAACGCGGGCAATCCATCGGCGGCGCCCGGAATGCGGTAGCCGTCGGGCTTGATGACGAACACCGTATCGCCGGCCTCGACCGGCAGGCGATAGCTGCCATCGGCACTGGTACGCACGATGCTGCGGCCGTTGGAGACCTGTACGCCGCCCATGCCCGGATCGGTCGGCCCGCGACCGGACTTGCCATCACGTTCCTGGTAGACCCGTCCACTGACGGTGACCGCGTCGGCCCATGCGGGCGCGCTGGTGAGGAGCAGGCAGCACAGGCCTGCAGCATGCAGTTTCATGATCGGGGGCCCCGTGACAAAGACGGGATAGTGTAATGGCCGATGATGACCATCTGCCCAGCGTTGCGCATGGCGTGCCGGCCGACCAACCGGCACGCCATCGAGATCAGAAGCGCGCGCTGAAGCCGAGCGTGAATGAACGGCCGTAACGGTAGTAGCCCTGCGAAAGCAGCGGATTGCCGTTGATGCTGTGGGTCTGCGCTTCGTCCAGCAGGTTCTGGCCCTGCAGGCTGACGCTGAACATGTCGTTGATCTCGTAGGAGATGCTGGCGGTGAGCCAGGTGATCTCATCGGCCTGTTCGTTGTAGCCCGCACCGAGCACGTTGGTGGCGGTCACGAAACCATCGCTGTAGTCGGCCGTGGTGCTGATCGACCACGGGCCCTTCTCATACATCAGGCCCAGCGAGTAGACCGACGGGGCGATGCCTTCCAACGGACGTTCTTCCCCAGCCACGAAGCTCTTGGACCAATTGCGGGTGTACTGGGCGCGGAAGCCCAGTCCGTTCTCCCAGAAGTGCTGCAGGCCGGCTTCCAAGCCGTGCACCTTGGCGTAGTCGCCGTTGATCGGGCGCATCACGTTGAACAGGTATCCCGGCACGCCGATGTCCTGGCCCGGCTCCCAGCTGGTGGTGATCTGGTTGGAAATACGCTTGTAGAACACCGCCATGTTGGCGATGGACTGTTCGGCGAAGTACCACTCCAGCGAGACGTCACCCTGCTTGGCGGTATACGGCTTGAGGTCGACGTTGCCACCGTAGATCTGGGTGAACTCGCCCCACGACACACTGGCAGTGGTGTTGGTCGGGGCCAGCTTGTCCACTGGCGGGCGGGCCATGGTCTTGGCCGCGCCCAGGCGCAGCAGCAGCTCATCGGTGAAGCGCCAGGTGAAGTTGCCCGACGGCAGGATGTAGCGGTAGCTGCCGTCCTGTTGTACCGGGGTGGGATCGGCATAACGGGCGGTGTAGTTGAAGGCGCCGTTCTCGGTGATGCTGATGATCTTCGCATCCCACGCTTCGGCGCGGGTCTGGGTGCTGACCACGCGCACGCCCACGTCCGCGCTCCAGCGATCGCCGGACAGATCGGCCTGCACGTAGAACGCGTTGGTCTTCTCCTCCACCCGATAGCTTTCCAGCGGGTTCCACTGCGGGGCAGCGTTGGCGTAATCGTAGACCGTGCCGTCCGGGCGCGGGTTGCCGTTGTAGGCTTCCAGGCTGCGCAGGTAGTTCGGCACGTCAAAGCCCAGGAAGCTGCGCGGGAAGCGGGTGCCGACCTTGTTCATGAAGTTAGGCAGCGACAGGGTGCGATCCAGCACGCCACCGCCGAGGTCGCCGACGTTGATCGCGTTGTCTACCGAGTAGTAGTCGGCACCGCCGTTGAGGGTGTTGTTGACCAGGTCGCGACGCTTGCTGCGTTCGGTGCGGGTCATGCCGAAGTTGAGGCTGTCGATGCCCCACTCGCCCACGTACAACTTGCCGGCGATGGTGCCGCCGGTGATTTCATCCTTGATGTTGTCCCCGCGCAGTTCCATGTAGTGCGTGTTGAAGTCGCTGTCGTTGAACTGCCCGTTGGCCAGACCGGTGGACAGGTCGCGACCATCATCGAAGGTGGTGGTCACGTTCGGCACCGCATCGCGGGCCAGATCGATGCGGGTGACGTTGGGCTGGTTCATGCGCAGCACCACGTAGGTATCCTGGCCGCCGGACTTGCGTTCGGAGGTGGAGCGGTACACATCCCCGGTCATGGTCAGGCTGTCATTGACCCTCCAGCTGCCGTTGATGCCGAACAGGTCCGTGTCCACCACCCGGTGTTCGGTCTGGTTGAGCAGTTCCGGGTTCATCCGCTGCTCCGGATCCGGATTGTCCATGGTGAAGCCGGTGACGATGCCGTTCTGCACGTTGATGTCCGACCAGCGGCCCGGCGCGAACAGCGGATAGAACGACTGCTGGTAGGACACCTGCGGCGAATCCAGCCGGGTCTTCAGGCCGTCCACCACGATCCGTACGTCATCGTTGGGACGCCATTCGAACTTGCCGGAAAACGCCTTGCGCTTCTTGTCTTCCTGCACCGTACCGACGCGGAACTGGCCCGGGGCGATCAGCCCGTATTCTTCCGGATCCAGTTCGCCGTTGCCGTTCGGGTCGATGTTGCCACCCCAGGCATTGCCGCCCCAGCTGGGGTCGGCCGGGTCCGGGTTGCGGGTCCAGCCGCCGTCGTTGCCGGCGATATCGGTGCGGTCCTTGCGCTCGGCGTACACCGCGCCGATCAGCAGGCCCATGGTGTCATCGGCGAAGGTGTTGCTGTAGGTCGCGGAGAACTTGCGGCCGTTCAACTCGGACATCTGGTTGTGGTCGCCCTCGGCACGCATGATGGCGTGCTGGCCCTTGTTGTCGAACGGGCTGGCCGAACGCAGGTTGATCAGGCCGCCGATCGCACCTTCGGTCAACGCGGCCTGGGCGCCCTTGACCACGTCGGCCCCACTGATCACATCGGAGGGCAGCACGTCGTAGGCGAAATCACGTCCGGCCCCATCGGTGGCCAGGATGCGGTTGTTGAAGGTGGTCAGGGTGTATTCCGGGCCCAGTCCGCGCACGCTGACTTTCTGGCCTTCGCCACCGGCGGTGCGGGTGATCGACACGCCGGTGATATGGCTGAGCGAATCGGCCACGTTGTCATCCGGGAACCGGCCCAGCTCCAGCGCGCTGATCGAATCCTGCACGGTGGACGCATCGCGCTTGAGCTCGGTGGAACGCGCCAGCGCGGCGCGTACGCCGCTGACCTGGACCGTCTGCAGGTCGATCGGGCCCTCGCCTGCGGCTGCAGCGGCCTGCCCGGTCGAGGTGCTGGCGGGGACAGGTTCGGTGGCCTGCTGCGACCACGCGGTAGCGGGCAGCAGCAGGGCCAGGGCGATTCCATGGTAAAGACAGTGGCGGTTCGGACGGACGGCGTTCACGGGCTCTCTCTCCTGAGGCATGAAGCATAGGACGGCGGGCTGTGGGGGCCTGGCTGGTGAAACAACGAAACCGAGCGTATATGAGGTTTCGTTTTGCATCAATAGCGAAATGTAACGAAAACCGCCATACTCTGGAACGTTTGAAAGGAGCTTTCTGCATGGTCGCCACCCGGGACACCAGCCATCGCCGTCAACAGATCAGTGAACTGGTACGCCAGCACGGCAGCGTGCAGGTGTCCTCCCTGGCCCAGCAGTTCGGCGTCAGCCTGCAGACCGTGCGCAAGGACCTGCGCTATCTGTCCGAACGCGGGGTGATGGCGCGCGCCTACGGCGGCGGCATTGACAGTGGCGCGGTGGGTCCGGCCCCGGCGGCAGAACCCCATTACGAAGCCAAGCGCACTGCTTACCTGGATGAAAAACGCCGGATCGGGGCGCGCGCAGCGGCAATGGTGCAGCCAGGCGACACCATCGCCATCGACTCGGGCACCACCTCGATGCAGCTGGCCGAGGCGCTTCCGGACATCGACCTGACCGTGGTCACCAACGATTTCGGCGTGTTGACCGTGCTCAGCCCGAAGACCCGGATCAACCTGGTGATGCTGGGCGGCGAGCTGCGCCGCAAGAACATGGCCTTCTACGGTGGGCTGACAGTGGAAGCGCTGGATGCGCTGCACGTCGACCTGCTGTTCCTGGGCGTGGATGGCTTCGACCTGGAGCGCGGCATCACGACGCATTACGAACCCGAAGCGATGCTCAACCGCAAGATGGTGGAAGCCGCGCGTTCGGTGGTGGCGATCACCGACAGCTCCAAGTTCGGCAAGGTCTGCCTGCACCGGATCATTCCGGTATCCGGGCTGGACGCGCTGATCACCGACACCGGCGCACCCGGCGAGGTCGCCGATGCCTGTCGTGCGCTGGGCGTGGACCTGCAACTGGCCTGATCGCCCGCCCGGTAGTGACGGCCGCTGGCCGTCTGCCTTTGCTCTGGGTGGGTGACGACCGTTGGTCGTCACGCTTCTGGCCCTTCCCGCTGCGCTCGCCGAGCATGGCTCGGCGCTACCCGCATTTCTACAGTTTGAACTCGCGCGCTGCGTTGCCGTAATACACCTTGTCGATTACCGCGCGCGGCAGCGCAAGCCCTGCCACGTCCGCCTCCAGCACCTCGATCCGCTGGCTCTCGCCGGTCGCCAGATAGCGCCAGTCCGACTGCCATACCGCGTGCGTTTCCGCCTTGAACTGCGCCGGATCCGCGCCGGGCGACTGGGTCAGGTCGGTGCCGTACAGCAGCCTGTCCTGGTAACGGATGAAGAAGTCCCGCACCTTCGTGCGATCGGCGTTGGACTGGTACTGCACTTGGCTCATGCGCGCGGCCAGGTCCACCGTGGCCTGCGGAAAACGATCCAGGAAGGCGGCCAGCACATCCACGTCGTACTCCAGGCTGGCCATGTGCGCACCCACCACGCGCAGCTGCGGATGAGCGGCGAGGAAGCGGTCGCGCACCGCCATCAGCTCGGCATGCGAAGGCTGTTCGGGATGCAGGAACATGTGGTACTGCGGATGCTTGGCGAAGTACTCGCGATCGTTGTTGGTGGTCATCTTGTCCAGCGGCAGCCAGCAGTTGTACGGCTCGCCCTGGTGCGCGATCAGCGGCACGTCCAGCGCGCGCACGTGCTCGGCCACCGGGGAAAGGCCCGGATCCTCCAGCATGATCGCCCTGCCCTGCGCATCCTTTTCCACCATGCCGATGTTCTTCCACACCTTCACCGCACGCGCGCCGTCGGCCACGTCACGGTCCAGCGCAGCGTTGACCTGGCCGGCCCAGCCTTCACTTCCATAGCCCTTCATTGAAAACGTGGTCGCCCAATGGAAGTGCCCCGGATCCTGCCGTGCCTGCGCTACAGCGATGGCGTGCTGCTCCAGCAGGCTGGGGAAGTCGGGGTAATCCACATTGATGGAGAGAAGCCCGAAGTTGTCCGCGCGAGCCTGCTCCAGCAGCGCCGTGCCACGGTCGTTGGCATGCACGTGCGCGTCGAATTTGCGCACCGTGGAAAAGTCCGCCATCGCGTAGGACGGCCCACCCTGTCCCTCTGTCTTGGCTGTCGTACTCGGCTCTCCTGGCGGCGTTTTCTCCGGCGTACAGGCCGCCAGCACGACCATTGCCACCACCGCACACCCGTTCCAGCTACGCAGGTTCCACCGCATGACGCCCTCGCTTATACATAACGAAACTTCATAGAACCATATCGCAACAAAACGCTTGCATCAATCTGCGGTGCGTGCGCAGAATGCTAGCCATCTCCACCGGGTTGACGCTTATGCCACCGATCGGACGCCGTACCGCCTTGAAGCTGATTGCCGGAAGCGTGGCAGGCAGCATGGCCTGGAGTGCCGCCCCCTGGGTGCGCGCTGCCACCGCTGCACCCGCCCCCGATGGCCGTGCAGGTGATGCGGTGCTCTCCATCGGCTTCGACAAGCGCATGCATACGCGTGTCTGGCGCCGCGGTAAGCCGCTCACCGGTTGGCAGCCCAGCGAAGCCCTGCTGCTGGCCAGCGGGGATGTCACCGACTTTGCGCTGGTCGAGCAGACCGCGCATGTGCTGGATGACCCCCGCCACGGAGCAGGCAGGCAGGCGGTATTCACCGGTCGCTCGCGCGCGGCGGGGGTGGAGAAACAGGTCTCGGTCAGCAGCTTCGACGCCCAGCCCGGGCTGGCGCTGTTGCAGGTGCGCTACCGCAACCTCGGCGATGTGCCGCTTGAAGTGACCGGCTGGCGCAGCAGCGCCTACCAGCTCGACGACGCGCCCGGTGGCTTCTGGAGTTTCTCCGGCGCCACCCACACCGATCGCCGCGACTGGGTACAGCCCCTGGCGGCCGACTTCGACCAGCGCAACACCCTGGCGATGGATTCATCGGACTACGGCGGCGGCACGCCGGTGGCCAACATCTGGCGCCGCGATGGTGGGCTGGCGGTCGGCCATGTCGAACCAGTGCCGCGTCCGCTGGACATGCCGGTCAAGCGCACCGCAAAGGGCGCGTCCATCGCGGTTGAGTCACCCAAGGCGCTGACCCTCGCGCCGGGGCAGGAACTGGTCACCGAACGCACCCTGCTGGCCGTGCATGAAGGCGATTTCTACGCGCCGCTGCAGCAGTACCAGGTGTTCATGCGCGGCGAGGGCATCGAAGGCCCGCGCCCACCGAATTCAGCGTTCGCCCCGATCTGGTGCGCGTGGGGCTATGAACGTGATTTCCGCGTCGAACAGATCTACGCGACCCTGCCCAAGGCCAAGGAGCTCGGCTTTGAGTGGGCGGTGCTGGACGATGGCTGGCAGACCAATGAAGGCGACTGGAAGATCGACCGGCGCAAGTTCCCGCGCGGCGATGCGGACATGCGCGCGTTCACCGCCGAAGTCCGCCGGCACGGCATGCGCCCGCGGCTGTGGCTGGCCCCGCTCGCGGCCGATCCGGGCAGCGACGTGCTGCACGACCATGTGGACATGCTGCTGCTGGACAAGGAAGGCGCTTTCCAGACCGTGACCTGGTGGAACGCGCTCACCCAGTGTCCGGCCTACCAGCCGACCATCGATTTCTATGTCGAGCTGGTCAAGAAAGCGATCGGCGACTGGGGTTTCGAGGGCATCAAGCTGGACGGCCAGCACCTCAACGCCGTGGCGCCCTGCCACAATCCGGCGCACAGACACGCCAGCCCGGACGACTCGGTCACCGGACTGGCCACGTTCTGGAACGCGATCTACCGCGCCGCCCATGACGCCAATCCCGAGGCGGTGGTGGAGCTGTGCCCGTGCGGCACCGCGTTCGCCTTCCACAACCTGCCGGCCACCGATCAATTCCCCTCCTCTGACCCGCTGTCATCGTGGCAGGTGCGCAGCAAGGGCAAGTCGATCAAGGCGCTGATCGGTGAGCGCAGCAGCTACGCCGGCGACCACGTGGAGCTGTCCGACAACCGCGATGACTTTGCTTCAAGCGTGGGCATCGGCGCGGTGATTTCCAGCAAGTTCACCTGGCCCAAGGATACGGATCGACCTTCGGTACCACTGCCTCCGGGCGGCTTCGTGCTGAACGACGAACGCGAGGCGCTGTGGCGCCGCTGGGTAGGCCTGTACAACACGCACATGCTGCCCAAGGGCGAGTACCTCGGCACCCTGTATGACATCGGCTTCGACAAGCCCGAAGCCCACGCCATCCGCAAGGACGGTGCGCAGTACTACACCTTCTATGCCCCGCGCTGGGACGGCAAGGTCGAGCTGCGCGGCCTGCCGGCCGGCCGCTGGCAGGTCCGCGACCTTTTCAACGAAACCGACCTGGGCGTGGTCGACGGCGGTGCGGTGGCCACCTTGCCCGCGCGCTTCGAACGCTTCCTGTTCCTGCAGGCCACCCCGGCCGGAAGTGCGGCATGAACGCCGACGCCGTGGCCGTGTCCGTGACTCCGCGACGCCGCCCGTGGCTCGGCTACGCGCTGGCAACCGTCGCGTTGTGGGGCGTATGGGGTGCGCTGTCACCGTTGTCGGCCGCGCATGGCTTCCCGGATACGCTGGTGTACTGCGTATGGGCGCTGACCATGTTGCCGCCGGCGTTGTACATCCTGTGGCGCGGCGGTTGGCAGCTGGAGCGTTCGCCGCGCGCCATCGGCTACGGGCTGGTCATCGGCCTGCTGGGTGCAGGCGGGCAGATGCTGCTGTTCCATACGCTGACCATCGGCCCGGCGTACTTCGTGTTCCCGGTGATCTCGCTGTCGCCGGTGGTCACCATCGCCCTGTCCTTCCTGCTGCTGCGCGAGCGTACCGGCTGGCAGGGCACGCTGGGCATCGTGCTGGCGCTGGTCGCACTGCCGCTGCTGGATTTCTCTTTCGGCAGCGGCGAAGCCGGCCTCGGCTGGTTCCTGCAGTCGCTGTTGATCATGCTGGCCTGGGGCCTGCAGGCCTTCTTCATGAAGCTGGCCAACGACAGCGTGCGGGCGGAAAGCATCTTCGCCTACATGACCGTCGGCGCGCTGCTGCTGGCACCGGTGGCGCTGGCGATGACCGACTTCAGCCAGCCGATCAACTGGGGCCTGGATGGCCCGTGGATGACCGCCGGCATCCAGATCCTCAACGCGGTCGGCGCACTGACCCTGGTGTATGCGTTCCGCCATGGCAAGGCGATGGTGGTGGCGCCGCTGAGCAATGCCGGCGCGCCGCTGGTCACCGCCGTGCTGTCGCTGCTGTTCGCCAGCGTGGTGCCCGGTCCATTGAAGACCGTCGGCCTGGTGCTGGCGCTGGTCGCCTCGCTGCTGCTGGTGCTCGAACCCGAGCGCGAACCGGCACAACGCCCCCTTTCCTGAAGGATTCCCCCATGCACGCACTGCTCGACCTGGTCGCGCGGCATCGGCAGGGCCACGCCATCGGCGTGACCTCGATCTGCTCGGCCCATCCCCTCGTCATCGAAGCCAGCCTGCGCCACGCCCAGCGCAGCGGCCAGGCGTTGCTGCTGTTCGAAGCAACCTGCAACCAGGTCAACCAGGACGGCGGCTACACCGGGATGCGCCCGGCCGATTTCGTGCGCTTCGTGCATGGCATCGCCGCGCAGGTGGGTTTCGATATCGAGCGGCTGATCCTTGGCGGCGACCATCTCGGCCCGAATCCGTGGACGTCACTCGATGCAGGCGCGGCGATGGACAAGGCCGAGGCGATGGTGGCCGAGTACGTGGCTGCCGGCTTCCGCAAGATCCACCTGGATTGTTCGATGGCCTGCAAGGGCGATCCGGAGCCGCTGCCCGAAGCGGAGATCGTGCGCCGCGCGGTGCGCCTGTGCCGCGCCGCCGAAGACGCCTGGGCCCGCGTGGGTGGCGAGGCGCCGGTGTATGTGATCGGCACTGAGGTACCGGTGCCGGGCGGCGCCACTGAGGCCATCGATGGCCTCGCCCTGACCACTCCGGCAGCGGCGCTGACCACCATCGAGGCGCACCGGGTGGCCTTCGCCGAAGCCGGACTGGACGCCGCCTGGCAGCGCGTGCTGGCCTCGGTGGTGCAGCCGGGCGTGGAGTTCGACCACCACGATGTCATCGACTACGACAGCGACAAGGCGCAGCCGCTCAGCCACTCGGTCACCACCGTGCCGCGGCTGGTGTTCGAAGCGCATTCGACCGACTACCAGACCCGCGACGCGCTGACCGCATTGGTGCGCGACCACTTCGCGATCCTGAAGGTCGGCCCGGGCCTGACCTTCGCCCTGCGTGAAGCGCTGTGGGCACTGGATGCGATCGAACGCGAGTGGATCGAGGATGGCAAGCGCGCGCGCCTGCGCGAAGTCACCCTGCGCCGCATGCAGGAGGCGCCGGGCTACTGGCAGCGCTACTACCATGGCGCTGGACGTGCGCTGTCCACCGACCTGCAGTACAGCCTCAGCGACCGCATCCGCTACTACTGGCCGGACACCGCCATTGAAGCTGCGCGCGTGCAGCTGTTCGACAACCTGCGTGCCGATCCGCCGCCGCTGCCGCTCATCAGCCAATACCTACCCCATGCCCTGCACGCAGTGCGCGATGGAACTGCTACGTTCGATCCGCAGTCCCTGGCCATGGCCCATATCAGCGCTGTCCTCGATGACTACCACCATGCATGCCAAGACCATGACCTCTCCTGACATCCTCGGCTTCCCAGAACCACTGCTGGAGGCGAAGGGCGCACTGTGGACGGCGCGCGAGATCGCCCAGCAGCCGGCCATGCTGCAGGCCACCCATGCGCTGGTGGCCTCGCTGGCCGCGCAGCTGCGTGCCTTCATCGCCCCGCTGGTGGAGGATCCCAAGGCGCGCGTGATCCTGACCGGTGCCGGCACCTCGGCCTATATCGGCCAATGCCTGGCACCGCTGCTGGACCGCCAGCTCGCCGCGCGCGTGGAGGCGGTGCCCACCACCGACATCGTCTGCGCCCCGCAGCTGTACCTGGATCCGGGCCAACCGCTGCTGCTGGTGTCCTTCGGCCGCTCCGGCAACAGTCCGGAAAGCCTGGCTGCGGTGGAACTGGCCGAAGCGCTGGTGAGCGACATCCGCCATCTGGTGGTGACCTGCAACCCGGCCGGTGCGCTGGCGCGCATCCCGGTCGCGCAGGCGATGACGCTGCTGCTGCCCGAGCAGACCCACGACACCAGCTTCGCGATGACCTCCAGCTTCAGCTGCATGATGTATGCAACCCTTGCCGCGCTGTCGCCGGCTGCGGCGCTGGATGGCCGCATCGGAGCGATCTCCACCGCCACAGACGGCGTGATCGAAGGCGCGATGCCGCTGCTGCAGGAACTCGCCGCAGCCTGTCACGACCGCGTGGTCTATCTCGGCAGCGGACTGCTGCAGGGGCTGGCGCGCGAAGCCACGCTCAAGCTGGGCGAGCTGACCAATGGCGCGGTAGTGACCTGTTTCGATTCGCCGCTCGGCTTCCGCCACGGTCCGAAGACCTTTGTCACCGACACCACCCTGGTGATCGTGTTCGTGTCCAACGATCCGTATACCCGCCGCTACGACCATGACCTGATCGACGAACTGCGCCGCGATGGCTGTGCGGCGCGGGTGGTCGAGATCAGCGCCCAGCCGCGCGCCGGAGCGCTCAACGACACCCTGGCCGTGCACGGAATGGAGCGCGCCGAAGACGTGGACCTGCTGTGGCCGTATGTCGCCGCCGCGCAGATCTACGCGCTGCTGCATTCTCTGCAGCGCGGCGTGACGCCGGATAATCCGAACCCGGCCGGCATCGTCAACCGCGTGGTACAGGGCGTGCAGTTGTACGCGCTGGACGCATGACCGGCCCGCTCTACCTGGGCGTGGACGGCGGCGGCACCAAGACCCGGTTTGCGCTGATCGACGCGCAGGCCGACCTGCTCTCCGAAGCGCAGCTGGGCACCACCTACCATCCGCAGGTGGGGCTGGACGGCGTGCACGCGATCCTCGACGAAGGTATCGCGGCGGTGCTGGCGCAGGTCCAGGCGAACAACGCCGATATCACCCAGGCGTTCTTCGGGCTTCCGGCATACGGCGAAGACAGTCGCGCCACTGCCCTGCTGCAGGCGATTCCCGGCCAGGTGCTGGGGCATGCGCGCTATGCCTGCGACAACGACATGGTCTGCGGCTGGGCCGGCTCGCTGGCCTGCGCCGACGGCATCAACATCATCGCCGGCACCGGCTCCATGGGCTACGGTCGCCGCGGCGATGCGTCGGCGCGTGCTGGCGGCTGGGGCGAAGCGTTTTCTGATGAGGGTTCTGCGTACTGGATTGCCGTGCAGGGCCTGAACGCGTTCTCGCGGATGAGTGACGGGCGGCTGCCGCGCGGCCCGTTGCACGCGATCCTGCGTGAACATTTCAAGCTGGGCGAGCACGACCTGGACATCTGCGCGCATGTATATGGTGAAGGCCATGGCTCGCGTGGCGAACTGGCGCAGCTCTCGCCGCTGGTATCGCAGGCCGCGCTGGCCGGTGATGCGGTGGCGGCGTCGATCTTCGAGCGTGCCGGGCAGGAACTGGCGGCCATCGGCGAGGCCTTGCGGGTCACCCTGGGCTTCCAGCCCGGCGAGCCGGTGCCGCTGTCCTGGTCCGGCGGTGCATTCAGTGCCGGTGACGCGTTGATGCGCCCCTTCGCCGCCGCGCTGCACGCGGCAAGCCCGGACTTCGTCCTGCGCGCGCCCCTGCATGCGCCGCATTACGGCGCCGCGTTGTACGCCCGGCTGCTGGCGCGCTGACGCCGCAACCGCACGCGCCCTGGTAGCGCCGAGCCACGCTCGGCGAGCGCAGCGGAAAGCCAAGAGCGTGACGACCAACGGGCGTCACCCACCGACGGCAAGAGCTGACGGCCGGCGGCCGTCACTACCCATGCCTGCGCTATCCCATTCCCACCGCGTTGACACGCCCCCACGCTATCGTCGAACGGCTTGCGAGCGCCCTGAAGGCCTTCCTCCACAGGAGACACCAGTGAACTCACGTCGTCAGTTCCTTTCGATTGCCGCGGCCAGCGCGGCGATGATGGCCGCCTCTCCGCTGTTCGGCCAATCGCCGGCACCGGGCAGCGTGCTGCCCACCCGCGGCACGCCGCGCCGTCGCAACCAGACCGCCCCGCAGGTCACGCCCAAGGGCAGCCGCTACCGTCCACCCACTCGGCTGGGACTGGGCGGCGCGCCGCTTGGCGGCAGCCTGGCACCGACCACCCGCGAGGCGGCCGATGCCACGATGGCGGCGGCGTGGGCGGCGGGCGTGCGCCTGTTCGATACCTCGCCGTGGTACGGGCTGGGCCTGAGCGAACGGCGGATGGGCCATGAGCTGCATACCCACCCGGCGGACCAGTACACGCTGAGCACCAAGGTCGGCCGCCTGCTCACCGGCACCGCCGGCCCGCTGCAGAAAACCAACTGGCATGATCCTGCCCCGTTCCGCTATCGCTATGACTACTCCGCGGACGGCGCGCGGCGTTCGGTCGAAGACAGCCTCAACCGGCTTGGCGTCTCCCAGCTGGACATTGTCTACATCCATGACCTGTCGCCAGAGAACGAAAAAGACCTCGGCATGCCGTGGGAACAGCGTTTTTCCGAGGCCCTGCGCGGCGCCATGCCCGAACTGACGAAGATGCGCGAAGAAGGCCTGATCAAGGGCTGGGGCTTCGGCGTGAACCGGCCCCAGCCGGCGCTGCGCGCGGTAGCAGAAGCCGATCCGGACATCATGCTTCTGGCCTGCCAGTACTCGCTGCTGGATCACGAAACCACCCTGCACGACACCTTCCCCAGGCTGGCGGAAAGGGGCGTGTCGGTGATGGTCGGTTCACCGTTGCTGGCCGGCTACCTCACCGGACGCGAGCGCTATCTGTATGGCGGTCCGATCCCGGAATGGGCACCCGCCAAGCGCGCGAAGATCGCCGAAGTCTGCGAGCGCCACGGCATCGACATCCGCACCGCCGCCCTCCAGTTTGCCGATGCCCCGCAGGTGGTGTCTTCGATCATCCCCGGCGCGCGTACGCCGGAGCAGGTGCGTGCCAACGTGGAGTCGATGGCGATCGCGATCCCGGTCGATTTCTGGGCCGAGCTGAAGCAGCTCAAGCTGATCGCGGTGGACGCCCCGGTTCCGGCCTGAGCGCGCGCGTCGGACTCAGTACGGGCTGGCCGTAGGCCGGATGATGATCTCGCTGGTATCCACATCGGCCGGCTGCGCGATGGCAAACCCGATCGCGCGCGCCACCGCCTCTGCGGGAATGGCGGTGGCGCGGAAGCTGCGCATTTCCTCGCGCCCCTGCGCATCGGAGATGCTCTCGGCCAGTTCGGAGGTGGTGACGCCCGGGCTGATCGTGGTCACCCGGATCGCAGGACTCTCCTGGCGCAGGCCTTCGGAGATCGCCCAGACTGCGTACTTGGTAGCGCAGTAGACTGCTGCGGTGGGCGACACCGCATGCGCACCGATCGAGGCGATGTTGATCACCTGGCCGTGGCCCTGCGCCTGCATCTGCGGCAGCACTGCGGCGATGCCGTGCAGCACGCCACGGATGTTGACATCGATCATCCGGTCCCACTCGTCCACCTTCAACGCGGCCAGCGGTGACAGCGGCATCACGCCCGCGTTGTTGATGATCACGTCGACCCGTCCGTAGCCGGCAACCGTGCGGTCGATGATGTCCTGGACCTGTTCACGCGCGGTGACATCCAGCGCGTGCGCGACCGCCGTGCCGCCCTCGGCCTGGATCTCGGCCACCAGCTGCTGCAGGCGCTCGATGCGGCGGGCGCCCAGCACCACCGTGGCGCCGCTGCGCGCGAGCAGCCGCGCGGTGGCTTCGCCGATACCGCTGCTGGCACCGGTGATGACGATGATCTTGTCCTGGATGAGGTTCATGGCAGGCTCCTGGAAGCTGTCTGTTCGAAGGAGCTGCCAGCCTATGAGGAGCTGGGCGTCCACGGTATTCCCTGTACGCTGGACAGAATGGTTAGTATCGGTAACCAATGGACACCGACCTCAACCTCCTGCGCCTGTTCCTGGCCGTCGCCGAAGGCCACAACTTCCGCATGGCGGCCGATCGCCTGGGGGTGACCCGGTCTGCGGTAAGCCAGGGCATCCGGCGCCTCGAAGACAGCCTGGGCATCGCGCTGGTACAGCGCTCCACCCGCAGCGTGCGGCTGACCGAAGCCGGTGAACAGCTGCACCGCCAGATTGCCGGCCCGCTGAGCATGGTCGCCGCGGCCATCGAAGACACCGCCAGCGACGGCCAGCCGCACGGCCTGCTGCGGGTCGCGGTGACCTCCATCGCCGAACGCTTCCTGTCCGGGCCGCTGATCGCCGACTTCCTGCGTCGGTATCCCGGCATCACCCTGGACGTCACCGTGACCGATGATGAATCGGACATCGTAGCGGCCGGGTTCGATGCCGGCGTGCGGCTGGGACAGGTGATCGAACAGGACATGGTGGCCATTCCCCTGACCGGACCGCAGCGCGAAGTCGTGGTGGCCACGCCGGCCTACCTGGCCGAGCACGGTACGCCGGCCCACCCACGTGAACTTGCCCGGCACCGCTGCATCGGCTGGCGTCCCTCACCGGAGGTGGCCCCATACCGGTGGGAGTTCGTTGAAGACGGCCGCGAATTCGACGTGACCGTGGCGCCGCAGCTGACCACCAATGACATGCTGCTGATGGTGCGCTCCGCACTGGCCGGCGGCGGCATCACCTTCGGCATGCAGGAGACCTTCGCGCCCTACCTGGCGCGTGGCGAACTGGTCACCATGCTGGACGACTACCTGCCGCCTTTCCCAGGCTTTTTCCTGTATTTCCCGAACCGGCACAACCAACCGGCCAAGCTGCGCGCGCTGATCGAGCACGTGCGCGCGCACGCGCCATGATCAACGGAAGTACTGGGCCTGGACCGGGGTGCTGGCGGTGTTCATCGGCTCCGTGCTGCCCTCGGCGTTCCCGGCCATCCTGGTATGCACGCAGGACCTGACCCTACCCCTGCAAGCCCGGTAGCGCCGACCCATGGTCGGCGAGCGCAGCGGGCCGTGCACGGAGGGATTCCGCCGAGCACGGCTCGGCGCTACCACCCGCAAGCCCGGTACCGCCGACCCATGGTCGGCGAGCGCAGCGGGCCGAGTGGGCTCACCCCTTCGGCACGCGCACCATCTTCGTCAGCAGGTGTTCCACCACGCCCGCCGGGTCTGCCGTGCGCCCGACATGCGTGCTCGACATCTGTACCACCGAGCTGCGCTTGGCGGTGAGGAAGTGGAAGCGCGCACGCGCCGGCAACTGCGCGATCGGGCCGGCGCCGGCATCGCCGCGGCAGATCGCCACGATGGCATCCAGCCAAGGCCGCAACGCCTCCAGGTCCAGGCTGGGGGCAAAGGCATGCAGGCGCGCCGGATCGATCTCGATAGCCGCTTCCAGGTGCCTTGCCCCCGGGCAGGAGACGATGACTCCAACATTGATGAACTCTTCGCGCTCGACCCGGGGAACGACCCGGATCACCGCGTAATCATACGTATGCAGCGTGGGCACGGACGGCCTCCTGGACGAAGACGGCGCGCACGCGCAGGCGATGGATGAAGTAGTCGATATACGCTTGGCGGTACGCGGCCGGCGTGTCAAACGCAGGCTCGTCGACCAGCCAGGCGTCCGGCACCAGGCTGACGATGCGTTCGATTTCGTGATCCGGCAGGCGCGCTGCCAGTCCGGCGTCGACCTCGGCGATCCGGCTGGCGAACGGCAGCAGGACGTGATCGCGGATCAGCACGAACGGTTTTTCGCAGGCCTGCCCGGCGGTCGCCCAATCGTGGTGGAAGTACATCGCCGCACCGTGGTCGATCAGGTACAGCTTGCGGTGCCACACCATCAGGTTCGGGTTGCGCGCGGTGCGGTCCACGTTGCTGGTCAGCGCATCGAACCAGACGATCCGCGAGGCCAGCTCCGCATCCACCGGCATCGCGGCCGGGTCGTAGTTGATCGCACCGGGCAGGTAATCACTGCCCAGGTTGAGGCCTTCGCTGGCGCGGATCAGCTCCTGGATTTCCGGATCGGGCTCGGTGCGGGCGAACTCGGCATCCAGTTCGACGAACACGATCTCCGGCAGCGGAAGCTGCAGCGTGCGTGCCATCTCCCCGGCGATCAGCTCGGCGATCAGCGCCTTCGGCCCTTGGCCCGCACCACGGAACTTGAGCACGACCATGCCGTCATCGTCGGTTTCGACGATCGCCGGCAACGACCCGCCTTCGCGGAGCGGAGTGACATAACGCAGAGCGTGCACGGTACGCACAGGGAATTCCTTCAACAGCGGACCGCAAGATTACCGCGTCGCGGAGCGCGCTGCGCGCGCATTGGCGTCATGCCCGGCACCGGTGTTGTAGGCGTCGGGCTTGCTCGATCGCCGGGTGTCGAGCAAGCTCGACACTACGACAGCGGCCATCGGCACCAGGCCCAAGGATACGCGCCGATCCGTTCAGCCAATCCCGCCCGGACCGGGTTGGCCATGACATACAGGGCCTGCGCCCGAACGTTGTTGCCGTCCCGGATGAGATGATCGTAGTAGCCCCGTTGCCATACCGTTCCTTCGCCCACGCGCGCTGAATTGATGGCGATCGCGGACCGGGATTTCAATGACTGCACGCACCGCGACAGCGTGCCCTCTTTCAGTTGCATCACCCAATGCAGATGGTCTGGCATGACCACTCGAGCGAAGGAGCGCGTCAGGCCAGACCGATCGCATTGCCCAAGCTGTTCCATCATCAGCGCGGCCAGCGTGGGATCCACGAAGCAAGGCGACCGTTACGCCGTGACAGTGGTGATGGAGTAGTAGTTCCCCGTGAGCGAAACCCGGCCGATGCGAAGCTGACTGGACATGGCTCCAGCATGCGCGGCGAAAGCCATGGCCAGGTGCCGGAAGGCGCGCACCGCAATGTGGGGCAATACCGCGGTGTCGAGCAAGCTCGACACTACCGATCCTCCGTAACGAAAAACGCCGGCACGGGGCCGGCGTCTTCCGTTGACCACAAAGAGCGCGATCAGTCCTGCGAGGGTGTCTCGTCCGTTGCGGCCGGGGTAGCAGCCGCCGGCTCGATCGCCGCAGCGTCGACCACCCCATCCGGCTCCTCATCGGCTTCGATGAAGGCATCCATCCGCTCCACGGCCTGCAGCTTCTCTTCCTTGGACAGGCGGATCAGGGTGACGCCCTGGGTGTTGCGGCCGACCCGGCTGATTTCCGAGCCACGCGTCCGCACCAGGGTCCCGCCGTCGGAGATCAGCAGCACTTCGTCGGCCGGACCCATCAGCACCGCAGCGACCAGCTTGCCGTTGCGTTCGGTGGTCTGGATGCCGATCACGCCCTGCGTGCCACGTCCTTTGCGCGGGTACTCCGGCAGCGGGGTGCGCTTGCCGTAGCCGTTTTCGGTCGCGGTCAGGATGAACTTCATGCCCGCCTCGTCACCGACCTCGACCACGGCATCACCGTTGTCCACGCTGGTGTCCTCGACGCCCGTATCGTCCTCGTTCTCGTCCTCGATCCCGCCGGCGCTTTCAGCGACGATCAGGCTGACCACTTCTTCGCCCTTGGCCATCTTGATGCCGCGCACGCCGGTGGCGGTACGGCCCATCGAACGGACCTTGTCTTCGCCGAAGCGCACGGTCTTGCCGTTGGAGGCGAACAGCAGGATGTCCTGTGCACCATCGGTCAGGCCGACGCCCACCAGGGCATCGCCGTCGTCCAGGTTGATGGCGATCTTGCCACGCGCCAGGCGGAAGGCGAACTCACCCAGCGGCGTCTTCTTGACCGTGCCGTTGCGGGTGGCGAAGAACACGAACTGCCCTTCGGCATACTCGCGCACCGGCAGCACCGCCTGCACCCGCTCACCCGGTTCCAGCGGAATCCAGTTGATGATCGGGCGCCCGCGCGCATTGGAACCGGCCTCGGGCAATTGGTGCACCGGCAGCCAGAACACCTTGCCGGCGCTGGTGAAGGTCAGCAGTGTGTCATGCGTGTTGACCAGCCACAGCTGCTCGATGAAATCCTCTTCCTTGGTCGACGCCGCGCTGCGGCCACGACCGCCACGACGCTGCGCGCGGTACGCACTGACCGGCTGGCGCTTGGCATAGCCGGAATGCGACAGGGTGACCACCACGTCTTCCGGGGCGATCAGGTCGAGGATGTCCAGATCTTCTTCGCTGTGGCGGATTTCGGTACGACGTGCGTCGCCGAATTCCTCGCGTACGTTGATCAACTCCTCGCGGATCACTTCGAGCAGGCGGTCCGGGTTTTCCAGGATGTAGATCAGCCCGGCGATGACTTCCAGCAGCTGCTTGTATTCGTCGGTCAGCCTGTCCTGCTCCAGCCCGGTCAGGCGGTGCAGGCGCATTTCCAGGATCTGCGTGGCCTGCACTTCGGTCAGCTGGTAGCCGCCTTCGATCAGGCCCACGCCCTTGGGCAGGTCTTCCGGACGCGACGCTTCGGCACCGGCGGCGCCGAGCAGCGAACCGACCAAGCCCGGATCCCACACGCGCGTCAGCATGCGCTCGCGGGCTTCGTTCGGGTTGGCCGAGCTCTTGATCAGCTCGATCATCTCGTCGATGTTGGCCAGCGCGACGGTCAGGCCTTCCAGCACGTGGGCACGGGCGCGCGCCTTGCGCAGCTCGAACACGGTGCGGCGGGTCACCACTTCGCGACGGTGGCGGACGAACGCCTCCAGCATCTGCTTGAGGTTCAGCAACTGCGGACGGCCGTCGACCAGCGCCACCATGTTGATGCCGAACACCGACTCCATCTGCGTCTGCTGGTAGAGGTTGTTGAGGACAACTTCCGCCGACTCGCCGCGCTTGATTTCGATGTAGATGCGCATGCCGTCCTTGTCGGACTCATCGCGCAGTTCGCTGATGCCTTCGAGTTTCTTTTCCTTGACCAGTTCGGCGATCTTCTCGATCAGACGCGCCTTGTTCACCTGGTACGGAATTTCGGTGACGATGATCGACTCGCGGCCGTTGTCGGCCACTTCCACGTCCGCCTTGGCACGGATGCGCACGCGGCCACGGCCGGTGCGGTAGCCGGCGATGATGCCGGCGGTGCCGTTGATGATGCCCGCGGTCGGGAAATCAGGACCCGGGATGTACTCCATCAGGCCATCGACATCGATCTGCGGATTGTCGATCAAGGCGATGCAGGCGTTGATCGATTCGGTCAGGTTGTGCGGCGGGATGTTGGTCGCCATGCCCACCGCGATACCGGCCGAACCGTTGACCAGCAGGTTCGGGAACCGGGTCGGCATGACCGTCGGCTCGCTTTCCTTTTCGTCGTAGTTCAGCTGGAAATCGACGGTTTCCTTGTCGATGTCGGCCATCAGCTCATGCGCGAGGCGCGACATGCGCGCTTCGGTGTAACGCATGGCCGCGGCGGAGTCGCCATCGACGGAACCGAAGTTACCCTGGCCATCGACCAGCATGTAGCGCAGCGCGAACGGCTGCGCCAGGCGGACCAGGGTGTCATACACCGACTGGTCGCCATGCGGGTGGTACTTGCCGATGACGTCGCCGACGATACGCGCCGACTTGAAATAAGGCTTGTTGGCGTGTGCGTTGAGCTCGCTCATCGCGAACAGCACACGGCGATGCACAGGCTTGAGGCCGTCGCGCGCATCAGGCAACGCGCGTCCCACGATCACGCTCATCGCGTAATCGAGGTAACTCTTGCGCATCTCGTCTTCCAGGTTGACCTGGATGATTTCCTTGGCGGATTCTGCCATTCGGGTTCCGTTGTCTGGTAGCGGTCCAGTCCGTCGCGCCACTCCCTTTTCAGGGCGGCAGCGGCGGAATCTCGATTAACTGGCGGAGTCTACCACAGCACGGGAATTTTCTCCCCTGTTCAGCGGCTTTTTACCGGAAGAAATCAGCAACTTAGGGACCGGTTATCCGCTTCGCCGCCCCGCCCGGGATCAGCCGAAGGCGGCCCGCATGCTGGCCACGGTCGGCGTCAGGATGACCCCGCGCTCGGTCACGATGGCGTCGATCAGCTCCCCTGGGGTCACGTCGAACACCGGGTTCCAGGCGGCGATGCCGTCGGCTACGGTGCGGCTGCCGCCGACCCCGTACAACTCGCCGGGATCACGCTGTTCGATCTCGATCTGGCCGCCGTCGGCGGTATCCATGTCCACGGTCGAGGACGGCGCCACCACCATGAACTTCACCCCATGGTGGCGTGCGGCGATGGCCAACTGGTAAGTGCCGATCTTGTTGGCGGTGTCCCCGTTGGCGCAGATGCGGTCGGCGCCGACGATCACCCACTGCACCGCGCCGGTCTTCATCAGGTGCGAGGCGGCCGAATCGGCGATCAAGGTGGCATCGATGCCATCCTGCTGCAGCTCCCACACGGTCAGGCGTGCGCCCTGCAGCCACGGGCGGGTCTCCCCGGCGAACACCTTGGCGATGCGCTGCTGGGCCATGCCGGCGCGGATCACACCCAGTGCGGTACCGAAGCCGGCGGTGGCCAGCGACCCGGTGTTGCAGTGGGTCAGCACGCCGCTGCCGGCGTCGATCAGGCCGGCACCCAGTGCGCCCATGTGCCGATTGGCCGCCAGGTCTTCGGTGGCGATGGCTTCGGCCTCGCGTTCCAGCACCTGCTGCCAGTCATTGCCTGCCGCGCCCAGCGCCCGACGCATGCGCGCCAGCGCCCAGGCCAGGTTCACCGCCGTCGGCCGCGAGGCATTCAGGCGCTGCAGCGCGGGTTCCAGCTTCTGCAGGGCCTGCGGGCCGTCGTCGGCCTGCACCTCGCGGGCGGCCAGCACCACGCCCCAGGCGGCGGCGATGCCGATGGCCGGCGCGCCGCGCACGGTCAGCGCGTGGATGGCGGTGGCCACCTCGTCACTGGTGGTGCAGGCCACGTGCTCCACCACGAAGGGCAGCTTGCGCTGGTCCAGCAGTTGCAGGGCATCGCCGGTCCACAGGATCGGGCGGATGTGGTCGTAGCGGGCGTAGTCGATATCGGTGGGCGTGTTCATGCGCCCATTGTAATGCGCGCTCAGTTCACCGAGAACTCGGCGCGGCACCCGTCGTCCACCCAGATCCCACGCTTGTCCCAGCCCCAGTTGCGCCCTTCTTCGCAGGCACGCCCGGACAGCTGCTTGAGCAGGTTGACGCCGGTAGTGATGGATGCCCCGCAGAAACGCCGGCGCCGATCCTTGGATTCACAGGTGAGCCGGCGCGGTGCATCGACGAAGCCACTGCCGTCCGCCGCGCCGATCTCGAAATCACCCTCGCAACCGCGCGTGGTCCAGATTTCGTTGCGCCGATAACCCCAGCTGTGGCCTTCACGGCAGGGCATGCGCGAGTTCTGCCGCAGCAGGCGCACCGGGGCACCTTCCAGGCGCACCGGACAGCTCTGCGGGCGGCCATTGGATTCGCAGCGCACCACGCGCCTGACGACCTTGGCCGGTGCACCCGATGCTGCGGCGCCAGCGCTACCGCGCGCGCGGAATTCAGCACGGCACCCCAGCGTGACCCACACGCCGGAACGGTCGGTGCCCCACTCACTGCCCCGCACGCAGGCGTTGTCGGACAACTGGCGGACCAGTTCCACGCCGCCCTCCACGTCCATGTTGCAGTGCACCCATCCGAGGTCGCGCGACTGGCAACGCACCACCTCACCGGCATAGCCGCCCTGCCCCTGCGCGGCCGCCGATGGCAGCAGCACGGTCCAGAGCAGCAGCGCGCCCAACGAGGCCCCCGTGCTTGCCAACAACTTGTTCAACGACTCATCCGCCCTGTCATCGTGGTTCGTTTGCCACCATGCGGCAACCGGCGTGATAAGAGCATCATCGCCAATGCCCCGCAAGCGCCGGTTACGACGTTCAGGCACGACTGAAATCAAATGCGAGCACGTCGGCGATCCGCGCGGTACGCCCCATGGCCATCAGCAGCCGATCCACGCCTACCGCGACGCCGGCACAGGACGGCATCGCCGGCAACGCCGCCAGCAGCGCTTCGTCCAGCGGCGGCAACACATCCCCGCGCGCCTGCCGACGCACATGGTCGGCTTCGAAGCGTGCGCGCTGCTCCTGCGCATCGCCGAGTTCGTGGTAGCCATTGGCCAGCTCGACCGGCCCCAGGTACAGCTCGAAGCGCTCCGCGCGCGGCGGCGTATCGTCGCGGATCCGCGCCAGCGCCGCCTGCGAGGCCGGCCAGTCATGTACCACGGTCATCACTGTGTCATCGAAGTGCGGCTGGATGCAGTGGGTCATCAACAGGTCCAGCCAGTCATCCCGCCCCAGGCCCGCCGCATCGATCTGGATGCCCGCCAGTGGCAGCCGCAGTTCGGCGATGCTGGCCTCGAACGGATCCACGCCGACCCGCTGCAGGTACAGCGTGCGGTAGTCGATCACCTGCAGGGTGGCCACCCGCCCGACCAACGCCAGCGCCTGCTGCACCAGCGAGGCGGTTTCGTCGATCAGCCGGTGATGGTCCCAGCCCACCCGGTACCACTCCAGCATGGTGAACTCCGGGTTGTGGCGGCCGCCTGCTTCGCCGTTGCGGAACACCCGGCCGAGCTCGTAACAGTCACCCACGCCGGCAGCGAGCAATCGCTTGAGCGGGAATTCCGGCGAGGTACGCAGCCAGCGACGACGCGCACCGGCATCGCGATGGCCGCTGAAATCGGTATGGAAACTGTCGATGTTCGGCTCGGTATTGCCTGCCGCCGACAGGATCGGGGTCTCCACTTCCAGCACCTCGCGCTGGGCGAAGAAGCGGCGCAGCATCGCGTTGAGCGCGGCGCGCTGGCGCAGCGCCTGCAGCAGCGCGCTCACAGCAGGCCGTCGCGCGGATGGTCCAGCGGCAGCGTCATCAGGTCGCGGGTATCGTCGATGTAGCCGGTGGCGGTGTACAGCCGGCGCGCCAGTTCGTTGTGGCGGTTCACTTCAAGCCGCAGGCGTTCAACACCGCGTGCGCGTGCACGCTGCTCGACGATCGCCAGCGCCTGCCGGCCACGGCCACGCCCGCGTACACCCGGCGCCAGGTACAGCTCGTCCAGCAGCGCGAAATGCCCGCCCTGCTCCAGGCTGAAGCCCATTGCGATCACCACGTAACCGCCGACCGCGCCGTTCTCGTCCAGCAGCATCAGCACCTCGCCGTTGCGCGGGTCGGCCAGCAGTGCATCGACGCCGCGGCGCACGCGCGCCTCGTCGAACGCGATCTGGTCTTCGATGTAGAACGCGCGCATCAGGGCGATCAACTGCGCTTCATCGGCGCGGGTGGCCATGCGGAAATCCAGCGGTGCGGTCTGCATGCAACTCTCCTTCAAGGGGTACCGCCGGGCGGGCACCCGGCTTTGATGCGTTTCATTCGTGGGCGGCGAGGAAGGCCAGCAGCTGGTCTTCGTCCCATACCGGCACGCCCAGCGACTGCGCCTTGTCCAGCTTGGAACCGGCTTCGGTGCCGGCGACCACGAAGCTGGTCTTCTTCGACACGCTGCCGGCAACCTTGGCGCCCAGCGCTTCCAGACGCTCCTTGGCCGCATCGCGGGTCAGCGCGGACAGCGTGCCGGTCAGCACGGCGGTCTGGCCCTCCAACGGTCCGCCGGCCTGCTCTGCCTGCTGCGGCGCCCGCTGCAGGATCTCCTTCATCTTCGCTTCTGCCTGCAGCAGCAGCTCGCCGTGGCCTTCGCTGTCCAGCCACCCCGCCAGGCCGCGCGCGGTGTCGTCAGGCAGCCCGGCATTGACGAACTGGCCGTGTTCGGCATCCAGTATCGACTGCGCACTGCTCAGCGCGGCGGCAAGCTTTTCCGCGCGCAGGCGGGTGATGCCGGGTATCTCGGCCTCCACCAGCAGCTGTGCAAGATCCAGTCCTCCGCGCAGTTTGCCGCTGGGCGGGTGCTCATCGGTGATGCGCACCTGGCCGACCTGCAGCAGATCGTCGATGGCCTGCTGGTTGCCCTGCTGTTCAAAGAAATGACCCAGCGATCGTGCCACTTCACCGCCGATGTCCGGTACCCGCTTGAACAGCGGCCACGGCAGGTGGCGGATCAGTTCCAGCTCGCCGAACCACTGCGCCAGCGCTTTGGCCGTGCTTTCGCCGACGTGCTCGATGCCGAGCGCGAACAACAGCCGCTCCAGCGTCGCCTCGCGGCTGGCCTCGATGGCGGCAACCAGGTTGTCGGCCCAGCGGGTGGCGATCTTCTTCGTGTTCCAGCTGAACGTGATCGGTTGGGCCAGCGCCTTCGCACGCCAGCCGTCATCGCTCGCCTCCAGCTTCAGCACGCCGTTGAGCACTGCGCCACTGCCATCGGGCGGCAGGTGCGGGGTGAAGCTGGCGGCCAGCGCGGAGGGATCCTCGGCATCCAGCACCAGTTTCAACTGCAGCAGGGTGTCACGGGTCAGCCGGTACAGGTCGGCCACGCCGCGCACGATGCCCGCATCCACCAGGGTCTCGATGTACTTTCCGCCCAGGCCGTCGATGTCCATTGCACGACGCGAAGCGAAATGGCTGATCGCCTCCTTGCGCTGCGCCGGGCAGCTCAGCTCGCCGGAACAGCGCCACGCAATCGCCCCTTCTTCCTGCACGATTTCCGCCCCGCATACCGGGCAGTGGGTCGGCATCGTCCATGGCGTGGTGCCGGCAGGCCGGCGGTCAGCGATCACGCTGACCACCTCCGGAATCACATCGCCGGCGCGCCGCACGATCACGCTGTCGCCCACGCGCACATCCAGCCGCGCGATCTGGTCGGCGTTGTGCAGGGTGGCGTTGGAGACGATCACCCCAGCCACCGCAACCGGCGCCAGGCGCGCCACCGGCGTGGCCGCACCGGTGCGCCCGATCTGGATCTCGATGGCCTCCACCGTGGTGCTCTGCTCCTGCGCCGGGAACTTGTGCGCGATGGCCCAGCGCGGCGCCCGCGCGACGAAGCCCATCGCCTGTTGCCCTTCGCGGTCATCCAGCTTGTAGACCACGCCATCGATATCGAACGCCAGGCCGTCACGGCGTTCACCGATGTCGCGGTAATAGGCCAGCAGGCCGTCGGTACCGGTCACCACCGTGCACAGTTCGCTGACCGGGAAGCCCCATCCGCGCAGCTGCTGCAGGGTCCGGGAATGGGTATCGGGCAGCTCGCCGCCCTCCACTTCGCCGGTGCCATAGGCGAAGAAGCTGAGCCGGCGCTGCGCGCTGATCTTCGGGTCCAGCTGGCGCAGCGACCCGGCCGCTGCGTTGCGCGGATTGGCCAGTACCTTGCCGCCCTGCTGCCGCGCGCGCTCGTTGAACGCTTCGAAGTCGGCGCGTGCCATGTAGACCTCACCGCGGACTTCCAGCACGTCGGGCCAGCCAGTGCCGTGCAAGCTTTCCGGGATATCGCGAATCTGCCGCAGGTTGGCCGTTACGTCTTCACCCTTGCTGCCGTCGCCGCGCGTGGCGCCCTGCACGAACTGCCCGCCCTCGTAGCGCAGGCTGATCGCCAGGCCATCCAGCTTCGGCTCGGCGGAGAACGCGAGCGCCGGACGCCGCAGCCGCTCGCTGATGCGACGCACGAAATCGGCGACTTCCTCATCGCTGAACGCATTGCCGAGCGACAACATCGGCACCGCATGGGTGACTTCGGCGAAGCGCGAAGACGGCCGTGCGCCGACCTTCGCCGTGGGCGAGTCCACTGTCGAAAGTTCCGGATGCGCCTGCTCCAGTGCCTCCAGCTCGCGCATCAGCGCGTCGTAATCGGCATCCGGGATCAGCAGCTCATCACGCTCGTTGTAGGCCGCGTTCGCGCTGGCAAGCTGACGGCGAAGCGTATCGATACGCTGGGCGGGAGTAACGTTCATGCCGGGTCCGGTGATTCCTGTACAGACCGCGATTCTAACGTCCATGGCGTGCGCAGGCCGCGGCGGCGCGTCACGGCGAAGCGGAAACGGAACGCTTCGGCGAGGTCTTCCGCACGGGCACCGGCCTGCGTGCCGGAAACATCCCGCCTACCAGCGTGGCGTCTTGGTCAGCGGTGGCGCCTGGTGCTGGCGGTCGTAGGCGCGCAGATCATCGCGGATGTGCGCGATACGCTGGCGACCCAGCGCGTTGCGGCTGTCATCCAGCACCACGGCATCCAGCAGTTCGGCCATGCGCTGCACGGTCGGCAGCATTTTTTCCCAGGAATCGAGCGCCGTCAGCGGCGCCGGAAGGGTCAGGAAGAACGCGATCGCCGGGGTTTCCATCTCACGGATGGTGCCCATGTCGAAACTGCCCGGCTTCATGATGCTCGCCATCGAAAAGATCGGACCGCGCTCCGGGTGGCCTTCGACCAGCCGGTGGAACACGTTCATGTGGCCGAACACCAGCCCGGTCTTTTCCGCAGCCACCACGATGTCTTCGCCACGCAGCTGCTCGCCGGCGCGCGCGGCCACGAACAACGACACGATCTTGTCGAAATCCTGGCTGGCCCGCTTGCCGAGGTCACTATTGGCGTTGGCTTCGCTGTCTGACAGCCCCAGTTCGGCCTGCTCGCCGTCGAGGGCGGGATCGCGCGGCTCCTCGCCCGCCGCGTCGACGCCGCCGCCCAGCACCGGCTCGCGGCGCTGTGCGCCATCGGCGCCGGGGTCACCTTCGACACGGCGTCCTTGGGTCTTCTTCTTCGGCCGGCCGAACAACAGGATCGCAGCGATCAACAGCAGGCCGGCGGTAAGGATGCCGATGCGCAGCAGTGCGGTGTCGGACATTCGGTTGGGTCTCCGGCTAAATACGTTCAGACAAGAATGGCACGATGCAGGTCGTCTTGCACCGGGGGTGGCGCGAATAATGCACCAATCCCCCGTGCACGCGGCGTATCAGGCCGCGCCGGCCAGCCGCGCCGCCTCTTCCAGGTCGACGCTGACCAGGCGACTGACCCCGGGCTCGCGCATGGTGACGCCGGAGAGCTGGTGCGCCGCCTCCATCGTCGCCTTGTTGTGGCTGACGAACAGGAACTGCACCTTCTCGCTCATCTCCTTGACCATGTTGGCCAGGCGGCCGACGTTGGCTTCGTCCAGCGGCGCGTCCACCTCGTCGAGCAGGCAGAACGGGGCCGGATTGAGCTGGAAGATCGCAAAGACGAGCGCCACCGCGGTCATCGCCTTCTCACCGCCGGACAGCAGGGAAATGCTGGAAACGCGCTTGCCCGGTGGCCGCGCCATGATGGTCACGCCGGTGTCCAGCAGGTCCTCGCCGGTCAGTTCCAGGTAGGCATGGCCACCGCCGAACAGACGCGGATAGAGCGCCTGCACGCCGGCGTTGACCCGGTCGAAGGTGTCCTTGAAGCGGCCGCGGGTCTCGCGGTCGATCTTGCGGATCGCATCTTCCAGCGTCTCCAGCGCGGTATTCAGGTCCAGGTTCTGCGCGTCCAGGTATTCCGAGCGCTGCGAAGCTTCGCCGTATTCCTGGATCGCCGCCAGGTTGACCGGTTCCAGCCGGCGCATGCGCGCATCGATCTGCTGCACGGTCTGCTCCCAGTCGGCCAGGCGGGCGTCCTCGGGCAGCGTTGCGATGACCTCCTGCAAGACGAAGCCGGCCTTCTCCACCGCCGCCTGCAGCTGCTCGGCATTGAGTACCAGCGCCTGCTGGTCGAGCCGGCGCTGCGAAATGCGCTCGCGCTGGGCCAGCGCCTGCTCGTCACGTTTGTGCCGGGTCTGCTCCAGCTCGCGCAGCTCCACGTCGATACCATCCAGCAGTGAGCGCGCTTGCGACAGCATGCCATCGGCGCGGACGCGCTCTTCCAGCGCATGCTGGTGTTCGGCCTGCAGCGATTCCACCGGGGTATCGCCTTCGTCCAGTTGTGCGTGCAGCTCGCCGAGGCGCGAATCCAGCTGGCCGCGCTGGTTGCTCATGCGTTCCAGCGCCTGGCTCAGCGACGCCACCTGGGCACGCTGCGATTCCAGTGTCAGCGCCAGCGAATGGGCGGCTTCGCGCACACTGCGGGCCGCATCGCGGGCGCGGTCACGGGCCTCGGTCAACTGCCGGCGTTCATTCTCCAGCGCCTGCCGGGTCGACTCCAGGTCGCCCATGCTGCTGACCGCGTCATCCAGCCGGCCGCGTGCCTCGCGCACCTGCTCGCGGTTCAGCTCCAGGGTTTCCATCAGCTGCACCAGCTCGCCTTCGATGCGGTCGATGCGGCTGCGCGCCGATTCCAGCTTGCCCTGCTGGCCCTGCAGCTGGCCGGCCAGCTCGGACACGCCGCGGTGTGCCTGGTACACGGCGCGCTGCACGTCTTCGCGCTGCTGTTCGGCGGCAAGCAGCTGGTCACGGAAGCCGCCGAGCAACTGCTCCAGTTCGGCTTCGCGCTGCTGCAGCTGTTCGATCTGTTCGCGCAGCGTGTTGATTTCGCGCTCGCGCAGCAGCGCGCCCTGCTTGGCCGCGCCCGAGCGCGATACCCTCACCCAACCCGTACCGAGCCGCTCGCCGCCGCGGGTGATCACCGAGTCGCCCTCGCCCAGCGTGGCCTGCAGTGCGCGCGCCTGTTCCAGGTCTTCGGCCGCATGCAGGCGCGCCAGCAGGCGACGGATGGCCGCCGGCCCCTGTACCTTGGCTGCCAGCGAGGTGGGCGCCACCTGCAACGGCGCTTCGTCGTCGGCCACCAGCGCGATGCGGCCATCACCCAGCTCGCCCAGCGCATCCACCAGCTGTTCCGGCGCATCCACCAGCACGCCCTCGATCAACTGACCCAGCGCGCTTTCAACCGCGTTTTCCCAGCCCGCTTCAACCTTCAACCGCTCGCCGACGCGGCTTGCCGAATCCAGCCCGCGCGCCTTCAACCAGGCAACCGCCGCGCCCTGCTCCTGGCCAAGTGCGGCCTGCTGCAGGGTTTCCAGCGACGACAACCGGCCGCGCACGCCATTGGCCTGCTTGCGCAGTTCGGCCAGTTCGTTCTGTGCGCCGCGCTGGCGCTCCTGCACGGCCGTGACCTCCTGCTTGCGCAGTTCAACCTGTTCGCCCAGCTCGTCCAGCGCGGTCTTCTGGGTGTCGTGCTGGATGTGCAGTTGCTCGAACGCTGCCTCCAGCGCATCCACGTCCAGGCCGGCGCGCTCGGACTGCAGCGTCTCGCGTCGCCGTTCGGCTTCCAGCACCTGCCGGTCCAGGTAGTCCACGCGGGTGCGTTCGACATCACCGGAACGCGATGCTTCAGAACTCTGGCTGCTGTGCTGTTCCCAGCGCGCCTGCCAGTCACCCAGCCGGGCTTCGGCTTCGCGCAGGCTCTCCTGCTTGATCTCGTTCTCTTCCTGCAGCTGTTCCAGCTGCGGCGTGGCCGCATCCACCGCCTCGCGCAGCACCCCCAGCCGGGCCTCGTCGCCACTGATGTGCTGGCCAAGTTCGGCCAGTGCCTGCTGCGTTTCATCGCGCGCCTTGTGCAGGCGCTGGGACAGCTCGCGCTGGTGCTGGATCTGCTGTTCCAGCCGGGCCAGCATGCTGCCCACCTGGTAGACCTCGGCCTGTGCGGCGTTGAGCGCCTCGGCCGACTCCTCGCGACGCACGCGCGAAGTTTCGATCTGCGATTCCGCGTCGCGTTGTTCGGCGATCAACTGCTGCAGGCGCGTCTCCTCCTGTGACAGCCCTTCGCGCAGCTTGCCGAGCCGGCCATCCAGGCCGCGGAACTCCAGCGCTTTCCATTCGGCATCCTTGACCCGGCGCTCCTCCTGCAACGTCTGGTATTGCTCGGCCTGGCGCGCCTGTCGCTTGAGGTGTTCAAGCTGCTTGCCGATTTCATCGCGCAGGTCGCCCAGCCGGTCCAGGTTCTCGCGCGTATGCCGGATGCGGGTTTCGGTTTCCTTGCGGCGCTCCTTGTACTTGGAGATGCCGGCGGCTTCTTCCAGGTAGACACGCAGGTCTTCAGGGCGGGCTTCGATGATCTGGCTGATCATCCCCTGTTCGATGATCGAATAGCTGCGCGGGCCCAGGCCGGTACCCAGGAACAGGTCGGTGATGTCGCGGCGACGGCACTTGGTGCCGTTGAGGTAATAGTTGCTGCTGCCATCGCGGCTGACGGTGCGCTTGACCGATATCTCGTTGAACGAGGCGTACTCACCGGAAATGGTGTGGTCGCTGTTATCGAAGATCAGCTCTACGGTGGCCTGCGATACCGGCTTGCGCGCGGCCGAGCCGGAAAAGATCACATCGGTCAGCGAGTCACCACGCAGGCGGCTGGCCGAACTTTCGCCCATCACCCAGCGCACCGCATCGATGATGTTGGACTTTCCACAGCCGTTCGGTCCGACCACGCCGGTCATGTTGGTCGGCAGATGCAGCGTTGTGGGATCGACGAAGGACTTGAAGCCGGACAGCTTGATCGTGGAAAGACGCATAGGGTTTCCGGGCCGGGGCCGTTGTGAGGCCTGCATTTACCCGCCAACCCCTTGATCCGGCTGGGATCAGGGCCATCGGCCGGGCGTAATGCACCGAGTATACCGATGTGGCCGCGTTCTACGCAGGGGCCGGCGCGCTCCCCAAAACAAAACGGGCGCCCCTGCGGGCGCCCGTTCTGGTGATTCCATGCCTTTCGGCGTGGGATCAGGCCTTTTCGGCTTCGACCACGACCTTGACGGTGGTTTCAACGTCGGCGTGCAGGTGCACCAGGACGTCGTACTCGCCAATGTTGCGGAAGGCGCCTTCGCCCAGGATGACTTCGCTCTTGTTGACCGGCAGGCCAGCAGCGGTGAAGGCATCGGCGATTTCGCGCGCGCCGACCGAGCCGTACAGCTTGCCTTCGGTGGAAGCGTTGGCCGCGATGGTCACGGACTTGCCTTCCAGCTTGGCCTTGCGGGCTTCGGCGTCGGAATGGATCGACTCGGCCTTGGCTTCGTACTCGGCGCGCTTGGCTTCGAACTCGGCCTTGTTGCTCTCGGTGGCCGGCACGGCCTTGCCCTGCGGCACGAGGAAGTTACGGCCGTAGCCCGGCTTCACGTCGACCAGGTCGCCGAGGTTGCCCAGGTTGGTGACTTTCTGCAGAAGGATCAGCTGCATGGTGTTACTCCAGAATGTATTCGTTAGCGAGGCGATGCCCCGCAGCGGATGGCTGTCCGAATATCAGTGCAGAAGGGCGGCACGAGGCCGCCCGCCGGCATCAGATGTCGTGGTTGTCGGTGTACGGGATCAGGGCCAGGAAACGGGCGCGCTTGACGGCCGTTGCCAGCTGGCGCTGGTACTTCGACTTGGTACCGGTGACGCGGCTCGGCACGATCTTGCCGTTCTCGGTCAGGTACTGGCGCAGGGTGTTGAGATCCTTGTAATCGATCTCTTTCACGCCTTCGGCGGTGAACTTGCAGAACTTGCGGCGACGGAAGAACTTGGACATGTCAGTGCTCCTTAAGCGGCCGAAGCGGCGTCGTCGCCGGCATCGTTGTCAGCGGCGGGGGTGGTGGTCTCACCTTCTTCGTCGTCACGACGACGACGCTCGCCACGCTCGGGCTTGTCACCCTTCTCATCCTTGCTCTTCATGATCAGCGACTGCTCGGTATCCGGGCCATCGCGCTTGACGACCAGGTTGCGCAGCACGGCGTCGTTGAAGCGGAAGCTTTCCACCAGCTCGCTCAGCACGGCCTGGTCAACTTCGATGTTGAGCATGACGTAGTGGGCCTTCACCAGGTTCTGGATCGGGTACGCCAGCTGACGGCGGCCCCAGTCTTCCAGACGGTGGATGGTGCCGTTGCCGTTCTCGACGAGCGACTTGTAGCGCTCGATCATTGCCGGGACCTGCTCGCTCTGATCCGGGTGGACCAGGAACACGATTTCGTAATGACGACTCATGTTTATATACCTTTCGGATGTGGCCATTTCGGCCGGACAGCCCCCCGCGGTGGTGACAGCGGTGGGGCAAGGGTTCCTACGCTGGGCGCAGGAAGCCGGCAATTATGCCTGCTGGTCCTGGCCTAGGCAAGCCGAAGTCCGGTTGCCTGCAAGTGGGTCGGGCGGTGCCGCTGGGCGGGGGACGGCAGAAGCCGCCCCTCCGGGGTCCGGCCCAGCCGCTGGGCGGCTGTGCGTTCGGGCGCTTGCGAAGCGGTGCTTCGCAAGCAGAGCGCCCTCACCCATGCGGGCCTCGTTTCGCGCCATCCATGGCGCTCAACGCCTCCGCCCAGCCCTATCGCCCGACCCCTGACAGATTCCGGGCGCCGCCGGAGCGGTAGCGCCGAGCCATGCTCGGCGGGCGCTGCCCCCGAACGCGCCATGACGCAGGCAGAAATACAGCGTTCAGCCGGCAGGACCCAAAGCGGGCGACTGTGCTGCGCTGCAGCAGTACAATCCGTGCTCGTACAAATGCCCCGGATTTTTCCTGTGAACCCGTCCGCTCCCCCGGTTGCCACGTCCACGCTGGCCGCCGTGCTGTCGCCCCGCCAGCGCACCTTCATCCTGCTGGCCCTGTCGTTGGGCGGTTTCGCCATCGGCACCAGCGAGTTCGCCAGCATGGGTCTGATGCTGGACATCAGCCGCGGGCTGTCGATCACCGAGGCGCAGGTCGGGCACCTGATCAGCGCCTACGCCATCGGCGTGGTGGTGGGTGCGCCAGTGCTGGCTTTCGCCGGCGCCGGTATCAGCCGGCGCAGCCTGCTGCTGGGGCTGATGGGCTTCTACGCGATCGGCAACCTGGCCAGCGCGCTGGCCCCCAACTACCACACCATGCTGCTGGCGCGCTTCGTTGCCGGCCTGCCGCACGGCGCCTATTTCGGCGTGGCGATGCTGGTGGCGGCCTCGATCAGCCCGCCCGCACAGCGCGGCGCAGCGGTGTCCAAGGTGCTGCTGGGCCTGTCGATCGCGATCCTGGTCGGCAATCCACTCACCACCTGGCTCGGCCAGCAGTTCACCTGGCGCACTGCCTTCGCGCTGGTCAGCCTGCTGGCGCTGGCCACCGTGGTGATGGTCTCGCGCCACCTTGCACCGGACCCGAACGAGGTACGTACCAGCCCGATGCGTGAGCTGCGTGCGTTCAACACCACCCAGGTGTGGCTGGCGCTGGCGATCGGCTCGATCGGCTTTGCCGGCATGTTCTGCGTGTTCACCTATCTGGCACCGACGCTGGTCAACGTCACCGGCATCAACGAACGCTGGATGCCTGCGGCCGTCGGCCTGTTCGGCGTGGGCGCGATCATCGGCAACATGCTGGGGGGCTGGCTGGTGGATCGCCTGCAGTTCCGCGCCGCCGGCGTGTTGCTGGCGTGGTCGGTGGTGGTCCTGCTGCTGTTCCCGCTCGCCGCGCATTCGGCCTGGGCGATGGTGCCGGCGATCATCGCCGTGGGCACCATGGGCGCGCTGGCCGTGGCGCTGCAGACCCGCCTGATGGACGCCGCCGGCGAGGCCCAGACCCTGGCCGCCGCGTCCAACCATGCCGCCTTCAATACCGCCAATGCGTTGGGTCCGTGGCTGGGGGGCATGGCCATCGGCGGCGGCTTCGGTTATGCCTCCACCGGGTACGTAGGTGCCGCGACGGCGGCGGCCGGCCTGCTGTTATGGGGGGTGTCGGTGGTGATCGAGCGCCGGCGTGGCGCTGGCTCGCTCGCAGCGGGTGCGTCGAACGGGTGAAACCCCCTCGCGGCGGGCTGCTTTCGAACTGCATCTGAGGGTTGGCCGGGCGGGAAGGCTGTGCGGGGCACGCGCAAGTACGTCCATGTAGCTCTTCGCGGCTCCTGCCGCTCAAGGCCCCGCACAGCCTCCCCACCCGGCCCTTGACAGGTTCCGGTGGCGGCCCGCCGCGTAATGAAAAATGGGGTCAGAGTCCTTTCGCTGCGCGAAAGGACTCTGACCCCATCTCCTTCCCCTCCCCAATGCCCAACCCATGGCCCCCATGGACCTGTCGAAGGTGGGGCGGGGTGGCTGTTCAGGACCGTCTTTTCGCATGGATGCGAAAAGCGAGCCTCCATGGATGGATTCACGGCGTGTCCTGCACAGCCACCCCGCCCCGCCAACCCACAGCCCTGCAGGCTCTTGACGTCGCCGTTGACGTTGCTGCTACAGCAAGCCGGCCGCAGGCCGGAAACCCCACCCTCAGCGGTGGGACTCATCCGTGGTGAAACTCTCGCCGCAGCCGCATTCGGCCGCTGCATTCGGGTTCTTGAACGTGAACGTCTCGCTCAAGCCCTGCTTGCCGAAATCAATGACCGTGCCATCCACCAGCGGCAGGCTCTGCGCGTCCACGTAGATGCGCACCCCGTCCTGGTCGAAAACACGGTCGCCCTCGCGCTCGTCACGTGCCAGATCGGTCACGTGGCCCCAGCCCGAGCAACCGGTGCGGGTCACGCCAAAGCGCAGCCCCAGGGCACCAGGGGTCTGGGCGACGAAGCGCTGGACGCGCTCAAAGGCTACTGGGGTCAGGCTGACGGCCATGATGGAGCTCCACGAAGGTACGAGACGAGTATAAAGGCCACCGGGGCAGTAGAAATGCCTCGCAAGCAGAACGCTGCAACCGGTAAACTTCGAATTCACAGATCGAGTCGATCAGCAGAGGATTCAAGTCATGACGGTGGTCAGCGTTGAACATGCGCTTGCCGGGAAGATCCCGGAAGGCGGCGAAGTCACGGTACGCGGCTGGGTGCGCACGGTGCGTGGCTCGGCGAATCTTGCCTTCATCAACGTCACCGACGGCTCCTGCTTCGCCCCGATCCAGGTGGTGGCAGCTGAATCGCTGGCCAACTTCGACGAGGTCAAGCGCCTGACCAGCGGCTGTTCGCTGATCGCCAAGGGCACCCTGGTGAAGTCGCAGGGCAAGGGCCAGTCCTTCGAAATCCAGGCCAGCACCGTGGAAGTGGTCGGCTGGGTCGAAGACCCCCTGACCTACCCGATCCAGCCCAAGCCGATGTCGCCGGAGTTCCTGCGTGAAGTGGCGCACCTGCGCCCGCGCACCAACCTGTTCGGCGCGGTCACCCGCATCCGCAACTGCCTGTCCCAGGCCGTGCACCGGTTTTTCCACCAGAACGGTTTCAACTGGATCAGCACCCCGATCATCACCACCTCCGACGCCGAAGGTGCTGGCCAGATGTTCCGTGTCTCCACGCTGGACATGGTCAATCTGCCGCGCACCGAGCGTGGCGAGGTCGACTTCAGCCGCGACTTCTTCGGCAAGGAAACCTTCCTGACCGTGTCCGGCCAGCTCAACGTGGAGGCGTACTGCCTGGCACTGAGCAAGGTCTACACCTTCGGCCCGACCTTCCGCGCCGAGAACAGCAACACGACCCGCCACCTGGCCGAGTTCTGGATGATCGAACCGGAAATCGCCTTCGCCGACCTGGCCGAAGATGCGCGGCTGGCCGAGGAATTCCTGAAGTACCTGTTCCGCGCGGTGCTGGACGAGCGCGGCGACGACCTCGCCTTCCTGGCCGAACGCGTGGACAAGAACGCGATCAGCAAGCTGGAGAACTTCATCAATGCGCCCTTCGAGCAGATCGACTACACCGAAGCGGTGAAGCTGCTGCAGAACTCCGGCCGGAAGTTCGATTTCCCGGTGGAATGGGGCCTGGACCTGCAGACCGAGCACGAGCGCTGGCTGACCGAAGAACACATCGGCCGCCCGGTGGTGGTGACCAACTACCCCGAGCACATCAAGGCCTTCTACATGCGCCTGAACGACGACGGCAAGACCGTCGCGGCGATGGACGTGCTCGCCCCGGGCATCGGCGAGATCATCGGCGGCAGCCAGCGCGAAGAGCGCCTGGACGTGCTGGATGCGCGCATGGCGCAGTTCGGCCTGGACCGCGAGCACTACGGCTGGTACCGCGACTTCCGCCGCTATGGTTCGGTGCCGCACGCCGGCTTCGGGCTCGGCTTCGAGCGGCTGGTGGTGTACGTCTGCGGGCTGTCCAACATCCGCGATGCCATCGCCTACCCGCGCGCGCCGGGCAACGCCGACTTCTGATCCCCTTCCATCCACGGAGGTACCGACCCCATGACCCTGTTCTTCGCGCTGTGTTTCTTCGGCGTGGCGATCGCCGGGTTCAGTGCCTTCGTGATCTTCTGGCCGCTGACCCTGGTGCACCTGCGCGACCGCCATCCGGCGTTGTCGCAGCGCTTTGGCAGCGGTGCCTTCCTCAAGCCCGAAGCACTGGCCTGGCTGTTGCGCCGCGACTATCGCGCGCAGCCGGACCGCTCGCTGTCCGGGCTGGCGACACCGGCCTGGGTATCGCTGCTGACCCTGCTGGCCGGACTGGGCATGGCCGCCCTGCTCTGGCTGGCGTCGATCTGGTAATCACGAAATGAATGACGACTCCCTTCCGCAGGACACCTGGTGGCTGGCCAGCCTGGGCAACACGCTGATCTGGGCACGCCTGCGCATCCGCCCGGCCGGCACCGCCGAAGTGCTGGACAGCGATGGCAACACGCTGAGCTACGACGGTGTAGACACCGCGCGCGCGCAGCTGTTCGACGCCGAGTTCGTGGAATACGACGGGCTGGACGAAGAAGACGCGCTGGTGCGTGGCTTCTCGCTGCATGAGGTGCAGCCGCCCCGGGCCAGCTCGGATGAAGGGCTGCGTGGCCTGATGGTGCAGTCGCTGGGCCGCACGGTCTAGCTGCATGTTCACCCCGCGCGCCTTCGCTGAAACCGACCTGCAGTGGCTGGACGCGCTGTTTGCCCGCGATGCGTTCATCACCCTGCTCACCACTGGTGACGATGGCCTGCCAGAGCTGACCCGGCTGCCGGTGCTGTACCGCCGCCAAGGGCGGGTGATCGAGCTGCGCGGGCACTGGGCCAGGGCCAATCCGCAATCGCGCCGCGACGGGCCCGCCAAGGTGCTGGTGGACGGCCCGCACGGGTATGTCTCCGCCTCCTGGTATCCGGACAAAGACGCCATGGCACGGGTGCCGACCTGGAACTATGCCGCCGCTGAACTGCGCGGCCAGCTGCACCGCTTCGAGGACACCGACGCGCTGGCGGCGGTGGTCGCCGATACCGGCGATCTGTACGAAGCGAAGGTAGGCCGTGACTGGCAGTTCGAGGCGCAGCGCGATGACCACCGCAGCCAGTTGCGCGGCATCATCGGCTTCCGCTTCGTGGCGGACACCGTGCAGCTGAAAATGAAGCTCAGCCAGAACCACTCGGTGGCCAACCAGCAGGCGGTCATCACCGAACTGGAACGGCTGCCCTCCCCCGCCTCGCACGAGCTGGCGCAGTGGATGCGCCGTTTCCTGGACGCGGCGGACACCGCGCGCGACTGAAATATTCCGTTGATTCCCGCGACGACGCGGCTCTGCCCGCCGCGCCTTGCCCCCCACCACGTCAGGGACCCCACATGAAAGATGTTGAAAAGCTGCTGCAGAACAACCGCGACTGGGCCGACCGGATCCAGCAGGAAGACCCCGCGTTCTTCGACCGGCTGTCCACGCAGCAGCATCCCGAATACCTGTGGATCGGCTGTTCCGATTCGCGCGTACCGGCCAACCAGATCATCGGCATGGCCCCGGGCGAGGTCTTCGTGCATCGCAACGTGGCCAACGTGGTGGCGCACACCGACCTCAACTGCCTGAGCGTGATCCAGTACGCGGTGGACCAGCTGAAGGTGAAGCACATCCTGATCGTCGGCCACTACGGCTGCGGCGGCGTGCATGCCAGCCTCAACAACGTCCGCGTCGGCCTGGCCGACAACTGGCTGCGGCATGTCGGCGACGTGGCCCAGAAGCATTCCGCCATCCTCGATGCGATCGATGATCCGGACCTGCGCCACGCACGGCTGTGCGAACTGAACGTGATCGAGCAGGTCGCCAACGCCTGCCAATCCACCATCGTGCGCGATGCCTGGGCACGTGGGCAGAAGCTGACCGTGCATGGCTGGGTCTACAGCCTGCGCGATGGGCGCGTGCGCGAGATGGGCATCGACGTCGACAGCCCGGAAGCGCTGCAGCCGGGTTATGAGAAAGCGCTGTCCTTCGTCCCGCGCAAGGGCAAGCGCGACTGAGCGTCAACCGGAGCGTCCGCATGCTTGCTTCACCGATCAACCTGATGGGCTGGGTCGAAGAACACCGGCACCTGTTGAAGCCGCCGGTCGGCAACAAGATGATCGAGGACGGCGACTTCATCGTGATGGTGGTCGGCGGCCCGAATTCGCGCACCGATTTCCACATCGACGAAGGCCCGGAGTGGTTCTACCAGCTCGAAGGCGAGATGGTGCTGAAGGTGCAGGAAGACGGCCAGGTACGGGACATTCCCATCCGTGCGGGCGAGATCTTCCTGCTGCCAGGCAACGTGCCTCACTCACCGCGCCGCCCGCCGGGCGGCATCGGGCTGGTGGTGGAACGCAAGCGCCTGCCGCACGAACGCGATGGCGTGGTCTGGCACTGCGAGCGCTGCAATCACAAGCTGCACGAAGAGTGGTTCACCCTGCAGAACATCGAAACCGACCTGCCGAAGATGTTTGCCCGTTACCAGGGCGACCTGCAGCTGCGCACCTGCAGTAACTGCGGTCACGTGGATCCGCTGCCCGGCGGCTGAGCCTCGCCCTGACAGAGACACGCCGAGCATGGCTCGGCGCTACCGGAGGGCGTGCTGCCCTGGTGGGGGACGACCGTTGGTCGTCACGCTCTGCCCCGGTGCAGGCATGGCGCGCGGTACACTTCGAACACGTCAAATCGTGTCGCTTTCACTATGTCCGAACCGCTCAGCCGTGCCCACGCGTTGGCCCTGGATGCCAATGATCCGCTCCGCGACCTGCGCGGCGAATTCCTGATCCCCCGCCACGAAGGCGGCGAGCAGACCTATTTCGTCGGCAACTCACTGGGCCTGCAGCCACGTGGTGCGCAGGCCGCGGTGCAGGAGGTCATGGGGCAATGGGCCACGCTGGCCGTGGAGGGCCACTTCACCGGCCCGACCCAATGGCTGGGCTACCACCGTCTGGTCAGCGAACAACTGGCGCAGGTGGTCGGCGCATTGCCCAGCGAAGTCGTGGCGATGAACACGCTCAGCGTGAACCTGCACCTGATGATGGTGAGCTTCTACCGTCCCACCGCGCAGCGCCCGGTGATCCTGATGGAAGCCGGCGCCTTCCCGACCGATCGCCATGCGGTGGAAGCGCAGATCCGCTTCCACGGGTTCGATCCCGCCGAGTGCCTGGTCGAAGTGCAGCCGGATGAAGCAGAGGGCACGATCTCGCTGCAGGCCATCGAGCAGGCCATCGCCCGCCACGGCGCGCGCCTTGCGCTGGTGCTGTGGCCCGGCGTGCAGTACCGCACCGGCCAGGCGTTCGACCTGCAGGCGATCACCACGCTGGCACGCGCCCAGGGCGCCAACATCGGCTTCGATCTCGCGCATTCGGTCGGCAACCTGCCGCTGCAGCTGCATGAGGTGGCGCCGGACTTCGCGGTGTGGTGCCACTACAAGTACCTCAACAGTGGCCCGGGCGCGGTTGCCGGGGCCTTCGTGCACGAACGCCACCATCGCGACACCACCCTGCCGCGCTTCGCCGGCTGGTGGGGCCATGAAGAAGCGACCCGCTTCCAGATGGCGCCGCAGTTCGTGCCGTCCGTCGGCGCCGAAGGCTGGCAGCTCAGCAACCCCCCGATCCTCGGCCTGGCGCCGCTGCGGGCGTCGTTGGACCTGTTCGAACGCGCCGGCATGGCCGCACTGCGGGACAAGTCCCTGGCCCTCACCGGGATGCTGGATGCGCTGGTGCGCAGCCGCCTGCCGCACGTGCTGGAACGCATCACACCGGCCGACAGCGAGCGCCGCGGCTGCCAGCTGTCCTTGCGGGTGATCGGCGGGCGCGAGCGCGGCCGGGCCCTGTTCGAGCACCTGCGCGCGGTCGGCGTGCTCGGTGACTGGCGCGAACCGGACGTGATCCGGATCTCGCCGACCCCGCTGTACAACCGCTACCAGGACCTGCACCACTTCGTTGATGCAGTCGATGCCTGGGCCGGGCACTGACGCCGTGCAGGACACATCGCTGAACACTGCCGCCCCGCGTTCGCTGACCATCGTCGGCGCGGGACTGGCCGGCTCGCTGCTGGCCATCCTGCTGTCGCGGCAGGGCTGGAACATCACGGTGTACGAGCGCCGTGGGGACCCGCGCGTCAGTGGCTATGAAAGCGGCCGCTCGATCAACCTGGCACTGGCCGAACGTGGGCGCAACGCGCTGCGCCAGGCCGGCGCACACGTCGAGGCGGCCGTGATGGAACGCGCCGTGATGATGCGCGGGCGGATGGTCCACCTGCGCGACGACGCCGCCCCCGCGCTGCAGCGCTACGGCCGCGACGACAGCGAAGTGATCTGGTCGATCCATCGCCGTGAGCTCAACGTCACCCTGCTGGAGCTGGCCGAAGAGGCCGGCGCCGTCGTGCATTTCCACCGGCGCCTGCATACCGTGGACTTCGACGCGCAGCATGCGCGCTTCATCGATGACCGCGATGACACCCCGCATGACATCCGCTTCGTCACGCTGGTGGGCGCGGACGGCGCCGGATCGGCGCTTCGCGCGGCGATGAACCGCCGCCAGCCACTGGGTGAGCGCATCGAATTCCTGGACCACTCCTACAAGGAGCTGGAGATCCCGCCGGGCCCGGGTGGTGCATTCAGCATCGACCCCAACGCGCTGCACATCTGGCCGCGCGGTCGCTTCATGTGCATCGCCCTGCCGAACCACGAAGGCACGTTCACCGTCACCCTGTTCCTGCCCAACAAGGGCGATCCGGGGTTCAACACGGTCACCACCGGCGAACAGGCCGAAGCCCTGTTCGCCCGCGAATTCCCCGATGCCCTGGCGCTGATACCGGACCTGCGCGCTGACTGGGATGCGCATCCGCCCGGACTTCTCGGCACCCTGTACCTGGAGCGCTGGCATACCGATGGCAAGGCCGTGCTGATCGGCGATGCCGCGCACGCCATGGTGCCTTTCCACGGCCAGGGCATGAACTGTGCTTTTGAAGACTGCGTCGCGCTGGCCCGGCACCTGGAAACCGCCAGCGACCTGCGCAGCGCGTATTCGGCGTTTGAGATCGAGCGTTCGCCCAATGCCTGGGCGATCCAGCAGATGGCGCTGGAAAACTACACGGAGATGCGCGACCAGGTGGCTGACCCGGGGTTCCTGCTGCAGCGTGAACTGGAGCTGGCGCTGCAGCAGCGGTGGCCCACGCGGTTCGTGCCACACTACACCATGGTTACTTTCCTGCACACGCCCTACGCCGTCGCGCTGGAGCGCACGCGGATACAGCGCCGCATCCTGCGCAACGCCACCGAAGGCCTGGATTCCCTGCAGCAGGTGGACTGGCGCGCGCTGGAAGCCGAAGTCCACGCCAAGCTGGCGGTGCTGGAGGGCGCGCACTGATGGCCGACAGCTTCCTGTTCTACGATCTGGAAACCTTCGGCCAGGATCCGCGCCGCACCCGCATCGCCCAGTTCGCCGCCATCCGCACCGATGCACAGCTCAACGAGATCGACACGCCGGTCAGCTTCTACGTGCGCCCGGCCGATGACCTGCTGCCTTCGCCCTATGCCACGATGGTCACCGGCATTACCCCGCAGCATGCGCTGGCCGAAGGCATCAGCGAGGCCGAGGCGCTGGCGCGGATCAATGACCTGATGAGCCGCCCCGGGACCTGCGCGCTGGGCTACAACACGCTGCGCTTCGATGACGAGTTCATCCGCCATGGGCTGTTCCGCAACTTCTTCGACCCGTACGAGCGCGAGTGGCGCAACGGCAATTCGCGCTGGGACCTGCTGGACATGCTGCGCCTGATGCATGCGCTGCGTCCGGATGGCATCACCTGGCCCAAGCGCGAAGATGGCGCCACCTCGTTCAAGCTGGAGCACCTGGCCGATGCAAACGGCGTGCGCGATGGCGATGCGCACGAGGCGCTGTCCGACGTGCGTGCGACCATCGGCATGGCCCGGCTGTTCCGCGATGCGCAGCCGCGCCTGTGGGACTATGCGCTGCGCCTGCGTGACAAGCGCTTTGTCACCAGCCTGCTGGATGTCACCGCCCTGCGGCCATTGCTGCACATCTCGATGCGCTACCCGGCCAGCCGCCTGTGCGCCGCGCCGGTGCTGCCGTTGACCGTGCATCCGCACATCGCCAACCGCTACATCGTGTTCGATCTGGACGGCGATGTTGATGCGCTGCTGCAGTTGCCGGCCGAGACCATCGCCGAGCGCCTGTACCTGCGCGCCAGTGAACTGCCTGAAGGCGTGCAGCGCATTCCGTTGAAGGAAGTACACGCCAACAAGGTGCCCGCGCTGGTGGCCTGGAACCACCTGCGGCCCGATGACCACCAGCGCCTTGGGCTGGACATCGCTGCCATCGAAGCCAAGGTCGAACAGCTGCGTCCGCATGCCGCGCAGCTGGCCGAAAAGGCGCGCCAGATCTACGCCCGGCCACGCGAAGGCGGCCCATCCGATGTCGACGCCTCGATCTACGATGGCTTCCTCGGCGCCGGCGACAAGCCCCTGCTGGCACGCGTCCGCACCACTCCGCCGGAAGCGCTGGGCGCGCTGGAAGGTGAGTTCAACGATCCCCGCCTGCCCGAACTGCTGCTGCGCTATCGCGCGCGCAACCATCCTGGCAGCCTGGATGCCGCCGCCCGCGCGCGTTGGCAGGCCTACCGCCAGCGGCGCCTGCGCGGTGATGAAAAGCTCGGCGAAGTGAACCTGGCCGAGTACAACGAACAGATCGATACGCTTGCCGCCGAGCCGTCCGACGACCTGCGCCGCCCGGCGCTGCTGCAGGCGCTGCGCGATTGGGGCAAGCAGCTGGAGGACAGCCTGTGACCGCGTATTTTTCCGATGCCAGCTTCAAGTTCCTGAAAGCATTGGCACTGCACAACGACAAGGCGTGGTTCGCTGACCACAAGCAGCAGTACGAAGACCACGTGCGGCAGCCGTTCCTGCGCATGCTCGCCGACCTGCAACCCGCGCTGGCCGAGGTCAGCCCGAAGTTCCGTGCCGATACGCGCACCGTGGGCGGTTCGTTGTTCCGCATCTACCGCGATGCGCGCTTTTCCAACGACAAATCGCCGTACAAGAACTGGCAGGGCGCGCGGCTGTTCCATGAGCGCCGTCGTGAAGTCGCCGCGCCCTCGTTCTACGTGCACCTGCAGCCCGGTGCGAGCTTCGTTGGTGCGGGTGTGTGGCATCCCGAGCCGGATACCCAGCGCCGCATCCGCCACTTCATCCTGGACAATCCCGGCAGCTGGAAGCAGGCCGCGCATGCCCCGGCGCTGCGCCGTCGCTTCGAGATGGAGCAGACCGAAAAGCTGGTGCGCCCGCCGCGCGGCTTCCCGGCGGATTTCGAGTTCATCGACGATCTCAAGCACCGCAACTGGGTGATGTGGCGCCAGCTGGACGACGCCACCATGACCGGGCCGCGCCTGCTGTCCACACTGGGCAAGGACCTGGTCGCGCTGGGTCCGTTCGTGGATTACCTGTGCGCGGCGCTGGATCTGGAGTTCTGACCCGGATGGCAACGCCGCTGCCGCAACAGCGCCGCACGCTGGGACGCAGCGGACTGCAGGTGTCGCCGATCGGGCTGGGCTGCTCCGGCTTCTGGGGCCATCGTCGCTTTCCCGAATCCGACGCGGCACGGGTGGTGGCGCATGCGCTGGAGCAGGGAGTCAACCTGCTGGACACCGGCCACAACTATTCCGCGTTCAACGCCGAACCGCGACTCGGGCGCATCCTCAAGCCGCTGCTGTCGCGCTTCCCGCGTGACTCGCTGGTGATCTCCAGCAAAGGCGGAACGTTGACCGGCCAGGCCGGCCTCAGCGGCGCCGAGCAGCGCGATTTCTCACCCGGGGCGATCACCGCCAGCTGCGAAGCCTCGCTGCGCAACCTCGGCCTGGACTATCTGGACGTGTACCAGCTGCACGGCATCGCGGGCGAAGAGGTCACCGAGGAGCTGCTGCACGCGTTGCAACAGCTGCGCCAGCGCGGACTGATCCGCAGCACCGGCATCAATACCCATTCGGCGGTGACGCTGGACTGGATGCTGGCGCGACCGCAGGCCTTCGACGTGGTGCTGCTGGACTACAACGCCCTGCAGCAGGATCGCGCATCACACATCAGCCGCCTGCATGCGGCCGGCATCGGCGTGCTGGCAGGCACCGTGCTGGCCCAGGGCCACTTGCTGCCGACGCGACCGCGGCTGCCACGGCCCGCCGATGCCTGGTATCTCGCGCGGGCGTGGCTGAAGCCGAGCAGCCGGCGGCTGATGCGCAGTGCCCGCGCGATGCGCGCGGCAGTGGCCTCGATCCGTTCACAGCGTCCGGCACAGACCGCGTTCGCTTATGTGCTGCAGCATCCCGGGGTAGCCGCGGGCATCCTCGGCACCACCCGCGTGGGCAGCCTGGACGAGGTGCTGCACACCTTGCCGGAGCGCTTGGGCGAGGCCGATCGCGCGCGCCTGGTCGCGGCGTTTGGGGATGGCAGCGGCTCACCCAGTCACTGAGGCTTAACCCACGTCCGCGCGTGATGCGGCACGCTGTGGGCCTGTCCCTAAACCCCCTGCTGCCATGAAGAAATTCGTCGCTTTCGTGCTGGTCCTGCTGCTGGCACTGGCCGGCTGGTGGTTCAGTGGCCCCTACCTCACCGTGCATGGACTCGCCCAGGCGATAGAACAGCGCGACACGACGCGGCTGGAGCGCTACGTGGACTTCCCGCGCGTGCGCCTCAGCCTGCGCGCGCAGGTCAGTGACTACATGGTGCGCCAGGCCGGTCCGGACGTGGCCGGCAGTCCGTTCGGCGCGCTGCTGTATGGCCTCGGCGACCAGCTGGGCGGCGCTGCGGTGGATACGATGATCACCCCGATGGGGATCGGTGCGCTGCTGCAGGGCCACGCGCTGTACAAACGCGGCCGCAACGAACTGCAGGGGAACGACTCGTGGGCACCGACCCAGCCTGCGCAGCCGTTGAAGCAGGCCAAGGGTCGCTTCGAGCGGCTGGACCGCTTCGTGGTGGACGTCGACCGTGGACCCGGACAGCCACCGTTGCAGGTTGTACTGGAGCCGCAGGGCCTGCGCTGGCAGGTCGTCGACCTGCGCAACGCGGTGCCGCAATAAACGGGTAGCGCCGACCCACGGTCGGCGGCTGCGACACCCGCGCTGCGCGCTCGCCGAGCATGGCTCGGCGCTACCATGAACCGTCCGGTCAGGTTTCGTTGGCGACGCCGTGCGGCACGTGGCCGGCCGCGACGTGTTCGCGGGCACTGTCGATGTTGTGCTGCGAATCGTCGAAGAAGATGTCCGCGCCGAAGGCCTGCAGGAACGGGCCTTTGTGGCGGCCGCCGAGGAACAGCGCTTCATCCAGGCGCACGCCCCATTCGCGCAGCGTGCGGATCACCCGCTCATGCGCAGGCGCCGAGCGCGCGGTCACCAGCGCGGTGCGGATCGGCGCGTCTTCTCCCGACGGGAACACTTCCTGCAACGTATGCAGCGCCGACAGGAAGCCGCGGAACGGGCCCCCGCTCAAGGCTTCGCGGGCGCGCTCGCGCTCATGCCGGCCGAAGGCTTCGACCCCCTGCTCGCGCGAAATACGCTCGCTTTCATCGCCGAAGATCACCGCATCTCCATCGAAAGCGATCCGCAGTTGCCCGGCCGGGCGCCGGGTATCCACTACCTGGTCGGCGGCGGCGGCCGCGGTCTCGCCCGGCGGCTTGGGCAGGATGGTGGCCGCGGCGATGCCGTGGCGCAGCGCGCTGCGTACCGATTCGGGATTGGCCGACAGGAACAGATCCGTGCCGAAGGGCTTCACGTAGGGCCAGGTCGGCTCGCCGGCAGTGAACGTGGCGCGGATGATGCCCAGCCCGTAGTGCTGGATCGAATTGAAGATGCGCAGGCCCGTATCGGCCGAATTGCGCGACAACAGGATCACCTCGACGCGCGGATTCTCCGGGCCGGCACCCTGGTTCAGCGCCAGCAGTTTGCGCACCACCGGGAACGCCACGCCGGGGCCCAGCACGTCGTCTTCGTGCTCGCGCTGGTACTTGGCGTAGGCATCCACGCCATCGCTTTCGAACAGCGCGTGGCTCTCTTCCAGGTCGAACAGGGCGCGCGAGGTCACCGCGACGGTCAGCAATCGGGGAGTGTTGTCGCCCATCGGGGAATTCCTTGCAGCAACCGGCGGTTGCCGGCGGCCTATTGTCGCTCAGAACACGAACTGTTCGGACAGGATCCTGTCTTCGAGGTTGTGCTCCGGGTCGAACAGCAGGGTCACCTGGCGGTCGCGGCACTCGCGGATGGTCACTTCCACCACGTCGCGGGTCTCGTGCGAGTCGGCGGTGACACTGACTGGGCGCTTGTAAGGATCGAGCACGCGGAAGCGTACTTCGGTATCGGCCTTCAGGATCGCCCCACGCCAGCGGCGGGGCCGATACGGCGCCAACGGGGTCAGCGCGATGGTGGCCGAGCCCAACGGAAGTACCGGGCCATGCGCGGAATAGTTGTAGGCAGTGCTGCCGGCCGGGGTGGCCACCAGCACGCCATCACCGATCAGTTCAGCCACCCGTTCCTGGCCGTTGAGGTCCACGCCGATGTGCGCGGCCTGCCGGGTCTGGCGCAGCAGCGAGACATCGTTGTAGGCCAGCGATCCGGTCGAGGTCCCCGATTCGGTCAGCGCGGTCATCTGCAGCGGCCGCAGGTGGGCCGGCTCGGCCAGTGCGATGCGCGCGGCCACGTCGTCCGCGTCACGGTACTGGTTCATCAGGAAGCCCACCGTGCCCAGTTTCATGCCGAACACCGGCCGGCCGAGGTGGCCATACCGGTGCAGGGTCTGCAGCATGAAGCCATCGCCGCCCAGCGGACACAGCACGTCCGCCGCGTCGGGCGCATGCTCGCCGTGGCGCGCCACCATGGCGGCGAGGGCAAGCCGTGCCGGCTCGGTGTTGCTGGCCAGGAAGGCAATGCGGGGGGAATCGCTCATGCAGGATGTCCGGTGGTGCGCGGGTACCGGTAGAGCATAACCGGACGTGGCGCGGAATCCGCGCCACGTTGGCTGATGCGGGGCGGTGACGACCAACGGTCGTCGCCCACCTTGAGCCAGGTCACCGGGGGGCTTACCCCCCGTGCGAGGCCAGCTGGCCCAGGCGCTGCACCGCGACCGAGACGGTCGGGTAGTCCAGGGTCTTCTGCTCGGCCAGTTCGCCCAGCATGGCCAGGGTAAAGCGCAGGCTGTTGTCGTCACGACCGACCCACGCAGCCACCTTGGCTTCGGCGGTGCCGCCCTTGGTGGCCAGCACCTGGCCGGCCAGGTTGCGGTGGTGGGCCGCCAGCTCGTCACGCAGCACGCCGCGTGCCACCGCATGCCAACGGCCGTTGACCTCCAGCGCATCGACCTGCTCGAACAGCCACGGCAGGCTCAACGCCTCGCCCAGACGGAAGTGGATTTTGGACACATCCACCGGCTTGAGCTTGCGGGTACGTGCCAGTTCGATGATGTCGAACGCCGGGGCCAGGAAGTGCAGCTCGGACAGCTGCTGCGCCAGGCCGGCCGGCAGGCCCTTTTCGACCCACTGCTGCACCAGCGCTTCGTAGGTCGGACGCTGCGCATCAGGCAGCACGCCGGAAGCCACGCGGATGTCGTTGAACGGACCCTGGTAGCGGTTGACCGCCTCGGTGATGCCCGGCATCGGGCCGGGGCGGAACAGCAGCCAGCGCACGAAGGCACGCTGCAGTTTCCAGATCACTTCCAGCGCATCGACCTGCACCGATTCGGGCACCTGTCCGTCCAGTGCGTCGATCTGCGCCCACAGCGCGCGCGCATCCAGCGTTTCGCGGCTGATGGTATAGGCCTTGGCGACCTCGGCGATGGAACGGCCGGTGTCTTCCTGCATGCGCATCAGGAAGGTGGCACCCATCCGGTTGATGGTCTGGTTGGTCACTGCCGTGGCGATGATTTCGCGCTTCAGGCGGTGGCGTTCCATGGCATCGGCATACTTCTTCTGCAGCGGCTGCGGGAAGTAACGCTGCAGCTCCTTGGACAGGTACGGATCTTCCGGGATGTCCGATTCCAGCAGCTGCTGGAAGGCCACCAGCTTGGAGTAGGACAGCAGCACCGACAGCTCCGGACGGGTCAGGCCCTGGCCGCGCGCCTTGCGCTGGGACAGCTCGGCATCGGACGGCAGGAACTCGATCTGCCGGTCCAGCAGGCCCTGCTGTTCCAGGGTGCGGATGAAGTGCTGCTTGGAGCCCAGGCGCTTGACCGCCATCCGCTCCATCAGGCTCAGGGCCTGGTTCTGGCGGTAGTTGTCATTGAGCACCAGCGCGGCCACTTCGTCGGTCATCGACGCCAGCAGCTTGTTGCGCTGATCGACGGTGAGCTTCTTGGCACGCACCACGTCGTTGAGCAGGATCTTGATGTTCACCTCGTGATCGGAGGTGTCCACGCCGGCGGAGTTGTCGATGAAGTCGGTGTTGAGCAGCACGCCGGCCTGGGCCGCTTCGATGCGTCCCAACTGGGTCATGCCGAGGTTGCCGCCCTCGCCCACCACCTTGCAGCGCAGTTCGCTGCCGTTGACGCGCAGCGCGTTGTTGGCGCGGTCGCCGACATCGCTGTGCTGCTCGCTGGTGGCCTTGACGTAGGTACCGATGCCGCCGTTCCACAGCAGGTCGACCGGAGCCTTCAGGATCGCGCTCATCAGGTCGTTCGGCGACAGCGCCTTGACCGTATCTTCCAGGCCAAGCGCCTCACGCACCTGCGGGGTGATCTCGATCGATTTCAGCGTACGCGGGAAAATGCCACCGCCCTTGCTGATCAGCTTGGCATCGTAGTCGGCCCAGCTGGAACGCGGCACGGTGAACATGCGCTCGCGTTCGACGAACGAGCTGGCCGCATCCGGATTCGGATCCAGGAAGATGTGGCGGTGGTCGAACGCAGCCACCAGGCGGATGTGGCGCGACAGCAGCATGCCATTGCCGAACACATCGCCGGACATGTCACCCACGCCTGCGGCGGTGAAGTCCTGGCTCTGGCTGTCATGGCCCAGCGCACGGAAATGGCGCTTGACCGATTCCCACGCACCGCGTGCGGTGATGCCCATGCCCTTGTGGTCGTAGCCGACCGAGCCACCGGAGGCGAACGCATCGCCCATCCAGAAACCGTGCGCCACGGCCAGCCCGTTGGCGATGTCGGAGAAGGTCGCGGTGCCCTTGTCGGCGGCCACCACCAGGTACGGGTCGTCCATGTCGTGGCGGACCACGTCGATGGGCGGCACGATCTTGTTGTTGACGATGTTGTCGGTGATGTCCAGCAGACCCTGGATGAACAGCTTGTAGCAGGCCACGCCGTTGGCGAACACCGCATCGCGGTCACCGCTGGCCGGCGGGGTCTTGGCGAAGAAACCGCCCTTCGCGCCGACCGGGACGATCACCGTGTTCTTGACCATCTGCGCCTTGACCAGACCCAGCACTTCGGTACGGAAGTCTTCGCGACGGTCCGACCAGCGCAGCCCACCACGGGCCACCGCACCGAAACGCAGGTGCACGCCTTCCACGCGCGGACCGTAGACGAAGATCTCGCGATACGGACGCGGCTTGGGCAGGTCCGGCACCAGGGCGGCATCGAACTTGAAGCTGATGACATGGCCCGGACGCCCGTTGGCGTCGGTCTGGTAGTAGCTGGTGCGCAGCGTGGCATCGATCACACCCATGAAGCTGCGCAGGATGCGGTCTTCGTCAAGGCTGGAGACGCGGTCCATCAGCTTCAACAGTGCATCGCGCGCGGCCTGCATCTGACCGTCGCGATGCCCCCTGCGCGCGTCGACCACGGTCTTGAGCACCTTCAGGGTCGCCTCGTCGCCGGCGGCCAGTACGTCCAGGTGCGCCTTCAGCGTGGCCTGGCCGTGTGCGATGTCGTCCTTGCTCTCGTTGCCGGTCGCCGGGTCGAAGCGCGCTTCGAACAGTTCCACCAGCAGGCGGGCCAGCAGCGGATAGCGGGTGAAGGTGCCTTCCACATACGCCTGCGAGAACGGCACGCCGGTCTGCAGCAGGTACTTGCAGTAACCACGCAGCATCGCGACCTGGCGCCAGTGCAGGCCCGCGGCCAGCACCAGGCGGTTGAAGCCATCGTTCTCGGCATCGCCGTGCCACACGCGGGCGAAGGTCTCGCCGAATGCTTCATCGACACTGGCCGCGTCGATGGCACCGGCCACCGATTCGACCTCGAAGTCCTGCACGTACACCGGGGCATCATCCACCGTCAGGCGGTAGGGACGCTCGGAGATCACGCGCAGGCCCATGTTTTCCATCATCGGCAGCGCGTCCGACAGCGGGATGTCATCCAGCTGGCGATACAGCTTCAGGCGCAGGCCATCACCGTTTTCGCGCGGCACCGCCTGCAGGCTCAGGCGCAGGTCGTCCGGACCGGTCAGCGCATCGAGCTGGCTGACATCGCTGGCCGCCACGGCGGTGCTGTTGTCTTCGATGTAGCCGGCCGGCAGTGCCTTGCCGATGCGCGAGGCGATGCGCAGGCCTTCGGTCTCGCCGTGGCGGGATACCAGCGTTTCACGCAGGTCGTCCTGCCAGTTGCGCAGCAGGTGGGCCAGGTTCTGTTCCAGCGCGTTGGTGTCCACGTCGACCACCGGGCCGGCCTTCGGACGCACGATCAGGTGCACCTGGGCCAGCGGCGATTCGCCCAGCACCACCGAACTGTCCACGTGCTCGCCGTGCAGGGCGTCACGCAGCATCGCTTCGATGCGCAGGCGCACGTCGGTGTTGAAGCGTTCGCGCGGCAGGAAGGCCAGCGCGGAAATGAAGCGGGAATACTTGTCGCGGCGCAGGAACAGACGGCTGCGGACCCGCTCCTGCAGGCCCAGCACGCCCATCGCGGTGCGGAACAGTTCGTCTTCGCTGGACTGGAACAGTTCTTCGCGCGGCAGCGTTTCCAGGATGTGGCGCAGTGCCTTGCCGCTGTGGCTGGACAACGACAGGCCCGAGCGCTGCATCACGTGTTCATAGCGCTGGCGCACCAGCGGGATTTCCCACGGGCGGCGGTTGTAGGCGCTGGAGGTGAACAAGCCGAGGAAGCGCTGTTCGCCGATGATGTTGCCCTTGGCGTCGAATTCCAGCACGCCGATGTAATCCATGTAGCCGGCGCGGTGCACGCGCGAACGCGCGTTGGTCTTGGTCAGGATCAGCGCATCCTTCAGGCCCGTGGTGGTGTTCAGGCCCTGCGCGGCGAGCGTCTTGACCGGGCGCGCGGCGGACTTGTCGCGCCCCTTCATCAGGCCCAGGCCGGTGTCGTTGAGCGGCGCCAGCACGTCCTCTTTGCCGTCCTTCTGCACGCGGTATTCGCGGTAGCCGAAGAAGGTGAAGTGGTTGTCGGCGGCCCAGCGCAGGAACTCCTGCGCCTCCTTGCGCGAGGCATCGTCGACCGGCAGCTGGCGGCTGCCCAGGTCGTCGGCCACGGCCAGCGCCTTGTCGCGCATCGGCTGCCAGTCGCGCACGATCGAACGCACTTCTTCCAGCGCCCTGACGATGCCCTGCTCGACTTCGGCCATTGCTTCCGGGCTCTGGCGGTCCATCTCCAGCAGCATCACCGATTCGATCTCGCCCTCGCCGACCTTGGCCAGCTTGCCGGCCTTGTCACGGCTGAAGCGGATCACCGGGTGGCCCAGCACATGCACGCCGATGCCCTGCTCGGCCAGCGCCATGGTCACCGTGTCCACCAGGAACGGCATGTCGTCGTTGACGATCTGCAGCACGGTATGCGGCGATTCCCAGCCATTGCCCTTGGCGGTGGGGTTGAACACGCGCACGTTGGCCTTGCCGATCTTGCGGTTGCGCGCGAACTCCAGCGTGTCAGCGGCCAGCGCGGCCCATTCTTCCACGCTGTGGTGCGGGAACTCGTCCGCTTCCATGCGCTTGTAGAAGTCGGCGGCGAACGCTACTGCCTCGGCCTGCCCGGCCGCGGGGTATCGCTTGCGCAAGGCCGTGTACACCGGTTCCAGCGAGAAACCAGTTGCCGGGACAAGCTGGGTTTCCGCCGTGGCGGGCTTGGTTTTCACGGTTTTGACTGCAGACTTTTGCGATTTCATGGCAGAGCGAGTCGTGTTGCCCAGTTGGGAAAATGAAATTGTAGCCCTGTTGCAGGAAAAGGCCTTGCTGCAGGACGGAATATGCAGATACGGGTTGGGTGCGGTTTACATCGGACGCAGCGACCGGACGCACCGTTCACCCACGTACGGCTGTCGCGACCGGCGGTCGATGCCGACAGGATCGGCAAAGCCTGTGACAGAACATGCCGCAACACGTCTCAAAACGTTTCCACAATCCTGAACTGGACGGTATAGTCCACTCCGTGAACCCCGCTCCCCTCCCCGCTGCCGACATGGACGCGCGCGATCTTCGTGTGTTCGATGCGGTGCGCGAACTGCTCGCCCGGCATGGCATGCAGATGAGCATGGAAGCAGTAGCCCAGCACGCGGGGTGCTCCAAGCAGACCCTGTATTCGCGCTACGGCAGCAAGCAGGAACTGATGCGCCGGGTAGTGGAACGGCACGTCTGCCGGGCCACAGCCGGGTTGCGCGGCCTGCGCGAAGACGACCTGCGCGGCAGCCTGATGCAGTTCGCCACCGATTATCTCGAGCATTTCAACCAGCCGCACGTCGCCCAGGCCTGCCGGATGATTTCCGCCGATGCGGCGCAGTTTCCCGACGAGGCCCGCAGCCTGTGGCGCGACGGCACCGGGACGCTGACGCTTCACCTTGCTGAATGGATCGAATCCGCGATCGCGCGGGGGCAGCTTCGGCATGACGACCCGCACTTCATGGCCGAGCTGCTAATCAGCATGATCGGTGGCCAGGATTTCGATCGGCAACGCTTCCACATGCCTCATCGCGACGACGCCGGGACGCGTCGGCGCTGGGCTGGATTTTCCGTCGACAGCTTCCTGCGCGCGTTCGCGCCGGCCGCTTCGCCCCAACCGCATTCAAACCAACTCCGGAGTTTCTCCTGATGATCGCCCCACTCCGCACCCTCGTACTGACGTGCGCTGTTGCCATTGCCCTGGCTGGCTGCAAGAAAGAAGAACAGCAGGCACCGCCGCCGCCGGAAGTGGGCGTGATCGATGCCAAGCCGCAGACCCTGCCGCTGCAGCGTGAGCTGGTGGGCCGGCTGTCGCCGTTCCGCAGCGCTGATGTCCGCGCCCGCGTGCCGGGCGTGCTGCTCAAGCGCGTCTACCAGGAAGGCAGTGAGGTCAAGCAGGGCCAGACCCTGTTCCTGATCGACCCGGCGCCGCTGCGCGCCGAGCTCAACGCCTCTGAAGCCCAGCTCGCCTCGGCCCGCGCTACCTATGCCAACGCCAAGGTCGCCGCGGATCGTGCGCGCTCGCTGGCCCCGCAGAAGTATGTATCCAAGGCCGACCTGGACAACGCCGAATCGGCCGAGCGCACCGCGCTGGCGGCGGTGAAGCAGTCCGAGGCAGCGGTCAGCAGCTCGCGCATCAGCCTGGGCTACGCCGAAGTCACCGCGCCGATCAGCGGCGTGGCCGGCAAGCAGCAGGTCACCGAAGGCGCGCTGGTCGGCCAGGGCGACGTCACCCTGCTGACCACCGTGGACCAGCTGGATCCGCTGTACGTGAACTTCTCGCTGAGCGTGGACGAGCTGTCACAGCTGCGCGCCGCACAGGCCAAGGGCGCCCTGGCGCTGAGCGGCGATGGCAAGGCCACCGTGCAGGTCAAGCTCTCCGATGGCACCACCTACGGCCAGAACGGCACGCTGGACTTCTCCTCGACCACGGTCGATCCGGCCACCGGCGCGGTATCGCTGCGCGCGGTGCTGCCGAACCCGGACCGGATCCTGCTGCCCGGCGCCTTCGTCAGCTTCCAGGCCACCCTGGGCGAGCGCAACAACGCCTACCTGGTGCCGCAGCAGGCGCTGCTGCGTGATGCCACCGGCGGCTACCTGATGGTGGTCGGGGCCGATGGCAAGGTGGTGCGCCGCAACGTCAAGACCGAAGGCGCGCAGGGCGGCAACTGGCTGGTCACCGAAGGCCTGCAGCCGGGTGACAAGGTGGTGGTCGCCGGCGTGCAGAAGGTCAAGGAAGGCGCACCGGCAACGGCCAAGCCGTGGAGCCCGGAGCAGGCTGCCGCCGCTGCCAAGGGTGCACCGGCGCAGGGCCAGGCACCGGCCGCCCAGGGTGATGCCGCCGCCGATGCGGCCGCGCCCGATGCAGCCCAGCAGGCTCCGGCCGCTGCCGAGCAGGCAGCGCCGGCCTCCGATTCGACCAAGCAGTAACGGGAAAACTCCGTCATGCCTAAATTTTTCATCGAACACCCGGTCTTTGCCTGGGTGGTAGCGATCCTGATCTCGCTCAGCGGCGTGATCGCGATCCTCAACCTGGGTGTGGAGTCCTACCCCAGCATCGCCCCGCCACAAGTCACCGTGTCGGCCACCTACCCGGGCGCCAGCGCGGACACCACGGAAAAATCGGTCACCCAGGTGATCGAGCAGCAGCTGACCGGTATCGATCACCTGCTGTATTTCAGCTCCTCGTCCTCGTCCAATGGCCGCGCCACGGTCACCCTGACCTTCGAAACCGGCACCGATGCGGATATCGCCCAGGTGCAGGTGCAGAACAAGGTCTCGCTTGCGACCCCGCGACTGCCCAGCGAAGTGACCCAGCAGGGCGTGGTGGTGGCCAAGGCCAATGCCGGCTTCCTGATGGTGGTGGCGCTGCGTTCGGATACCGGCGGCAACAGCCGTGACGCGCTGAACGACATCGTGGCCTCGCGCGTGCTGGACCAGGTCTCGCGTATTCCCGGCGTGGGCAGCACCCAGCAGTTCGGTGGCGAGTACGCCATGAACATCTGGCTCAACCCCGAGCGCATGCAGGGCTACGGCCTGTCGGCCAGCCAGGTGTTGGCGGCGGTGCGCGAGCAGAACGTGCAGTTCGCCGCCGGTTCGCTGGGTTCGGACCCGGCCCCGGTGGGCCAGCACTTCACCGCCACGGTATCGGCCGAAGGCCGCTTCAGCACTCCCGAAGAGTTCGAGAACATCATCCTGCGCGCCAACCCGGATGGCTCGCGCGTGCTGTTGAAGGACATCGCCCGGATCGGCTTCGGTGCGGGCAACTACGGCTTTGATACGCAGTACAACGGCAAGCCGACCGGTGCCTTCGCCATCCAGCTGCTGCCCGGTGCGAATGCACTGAACGTGGCCGAAGCGGTGCGCGCGAAGATGGACGAGCTGCAACCGAGCTTCCCGGCCGGTGTCAGCTGGTTCTCGCCGTACGACAGCACCACCTTCGTGAAGATCTCCATCGAAGAAGTGATCAAGACGCTGGTCGAGGCCATCATCCTGGTCTTCCTGGTGATGCTGATCTTCCTGCAGAACTTCCGGGCCACCCTGATCCCGACGCTGGTGATCCCGGTCGCGCTGCTGGGTACGTTCCTGGGCATGTGGATGATCGGCTTCACGATCAACCAGCTGACCCTGTTCGCGCTGGTGCTGGCGATCGGCATCGTGGTCGATGACGCGATCGTGGTGATCGAGAACGTCGAACGCATCATGACCGACGAAGGGATGGCGCCGAAACAAGCCACCCAGAAGGCAATGACCCAGATCACCGGCGCGGTGGTGGCCATCACCGTGGTGCTGGCGGCGGTGTTCATCCCATCTGCGCTGCAGGGCGGTGCGGCCGGTGAGATCTACAAGCAGTTCGCGCTGACGATCGCCATCTCGATGGCGTTCTCGGCGTTCCTGGCGCTGGGCTTCACCCCGGCGCTGTGCGCGACCTTCCTCAAGCCGACGCACAACGACAAGCCGAACATCGTCTACCGAACCTTCAACAAGTACTACGACAGGATCAGCGGCACCTACGTGGGCCACATCACCTCGGCGGTGAAGCATGCGCCGCGCTGGATGATCCTGTTCGTGGTGCTCGGTGCGTTGTGCGCGTTCCTGTTCACCCGCATGCCGGGCAGCTTCCTGCCCGAGGAAGACCAAGGCTACGCACTGGCCATCGTGCAGCTGCCGCCGGGTTCGACCAAGACCCAGACCAACGAAGTGTTCGCGCAGATGCGTGGCATCCTGGAAAAGCAGGAGGGCTTCGAAGGCCTGCTGCAGATCGCAGGTTTCAGCTTCGTCGGTTCCGGCGAAAACGTGGGCATGGGCTTCATCCGGCTCAAGCCCTGGGCCGACCGCGAGGTCACCGTGCCCGAGCTGATCGGCAACATGAACGGCGCGTTCTACGGCATCAAGGAAGCGCAGATCTTCGTGGTCAACCTGCCTACCGTGCAGGGCCTGGGCCAGTTCGGCGGCTTCGACATGTGGCTGCAGGACCGGACCGGTGCAGGCTTCGAGCAGCTCACCAATGCCCGCAACACCCTGCTGGGTGCGGCCGCGCAGAAGAGCGACCTGCTGACCGGCGTGCGCCCCAACGGACTGGAAAACGCCCCGCAGCTGGCCCTGCACGTGGACCGCGTGCAGGCGCAGGCAATGGGCATGTCGGTGTCGGACGTGTACAGCACCATCCAGCTGATGCTGGCGCCGGTGTACGTCAACGACTTCTTCAGCGAAGGGCGCATCAAGCGCGTGACCATGCAGGCCGATGCGCCGTACCGCACCGGCGAAGCATCGCTGAAGAGCTTCTACAGCCCGTCCACGCTGGACACCAATGCCGACGGCACCAGCACGATGATCCCGCTGAGCACCGTGGTGCGCTCGGAATGGGTATCGGCGCCGCCGTCGCTGAGCCGCTACAACGGCTACTCGGCGGTGAACATCGTGGGCTCGCAGGCACCAGGGCGCAGCTCCGGTGAAGCGATGACCGCGATGGAAGACATCGTCCGCGATGAACTGCCGGCCGGCTTCGGCTACGACTGGTCCGGCATGTCCTACCAGGAAATCCTGGCGGGCAACGCCGCCACGCTGCTGCTGGTACTGTCCATCGTGGTGGTGTTCCTGTGCCTTGCCGCGTTGTATGAAAGCTGGTCGATCCCGGTCGCCGTGCTGCTGGTGGTGCCGCTGGGCGTGCTGGGTGCGCTGGTGTTCTCGATGGCCCGCGGCCTGCCCAACGATCTGTTCTTCAAGATCGGCCTGATCACGGTGATCGGCCTGGCGGCGAAGAACGCGATCCTGATCGTGGAGTTCGCGGTGGAACAGCGCGCTGCCGGCAGGACCCTGCGCGACGCCACCATCGAGGCGGCCCGCCTGCGCTTCCGTCCGATCCTGATGACCTCCTTCGCCTTCATCATGGGCGTGATCCCGATGGCCATCTCCACCGGCGCCGGCGCCAATTCCCGCCACGCCATCGGTACCGGCGTGATCGGCGGGATGGTGTTCGCCACCTTCCTCGGCCTGCTGATGATCCCGGTGTTCTTCATCGTGGTCCGCCGCATGCTGGGCGACAAGCTGGACGAGCCCTCCAAGGAGTTCGTGGAGCGCCAGCACGAAGCAGAGGGCGCACACCGCCCGGACCGCTGAGGGTAGTGACGGCCGCTGAGCGTCATGCCTTTCCAGCCGTCACGCTTCAAATGAAAAGGCCCCGGATCACTCCGGGGCCTTTTTTTGATTCGCACCCGCCGCTCAACGCAGTACGGCAACCACCGCGCACGCCAACACGATGGCCAGCGATGGCCATTGCATGGGCAGGTAGAAGAAGTGATGCCGCGCCGGCACGCCCTCGGGGCGCACGCCGCGATTGAGCACGACCCCCAGCACCACGTTGATTGCCGCGCCGATGCCGCAACCCAGCAGGAACTGCGCCAAGGTGATGTTGCCCTTGGCGACGGACGGATCGGGGTACAGCCAGAGCAGCAACAGCACTGCGACGATCGGTGTCAGCAGGGTAAAGAACCCTGCACCGCGATAGATGACCATGCCCGTACCTGTCTTGAAAGGACGGGCATTCTAGGTGATCGCAGCAATGAAGCGGCTCATGGATCCGCTTCATTGCGTTCGCCCAAGCCTCAGCGCAGCCCGGTTTCGTTGCGCGCGATGACCAGACGCTGGATCTCCGAAGTGCCTTCGTAGATCTCGGTGATCTTGGCGTCACGGAAGTAACGCTCCAGCGGCATTTCCTTCGAATAGCCCATGCCGCCATGGATCTGCACGGCCTGGTGGGTGATCCACATCGCCGCTTCGGATGCGGTCAGCTTGGCGATCGCCGCTTCGTTGCTGAAACGCTTGCCCTCTCCCTTCACCCATGCCGCACGCAGGGTCAGCAGCAGGGCCGCGTCCAGTTTGCACTTCATGTCGGCGATCTTGGCCTGGGTCATCTGGAACGTGCCGATGGCCGCACCGAACGCCTTGCGCTCCTTCACATATTCGATCGTCGCTTCATACGCCGCACGGGCAATGCCGATGGCCTGCGAGGCGATGCCGATGCGGCCGGCGTCGAGCACGCCCATCGCGATCTTGAAACCCTCGCCTTCCTGGCCCAGCACGTCTTCAGCCTGTGCCACGTAATCGTTGAACTCGATCTCGCAGGTCGCCGATGCGCGGATACCGAGCTTGGGCTCGGTCTTGCCGCGGCTGAAGCCTGCGTTGTCGGTGTCGATCAGGAACGCGGTGATGCCCTTGGCGCCTTTGTCCGCATCGGTCATCGCGAACAGGACGATGTACTTGGCCACCGGACCGGAGGTGATCCAGCTCTTCTTGCCGTTGATCACGTAGCTGCCGTCGGCCTGCTTGACCGCGCGGCAGCGCATGGCCGTGGCATCCGAGCCGGACTGCGGCTCGGTCAGTGCGAAGGCGCCAATGGCGGTCCCTTCGGCGATGGCGCGCACGTACTTCTGCTTCTGGGCTTCATTGCCGTGGGTGAGGATGCCGTTGCAGAACAGCGAATTGTTGACCGACATGATGGTCGAGTGGGCCGCGTCACCGGCAGCGACTTCCACCATGGCCAGCACGTAGGCGATCGGGTCCATGCCCGCGCCGCCATACTCGGCCGGCACTTCGATGCCCATCAACCCGTTCTCGCCCAGCAGCTGGATGTTGGCCAGCGGGAACTCGCCGGTGCGGTCATGGTGCTCGGCGCTGGGCGCGATTTTTTCCTGCGCGATGCGGCGCGCGACGTCCTGCAGCATCAACTGCTCTTCGGTAAAGCTGAAATCCACAACGACCCCTCCCGGGTAATGAATCAGGGATTGTACTGGGGGCGGGGTATCGCCAGCTGACTGGGGCGCTGAACCTTGAAGTCCTCCACCCACGGCCGGCTGCGCCGCCTGGTAGCGCCGAGCCGTGCTCGGCGGATTCCCGCCACCCACGCACCGCTGCGCTCGCCGACCATGGGTCGGCGCTACCGTGTGGCCGCCCTGGTAGCGCCGAGCCGTGCTCGGCGGAACCCCTCCCCCCACGCACCGCTGCGCTCGCCGACCATAGGTCGGCGCTACCGTCTTGCCGCCCTTCCCCGCTTTGGTAGCGCCGAGCCGTGCTCGGCCGATTGACGCCGCCCACGCACCGCTGCGCTCGCCGACCATGGGTCGGCGCTACCGTCTTGGCCGCCCTCCCCCGCTTTGGTAGCGCCGAGCCGTGCTCGGCGGAATCCCTCCCCCCACGCACCGCTGCGCTCGCCGACCATGGGTCGGCGCTACCGTCTTGGCCGCCTTGGTAGCGCCGAACCGTGCTCGGCGGAATCCCCCCGCCCACGCACCGCTGCGCTCGCCGACCATGGGTCGGCGCTACCGTCTTGCCGCCCTTCCCCGCTTTGGTAGCGCCGAGCCGTGCTCGGCGGAATCCCTCCGCCCACGGCCCGCTGCGCTCGCCGACCATGGGTCGGCGCTACCGATCCGAACGCGTCACGGATCCATGGGCCAGCGGCACCAGGCAAAGGGATAGACACCCAGCCGATCGACAAGACCCGCTCTTACGGGATTGGCCGCGATGTAGCGCGCCTGCTTGAGCAGCGATTCGTCCGACCGCAGCGCGTGCTCGAAGTAGCTGGGCTGCCACAGCCGTGACGCGGATCCGGCCGCTTGACCGATCAGACGGCTGCTGCGTGATTTGAACCGTTGCATGCAGGCACCCAGCGTGCCCTGGCGCAGCTGCAGCAACCAATGCACGTGGTCGGGCATGACGACCCAGGCGAAGGTATGGCTGATACCCGCACGCTCGATGTCACGCAGGCAATCGACAACGATCGCGGCATTGCTGGAAACCTCGAACACTGGACAACGTGCGCGGGTAACCGTGGTCAGGACGTAGACGCTGCCTGGGCGAGAAAAGCGCCCGCGGTGGAGATGGCGACTCGACATACACCAAGTCTCGGGCAGGCGTTCAGATGCGGGGATCAGCAGATCAAGCAGCATTGGATGGGAAAAGCGCCCGGTAGCGCCGAGCCATGCTCGGCGGAATCCCGCCGCCCACGCACCGCTGCGCTCGCCGACCATGGGTCGGCGCTACCGTCTGGCCGCCCTGGTAGCGCCGAGCCATGCTCGGCGGAATCCCTCCGCCCACGCACCGCTGCGCTCGCCGACCATGGGTCGGCGCTACCGTCTGGCCGCCCGGTAGCGCCGAGCCATGCTCGGCGGAATCCCTCCGCCCACGCACCGCTGCGCTCGCCGACCATGGGTCGGCGCTACCGCCGACCTCCGGTTGCTTGACCGTTCATCGCCTGCAGGCGAAAATATCTCTCTATCGCGATAGGTGGATATTTATGGATCTCGAGGATTGGTCGACCCGGCTGAAAGTGTTCGCCGACGCCACCCGGGTGCGCCTGTTGGCGCTGCTGGAGCAGGAAGAACTGACTGTGGCCGAGTTGTCGGCGATCACCCGGCTGGCCCAGCCACGGGTATCGACGCATCTGGCACGCCTGAAAGAGGCCGGGCTGGTGCGCGACCGGCGCGCGGGCGTGTCCGCGTATTACCGCTTCGACGACGCCCAGCTGGACCCGGCACAGCGCGCATTGTGGCATGCCTTGAGCACCGGCAGCGACGACCCGCTGCTGCGCCAGGACGCCGAACGCGTAGCCTCGGTGCTGGCCAGCCGTGCCGCCGACCAGAACTGGGCCGACAGCGTGGCCGGTGACATGGAACGGCATTACTCCCCGGGCCGCACGTGGGAGGCGTTGGCACGCACCGCGTTGCCCCTGCTGGAAACCGGCGACGTGCTGGATATCGCCTCTGGCGATGGCGTGCTCGCTGAACTGGTGGCCCCGCATGCCAGCCGCTATGTGTGCATCGACACCAGCGCGCGCGTGGTCGCCGCCGCCAGCGAGCGCCTGCGCCGCCTGCCCAACGTGGAAGTGCGCGAAGGCGACATGCATGCCCTGCCCTTCAAGGATCGCAGCTTCGACCTGGTGGTGCTGATGCATGCACTCACCTACGCCGCCAAGCCGGCCCAGGCAGTGACCGAAGCGGCCCGCGTGCTGCGCCCGGGCGGCCGTCTGCTGCTGTGCAGCCTGGCCCGCCATGAACACAAGGCGGCGGTGGACGCCTACGGCCACGTCAACCTCGGCTTCAGTGACAAGGAGCTGCGCAAGTTCGTCGACAAGGCCGGGCTGCAGGTATCGAGCCTGGAGACAGTGACGCGCGAAAAGCGCCCGCCGCATTTCGAAGTCATTTCGCTGATCGCCAACAAAGCCTGAGGTCGCCGTGCCCGCCCTGCCCTGGTTGCATCCCGAACGTGCCACTGCCCTGCTGAGCGCCCTGCGCGAACGCATCCTGATCATTGACGGTGCGATGGGGACGATGATCCAGCGCCATGGGCTGCAGGAGGACGATTATCGGGGTGAGCGCTTCATCGGCGGCGTGGATACCCGTGCCGACGGCCACGTGCATGGCGCCGGCTGCGACCATGGTCCGGTGCAGGAGCAGGACCTGAAGGGCAACAACGACCTGCTGCTGCTGACCCGGCCGGAAATCATCGCCGGCATCCATACCGAGTATCTGCAGGCTGGCGCGGACCTGGTGGAGACCAACACGTTCAACGCCACTTCGGTCAGCCAGGCCGACTACCATCTCGAGCATCTGGTGTACGAACTGAACAAGGCCGGCGCCGCCGTGGCGCGTGCCTGCTGCGATGCGATGGAAGCGACCACCCCGGACAAGCCGCGCTTCGTCATCGGGGTGCTCGGCCCAACCAGCCGCACCGCCTCGATCAGCCCGGACGTCAACGATCCCGGCTTCCGCAACACCAGCTTCGACGAGCTGCGCGACACCTATCGCGAGGCCATCGACGGGCTGATCGATGGTGGTGCCGATACGTTGATGGTGGAAACCATCTTCGACACGCTCAACGCCAAGGCAGCGCTGTTCGCCGTGGAAGAGGCCTTCGATGCGCGCGGCGCACGCCTGCCGGTGATGATTTCCGGCACCATCACCGATGCCTCCGGACGCACCCTGTCCGGGCAGACCGCCGAAGCCTTCCATGCCTCGCTGGCGCATGCGCGACCGCTGTCGATCGGGCTCAACTGCGCACTCGGCGCCGATGCGATGCGCCCGCATGTCGAAACCCTGTCCCAGGTGGCCGGCTGCTACATCAGCGCCCACCCCAATGCCGGCCTGCCCAATGCGTTTGGCGAGTACGACGAAACCCCCGAAGAGATGGCCGCCACCCTGCGTGGCTTCGCCACTGATGGCCTGCTGAACCTGGTCGGCGGCTGCTGCGGCAGCACCCCGTCGCATATCCGCGCCATCGCCGAGGCGGTCGCCGGCCTGCCGCCGCGTGCGCTACCCGGCGCAAGGGAGCAGGCGGCATGAGCAAGGCCCCTCATACCCGCCTGTCCGGACTGGAACCGCTGGTCATCACCCCGGACCTGCTGTTCATCAACATCGGCGAGCGCACCAACGTCACCGGCAGCGCCCAGTTCCGCAAGCTGGTCAAGGAAGAGCGCTACGAGGAAGCGGTCGACGTGGCGCGCCAGCAGGTGGCCAGCGGTGCGCAGATTCTCGACGTCAACATGGACGAAGGCCTGATCGATTCGGAGGCGGCGATGACCCGCTACCTCAACCTGATCATGTCCGAGCCGGACATCGCGCGCATCCCGGTGATGGTCGATTCCTCCAAGTGGAGCGTGATCGAGGCCGGGCTGAAATGCCTGCAGGGCAAGAGCGTGGTCAATTCGATCTCGCTCAAGGAAGGCGAAGACCTGTTCCGCGAGCATGCGCGCAAGGTCCTGCGCTACGGCGCCGCTGCGGTGGTGATGGCCTTCGATGAAGCCGGCCAGGCCGATACCTGCGCACGCAAGGTCGAGATCTGCAAGCGGGCGTACCGCATCCTGGTGGATGAAATCGGCTTCCCGCCGCAGGACATCATCTTCGACCCGAACATCTTCGCCGTCGCCACCGGCATCGAAGAGCACGACAACTACGCGGTGGACTTCATCGAAGCCACCCGCATCATCAAGCGCACGCTGCCGCACTGCCATGTCTCCGGCGGCGTGTCCAACGTGTCCTTCTCCTTCCGCGGCAACGAGACGGTGCGCCAGGCGATCCACTCGGTGTTCCTGTACCACGCCATCGCCGCCGGCATGGACATGGGCATCGTCAACGCCGGCGCGATGCCGATCTACGACGAACTGGACGCGGAGCTGCGCGAACGCGTGGAGGACGTGATCCTCAACCGCCGCGCCGATGGCACCGAGCGCCTGCTTGAAATCGCCGAGCGCTACAAGGGCAGCAAGGGCGCGGCGAGGGTCGAAGACCTCGCCTGGCGTGAGAAGCCGGTCACCGACCGCCTGGCCCACGCGCTGGTGCACGGCCTGGATGCCTGGGTCGAGCAGGACACCGAAGAAGCGCGGCAGGCCTCCACGCGCCCGCTGGATGTCATCGAAGGTCCGCTGATGAACGGCATGAAAGTGGTCGGCGATCTGTTCGGCGCCGGCAAGATGTTCCTGCCGCAGGTGGTCAAGTCGGCGCGGGTGATGAAGAAGGCGGTGGCCTACCTGCTGCCCTGGATCGAAGCGGAAAAACTGCGCAGCGGCGACACCGCGCGCAGCAACGGCAAGATCATCATGGCTACGGTCAAGGGCGATGTGCACGACATCGGCAAGAACATCGTCGGCGTGGTCCTGGCCTGCAACAACTTCGAGGTGATCGACCTGGGCGTGATGGTGCCGGCGCAGAAGATCCTGGATGCCGCACGCGCCGAGAACGCCGACATCATCGGACTGTCCGGCCTGATCACCCCGTCGCTGGAAGAGATGAGCCACGTGGCGCGCGAGATGCAGCGCCAGGGCTTCGAGGTGCCGTTGATGATCGGCGGCGCCACCACCTCGCGCGCGCACACCGCGCTGAAGATCGACCCGCATTACAAGGCACCCACGGTGTGGGTGAAGGATGCCTCGCGTGCGGTCGGCGTGGCGCAGTCGCTGATCTCGCGCGATCTGCGCGACGCCTTCGTGGCCGCCAACGAAGCCGACTACGCCGACATCCGGCTGCGCCACAGCAACCGCGGCGATGCCAAGCGCCTGGTCAGCCTGGCCCACGCACGCGGGCAGCGTTTCGATGGCGGCTGGGCGGACTACGTGCCGCCGGCGCCCAACCAGCCCGGACTGCATGTGTTCGATGACTATCCCTTGGCCGAACTGGTGGAATACATCGACTGGACGCCGTTCTTCCAAGCCTGGGAGCTGGCCGGCAAGTATCCGGCGATCCTCACCGATGAGATCGTCGGCAGCCAGGCCAGCGAGCTGTATCGCGACGCGCGGCAGATGCTGGACCGCATCGTCAAAGAGCGGTGGCTGCAGGCACGCGCGGTGTTCGGGCTGTGGCCGGCCAACAGCGTGGGCGATGACGTCCGCGTCCAGCACCCAGACGGCGAGGCCACGCTGCATTTCCTGCGCCAGCAGGTCGACAAGCCGGCCGAGCGTCCGGATTTCTGCCTGGCTGATTTCATCGCCCCCGCCGACAGCGGTCGCCAAGACTGGATCGGTGCGTTCGCGGTGACCGCGGGAATCGGCATCGATGCGCACGTGGCGCGCTTCGAGGCCGCCCATGATGACTACAACGCAATCCTGCTCAAGGCCTTGGCCGACCGCTTCGCCGAAGCGCTGGCCGAGCGCCTGCACCAGCGCGTGCGCAAGGAATTCTGGGGCCACGCCAACGACGAGACTCTCGACAACGACGCCCTGATCGCCGAGAAGTACAGCGGCATCCGGCCTGCTCCCGGCTATCCGGCCTGCCCGGAACACAGCGAGAAGGACACCCTGTTCCGGCTGCTGGACGCACAGGGCAACGCCGGCATGCAGCTGACCGAAAGCTTCGCGATGCTGCCCACGGCCGCGGTTTCGGGCTACTACTTCAGCCACCCGAAGAGCCAGTATTTCGTGGTTGGCCGGGTCAGCCGCGAGCAGGTCACCGATTACGCCCGGCGCAAGGGCGTGGACCGCGTGCAGGCAGAGCGCTGGCTGGCCTCCAACCTGGATTACGATCCGGAATAAGGCCGCGAACCGCCCGCTGCGCTCGCCGACCATGGGTCGGCGCTACCGATGCCGGACGGGGATAATGCCGCGAACCGCCCGCTGCGCTCGCCGACCGTGGGTCGGCGCTACCGATGCTGGCCGGGGGTAGCGCCGAGCCGTGCTCGGCGAGCGCAGCGGCCAAAGCCGCCGAGCATGGCTCGGCGATAGCGTGGCGGCGCTTACCAGACCAGGTCGTCAGGCACCTGATACTGCGGATCGGCGTAGGGATCATCCTCGGCCGGTGCGTTCGGGTCCACCTTCAGCGCCACGGCCTGGGCGAAGATCGCCTCGGCCTGGGCCAGCATCTCCGCGGTCACCAGCATGTAGCGCCCGGCGACCTGCACCACGCCCAGTTCGCCGGCGTTGAGTGCCTTCAGCTGGTCGGCGGTGACGTAGATGCGCTTGATCTTGCCGCCGTACGGGAAGTGCCGCGCGATCTCGGCCTCATCCACGTTCAACGAGGCGTCCTTCAGCAGCACTTCCAGCTTCGCCTTCGCCTCGCGGCGCACGCGGGCTTCTTCCTGCTTCTGGCGCTCGGCTTCGATGCGCTCTTCCTTCTCACGCTGCGCACGGATGGCATAGGCTTTGGCCAGGTCCATTTCTTCCTGCGAGCGCGGCTTGCGTGTGCCCTGTGGACGCGTGCCGGGACGGTTGCCGGGGCTGCCGGCATTACCCGGGCGGGCAGACGCCGGGCGGTTTTCACCCGGCTCGCCGTGGTTCGGCCGGGCACCGGCGTGCGCAGGCTTGCCGCCCGCGGGGCGGCCATCACGACGCGCCTCCGGCTTGCGGTCCGGCTTGCGGTCATTGCTGCGTTCAGGCTTCGGCGCGGGCTTGAAGCCCAGGCCCATCAGCTGGTCGCGGAGGGTATCGCTCATAAGGACAGATCAGTAGTGCGGCGGTGGCGGCTCATCCACCGGATCAGAGGAATACAGCGCGTTGCGGACCTTGCCCAGGTCCTCCAGCAATACCCGCATCAGGCCCTCGTTGCGGGAGCCCTCCATGCGTGCATCGGCCAGCGCCTCGCTCAGCTCGGCCAATGCCTGCTCCTGGAAGGAGACACGCATTTCCAGCTCGACCAGACGCGCTTCCAGCGCCTGCTCGCGTTCGCTCGATGAAGTTTCAGACATGCGTTGATCGTCCCCGGCCAATGACATGGAGCGCCAGTCCCGCCGGTTGTCCCGGCGGGTATGGCAGGGCGCGTGCGTGCCTTACGGCTGCACGGAAATGAGTTCGACGTCGAAGGTCAACGTGGCGTTCGGACCGATCGGGCCACCCTGGGTGCCGTTCTCGCCGTAGGCCAGCTCACCGGGGATCCAGAAGCGGTACTTCGAGCCCACCGGCATCAGCGAAACGCCTTCGGTCCAGCCCTTGATCACCTGGTCCAGGCCGAACTCGACCGGCTGGCCGCGCTGGTAGCTGCTGTCGAAGACGGTGCCGTCCAGCAGCTTGCCTTCGTAGTTCACCTTGACCTTGCTGCTCGGCAGCGGGCGCTCGCCGCTGCCCGGGCGGATGACCTGGTACTGCAGGCCCGACGCGGTGGTGACCACGCCCGGCACGGTCTTGTTCTTGGCGAGGAACGCATTGCCTTCCTGACGGTTGGTCTGGCCCAGCTGCGCAGCCTTGGCCTGCATTTCAGCCTGCTTGGTGGCCATGAAGGACTGCAGGATCGCCGCGCCCTCTTCCTGGCTCAGCTTCGGCTGGCCACCATCGAAAGCAGTCTTTACCGCGTCGAACAGCGCGTCCAGCTCGATGTCGCCCTTCAGCTCGGCCAGCGACGGGCCGACCATGTAGCTGCCCAGCATCAGGCCGACCTGGCGGTTGTCCACCTTCGGCGGCGCCGAACCCGGTGCCTGGCCCGGAACCTGCTGGCCATTGGCGATCGCCATGGAGGTACGCAGCGCCGTGTCGGTCTTCTGCGCATCGGCCTGGGTGATCAGCGGCTGCTTGCCATCGAAGGTGGCCTGCACGGCTTCACGCATGGCGGCCAGGTCGATGTGCGTCTTGATCGCTTCGAGCGAACGGGCGACATCGCCGCCGATGGCATAGCCGAGCTTCTGCTTGGAATTCAAATTACTGGTCTCCTTGGCTGCCGGGGCGGCAGCCGGTTGCTGCGACAGCGCCACGCCGGTGGTGCCCATCGCCAGAATCAGAACCGACGCCGCAGCGCCACGCATTCCCATCTTCATGTGTTGCATTCCTGGAAGTGAAAAAACGCCGACGTCGGCGCGAAAACACGCATTGTCGCACGCGTGTCCGATATGTCGAGGCGCACGTGCGTCGTTCAATGACCCGCAGGGGCCGCCAACGCGCGTTCGATCGCCGCCACCAGGTCCTTGTCATCCGGCTTCACCCGGCTCGGGAACTGGGCGATGACCGTGCCATCGCGCCCGATCAGGTACTTGTGGAAGTTCCAGCCCGGCGCTACGCCGGTGGCGGCGGTCAGCCCCTTGTACAGCGGGGTCGCCTGATCCCCGACGACATGCACCTTTTCGAACATCGGGAACTTGACCCCATAGGTCAGGGTGCAGAACTCCTGGATGTCTTTCTCGTCGCCCGGCTCCTGTCCCTTGAAGTCATTGGACGGGAAGCCCAACACGCTCAGACCGCGCGCGGAATATGACTTCTGCAGCGCCTCAAGGCCTTCGTACTGCGGGGTGAAGCCGCACTTGCTGGCGGTATTGACCACCAGCAGGACGCGCCCGTGATAGCGCTGGGCCAGGTTCACCGGGTCCTTGCCCGCCAGCGGGCGGTAAGCGACGTCCAGCAGGCCAGCGGCCGAGGCCATCAGCGGCAAGGCCAGGCTTGCGGCCACCAGCAGCGAACCCAGCAGACGGGGCAGGACCGGGCCGCGGCGCGGCAGGGAAACAGATCGCAGCATGGAAGGTGTTCCTGGCAGGAATAAAGGGCCGGACGCGGGGTCCGTATTTCGCCGCGAACTATACCACTGGGCCTTGTGCGCCTTATGTCGGCGATCGCGCAGCGCCCGCGGGCTGGCTTCGGTCGGGGTGGGTCGAACGGGTGGAAACCCGCTCGCGGGTGGCTGTAGTTGGGTTGCTGCTGGGGCCGGGCGGGGAGGCTGTGCGGGGCACGCGCAAGTACGTCCATGTAGCTCTTCGCGGCTCCTGCCGCTCAAGGCCCCGCACAGCCTCCCCGCCCGGCCCGCTGACAGGTTCCGGCGGCCGCCACCCGCGTTGGAAAAAGAGAAGAAAAGCGGTAGCGCCGACCCATGGTCGGCGAGCGCAGCGGGCCCTTGGCGGGAACATTCCGCCGACCATGGGTCGGCGCTACCGAAGGTCCGATGGCCCCCATGGACCCGTCGAAGGTGGGGCGGGGTGGCTGTGCAGGACCGTCTTTTCGCATGGATGCGAAAAGCGAGCCTCCATGGACGGATTCACGGCGTGTCCTGCACAGCCGCCCCGTCCCGCCAGCAAGCAGCCCTGCGGCTCTTGAGGTTGACGTTGCTTCGCTTCGGCTTGAAAACGCAACCGCCGGGTCCAGTCCGGACCACCCCTGCCATCAGTTGGTGACGCAGACCGCTTGCACTCTGAATCTGTGGTGTTATAGTTGACTACAACACCAGTCACCTGAGACAGGGGGAACCGATGAATACGTCAGTCCAACGTCGCATGACCCGTACGGCCGCCAGCGCGGCGGGCCTGCTGCTCCTGTCTTTGTGGTTCGGTGTGGCGCACGGCGGTGCCGACGAAAGCGAAGCCGCCTCCGCCCTCGACAGCCTGCAGGACGCAGGAATGCCGGACGCTGGGAATGCACCGCCGGCACCCTCCCCCCCGCGGCGGCTGAACAGCTCCCTGTCCATGCCGTATTTTTCTTTCGCACAGTCGCTGAATCCCCGGAGCTGACCATGAGCGATATCCAGTGGAGCGATGGCGCCCCCATCTACCGTCAGCTGAAGGAGCGCGTGATTGCCATGATGCTTGACGGAATCATCAAGCCGGGCGACGCCCTGCCCTCGGTCCGCCAGGTGGCGGCCGATTACCAGCTCAACCCCATTACCGTGTCCCGTGCCTACCAGGAGCTGGCCGATGAAGGCCTGGTCGAAAAGCGCCGCGGCCTGGGCATGTTCATGACCGACGAAGCGGCAACGCAGCTGCGCAGCAGCGAGCGCGATCGCTTCCTCAACGAAGAATGGCCGGCCGTGCTCGAGCGCATCCAGCGCCTGGGCCTGGACGTGAACGAACTGTTGACCCAGGGGAAACTCTCATGAACGCCGCAGCACACCAGGATGTGATCACCGCGCGGGGCCTGCGCAAGGCCTACAAGCGCACCCTCGCACTGGACAACACCAGCTTCAGCATTCCGGCCGGCCGCATCGTCGGCCTGATCGGCCCCAATGGCGCCGGCAAGACCACTGCGCTCAAGGCGCTGCTGGGCCTGACCTCGGTGGAAGGCGAGCTGAGCGTGCTCGGCAAGGATCCGCGCAGCCACCGCGATGAGCTGATGAACGATATCTGCTTCATCGCCGACGTGGCCGTGCTGCCGCGCTGGCTGAAGGTCCGCGAAGCCATCGATTTCGTTGCCGGGGTGCATCCGCGCTTCGACCGCGCCCGCTGCGAGCGCTTCCTGTCCACCACCAAACTGCAGCCGAAGCAGCGCGTTCGCGAACTGTCCAAAGGCATGATCGTGCAGCTGCACCTGGCCCTGGTGATGGCCATCGATGCCCGCGTGCTGGTGCTGGACGAGCCCACCCTGGGACTGGACATCCTGTACCGCAAGGAGTTCTACCAGCGCCTGCTGGAAGACTATTTCGACGAACAGAAAACGATCATCGTCACTACCCACCAGGTGGAGGAGATCGAGCACATCCTGACTGACGTCATGTTCATCCGTGACGGCAAGGTCGTGCTCAGCGCCGAAATGGACGAGGTCGGCGAGCGCTACACCGAAGTGCTGGTGAACGCCGACCAGCTCGATACCGCCCGCGCGCTCAAGCCGATCGACGAGCGCAGCCTGCCCTTCGGCAAATCCGTGCTGCTGTTCGACAACGTGCCGCGCAGCCAGCTGGCAACGCTCGGCGAAACCCGCAACCCCGGCCTGGCTGACCTGTTCGTCGCCATCATGAAGGGAACCTACGCATGAACGCCGTGAACCATCCGATCAGCAAGGCCGGCACCCTGCGCTGGCTGCTCAAGCGCGAATACTGGGAAAACCGCGGCGGTTTCCTGTATGCCCCGATCATCGCCGGCATCGCCTCGCTGGTGATGAGCACCATCGGCATCATCATCGGCCTGTTCGTGCTGCGCCGCGCCGCTTCGCAGGGCGACCTGCACATCAACAACAGCAACATCCAGGTCAACGGCCTGGACCTGGACCTGCTGACCCGCCAGCTGGATCCCAAGGATCTGGTGGAGCTCGGCAACGGCCTGGATGCAACGCTGGCGCTGAGCTCGGCGTGGCCGTTCGTGGTGATGGCCTTCGTTGTGTTCTTCTATTGCCTGGGCGCGCTGTATGACGACCGCCGTGACCGCAGCATCCTGTTCTGGAAGTCGTTGCCGCTGTCGGACACCCAGACCGTTCTATCCAAGGTGCTCAGCGCGATCGTGATCGCTCCGCTGATCGCCGTGGCGGCCTCGGTCCTGACCATGCTGTGCTTCCTGGGCGTCATTTCCATCGTGGCGCTGACCCATGGCGGCGACCCGATGTCGCTGATCTGGGGGCCGTCCAGCCCGCTGCTGCTCGCCGCCGGCCACCTGAGCTGGATCCCGGTGTTCGCCCTGTGGTCGCTGCCGACCGTCGGCTGGCTGCTGCTGTGCTCGTCCTGGGCCAAGAGCAAGCCGTTCCTGTGGGCGGTGATGCTGCCGCTGTTTGCCGGCATCGTGGTCAGCACCACCAAGGTGATGGGCCTGCTGGACATGACCAGCGGATGGTTCTGGCAGCACATCGTCGGCCGCCTGTTGCTGGGCACCGTGCCCGGCGTGGAACTGGCCTACCGCTCCGGTGCAGCCAGAGACGCCGAATCGATCGTCGAACTGCTGTCGCCGTCCAACCAGCTCGGTGCACTGGCCATGCCGGACCTCTGGATCGGCGCCGCGGTCGGCATCGTCTTCATCTTCCTCGCCATCCGCCTGCGCCGCCGCGCCGGCGAAATCTGAGTCAAGGAGCCACCCGCCATGCGTACCCTGCTTGCCTGCGCCACCCTGATGCTGCTGCCGCTGTCCGCCCTGGCCAACGACGCACCCTGCAAGTTCACCGACAACCGTGACCTGAAGCTGGAACTGGCCGGTGCGAAGACCGTGGTGCTGGAGGTCAACCAGCATGACCTGCACGTGGTCGCCGGCAGCGGCCCGGCGCAGCTGTCCGGCCGGGCGTGTGCCTCCAGTGCCGACTGGCTGCGCGACCTGACCCTGACCCAGCAGCGCAGCGGCGACAAGCTGGTGGTCAGCCTGCGCCGCGAGGGCCAGCAGGGCATCGTGATCGGTGACAACTACGCGTGGCTGGACATCCGCGGCAGTGTGCCGGCCGATGTCATGGTGCAGCTGAAGGTCGGCTCCGGTGATGCGCATGTGGAAGGCGCGCGCTCGCTCAGCGTGGACGTGGGCTCCGGCGATGCCGATGTGCTGCGCACCCAGGGCAGCGTGCATGCCGCAGTCGGCTCCGGTGACCTGATGATCGACGGAGCCGACAGCCTGAATCTGCTGTCGGTGGGCTCTGGCGATGCAAAGGTATCCAACATCCGCCGCGACCTAACCGTTGGCAGCATCGGCTCAGGCGACCTGGAACTGCGCGATGTGGGTGGCAACGTTGCCATCCGCACCATCGGTTCCGGCGACGCCGACGCCCGCCAGGTGCGCGGTAACGTGGAGATCGGTGTGCTCGGCTCCGGCGATGTCGAACTGCGTGATGTCGGCGGCAACCTGCTGGTCGGCAGCCACGGCTCGGGCGGCATCCGGGTTGACGGCGTGGGCGGCAACCTGACCGTCCAGCGCAGTGGCAGCGGCGATGTCCGCCACAGCGGCGTGCGCGGCACCGTTACCCTTCCCCGCGGCAAGTAACCAGACAGACACACGGGAGAATCGACCATGAAGATGCGCATCCTGGTGTCCACCCTGTTGCTGGCCCTGCCGTTGGCGGCCTGTACCGACCAGGGCACCGACGCGGCCAAGTCCCTCAGCGATACCGGCAGCAGCATCGGCCGTTCGGTGCAGGAGGCCACCGACAAGGCCCGCAGGGAAATGAGCACCGGCAACTTCAAACTGTCGGTCGATGGCCTGCCGACCGCTGAAATCACCCCCGCGGGTGCCCTGCTGATCGAGGGCAAGGACGTGGTGACCACGCCCGCCCAACGCGCCCAGTTGCTGGAGTACCGCCACCAGGTGGAAGGCATCGCTCTGGCCGGCATGGACATCGGCGTGGCCGGCGCGAACCTGGGCGTCAAGGCCGCTGGCGAAGCGCTCAAAGGCGTGTTTTCCGGGCAGACCGAGGGCATCGAACAGCGTGTCAATGCCGAGGCGGACAAGCTCAAGGTCCAGGCCAAGGGGCTGTGTGACAAGCTGCCGGCCATGCTGGCGACCCAGCAGGCACTGGCGGCCTCGCTGCCTGCGTTCGCGCCGTACGCAACGATGGACCAGGCCGACGTGGACGGCTGCGACGAATGAGCGCACCCGGCCGTCGCCAGCGATCTGGCGGCGGCCGGCCCGCGCTGCGGGGATTACACTAACGCGCTCCCCCATTCCCGTGGACCGCCATGAAGAAGCTGTTCCTGCTGCTGGCCGCCCTGTCCTGCCTCGTGCTTGCCGGCTGCGACCAGGAGTACCGCAACCACCGCGTCGAACGCAGCAAACCGAAGATCACCGTCAGCGACAGCATGGTCACCGTGCGTCGTGCACCGGCGCCGAACATCATCATCCTGGCCAACGGCCATATGAAGGTCGATGAGATCGAAATCCCGCTGCGGGCCGACCAGCAGCAGATGCTGCAGCAGATGTTCGGCCACCTGCAGGTGCTGCGCCAGAACACCCTGGTCGACGCGCCGGCCGACCCGGACAGGAAGCCGGTGAAGATCGTGCCACCGGCAGGCAGCAACCCGATCCCGGCCGACCTGGTGCAGGTGATCCCGGAGTTCAAGGACTACACCGAAACCTTCGGCAACCTGCAGGCCGATCGTCGCTGAGGATCGTGGGTAGTGACGGCCGCTGGCCGTCACGCGGTTCCGTCCGGCCTATGTGTGGGTGACGACCGCTGGCCGTCACGCGGGTCCGTCCGGCATATCAACCGCGACCGGTAAACGGCCGTTTCGTTCGACGGGCTTCGGGGTTTTGTGCCGCGCTTTACGCGGTTGCCGACCAAGGTCGGCACTACGGAATTTCCGCGAACGCGGCAGAGTTCCGTGCAGTCCCACGGCATTTCCGCGGACGCGGGACGGTTGCGGGCCGTCCCGCGGCGCTTTTTTTGATCGTCGGTGGATCAGCCGCCGCTGCCGCCGCCTGCGTGGATGCCGCCGGCGGTGAGCGCCTTCGGATCCAGCAGCCGGCGCAGTTCGGCCTCGGCCAGGCCACTGTCCTCCAGCGCGATTTCCAGCACCGGGCGCTGCTCCTTGTAGGCACGCTTGGCGATCGCCGCGGCCTTCTCATAGCCGATGATCGGGTTCAGCGCGGTCACCAGGATCGGATTGCGGTCCAGCGCTTCGCGCACCCTGTCCTCGCGCACCTTCAGCCCGTCGATGGCGCTGTCCGCCAACAGCCGCGACACGTTGGCCAGCAGGGTGATGCTGTCCAGCAGGTTCACCGCGATCAGCGGCAGGGTCACGTTCAGCTGGAAATTGCCGGTCTGTCCGGCCACGGTGATCGCGGTGTGGTGGCCGATCACCTGCGCGCAGGCCATCACCGTCGCCTCCGGGATCACCGGGTTGACCTTGCCCGGCATGATCGAACTACCCGGCTGCAGGGCCGGCAGTTCGATCTCGCCCAGACCGGCCAGCGGACCGGCATTCATCCAGCGCAGGTCGTTGGCGATCTTGATCAGTGCCACCGCCAGCGCGTTGAGCTGGCCGGACATCTCCACCGCATCATCCTGCGCCGCCAGGCCTTCGAACTTGTTGGCGGCACTTTCGAACTTGACCCCGGTGCTGGCTTTCAGCGCCTTGGCCACGCGCACGCCGAAACGCGGATCCGCGTTGATGCCGGTGCCGATCGCGGTGCCGCCCAGCGGCAGCCGGCGCAGGCGCTTGAGGCTGTCGTCGAAGCGCTGCTGCGCCGAGGCAAGCTGCGCCGACCAGGCAGAGAACTCCTGCTCGAAGGTCAGCGGCATGGCGTCCATCAGGTGCGTACGCCCGGTCTTGACCACCTTGCGCAGGCTGCGCCCTTTGCGGTCGATGATCTTGCGCAGGTGCGCCAGCGCCGGCAGCAGGTCTTCCTGCGCGGCCAGTGCCGCCGACACGCGCAGGGCGGTCGGGATCACGTCGTTGGAACTCTGGCCCTGGTTGACGTGGTCGTTGGGATGCACCGGCGTGCGCCCGGCCTTGCCACCACGGTTGGCCCGCGTGGCGATGACCTCGTTGGCGTTCATGTTCGACGAGGTGCCCGAACCGGTCTGGTAGACATCGATCGGGAAATGCGCGTCCCACTCACCGGCGGCCACTTCGGCCGCAGCGCCCTGCACCGCCTTGGCGATGTTCCTGGGCAGGTGGCCGAGCTCTGCATTGACCCCCGCCGCCGCGCCCTTGACCAGGCCGAGGGCACGGATGAAGCCACGCGGCATGCGCTGGCCGGACACCGGGAAATTGTCCACTGCACGCTGGGTCTGCGCGCCCCACAGCGCATCGGCAGGCACCTGCAGCTCGCCCATGCTGTCATGTTCGGTCCGGAAACCGGGGGTGGAATTCGTGCTGGAACGCTTGCTCATCCGATCAACTCCGCATGCTTTCAGGGGGAAAGGGAAACTGCGGCTGGCATCGGGCAGGTTCCCCAGGCTGGCATCTGGTTTCAGGATACAGGGTCGTGACGGCCGCCGACCGTCACTTCGGCGCCGCTGCCGGTGTTTTCGACAGTCGAGCAGGCACGCCCCTACAATATGGCCCCCGCCGTCTCACAGCTGCCTGCCGACATGTCCGAATCCGCCCTGCTCGCCCTGTCCCCGCTCGATGGCCGTTATGCCGGCAAGGTCGATGCGCTGCGCCCGATTTTTTCCGAGTACGGACTGATCAAGGCCCGCATCACGGTGGAAGTGGAATGGCTGCTGGCCCTGGGCGCGGAGCCCGGCGTGATCGAACTGCCGGCCTTCTCTGCCTCCGCCACCGCGCGCCTGCGCGCGCTGGCCAAGGACTTCAGCCCGGCCCAGGCCGCGCGGGTGAAGGAGATCGAGCGCACCACCAACCATGACGTCAAGGCGGTGGAGTACTTCATCAAGGAACAGCTGAAGGACGATGCCGAACTGGCCCCGGCGCTGGAGTTCGTGCATTTCGCCTGCACCAGCGAAGACATCAACAACCTCAGCTACGGGCTGATGCTGGAGCAGGCCCGCCGCGAGGTGCTGCTGCCCACCTTGGATGGCATCGCCGCATCGCTGCGCTCGCTTGCCCACGCACAGGCTGCCCAGCCGATGCTGTCGCGCACGCATGGCCAGACCGCCTCGCCGACCACCCTGGGCAAGGAGCTGGCCAACGTGGTCGCCCGCCTGGAGCGCCAGCGCCGCCAACTGGCTGCGGTGGAGCTGACCGGCAAGATCAACGGTGCGGTGGGCAACTACAACGCGCACGTTTCCAGCTATCCGGACGTGGACTGGCCGACCTTCGCCCAGCGCTTCGTCGAAGGCCTGGGACTGGTGTTCAACCCGTACACCACCCAGATCGAACCGCACGACAACATCGCCGAGATCGGCGATGCCGCGCGCCGCGCCAACACCATCCTGATCGACCTGTCGCGCGATGTCTGGGGCTACATTTCGCTGGGTTACTTCAAGCAGCGCCTGAAGGAAGGCGAAGTCGGTTCCTCGACCATGCCGCACAAGGTCAACCCGATCGACTTCGAGAACGCAGAGGGCAACTTCGGCATCGCCAACGCCTTGTTCGAACATTTCAGCGCCAAGCTGCCGATCAGCCGCTGGCAGCGCGACCTGACCGATTCCACCGTGCTGCGCGCACTGGGCACGGCATTCGGTCACTCCCAGGTGGCACTGGATTCGCTGGCCAAGGGCATCGGCAAGCTGGAAGTGAACCCGCAGCGCCTGGATGCCGACCTGGACGCGGCATGGGAAGTGCTGGCCGAAGCCGTGCAGACCGTGATGCGCCGCCATGGCCTGCCCAACCCGTACGAGCAGCTGAAGGCACTGACCCGCGGCCAGGGCATCACCGCCGAGTCGATGCGTGCGTTCGTCGAATCGCTGGAGCTGCCGGCCGATGCCAAGCAGCACCTGCGCGAGCTGACCCCGGGTAGCTACGTCGGCTTGGCAGCCGAGCTCGCCCGCGCGGTGTAAGGGGGGGGGTTGCCGGGCTGCGCCCGGCACCTGCTTTTTCAAGCCGGAGCAACGTCAAAAGCCTGAGCTGCAGGGCTGCCTGTTGGCGGGGCGGGATGGGTTGGCGGGGGACGGCAGGAGCCGCTCCTGCGGGCCTCGTTTCGCGCCATCCATGGCGCTCAACGCCCCCGCCAACCCACCCCGCCCCACCTTCGACAGGTCCATGGCGGCCGTGGAACATGCGGTAGCGCCGACCCATGGTCGGCGGAATGTTCCACCCAACGGCCCGCTGCGCTCGCCGACCATTGGTCGGCGCTACCGCTTTTTCTTCTTCTTATTACGCGGGTGGCGGCGCCCGGAACCTGTCAGGGGGCCGGGCGGGGAGGCTGTGCGGGGCCTTGAGCGGCAGGAGCCGCGAAGAGCTACATGGACGTACTTGCGCGTGCCCCGCACAGCCTCCCCGCCCGGCCCACCCCAGATGCGGCTCTAGATCCCAGAGACACCCGCGAGGGGGTCCCACCGGTTCGACACCACCCCGTCCGAACGCGGACAATAGGCCATCAGCGGCTGCACAGGCCGCGCCCTGTCTCCGCTGCAAGGACCTCCCCCATGGCCGCACGCAAATCCGCTTCCACTGCCAAGACCTTCGCCATCGAAGTCCACGCCACCCCCGCCAAGCCGCTGGGCATGGACCCGGCGACCTTCCTGCGCGATTACTGGCAGAAGCGCCCGCTGCTGATCCGCAACGCCTTCGCCGGCTTCCAGAGCCCCGTGCAGCCCGAAGACCTCGCCGGGCTGGCCTGCGAAAACGGCGTGCTGGCGCGCCTGATCGAACATGACCGCAGCACCGACGGCTGGCGCGTGCGCACCGGCCCGTTCCAGGAATCGGTGTTTCCCGCCCTGCCGGAAAAAGACTGGACCCTGCTGGTGCAGGACGTGGACAAGTGGGACCCGGACGTGCGCGCGCTGATCGCGCACTTCGATTTCCTGCCGCGCTGGCGGATGGACGATGTGATGATCAGCTTCGCCGCCACCGGCGGCTCGGTCGGCGCCCACGTGGACCAGTACGACGTGTTCCTGCTGCAGGGCCAGGGCCATCGCCGTTGGCAGATCGATGCCAGCGAATCCACCAAGGGCAAGCGCCCGCCGCTGGATTTCCGCCCGGAGATCGAGCTCAAGCAGCTCACGAAATTCAAGCCCAGCCACGATTGGGTGCTGGCGCCGGGTGACATGCTGTACCTGCCGCCGAACGTGCCGCACAACGGCGTGGCCGAAGATGCCTGCCTGACCTTCTCCTTCGGCATGCGCGCACCGGCATCGGCCGAACTGATCAGTGATTACCTGGACACCCTGGTGGTGGATGCCGATGAAGGCATCCGCTACCAGGACCCCGACCTGAAGCTGCCGGAGGATCCGAACGAGATCGACGTGGCGGCGATGAACCGCGTCGTGGCCGCGCTCAATGCCATCCGCATGAACGACCCGGACAAGCTGGGCGACTGGTTCGGCCGCTTCATCACCACCTACCGCGCCGCCGGCGAAGTGATGCCGAGCGGCCCGGCGCCGTCGCTGGACGAGGTCGACCACGCCCTGGCCAACGGCCTGCTGCTGGAACGCCATCCCTGGGCGCGCCTGGCCTGGCGGCGTGCCAAGCGTGGCGCCAGCCTGTACTGCAGCGGGCTGGACCTGGCGGTGTCGGTCAAGGATGCGCAGCGCATCGCCGCCGCCGAGCGGCTTGAGCTGTCGGCATGGAACGGCCTGACCGCCAAGGGTCGGCAGGCCCTGCAGGAACTGATGGTGTTGGGCTTCTACCAGCTGACCGATCCCGCTGCCGAGGACGACGTGGAAGAGGTGCTGGATGCCGACGCGGAGATCGTGATCGCGCGGGATACCGTGGACACCATCGAGGTCGATGACTTTTCCGATGACGTGCGCGAAGTGAATGTGCATGAGGACGGCGTGGAAGTGGTGGTCAGCTTCGACGAGGAGGACGAAGAGGACGAGCCGGAGGACGGCGCCGGCCAGCGCCGCCACTGAACATGGCCGCCTTCAGCGTTCAGCGGGCCGACCACGCCGCGCACCACGCGGCCATCCACGGCGTGCGCCAGCAGGTATTCGTGGTCGAACAGGGCGTGCCGGCCGAGCTCGAGCGCGATGCGTTGGATCCGGTCTGCACCCACGTGCTGGCACGCGATGCAGACGGGACGCCGATCGGTACCGGACGGCTGTTGCCCGATGGCCGCATCGGGCGCATGGCGGTGCTGGCGGCATGGCGCAGCCGGGGCGTCGGCGAGGCCATGCTGGAGGAGCTGGTGCGTGCCGCCGCAGCGGCCGGGCTGCCGCACGTGCACCTGCATGCCCAGCTCCCGGCAACGGATTTCTACGCGCGCCAGGGTTTCATTACCGAAGGCGGACACTTCGAAGAGGCCGGCATCGCGCACGTTCAGATGCGCCGCACGCTCGGCGCCGCCGCGGCCATCGAAGGGCTGCAGGCCGCCGTGGCGGTGACCACCGCGGTCATCCACCGGGCGCGCCGACGGCTGTGGATCCACAGCCGCCAGCTGGATCCCGGCCTGTTGGATGCCGCTCCCGTACAGGCGGCCTTGCGCCGCTTCGCCACCCGTGCGCACGACAAGCAGCTGCGGGTCATCGTGCATGATGCCGCCGCGGTCCAGGCCGCAGGTGCGCCGCTGCTGGCCCTGCTGCAGCGCCTGCCCAGCGTGGTCCAGGTCCGCCAGGTGAGCGATCCGGTTGACCGGGCGCTGGCCTCGGCCGGCATCGCCAATGATGCAGGCGACTACTACTTTCGTCTGATGGGACATCGCCTCGAGGGCGAGGCCGGCATCGCACTGCCTTCACGTTCGCAGCCGCTGGAGCAGCAATTGCAGCGCGTCTGGGACCGTTCGCGCGATTGCAGCGAGCTGCGCGCCCTCGGCATCTGAGCCCGCCGGCCCCGCGCAACCTGTCTGGCAGCGACACCGGGGGCCCCGATCGCGTCGCTGCAACGCCCCTTCCCCGGCGGATGGGGGTACAATTTGGGTGTTTGAACGCGCCCGTGCATGGCTATTCATCCAGTCGGCCGGGTACTTCCAGAGCCCTACCCCACAAAGCGAATAATCACTCTCCATCGTGGACAATCTACTGAAGCAGTTTGCGCAGTCATCGCAGCTCGCCGGCGGCAACGCCTCCTATGTCGAGGACCTGTACGAGCAGTACCTCGTCTCCCCGGACAGTGTCGATCCCAAATGGAAGGCCTACTTCGACGGCTTCCAGGGCCGTGAAGCGGGTGACATTCCGCACTCGGGCGTCATCGCGCACATCGCCGACGCCGCCAAGGGCGCGCTGAAGAGTGGCACCGGCGAAGGGGCCGGCGACGAGCGCGAGCGCAATGTCGGCCGCCTGATCACCGCCTACCGTTCGCGTGGCCACCTCGGTGCCCGCCTGGATCCGCTCGGCCTTGCCGAACCGACCAACCCGCCGGACCTGGGCCTGCCGTTCCACAGCCTGTCCGATGCCGATCTGAACGCCGAGTTCAGCACCGGCGGCGTGGGTGGCCAGCCGCGCATGAAGCTGCGCGACCTGCTGGCGCGCCTGAAAGCGACCTACACCGGATCGATCGGCGCGGAGTTCATGCACATCTCCGAAGTCGAGCAGCGCCAGTGGATATACAGGAAGCTCGAACTCGCCGGTGGCGATTACGCGCTGGATGCCGATACCAAGCGCCGCACGCTGGAACGGCTGACCGCAGCCGAAGGCCTGGAACGCTACCTGCACACCAAGTACGTGGGCCAGAAGCGCTTCTCGCTGGAAGGCGGCGATTCGCTGATCCCGATGATGGACACCATCATCCGTGACGCCGGCAAGGACGGGGTCAAGGACGTGGTGATCGGCATGGCCCACCGCGGCCGCCTCAACGTGCTGGTCAATACGCTGGGCAAGAATCCGCGCAAGCTGTTCGACGAGTTCGAAGGCAAGTTCGAGCACGACAACCACGCCTCCGCAGGCGATGTGAAGTACCACATGGGCTTCTCGGCCGACGTCAGCACCGACGGCGGCCCGGTGCACCTGGCGCTGGCCTTCAATCCCTCGCACCTTGAAATCGCCGATCCGGTGGTTGCCGGTTCGGTGCGCTCGCGCCAGGAGCGCCGCAGCGATACCGCGCGCAAGCAGGTGATGCCGATCCTGATCCACGGCGATGCCGCGTTTGCCGGCCAGGGCGTGGTGATGGAGCTGTTCCAGATGTCGCAGGCGCGCGGTTTCGCCGTCGGCGGCACGGTCCACATCGTGGTCAACAACCAGGTCGGCTTCACCACGTCCAACCCGGAAGATTCGCGCTCCACGCTGTATTGCACCGACGTGGCCAAGATGATCGCCGCGCCGGTGTTCCATGTGAACGGCGATGACCCGGAAGCGGTGGTGTTCGCCGCCAAGCTGGCCTTCGAGTTCCGGCAGAAGTTCGCCAAGGATGTGGTCATCGACCTGATGTGCTACCGCCGTTGGGGCCACAACGAGGCCGACGAACCGGCGATCACCCAGCCGCTGATGTACCAGGTGATCCGCAAGCACAAGACCACCCGCGAGATGTACGCCGAGCAGCTTGAACAGGCCGGCGTGATCGAATCCGGTGCCGGCAAGGCACTGGTGGATGGCTACCGCGTGAAGCTGGACAGCGGCGAGTACACCACCGAGCTGGCCACCGTGGAAAAGACCCCGCCGACCAGCCCGCTGTTCGTGGATTGGCCCAAGCTGCTGGACGGCAAGCTGTCGGACACGATCAGCACCGCCGTCGGCATGGAAAAGCTGACCTCGCTGGCCAAGCAGATCACCACCATTCCGGACACCGTGCAGGTGCATTCGCGCGTGGCCAAGGTGTACGAGGACCGCCGCAAGATGGCGGCCGGCGAAATCCCGGGCGACTGGGGCTTTGCCGAGAACCTCGCCTACGCCACCCTGCTGGACGAAGGCCACCGCCTGCGCCTGGTCGGCCAGGACGTCGGCCGCGGTACGTTCACCCACCGCCACGCGATCCTGCACGACCAGAACACCGACCAGTACTACCTGCCGCTGCGCGAGCTGGTGGATTCGCCGGAGAAGGCCACCATCATCGATTCGCTGCTCAGCGAAGAAGCGGTGATGGCCTTCGAGTACGGCTTCTCCACCACCGACCCGGGCACCCTGTGCATCTGGGAAGGCCAGTTCGGCGACTTCGCCAACGGCGCGCAGGTGGTCATCGACCAGTTCATCGCCGCCGGTGAAGCCAAGTGGGGCCGCCTGACCGGGCTGACCCTGCTGCTGCCGCACGGTTACGAAGGGCAGGGTCCGGAACACAGCTCGGCGCGCCTTGAGCGCTTCCTGCAGCTTTGCGCGCTGGAGAACATGCTGGTGGTGGTCCCGTCCACCCCGGCGCAGGCGTTCCACATGCTGCGTCGCCAGCAGCACCTGACCACCCGCAAGCCGCTGGTGGTGATGTCGCCGAAGTCGCTGCTGCGCCACAAGCTGGCCGTGTCGACGCTGGAAGAGCTGGCCAATGGCGAGTTCCAGCACCTGATCGGCGACGCCAAGGCCGACCCGAAGAAGGTCAAGCGCGTGGTGCTGTGCTCGGGCAAGGTCTACTACGACCTGCTGGAAGACCAGACCAAGCGTGGCCAGGACGACGTGGCGATCATCCGCGTGGAGCAGCTGTATCCGTTCCCGCGCGCGCTGCTGGCTGCCGAACTGAAGAAGTACGGCAAGGCCACCGACGTGGTGTGGACGCAGGAAGAGCCGCAGAACCAGGGCGCGTGGTACCAGATCCGCCACCACCTGCAGTTCTGCGTCGCCGATGGCCAGAACCTCCATTACGCGGGTCGCGCGCGTTCGGCATCGCCGGCCGCCGGCCACATGGCTGACCATGTCATCGAGCAGCAGAAGCTGGTCGCCGATGCCCTGGTCAACCCGTTCGACGACTCGGTCGCCGAATAACCCTCCCCTATTCCAGAAATACGAACCCAGGAAGCTCCCGCATGGCCACCGAAGTCAAAGTCCCGGTTTTGCCCGAATCCGTCTCCGACGGCACCATCGCCACCTGGCACAAGAAGGTCGGCGACGCCGTCAAGCGTGACGAGAATCTGGTTGACCTGGAGACCGACAAGGTCGTTCTGGAAGTCCCGTCGACCGTCGACGGCGTGCTGAAGGAAATCAAGTTCCAGGAAGGCGACACGGTCACCAGCGCCCAGGTGCTGGCGATCATCGAGGAAGGCGCGGTGGCTGAAGCCGCTGCGCCGGCCCCGGCCGCTGAAGAGAAGAAGGCTGAAGCCGCACCGGCGCAGGCCACCGAGGCACCGAAGGCCGCTGCCGCTGCCCCGGCCGCATCGAAGTCGGCTGCCGATTCGCTGCCCCCGGGCGCCCGCTTCTCGGCGATCACCGAAGGCGTGAACCCGGCCGACGTGGACGGCACCGGCCGTCGCGGCGCGGTGACCAAGGAAGACATCGTCAACTACGCCCGCAACGGCGGCGCCGGCAAGGCCGGTGGTGCGCGTCCGGAAGAACGCGTGCCGATGACCCGCATGCGCAAGCGCATCGCCGACCGCCTGATGGAATCCAAGAACAGCACCGCGATGCTGACCACCTTCAACGAGGTCAACCTCGCCAAGGTGTCGGCCGCGCGCAAGGAGCTGCAGGAAGAGTTCCAGAAGGCCCACGGGATCAAGCTCGGATTCATGAGCTTCTTCGTCAAGGCCGCTGCCAACGCGCTGCAGCGCTTCCCGCTGGTCAATGCATCGGTCGACGGCAGCGACGTGATCTATCACGGCTACTCGGACATCTCCATCGCCGTGTCCACCGACAAGGGCCTGGTGACGCCGGTGCTGCGCAACGTTGAACGCCAGTCGTTCGCCGACATCGAAAAGGGCATCGCCGACTACGCCAAGAAAGCGCGTGACGGCAAGCTGGGCCTGGACGACCTGCAGGGCGGCACCTTCACCGTGACCAACGGCGGCACCTTCGGTTCACTGCTGTCCACCCCGATCATCAACCCGCCGCAGAGCGCCATCCTGGGCATGCACGCGATCAAGGAACGTCCGATCGCCGAAAACGGCCAGGTCGTGATCGCGCCGATGATGTACCTGGCGCTGTCCTACGACCACCGCATCATCGACGGCAAGGATTCGGTGCAGTTCCTGGTGGACATCAAGAACCAGCTGGAAAACCCGGGCCGCATGCTGTTCGGCCTGTAAGACCCGCCGACCCCTCCCGCCCGCGGGAGGGGTCTGTCGTTCCGGGGCATGGCCAACGGCCCTCCCCGCCTCCCGGCGCACTGCGCCACCGGCCCGCTTGCACGGGTCGAGGAATGCATCAAGGACTCTCAAATGGCTGAACAATTCGACGTCGTCGTCATCGGTGCCGGCCCGGCCGGCTACCACGCCGCCATCCGTGCCGCCCAGCTGGGCCTGAAGACGGCCTGCATCGACGCCGCGCTGGGCAAGGACGGCAAGCCCGCCCTCGGCGGCACCTGCCTGCGCGTGGGCTGCATCCCGTCCAAGGCGCTGCTGGACTCCTCGCGCCAGTACTGGAACATGGGCCACATCTTCGGCGACCACGGCATCAGCTTCAAGGACGCCAAGATGGACGTCGAAGCGATGGTTGGCCGCAAGGACAAGATCGTCAAGCAGTTCACCGGTGGCATCGCCATGCTGTTCAAGGCGAACAAGGTGGCCGCGTATTACGGCTTCGGCGAACTGCAGAAGGACAACGTGGTCAAGGTGACCCAGCACGATGGTTCGATCGTCGAGCTGAAGGGCACCAACGTGATCATCGCCGCCGGTTCGGATTCGATCGAACTGCCGTTCGCCAGGTTCGACGGTGAGACCATCGTCGACAACGTCGGCGGCCTGGACTTCACCGAAGTCCCCAAGCGCCTGGCCGTGATCGGCGCCGGCGTGATCGGCCTGGAACTGGGCAGCGTGTGGAAGCGCCTCGGCGCCGAAGTCACCATCCTGGAAGCACTGCCGGACTTCCTGGCCGCCGCCGATGCCGAAGTGGGCAAGGTCGCGCTGAAGGAGTTCAAGAAGCAGGGCCTGGACATCAAGCTGGGCGCCAAGGTGTCCAAGGCTGAAGTCACCGGCAAGGGCAAGAAGGCCGAAGTCGCGCTGACCTACACCGACGGCGAAGGCGAGAAGTCGCTGGTCGTGGACAAGCTGCTGGTGGCCGTCGGCCGTCGCGCCGCCACCAAGGGCCTGCTGGCCGAAGGCACGGGCGTCAAGATCAACGAGCGTGGCCAGATCGAAGTGGACGCGCATTGCCACACCGGCGTCAACGGCGTGTGGGCGGTCGGTGACTGCGTGCGCGGCCCGATGCTGGCGCACAAGGGCTTCGAGGAAGGCATCGCGGTTGCCGAGCTGATCGCCGGCCTGCCGGGCCACGTCAACTTCGACACCATTCCGTGGGTCATCTACACCGAGCCGGAGCTGGCCTGGGTCGGCAAGACCGAGCAGCAGCTGAAGGCCGAAGGCATTCCGTACAAGGCCGGCAGCTTCCCGTTCGCCGCCAACGGGCGTGCGGTAGCGATGATCGAGCCGAGCGGCTTCGTCAAGGTGCTGGCGCATGCCGAAACCGATCGCATCCTGGGCATGCACCTGGTGGGCGCGAACGTGTCCGAACTGGTGCACGAAGGCGTGCTGACCATGGAGTTCAGCGGTTCGGCCGATGACCTGGCACGCATCTGCCACGCGCATCCGTCGCTGTCCGAAGTGGTGCACGACGCGGCAATGGCCGTGAGCAAGCGCGCGATCCACAAGGCGAACTGATATCGCCCTGCGGTAGTGACGGCCGCTGGCCGTCACGCCTGCAACCGAAAAACCCCGCCAAGGCGGGGTTTTTTGTTGCGCCGTTGCTTCATGCGGTCTGCGGCCGCCCTCCTCCCAGCAGCCTGGCCGGCAGCATCAACACTGCGCCGAGGAAAGCAAACAACGCCGAGAAGGTCACCCCGACCAGCCGGAACGGCAGGCTCAGCAGCCACACGAACGGCCATGCCAGCAGGGCGAGGATCGCCAACGGCCAGCACAGCACGAACAGCAGGCACCACACACCCAGCGCGAACAAGGTCTTCATGACAGTCTCCCTGGCGGCGCCGTGCCGCCCTGGGGGTCATACTTGCTGCCGGACTGCGGCCCCGCAACGGGTTTGCGACGAAACCGGGGATAGGGCGACCAACAGCCGGGGCATGACGGCCAGCGGCCGTCACTACCCGTTGCAACCGCCGTTACTCGAACGAACCCACCGAGTCATGGGACAGGTTGTCGAAGCGGGTGTACTCGCCGAAGAACTTCAGCTTGCACGAGCCGGTGGGGCCACCACGGTGCTTGCCGATGATGATCTCGGCCAGGCCCTTGTCCGGCGAGTTTTCCTTGTTGTAATAATCGTCGCGGTAGATGAAGACGATCATGTCCGCATCCTGCTCGATAGCGCCGGATTCGCGAAGATCGGCCATCACCGGGCGCTTGTCGGTACGCGTTTCCAGCGAGCGGTTGAGCTGGGACAGCGCGATCACCGGCACGTTGAGTTCCTTGGCCAGGCCCTTCAGGCCGCGCGAGATCTCGGAGATTTCCGTGGCGCGGTTTTCGCTGTTGCCCGGCACGCTCATCAGCTGCAGGTAGTCGATCACGATCAGGCCCAAGTCGTGCTCGCGCTTCAGGCGGCGGCACTTGGAACGCAGGATCTCCGGCGACACGCCCGGCGTATCGTCGATGAAGATCTTGGTTTCCTTCAGCATGCGGATCGCGCCGGTGACCCGGCTCCAGTCCTCGTCTTCCAGCTGGCCGGTACGCAGCCGCTGGGCGTTGATGCGGCCATTGGAGGAGATCAAGCGCATCGCCAGCTGCGAGGCCGACATTTCCATCGAGAAGATCGCCACGCCCTTCTTCGACTTGATCGCCGCGTACTCGGCGATGTTCAGCGCCAGGGTGGTCTTGCCCATCGCCGGACGGGCCGCCAGGATGATCAGATCGGTCGGCTGCAGGCCGGCGGTCATCGCATCGAAATCGTTGTAGCCGGTCGGCAGGCCGGTGATGTTGCCGCCGTTCTCGAAACGGTTGCGCAGCTCTTCGAAGGCATCCTTCAAGGCACCGGGCATCGCCACGAAATCGGTGCGCCCGCGCGCGCCCTGTTCGGCGATGGCGAACACCGATTTTTCCGCGCTGGCGAGCAGTTCGCTGCTCTCGCGTCCTTCGGGCTGGAAACCATCGTTGACGATGTCCGTGCCGACCTGGATCAACTGGCGCAGCACGGCCTTGTCACGCACGATTTCCGCATAGGCCACGATGTTCGCCGCCGACGGCGTGGTGCTGGCCAGCTCGATCAGGTACGCACCATCGCCGACCAGCTCCATCTTCCCCTGCGATTCGAACCATTCGCCCAGGGTCACCGCATCGAACGGACGATCACGCTCGGACAGCTCCCGGATCGCACGGTAGATCATCTGGTGGTCGCGACGGTAGAAATCGACGTCGTTCAACTGGTCGTTGACGCGGTCGAACGCGTCCGGCGCCAGCATCAGGCCACCCAGCACCGCCTGCTCGGCTTCGACCGAATGCGGCGGCACGCGCAGGGAATCAATGCGCGATTCATCGCGTTCGAAGCGATCGGAACGCTCCCTGCGGTCGGACTTGAAGCCGGAACGAGCAGCCATGCGGCGGAATTTCCTACAGAAGTGGCGAGATCAGTGTAGGCACGCGGGCCACCCTGCCGCCATGGACAAGCCTGTGGATAAGCCGTGGAGAAACGGGGGATATCCGCCAATGCCCGGCCAGCGTGGCGCGGAGGCGTCGCACTACCTGCGACAGGCGCCGTTGCGGCACCTGCAGGCCACCATTATCGCAGATCGCAGGCGTCGGTCACCCCGCCCCGCTCAGCGGCCGGTTCAGGCACCCTTGCCGTGTACCGCCACCAGGGTCAGGAAGCGGTCGACGAAGCCCTGCAGGAACTCCTGCGTGCCGGCGTTGCTGATGGTGCCTGCTTCGTCGATCAGCCCTTCCTTGAAGTGCAGGAAGGCCTCCGGCTGACCCAGCACCGGCATGTCCAGGTAGGCCAGGATGTTGCGCAGGTGCTGCTGGGCCAGAGCGGTGCCGATCACCCCGATGGAGGCGCCGATCACCGCTGCCGGCTTGCCGGCGAAGGCGCTGTGGCCATACGGGCGCGAGCCGATGTCGATGGCATTCTTCAGCACGCCCGGCACCGAGCGGTTGTATTCGGGAGTGACGAACAGCACCGCATCCGCGTTGCGGATCTGCTGCTTCAGCCGTTTGCCCTGCGCCGGATAATCGGCGTCGAAGTCCTGGTTGTACAGCGGCAGGTCGCCGATCTCCACGAAATCGAAGCGTGCCTTGCCCGCGGCGAGTTTCTCCAGCGCGCGCGCCAGCCGAAGGTTGATCGACGCCTTGCGCAGGCTGCCAACCAGCACGGCGATGGTGTACTCGGCCACGGGATCACCTCATCGTTCAGGGCAGGCCAGACTAGCCCCGCCCGCCTTCGGCGCCGGTGAAGGCCCGGTGCCGTGGCGCAGTCTGGCAAGCACGCGCGCCTGCCAAGCGGTTCACCGGCTTCGCCTCGCCTGCCACGCGGCGCGGCTCTGGCCCCACACTTCCACCGGTTTGCCGGCATGCGGCGGCGGCAGTTCGTCGATCCGCAGCAGGGTGCTGCCCAGCTTGGCGGCCACGGTTTTCGAATTGACGTTGTCCGGGGCGATGGTGTGGATGACCTCCCCCCACCCCAGGCTGGCGAAGGCCCAGTCGATCGCCGCAGTCGCCGCTTCCGGGGCATAGCCCAGGCCCCAGCTCTGGCGGCGGATGCTCCAGCCCACCTCCGTACCGGGCCAGTCCAGCGGCTGCCACGGGCCCAGTCGACCCACCCACTGCCCCGTGGATTTTTCGATGACGCTGAACATCGACACGCCAAACAGGTGCCAGGCGCCGGACAGCGCGCAGAAGCTGCGCCAGGCCACCGATCGCGGCTGCACACCGCCCAAGTGGGACATCACCGCCTCGTCGGCACTGAAGTCGAGGTATGGCTGCAAATCGGCCGCCTGTGGTGGCCGCAGGATCAGGCGCTCGGTTTCAAGGCGGAGATCGAAGATGCTCATGCAGGTTTCCTGGCCGCACAAAAGAGAACAGGCCGGCTTGCGCCGACCTGTCCTTGTACCGCACTCACGCGCGTTCGATGTTACTGGCGGGTAGTGCCCACATCGGCCGCGGCGGTCTGGGTGACCAGCTGCCCGTCGACCACCGGCAGGCGATCGCTGGCCGGCTTGTCGTTCATGCGGATGGTCTTCTCGGCACCGTCGTAACGGTAGGTCACGTCGTAACCCTTGACCACGTCGGTGTTGCCCATGGCGATCCGGGTGCCCGGCTTGCTGTCCATGCGCATGGTGCCGGTGGTGCCGTCTTCGTTACGGTAGGTGACGTTGTAGCCGGTCACCTGGCTCGACTCGGAGGTCGTGGTTTCGGTATGGCACTGGCGCTCGGTACGGTTGACCACGCGGCCACCGACGTGGCGCTTGTCCACGTTGTTGCCGATCATGCCACCTGCTACCGCGCCGGCCGCAGTGGCGACCTTGCGACCGTTGCCGCCGCCGACCTGGTTGCCCAGCAGGCCGCCGATGACCGCGCCGGCGACCGTGCCGCCGACGTTGCCGTCGCGCTCGGGCAGGCGTTCCTGCACCACCACGTCCTCGCACACTTCATGCGGAGTCTGCGTGCTGGAGGTCTGGCGTACCGCCTCTGTACCGATGACCGTGGCGTAGGCCTTCTCTTTCTGGGTGATCGGCGCGACCTTCAGCACGTCGGCATATTCCAGGCCGCGCCGGGCATCGACATCCAGCGCGTCGGTGCGCGCACCGTCATCAGCCACGCTGCCATCGGGCAGCAGCGTGCCGTCGGCGGCGGTCACGTAACCAGGAGAAGTGTCACCGCTTTTCATGAAGGCGGCGGTGGCGATGCCACCGACCAGCAGCGCGCCGGCGGCGACCAGGACAGTAGTAGTAGTTGATTTCATGACCTGCTCCTTGCGGACCACCCGCAACGTTCACGATGTGGATTGCAGCATGCGCTGCCTGAACGGAATATCGACAGAACCTTTAGATCCTGACTCCCATTCAGGAAACTGCCGGCCAAGCTCCATGGTAGCGTCTGCAGTTGTCCGCACGGAACCCCACGATGGCCAATCCCATGCTGCTGCCCCTGCTCAACTGGGCGCGCCGACTGCGCTTCCCCACCCTGTTCAAACTCACCGCCGGCCTGTTCGCGGTGACCCTGGTGGTACCGGACCCGATTCCGTTCGTGGACGAGCTGCTGCTCGGCATGGGCACCCTGCTGCTTGCCAGCTGGAAGACCCGGCAACCGGCCAAGCCACCGCTGGAGCTGCGCTGATCGTGCTGGTGGACAGCCATTGCCACCTGGATGCAGGTGAGTTCGATCCGGACCGTGCGCAGGTGATCGCGCGCGCACGCGCTGCCGGCGTGATGGCGCAGGTGGTACCGGCCGTCACTGCCGCGAGCTGGCCGAAGCTGCGCGAGGTATGCCTGCAGGCCCCGGGGCTGTATCCCGCTTATGGACTGCATCCGGTGTTCCTGGCCGAGCACACGCGCGAACACGTGGACGAGCTCCGGCAGTGGATCGAACGCGAGCGTCCATGCGCGATCGGCGAGTGCGGCCTGGACTTCTTCATCGAAGACCTCGACCGCGACCTGCAGCAGCACTATTTCGTGGCGCAGCTGGAGCTGGCACGCGAGTTCGACCTGCCGGTGATCGTGCATGCGCGGCGCGCGGTGGATGCGGTGATCGCCGCGGTGCGCCGGGTGGGCGGACTGCGCGGGGTGGTCCACAGTTTCTCAGGCAGCCCCGAACAGGCCGCGCAGCTGCACAAGGCGGGTTTCCTGCTGGGACTGGGCGGACCGGTCACCTACGACCGCGCGCAGCGACTGCACCGCCTCGTACAGGCCATGCCGCTGGAACAACTGCTGCTGGAAACCGATGCCCCCGACCAGCCGGATGCAGGCATCCGTGGACAGCGCAACGAACCGGCGCGGCTGCATGACATCGCCACGCACATCGCCGGACGCCGTGGCATCAGCCTGCAGGCGCTTGCCGAGGCGACCGCCGCCAACGCGCAGCGGCTGTTCGGCCTGCCTGCCACAGCGGCTTGACCCCCGCCGCCTGGGCGGGGCCCACGGCCGCTCAGGCGGCCGTTTCCGCCTGCGGCTTCTTCGGCGCAAGCAGCATTTCCAGTGCCTTGGCCACCGCAGTGAAAGCAAACGCGCCGGTGATGTGGGTCGCCGCACCGAGGCCGGCGCCGCAGTCCAGCTTCAGCGTGGCATCCGGGCCCAGCTCCGGGCGTATGCCGCAGACGCTGCCGTCGGCCTGCGGATAGCGCACGTTTTCCAGCGAATAGATCGCCGGCACGCCGAAGTAACGTTTGGCGTTCTTGGGGAAGTTGAACTCGCTGCGCAGCTTCTTGCGGATCAGCGCCAGCATCGCATCGTGTTCGGTGCGCGATACATCACGCACCCGCACCAGGGTGGGATCGGTACGGCCACCGGCGGCACCGACGGTGAGCAGCGGCAGCTTGCGCCGACGGCACCATGCGATGGTTTCCACCTTGACCCGGAAGCTGTCACAGGCATCGATGACCAGGTCGAAACCGCGATCCAGCAGCTCGACCATGTTGGCCGGGGTCAGGAACGCTTCGACCGGGTCCACGTCGATGCCCGGATTGATGGCGCGGCAGCGCTCGGCCATCGCCACCGACTTGTTGCGCCCGTAGTTGCCTTCCAGGGCCGGCAACTGGCGGTTGGTGTTGGACACGCAGATGTCGTCGGCATCGATCAAGGTCAGGTGTCCAACGGCCGACCGGGCCAGCGCCTCCACCACCCACGAACCGACCCCGCCCATGCCGACCACGGCGACCCGGCGTGCTTGCAGGGTTTCCAGCGATCCGCGCCCATACAGCCGTTCCACGCCGGCGAAGCGTTCTTTGATCTGATCGTTCATCGCGCCATTTTAACGGCTCTTCGGCCGTTCCCGCGCAGGTGCCGCGTCGCTCGTCCGCGGGGCGCGGTTCATCCGCCAGCCATGAAACCCGGGAAGGGTTGGCACGCCGTTCACGTTCAAAGAAGGACGATCCTCCCACGCGCACCAGACGCCTTACCACTCTTTCTGGCCAGGAGAACCACCCATGAAGATCCAGCTCATTGCCGCAAGTGCAATCGCCACCCTCGCCCTGGCCGGTTGTGCCACCTCCCCCGGTTACGGCGGCGGCGGTTACGGCAACAACAACAGCGGCTACAGCAACAACGGTGGCAACTACAACACCAACCGTTGCGCGGACTGCGGCATCGTGACCCGCATCAATACCGTGGCCTCCGGCCGCGCGGCGCCTTCTGCGACCGGCGCGGTGCTGGGCGGCATCGTCGGCGCAGTCGCCGGCCATGAAATCTCCGACCACACCGGCGGCAGCCGGGGCAACAAGAACATCGCAGCCGCGGCAGGCGCAGTGGGCGGCGCACTGGCCGGCAACCAGATCCAGAAGAACGTCACCAGCGATACCTACGACATCTCGGTGCGCATGGACGATGGCCGCACCATCGTGGTGAACCAGCGCGACCTGGGCGGCATCCGCGAGAACACCTATGTGCGCGTGGTGAACGGTCGCGTGGTACTGCGCTGATCGACCGGCGGTTACCGCGATGCAAACCAGAAGGGCCCGCTCACGCGGGCCCTTCTGCTGAAACAAACGCGGCGCGTTCAATCAGAGCGGCTTGACCTTGTCCGCCTGCAGACCCTTCTGGCCGGTGACCACCTCGAACTCGACGGCCTGGCCTTCCTTCAGCGACTTGAAGCCCTGCGATTCAATGGCGCGAAAGTGAACGAACACATCCTCGCCACTCTCACGGCTGATGAAACCAAAGCCTTTCGCATCGTTGAACCACTTGACGGTGCCCTTCTCAGCCATCTTTGCTACTCCCTTACTGTCTTGTAATTGGTTACGCCCTGACAGGCGGCTGACGAGCAAGGAGGAAGCGAGGTACAACGATGCAGCGGATCGCGGGGATCTACCATCATCAGGCCACGATCCACGGTGACCTTGCCAAGCTCAGCGCGGTCACGTTAACCCGACATAAATCAAATTGCAACGGGTAGATTGATCGATGTGTCAACCCCTTTTCGTACTCCATACGGCTTAGCATGGACCTCTCATTCATCTTGTATCTGATCGCTGCAGTGTGCATCGCGCTGGGCATCGCCGGCATCGTGCTCCCCGCGCTACCCGGCATTCCGCTGGTCTTCCTCGGCCTGCTGCTGGCGGCATGGGCTGACGGCTTCGTCCACGTCGGCTGGCCGGTGCTCACCGTGCTGGCGGTGTTGACCGTGCTGTCCTTCGTGGTGGACATCCTGGCGACCGTGGTGGGGGCGCAACGCGTGGGGGCCAGCCGCAAGGCCCTGTGGGGCACCTTCATCGGCAGCATCGCCGGGCTGTTCTTCATGCCGGTCGGGCTGTTCCTGGGCCCGCTGCTGGGCGCGCTGGCCGGCGAGTACTGGCACAGCCGCGAACTCGGCCGCTCCACCAAGGTCGGCTTGGCGACCTGGCTGGGCATCCTGCTGGGCATGGCCTTGAAGGTCGCACTGCTGGTGGCGATGCTGGGGCTGTTCGCGTTCGCCTGGCTGCTCTGAGCTCACTCCACTTTCACGCTGCCTCACGCGCATGACTGTCATAACCGCGCACTGGCGGGTCACGCCAGCGCACGCCACACTGCGTTCACTTACTCCAATTCAGCCTCGTTCAAGGGCCCGCAGCAATGACCCTCACTTCCCCGCTTCCCCGCCTGGCTCCGTTCGTGCTGGCCCTGTCCAGTGCCCCGCTGGCCGCGCAGGAATTCACCGCTTCGCCTGCTACATCGCCCAGCGCGTGTGCCGCCATCACCACCGACGCGGCGCGGCTTGCCTGCTATGACCAGCTGTTCGGTCCCACCCAGGCCACCACGGCGCAGGCCGACGCCGCAGCCGAAGCCGCCGCTGAGGCACGCAAGGAAGAACGGCGCGAAGTCCGCGTCAGCGAAGGCGAGGAGAAGCTGCGCTCGCGCGTGGGCGACCTGTTCCGCCCGGCCCCGCACGATGCAGCGCTGGCCAATGCCGGCCGCGGATCGCTGCTGGACAGCCGCTGGGAGCTGGCCGAAGACTCCAAGCTGGGGCCGTTCCAGCTGCGCGCCTACAAGCCGGTGTACCTGCTGCCCGCGTTCTGGACCAGCAACAAGAACCTCACCCCGCAATCGCCGAACCCGGCCAACACGGTCACCACCCCGCAGCTGCTGGACAGCAACGAATTGAAGTTCCAGCTGAGCTTCAAGACCAAGATCGTGGAGAACCTGTTCGGCGATAACGGTGACATCTGGGCCGGCTACACGCAGAGCTCGCGCTGGCAGGCCTACAACGCGGACAATTCGCGCCCGTTCCGTGAAACCAACTACGAACCGGAGGTCATGGCGGTGTTCCGCAATGGCTACTCCATCGGTGGCTGGCGTGGCCGCATGAGCGCCATCGGCATCAACCACCAGTCCAATGGCCGCGCCGATCCGTTCTCGCGCAGCTGGAACCGGGTCATCGTCAGCGTCGGCCTGGACCGCGAAAACTGGGCACTGACGCTGCGCCCGTGGTACCGGCTGCCGGAGTCGCGCAGTGATGACAACAACCCGGACATCGAGGACTACATGGGCCGCGGCGATGCCACCCTGGTGTGGAACCGCAATGGCCATGAAATCGCCTTGATGGGGCGGCATTCGCTGCGCAGCGGCGACCGTTCGCACGGCGCGCTGCAGCTGGACTATGGCTTCCCGATCAGCAACCTGCTGCGCGGCCACGTCCAGGTGTTCGATGGCTACGGCGAAAGCATGATCGACTACAACCACAAGGCCACCTACATCGGCGTGGGCGTGTCATTGCTGGAGTGGTTCTGATGTCCGTCACGCCATGGCCGCGCACCCGCGGCTGATCACCGGCCGATCGTGATCACCGAAAAGGGGCACGCGCCTGCGCCGCCCGCCCGAACGGGCGCTGGACATCCTGTAACACGCGGTGGGTGACGATCCACGATCATCACCCACCCGCGCGCTTCAGGCCACCACGACCGGAATCTTGCCGATCCGTGCCTGCCATTCGCGCGGACCGGTCTGATGCACCGACTCGCCGGTCGAATCGACCGCCACCGTCACCGGCATGTCCTGCACGGTGAACTCGTAGATGGCTTCCATGCCCAGGTCGGCGAAGCCGACCACCTTGGCCGCCTTGATCGCCTTGGACACCAGGTAAGCCGAGCCGCCGACCGCCATCAGGTAGGCCGATTTGTTGTCACGGATCGCCTCGATCGCCGCCGGACCGCGCTCGGCCTTGCCGACCATGCCCAGCAGACCGGTCTGCTCCAGCACCTGGCGGGTGAACTTGTCCATGCGCGTGGCGGTGGTCGGGCCGGCCGGGCCCACCACTTCATCGCGCACCGGATCGACCGGGCCCACGTAGTAGATGAAGCGCCCCTTCAAGTCGACCGGCAGCGGTTCGCCCTTGTCCAGCATCTCCACGATGCGCTTGTGCGCGGCATCGCGGCCGGTCAGCAGCTTGCCGTTGAGCAGCAGGGTCTGGCCCGGCTTCCAGCTGGCCACGTCGGCCGGGGTGATCGTATCCAGGTCCACGCGGGTGCCCTTGGATGCGTCGTAGGTGATCTGCGGCCAGTCTTCAAGCGACGGCGGATCCAGCATCACCGGACCGCTGCCGTCCAACGTGAAGTGCGCATGGCGGGTGGCCGCGCAGTTCGGGATCATCGCCACCGGCAGGTTCGCTGCGTGGGTGGGGAAGTCCTTGACCTTGATGTCCAACACGGTGGTCAGGCCGCCCAAGCCCTGCGCCCCGATACCCAGCGCGTTGACCTTGTCGAACAGCTCCAGGCGCAGCGCTTCGGCGCGGTTGGACGCACCACGGGCCCTCAGTTCGTTGATGTCGATCGGCTCCATCAGCGATTCTTTGGCCAGCAGCATCGCCTTTTCGGCGGTGCCGCCGATGCCGATGCCGAGCATCCCCGGCGGGCACCAGCCGGCGCCCATCGTCGGCACCGTCTTCAGCACCCAGTCGACGATCGAATCGGAAGGATTGAGCATGGCGAACTTGCTCTTGGCTTCCGAACCACCGCCCTTGGCGGCGACGATCACATCCACCGTATTGCCCGGCACCACCTTGACGTTGACCACGCCGGGGGTGTTGTCCTTGGTGTTGATGCGCTTGCCGGCCGGATCGGCCAGTACCGAGGCGCGCAGCTTGTTGTCCGGATGGTTGTAGGCGCGGCGCACGCCTTCGTTGGCCATGTCCTCCACGCCCATGGTGGCGTCGTCCCAGCGCACGTTCATGCCGATTTCCAGGAACACGGTGACGATGCCGGTATCCTGGCAGATCGGCCGATGGCCTTCGGCGCACATCCGCGAATTGATCAGGATCTGGGCCATCGCTTCCTTGGCCGCCGGGGATTCCTCGCGCTCGTAGGCCGCGGCCAAGCTCTTGATGTAATCCACCGGGTGGTAGTACGAGATGTACTGCAGCGCGTCGGCGATGGACTGGATGAGGTCTTCCTGCTTGATCGATGTCACGGCTTGCTCGCTTGCTCGGGGCTGGCGGGGGTAATCCGCCCATTTTACCCCGCGCGCCCGCCGCTGTAGCGCCGGGACGCTGACGCCGCCGACGAAACCGTGTTCCACTGGCGGCACCTGTCACAGCGTCCCTCGGTGGGGCGTCCTGGGTACATGAACGCAGAATCGGCTTTCCATTCACATCGCCCGCGCCTGCTGGCACTGGCCTACCGGCTGCTCGGCAGCCGTGCCGATGCCGAAGACATCGTGCAGGAGGCCTGGCTGCGCTGGGCCGGCGCCGCGCATGCGGAGATCGCCGATCCCCTGGCATGGCTGGTGACCGCCACCACCCGGCTGGGACTGGATCGCCTGCGTGCGCTCAAACGCCAGCGCACCGACTACATCGGCCCCTGGCTGCCTGAGCCCCTGGACATCACTCTGGAGCTGCCTGCAGCGCCGGACCCGGCGCAGCTACATGCGCTGGCCGAGGATGTGTCGCTGGCCTTCCTTGCGCTGCTGGAACAGCTGGCACCGGACGAGCGCGCCGCCTTCCTGCTGAAGGAGGTCTTCGACCACGACTACACGCAGGTGGCCGCCCTGTTGGGCCACAGCGAAGCCAACTGCAGGCAGATGGTGCACCGGGCGCGCAAACGCCTGCGCGAGGGCCGTCCACGCTTCGCAGCCGACGCAGGACAGCATCGTCAACTGCTTGCGCGTTTCATGGACGCCTCCCAGCGGGGTGACAGCGAGGCGATCCAGGCCCTTCTGCACGCCAACGCCCGCCACGTTTCCGATGGCGGTGGGGTGGTCACCGCCGGCATCCGTCCGCTGCTCGGCGCCGAGCGGATCGGCCGCCTTTACTGGGCGATCGCCCGTCGCGGCGGCTCGTTGGCCGCACGCCTCGGCACGGTCAACGGGGAGCCGGCGATCCTGCGTTTCGATGGCCCGCGACTGCAGTCGGTCACCACGATCGTGGTTGAACAGGGCCGCATCATCGCGCTGTACAGCGTGCTCAATCCGGAAAAGCTCGGGGCGGCTGTCACAGGCCTGCGCGCTGGCGCGTCCTTGCAGTGAAAGGCCGCCCATCCGGGCCGCCATTGGAGCCTGCAAATGAATACCGCTGCCCCCCGCGTTGCCTACACCCGACTCGCCGCTGATGCCTTCAAGGGACTGTTGGCGGTGAGCACGACCGTGCATGCCAGCTCGCTGGATCACGAACTGCAGGAGCTGGTCTATCTGCGCGTTTCGCAGATCAACGGCTGCGCCTACTGCCTGGACATGCATTCGACCGCACTGCGTAAGGCCGACATCGAGCCGCGCAAGCTGGATACCGTGGCGGCCTGGCGCGAGAGCCGCTTCTTCGATGCCCGCGAGCGGGCCGCGCTGGGCTGGGCCGAAGCGTTGACGCGGCTGCCGGACGGTGCGCCGTCCGATGCCGCCTTCGATGCGCTGCGGCCGCATTTCGATGACAAGGGCATCAGTGACCTGAGCATGGCAGTGGCGGTGATCAATGCCTGGAACCGGCTGGGCGCCGGACTGCTCCCGCCGCTGCCGTAAGTAACTGAATCGCAGCTGCATGTCGGCGCTCTGCGTTCGGCATGCTGATCGCGATGATTCCTACGCTGAAACCAGTCATTCGCGCCAGCAAGTCGCCCTGACTGTCTATTCGTTAGGCACGCACCATTTTTTGTGCCTATATCGCGGCCTGGGCGACCGCTTCCCCCGTATGGTCCCGCCTTCTTCAAGGCGGGACGTTACGCATGGCTGACTCAGGCTGCATCCCTTTCGCTACGCGTCACAGCGCGTGGCTGCCGACGTATCTGCTGATCAATGCGGTGCTGTCCGCCGTGCCGGTGCTGCTCAACATCGAATGGCCTACCGCGATGGATGCGCAGCTGTTCGCAGGGGTGGCGCTCGCTGCGCAGTTGGGTCTTGGCATGGCCCTGTGCGGTACACCCGCTTGGCTGCTTGGAATGATCAGACCACTGCGCGCCTGGGCGCTGCCTACCGTCGTGGTGCTGACCACCCTGTGGTGGATGGCGATCCTGATCGATGCACGCGTCTTCCACCAGTTCGGCTTCCATATCAACGGCCTGGTGGTCGCGCTGATGCTCAATGGTGGCCTGCTGGGCCAGCTTGGGCTGACGCCCGGGACCTGGGTGGCCGCAACCGCCGGGGTCACCGCTCTGGCGGCGGCGCAGCTGCTGTTCGCCCGCCGGCTGCGCGACGGGCCTGGCGCGCGCCTGGACGGGCGCTGGCTGGGCCTGCTGCTGCCGCTGGTGGTGGTCACCCAGGCCATGGGTATCTGGTATGACGGCAAGGGCCGTGCGGATGCGATGGCGGGCCTGCGTGCGATTCCGTGGCTGCACACTGCCACCGCACGGCGGCAGATGGTGGAACTGGGGTGGGCGCGCGACGACCGCTCGCAGCGCTCGCTTGCCGAGCAGCCGGCCCACGGCACCGCCCTGCTCTATCCCCGCGCGCCGCTGCAGTGCCATGCGCAGCGGCCCCTCAATGTGCTGATGATCGTGGTCGACTCGCTCCGCCATGACATGCTCACGACCGAACAGATGCCGCATGCATCCGGCTTCGCCGCGACGGCATGGCAGGCAGGACAGCACTACAGCACCGGCAACAACACCATGCACGGCCTGTTCGGGCTGTTCTACGGCCTGCCGGCGTTGCACACCAACACCATGATCCAGCATCGACGTGGGCCGGAGCTGCTGCGCCAGCTGCAGCAGCAAGACTATGCCTTCCATCTGTACGGTGGCGCCTCGCTGCGCGGTGCCCGCATGGACCGCGCGGTGTTCGTCGAGACGGATGCACCGCTGCACACGGCGCCGGATGATGCCGCGCAGGACCGACGCGACCGTGATGTGGTCACCCGGATGACCAACGCATTGCATGCACAGACCGCTGGCCAGCCCTTCTTCGGCTTCATCCTTCTGGACGGGGCGCACGCGCCCTACGCCGTGCCGACAGAGGCCGAGCAGCGGTTCCTGCCGCAGGCCGCACCAGGCGCCCACCTCAGGGCCGGGCGCTCCACCGATCCGGCGCCCCTGTTCAACCGCTACCGCAACGCCGTGCTCAAGGCCGATACGCTGATCGGCCAGCTGTTGCAGACACTGGAGGACACCGGACAAGCCGACAGCACGGTTGTGATCATCACCAGTGACCATGGCGAATCATTCAACGACCTCGGCCAGAACGACTGGGGGCACAACAGCAACTTCAGCGACGTACAGACCCGCGTGCCGATGTTGATACGCTGGCCTGGCCGCGCACCGGCCCTGGAATCGGCCGTCACCAGCCACATGGACATCGTCCCGACCCTGATGCGCCACCTGTTGGCCTGCAGCAACCCCCCTTCGGATTTCGCCGCCGGGCTGGACCTGTTCGGGCCTCTGCCGGCGGAACGCCCGCTGCTGGTCGAATCATGGACGGCCCGTGCGGTACGCATCGGTGCGGAAACGCTGTTGATCCGCCCGTACGGCATCGAAGTGCGCGACGCCGACTATCTTCCGGTCGAGAATGCACGCCCGCCCAGTGAAGCCAGCGCAGCGGTCCTCGATCAGATGCAACTGCTGCAGCCCGGCGCACTGCAGTCGCCTGTCAGCGCGGAACCGGCGGGCTGAGCCGACGCGCGGAGGGTTCATGCCGCAACCACGGCGGCGGCGCGCACAATAGCGCCCATGCCTGCCTCCTCCGCTGCCGGTGCGCCCGGCCAGAAGAATCCCAGCCTGCGCCAGCGCTTCTCGGCGATGCGCAACCTGCCGCCCTTCCTGCGCCAGGTCTGGCAGACCAACCCGTGGCTGGCCAGCGCCAGCCTGGGGCTGCGCATCATCCGCGCCCTGCTGCCGGTGGCGATGTTGTATGTCGGCAAGCTGATCATCGATTCGGCCGTGCTGCTCAGCCAGCATGAGGCCGGTTTCCCGCCATTCGGCGAGGCGCTGGCCAGCGGATCGCTCACTCCGCTGCTGTCCCTGCTGGCGCTGGAGTTCGGCCTGGCCATCGCATCGGACCTGCTGGGACGCATCGTCAGCTACGCCGACTCACTGCTGTCGGAACTGTTCACCAACGTCACCAGCGTGCGCCTGATGGAGCACGCGGCCTCGCTGGACCTGGAGGACTTCGAGGACCCCGAACTGCAGGACAAGCTGGACCGTGCGCGGCGCCAGACCATGGGGCGGATGAACCTGATGAGCCAATTGTTCGGCCAGGTCCAGGATGCGATTACCGTGGCCAGCCTCGCGGTGGGCCTGCTGGTCTACGCGCCGTGGCTGATCGTGCTGCTGGCACTGGCGCTGGTGCCGGCCTTCATCGGCGAATCGCATTTCAATGCGGCTGGCTACAGCCTCAATTTTCAATGGACCCCCGAACGCAGGCAGCTGGATTACCTGCGCCAGGTCGGCGCCAGCGTGGAAACCGCCAAGGAGGTAAAGATATTCAACCTCCACCGGTTCCTGATCGACCGCTACAAACTCCTCGCCGATCGTTTCTTCCACGCCAACCGCGCGCTGGCGCGCAAGCGTGCGTTCTGGGGCACGCTGCTGGCCGCATTGGGTACGCTGGGCTACTACACCGCCTATGCGTACATCGCCTGGCGCACCGTGCGCGGTGATTTCAGCATTGGTGACCTGACCTTCCTGGCCGGCAGTTTCCTGCGTTTGCGCCAGTTGCTTGAAGGCCTGCTGATCGGTTTTTCGCAGGTGGCCAGCCAGGCGCTGTACCTGGATGATCTGTTCTCGTTCTTCCAGATCACCCCGGAAATCCACACCCGCCCCGATGCGGTGCCGGTACCGCGACCGATCCGCGTGGGCTTCGTGTTCGAGAACGTTGGCTTCCGCTATCCGGATGCGGAGAGCTGGGCCGTGCGCCATCTCGACTTCCAGCTGCATGCCGGCGAAGTGCTCGCGCTGGTCGGCGAGAACGGCGCCGGCAAGACCACCCTGGTCAAGCTGCTGGCGCGATTGTACGACCCGGACGAGGGCCGGATCCTGCTTGATGGTCGCGACCTGCGCGACTACGACCTGGACGACCTGCGCGCCAACATGGGGGTGATCTTCCAGGACTTCGTGCGCTACAACCTCACCGCCGGCGAGAACATCGGTGTCGGCCAGGTCGATGCGCTGGACGACACGCAGCGCATCCGCGATGCCGCCCGCCGCGGCATGGCCGAAGAGGTCATCCAGGCGCTTCCCGGCGGCTACCAGCAGGTGATCGGCCGCCGCTTCAAGCAGGGCGTGGACCTGTCCGGCGGCCAGTGGCAGAAGATCGCCATCGCCCGCGCGTACATGCGCCAGGCCCAGGTGATGATCCTGGACGAGCCGACCGCCGCGCTCGATGCACGCGCCGAGTACGAAGTGTTCCAGCGCTTCCGCGAGCTGTCCGAACAGCGCACCGCGGTACTGATCTCGCATCGGTTTTCCTCCGTGCGCATGGCCGATCGCATCCTGGTGCTGGCCGATGGCCGGATCGAGGCCAGTGGCAGCCATGCACAGCTGATGGCCGAAGGCGGCCGCTATGCCGAGCTGTTCGAGCTGCAGGCTGCCGGTTATCGCTGAACGGTGGTCACGAACGCCTCTCATTCCGGCCAATGAGAACCTGTCTCATTTGAGGTAGAATATCCGGGACGATTTCCTGGATACGCTACCCCCATGTCTGCTGCTTTCGGCGCCGAGACGGTGCTTGAGGTCCGCCACTGGACCGATGCCTACTTCAGTTTCACCTTGACCCGTGACAGCGGGTTCCGCTTCGAGAACGGCCAGTTCGTGATGATCGGCCTGGAAACCGAGGCGCGGCCACTGCTGCGCGCGTATTCCATCGCCAGCGCGAACTGGGAAGAAAACCTGGAGTTCTTCAGCATCAAGGTGCAGGACGGCCCGCTGACTTCGCGCCTGCAGCACATCAAGCCGGGCGACAAGGTACTGGTCGGCAAGAAGCCGACCGGCACCCTGCTGATCAGCGACCTGCACCCGGGCAGGAACCTGTACCTGCTGGGCACCGGCACCGGCATGGCGCCGTGGCTTTCGGTGATCAAGGATCCGGAAACCTACGAGCGCTTCGACAAGGTGATCCTTACCCACGGCGTGCGTTACGAAAAGGATCTGGCTTACCGCGATTACTTCGAACGCGGACTGCGCGAGCACGAGTTCCTGGGCGAGATGATCGGCGACAAGCTGCTGTATTACCCGGCGGTCACCCGCGAACCCTTCACCAATCAGGGCCGGCTGACCTCGCTGCTGGAAAGCGGGCAGATGCAGCGCACCCTGGGCCTGCCGGAACTGGACCCGGCCAACGACCGCGCGATGATCTGTGGCAGCCCGCAGATGCTGGCCGATCTGCGCACGGTGCTGGACGCCAAGGGCTTCCAGGTCTCCCCGCGCATCGGCAGCCCCGGCCATTACGTCTTCGAACGCGCCTTCGTCGAAAAGTAACCGGTAGCGCCGAGCCACGCTCGGCGAGCGCAGCGGGCCGTGAACGGTGAAGCCCGCCGAGCATGGCTCGGCGCTACCGATCCCCGCGTCATTTTTCGAGGTGGCGGCGGAGCTGGGCCGGGGTGGTGGTGGGAGCGAAGCGTGACTGCACCTGGCCATCGCGGTCGATCAGGAATTTGGTGAAATTCCACTTGATGCGCGCGCTGCCCAACAGGCCGCGTTTCTGCGTGGACAACCACTGCCACAGCGGATCGGCCGCCGGCCCGTTGACCTCGATCCTGGCTGACAGCGGGAAGCTCACCGGATAGTCCAGCGAACAGAACGCGCGGATCCGGGCGGCATCGCCGGGCTCCTGCGCGCCGAACTGATTACACGGAAAGCCGATCACCACTAGGCCGCGTTCGCGATGGTCCTGCCACAGCTGCTCCAGGCCGGTGTACTGCGGGGTGAAGCCGCAGCGGCTGGCCACGTTGACCAGCAGCAGCCGCTTTCCGCGATGGCACGACAGCGGAACGTGCTCGCCTTCCAGGGTGGTCATGTCGAAATCAAAGGCGCTTGTCATCGGCCGGCCGCTGCAGGGAACACCCCAGCAGCCTGAACGCCCATGCCTTTCGACACAAGCCCACCCGTCCGGGGCCGGGTTACCCTCGGGGACTTGTCTTCGTGGAGTACCTTGCCTTGACCACCCGCCTTGCCCTTGCCGTGGCCATGACCCTCGGCCTTGCCCTGCCCGCCTATTCCGCCGGCGCCGCCACCCCGGCTGCCAGCACCGCCGCGCAGCAGGCCAATCCGTTCTTCGCCGACAGCCCGCTGCCGCTGCACTACCCGCAGTTCGACAAGATCACCGACAGCGACTTCGCCCCGGCCTTCGACGCCGGCATGGCGCAGCAGCTGAAGGAAGTGGAGGCCATCGCCAACAACAAGGCCAAGCCGACCTTCGAAAACACCCTGATCGCGCTGGAGAAGAGCGGCGAGACGCTGGACCGCGCCACCACCGTGTTCTTCGCGCTGGTCGGTGCCGATACCAATGACACCCGCAAGAAGCTGCAGGCCGACTATTCAGCGCGCTTTGCCGCCCACGGCGATGCGATCGCGCTGAACGGCAAGCTGTTCGCCCGCATCCAGGCGCTGTATGACGACCGCGCCAAGCTGGGCCTGGACGCTGAGGGCGTTCGCCTGGTCGAGAAATACTACGAGAACTACGTCCGCGCCGGCGCCAAGCTGTCCGAGACGGACAAGACCAAGCTCAAGGAAATGAACGCCGAGCTGGCCAACCTGGGCACCAAATTCAGTCAGAACGTGCAGTCCGAAGTGAACGCCTCGGCCATCACCGTGGACGACGTCAAGGAACTGGACGGCCTGTCGCAGGAGCAGATCTCCGCTGCCGCCGAAGCCGCCAAGGCGCGCGGCCTGGACGGCAAGTACGTGATCACCCTGCTCAACACCACCGGCCAGCCGCCGCTGACCAACCTGGCCAACCGTGCGCTGCGCCAGAAGATCTACGAAGCGTCCACCACCCGCGGCAGCCGCGGCGGTGAGTTCGACAATACCGCGCTGGTGGCGCGCATCATGCAGCTGCGCGCCGACAAGGCCAAGCTGATGGGCTTCCCCAACTTCGCCGCCTACAACCTGACCAACCAGACCGCCAAGACCCCCGAAGCGGTCAACGCGATGCTGGGCCAGCTGGCCCCGGCCGCGGTGGCCAACGCCAAGCGCGAAGCCGCCGACCTGCAGGCGATGATCGACCAGGAACAGAAGGCCGCCGGCAAGCCGACCTTCAAGCTGGAAGCCTGGGACTGGGCGTTCTACAGCGAGAAGGTGCGCCAGGCGAAGTACAACTTCGACGAATCCCAGCTCAAGCCGTACTTCGAAATGAAGACCGTGCTGGAAGACGGCGTGTTCCATGCCGCTGAACTCGAATTCGGCCTGACCTTCAAGCAGCGCACCGACCTGCCGGTCTACCACGAAGACGTCACCGTGTACGACGTGTTCGATGCCGACGGCAGCCAGCTGGCGATCTTCATCTTCGACCCGTATGCACGCGCCTCCAAGCGCGGCGGTGCGTGGATGAACTCCTATGTTTCGCAGTCCGAGCTGTCCGGCTTCAAACCGGTGGTGGCCAACCACCTCAACATCCCCAAGCCGCCGGCCGGCAAGCCGACCCTGCTGACCTGGGATGAAGTGACCACCACCTTCCACGAGTTCGGCCACGCGCTGCACGGTATGTTCTCCAACGTGAAGTACCCGTACTTCTCCGGCACCTCGGTGCCGCGCGACTTCGTCGAGTTCCCCTCGCAGGTCAACGAGATGTGGGCTGACAATCCGGTCATCCTGAAGAACTACGCCAAGCACTACCAGAATGGTTCGGCGATGCCGCAGGCGCTGCTGGACAAGGTGGTCGCCGCCGCCAAGTTCAACCAGGGCTTCGCCACCACCGAATACCTGGGTGCGGCGATGCTGGACCAGCGCTGGCACCAGATCAGCGCGGACCAGGTCCCGGCCGCCGCCGAGGTGATGAAGTTCGAAGCCGCCGCATTGGCCAAGGACGGCATCTTCTACGCGCCGGTGCCGCCGCGTTACAAGACCCCGTACTTCAGCCACATCATGGGCGGCTACTCGGCCGGCTACTACGCCTACATCTGGTCCGAAGTGCTCGACGCCAACACCCAGAAGTGGTTCAACGAGAACGGCGGCCTGAGCCGCAAGAACGGCGACCACTTCCGCAAGACCCTGCTGTCGCGCGGCGGCAGCGTGGATGCGATGCAGCTGTTCCGCGACTTCGCCGGCCATGAGCCGCAGATCGAGCCGCTGCTGGAGAAGCGTGGCCTGACCGGCGCCGGCAATTGACCAGCGCCTGACGCACGCTGAATGAAAAGACGCCCGGGCAACCGGGCGTTTTTTTTGCCGGCGGCCTCAACGCGGCGCGACGTATCCGCCGGGCACGCCTTCGGGCGACAGCACCAGCTGCCACAACTGGGCATGCCGGCAGCGGAACGCGGCCATCGAACCGGCCAGGTAGAAGCGCCACATGCGCTTGAAGCGTTCGTCGTAACGCTGCCGATCCAGCCGCGGCCAGGCCGCTTCCACATTGCGCCGCCATGCCTGCAGCGTCAGGTCGTAGTCGGTGCCGAAGCCGTGCCAGTCTTCAAGCACGAAGCGGCCCTCGAACGCGCGCGTGATCTGCGCCGCCGAAGGCAGCATCGAGTTGGGGAAGATGTAACGGGCGATCCATGGATCGGTGCGGTGGCCGCTGACATTGCGACCGATGGTATGCAGCAACAGCAAGCCGTGCGGCGCCAGGCAACGCCGGGCCACGTCGAAGAACGCGCGATAGTTGCGTTCGCCCACATGTTCGAACATGCCGATGGAGAACACCGCATCGAAGCGCTCATCCAGCGCGCGGTAATCCTGCAACCGGATCTCCACCGGCAATCCTGCGCAGCGCTCACGCGCATACGCGGCCTGCTCCTCGGAGATGGTCACCCCCACGCCACTGACGCCGTAGCGTTCGCAGGCGAACTTCAGCGCTTCCCCCCAGCCGCAGCCGATGTCGAGCACGCGCTGGCCGGGGCGCAGTGCCAGCTTGCGGCAGACCAGGTCGAGCTTGGCTTCCTGTGCGGCATCCAGGTCCTGGGCCTGCCTCCAGTACCCGCAGCTGTACACCAGCCGCTGCCCCAGCATCGCCGCGTACAGGTCGTTGCCGAGATCGTAGTGGCGGCGCCCGACTTCGAAACTTCGCTGCCCGGCCTGCACGTTGACCAGGCGTGCGCGGACTGCATCGGCCAGCTCACGCCAACTGTGCACGCGCTCGTCCAGGTGGGCCTGCAGCAGGTGCAGCAGGAAGCAATCCAGCTGGTTGGCATCCCACCATCCATCCATGTAACTCTCGCCAAGCGCCAGCGACCCGCCCGCCAGCACCCGCGCGTGGAAGCGCGGGTCATGCACGTGGATATCCTGGGGCCGGGTGCCGCCGAGGGTGACGCCGGCTTCATGCATCAGCGCGGTGAGCCGAACCTGCAGCGCGGCGTCCACCGTCACCTCCCTGCTCAGCCGTGGGCGAACAGTCCTGCATACTCCGGCGCCACATGCGGCACCAGCACGGACGCTGGTACCTCGGCGGTCTGCGTGCCTTCGGAGTAGGGACCGACCTGGTAGGGGGGGAACACGAACCGCAGCCCGGTCACCTTGCCGCCGGCATCGGTCATCGGTTCGAACTGGCGGAAGTTGTCCGGCCGGGCGCCGGTGCCTTCGGTGATCATCCGCGAGGCGCTGCGCAGCGATTCCTGCAGTTCGCCCGGCTCCATGTCCTCGCTGCTCAGGCGCGTCGCTACGCGCTCGCGCAGCTGGTCGGCCACGAAGTCACTGATCACCTTCCACCCCTTGGCGTCCGGAACCAGGTGATCGGCGGTCAGCATCTGCTGCGGGCCGGGTAGCCAGACGAAGCGGGCGACCAGCGGCTCGCCGTGGGCACCGCCGGTGTAGCGGCTGCCCTCGGCGCGCACCACCACCAGCTCCGGGGTTTCCAGCTGCTTTTCAAACGCCAGCGACAACTCGTACGGCATCGTCGGCTTGTCGTTGCCCAGCCCATCGAGGGCCTGCTGCAGCTCGCCACGCGCGGCGGCAGCGTAGTCCTGCAGCGCCTTGGCCAGCCCCGGGTATTTGTCCAGCCCGGCTGCATAACTGATGCCGACCACCGCCTGCGGGCTGGTCTCGATCACATCAGCAAGCGCTACCGGTGCATCGGCGGGTGCTTCGGCCACCGGCGCCGGCAGCTGCCCGGCGGTATCGGCGGCGGCAGGCTGGGGGCCAGCGCTGTTGCCATCCTCGCGCCCACAACCGGCCAGCAGCATGGCCGCGATGGCCACGCCCAGCACGCCAGCGGCAGGCACTTTACGGCGCAACGACTTCATCGATTTCCCCTGGACTTGCAGCGTCATGTATCGGTTTCCTTTCTGGAACGAACCCCGTGGGCCGATCAGGCCAACAGGTCATTGAATTCTTCGTGACGTTCAAAGAACGCCTCCGCGTAAGCGCACGCGGGAACCACTTTGTATCTGTTGTCGCGTGCCCATCGCAGCGCCACGCGGGTCAGTTCCCCGGCGATGCCGCGCCCGCCGATGGCATCGGGCACCTCGGTATGGGTGATCACCATGCGGCGGCGCTTGAGCTGGTATTCCAGCAACGCCAGATGGCCTTGCACCCGTGCGGTGAAGCGGTGCGCAGCCACATCATGGGTGACCTCGTAAGCCAATCCGGGGGGCGTGACCGAAGCCATGGGACCGATCTCCTGGGGCAGCATCACCGATGGTGCGCAGCCTGCCGCCATGATCGTGTGAAGCCTGAACAGGGGCAAGCGAAATCGGGGCCACCGCTGCGCACCGTTAAAGCCCGAGCGGCAACGGCCGATACCCCTGTCGACGGGGCGCATTGGAGGCCTCGCCGGGCCGGCCCGTCCATCCCCAAGGAGATTCCCATGCGTCACTACCTTGCCCCGCCCGCCGAGGGCGCCGCCACCGACGACGCGCTGCTGGAAGGCCTGCTGCAGCTTGCCGTGGAAGGCCATACCGACGAAACGCAGTTCCAGCAGATCGGCGACGAAGTCTTCACCCGCCTGCTGGATACCTATGGCGTGGACAGCGGGAACCTGGCGGGCGTCAGCCACCCAGGCCGAAGCGCGGGTTGGACAGCTCGCGCAGGAAGTGGTTGAAGATGCCCGGGTTCATCGCCAGCAGGAACAGCACGCCGAACGCCGCACCGGCCAGGTGGGCGCTGTGGTTGATGCGGTCACCGCCTTTCTTGTCCATCCAGATGCTGTAGCCCACGTAGAACACCGCGTACAGGATGGCCGGCGCCGGGATGAAGAACACCAGGATGATCGTCCACGGGCTGAGCAGGATGAAGGCGAACAGCACCGCCGACACCGCCCCCGACGCGCCCAGGCTGAGGTAGTTGGGGTTCTTCTGGTTCTTGATATAGCTGGGCAGGATGGACACCACCAGCGCGCCCAGATAGAACGCCGGATAGGTGAGATAGCTCCCCGACAGCTGCACCATCACCGTTTCGATCTGGCCGCCGAAGAAGAACAGCGTGATCATGTTGAAGATCAGGTGCGGCCAGTCGGCGTGGATGAAACCGTAGGTCACCAGCCGGTCGTACTGGCGGTGGCGATCCACCGCCGGTGGCCACAGGATCAGCCGGTCGGCCAGCTTGCGGTTGTTGAACGCCAGGTAGGACACGATGGCGGTGATGGCGATCAGCAGGAGGTTTACGGGCGTCATGTCAGGCTCAGGCGGCGCGGTAGTTGTCGACCATGCGGTAACGGCGCGCATACCAGCCAAAGGCCAGTGCGGCGACGAACGCAAAGCCAGCGAAGAAGAACATCAGGAACGCCGCTTCGCTCAGCCCGGTACTGGCGATCTGGTGGGTCACCGTATCGTTGCGCACCGCGGCGTTGGACAGCAGCACCCACAGGTTGCCGATGGTGGTGGTCAGGTTCCAGAAGCTCATCACCACCCCCTTCATCGCCTGCGGCGCTTGGCTGTAGGCGAACTCAAGACCGGTCGCCGACACCAGCACTTCGCCGAAGGTCAGCAGCGCGTACGGCAGCATCTGCCAGAAGATAGACATCGCGTTGCCGCCATCCATCACCACCTGGATGCCGCCGACCACGATCCACGCCAGGCCGCTGAAGGCGATGCCGGCGGTCATCCGGCGCAGCGCGGTGGGTTCGAAGCCGAAACGGCGCAGCGCCGGGTACAGCACCAGGTTGTTGAACGGAATCAGGATCATCACCAGCAGCGGATTCAAGGCCTGCATCTGCGAGGCGGTGAACCAGCTGGGCATCTGCATCTGCTGGCCCTGCAGCACCCAGGTGGAGGCCTTCTGGTCGAACAGCGAGAAGAACGGCGTGGTCAGCGCGAAGATCACCAGCACGCGCAGCACCGAGCGCACGCCTTCGACGGCCTCGGCCGGATGCACCGCACGGGCCCGGTCCAGCTGCATCCAGGTGCCGCCACCGATGCCTGCCAGCACCGAGACCAGCGCCAGGCACAGGCAGATCACGATTCCCAGCGTACCGACCAGCCCGAACGAGGCGATCGCCAACACCACGCCGGCCACGGCCAGCACCAGCCCAGGACGGCCGCGGCCTTCGACGCGCGCGGTCAGTGCAGTGCGTACCGCGTTGGCGAACGAATGCGGATCCTTCGGTGGCAGCGGGGTCAGCACGTAGCGCTTGCGCCCCAGCCAGAACACGAAGGTCGCGATGAACATCAGGATGCCGGGGATGCCGAAGGCCCACTGCGGACCCCAGTTCTTCAGCACCAGCGGGATCAGCAGCGAGGCGAACAGCGAGCCGAAGTTGATGATCCAGTAGAAGGCATCGAAGACCAGCTTCGCCAGGTGCTTGTTGCCCTGGTCGAACTGGTCGCCCATGAACGAGGCGACCAGCGGCTTGATCCCACCGGCACCCAGCGCGATCAGCCCCAGGCCGAAGAAGAAGCCGCCGCGGCTGCCTTCGAACAGTGCCAGGCACAGGTGGCCGACGCAGTAGATCAGGCTGAACCACAGGATGGTGTGGTACTTGCCGAAGAACTTGTCGGCCAGCCAGCCACCGAGCAGCGGGAAGAAATACACGCCGATCATGAAGCTGTGCATGATGTCCTTGGCTTCACCGGCACGTCCTTCGGCGGTGATCTCCTGCAACAGCAGCGAGGTGATCAGGAACTGCACCAGGATGTTGCGCATGCCGTAAAAACTGAAGCGCTCGCAGGCCTCATTGCCGATGATGTACGGGATCTGGCGCGGCATGGATCCCTTGCCGGCGGGGGCGACTGCGTTATGGCTCATCCTGTAAGGCTTTCCTGCGGACACGAAAGCGCCAAGGTTACCGGAATGCGGGCACCCAGCGCACGCTGCAGGGCTGCATGACAGCGCGGCGGATGCGTGGCAGACGCGCCTCGGGGTCACGACGCCTGCACGGCCCAAGCGTAAACTTATCGTTATGCGCACCCCCCCTTTCCCCCTGTTGCTGTGCGTTGGCCTGTTGTTGGCTCCCCTGATGGTCCGTGCCCAGCCGGCGGCGGCCAGCCCGCTTGCCGAACTCAGCGTGGCCAGCCTGCAGCTGCCCGGACAGGAGGATCCGAGCTGGGAACATCGCCGCGAAGCGATCGCCCAGCTGCTGGCCACCCTGCGACCGGACGTGATCACGGTGCAGTCGGTACTGCAGGAGGGTCGTCGCAATCCGGCCTGCTGGCTGGCCAGCCGGCTGCGCTACAGCTGTGACTTCATCACCTCCGATCCGCCCAGCCAGGCCCAGCGGCATGGCAGCGCGATGCTCAGCCGGCTGCGCGTGGAAGAAGACGGCGTCACCCTGCTGCATCCCCCGGGGCGCTTCAGCGCTGCGGGCATGATGCGCGTCGCCGTCGGCGAGGGGCAGGTCAACATCTACGTGGCACGGTTGCGGCCCGAGCCGGATACCGCGGCCAACCGCCAGCACCAGACCAACGACCTGATGGCCTGGATCGCCGCTACCTCCGACGGCCACCCGAGCCTGGTCGCAGGTGATTTTTCCGCCAGCAGCAGCGAGGTGGTGCGCGGCATGCCCGGCTTCCAACCGGCGCGGCGCAACCCCTCGGCACGGGCGGAAAAGCCCGGCGTTGCGAACGGCAGCGTCGACAGCCACGGACTGGACGTGCTGTTCCAGGTCAAATCCTTCAGCGGAAAGCGCCAGCAGCGCATCGAACTGCCGGCCGAGGGTGAAATGCCGCTGCTGCCCCTTGGCGTGATGGCCGTGCTGCGACTGCAGGCTCCGGCCGGCTGACGCGACGCTGCGCACCGGCGCAACGAAAAAGGGCCGCGCTGGAAATGCGCGGCCCTGCTGGTTCTACCGGAACGCTGTTGCGATCAGGCAACTGCTTCCTGGTAACGACGCTCGACTTCGTTCCAGTCGATCACGTTGAAGAACGCGCCGATGTATTCCGGGCGACGGTTCTGGTACTTCAGGTAATACGCGTGCTCCCAGACATCCAGGCCGAGGATCGGCGTGTTGCCTTCCATCAGCGGGCTGTCCTGGTTGCCGGTGCTTTCCACCACGACCTTCTTGTCCGGGGTAACGCTCAGCCACGCCCAGCCGCTGCCGAAGCGCGTCAGCGCCGCCTTGGTGAAGGCGTCCTTGAACTTGTCGAAGCCACCGAGATCGCTGTCGATCTTCTTGGCCACCTCACCGACCGGATTGCCGCCGGCGCTGGGCGCCATCACGGTCCAGAACAACGAATGGTTGGCATGGCCGCCCCCGTTGTTGCGCACCGGGCCCTGCAGGTTCTCCGGCAGCGACTTCAGCTTCTTGACCAGCTCTTCAACCGGCAGGTCGGCGTACTCGGTGCCTTCCAGCGCTGCGTTGACGTTGTTGATGTAGGTCTGGTGATGCTTGGTGTGGTGGATCTCCATGGTGGCCGCATCGATATGCGGTTCCAGGGCGTCATAGGCGTAGGACAGCTTGGGCAGGGTGTAGGCCATGGTGCATCTCCTCGTAGCTTGGGGACCTGGCTGACGCCAGGTGGTGCACGGTAAATGATGGGGACAGGCGTGAAGATTACCAAGAGGGATGTAAAGGAAACTTCGTCCTGCAGGTGACCGTGGTGCGACAGCGTGGCCCTCATGCGCGATGCAGTCCGGCGGCGTTACAGTGGCCACTGTTTCCACGCCTGTCGTCGCCATGCGCAATCCCCGCCTGCTGATTACCGCCATCGCCCTGCTGCTGCTCGGGCTGGTGGGCAACCATTTCCTGCAGCGCCCGGCCAAGCCCCAGTTCGCGCCCAGCCTGTCCGGCGCGTCGGCGCCGGCGGCCACCTCGGCCGCCCCGGCGACCCATGCCGCGCTGCCTGGCTTCCTGCCCGCCGAAGCGCGCCAGACGATCGCGCTGATCCAGCGCGGCGGCCCGTTCCCGCACCGCCAGGACGGCAGCGTATTCGGCAATCGCGAGCAGCGGCTGCCGCAACGCGAGCGCGGTTATTACCGAGAGTACACCGTGGAAACGCCGGGCGCCGGCAACCGCGGCGCACGCCGCATCATCACCGGCGGCAAGCCACCGGACGCCTGGTATTACACCAGCGATCATTACGAAAGCTTCCGCAGCTTCAATGTACCCGCGCAGGGGGCCGTGCCATGACCCACGATGCCTTCGGCCTGGGCCTGCATGACCTCAACAACGCTGGCGTGTATGCGATAGGAGAGGGCGACGAGGCCGCGCTCGCCGCCGCCATGCGCGATGCCGGCCTGCTGGTGCGTCGGGTCGATCTGGAAGGGGTCGCAGACAAACGCACGCTCCTCGCACGACTTGCCGCGCAGCTGGATTTCCCCGCCGGGTCCGGCGGCAACTGGGACGCGCTGTCGGACAACCTGCGCGACCTGTCGTGGCTGGGCGCCGCAGGCGGGCACGCACTGTTCCTGGACCGCATCGACGCCCTGCGTGCGCAGGACGCGGCCAGCTTCGACACCCTGCTGGAGATCCTCGACGAAGCCAGCCAGTACTGGGCCGAGCAGGACCTGCCGCTGTGGGCGTTCCTGTCCAGCGGATACTGAGCGGTCAGCGGACGCTGCCGTTGTCTTCCTGCAGCTCTTTCTTGAACGGAATGTCCGGCGGCGGACGCGCGATGGCCGGCTGGTCCTGCATGTTCGGATCGTTGAGGCCGCACCCACCGCCGAACTGCAGCACCGAAATCACGCAGGAGATCTTCGTGCTGGTACCCGGCAGCGGGATTTCGACCGACTGCACGCCGCGCCGCACCCACTCGGCAAGCAGCGATTCATTGGGCACCCAATACTTGTCGAACGAGGTCGGGGTGTAGTCATACGGCGGTCGCTTGAGCCAGGTGCCGGACTGCGCGATGCGGTCGCGGCTCCAGCCATCGTTGTCACCGCCAGGCGCACCGCGGTCGCTGTTGCCGGCGCCGTCCTGGCCGGGAACGCGCACGCTGCCGTCCGCGTTGAAGACGCCGCTGCCCTGCCCGGCATCACGATTGGCCTGCGCGCCCGCGCTGCTGCCAGGACGATCACGGGTGGACGCACCCCAATCATCACCGCGCGCCGGCGTCGCCCAGTTGCCCGGCGTCGGACGCGCCTGCGCACCCGCCTGGCCCGGCGCGCGCGATGCGGCGGTCGATGCTGAAGCCGCTGCAGCCGCCGAAGAAGACGGTGAGGCCTGGGCAGCGGGGGTCGCTGACGGGCGCGGGCTGGCGCTGGCCGCCGCACTGGCAGCGGCATTGGCAACGGCACGTTCGCGCACGGTCGGCTCGGTACTGGGCCGCGTGCGCAGCGCCGGCTCGCGCCCCGGTATCGTCGGCACGCTGATCGCAGGCGCGGTCACGGCAGCCACCTCGCGTTCGCGCACGACGGTGGGCTCACGCGGGGCAACCTGCACCGCCACCTCGGCCTGCGGCAGCCGCAGCGGCGTCGGCGCCTGCACCGCAAGCGGGACCTCGCGCTCACGCACCTGCACGGTGGTTTCAGACGGCGCACGGGTGCGCACGGGCGTTACCGGACGCGACGTGACCACGACCGGGGCCTGCACGACCTGCACCTCGCGTTCGCGAACCGACGGTGCCGCCTGGCGCGGGACCACGGTGACTTCGGTACGCGGCACGCTGACCGGCGGCACCACGAAATCGGTTGTTGCCTCGGCCACGTCCGTCGCCTGTACCGGCGGCGTCGGCAGCGGAGGCGTCGGTGCAGGCGGCGTCGGCTCGGCAGGCGTGGGTTCGGACACCATCGCAGGCGCGGCAGCGGCTGCGTCCGGGGCCGGCTGCGCCGCTGCGGTGGACGCTGCCGACGCGCTGTCCCGTGCTTCGGACGGGGGTGCCGCTGGGCCGTCCGCCGAAGCCGCACCGGCCTCGGCAGCTGCTGCGGCCTCGCTTCCGGGCTGCTCGCCGCCACCTTCCTGCGCGCCCTGCCCGATGAATTCCACCTGCACCCGCTCGCCCTCCCCACCCTGGGTCTCCGGCTGCGAAGAGCGCACCAGTGCCACCCACACCAGCAGGAAAGCAAACAGCAGGTGCAACAGCAGGCTCACCCCTGCGGAAGTCCAGCGCATCCAGCGCTGGTCGCGCGGGGCCGGATCCCATTGCTGCCATCCCAGGCGACGCAGCGCCTGCCACATCGTCAGTCCTGGCAGGCGCCCACTGCTGGCCGGTAGTGGCCGCGGCAGCAGCACCGCAACCAGCTCACGCGCATGCTGGGGACGCGGCAGCGGCGGACGCGCGCGCAGCCAGATGGCCCACCCATACGGCAGGCCGGTCTTCTTTTCCAGAATGGGCGGCTCCTGCTGGCGCGCCAGCAGGGCCTCGATCCACTGTGCAGCCCGGGATGACGGCACGCAGCGGGCGTCAGGCGACGTTGCCGCGCGGCATGTACGGCGCCTGCCCACTATCGTGGTCGGTGGCATCACGTACCGCCGTGATGCCCGGAACCCGGCCCATCAGCGTCTTCTCGATTCCCTGCTTCAACGTGACATCGGCCATGCCGCAGCCCTGGCAGCCGCCACCGAAGCGCAGCAGTACCACGCCGTCCGCGGACACTTCCTGCACCGCGACCTTGCCACCGTGCGAGGCAAGCTGCGGATTGACCTCGTTCTCCACCACCCAGTGCACGCGCTCCACCAGCGAGGCCGCATCACCGGGTGCTTCCCCCTTTATGCGCGGCGCCTTGATGGTCAGCTGCTGGCCACCGGCATTGCCGGTGACGATGTCAATCTCGGCGCCGTCCAGCCAGCCCACGCTGTCGGCGGCCACGTACACGGTGAAGCCGTCGCAGTCCACCGCCCACTCGTCGCCGAGCAGGTCGGCCGGTTCGGCGAACTCAAGCCGGGCATCGGCGCGGGGGGTGCCGGCGTCGACCGCGGACACACGCACGCCCATGCCGGGCACGCCTTCGCGTTCGATCAACTTGCGGAAATGGGTCTGGGCGGTGTCGGAGATCTGGATCATCGGGCTATTCTAACGAAGTACCTGTTACGCGATCATTCGGTTTATACACGGGACCGCGCAATGTTCAGTCAACGATTTCAGAGGTAGAGCATTCCATGAACGATCTGGTCCCGCTGGAACAGGCCCATTGCATCCCCCGCCGGGGCAACGAGCACCGCCTGGGGCAGGCCCGGCTGGCGGAACTGCTGCCCCAGGTGCCCGGCTGGGAACTGGTCGAGAACGGCCAGGCCCTGCAGCGCACCTTCCGCTTCAAGGACTACTACCACACGCTCGCCTTCGTCAATGCGCTGGCCTTCATCGCCCATCGCGAGGACCACCACCCCGACCTGGGGGTGCATTACGACCGCGCCGTGGTGCGTTATTCCACGCACGACGTGGGCGGGCTGAGCGAGAACGATTTCATCTGCGCTGCCAAAGCATCGGCCCTGACGGAGTGACTGCCATGACCCTGCGCCTGTTGATCCTGCCCCTGCTCGCCACCGGCCTTGCCGCCTGCGGTGGCTCCGGCCAGCCGGCGACCCCGGCCGCGCCGGCCACGCCGCCGACCGAAGTCGCCGCGGTGAAGACGCCGCCGCCGCAGTACCCGATCGAACTGGCCTGCAGCGGCGTGGGCGGTACCACCACCCTGAAGGTCGTGGTGGGGGTGGAAGGCAAGCCCACCGAAGTGACCCAGCTGACCAGCAGCGGCAACCCGCAGCTGGACGAACAGGCGCGCACCGCCGTGCAGGGCTGGCAGTTCAACGCCGCCAGCCGCAACGGCCAGAAGATGCCCGCCACGATCCAGGTACCGGTGAGTTTCAACCCGCCGCAGCCGCGCCCGGATGAATGCTTCGCGGTGGAAGAGCGGCTGCGCCGCGGCGGCTGATGCCCCGCTTTCCGCCACGGCCCGCCGGCGCCCACCCGTCCCCATCGTCCCGCCTGTGCGGGGCGACCGCTCCCCGAAGGATTGCACCGGCAGATGCTGCAGATTTCCACTGAGAACGTCTGGATCGCCTTGGCGGTCACCCTGGCTGCGGGTCTGGCCACCGCGCTCGGCAGCCTGATGGTGCTGTTCGCAAAACGTCCCAACCCTCGCCTGCTGGCCTTCGGCCTGGCGTTTGCTGGGGGCGCGATGGTCTACGTGTCACTGTCGGAGATCCTCAACAAGTCGATCGACTCGTTCACCCAGGCCTACGATCCGCGCCTCGGCTTCACCTATGGCACCCTCGCCTTCCTGTTGGGCATCCTGGTGATCATGGGCATCGACCACCTGATCCCCAACCCGCACGAGAGCCTGGACGCCAAGGATCCGAACTTCCGCGCCGATAACAAGGCCTACATCAAGCGGGTCGGCCTGCTGACCGCCGTGGCGATCACCGCGCACAACTTCCCCGAAGGCCTGGCGACCTTCTTCGCCACGCTGGAAAGCCCATCGGTGGGCATGCCGCTGGCCTTCGCCATCGCCATCCACAACATTCCCGAAGGCATCGCCATCGCGGTGCCGGTGTACTTCGCCACGCAGAACAAGTTCTACGCCTTCGCGGCGAGCCTGCTGTCCGGCCTGGCCGAGCCGATCGGCGCGGCGATCGGCTATTTCCTGCTGTCCGGCTCGCTGAACCACGCCACCTTCGGCTGGGTATTCGGGCTGATTGCCGGGGTGATGGTGTTCCTGGCGCTGGACGAGCTGCTGCCGGCGGCCAAGCGCTATGCCCAAGGTCACGAAACGGTGTACGGGCTGGTGGCGGGCATGATGACCCTGGCCTTGAGCCTGGTGCTGTTCAAGTGGTGAGTGGGTTGGCGAACGGGTGAAACCCCCTCGCGGGTGGCGGCCTGCTGGGGTGCATCCGAGGCTGGGCCGGGCGGCGGGGCTGGTCGGGGGACGGCAAAAACTGCGTCCATGCGGGCCTCGATTCGCGCCATCCATGGCGCTCTACGCCCCCGCCCAACCCCGCCGCCCGGCCCCCGGACAGGTTCCGTGCGCGCCAGCCGCGTGAAAAAAAAGAAAGAAGCGGTAGCGCCGACCAATGGTCGGCGAGCGCAGCGGGCCGTTGGCGGGAACATTCCGCCGACCATGGGTCGGCGCTACCCTTTTTTTTTCTTACGCGGCGGATGGCCCCCGGAACCCATCAGGGGGCCGGATGCTGGGGCTGGGCGGGGGCGTAGAGCGCCATGGATGGCGCGAATCGAGGCCCGCAGGAGCGGCTTTTGCCGTCCCCCGCACAGTCCCAGCATCCGGCCCCAGACACGCGACCTGCTTCCACCCGCCGCGAGGGGCTCCGCCGTTCGCAGACCCCTATTTCAGGCGATCCAGCGCCTCGACCAGCTCATCCGCCAGCGGCGCATTGAGCACGTAAGGGGTCTTGCCCGCGTCCAGCGCGAACTCCAGCGAGGCGGCATGCAGGAACAGCCGCTTCAGGCCGATCTGCTCACGAAAGCGCTTGTTGACGACAGGATCGCCGTACTTGTCATCACCCGCCACCGGATTACCCAAGTGCTGGGCGTGCACGCGGATCTGGTGGGTGCGCCCGGTTTCAATCCGTACCTCGCAGTACGAATGGCCACCGCGGCGCTCCAGCACCTTGAAGTGGCTGATCGAGGGCTTGCCGATCGCGTTCACCTGTACGTGGCGCTCTCCGCCCTGGCGCAGGCCGACGTGCAGCGGCGCGTCCACCGTCATGGTGCCGTCGGGCATGCGCCCGGCCAGCAGGGTCAGGTATTTCTTGCGGATGCCGGCGCCGTGGTCCTCGCGCAACAGCGCCTGCAGCTCGCTCAGCGCAGAGCGCTTCTTGGCCACGATCAGCAGGCCGGAGGTGTCCCGGTCCAACCGGTGGACCAGCTCCAGCGTCTTGCCCGGACGCAGCGCCCGCAGGGTTTCGATGGCGCCGAAGCTGATCCCGCTGCCGCCGTGGCTGGCCACGCCGGACGGCTTGTTCAGGGCCAGCAGGCGCTCATCTTCATACACGATGGCCTGTTCCAGTCGGCGCATGAACGACTCCGGCGGACCGGTCCTGTCGCCTTCCTCGCTGAGATGGACCGGCGGAATCCGGATCACTTCCCCGCCTTCCAGCTTGCGCTCGGCCTTGGCGCGGCCGCCGTTCACCCGCACCTGGCCGCTGCGGACCAGCTTGTAGACCAGGCTGCGCGGCGCCCCTTTCAGTTGTCCAAGCAGGAAATTGTCCAGCCGCTGTCCCGCCCGGTCGTCGGGAACGGTGATCATGCGCACGGAAGGCTTGTCGGAGTTGGGGTTTGCGGGGTCTTGAGCAGTCATCAGCCTGTTTATTCTGTTACACTCGGGCGGCGAGATAAGGGATTGATTTCGTTGGAAGTTACTCCGGGCCAGAAGCCTGTCTTCCAACGAATCCGGCACAGTGCGCGACCACCGCCCCCGGGGCGGCCATGTTAGCGGCTCACCGGCGCTCCCGGCCATCGCCGATTGCCTGACACGCAGTCGCGCTGAACATGTCCCGTGTGGCGCTCCAGTTTTGGCTGACAGCTGCCGCCGGTCCCGTAACACCCAAAACCAGATAACAAGAGCGCTCCCGCGGCCTGCCGTGGTGTCGTAGCGCTGGAAACCCGGGCCACCCTCCCCGCGCCTGCGCGAATGGGCGGCCAGCCGTATCCAGAGGCGAAACTCCATGGCGTTCCGCGCGGTAGCCGCTTGCGAGGAACGCAACAATGAAGCGAATGCTGATCAACGCCACGCAGGCCGAAGAACTGCGTGTAGCCATCGTGGATGGCCAGTCGTTGTATGACATCGACATCGAGCAGCCGGCCAAGGAACAGAAGAAGTCCAACATCTACAAGGGCCGGATCTTCCGCATCGAGCCCTCGCTCGAAGCGGCCTTCGTCGAATACGGCGGTGGCCGCCACGGCTTCCTGCCGCTGAAGGAAATCTCCCGCGATTACTTCCAGGCCGGCGTGGACCACAACAAGGCCGGCATCAAGGAGCTCCTGCGCGAAGGCCAGGAAATCGTGGTGCAGATCGACAAGGATGAGCGCGGCAACAAGGGCGCTGCCCTGACCACGTTCATCTCGCTGGCCGGCCGCTACATGGTGCTGATGCCGAATTCGCCGAGCGCCGGTGGCGTCTCGCGCCGGATCGAAGGCGAAGACCGCGCCGCCCTGAAGGACGCGCTGGACAAGCTGAACATTCCTGACGAAATGGGCGTGATCATCCGCACCGCCGGCGTCGGCCGCGATGCCGAAGAGCTGCAGTGGGACCTGGATTACCTGCTGAACGTGTGGCGCGCCATCGCCGAAGCGGCGCTGAGCAAGCCCGCCCCGTTCCTCATCTACCAGGAATCGCGGCTGATCGTGCGTGCCCTGCGCGACTACCTGCGCGCGGACATCGGCGAGATCCTGGTCGATACCGAAGAGATGTACCAGCACGCCCGCGAGTTCATGCAGCAGGTGATGCCGCAGACCCTGCGCAAGCTCAAGCACTACACCGATGACATCCCGCTGTTCAACCGCTTCCAGATCGAGTCGCAGATCGAAGGCGCCTACGAGCGCAACGTGCGCCTGCCGTCGGGCGGCTCGATCGTGGTCGACCAGACCGAAGCGCTGACCGCCATCGATGTGAACTCCTCGCGCGCCACCAAGGGCAGCGACATCGAGGACACCGCGTTCCAGACCAACCTGGAAGCGGCAGAAGAAGCGGCCCGCCAGCTGCGCCTGCGCGACCTCGGCGGCCTGGTGGTGATCGATTTCATCGACATGTCCTCCAACAAGCACCAGCGTGAGGTCGAGAACCGCCTCGCCCAGGCGCTGAAGTACGACCGCGCCCGCGTGCAGGTCGGCCGCATCTCGCGCTTCGGCCTGCTGGAAATGAGCCGCCAGCGCCTGCGTCCGAGCCTGGGCGAATCCAGCCAGCTGGTCTGCCCGCACTGCGACGGCCACGGCCGCATGCGCAGCGTGGAATCGCTGTCGCTGTCGATCATCCGCGTCGCCGAAGAGCATGCGATGAAGGAAAACACCGGGCAGGTGCTGGTCCAGGCCCCGGTCGAGATCGCCAACTACCTGCTCAACGAAAAGCGCAGCGCGCTGCGCGAGATCGAAGCGCGCCACGAAGCCCCGATCGTGATCGTGGCCGACGAGCAGCTGCACACCCCGCATTACACCGTGACCCGCCTGCGCGAAAACGAGCTGGGCGAGGAAAGTGGCAAGCCGAGCTACCAGCGCGGCACCCCGCGCAAGCTGCCGGTGCATGCCCTTACCAAGGGCCAGCTGAACATTCCGCCGCCGGCCGTGACCCAGGTCCAGCACAACTCGCCAGCGCCGATCCGCGAAGAAGCCGCGCCGCAGCCGGCTCCGGTTCCGGTGGCCGCTCCGGTGGCCGCTCCGGCTGCCACCGGCGGCGTGGTCGGTTGGTTCAAGCGCATCTTCGGTGGTGAACCGGCGGCCGCGCCGGCACCGGCACCGGCCGCGCGTGCCAACGGCGGTGAGAATGGCCGCAAGGACCGCAACGGCAAGGATCGCAACGGCAAGGACCGCAAGGACCGCCGTGACGACAGCCGCAGCGCCGGCAACGGCGCCGCGCAGGCGCAGGGCCAAGGCCGCAAGGAACGTGGTGAGCGTGGTGAGCGTGGTGAGCGTGGTGAGCGCCGCCAGGGCAATGCACCGGGCGGCAACGCACAGGTCGCTGCCACCGCCAACGCACAGGCCGGCAACGGCAATGGCCAGCAGGCGAAGCAGCGTCAGGAGCAGGGCCAGCAGGGTGGCAAGCAGCGCAATGAGCGCGGCGAGCGCACCGAGCAGGCCCAGGGCCAGGCGCCGGCACAGGGCCAGCAGCAGCCGAAGGTGAAGCAGCCGCGCCAGCCGCGCGTGCAGGATGGCGAGAAGCCGCAGCGCGACGGCAGTGACATTGCCGCCGCCGCAACCGTCGCGGCGATCACGCCGATGGGCCTGGACGCTGCCGAAGCCGCATCGCGCCTGGCCAACCAGCAGTTGCGTGGCGAAGAGGTCGACAGCCACACCACGACCGCGGCATCCCCGGCAACACCGCAGGCAACCGGGGCAGCACCGGCCGCGGCACGCGTGCCGGTCGCCGACACCGACGTCGAAGAAACAAGCGCGGTCAGCGTTGAAGGCGCCGAAGGCACCGAAACGCCGGCCACGGATGACGGCAACAGTGAAGGCGGCTCGCGTCGTCGTCGTGGTCGTCGTGGTGGCCGTCGTCGTCGTCGTGGCAATGCAGAAGGCACCGCATCGGATTCGCTGGGTCATGACGATTCCGACGAAGACGACAACGACGCCGAAGAGCAGGATGCGACCGCAGCTTCGGCTCCGTCTGAAGTGAGTGACACCGAAAAGCGCCAGCCGGCCTCGAGCCGTCCGCAGCCGGAGTTCGACTTCGACGACGAAGGCGATGCCCCGGCGCCGGTCGAGCGCGAAAAGCGTGCAGCCGCAGTGCTGGCGACCGCCGCCATCGTGCCGGCCGCGGCCAGCGCAGTGACTGCCGCGCGGGCTCCCGTGGTTGAAGCGCCGAAGGTTGAAGCACCCAAGGTGGAAGCACCGAAGGTCGAGGCGCCGAAGATCGAAGCAGCGCCCGCATTCGTGGCACCGACCCGGACCGACACCCCCGCCGAAGCCGTCGTCGATGTGGAAACGGTGAAGCCGGCCGTCAGCGCCGACGTTGTCCGCCCGCAGCGCGACGCCGCCACCCAGGCGCAGGCAGAAGTGCCGAAGGCCGAAGCGCCGGCCGCTGCAGCCCCGGTCGCAGCTGTCGAGCAGGCTCCGTCCTGGCAGCCCGTGCCGCAGGCAGCGCCCAAGGTGGAGGCCGCCCAGGCCGAAGCCGAGGCGCCGAAGCCTGCCGCCGTGGCAGCACAGCCGGCACCGGTGCAGACCAGCATGCTGGATGCCATCGAACCGGCTGCGCCGCAGGCTCCGGCCGTCACCGCACCCGCGGCGGCTGAGCCGGTCGTGGCTCCGGTTGCCGCTCCGTTGCCGGCCGCGGTTGCCGCACCGGCAGTGGTCGAAGCGGTCGAAGCCGCCGAGCCGGCGATCCTGGCCGGTGGCACCGACGCCGCCGCCCAGGCTGCGGTCGTGGCCCAGCCGGAACCGGCCGCCGCATCGAAGGTCACCGAAACGGTGACCAGCGAGACGGATGCCGAGGAAGACAAGACCAAGCCGGGCAACCTGCCGCAGGGCTGATCCGCTGTTGTGATGCAAACGAAAACAGCGACCCTCGGGTCGCTGTTTTTTTGTGCCTGGTGGTATACGGCAAAGGCGTGACGACCAACGGTCGTCACCCACAGAACAAAGGCTGACGGCCAGCGGCCGTCACTACCGGGTCGCGGTGCACGAACGGTAGCGCCGAGCCATGCTCGGCGAGTGCAACGGCAGAGGCGTGACGACCAACGGTCGTCACCCACCCGGGCAGGAGCTGACGGCCAGCGGCCGTCACTACCGGGTTGCTTATTTCTGCGCTGCCGCCGTTTCCGGTGCGAACTGCAGGCGCGTCCATACACCGTAATGGTCCGACGCCCAGCGGCCGCTCGCGTCGGGCTGGTCGAACAGGATCTTCGCCTCGCGCGCCAGCAACTGGTCCTGCTGGAAGAAGATATGGTCGATGCGCGATGGCGCTTCGAAATAGTGGCGGTTCAGCGTGCTGACCTTCGCCAGGTCATTGTTGACGTGCACGCTGCCGTAGCTGTCGCCGTAATGGCTGCGCAGCCCGCTCAGATCCCCCGCATCGACCAGGGCGTTGAAGTCGCCTGCAATCACCACCGGCGCTCCGGCCGAGGTGCTGCTGATGAAGCGCAGCAGGTCTTCCACCTGCGCCCGCCGGATCTGGATGCCCTGCGCATCGGAACGCTCGTTGAGGTGGGTGGCGTAGACATTGATCGGCCTCCCATCCACTTCGATGCGCAGGTGGCCCACCGTGCGGTAGTCGCCCAGCGGCTGCAGCAGGTGCTGGCCGCGAGCGAGGACCGGCCGACGGGTCAGCAGCGCATTGCCATAGCGTTTGGTTGCCCCGGCCGGATCGGTCGAAACGAACAGGTACGAATAGCCCAGCCGGGCCGCCAACCACTCGGCCTGGTTGCGCACATCACGCTTCTGGATCACTTCCTGCAGCGCGATCGCATCCGGCTGCAGCCGCTGCAGCTCGGCCAGGATCGTCTTGCGCCGCTCCGGCCAGTCCTCGCGATCATGGTGCAGGTTGAAGGTCACCATGCTCATGCCCGCTTCGCGCGTCATCCCCGTTGAAGCGCCGGTCGTTGCCGCGACCGCTGCATCCGACCGTAGTTCCGCCGCCATGCCCCCACCGGGCAACAGCAACGCCGCGCCCACGGCACACCCAAGCATCATCCGCACGACACCACGCGCGCCCTTCCCGCCCCTCACCCGCATGCTGCTCACCCCTTGCGTTCGGCCCGGCGCACGGCGGCCGGAACCTCGATCTCGATCTTCGCCGGCACCTGGTGCACGTGCAGCTCACCGCCGATCCATTCCACCGGCTCGCCATTGATGGTGGTCGCACCGGGCTCGCCGGCATACGGCCACGGCAGCACCAGGCCACCGGCCGGCGGCAGCACGCCGGCTGCGACCTCCAGCACCAGTTGCTTGTCGCTGCGCTGCAGCCGGTAATCCAGCTTGCCCTGCGGCGTGCGCAGGCCCTTCACCGCGATGCCCTGCCCTTCGAACCAACGCACCGGCACGCCGGCGGCCAGCACCAGCGACTGGTCCACGTCGCGGTTGTAGGCAAACATGTCCAGCGCCGAGCGCACGAAGTCCGACGCCACCCAGGCATGCGGCAGGTCGCCGACGAAGAACGGCTTGCGCGGCGTGCGCGACACCACTTCGGCCCACTGGTTCCAGGCCTGCGGCGAGCGGTCCTTGAAGAAGAACTCGGTCGCCTGCCAGGCGCGGTCGCGCCAGCCCAGGCGCACGAAAGCGGCGACGTTGCGCCATTCGTACGGGGTGTAATCCTTCCATTCGCGCTTGCCGTCGCGGCGTGCCACGAACTCGGTCCAGTAGCGCTGGAAGGTGTTGTCCAGCTGCGGCTGCGGCAGGCGACCCTGCTCGCCGCCGGGCGCCAGTGCGATGGTGGTGGAGGTTGCATCGAAGTCCCCCAGCTCGGCCGAGCCGGGCAGGAAGTCGATGCGGTGCTGCTCCATCGCCGCATACAGCGATGCCTGCAGGTCGGCGCGGAATTCATCGCGCGCGCCGGTGATCGCCAGCACTTCCATCTTCTGCAGGCGCTCGGCGATGATCCCGGCGTCCTTGTAACCACGCAGCGCCCAGAAATTGTCCCAGTACGAATGCATCGGCTTGGCCGAGTAGCCTTCGTGGCTGATCGAGGCCGGCATCATCCCGTAGAAGGCCGGGTTGCGCGCGCGGTTCTCTTCGGTACGCTCGCTGGCGCGCAGGCGTTCCATGTAGTGGAACGCGCCGGCCACGTGTGGCCACATCGCCTCCAGGAAGGCGTCGTCGCCGGTGTAGCGCCAGTATTCGGCGATGTTGTAGATCAGCTCGCCGTGGCTGTCGTTCTCCGGCACCGGGTCACTGCCGCGGTCGTCCACGCAGCAGGGCACCTTGCCGTTGTCGAACTGGAACGGGGCATACCACTGCACGTAGTCGCGCACCGCATCGCTGCGGCCCATGCGCAGCAGGCCCTCGGAAATCATCGCGCCATCGCGGATCCAGCTGCGTCCGTAGGAGCGCGTGCCGGGCTGCAGGCGTGGGCCCACGCGGGAAATCAGCATGTGCGCCAGCGCCGTGCGCAGCGTGTCGGCCAGCGGCTGGCCTTCGCGCGGCAGCTGCAGCTGCAGGCCGTCCAGCTTCTGCCGCCACATCGCCGCGACCTGCGCCTGCGCCTTGCCGGCATCGAAACCGCGCGGGTTGAAGCTGCCGACCTGCGGCAGCACCAGCGCCACCTCGCGGCTCTGGCCCGGTTCCAGCTTGAACGTATACAGCAGCGCACCGGAGGCCATGCCGGCGGGATCCTTCACCGAGGTGGTGGTCGGCAACGCGCCGCCGGCCAGGTGCATCACCTCCAGCTTGCCGTCGAACGGGGTGGCGAAGCGCGCATCGGGGGTCTGCACCGGATACAGCCGCGGCTCGCCGTTGACCTTCACCAGGCCTTCTTCCATGTCCAGGCTGTCGATGCGGCTGAAGCCCCCGACGGTATTGAGGAACTGGGTCGGCGGATTGACCTGCCACGGGCGGATCGCCAGCGCCAGGGTGTACTCGTGGGCGACCTTGTCCGGATTCTTCAGTGAGTAACGGGCCACCAGCTGGGATTTTTCCGGGCTGCCCTGCACGAATCCGGTCACCGACAGCGACGCCTTGTCGTGCTGCCAGTCCACGCTGGCGATCGGCAGGTAACTGTCCTGCAGCGACTGGATCGGGCTGACATCGGCCCAGCTGACCAGCTTGCCGTCCAGCTTCAGGAACGGCTCCACGCTGAAGCTGCCACGCGCCATTTCCAGCGCGCCGTCTTCGCTGATCAGCGCCTGTTCGCGGCCACCATCCAGGCCCAGCAGGGTCCAGCTCGGCTGCTCGCCTACGTACGCACGCGGCAGCGAACCGCGCGGCAGGTCGGCGGCCACCGAAGAAAGAAACGCATTCGGGGTGGCGGCGAACGCAAGCGGCTTCAGCGCGATATCGCGGATGCCATAGCGCCAGTTGGGGCCACCCTGCAGGTCGAAGCGCAGGTAGCGCGCATCGGTTTCCGGCAACGCCAGCCAGTCACGGCCGCCACTGCCGGCAGTGACCTCGCGCACGGTGCGCCAGTCGCGCCCGTCCTGCGAGGCGCGCACGGTGTAACGCGTGGCCTCCAGGCCGGGCAGCCAGTCGATCACCGCCCCGCCCACTTCGCGCGGCTTGCCCAGGTCCAGGCTGATGGTCTGTTGCTTGACCCCGCCGCTGACCCAGAATGTATCGGCCTTGCCGTCGATCATGCGGTCCTGCAGCGCGGTGGCCGTGTCGGCCAGCACGTCCGGGTGCAGCGGCGAATCATCCTGCGCGGGCAGGCCCTGCAGGGTCAGCTTGTCGAAACAGACCGTGCCGCGCCCGCCAACCTTGCTGTATACGGTGAACTCCATCGACGCGCTGCGCTTGAGTTCCTTCTCCGGCGACGGGCCCCAGGCCTTGTCGATGTGGCGCTTGCGGAACTCCACCGGCGTCCAGGCCTTGGGGAAGGCGTAGCCGGGGCGGTTGACCCACCACACGTTGTCGCCGCTGGCATCGATCAACTTGAACTGCAGGTCGTTGGACGGCGAATCACCGCGCAGCTGGAAACCAAAGCGGTAGTTGGCCGGGTAGTCGATGCTCAGCGCGCGACGCACGCCGACATAGCCGGATACCTCGTGGAAGTCGTAATCCAGGCACATCGCGCGACCGCCGCCGGCACCGGCGACGTTGCGCAGCGAGCCGCTGACCTGGTCGGACAGCACCAGTGTCCACTGGCCCATATCGTCGAGATCATCGATGACCTTCGGTGCAGGTGCGGCAGGAGGCGGGGCAGCAACTGCCACGCAGGACCACAACAACGCCAGGCCAGCGATGATTTTCCGGTTCACCCTTTGACACTCCCCAACATGAGACCTTGAATGTAATAGCGCTGCAGCAGCAGGAACAACGCCAGCACCGGGATCACCGTGACCACCGCGCCGGCCATCATCATCTCAACGTCCATGATGTGTTCGCGTGACAGCGTGGCAAGCGCTACCGGCAGGGTGTAGTGCTCCTGGTCGGTCAGCACGATCAGCGGCCACATGAAATCGTTCCACGCGCCCATGAAGGTGAAGATGGACAGGGTGACCAGCACCGGCTTGAGCATCGGCAGCACGATCTGGAAGAAGATCCGCATCTCCCCTGCCCCGTCCATCCGCGCCGCTTCCAGCAGTTCGTCCGGGATGGAGCGCGCGTACTGGCGCACCAGGAAGATACCGAACACGGTGGCCAGCGCCGGCACGATCACCCCGCCGAAGCTGTTGACCAGGCCCAGCTGCTTCATCAGCAGGAACAGCGGCAGCATCGCCACCTGCGCCGGGATCACCAGCGCGGCCATCAGCACCTGGAACAGGCGGTCACGCCCGACGAAGCGCAGCTTGGCGAAGGCATAGCCGGCCATCGTGTTGAGCAGCAGCGAACCCAGCGTGATCGCCACCGACACCAGCAGGCTGTTGGCGAAATTGACGCCCATGCCGGTCCGCGCGAAGAGCTCGTGGTAGTTGGCGAAGGTGACGTGCGAGGGCGTCAGCGGCGGCGGGAACGTGGTCGCCTCGCCGGCCGGCATCACCGACACCGACACCATCCACAACAGCGGCGCCAGGCTGACCAGGGCCAGCACCAGCAACCCACCGTTGATCCACCATCCGTGCCAGCGTGACTGGCCGATTTCGCGACTCATACCATCTGCCTTTTGCGCCCGAAGCGCAGCATCACCGAGGTCACCGCCAGGATGATCAGGAACAACAGGAACGCCACCGCCGATGCACGGCCGAGGTTCCACCACTTGAAGCCTTCTTCGAACATGAAGTACAGCACGCTCACGGTGCTCTGCAGCGGGTCGCCGCGGGTCATCACGTAGGGTTCGGCGAACAGCTGGAAGTAGCCGGACACAGTGATCACCCCGACCACCAGCAACACCGGGCCGAGCATCGGCAGGGTGATGTGCAGGAACTGCTTCCAGCGCGATGCGCCATCGATGCGCGCGGCCTCGTACAGGTCATGCGGGATCGCCTGCAGGCCGGCCAGGAAGATCACCATGTTGTAGCCGAAGTTCTTCCACACCGCGAACAGCATGATCGTCGGCATGGCCCAGTCCGGATCGCCCAGCCAGTCGATCGGGCTGATGCCGATGTGCCCCAGCCCGTAGTTGACCAGGCCATAGCTGGTGTGGAACAGGTAGCGCCAGATCACCGCCACCGCCACCAGCGTGGTCACCACCGGGGCGAACAGCGCGGTACGGAACAGGGCCTTGAAGCGGGCCGCCGGCGCATTGAGCAGGATCGCCGCACCCAGCGATACCGCGATGGACAGCGGCACGCCGATCACCACGAAGTAGGTGGTGTTCCACAGCGACTTCCAGAACATCGGGGTCTGCAGCAGGTCGATGTAGTTGCCCAATCCGACGAAGCGCAGGTTGGCGCCGTCGGCCAGCGAGTACAGGTCGAAGTCGGTCACGCTGAGCGCCAGCGCCGAGGCCACCGGCAGGCCGAAGAACACGCCCAGCACGATCACCGCCGGGGCAGCGAAGATCCAGCCGGCAAGCGAAGAACGGTTCATGGCTGGCCTCCCGTGGCCACGGGCGCAGCATCGTCCGGTTGTCCGGTGGCCTGCTCATGCATCCAGCGACGCTTGGCCAGCACCTTGTCCACGCGGTCGTCCAGCTCGGTCACGGCCGCATCCTGCGCCTGCCCACCACGCACCACCTTTTCGGTGACGATGCGCATTTCCTGCACGATGCGCTCCCATTCCAGCACCTTCGGCGTCGGCTTGACGCGCTCGAGCTGGTCACGGAACGCAGCCGCCAGCGGATCACCCGCGAGCGATGGGGCCTGCCAGGTGCTGCGACGCGGCGGCAGGTCGCCGATGATGGAATGGAAGCGTTGCTGGATCTCCGGGCGCGACAGGAACTCGATCAGCTTCCACGACGCTTCCTTCTGCTGCGCCTTGCGGAAGATCACCAGGCTGGTGCCACCGGCGATGCCGGCACCGGGGCCGTCCGGCCCGGGCAGTGCGGCGGTGCCCCACTTGCCGGCCAGTTCCTTCGGCTCCAGCTTCTTGAACTCGCGGATGTTCCAGGGGCCGGAAATGTAGAACACGTTGAAGCCCCGGAAGAACTCATCCCAGACGTTGGAGATCTGGGTTTCGGACATCTTCGGCGCCCAGCCCTTCTCGAACATGTTGGCGTAGAAACCCAGCGTCCGGCGGAAACCGGGGCTGCGGAAATTGCCGCGGGTATCGTCATCGCGCAGCAGCGGGTCCGGCTGCTGCAGGGCAAAGGACAACTGCTGCTCGAATTCGTTGATCGGCATCAGCACCGCGTAGCGGTTCGGGCCCTGCATCTTCTTGATGTCGGCCATCTGCTGTTCGAACTCGGCCCAGGTGCGCGGCGGCGCATCGTGGCCGGCCTGCGCGAGCAGGTCCTTGCGGTAATACAGCAGGCGGGTATCGACGTACCACGGCACGCCGACCACCTCGCCGTGGATCACGTTGGTGTCCCAGATGCCCGGGAAATAATCAGCCGGCTCGACCACCTTGGAGCGGTCGATGTAGGGCTGCAGCGGCTCCAGCGTATTGAGCTCGGCGAACTCCGGGATCCAGGTATTGCCGAGCTGGCAGACATCGGGCAGCCCATCGGCGGCGAACGCGGTCAGCAGTTTTTCATGCGCGGCGGTCCACGGGATGTTCTGCACGTCCACCCGGATACCGGGGTTTTCCGCTTCGAACTCGTGGATCAGCTCGGCCACCACTTCGGCCTCGCGCCCCATCGCCCAGAAGCGCACCGTGGTGCCTTCTTCCTTGCGCGCGCAGCCCGCCAGCACCAGGCCGGCCACCAGCGCGGCGACCCAGCGCAGGCGACGGCCCGGGGACTTCTTCTTCGTTGCCAGCGCAGGCTTACTTGCCCGGGTTGTTGTTGCGCGATGCATTCTTCTGTTCCTGTGCCGCGGCGGCGCGTGATTCTGCAATGCCGACCGCGCGTGCGTCGGCGGCCTTCTCGTCTTTTTCCAGCTGCAGCGGCTGCTGCTCGCCTTCCGGGGTCAGCCAGCCGCCACTGAAACCAGCGCGCTCCAGCCCCTTGCGGATGTGTGGGTTCTTCTTCATCACCTCCCACACGAAATCATTGCGGTAGTTGGCGATCATGGTCAGGATCGGTCCCTGGTCGATGCCGATGTAGTCACTCGCCACCCAGCCGCGATCAGGCACCATGCGCCCGGTCTTGATCGGGATGTCGTAGTTGAAACTCGGGTTGAACGAATCCAGGAAGCCGTAACTGGAATAGATGTAATCACCGAAGCGCTTGTGCATTTCCTGCGTCGCCGGAATCACTTCTTCGGGCGCGAATACGATCGAGGAAATGGCCGCGGTAGGGGCGATGGTGCCGTCGTCGAAATTCTCGCGAAGGCCGGCGCCGCGCGAAGAGTAATGACGGAACTGGCGCTGCTCGCCACGGTATTCCTGGGTGGTGTTCTGCGGGCCGTCGCTGGCGGTCAGGCCCCAGACGTTCTGGCCGTATTCCTTCCAGTTCATCGGGTTGCTGATCGCATACTCACGCTGGGCCAGCGCAGCCGAACGGCTGTTGAGGAAATACGTGCTGCCGCGTTCGCGCATGTACGCGTCCTGGATATCGCGGAAGTCGATCCAGACATGGCTGTACTGATGGCCGAACAGCGGACCGAAGGACAGGTATTCCTGGCCCTGGTAGACACCCCAGTCGTTGTCGTAGGTGCGCGTCCACACCGTCCAGGCATCCGGGCTGACCGGATGGGTCGGCGAACCCAGCGCCAGGATGTAGACGATCATCGCCTCGTTGTAGCCCATCCAGTCGTGTTCGATGGTGCCGCTTTCCGGGAACCAGCCCATCGAGATCAGCGGCGAACGCTCCTGCAGCCACGGCCAGTCCACGCGCTTGTACAGCGTCTCGGCGATGTCGCGGATTTCCTTCTCGCGCGAATCGCCGCCGTCGTAGTACGACTGCGCGAACAGCACGCCCATCATCAGCAGCGCGGTATCCACCGAAGACAGTTCCACCCAGCTGTCGTAGCGGTGGCCTTCCTGCATGTCCAGGAAGTGGTAATAGAAACCCTTGTAACCGCCCTTGCCGGTGCGCTGCGGGCCCATCGGCACATCGCGCAGGAAGCGCAGCGTGGTCAGCGTGCGATCCACCGCCTGGTTGCGGCTGACCCACCCGTTCTCGATGCCGATCGGATAAGCGGTCAGCGCGAAGCCGACCGAAGCGATGCTGGCGAACGGCCGCGAGGGATAGCGGTCCGGGGTCAGCCCGTTGATCTCATTGCTGGTGTCCCAGAAAAACTGGAAGGTGCGGCGTTCGATGTCATCGAACAGCGGCGGCAGATCCGGCTTCATCGGACGCGGTGGCAGGTCGGCTTCGACCAGGATCACCTGCGGCGCCGGCTTGGCCGGCTCGGGCGCGGCCTGCGGCTTGCAGCCGGCGGCGGCCAAGGTGATCGCGGCGATGGTCAACAGGTGGCTAACCCGCATCGGCCCCTTCCTTTTGTGCTGTTCAAGAATGGAGAGCATAACGTCCAATGACCTGAAATCGTTTACAAACGCGTCTCGAAAAAAAACCACCGTAGTGGTTCGACGCCGTCGGTCATTGCCCAGCCCACTGCCCCCTCCAGGGCAGTGGGCTGGGCAATGGACGGGTCCGAAGACCCGCCATTGCTTCCCACGGTACCGCCCGGAGGCGGTACCGCGTCGTGCATCAGGCGTTCCGGATCAGAACCGGAAGCCGACCTCCGCCTTCACCTGGCGCGGCGTACCGATGATTTCGCCGGTCTCGTTGTAGCTGGCCAGCAGCTTGCCATCGGGCTTGGTGTAGTTGTAGGTGGAGAAGTTGTCGAAGTTGAACACGTTGATGATGTCGATGCGAGCATACAGCTCGGTATCGTGCGCCATCTTGAACGTCTTCGTCGCCTGCAGGTCGACCGAACGGTAGCCGAAGATCTTGCCACCCAGCAGGAACTTGCCGTTGCCGTTGGGCACCGCGGCCCCCGGCGTCGGCAGGTTGTAACCGCTGGCCTGCAGCACGTTGTACCAGTCGTTCACCGCGGTCGGGGTGGCCAGGGTGACCTTGCCGCCGAAGGTGATGCCCCAGAAGCCCGCATACGAACCGGTGACCACCAGGCGGTGGCGCGGTGCGCCGTTGGAGCGGATGGTCGGGTAATCCTCGATCAGGCCGCGGTCGAAGGCGTACTTCTCGTTGATGTCGCGGTTGTGGCGCGCGGTGGTCCAGGTGTAGGCGACCGAGGTGCCCCAGCCGCTTTCCTTGGTGAACGGCTTCTGCGCCGACAGCAGCACCTGGGTCGCACGGGTCTTGATGCCCTGCTGGCCGATGATCAGGCTGCCGAAGCCCGGCACGTTGCAGCTCCATGCCTGGCTCAGGCCCGGCGCGGAGCCGCCGCACAGCTGCGGGTCATCGAAGAACTGGCCGGTCGGGTAGCGGTTGCCCAGGGTGAAGGCGAAACCGTCATAGCTCAGGGTGCGGGCGATGGTGGCATCGGTCAGCCATTCACCGACCTGGTTGCTCATGCCCAGGCTGAACTGATCGGAGTACGGCGCCTTGAGGTTGTTGTTCAGCAGGTCCACTTCCAGACCGGCATTGCTGGTCGAACCGACCAGCGCCTGCAGGTTGCCGATGCCATTGAGCAGGTTCGGGTTCCAGTCATAGCAGGCGGCCTGGCCGTTGATGCAGCTGCCGGTGGCCGGGTTGCGGAAGTAGATGGTCGGCTGCGGCAGGGCCAGCTTGGTGGTTTCCAGCTGCAGGTTGTCGAACAGGTCGCGATCGTAGGAACGGCCCGCACCACCGTGGATCACGTGCTGCTCGTCGGCGTTGATGTCATACGAGAAGCCCAGGCGCGGCTGCCAGGCATCCTTGAACGCCTTGCGGTTCTTGCCGGTGCTGATGTAATCGCTGATGTCCAACCCGCCCAGCGCCAGCGAATCGGCGTAGGTCTGGCCGGCGGCAGCGCGCGGATCCTGCGAATAGATGGCGTCGACCACTTCCCGCGGCGTCACGAAGTCCAGGTAGGACGGGGTCTTTTCGTAGTCCCAACGCAGGCCGAGGTTCAGCTGCAGGTGGTCGTTGACCTGCCAGTCGTCCTGGATGAACAGGCCGATCTGCTTGGACTTGGAGCGCACTTCGCCGGACACGCCCGACACGCCGGTCACCGGCTTGACGAACTGCGCCTTGTACGGAATGGAATCGGGGAAGTCCGCATCGCCCAGGCTGTAGGTGAAGGTCGGGTTGATCTGCGCCGCATCGGATGCGTACAGGTCGATTTCCTTGTACTTCACGCCCATCTTGACGGTGTGGTCGCCGGCCCACTGCAGGCCGTCCAGCGTCAGGTTGTCTTCGATCGACCAGCCTTTCTGGCCCTTCACCTGCGAATCGAGCGCCGAGGCGCCACCGACCTTCACCACGGTGCGGTCTTCGGTGCCGTCCGGTGCGGTGTAGGTGATGCCGTTGGCCAGCGTCAGCGGGGTCGGGTTGTTGAACGAATCTTCGTGGGTGAGCAGCACTTCGTTGTAGTAACGCTCGCCGCTGTGGTTCCAGCGCAGGGCGTAACGACGGTCGGTGTTGACCACTTCACGACCCGCTTCCGGTGCGGTCTGGCCGCTGAACTGCTGCTGGGTCTCGTCGCGATCCTGGAAGGTCAGCTCGATGCGATCGTTGTCGGTCGGCTCGAAGTCGATCTTGGCGAAGATCAGGTCCTGCTCGAACGGCTGGCTGGCCGGGCCGAGGCCGGCGGCGGCATCGGCCGGCAGCAGGCTGGCTGCACCGCCGACCGCGCCGTCCGGCGCGATGGTGACCGGCAGGTCGAAGCGCTTGGCTTCGTAGGTCACGAAGAAGTGTGCCTTGTCCTGGACGATCGGACCGCCGAGTGCGAAGCCGTATTCCTTCTCGGCCGAGGCCATCTTGTCCTGGCCGGCCTGGCGCTCCGCCGGGGTCTTGGCACGCATGTCTTCGTTGGTATAACGGTAGAAGGTTTCACCCTTGAACTCGTTGGTACCGGACTTGGTCGCCGCCGTCACCGCGGCGCTGGAGACCTGGCCGTACTCGGCCTTGTAGTTGCCGCTGATGACCTTGTATTCGCCGATCGCCAGCTGCGGGAACGGGTTGCCGGCGCTGCCGGACTGGCCGGCCACGCCGCCGCCCTTGACGTAGCTCTTCTGGCCCACGCCGTCGATGTAGACGTTGGTGCCATCGGCGTTGGTCGCACCGCCGCGCAGGGAGGTATTGCCCTTGGCGTCGCGGGTGAAGATCAGACCCGGCACGGCATCGGCGAACTCCAGGAAGTTGCGCGACACCTGCGGCGTGGTCTGGATCTGCTGCAGGCTGACGGTCTTGCCGACTTCGGAGGTACGCACTTCCTGCAGCAGGGTCGGGGCGACGACAGTGATGGTGTCGAGGTTCTTGGCATCGCCGGCAGCGGCGGGCGCGGCAGCTTCACCGGAGAAGTTCAGCGTGGCGGCCGAAGCCACGGTCACGGTGACCTTCTGCGTCTGGCCGTTGGCCACCACGTTGTAGGTGCCCGGGTCGAGGCCCTGCAGCGAATAGCTGCCATCGGCGCGCACGGTGGAACGTCGCACCGAACCGGTGGCGACATTGGTGGCGACCACTTCGCTGCCGGCCTGGGCCGAAGCGACGTTGCCGCGCAGGCTCGCGTTGGCCGACTGGGCCATCACGTCCGGTGCTGCAGCGATGGCCAGGCAGCTGACCAGGGCGCACGTCAAAAGACGGCGAGCCGGCATCCGACGATGGTGATTGAACTGCGTCATGAAAATCTCCGGGGGTGGTGGCGACCGCGATGGCCGCCCCTTTCATGTCAAACAAAAAATGGAATCGCCTCTGGCTTCAACGGCCGGATGGCGTGTGGGTTTGGGTCCTGCGGGCAACACTCTTGCTTGAATCACGCACGATCAGCTTCGGCACAAGCGTCTGCTTGTCACCCGCGCCTTCCGTGCTTTTTGAATCCATCAACTGCATCAGGCGCGTCATCGCCATGTCACCGAGTTCGGCGATACTCACCTGCATCGTCGTCAACGACGGGTGAACGAAACGGGCCAGCGGAATGTCATCGAAACCGGCCAGGGCCACGTCATCGGGAACCTTCAGTCCGGCCTGGGCAAACGCGTACAGACAGCCCAGCGCCATCATGTCGTTGGCCGCGAATACCGCATCGGGCAGCGTGCCGGCTGCCAGCAACTCCTGACCGGCGCGATGGCCGGAAGCTTCGTCGAAATCGCCGGGCAGCTCGATGCCCTGCGCATCGCTGCCAAAGGCAGCCAGCGCATCGCGGAAGCCCCGCAGGCGTTCGCGCGCATCGTAGTTGGAGTCCGGGCCTGAAATGAAGGCAATGCGGCGGTGGCCGACGTCGAGCAGGTGGCGGGTCATCGCCACCGCGCCGGCGTGGTCATCGATGCTCAACACAGGATGGTCCTGGTCGGGCAGGTAGGTATTGATCAGTACCGTAGGCAGCGACTGCGGCAGGTTGTCGGTCAGGAAACCCGGGCTTTCCGCATACGGGGACAGCACCAGCAGGCCGTCGACGCGGCCGCGCATGGCCCGCAGGGCAGCGCCCTGCTGCTCCTGGTCACCGTGGTAACTGGACACCAGCAGGTGCTGGCGACGGATACGGGCGATCTGGTCGATGCCGCGCATCAGTTCGGAGAAGAACTCGCCATACAGATCAGGCAGCACCACCCCGACGGTATTGGTGCGCCGGCTGCTCAGGCTGCGGGCGGCGGCGTGCGGGGTGTAGCGCAGGCGCGCAGCCACCTCCAGCACCAGTTGGCGAACCGGCTCGGCGACATTTTCGTGTCCATTGAGCGCGCGCGAAACCGTGGCCACGGAGACCTTGGCTTCCCGCGCAACATCCTTGATGGTGATCGCTGCCTTGTTCACAAAGTCGCCCTCCACGACTCCAGCCTTACGGCTTGGCGCGGAATGTAAGCGTTTCCAATGTCCGATGTAAACACTTCGTTAGTCCTATAGGTCGTGGGGCGTCCGCCCGCTGTCCACGGCGGGACGTCCCCGGGACGTCACAGGACAGGAGGGGACACCGGGTCAGCCAGCCTCGGCCGGGGTATGCGCCTGGATCGACAGCGCATGGATATCGGTCTGCATCATGTCGCCAAGTGCGGCGTAAATGGCGCGATGTCGGGCCAACTGACCCAGACCGGCGAACGCTTCGCTGACCACCCTGACGTTGAAATGGCCGCGCCCGTCACGCGCTCCCGCATGCCCGGCATGACGGTGGCTGTCGTCTTCGATGTGCAACTGCACGGGGGCAAGCGAATGCTGCAATGCATCACGAATTCGCTCGATCCGCTCGGCATTGCTCACGGCAGCACCTTGCGGAACGGACGTACCTCGGTGCGCACGTAGACACCGGCCGCCACGTACGGGTCGGCATCGGCCCACTCGCGGGCGGCGGCCAGCGAGTCGAACCCGGCGATCACCACGCTGCCGCTGAAACCCGCCGGACCCGGATCTTCGCTGTCTATCGCCGGACACGGTCCGGCCAGCAGCAACCTGCCCTGCTCCTGCAGGGCATGCAGCCGTGCCAGGTGGGTCGGGCGGGCCGCGATCCGGGCCGCGAGCACGTCCTGGCCGTCGTAGCCTTCAATTACGTACCACATCGATTGTCTCCTGTTGTCCTGCGGGAACTGGCGCTGATTCTAGCGGCTGCCCGGCCCTGCGCTGCGCCTGACTGGACACCGGCATTGCAAAGCCGTAACCTGTTTGCATTGCACGTGACTGGACGCAGCGTCCCGTCGGTCCCATGGCCCCGCAGGCCACCGATGATCGAACCGCTGCCCCCGACCAGACCGCGTAGACGACCTCCCCGTAGTTTCGTCGCTGCCGCCAGTGCGGTGCGTCCTGCTTTATTGATGTGTGGAATCGCGCCGATTCCGGCGTGTCCTGGTTTCCGCCATGGTCTGTCAGGCAGTTGCCTGAAGGGAATGGCCGGTGCCGCGACCGGTCCGTTGCAATCCTGATGTCCTTTGATGACCTCTGAAACCGCGCTAGACGCGACCCCGTCAATCCGGCCGCCCACCCCACAGCAGCAGGAAATGCCGCTGGCCGTGGTGCATGGACAACCGGTCCTGCAGATCCCGCAGGACCTGTACATCCCACCGGATGCACTGGAAGTCATCCTCGACGCCTTCGAGGGACCGCTGGACCTGTTGCTGTACCTGATCCGCCGCCAGAACCTGGATGTCCTGGACATTCCCGTCGCCGAGATCACCCGGCAGTACGTGGAATACATCACGGTGATGCGCGAACTGCGTTTCGAGCTCGCCGCCGAATACCTGGTGATGGCCGCGATCCTGGCCGAAGTGAAGTCGCGGATGTTGCTGCCGCGGCCGGTCAGCGAGGACGGCGATGAAGCCGATCCGCGCGCCGAACTGGTCCGCCGGCTGCAGGAGTACGAACGTTTCAAGCAGGCCGCCGAGGATATCGACAGCCTGCCCCGGCAGGACCGCGACACCACCGTGGTGCATGCCTTCGTCCCCGACCGCGCGGCGATCCGCCTGCCGCCGCCGGTGGAACTGAAGGAAATGCTGGTGGCCCTGCACGACGTGCTCAAGCGCGCCGAGCTGTTCACCGGGCACGCGATCAAGCGCGAGGCCCTGAGTGTCCGCCAGCGCATGGGCGACCTGCTGGGCCGCATGGAAGAAGGCGTGTTCTACCGTTTCGAATCGCTGTTCACCGCCGAAGAAGGAAAGCTCGGCGTGTTGGTCACCTTCCTGGCAATGCTGGAACTGGCCAAGGAACAGCTGCTGGATATCGTGCAGGAAGCCCCGCTGGCGGCGATCTACGTCAAGTCGCTGGCGGCGGGAAACACCAATGAGCCGCTGTCTTTCAGCAGCGAATTCGATGACAACGACGCAGCCAACCCGACCGAGTGAGCGCGAATTGCCGATGGATCAACCGCTGATCAACCGAATCGTCGAAGGCGCACTGCTGGCATCGCCGCAGCCGCTGACCCTGGTGCAGCTCAAGGAGCTGTTCCCGGAAGACGAGCCGGCGCCGGCAGGCAGCGTGGAACGCGCATTGGAAACCCTGCGCGAGGCCTGCGGCGAGCGTGGCGTGGAACTGGTGGAGGTGGCCTCCGGCTTCCGTTACCAGGTCACCGCCGAAGTGCATGTGCATATCAGCCGGTTGTGGACCGAGCGCAAGACGCGCTATACCCGCGCCACGCTGGAAACCCTGGCGCTGATCGCCTACCGGCAGCCGATCACCCGTGGCGAGATCGAGCAGGTACGTGGCGTGGCGGTGAGCAGCAACATCATCCAGGCCCTGGAAGAACGTGAGTGGATCCGGGTGATCGGCCACCGCGACGTGCCTGGCAGGCCGGCGCTGTTCGGCACCACCAAGGGCTTCCTGGATTATTTCGGCCTCAAGCGGCTGGACGAACTACCGCCGCTGTCCGAGCTGAAAGACCTGGCCGAACTGGAACCGCAGCTGCCGCTGGGTCCGGATGGCCAGCCCGATGCGCCGCAGCCCGCCACGGCCGCCAGCCCGGGTGCAGCAGCCAATGATGACGATGCCCCGGCCGCCGGTGGCACCGATGAAGAAGGCATCCCGGCCGCCGCAGGCGCCGATGCCGGACCCGTATCCCCTGCCGCGCCCGTCGCGGCAGACCCTGATGAGCAAGCACCTTCGCCCAGCGACAACGGGCACCCCGACACCGCGCCGGGCACGCGCGCGGCGCCAGTGAACGAGAGCGAAGACAACGCCGTCGCGAAGACGACCGTGGCTGTTGACCTAGCCGATTCCGAACCAGAGGCCGACGACCAAACGCCGGCCGGAGCCAAAGTTAATGAGTGATACCCCCCGCAAGCTGTCGTTGAACAAGCTGTCGCTGAAGCGCGAAGCCACCTCCGAACAGTTCAAGCTGGAAGAACGCCTGCACAAGGTGCTGGCACAGGCCGGCCTCGGTTCGCGCCGCGCGCTGGAACAGCGCATCGCCGAAGGCCTGGTCAAGGTCAACGGCGAAGTCGCGCAGACCGGCATGTCGGTCCGCAGCGGCGACCGCATCGAGCTGGATGGCCGTGGCTTCGTCGCCACCGCCCTGGCCGAACCGTCGCGTGTGCTGATCTACAACAAGCCGGAAGGCGAAGTGACCACGCGCGAAGATCCCGAAGGCCGCCCGACCGTGTTCGAGTCGCTGCCGGCGCTGAAGGGTGCGCGCTGGATCGCCGTGGGCCGCCTGGACATCAACACCACCGGCCTGCTGCTGGCCACCACCGACGGTGAACTCGCCAACGCGATGATGCACCCGTCCTTCGAGGTCGAGCGCGAATACGTGGTGCGCGTGCGCGCCCCGGAAGGCCAGGAAAAGGTCGACGACAACACCATCCTGCGTCTGCAGCGTGGCGTCGCGCTGGAAGACGGCCCGGCCAAGTTCGATGAAGTCGAGCGCATTGGCGGCACCGATTCGCATGACTGGTTCCGCGTGGTGGTGAAGGAAGGCCGCAACCGCGAAGTCCGTCGCCTGTGGGAATCGCAGGGCTGCCAGGTCAGCCGCCTGAAGCGTACCCGCTATGGCACCGTCAGCCTGCCGCGCGAACTGACCCGTGGCCATTCGGTGGAACTGCCGACTGCCCAGGTCGAAGCGCTGCGCGCCAAGTTGAACCTGGAAGAAGGCGCACCGTCCGCGCTGACCCTGCAGCCGGTGATCGGCCAGCGTCGGGCGGCCAAGACCACCGTGCGCATGGGCCGCGATGGCGGCCGGGGCACGGCCTATGTCAACGGCCACAACACCGCCGATGAAGGCCGCGAGCTGCGTCGCTTCGACAACGTGCGCGAAGAGCGCGGTCGTGGTCGCGGTGGCAAGGGCGGCGGCGGTTTCAAGGGTGGCTTGACGGTCAGCGGCGAAGCCGCGGCCAAGCAGTCGCAGCGTCCGTTCAAGGCACGCCCGCAGAAGAATGATCGTGGCCTGCCGGAAGGCAATCCGGCCGCGTTCCGCAGCTGGTACGTGCCGGATGGCGTCAGCACCGGCCCGAGTGGCCACCGCAACGCCGGTCCGGGCGCGGCGCGCGGCCCAGGCGCCCGTGGCCCCGGCGGCCCCGGTGCCCGTGGTCCGGGAGCCCGCGGTCCCGGCGCACGCGGTCCCGGCCAGGGCGGTGGTTACGGCCAAGGCCAGGGTGAAGGCGGTCGTGGCGGTTATGCCAAGCCGAAGTCGCCGGGTGCCGGTGGCAACCGCGGTGGCCAGGGTCAGGGCGGCCAGGGCAACAAGCATCCGTATGGTCATCCGGGCAACGCGCCGTCGTTCCCGTCCGACCACGCCAACCCGGGCTTCAGCCCGTACGGCAGCACCCCGCGTCCGGCCAGCGGCAATCGCGGACCGGGCGGCAACCGCTCAGCCGGCGGCCCGGGCGGCAACCGCGGACCGGGTGGTCCCGGCGGCAATCGCGGCCCGGGTGGTCCGGGTGGCAACCGTGGCCCGGGTGGTCCCGGCGGCAACCGCGGTCGCGGTGGTCCGCGCGGCGGCTGATCCCCTCGCGTGATGCAACAGAAAAACCCGGCCTCGGCCGGGTTTTTTGGTAGTGACGGCCGCTGGCCCTCATGCCGGGCGGGTGGGTGAGGACCTTGGTCGTCACCTACAACGCCTTTGCTCAGCGCCGTTCGATGGTGAACGCCGTTCCGTCGATCCCCAGGTCCCAGCCTTTGCCGGTGCCGGCCAACGCCAGCGAGATATCGCCCTTGGTCATCGCCACCGCGCCACTGGAGCGGACCGCCCCGGCATGCGCGCTGACCGCCGCATAGGTGCCGAACAGGTCATCGGGGGCATACGCCCCGCTGAAACGGCCCGTGCCATCGACGATCTTCGACTTGCCCACGGTAAGGCCGCCGCCCCTGACCTTCAGCGTGACCGGCATGCGCATGCCGTTGTCGCAGGTGATCGTGCCATTGCCGGAGGCGGTCTTGTAGAACACCGACCAGCCCGACAGGTCATAGCGCAGGCTGCATTCGATGTTGCCGGCCGCCTGCGCAGCGGGAGCGGCAAACGCCGACGCCAACAGCACAGCCATCAGGGAAACAGTGTTCTTCATCGTGGGGATACTCCGGATGCGTGATGCGCCGAATCTAGCAGCGAGCCGCCCCGTCAGGACAGGGCCGGCCGCGCCAGTCCGCTGCGCGGTTCAGCCTGCGCGCGGCGGCGGGTCCAGTTCGAAACGGTCTGCGTCCAGCATCGCCGGGAAGCGCGCGCGATGGGCGGCCAACGCCTGTGCCGACAACGTGGTGGTCACCACCTGCTCTACCTCGCGCACCTCAACCTGCGGCTGGCCCAGGTAATCAATGACCGCGCTGTCACCGGCGTAGTGCAGGTCATTACCATCCACGCCCACCCGGTTCACCGCGGCCACGAAACACAGGTTTTCGATCGCCCGTGCGCGCAGCAGCGTCTTCCACGCGTACGCCCGCGCCGAAGGCCAGTTGGCGACGAAGATCTGCAGGTCGAAATCCAGCTGCCCTGCCCGCTCCACGTCGAAGCGGTTGCGGCAGAACACCGGGAAACGCAGGTCGTAGCAGACCTGCGGATTGATCCGCCAGCCCTTCCACTCCACGCTCAGGCGCTCGCGCCCGGCGGCATAGCGTTCGTGCTCGCCGCCGTAACGGAACAGGTGGCGCTTGTCGTACTGCTGCAGAACGCCATCCGGAGTGGCAAACAGCAGCCGGTTGTAGACCGCATCGCCTTCGCGCAGCTGCACGCTGCCGGTGACCGCCGCGCCCAGTTTCACCGCCTGCTCGACGATCCACGCAATGGTGGGGCCGTGCATGTCTTCGGCCTGGCTGATCGCCGCGTTGGAGAAACCGCTGGTGAAGGTTTCCGGCAGCACCACCAGGTCGGTCGTGCCGACCAGCGGCGCCAGCAGCGCGGCGTAATGCGCGCGGTTGCCTTCCGGATCGTGCCAGCGCGTATCGCCCTGCACCAGGCTGATGCGCAGGTCCTGCGCGGCGGCGCTCACAGCCGCTGCAACCGTTCAATGGCCGCATCCAGCGTGGCCTCGTTCTTGGCAAAGCACAGCCGCACGATGCGCTGCCCGGCCGGCGGCGTCTCGTAGAAAGGCGACAGCGGGATCGCCGCCACGCCCTTTTCGATGGTCAGCCATTTCACGAATTCATGGTCCGGCAGGTCGCTGATGGCCGAGTAATCAACCAACTGGAAGTAACCGCCCGGCACCGCCAGCGGCACCAGCCGGGTCTGCGCCAGCTGCTCGCGGAAGCGGTCGCGCTTGGCCTGGTAGAACGCCCCCAGTTCAAGGTGGTGCTCCGGTTCGTCACGGATCATCGCGGCGAAACCATGCTGCGCGGGGCCGAAACTGGTGAAGGTGTTGTACTGGTGCACTTTGCGGAATTCCGCGCTCAGCGCTGGCGGCGCGATCGCATAGCCGATCTTCCAGCCGGTGCAGTGGTAGGTCTTGCCGAAGCTGGAAATCACAAACGCGCGCGCGCGCAGTTCCGGGTGTCGCAGCGCCGACTCGTGGCGACGGCCGTCGTAGATGATGTGTTCGTACACCTCATCGGAGATCAGGTAGATGTCCGTCCCACGCAGCAGGTCGGCCAGCGCCTGAAGGTCGGCCTCGTCCAGCATCGCACCGGACGGGTTGTGCGGGGTGTTGACCATCAGCAGGCGGGTGCGCGGGGTGATCGCCGCGCGCACGCGGTCCCAGTCCACCGCGAAGGTCTGCGGGTCCAGTGGCACGTGCACCGCACGTGCGCCAGCCAGGTCGATCGCCGGTTCATAGCAGTCGTACGCGGGGTCGAGCACGATCACTTCCTCGCCGGCACGCACGACGGCGTGGATGGCGTTGAAGATCGCTTCGGTGGCGCCGCTGGTGACGGTGATCTCGGCATCCGGGTCCACCTGCGCGCCATACAGGTCCAGCGACTTCTGCGCGATGGCCTGGCGCAGCGGCGCCACCCCGGTCATCGGCGGATACTGGTTGAGTCCTTCGGCCATCGCGCGGGTGGTGGCATCGATCAGGCGCTGCGGCGCGCTGAAATCGGGGAAGCCCTGGCCGAGGTTGACCGCGCCGTGTTCGGCGGCCAGCTGGGACATCACGGTGAAGATGGTGGTGCCCACCTTGGGCAGCTTGGTCTGCGGTTGCATCGGCCTGTGCGGGGAGCGGAAGACAGGCGTGAAGTGTACTGCGGGGGGTGAAGCGTGACGACCAACGGTCGTCACCCACCGGGTGCTGGAGTCGCCGCCGCCGGGTGCTGGGGTCGCCGCCCACCTGCAGCTGCCCGCGCGCTCCGCAAGCCGGCGCGGGCGGCTAGAATCATGGCCCGTCCGCCGTGCAGAGATCGTGTCCCTTGAATACCCCTGCGCTGCTGGCCGCACATGGCCTTTGCTTCTCACGAGATGACGAACGCGTGTTCGGGCCGCTCGAGTTCCATGTCGATACCGGCGAAGCGCTGCTGGTGCAGGGTGACAACGGCGCCGGCAAGACCACCCTGCTGCGCGTGCTGGCAGGCCTGCTGCGGCCGTCCGCCGGCCGGGTGGAGATCGATGGCCGCGCCGCCAGCACCGCCGAACGCGCGCGCTTCGTCGCCTACCTGGGTCACCTGCCCGCCATGAAGCCGGACCTGGATACGCTGCAGAACCTGCATTTCCTGTGCGGGCTGCATGGCCGCCGCGCGCGCCAGATGCCCGGCAGCGCACTGGCCGTGGTCGGGCTGGCCGGCCATGAAGACACCCTGGTGCGGCATCTTTCCGCGGGGCAGAAGCGCCGCCTGGCGCTGGCACGGATGTGGCTGTCGCCGGCACCGCTGTGGCTGCTGGACGAGCCCTATGCCAACCTCGACCTGGAGGGCATCAACCTGGTCAACCGGATGATTTCCGCGCACCTGCGCGGCGGTGGCGCCGCGCTGGTCACCACCCACGGCGCGTATGCCGCCCCGCCAGTGCGCACGCGGCAGTTGCAGTTGGCGCTGCCGCAGGTAGCCGCATGATCGCGCCCGGTACCGAACCCGGCCTGTGGCAGACCGCCCGCGCCCTGGCCACGCGTGACCTGCGGCTGGTCTGGCGCCGCCGCGGCGATGCGCTGCAACCGGTGCTGTTCGCGTTGCTGGTGGTGGTGCTGTTCGCACTGGCGTCCGGCCGCGATCCGCAGCAGCTGGCCGCCAACGCGGTTGCGGTGCTGTGGCTGGCGGTGCTGCTGGCCGGGCAACTTGCGCTGGATTCGCTGTTCCGCTCCGATGCCGAAGACGGCTCGCTGGAACAATGGCTGCTGGCGCCGGTGCCGCTGGCCTGGCTGGTGCTGGTGCGCGTGCTGATGCACTGGCTGACGACGGCCCTGCCGTTGATCGTGCTCAGCCCGCTGCTGGCGGAAATGCTGCATCTGCCACATGACCAACTGCCGATGTTGCTGGCATCGTTGCTGCTGGGCACGCCGCTGTTGAGCCTGATCGGCGGCATGGTGGCGGCACTGACGGTGGGCATCCGGCGCTCTGGTATCCTCGTGGCGTTGCTGTCCTTGCCGCTGTACGTACCGGTGCTGGTGTTCGGCGCAGGCAGTGTCGCCGCTGCTGCACGCGACCAGGATCCGTATGGCGCGCTGTTGATGCTCGCCGCCGGGCTGGTAGTGGCACTGGTGCTGGCGCCACTGGCCACCGCTGCCGCCATCCGCATTTCCTTGAGCTGAGCCACACCGACCAACCGGGATAGCCGCTACCGCATGCAACCGATCGTCCGCTGGTTCCACCAACTCGGCTCACCGCCCACCTTCGACCGTTTCGCCCGTCGCTGGTCCCGTGTCTTCCACCTCGCTGCGCTGCCGGTGCTGGCCTTCGGGCTGTGGCAGGCGTTGTTCGTGGTGCCGGCCGACTACCAGCAGGGCGATAGTTTCCGCATCCTGTTCGTGCACGTGCCCAGCGCGTGGATGAGCCTGTTCGTGTTCGCGCTGATGGCGCTTTATGCAGCCATCGCAATGGTGTGGAAGATCAAGGTCTGCGAGGTGCTGGCGATGGCGTGCGCACCCATCGGTGCAGGCTTCACCCTCATCACCCTGCTCACCGGCAGCATCTGGGGCCGGCCGATGTGGGGCACCTGGTGGGACTGGGACCCGCGCCTGACCACCGAACTGATCCTGCTGTTCCTGTACTTCGGGGTGATCGGGCTGTACATGGCGATCGAGGACCGGCGCAATGCTGCGCGCGCGGCAGGCCTGCTGGCCATCGTCGGGGTCGCGTTGCTGCCGGTCATCCGCTATTCGGTGGACTGGTGGGGCAGCCTGCACCAGGGCCAGACCATCCGCCTGTTCGGGCCGACCACGCTGGATGCCAGCATGCAGCTGCCGCTGTGGCTGATGGTGATCGGCACCAAGCTGTGGTTCGTCGGCTCATTGTTGGCCAAGGCGCGTGCGGACAACCTGCAGCGCGAAGCCGGCAAGGACTGGGTGCAGCGCCAGCTGCAGGGGGAAGCATGAATTACCTGGGCTACGTGGTCGCCGCCTACGCAGTGTTCGTCGCGGTGCTGGCCATCGATGCGATCGGCTCGCACCTGCGCCTGCGCCGCGCACGGCAGGACGCCCGCCAGCGCCAGCAGCGGCAGCAGGCGCGGCGCTCGGCCAGCCCCGGCAACGGCGTGCCGCTGGAGCTGGAGCGATGAACCCGCAGCGCCGGCGTCGACTGCTGTGGGTACTGCTGCTGGTGGCCGCTTCCGGGCTGGCCACCGCGCTGGTGGCGATGGCCCTGCAGCGCAACGTGGCCTACCTGTACACCCCGGCCGAAGTGCTGCGTGGTGATGCCGGCAGCGCCGAACGCTTCCGCTTGGGCGGCATGGTCGCCAAGGGCTCGCTGAAGCGTGAGCCCGGCTCGCTGGTGGCGCTGTTCACCGTGACCGATGGTGATGCCGAGCTCACCGTTCGCAGCGACCAGATCCTGCCCGACCTGTTCCGCGAAGGCCAGGCGGTAGTGGTGACCGGACGCCTGCAGGGTGATCGCTTCATCGCCGAAGAAGTGCTGGCCAAGCACGATGAAACCTACATGCCGAAGGAACTGGCCGACAAGATGGGCAAGGCGCACGTCAAACACGATGTTCCCGTGCCTGCGCCGGAGGTGCGCTGAGTGCTGCCCGAACTGGGACAGATCCTGCTGCTGCTGGCGCTGTTGGCCGCGTTGCTGCAGGCCAGCCTGCCGCTGATCGGGGCGCAGCGCGGCATCGCCAGCTGGATGCAGGTCGCGCGACCGGCGGCGCTGGCGCAGTTGCTGTTGGTGGCGGCCGCCTTCGCGGTGCTGAGCGCTGCCTTCGTGCAGCAGGATTTCTCGGTGCGCTACGTCGCCGAAAACTCCAATACGCTGCTGCCGATGGTGTATCGCTGGTCGGCGGTGTGGGGCGCGCACGAAGGCTCGCTGCTGCTGTGGGCGCTGGTGTTGGCCGCGTGGACCGGCGCGGTGGCGCTGGGCTCGCGCGCGCTGCCCGCTACCGTGCAGGCACGCGTGCTGGCGGTGATGGGCCTGGTCAGCATCGGCTTCCTGGCGTTTCTGATCTTCACCTCCAATCCGTTCGCGCGCCTGATCCCCGCGCCATTGGAAGGCCGTGATCTCAATCCCCTGCTGCAGGACCCGGGACTGATCATCCACCCGCCGATGCTGTACCTGGGCTACGTCGGCTTCTCGGTGCCATTCGCGTTCGCGGTCGCCGCGCTGCTGGATGGCTGGGTCGACACGCGCTGGGTGCGCTGGACACGGCCGTGGACCAACGTGGCCTGGGCCTTCCTCACCCTGGGCATCGCGCTGGGCAGTTGGTGGGCCTACTACGAACTGGGTTGGGGCGGCTGGTGGTTCTGGGATCCGGTGGAAAATGCGAGCTTCATGCCATGGCTGGCCGGCGCCGCGCTGATCCACTCGCAGGCGGTAACGGAGAAGCGCGGCACCTTCGCCAGCTGGACCCTGCTGCTGGCGATCGCCGCGTTCGCGTTGTCCCTGCTCGGCACCTTCCTGGTGCGATCGGGCGTGCTGACCAGCGTGCATTCGTTCGCCGCCGATCCCTCGCGCGGCATGTTCATCCTGTTGTTCCTGGCGATCCTGGTCGGCGGTGCACTGCTGCTGTTCGCGCTGCGCGCCGGCAGCCTGGGCGTGGACAGCAGCGATCCGCGCCGCGGCTTCACCGCCACCTCGCGCGAGACCCTGCTGCTGGCCAACAACCTGCTGCTGGCCAGTGCCTGTGCGATGGTGCTGCTGGGTACCCTGTATCCGTTGCTGGCCGATGCGATGGGGCTGGGCAAGATCTCCGTCGGGCCGCCCTACTTCGGCAGCCTGTTCCTGCTGCTGATGGCGCCGCTGGTGCTGCTGTTGCCGTTTGGCCCGCTGGTCAACTGGCAACGCGACCAGCCCTCTCGCGCACTGGCGCTGCTGCTGCCGTGGCTGGTGCTGGCGGTGCTGCTGGCCGCGTTGGCCTGGTGGCGCGCACCGCAGAACGGCTGGAAGGTCGGCCTCGGCGTCGGCGCGGCTGCCTGGGTCGGACTGGGCACGGCACGCTTCATCTGGCAGCGGCTGCGTGGCAATGGGCGCTTCACCGCGGAAATGACCGGCATGCTGCTGGGCCACGTGGGCATGGCGGTGTTCCTGGCCGGCGCGCTGCTGGTGGAAGCGCTGAACGTGCAGCGCGAAGTCGCCCTGTCTCCCGGGCAGACCGTGGTGGTTGGCCGCCATGAGATCCGCTTCGAAGGCGTCGACCATCGCGAGGGCCCGAACTTCAGCGCCGACCGCGGCCACCTGCGGGTGTTCCGCGACGGCCGCGAACGCGCCCTGCTGCATCCGGAAAAGCGCCTGTATTCCAGCGGTGGCCAGGTGATGACCGAAGCCGGCATCGACGCGCGCCTTTCCGGCGATGTCTACGTGGCAATGGGCGAGCCACTGGGCAACAATGCATGGGCCGTACGCGTGCATATCAAGCCATTCGTGCGCTGGATCTGGCTCGGGGCGCTGCTGATGGCGCTCGGTGGCCTGGTCGCTGCCGTTGATCGTCGTTTCCGCCGTCCGTAGGAGTCCTGTTTTCCATGTCCGAATCCCCCGCCCCCCGCCCTTCCCGTCCGCTGCCGCCGGTGGCCATCGTGATCGGCGTGCTGTTCTTCTTCGGCCTGCTCGGGCTGATGGTGTATGGGGTGATGAAGAGCGGCGATCCGCAGCGCGATGTCCTGCCCTCGCCGCTGATCGGCAAGCAGGCGCCGGCCTTCGAACTGCCGGTGCTGCACGATCCGCACATCCAGGTCCGCAGCGAAGAGCTGCGCGGCGCGCCGTACCTGCTCAATGTCTGGGGCAGCTGGTGCGCGGCCTGCCGCGAGGAACATCCGGTGCTGACCCGCTTCGCCGAAACCAAGCGCGTGCGGGTGATCGGCTACAACTGGAAGGATGAACCGGCCGATGCCCTGCGCTGGCTGGAACAGCTCGGCAATCCCTTCATGGTGGTGTTGAGTGATATCGAAGGCCGCACCGCGATCGACTGGGGCATCACCGCCGCACCGGAAACCTTCCTGGTGGATGGCAGCGGCGTGGTGCGCTGGAAGTACAGTGGCGCGATGACCCAGGCGGTGATCGAGCAGAAGTTGATCCCGGCGCTGGAACAGGTCGAGAAGTCCCAGGCCGATGCCGGCAATGCACTGCACGCCACGCCCTGATCGCCACCGGGCCAGCCAGCTGGCGGGCGGCCTGCTGATGGCCGTGCTGCTGCTGGCATCGCTGTTCTGCAGCGTCGCCCGCGCGCAGCAGCCCGTGCATGATGCGCGGCCGCTGCAGTTCACCGACGATGCCGAAGAAGCCCGCTTCCACGCGCTGGCCGCGCAGCTGCGCTGCGTTCAATGCCAGAACCAGTCACTGGCCGATTCCAATGCACAGATCGCCCAGGACCTGCGCCGCGAAGTGCTGCAGTTGATCCAGCAGGGCCATGACGATGCCGAGGTGAAGCGCTTCCTGGTGCAGCGCTATGGCGAGTTCGTGCTGTACCAGCCCACGCTGCAACCCGGTACGTGGCTGTTGTGGGGCGGACCGTTGCTGTTCCTGCTGGCCGGCGCGCTGCTGGTGTGGCGGCTGGTGCGCCGCCGCGGTGGCACGGTGGTGGTGGACGAAACCCGCGGTGACGGCTGGTGACGGCCGGCTTGGCCGCGCTTGCCGGCGTTGCTGGCGTGCTGCTGGCGCTGGCGGTGCTGTGGCCGCTGCGCGCGCGTGGGCGGGTGGGATTCCTCATTGCCTGCCTGAGCATCGGCCTGGCCAGCGCCAGCCTGTACCTGCTGGTGGGCGATCCGCGCGCCGCGCAGGCACCGGGCGCCCCCTCGCTGGCGGAGCTGCGCGATGGCGTGCAGGCGCTGGAACAGGCACTTGAGCAGGAACCGCAGCGCGCCGATGGCTGGGTGCTGCTGGGCCGCTCGCGCGGCGAACTCGGCCAGCTTGATGCCGCTGCTGCTGCGTACAGCCGGGCTGCGGCGCTGGCGCCGGACGACGCCGGCGTGCTGGTGGAAGCCGCCCAGGCGCGTGCCCAGGCTGATCCGGAAAAACATTTCGATGACCGGGCGCTGGGCTGGCTGCAGCATGCGCTGCAGGTGCAGCCCGATGCCGAACGCGCGGCCTGGCTGCTGGGTATCGCGCTGCGCCAGCGCGGCCGCGATGCGGAAGCGGTGGCCGTGTGGTCAGCGCTGCTGCCGCGCCTGCAGCCCGGGGCGGCGGCTGCGCTGCAACAACAGCTGGTCATCGCACGCACTGCGGCGGGTGCCGGAACGCCCCCCGCTTCAGCAGGCGCGGTGCAGGAAAACGCGACGCCCCTGCTGAGCATCGGCATCGCGCTACCGCCCGGTTTCGATCCCGCGCAGTGGCCGCAGGGCGCGGCATTGTTCGTGCTGGCACGTGCACCGGGAGGCCCGCCGATGCCGGTGGCGGTGCGCCGCTATCCACTGCAGGCGCTGCCTGCGAGGGTCACCCTCAGCGACGCCGACAGCCCGATGCCGACCCAGCCGCTGTCTTCCCACGCACAGGTAGAGGTGCTGGCGCGACTGTCACGCACCGGCACGGCGTCGCACGCCGAGGGCGATCTGGAAAGCGAGCCGGTGACGGTGCAGATGCCGCAGACTGGCGAGCTGGAGCTGCAGCTGCGGTAACGCGGCCGAACACGGCCCGCTGCGCTCGCCGACCATGGGTCGGCGCTACCGACCTGCCCTGGTAGCGCCGAGCCATGCTCGGCGGAATCCTGTCACCCACGGCCCGCTGCGCTCGCCGACCACGGGTCGGCGCTACCGACCTGCCCTGGTAGCGCCGAGCCATGCTCGGCGGAATCCTGTCACCCACGGCCCGCTGCGCTCGCCGACCATGGGTCGGCGCTACATGGCCTGCGCATGCCCGGCGGACGCAGCAACGAAAAAGCCCGGCGCGAGCCGGGCTTTTCGGTACTGCCTCAGAACACCAGGCTCAGTCGCCCTGCTGCTTCTGCATGTGTTCCCAGCGCTCCTGCGCATCGATGGTGCGCTCGGCGGTCAAGCGCGCTTCGAGGCGATCCAGGCCGATCTCTTCGCCGGTATCGACGCAGTAGCCGTAATCACCTGCTTCCAGGCGCTTGAGCGTGCTGTCGATCTTGCCGATCAGCTTGCGGTAACGATCGCGGGTGCGCAGTTCCAGCGAGTTCTCGGTTTCGCGGGTCGCACGCTCGGCTTCATCGCCGATGTCACGCACTTCCTCGCGCAGGTTCTCGATGGTCTGCTTGGATTCTTCCACCAGATCGGCGCGCCAGTCCTGCAGGCGCTTGCGGAAGTACTCCTGCTGCAGCGGGCTCATGTATTCCTCTTCTGCGCCCGGCTTGTAGCCGGTGGGCAGGATCGGACGGCCGGTGGCTTCGTCGGTCTTGTACTCGACCACCTTGTACTTGCTGCGCGGCGCCGGAGCGGTCGAGCGTGCGGTCACTGCCACGGCGACCTTGCCCACCGGGCGGGCGACGGTCTTCGGGGCGGCATCGGATTTCACAGGGGTTTTCGCGGACGATTTCGAAACGGGCACGGGATTCTTGATTTGCGGGGCCTGCTTGGCTGGCGCCTTGGCCACCTTTTCAGGTGCCTTGGTGCCGGCGTTGCTGGCCGGGACAGACGTGGCCGGAACCGGCGGGGCCGGCTTCGGTACGGACTTCACTGCGGGCGCCGCCACCGGCTTGCCGGTGGCTTTGCCGACCGCGGGCTTTGCCGTGGCGGTCTTGTTCACCGCCGGACGGGCCGACGGCTTGCTTGCGGACGCCTTGCCGGAAACCGGCTTGGCGGCCTTGGCCGCCTTGGCGACCGTGGAAACCTTCTTTGCCGGGGCCGGCTTGGCCACGGGCTTCTTTGCGACCTTGCCGGCCGGTTTGGCAACCGGCTTGGCGGGCTTCGCAGCGCCCTTGGCCGGCGCTTTATTCGCCACTGCCTTGGTCACCGCCGTCTTCTTGGCCACGACCTTCTTCGCCGGTGCCTTGGTCACTGCGACCTTCTTGGCCGCGACCTTCTTCACCGGCGCTTTCTTCGCGGGCGCTTTCGCTGCCGGCGCCTTCTTCGCCGTGGCCGTCCTGGCCGTTGTCTTTCCCGCTGCCTTGGCCACCGGCTTGGCAGGCTTGCTGGCTACAGACTTGGCCGCCGTCTTCTTCGCAACAGGGCTGGCGGACTTCTTGGCGGCCTTGACGGCCTTTTTTGCAGATTTTTTAGCAGCCACGAAACGCTCTTCCTTGGATTCCCCGGGGCCCGGGAAAGCGGGCCTTTATAGCCTACCCGGCCGACTGCAGCAACCGCGTGACAGGACGCACACACGGCCCTTGCAACACGGGGCTGTGGGTTGCCCGGAACCCGCATCATCTGCTGCGCGGCACGGAACCTGGTCGGCAGCCATGCCGCCGACATGGCTGCGGCGCAGGACGCGTGCGGCAGCCAACGCCCCATCCTGCGACAAATATGCGCCGCTGCCAACCATGTATCCCACCGGCTCCCACTGAATGGGCAACCGCCGTTCCGTCGGGATTTACCGGCAGCGCTGCCATGCCGCCGCGATTCACCCCAACCGCGGGCACTCGTTTTACTATGAACGGGTGATCTCCCACCTGCTCATCGCCCTGCTGCGCTTCTACAAGCGCTTCATCAGCCCGCTGCTCGGGCCACGCTGCCGCTTTGTCCCCAGCTGTTCCGAATATGCCATGCAGGCCATCGCCGGCCACGGTCCGCTGCGTGGCAGCTGGCTCGCCGTGCGCCGTATCGGCCGCTGCCATCCCTTCCATCCTGGCGGATTCGATCCGGTGCCCGAGCGCACCGAAGATCCCGCCTGCCGCTGCAAAGGAAACCACTGACATGCCTTCCACGCTGATTACCAACGCCCGCCTGGTCAACGAAGGACGCGTCTTCGATGCCGACCTGCGCATCGAGAACGGCCGCATCGCCCGCATCGAAAGCGGCCTGGCCGCGCGCGATGGCGAGCAGGTGGTCGATGCCGCAGGCCGCTGGCTGCTGCCCGGCATGATCGATGACCAGGTGCACTTCCGCGAACCCGGCCTGACCCAGAAGGGCGACATCGCCACCGAATCGGCGGCCGCCGTGGCCGGGGGCCTGACCACCTTCATGGACATGCCCAACACCAATCCGCCGACGTTGAACGCCGATGCCCTGCAGGCCAAGTACGATGCCGCCGCGGGCCGCGCGCGTGCGAATTACGGCTTCTACATGGGCGCCAGCAACGACAACCTCGAGCACATCCAGCGCCTTGATCCGAAGACCGCGCCGGGCATCAAGGTGTTCATGGGCGCCTCCACCGGCAACATGCTGGTCGATAACCCGGACACACTGGATGCGATCTTCCGCGACGCGCCGACCCCGATCATCACGCACTGCGAAGACACGCCGATGATCGACGCGCTGATGAAGCAGTACCAGGCGCAATACGGCGACACGCTGAGCGCCGAACAGCATCCGGACATCCGCTCGCGCCAGGCTTGCCTGAAGTCGTCGGAACTGGCGGTTTCGCTGGCCCGCAGGCATGGCACCCGCCTGCACGTGCTCCACATCTCCACCGCCGACGAGCTGGCCCTGTTCGAGCGCGGCCCGCTGATCCGCGCCGATGGCAGCCGCAAGCAGATCACCGCCGAAACCTGCATTCATTTCCTGCGCTTTGATCGGACCGATTACGCGCGCCTGGGCAACCTGATCAAGTGCAATCCGGCGATCAAGGACGTGGCTGACCGTGAGGCCCTGACCGCTGCGCTGGTGGAAGACATCATCGACGTGCTCGCCACCGACCATGCCCCGCACACCTGGGAAGAAAAGCAGAAGCCATACGCGCAGGCGCCGTCCGGCCTGCCACTGGTGCAGTACGCGCTGACCGCCGCGCTGGAACTGGTGCACGAAGGCAAGCTGGACATCGCCCGTGTGGTGCAGAAATTCGCCCACGCGCCAGCCCAGTTGTTCGACGTGGCCGAACGCGGCTTCCTGCGCGAAGGCTACTTCGCCGATCTGGTGCTGGTGGAGGACAAGCCGTTCACCGTCAAGCGCGAAGACGTGCTGTCCAAGTGTGGCTGGTCGCCCTTCGAAGGCACCACGTTCCAGTCGCGCATCGCATCGACCTGGATCAACGGCCAGCTGGCCTGGGACGGCACGCAGATCGTGGGGGCGGCCAACGGCCAGCGCCTGGCGTTCAACCGCTGATGCGGGCGCTGTTGCTGGCCTCGGTACTCGCCGGCGCCCTGCCCGTCCTGTTGTGCGCGGTGAACCCGGCCGCCGCACAAACCACCGACAGTCGCGTCGTGTTTCCCGCCAGCGCCTCGCAGGGCGCGATGGTGATCGGCAAGGTGCCGGCGGGCAGCACGGTGCGATTCGCCGGCCGCACGCTGCGGGTGAGTGGCTACGGCAGCGTGGTGTTCGGCATCGGTCGCGACGAGAAGGGTCCGCTGCAGGTTGAAGTGCAGCGGCCCGACGGCGGCAGCGAGCGCGTGGCGATCGCGGTGACCCCGCGTGACTGGCCGGTGGAACGGGTCAACGGCGTGCCACCGAAAACCGTCAATCCGCCGCCGGCGATCGCCGAACGGATCAAGCGCGAACAGGCCCTGGTGACCGCCGCGCGCGGGCGCGACGACAATCGCGCCGACTTCGCCCAACCTTTCGTGTGGCCGGTGCAGGGCCGCATCAGTGGCCGCTTCGGCAATGCCCGTGTCTACAACGGGCAGCCCGGATCGGGTCACTCCGGGATGGATATCGCCGTGCCCACCGGCACGCCGGTCAAGGCGCCAGCGGCTGGCGTGGTGACCTTCGCCGCACCGGATCTGTATCTCACCGGCGGCACCCTGCTGCTCGACCACGGCTTTGGGGTGAGCTCGAACTTCCTGCACCTGTCGCGCATCGTTGTGAAGGTCGGCGACCGCGTTGAACAAGGCCAGGTGATTGCCGCGGTGGGGGCCACCGGGCGGGCGACCGGCCCGCACCTGCACTGGGGCATGAACTGGTTCGACACCCGTATCGACCCGCTGCTGGTGCTGGAACGCAAGTGAGGACGTGACGACCAACGGTCGTCACCCACAGCCCGCTGCGCTCGCCGACCATGGGTCGGCGCTACCGAGAACCCGGGCCAGCGGGTAGCGCCGAGCCATGCTCGGCGGAATCGATCAGGCAACAGCCCGCTGCGCTCGCCGACCATGGGTCGGCGCTACCGAGAACCCGGACCAGCGGGTAGCGCCGAGCCATGCTCGGCGGAATCGATCAGGCCACGGCCCGCTGTGCTCGCCGACCATGGGTCGGCGCTACCGAGAACCCGGACCAGCGGGTAGCGCCGAGCCATGCTCGGCGGAATCGATCAGGCCAAGGCCCGCTGTACTCGCCGACCATGGGTCGGCGCTACCAAGGCGTCAGCCGCGCGCGGCCCACCACACGCGCAACAAGGTGCGCACCGGCGTTGCTTCTATCGGCTTGCCGCTGGCCTGCGCCTGCAGCCGTGCACGCGCCAGCGCTGCCCATATCCGTCGCGGGCGGGGGCCGGCAACGCGCAGCTTCCAGTCCTTCAGCAGTTCGCCGGCCCAGCGCTGCGAGGCGCCATCGGTCTCCTGGTCCAGCAGCGAACGCGGCACGCCGGCCACGCCCGCGTCGTAAAGCCGCTGCGCCAACGTCTGCAGCAGCACCGCCTGACCAGCACCATTGCGCGGACGGTCGTCGAACAATACCGCTTCCACCGCCGCCACCGCTTCGGCGAACGCCATCAAGGCGCGCTGCGCGGCTGCCGCATCCACGGCCACCGCACGCGCCTCCGCCAGGGTCGGCAGCGCATCGGCCAGTACCGTCCACGGCGCGCGGATCGGCTCCAGCACGCGGCCCAGCGGATGACGTGAGCGCTGCCCCGCCCAGCTGCGCAGCTCTTCGCCCCACCAGGCCAGCTTGGCATCGGCCGGCAGCGGGTCGCCGCTGGTGTTGAGCATGTCATCGAGTTCCTGCAGCAGCGAAAACCACGCCACCGCACGCGCACGCTGCTCCGGCGCCACGAACGGCTCGGCCACCGACCATTCCGGCCAACGCGCACGCCACTTGTCCAGGAAGCTGTCCAACGCACTGCTGTTCACTACGTATCCTTCAATTCTTGGCCGGCGGTGCCGGGAGGGTCGGCCACTGGCTGGCCTGCTGCAGCGAATGCGCATCGTCCAGCGCGACATCGGCGTTCCAGCTGGCCGGGTCATCATCGGCCAGGCGATAGCCCCACAAAGCGGCGACCGAAGGCATTCCGGCAGCGCGCGCGGCGATGATGTCGCGCTCGTCATCGCCGACGTACACACACTGCGACGGTGCGACGCCGATCGCCTGCGCGGCATGCAGCAGCGGCAGCGGGTGCGGCTTGCGCTCAGGCAGCGAATCGCCGCCCACCAGCACCGCACAACGTGCCTGCCAGCCATGCTGCGGCAGGATCAGCCGCGCCAGGTATTCGGGCTTGTTGGTGACGATGCCCCAGCGCACGCCCGCGGCGTCCAGCGCAGCAAGCATGCCCGCCACGCCGTCGAACAGCGTTGCATGCCGGCCGATCAGCGCTTCGTAGCGCTGCAGGAACTCCGGAACCAGCGCATCGCGCTGGTCGCCGGGCAGGTCAGGGAAGGCGGCGCCCAGCATCGCGCGCGAGCCCTTGGACACCACCGGGCGAAGCACTTCCAGGGACACCGGCGGGCGACTGCGGGCGGCCAGCATGTCGCCGGCGGTGGCGACGAAATCCGGCGCGCTGTCCAGCAGGGTACCGTCCAGGTCGAACAGCACCGCTGGCGGGAAGCGCACTGCACTCATGCCGGCTTGGTCGCGTGGGCCAGGTAGTTGATGTCGGTCCGGCTGGACAGCCGTGCACGGTTGCGCCATGGCTCGTAGGCCATGCCGCTGACGTCCTGCAGCTGCAGGTCAGCCTCGCGCAGCCAGCGCGACAGCTCGGCCGGGGTGATGAATTCCTGGTAGTGGTGGGTGCCCTTGGGCAGCAGCCGCGCCACGTACTCGGCGCCCACGATCGCCACCGCGAAGGCGGCGGCGGTGCGGTTGATGGTGGACAGGAACAGCTGGCCGCCGGGCTTGAGCAGCCGCTTGCAGGCTTCGATGATCGCACCGGGGTCCGGCACGTGTTCCAGCATTTCCATGCAGGTCACCACGTCGTAGCTTTCCGGCTGCTCGGCGGCCAGGTCCTCGGCAGCCTGTACCCGGTAGTCCACGCTCACGCCGCTTTCCAGCGCGTGCAGGCGCGCCACTTTGACCAGTTCCGGTGCCAGGTCGATGGCAGTCACTTCGGCACCGGCCTGGGCCAGCGCCTCGCTCAGCAGGCCGCCACCGCAGCCGATGTCCAGCACGCGCAGTCCGCGCAGTGGTGCCCGGTCGGCGACGTACTTCAGGCGCACCGGGTTGAGCGCATGCAGCGGCTTCTGCGGACCGTCTGCGTCCCACCAGCGGTTGGCCAGGGCGGCGAATTTGTCCAGCTCGGCCTGGTCGAAATTGGAAGAGACATTCGGGGCGTTCATGGGGTGTCCTTGCGGCGCCGGGAGGCGCGCGGATGGGATGGATCAGGCACGCACGTGGCGGATGCGCTCGCGCCACTGGCGCGCGTTGGCGATGATGCCCGGCAGGTCCATGCCGACCAGTTCGCGCTGCACCAGCTTGGGCTGGCCGGCGATCCACACATCGCTGACCTGCTGGCGACCGGTGGCATACACCAGCTGCGACAGCACGTTGTGCAGCGGCTGGGTCTCCAGCGCGGACAGGTCCACGCAGACCAGGTCGGCCTGCTTGCCGACTTCGATCGAACCGATGCGCTCGCCGAAGCCCAGCGCGCGTGCGCCGCCCAGCGTGGACGCGCGCAGCGTGCTGGCCGCATCCAGTGCGGTCGCATCATTGGCCACGGCCTTGGCCAGGATCGCCGCAGTGCGGTTCTCGCTGAACATGTCCAGGTCGTTGTTGCTGGCGCAGCCATCCGTACCGATGGCCAGGTTCACCCCGGCGCGCTGCAGCGCGCAGGCCGGGCAAAAGCCGGACGCCAGCTTGAGGTTGGATTCCGGGCAATGCACCACGCTGACGCCGCGCTCGGCGCACAAGTGGATCTCCGCCTCGGTCAGCTGGGTCATGTGCACGGCGATCAGGCGGTCGTTGACCAGGCCCAGACGATCCAGCCGAGCCAGCGGACGTTGCCCGTGCAGGGTGATCGAATCGCTGATTTCCTGCGCGGTCTCGTGCGTGTGCAGGTGCACCTGCATGTCCAGCTGGTCGGACAGCATGCGCACGCGCTCGAAGTTCGCATCGTTGACCGTATACGGCGCATGCGGGGCGAACGCGGTGCCGATCAGCGGGTCGTTGCGCCACTGGTCGTGCAGCTCGCCGGCCTTGGCGAAGTACTCGTCATCACTCTTCGCCCAGGCGGTGGGGAAATCGATGATCACCGCGCCGACCAGCGCGCGGAAACCGTGCTTCTTGTAGACCGCTGCCTGCACGTCGCCGAAGAAATAGTTTTCGTTGGCGCAGGTGGTGCCACCACGCAGCATCTCGGCGATCGCCAGGGTGGTGCCGTCGGCCACGAACTCCGGCCCGATCACCGCCGCTTCCACCGGCCAGATGTGCTGCTGCAGCCACGTCATCAGCGGCAGGTCGTCGGCCACCCCGCGCAGCAGGGTCATCGGGTTGTGGGTGTGGGCATTGACCAGGCCCGGCATCAGCGCGGCCTCGGGTCGGCTGACCACCTGGGCGGCATTGAAGCGCTCGCGCGCCTGGCTGCGCGGCAGGACCGCGATGATCCCGCCATTGCGCACGGCCACGGCATGGTCTTCCAGCACCACCGCATGCGGCTCGATCGGGACCACGTAGCCGGCTTCGATCAGCAGGTCACAGGCTTCGGGGGTGCGTGCGGTGTCGGTCATGCGGACTCACTTGGCGGGGGCGGCGGGTCGGCCGTGGTGACGGCCAGTGGCCGCCCCACGTAACGCCGGGAGTGGACGGCCAGCGGCCGTCCCTACCGTGTGGAGCAGACGGCCAGCGGCCGTCCCTACCGTAATCCGGCTGCGCCGGATTACTTTACGCGCGCGGAGTATTCGCCCGAGCGGGTGTCGACCTTGATGATCTCGTCCTGGTTCACGAACAGCGGAACGCGGACCACCGCGCCGGTTTCCAGCGTGGCCGGCTTGCCGCCGCCGCCGGAGGTGTCACCGCGCACGCCCGGATCGGTTTCGGTGATCTTCAGTTCAACGAAGTTCGGCGGCTGCACGAAGATCGGCGAGCCGTTCCACAGGGTCACGATGCAGGATTCTTCACCCTTCAGCCACTTCTCCGCGCCGCCCATGCCGGCCTTGTCGGCCTGCACCTGCTCGAAGGTTTCCGGGTCCATGAAGTGCCAGTACTCGCCGTCGCTGTACATGTAGTCCATGTTGGTGTCGACAACGTCGGCCACTTCGACGTCATCGGTGGCCTTCATGGTCATTTCCACGGTACGGCCGGACTTGATGAAGCGGTAGCGCACGCGGGTGAAGGCCTGGCCCTTGCCCGGCTTGATGAACTCGGTTTCCGAGATGACGGCCGGTTCATTGTTGACCAGGATCTTCATCCCGTTCTTGACATCGTTCATGCCCGCAGTGGCCATGCTCAAGCTCCTCAAATGGCGAAACCGCCGCATGCGCGGCGAGCCGGATAGAATGGAAAGCCCACCGCAGGACGGTGGGCACTGATTTATGCCCCCATGATAACCGCAGGCCCCCTGTCCATGCAGCTCTCCGCCGCTCACCGCCCCGTTTCCGCCCGCTGGCAGCAGCTCTGGCGCCAGGCGATACGCGACCCGGCCGAACTGCTGTCACGGCTCGGGCTGGAGCCTGCCGCGCTGGGCGTTTCGGAGGCGGCCCTGCAGCAGTTCGCACAGCGCGTACCGGAAGGGTTCGTGGCCCGCATGCGGCATGGCGACCCACACGATCCGCTGCTGCGCCAGGTACTCCCGATCGACGCCGAAATGCGCCAGGTGCCCGGCTTCAGCCTGGATGCGGTCGGCGACGGCGCGGCAAAGAAGGCCACCGGGGTCATCCAGAAGTACCGTGGCCGCGCGCTGCTGGTGACCACCGGCAGCTGCGCGATCAACTGTCGTTACTGTTTCCGCCGCCACTTCGATTACGGCACCGAAAACGCCGCCAAGGGGGGCTGGCAGGACGCGGTGCGGGCAATCGCCGAAGACCCGGGCATCGACGAAGTGATCCTGTCCGGCGGTGATCCCCTGTCACTGGCCACGCACAAGCTGGTAGAGCTGACCGACGCCCTGCGCGCCATCCCGCACCTGCGCCGGCTGCGCATCCACAGCCGCCTTCCGGTTGTGTTGCCCGAGCGCGTTGACGATGAACTGGTGGCCTGGCTGGGCAGCCTGCCGTGGCCGCTGGCCTTCGTGATCCACGCCAACCATGCCAATGAGTTCGATGCCAGCGTGGATGCCGCATTGGCGCGCCTGCGCGCGGCCGGCGCGCACCTGCTGAACCAGGCCGTGCTGCTGCGCGGGGTCAACGACAGCGAAGACGCCCTGGCCGCGCTGAGCGAACGCAGCTTCGCCGCCGGCGTGATGCCCTACTACCTCTACCAGCTGGATCGCGTGGAGGGCGTGGCCCACTTCGAAGTGGACGATGCAACGGCCAAGGCGCTGATCGCCGCACTGACCGCACGCCTGTCCGGCTACCTGGTCCCCAAGCTGGTCCGCGAACTGCCCGGCGACCCCAGCAAGCGTCCTGTGTAGCGGGAAATCAGGCGCCGGATTCGATCATCTGCACCACCGCGGTGGCGGTGACCGGGTGGCTCAGCCAGTAGCCCTGGGCCAGGTCACAGCCGCGCTGGCTGAGCAGGTCGAACTGCACTTCCTGTTCGATGCCTTCGGCCACCACGGTGATCCCCAGCGCGTGGGCCATGGCGATGATCGCGGTGGTCAAGGCCAGGTCGTCCGGGTCGCGTTGCATGTCGGCGACGAAACTCTTGTCGATCTTCACCCCGTCCACAGGGACCTGGCGCAGGTGGCTGAGCCCGGAGAACCCGGTACCGAAGTCATCCAGCCAGACCTTCACGCCGGTGCGGTGCAACTTGTCCAGCAACTGCGCAGCGAGCATCTCATCGCCGATCACTGCGGTTTCGGTCAGCTCCAGGTGCAGGCGCGAAGCCGGTAGCCCGGACTGGTGCAGGCACTGCGCCACCAGGTCCGGCAGTTCGCCGCCGCGCAGCTGCCGGGATGACACGTTGACCGACACGAACAGGCCCTCGCCGTCGACATTGCGCGGCCACTGCGCGGCCTCCATGCAGGCCGCGCGCAGCACCTTGGGGCCGATCACTTCGATCAACCCACTCTGCTCGGCCACTTCGATGAACACCGATGGCGGGATCGTGCCCAGCGTGGGGTGCTGCCAGCGCAGCAGCACTTCCACCCCGACCATGCGCCGGTCGCGGGTGCGGAAGATCGGCTGGTAGGCCAGCCGCAGCTCGCCGCGTTCCCAGGCACCGCGCAGCTCCTGCTCCATGTGCACGCGGCGCTCCACGGCGTGGTCCATGGCCCGGCTGTAATAGCGATGGCAGTTCTTGCCGGCCATCTTGGCCTGGTACATGGCGATGTCGCCGTTCTTCAGCAGGGTGGTCGCATCGGCGGCATCATCGGGGAACAGCGTGACGCCGATCGACGCCCCGAGGAACAGCTCGCGGCCCTGCACGCGCAGCGGCTTGCCCAGCTCGCGCACCAGCAGGTCGGCCAGCTCGCGCGCCTGCGCGGCGACATCGCCTTCAGCCAGCAGGATCACGAATTCGTCGCCGCCGAAACGCGCCAGCAGGGCGTCGTCGCCACCCGCCGTGGACACCGCCTCGCTGATGCGCTGCACGAACTGCAGCAGCGCTTCATCGCCGGCTTCGTGGCCCAGCGTGTCGTTGACCCGCTTGAAATCATCCATGTCGGCAAACAGCAACGCCAACTGGTGACCCGAAGCGCGCGCCGCCATCAGCCGATGGTCGAGCGCCTCGCGGAACGCCAGCCGATTGGTCAAGCCGGTCAGCGCATCGGTGTAGGCCATGTGCCGCACTTCGCGATCATGCCGGGCGATGGCATCGCGCATCCGCGCGAAGGCACGCACCAGCTCGCCGACTTCGTCATCGCGGTGGTTCTCGCGCAGCGGCACCTGGTAGTCGCCGGCCTCGATCTGCCGCGCCGCCATCGCCAGCCCACGGATCGGCGTGACCAGGGTGCGCTGCACGTACAACACCACCGCCACGCCGATCGCCGCCAGCAAGGCCAGCATCAGCAGCAACCAGCCAAGGTGGCGGGTGCCGACCTGTTCCAGCCGCTGCGCCAGTGTCTGGCTGGCCTGTGCCTCCAGCACCTGCACGTCCTTCAACGAGATGCCGACGCGCACGCCGCCCAGGCGCTGGTTGCCGACCATGATCGGCATGCTGTTCTCAAGCACCTTGGGCGATTCCTGCACCAGCGCACCCTTGGCGGCCACCGCCCTGGCAGCGAGCGGATCGGTCATCGCACGCCCGTAGTCCGGCACCCCGACCGACCCGTCGTGCAGCAGGCGGCCCTTGGCATCGAACACCAGCACGTAACCCACCGCACGTTGCCGCGACACGTTGCGCACCAGCGACCCGACCTGCTCCAGATCGTTGTAGTACAGCGGATTGGACAGCGCATCGGCCAGCTCACGGGCCATCGTTTCACCGCGGCTGCGCATGCTGCGGTCGAACAGTTCGTGGATCACCGTGCCACTGAGGCGGGTCACTTCCCGCTGCGTCGCCGCCTGCCGCCCCAGCAGCACCGCCAGGATGGCCACCACCACCAGCATCGCCCCGCCCATCGCCAGCACGAAGCGCGCCTGCATTCCCGATCCCAAGCCCAGGCCCTTCATTCCACTTCCATCCGCACGCGTACCAGTCCTCGTTTCAAATCATCCAGCCGCTGCAGCATCCGCGCATCAACGCGATGGAAGCCGGATGTACCAAAAAAGCGTGCCAACGCATCCTTCGCCTGCGGATCCCGTGCGGCATCCAGCAGCACCTGCTGCAGGCGATCGCGCACGCGCCGATCCAGGTCCGGGCGCACCACCTCCACTGCACGCGGATACGGCGCAGTGCGATGGATGACCCGCAGATCATGCTTGAATGAAGGCGGCACCCGGCGTTCGTCGTCCCAGTCCACGCTGCTCACCGCGCCCGCATCGACCATGCCCTTCTGCACGAAGGTGGCGATGTTCAGTTCGGTGCGCGCGAACACGTAACCGACCGCATCGGCGGTCGGCGTGTCATCGGGTTCCTGCAGGATCTGCGGCACCAGGCCGTTCTCCAGCAGGGTCATGGCCGGCACCAGATAGGCGCTGGTGGAGGCCGAATTCTGCAGGGCCAGGGTGTGCCCGCGCAGGTCGGCCAACTGGTGCAGCTGGCTCTCGCGGCGCACGAAGAACACGCTGTGGTATTCGCGCACCCCGCTGCGTTCGGTCAGCAGCAGCGGGCGCGCATCGGCGCGCTGGCCCAGCGCCACCGCGGTGCTGGCCGTTTCGGTGACCCAGTCAACGCGCCCGCGCCGCAGGTAGCTGGCCATCTGCTGCGCATCGCGCGCCATCAACACGCGGCCTTCGGTGATCCCCAGGTCATGCATGTGGGCCACGACATAGTCGAGCAACGGCTGCAGCTGCGCATGATGGGCCTTGGGGTCATCGCTGATGCGGCCGAGCACCAGCACGTGACGCTGGTCCGGGCGTCCACTGCTGGACGCCGGCGACGCCGCCATGCACGCACCTGCCATCAGCAGGCACGCCAGGCCCAGCAGTCCCCACTGCATGCGTCCCAGCCAAGCGTTCACGATGTTCCCCCGTCATGTAAGGGAAAGACTACCCGAAAAAATGAGAACTGCGTCAGGCTATTTTTTGTCGCCGTGCGCAATCCTGGCCATCCGCTGGGCGTCGGCCAGGATCCCACGCAGCAGCCGCACTTCCTGCTCGCTGGGTTCGCTGCGCAGGAACAGCCGGCGCAGTTTGCGCATCGCCGATTCCGGCGCCCGGCCCTTGTGGAATTCGATCTCGTCCAGGGTCTCGCCCAGCTGCCCGAAGAAGCTTTCCATCTGCTCATGGCTGGCCGGCTGTTCACGCAGCCCCGGCTCGGCCACCGGCGTGGCCGCATCGCCGAGCAGGCGCATGCGCACCTCGTAAGCGAGCACCTGCACCGCTGCGGCCAGGTTCAACGAGCTGAACGCCGGATCAGACGGGATATGCACCGCGGCATGGCACAGCTGCAGCTCTTCGTTGGTCAGGCCGGTGCGCTCACGACCGAACACGATCGCCACTTCAGCGCCTTCGGCCGCCTTGGCCGCGACCCGGGTGGCGGCCACGGTGGGCAGCAGTTCTTCCAGCTGCACCCGGCGCGCACGCGCGGTGCAGCCCAGCACGAGGGTGCAGTCGGCGACGGCATCGGCCAGGGTCGCCACCACCGGCGCGTCGCCCAGGACGTCTTCGGCGCCGGCCGAACGCCGGAACGCGTCTTCGTCCAGCGGCTTTTCCGGGGCGACCAGCACCAGCCGGGCCAGGCCCATGGTTTTCATGGCACGCGCGGCGGCGCCCATGTTGCCGGGATGCTGGGTCCCGACCAGGACGAAACGGATACGGGAAGCAATGGATGGATCGGACATGAACGCGGTAGTCGAGCTGGACGGCCTGCAATGGTAAACTGTGCGGCCGGCCACTGCGCCGGACCTGCTCTTTTCCCCCGCCGATCCCCCCTCTGCCCTCCCGGGAGCTACCGCCATGCAGAAACCCGCCGTCACCGTCATGGTCAAGGCCGCCCGCCTCGCCGGCAACGTGTTGTTGCGCAACATCAACAAGCTCGAGGCGCTCAACGTGGTGCAGAAGGGCCGCATGGACTATGCGAGCGAGGTCGATGCGGACGCGGAAAAAGTCATCGTCAAGGAACTCAAGCGCGCCTACCCGGAATACGGGGTGATCGGCGAAGAAGGTGGCACCCAGGGTGCCAACCGCTACATGTGGGTCATCGATCCGCTGGACGGCACCAGCAACTACCTGCGCGGTTTCCCGCACTACTGCGTATCCATCGCGCTGGTGGAGAACGGCGAGCCGACCGACGCGGTGATCTTCGATCCGCTGCGCAATGAACTGTTCACCGCCAGCCGCGGTGCCGGCGCGGTGTTCAACGACCGCCGCATCCGCGTGTCGGACCGCAAGGATCTGGAAGGCACGATGATCCACACCGGTTTCGCCCCGCGCGAGCGCGCCCGCGCCAGCGCCCAGCTGAAGGCGGTGGATACGCTGCTGGTGCAGGCCGAGGACGTGCGTCGCACCGGCTCGGCCGCGCTGGACCTGGCCTACGTGGCCTGTGGCCGCGCCGATGCCTACTTCGAGGCCGGGGTGAAGTCCTGGGACATCGCCGCTGGCATCCTGCTGGTGCGCGAAGCCGGCGGCAAGGTCTGCGATTACAAGGGCGCCACGCTGGGCCGGATGGACAACCGCGGCCCGGAAAACCATCAGGTGGTGGCCGGCAACCTGAAGGTGGCCGAGTCGCTGCAGAAGGTCCTGGTCAACACCGGCTACGCCGCCGAGTTCGACGCGAAGTTCTGATTTCGCTTGAATCAGGTTGAGCGGACGGCGCCTGCGGGCGCCGTTCTGCTTTCTGGAGCAACGTCAAGGTCAACGTCAAAGGCTGCAGGGCTGGGTGTAGGCGGGACGGGGTGGCTTGGCGGGGGACGGCAAGAGCCGCTCCTGCGGGCCTCGTTTCGCGCCATCCATGGCGCTCAACGCCCCCGCCAACCCACCCCGCCCCACCTTCGACAGGTCCATGGCGGCCATGGACAAGGCAGGGGTTGGAAGGGTGGGAGAAAAATGGGGTCAGAGTCCTT
>NZ_JAXCXF010000005.1:0-284643 GCF_034046095.1 Stenotrophomonas sp. CFBP8980 | reverse complement strand
AGCTGCGCCGATGGTAGTGTGGCTCAAGCCATGCGAGAGTAGGTCATCGCCAGGGTTTATACCCAAAAACCCCGCTGCTCACGCAGCGGGGTTTTTTTCATGCCTGGAAACCTGCCGCTGCGCTCGCCGGGCGTGGCTCGGCGCTACCGGTTGGGTGCTGGCGTCCCTTGCAGCCACGCTGTCCACTGCAGTGTCGATGCACGGTGCAACGCTTCCAGCTCCGCCAGCGCCGTGTCTCCGACGTGTAATGCATTGAAGATCTTCAGCAGCGTTGGATCTTCCAGCGCCTGTTCAAAGCGCCCCTCCAACAGCGTGGTCATCTCACTCAGGTAGAGATGCTTGCTGCTGGTTATCCGGCTCGTGCCCATGCGTTCAATGTCGCCTCGCTCCAGCACCTCGACGTGTGCCTCCAGCCATCGCAGCGTGGCAGGCAGCAGTGACCGCAGGCAACCCGGCTTATCGAGGAACCCGGCAAATACCGGCTGCTTGCCCAGCTCCGAAGGCGGCTGGTCCAGCAACAGCTGGCGTGCCGACATTTCGAAGATCTGGCGTGACGCATGAGGCCAACTGGGATCAAGTTCCGATACGCCGTGGGCAATCAGATCATCCTGTAAGTTGCTCCAGCCAGAACGCAGTTGTACGGCGCAATGCTCAAAGGTCTGTCGCTCATAAGCAGTCAGCGCTTCGCTGCGTGGCGGGCTGATGACCGGCTGTGGCCCGTCGCTGTCGAGGCCAACGACGTCAATCGGCAGCGCCGATGCGTGCTGGATGACCGTAGGGCGGCCCGTGCCGATCAAAGGCTGGGGTGCCGACTGTGCCCAGACCAGCGTTGAGGGCAGTATCCGGCGACATCCGGTGCGGCTCTGCGGTGATTGCAGCGCGGTGGCACGTGCAGACCCCGCATTGGGCGCCCAGGCGTGAGGCATGGCTTCGTTTCCGACGCGGCAAGGTGCAGCCAACCGGCCGCGTGGGGGCTGTGCGGGCGACGCTGCGGGTTCTATCGGGGCGATGCGCCGGCTGCTCAGCACGGACGAGGTGTCGGTGATGGCCGGAGTGGTCTGCGGCATGGTGCCTCCAAGGTTGACGAAATCACTTCATCGTTCCTCCCATGAGACCACTGGAGCCACACGCACATCTGTCAGAAAACGCTCAGGCACAGAACCGCACGATGAGCTCGGCAACCTCGGCCGGCCGTTCCATGTGCACGTGGTGCGTGCCAGGCAGCACGGCCAAGCGGCCATCGCGCAGGTGCTTGAGCCGCTCGCTGCGCTGGGGTTCCGGGTAATACGCCTGCGCGGGGCTGGCATAGATCACCTGCACGGGGCAGGCGATGGCCTGCAGCAGGTTGTCGATCTGGCCCTCGGTGAGCCGTATCGCGGTTGGCAGCATCAGCCGCCGGTCGGTGCGCCAGCGGTAACCCCCCGGCACGTCGCATACCCCGCGCTCCACCAGCAGGCGGGCGTTGGCTTCGCTCAGCTGGTTGGCCATCATCCTGGCGCGGATCGGTGCGGCCAGTGTAGGGAACACCCTCAGCGGCCGGTCGTTGGTGGTGCGGCTGGCGGTTACGTGGTCGTGCAGGCGCTGCGCGGTCTCCGATTCCGGGCCTCGCAGGCCGCCGAGGGCTTCGATCGCCACCAGCCGCTCCACGCGATCAGAAACGGCGGCCGTCAGGCTGGCGATGCCGGCCCCCATGGAGTGGCCCAACAGCGTGAAGCGTTCCCATCCCAGCGCGTCGGCCACATCCAGCACATGGCAGATGGCTGCCGGCGTGGTGTAACCGGCACCTGCCGGCAGGTGGCTGCTGAAGCCATGCCCGGGCAGGTCCAGCATGACGATGTCCAGCTCCGGCAGATGCGCGAGCAGCGGCACGAAGCTGGCGGCGTTGTCCAGCCAGCCATGCAGCGCCAGTACCCGACGCCCCGTCCCTGGCCGCCGCAGTCCACTGACGGTCTGGCCGCCCAGTTGCAGCGAAAACGCCTGCGGCGTCACTTCAGCGCGTCCTCCGCCAACTGCGCCAGGGCGCCTGCGTGCGCAGGATCATCATTCAGACAGGGAATGTAGCGCATCTGCGCGCCGCGCTCGGCCAGGGTGTGGGTGAAGCCCAACGCGACCTCTTCCAGGGTTTCCAGGCAGTCGGTTGCGAACCCAGGGCAGACCACGTCGATCTGCTTGACGCCGCGCTCGGCCAGCGCCCACAGGCTGGGTTCGGCATAGGGCTGCAGCCACTTCTCGCGGCCGAACCGCGACTGGTAGCCCATCTGCCATTCGTCGGCGGACAGGCCCAGCGCCGCAGCGATGGCCGCCGCACTCGCTTCGCACTGCCGCGGATAGGGGTCCCCGGCATCGGCGACCCGCTGCGGTATCCCATGGAAGGAGAACATCAGTTTCTCCCCCCGGCCATTGCGTTCCCACCAGCGACGGATCGACCCGGCAACCGCATCGACCCATGCCGGATGCACCGGATAGTCGCGGATCAGCTCCACCTGCACATCGGGATTCCTGCGGCGCCAGCGCTCCACCAGATCCTCGACCGACGCCGTGGTGGTGGTTGAATACTGGGGATACAGCGGCAGCACCGCGATGCGTCGGACGCCGGCATCCTTGGCGGCATCCAGCTCGTTGCCCAGCGCGGGTACCCCGTAGCGCATCGCGTGGCGGACCCGACGGCCGGGCATCAGTCGCTGCATGGCCTCGGCCAGATTGCGCGTGTGCACCATCAGCGGCGAGCCCCCGGGCAGCCACACCTGCGCGTATTTTTCCGCCGAACGCCCGCTGCGCAGCGGCAGGATGACGCCGTACAGCAGCGGCTTCCAGAACAGCGCCGGGATCGCGACGACGCGCGGATCGGAAAGGAATTCAGCCAGATAGCGCCGCACTGCCGGGGCAGTCGGGGCTTCAGGCGTGCCTAGGTTTACCGCCAGCACAGCGGATTCGGGTGCGTTGAGCATGTGCCATTGTCGCTGATCGCGTCCGATGGCGGGATGAGATCGATCAATGAGGTGGATCGAAAGAGTGAATGAATAGCCGGACAACTCATTGCTGATTCATCTAAACAGCCCTACTTTCAGCTGCTTGCTATATCTTCTTGGTGAACTGATACGGAGTCCGTCATGCGTCGCCTTCGCCTTACCCTGTTGATCACCGCTGGCTTGATGTTGTCCAGCCAGGCCGCGCTGGCCGGCCCCCAGGAAGACCAGCGTGCGCGCAACGCGGTACGCGTGCTGGCCGAAATCCAGGAAATTCCCGAGCAGGGGATCCCGGACAAGCTGCTCGATGAAGGCCATGCCGTCGTCGTCATTCCCGACACCATCAAGGCCGGGCTGGTCATCGGCGGGCGCCGCGGGCATGGCCTGATGTCGGTGAAGATGCCCGATGGCAGCTGGTCCAATCCGGTGTTCATGAAGCTCACCGGTGGCAGCATCGGCTTCCAGGCCGGTGTGCAGTCCTCCGACGTGGTGCTGGTGTTCCGCAACGAACGCAGCCTGGACAACCTGGTCAATGGCAAGTTCACGCTTGGCGCGGACGCCGGCGTGGCCGCAGGTCCGGTGGGGCGCAATGCGGCCGCCGCAACGGATGGCCAGCTGAAGGCGGAAATCTGGTCGTGGTCGCGTGCACGCGGCCTGTTCGCCGGTGTCGCCCTGGACGGTGCCGTGCTGCAGATCGATGATGCCGCCAATCTGGATGCCTACGGCAGCGGCACCACGCCGCGCATGATCTTTGAAGGGCGTGCCGCAGGTGCCCCGTCGATGGATGTGGTGGCCTTCCGTGACCGCCTTGAAGAGGCCACCTACGCCGCCCGCAACAACCGTGGCTCCGGTGGCCCGGCGCCTGCCCCGCGTGCGGCGGCTGCCGCTCCGGCACCGCAGGTGGCTCCGCCGCCGGCCGCCGAAGCGACCACCGTGCCACTGCAGAACGTACCTGCCGCGCCGCCGCCGCAACAGGGCTTCCAGCCGGTCACCGAAGGCGAGATCCGTACCGAGTCCCTGGACGGCAACTGACTTCCAGCATGCGCGCCGGCCCCCTGCCGGTGCGCTATGCTCGGGGTCCTGATCCCTGAAAATATTTGCGAGCGTCTTTATGGGCAGTTTCAGCATCTGGCACTGGTTGATCGTGCTGGCCGTGGTCCTGCTGGTGTTCGGCACCAAGCGGCTCACCAGCGGCGCCAAGGACCTCGGCTCGGCCGTGAAGGAATTCAAGAAAGGCATGCGTGACGAAGACAAGCCGGGTGCACAGCTCGGTGATGAATCGCGCAACGATGCCTCGCGCAGCAGCACGGTGCAGGACGAGCGCGACCGCGACCCGCGTTGATCCGGAGGGGTAGCGGTGTTTGATATCGGCTTCAGTGAGCTGCTGGTCGTTGCGATCGTGGCACTGGTGGTACTTGGCCCGGAACGACTGCCGAAGGCGGCGCGCTTTGCCGGCCTGTGGGTGCGCCGTGCGCGCAACCAGTGGGATTCGGTGAAGCAGGAACTGGAACGCGAGCTGCAGGCCGAGGACATCAAGCGGCAGATGCAGGACGTGCGCCAGTCGATGCAGGACACCGAGAGCGAACTGCGTGCCAGCGGCGAAGCCGCACGCCGGCAGATGCAGGATGTGGATGACCAGGGTCGGGTGATCGCCGATGAAGTGCGCGGCACGCCACGCGCTACCGCGTCGATGGGCGAGGTGCCCCCCACGCCGGAAACCACCGCATTGGATCGGCCATCATCCGCACCGGCCGTGCTGCCCGGTTCGAGTCCGGCACCTGCAACGGCGGAGCCGCCGGCCGATGCGCCTGCGCCTGCCAATGCGAAGGAGAACAGCCCATGAGCGAGCACGAGTTCGGTGAAAGTTCGCTGGTGGAGCATCTGGTCGAACTCCGCGCACGGCTGGTACGCGCACTGCTGGGCCTGGGTGTCGTACTGCTGGGCCTGCTGCCTTTCTCGCGCACCCTCTACACGCTCGTCGCCGAACCGCTGATCTCGCAGCTGCCCAATGGGCAGTCGATGATCGCGATCAACCCGGCCGGTGCCTTCTTCGCGCCGCTGAAGCTGACCTTCTTCCTCGCCCTGTTCGTGGCGATGCCATGGTTGCTGTACCAGCTGTGGGCCTTCGTCGCGCCCGGCCTGTACGCACGCGAAAAACGACTGGCAGTGCCGATCCTCGGCTCGTCCGTGCTGCTGTTCTACATCGGCTGCGCGTTCGCGTATTTCCTGGTGCTGCCGGCGGTCTTCCACTTCCTGACCACGTTCCGGCCGGATGTTATTGCGATCACGCCGGATGCGAATGCCTATCTGGATTTCGTTCTGGCGATCTTCTTCGCCTTCGGCGGCAGCTTCGAGCTGCCGGTGGCGATGGTCATCCTGACGCTGCTCGGTTGGGTCACGCCGCAGCAGTTCAAGGAAGGACGCGGCTATGCGGTGGTCGGCATCTTCGTGCTGGCCGCGGTGCTGACGCCGCCGGACGTGGTGTCACAGCTGATGCTGGCCATCCCGATGTGCCTGCTCTACGAGCTGGGCATCCATGCCTCGAAGTGGCTTGTGCCCTCCCGCGCCGGCCAGACCGAGCCCTGACCGGGGCCACACCGGGCGCATCGCCGGTAGCGCCGAGCCATGCTCGGCGAGCGCAGCGGCAGCGGCAGCGGCACGCAAAGCCTCAGGCGTGGAACACGTTCGACGGTCCGCTGTCCGGCAGTGCCGGCGGTTCACCGACCTCGCCGAACATCTGCTTCCAGGCGCTGTACACCGCGCCGGCGAACACCGGCATGATCACGCCCATCAGCAGCAGCTGCGCGGCGAACAGGGCCAGCATCGCCCCGCCCACCAGCTGGGCCACCATCGCCACGATCATCACCAGGAAGTAGACGGCGAACACCGCCACGAAAGCGAGCAGGAAGAACACCCCCATCGGCAGCAGGTTGTGCACGCAGGCGCGCAGGCTCAGGCGCAGCGCCTGCAGCCCGTTGCGCTGTTCGAACATCACCTGCGGGGACAGCGTGAACAGCGCCAGCGCCACCGCGATGAACACCACCAGCACGCACAGCAGCCACAGCAGGATGCGGCCGGCGGGCAGGCTGGCGGCCAGCGCTTCCATCTCCGCCGGGCTCGGCTGCGCACCGGACTGGCTCAACTCATTGAGCTTGGTCATCACTTCGCTGAGCTGGCCCAGGCCGGAGCTGCCGATCAGCAGCAGCAACAGAATGCCCAGTACCAGGCCGGCCACCAGCTGCGGCAGCAGCGAGACCAGAAGGTGCGGCGCGCGGCCGTCGTGCAGGCCCTGCAACAGGTGCGCCGGCTGTGCCGGCCGACCGTGGTCGACCTCGCGCACGGCCCAGACCAGGCCGCCGAAGATCAGCGGGCCGGCCAATGCCATCACCAACTGCGCGGGCAGCGCGAGCACGGGCACCATCGTCGCCAATGCCGTCACCAGCAGCGCTGCCAACGCCCAGATCATGCCGAGGATGCCCAGGCCCAGCGGCGCCTTGCGCAGCAGGGTGAACCCGGACACCAGCCATTCCGCACCAGCCGAAGCCGGTAGCTTGCGCATCTCGCTCATACCAATCCGAAGAACAGGGGAGGGGCGGGGCGCAGGCCCCGCATCCGGTGATTATCCCTGTTTTATGGCGCCGTGACCTGAAGCGTGGCGGGCCTGGCGCACGAAACGGCGTAGCAGTTGCCGGGCCAGCGGGGCGGCGGTGATGGCACGCTCGATGCTGCGTGCGCAGCCGCCGTGCTGGCGGATGCACTGGGCACGCGCGCGCACGTAGCCGCGCATGTGGTGGGTGGCGAATTCCGGATGGAACTGCACCCCCCAGGCGCGGTCACCCCAGCGGAAGGCATGGCAGCCATCCAGCGTGGAACGGGCCAGCACCGAGGCACCTTCCGGTGCGCGCAGCACCGTCTGCATGTGCGTGGCGTGGGCCGGGAAACGCGAGGGCAAACCGCTGAACAATGGGTCTTGATGGGCAGCAGGATCCAGCGACAACTCGATCGTGCCGGATTCGCGGCCGGCCGGGTTGTAGTCCACCTGCCCGCCCAGCGCGTGCGCCAGCAGCTGGTGGCCGTAGCAGATGCCGAACACCGGGCTGCCGCCGTGCACCGCCTCGCGCAGCCAGGCGGCGCTGCGTTCGCTCCAGTCGGCACGGTCGGTGACATAGGCCGCCGAGCCGGTCACCAGCACGCCGGCATAGCCGCGCACGTCCGGCAGGGGGTCGCCGTGTTCGGCATCGACCACCACGGTTTCCTGTTCTTCCAGCCCCGCCGCGACCCGGATCCAGTGCGGAAAACGGCCGTAGCGCCGCAGCGAGGCAAGCGGTCGGCCGGTTTCAACGATCAGGAAGGGAAGGCGGTTCATCGGCAGGGGGCACGACTGACAGGACTTCTTCGATTGTAGTCAGCCCAAGGGCCACCTTTTCAAGCCCTGCCTGGCGCAGGGTGCGCAGTCCTGCACCGCGTGCTTCACGCGAAAACGCGCCCAGATCCATGTCCGCGCGGATCCGCCCGCGCAGCCGCGAGCCCAACGGCAGCAGCTCATACAGCCCGATCCGTCCCATGAACCCGGTGCGCCGGCACTCCAGGCAGCCGACCGGCCGGTACGGCGTGGCGGCATCTGGATATGCCATCTGGCCATCAGCCAACACCGCCCAATCGGCCGCTTCCAGCACGTGCGGCACCTTGCAGTGCGTGCACAGGGTGCGCACCAGGCGCTGGGCCAGGATGCCGTTCAGGGTGGAGGCCAGCAGGTAATGCGGCACGCCGAGGTCGAGCAGGCGGGTGATCGCCGAGGGCGCATCGTTGGTGTGCAGGGTGGACAACACCAGATGGCCGGTAAGCGAAGCCTGCACCGCCATCTGCGCGGTTTCCAGGTCGCGGATCTCGCCGATCATGATGATGTCCGGATCCTGCCGCAGCAGGGTGCGCACGCCGCTGGCGAAATCCAGGTCGATGTTGGTCTGCACCTGCATCTGGTTGAATTCCGGCGCGATCATTTCGATCGGGTCTTCCACCGTGCACACGTTCACGTCCGGCGTGGCCAGCCGTTTCAGCGTGGAATACAGCGTGGTGGTCTTGCCCGATCCAGTCGGGCCGGTGACCAGCACGATGCCGTGTGGCTGTTCGACCAGCGTGTTCCAGCCGGCCGCTTCCTGCGCGCTGAAGCCCAGCTGGTCGATGCTCTTGAACGCCGCGTCGGGGTCGAAAATGCGCATCACGCACTTCTCACCGAACGCGGTGGGCATGGTGGAAATACGCATTTCCACTTCGCGGCCACCGGGCGAGCGGGTCTTGATCCGGCCGTCCTGCGGGCGCCGGCGTTCGCCCAGGTCCATCCGGCCGAGCACCTTGATCCGGCTGACCACGGCGGTCATCACCGCTGGCGGCACTTCGAACACCTTGTGCAGCACGCCATCGATGCGGAAACGCATGCGGCCCATGTCGCGCCGCGGCTCCAGGTGGATGTCGGAGGCACGCTGCTCGTAGGCGTACTGCAGCAGCCAGTCGACGATGTGCACGATGTGCTGGTCGTCGGCATTGACGTCGCCGGCGCGGCCCAGCTCGACCAGCTGCTCGAAGCTGGGCAGGGTGCTGCTGGTTTCCGAACGGGCATCGCCGCGGGCGCCACGCACCGAACGGGTGACCCCGTAGAACTCCATGGTGTAGCGGTGCAGGTCCAGCGGGTTGACCAGGGCCAGTTCGATCGTGCGCCGGGTCAGGTGCTGCAGGTCGCGCCGCCACTCCTGCGCCAGCGGTTCGCTGGTGGCCACCAGCACGCGTTCACTGGTTACCGCCAGCGGCAGGAAGCGATGCCGGCGCGCATAAGCGTGGGACACCAGCGCGGTCACGCTGGCTACGTCCACCCGGGTCGGGTCGATGCGCAGGTAGCGGGTGCCGGTGCGCTTGGCCAGCCAGTCGGTGAGCCGCTCCAGCCCCAGCTCGCCGCCGCCGCTGGCGGCCAGTTTCAGGTTGGCCAGCAGCACCAGCGGATGCACTTCGCTGGCGTTCTTCGCGCCCTGGGCGGAAAAGCGCACGCGCTCCAGGTCGCTGTCGGCGACCAGGCCGTCGGCCACCAGCGCGGTGGCGACCTGTTCGAACAGCAGCCGGCCGGGCGGCAACACCGCTGCCGGATGCGGGGACGACGCCATCGGGTGCTGCTCCATCGTCCTGTGTCCTTGGTTGCCACATGGTGCGTTGAACGCCGCCGCCGCGTGGTCCGGATCACGTCCAGCGCCCGGCGGTGGTCGCTCGTTATACTAGCGCACCCCTCCGCCCGGCCAAGAAACGACCGCATGTCAGCGACCCCGACCGTTCCGATCACCTTCCAGGGCCTGATCCAGACCCTGAACCAGTTCTGGGCGCAGCAGGGCTGCGTGCTGATCCAGCCGCTCGACCTGGAAGTGGGCGCCGGCACGTTCCACCCGGCGACCTTCCTGCGCGCGATCGGCCCGGAGACCTGGAATGCCGCCTACGTGCAGCCTTCGCGGCGCCCCACCGATGGCCGCTATGGCGAGAACCCGAACCGCCTGCAGCGCTACTACCAGTACCAGGTAGCGATGAAGCCGGCGCCGGACAACATCCAGCAGCTGTACCTGGATTCGCTCAAGGCGCTGGGCATCGATCCGCTGGTGCATGACCTGCGCTTTGTCGAAGACAACTGGGAATCGCCGACCCTCGGCGCCTGGGGCCTGGGCTGGGAAGTCTGGCTCAACGGCATGGAAGTGACCCAGTTCACCTACTTCCAGCAGGCCGGTGGCCTGGAGTGCCGGCCGGTGCTGGGCGAGATCACCTATGGTCTCGAACGCCTGTGCATGTACCTGCAGAACTGCGACAACGTCTACGACCTGGTGTGGACCTACGGTCCGGACGGCACCCCGGTGACCTACGGCGATGTCTACCACCAGAACGAAGTGGAGCAGAGCACCTACAACTTCGAACACGCCGACGTGGAAGAGATGTTCCACCGCTTCGACGCGTGCGAACGCGAAGCGAAGAAGCTGGTCGAACTGGGACTGCCGCTGCCGGCGTATGAGCAGGTGACCAAGGCCAGCCACGCCTTCAACCTGCTCGATGCGCGCCGTGCGATCAGCGTGACCGAGCGCCAGCGTTACATCCTGCGCGTGCGCGCGCTGGCCCAGGGCGTGGCCCAGGCGTACTACGAACAGCGCGAGAAGCTGGGCTTCCCCGGTGCCAAAGCGCAGGCCTGAGTCCCGCACCTTCCCGAACCACCGGGCGCCGGCCGCCTCGCGCGCTGCGCCCCCAACTGGATTGAACCGATGAGCCACCTGTCTCCCCTGCTGATCGAACTGGGCACCGAAGAGCTGCCGGTCAAGGCGCTGCCGGGCCTGTCCCAGGCGTTCTTCGACGGCATCGTCGAGGGCCTGCGCAAGCGCGGCGTCGAACTGGACCTGGGCGATGCGCGCCCGCTGTCCACGCCACGCCGCCTTGCTGTGCTGTTGCCGGGCGTGGGCACCGAACAGCCCGAACAGCACAGCGAAGTGCTGGGCCCGTACCTGAACATCGCACTGGATGCCGACGGCCAGCCGACCAAGGCGCTGCAGGGCTTCGCGGCCAAGGCCGGGATCGACTGGAGCGCGCTGGAAAAAACCAGTGACGCCAAGGGCGAGCGCTTCGTGCACCGTGCGGTGAAGCCGGGTGCGCGCACCGCCGACCTGCTGCCGGAGGTGCTGCGCGAAGCCATCGCCGGCATGCCGATCCCCAAGCCGATGCGCTGGGGTGACCATGCGTGGGGCTTCGCCCGTCCGGTGCATTGGCTGGTGCTGCTGCATGGCCCGGACATCGTCGATGCCGAGCTGTTCGGCCTGAAGGCCGACCGCATGAGCCGTGGTCACCGTTTCCACCACGACAAGACCGTGTGGCTGACCCAACCGCAGGACTACATCGAATCGCTGCGTTCGGCGTTCGTGCTGGTCGATCCGCAGGAACGCCGCGAACGCATCGCAGCGCAGGTGCAGGCCGCCGCTGCGGAAGCGGGTGGCAGTGCGCGCATCACCGAGGACAACCTCGGCCAGGTGGTCAACCTGGTGGAGTGGCCGTCGGCGGTGCTGTGCAGCTTCGAACGCGCCTTCCTGGCGGTACCGCAGGAAGCGCTGATCGAGACGATGGAGATCAACCAGAAATTCTTCCCGGTGCTGGATGACGGCGGCAAGCTGACCGAGAAATTCATCGGCATCGCCAACATCGAATCCAGGGATGTGGCGGAAGTCGCCAAGGGCTACGAGCGGGTGATCCGTCCGCGCTTCGCTGATGCCAAGTTCTTCTTCGACGAAGACCTCAAGCAGGGGCTGGAGTCGATGGGCGATGGCCTGAAGACCGTGACCTACCAGGCCAAGCTGGGCAGCGTGGCCGACAAGGTCGCTCGCGTGGTCGCGCTGGCCGATGCCATCGCCCCGCAGGTCGGTGCCGATCCTGTGCTGGCGCGGCGTGCCGCGCAGCTGGCCAAGAACGACCTGCAGTCGCGCATGGTCAATGAATTCCCCGAACTGCAGGGTATCGCCGGCCGCCATTACGCGCTGACCGGGGGCGAGTCGCCGGAGGTCGCGCTGGCCATCGACGAGTCCTACCAGCCGCGTTTCGGCGGTGACGATATCGCGCTGTCGTCGCTGGGCAAGGTGCTGGCGATCGCCGAGCGCCTGGACACCCTCGCCGGTGGCTTTGCCGCAGGCCTCAAGCCGACCGGCAACAAGGATCCCTTCGCGCTGCGCCGCAACGCGCTGGGCCTGGCGCGTACGGTCATCGAAAGCGGCTTCGAACTGGACCTGCGCGCGCTGCTGGCGCAGGCCAACACGGCGCTCGCACCGCGCAACGTGCAGGCCGACGTGGCCGAACTGTACGACTTCATCATCGAACGCCTGCGCGGCTATTACGCCGACAAGGGCGTTCCGGCGTCGCAGTTCAACGCGGTGGCCGAACTGAAGCCCGCATCGCTGTATGACTTCGACCGACGTATTGACGCAATCCGCACGTTTGCAGCCTTGCCGGAAGCGCCGGCACTGGCGGCGGCGAACAAGCGCATCGGCAACATCCTGCGCAAGGCCGACATCGCCATCCCGGGCCAGATCGACCCGTCGCTGCTGCGGGAAGAGGCCGAGCGCGCGCTCGCCGAAGCCGTTGCCGCGGCCATCGACGATACCGGCGCCAGCCTGCATCAGAAAGACTACGTCAGTGTGCTGGAACGGCTGGCGCGCCTGCGGCCGCAGGTGGACGCGTTCTTCGACCAGGTGATGGTCAACGACGAGGATCCGGCCGTGCGCGCTAACCGGCTTGCGCTGCTGAAGCGGCTGTCCGACCGCTTCGACGCGGTGGCCTCGCTGGCACAGATGTAACACCCGGGGAGTCGGGGCCGGCCGCCTGCCGCCCCGTTGAGCGACCCGCAGGCAAAAGCGCAATTCGGCTCATAGCCCTCTGCGGCATGACGCAACACCATGTGCGTCATGTCGTACACCCCTCTTCCCCAGTCGCCGACGGCGCATCCGACCACCCTGTCGTGCGTGGTTCCCCGCACGGAATCGGTGTTTCTGGTCGCCGACCACCACGTGGCGGAGGTCGACCTGGGCGCGGCACGCGACTACGACGGCAACTCCCGCTTCACGATCGAACCCGGTGGCGTCCGCCTGCTGGCAGGCGGCGAGCGCCAGCTGAAACTGCTGGGACGCCATGTCCGGGTGCTGGCGGTGCCGGACAGCATGCCGCGCCTGCTTGCGTTCCACGATCACGCCAAAGGCCTGCAGCGCAGCGTGGAAGGCGATCGCCGCACGGCGGCGCTGCTGCCGGTCACCGGCGCGCTCGATCACCCGAACGCACCGCAGCACTGGCTGATGAACGAGCTGCTGGATGACACACCGGCCTTCCAGGCCGTGGCCGCGCGCTGGGCACGGCGTGAGGTCTACCAGCTGGTGCGGTTCGTGCTGGAAAGTCCGGACCAGGGCGTCCAGAAGCTTGCTGATCGCTACGGCCTGTCCGTCGCCCAGTTCCGCCGCATCGGCCGGCGCGCCTTCGGCCGCTCGCTGAAGGAACAGCTGCGCCTGCTGCGCGCAGGGCGGGTGCTGCATCGCTATGCCGAAACCGGAGCGACCTTCACCCGGCTGTCGTCGGATTTCGGCTTTTCCTCGCCTTCGCACTTCTGCAGTGAAATCAAATCGCTGCTCGGCAGGTCGCCCAGTTCCATCTATCAATCAGTCCATTCACTGTGAAAACCGTGCGCTACACCGTCTGTCTGTTCGTCGTGCTGCTGGCCGGCACCTTTCCCGCACCGTCGCATGCCCAAGAGGCGGGCGGCGACGATGTGCCGCTTGAAAACACCGCGATCCGCCATCGCGGCGAACTGTCCGCCGACGCCACCTTCGTATCCCGTGGCGACGGGGTATCGCTGCTGCTGCAGTCGGTGGCCGCGCAGATGAAACTGCCGGTCATCGTCAGCACCAAAGCGCAGAAGAAGCGTGTCCAGGGCAGCTTTTCGCTGCGTGAACCGCAGGCGGTACTCGACCAGGTCGCCCGCGATGTCGGACTGATCTGGTACAGCGACGGCCAGACGCTTTACGTGCATGACGCCAGTGAAACCCGCAATGCCATCGGCCACATGCAGCATGCCTCGATCGCGGTGCTGGAAGACTTCCTGCGCCGCACGCGCCTTGCCGATCCGCGGCATGCGCTGCGGGGGGGCAGCGGTGCGGGAACCTTCTACGTGTCCGGATCGCCGGTCTATGTCGACATCGTGCTGAATGCGGCCCGCTACCTGGATGAACTGTACCGCGGCGCCGATGCACGCGCCGAGCACGTGGAGGTCATCGCCCTGCGCAATAGCTTCGCGCAGGGCCGGCGCTATGGCATGCGGTCCTGGGAAACCACCCTGCCCGGCATGGCGGAAACACTGGCCAGTGTGCTTGCGGACTCAGGCGTCAGTGACATCATCGTGCGCAGGCCGCCGAACGAGGCCAGCGCGGAAGATCCCAGCCAGGAGAGTGCCGTTGCGGCGCGGCAGGGCCAGCCGCTGGCACGCCGTGAAAGCGGTATACCGGCTGCCTCGGAAGCCTCCACGCGTACGGTCGTGGTGGCCTACCCCGAAACCAACAGCCTGATCGTGCGAGGCACGCTGTCGGGCATCCAGAAAGTGAAACAGCTGGTGGCGGAGCTTGATCTGCCGCGCAAGCAGGTCGAACTGTCGTTGTGGATCATCGATGTGCAGAAGAAGCAGCTGGACGGCCTGGGGGTGAAATGGAGCGGTCAGGTGGGCATCAGTGGCCGCCTCGGCGTGGGCTTCAACGGCTCCACCTCCACCCTGGATGGTGAGCGCTTCCTGGCCTCGGTCACTGCGCTGTCCGAGCGCGGCCACGCCAGCGTGGTATCGCGCCCGGTGCTGCTTACCCAGGAAAACGTGCTGGCCCATTTCGACAGCAACAGCACCTTCTATGCGCGGCTGCAGGCAGAGCGCGCGGCGTCACTTGAAGCGGTGACCTACGGCACGATGATCAGCGTGCTGCCACGCGTCTCCGCCGACGAAGAAGTGGAGATGCAGCTGAAGATCGAAGATGGAACCGACAGCGGCAGTGAAGTGGAAGGGTTGCCGGTGATCAACCGCACCACCATCGATACCGTCGCCCGCGTGCCGCATCAGCTCAGCCTGCTGGTGGGCGGTTACACCCGCCACGAACAGGCACGCAACCGTGCGGCCATTCCCGGGCTGGGGCGCATCCCGTGGCTGGGCCATGCCTTTCGCCACCGTAGCAACCGTCGACAGGAACTGGTGCGTGTCTTCCTCATCCAGCCCCGCGTACGCACGCCGGCGGATCTGCTGCCTGGCGCAGGCTTCAACCGTATGAAAGACCTTCAGCTGCCCATGCCGGAACATTTCCAGCGCGTCCGCGAAAGCGTGCGGGAGGCGTTGAATGGCACACATTGACGTAGCCGCCGCACGGCTTTCCGTGCCGGTCCAGCGCCCTCGCACCGCACCGGTTGCCCAGCCCGTGCCCGAAGACGAGCCTGCATCCTCGACCTCCGCCATGCGGCGGACGAATTCGCAGCAGGGCTTGTTGAACCAGGCGCTGACCATGAGTGACGACCTTTCCGCTCTGGTATCGAGCCTGCGCCGCAACCGCTCGCGGGATGCCGACGAGTCTCCCTTCAACGCCCATGCCTGGCTGGAACAGGTGCTCGACCCGAAAGGCCCGGAAAAGCTGTCCGCCCTGCGCCTGCAGCTGCAGCAGTTTCCGCCTGCCGACGTGGAGCAGCTGCGGAACCTGCTCGGCGCGCTGTTCGCCGATCCCAGCGATGCAGTGGCCGCGTTGCGTGCACTGCGCTCCGGGGCGGAGCTGGAGGAGCTCGCAGAGATCCTTGACGAACTGGAACAGGAGTTTCTCGGCGGCAGCAGCGGCAAGGCAGTGCGCGCGGGCCTCAACGTCGCGTTGAAGGCGCGCCTGCATTCCAGGCTGCTGGACGCGACACCTGCCCAGCTCCGACAGACCTACCGCGATTTCCTCGGCGACGGCGAACCGCTGACCAGCTATGAAGAATGGATCGCCCTGTACGGCTTCGAATCCCGCACCCGGGTGGTCGACTTCATCGAACATGCCATGGGGGCGGACATGTATGCGCTCGACCCCTCCTGCAGCCGCCTGGAGTTCGGCTACCTGCTGCAGCGCGTGCGGCAGCTCACCATGCTGCGTTCGGCCGATTACCTGCTGCTGGCGTGCTGTTGGGAAGCCTCCGTGATGATCCGCATCGGCGTCACCCAATCGGCGCTGCTGTCGGCCCTGTTCGCGATGATCCGGCGGGGGGGAGGGCTGCAGGAGCTGTTCGACGGCGTGTTCGGGCAGGTGGCATGTGCCCTGCAGACCAAGGAAAAATCCCGCTTCGCCGCCAACATGCGGCGCTTCCTGAAGGCGGTGCCGCATGGCCTGTGGAGCGATCCCGGGCAACATGTCCGCGCGCTGGACGAGGTCGAGGGCTTGCTCGAAGCCGCGTTGAGGCAGGAACAGCAGCAAGCGGCTGCAGGCCGCTGGGTGGCGGTCTGATGTCCGCCAATGCACCCGCCGCCGGCGGGCTGGGTCAGGTGGCGCGTACGTTGCTGCGTCCGGAACTGGCTTTGGTCGTGCTGATGGCGGTCATCATCGGCATGCTGATCGTGCCGCTGCCGACCTTCCTGGTCGACCTGCTGATCGCCGTCAACCTGCTGATTGCGATCGTCATTTTCCTCAGTTCGTTCTACGTCGAACGCATCCTGAACTTCTCCACGTTCCCATCGGTGCTGCTGTTCACCACGCTGATGCGGCTGGCGCTGTCGGTCAGCACCAGCCGGCTGATCCTGGTGGACGCCGATGCGGGGCATATCGTGGCCGCATTCGGCGAGTTCGTGGTTGCAGACAATCTGGTCGTCGGTTTCGTCATCTTCGCGATCGTCACCATCGTGCAGTTCATTGTCATCACCAAGGGCTCCGAGCGGATCGGTGAGGTGGTGGCGCGCTTCTCACTGGACGGCATGCCAGGCAAACAGATGGGCATCGACGCGGACCTGCGCGCCGAATCCATCGATGCGGCCGGCGCCAAGCTGCGCCGCCGCGAAGTGGAGAAGGAGAGCCAGCTATACGGCTCGTACGACGGCGCGATGAAGTTCGTCAAGGGCGACGCCATCGCAGGCATCGTGATCGTGTTCGTCAACCTGTTCGGCGGCATCGCCGTCGGTATGCTGCAGCACGGAATGGGCTTCCAGCAGGCGTTGAGCGTGTTCACGCTGCTCACCATCGGTGATGGTCTGGTCGCGCAGATTCCGGCGCTGCTCATCTGCATCAGTGCCGGTTTCATCGTGACCCGCGTAGGGGGCGATGAAGGCAACCTGGGTTCGAGCATCATCAAGGAGCTTTTCAGCAGCCAGAAAGTGCTGTTCATCGCCGGCACGCTTGTCCTGCTCCTGGGCCTGCTGCCTGGATTCCCCTTGCCGGTGTTCTTCGTGCTGGCGGCCGGCCTGTTCGCGCTGGCAGCGTGGCGGCTGCGCGCCGATGGCGCTGAATCACAGCGCAGCGGCAGCGGCATCGCGCAGGCAATCGGGCACAGCGGCAAGCCGGACGCATCGGGCGGGCAGGGACAGCTGACCCACGATGGCAAGCAGGTCAACGAGACAGTCCCGCTGCTGCTGCTGGTACCGCCGGCGCACCATGCCAAATGGCACGCGGCCGGGCTGGAGCGCCAGCTTCGCGCGGAACTGCACCTGCGTGCGGGCATGCAGCTGCCGCCCATGCTGCTGCGCAAGCACGAAGCCGGCGCGCACCGGATCATGGTGATGATCAATGAGATCCCCGCTGCCAGCACGGAGATCGTCCTCGACCACGTCCGCGTGCTCGCCGACAGCGATGAGCTTGCGATGCTTGACGGTGCCATCGCGCTGCCCGGCGACAACGGCGCACCAACGCGGTGCTGGATGCCCGCCAGCATGCAGGAACAGCTGCAGGCGATGGGCATGGGCACCCGCAGCGATGAGGAAGAACTGCACCAGCTGGTACACGATGCACTGATGCGCAACATCGGCGAACTGTTCGGTATCCAGGAAACCAAGTACCTGCTGGACGAAACCGAAAAACGGTTCCCCGAGTTGCTCAAGGAAGTCCACCGCCACATTCCCGTACAGCGCGTCGCCGAAGTGCTGCAGCGCCTGCAGCGTGAGGGCGTCTCCATCCGCAACATGAAGATCATCCTGGAAACGTTGGCGCAGTGGGGCCAGCGTGAGAAGGACGTCATCCTGCTGGTGGAGCACGTGCGCACCGGTTTGGCGCGCTATATCTCTTCCCAGCACGCGCGGAATGATCGCATCGCGGCGGTCCTGCTGGCGCCGGATACCGAACACCTGGTCCGTTCGGGCATACGCCAGAGCCAGGGCGCGGCCTTCCTGAATCTTGACCCGACACAGGCGGAGCAGCTGCTCGACCGCCTCGTCATCGTCATGGAGCCGCTGCTGGCCAGCCGCCCGGAAGCGGTGCTGCTGGTCGCGCCGGACGTGCGCCGGTTCGTCAAACGGTTCGTCGAGAACAAGCTGCCCGGTCTCGCGGTTCTCTCGTTCTCGGAGATATCCGATGCCATCTCCCTTGATGTCGTGAAATCACTATGACCCTCAAAGAAACACTCTGCCAGGCACTCGAACAACTCGGTGCCAACTCCAGCGACTACGAGTTCGATGACCATTCGACGATCGTCATGTCATTCGACGATGTGGGGGATATCTACCTCGACCCACGCGATGGCGAACAGGTCTGGCTGTGGGGCTCGATTGAAGAAATCGGTGAACAGGCGCGCAGCGTGCTGGCCGAGCCGCTGCTGGGCGAGGTCATCCGGCCCGTCGCCCATTGGGATGCCGGGGCCATGGTGCTGCGTGAGGACGGCCGCGTCGGCGGCATGCTGCAATCCGAATACGCGCGCGATCCCTCGCGGTTGGCCGAGGCGCTGCAGGATTTCCATCAGTGCCTGGCCCGGATGCAGGCCATTCGATGACGTACCCACGGTCTCTCTGGCGGCCTGCCGCGCACCCGACGACCATCATCGGTTCGATGATGCGGGCGCCGCTGCCCCACGTGGCCATCGGCGATGTGTGCCGGCTGCAGGCCGCCTCGCACGATGACACGCCTGCCGGGTCCGGCACGGTCGTCGCAGTGGAGCATGGCCTGGCATCGATCGGACTGCTTCGGGACAGTACCGGTCTTTCATCGCAGTGCCTGGTCCTGCCCACTGGCCATGGCCCCCTGGTGGCCATATCCGAGGGGCTGCTGGGCAGCGTGATCGATGGACAGGGCAATGAAGTGGAACGTCTCGCGCCCGCGATCGTCTCGCATACCGAGATGAGGCGCACCGATGGACGCGGCGTGGAGTATCACCAGCGTCGCGCGATCGAGTCGCCACTGTGCACGGGGATACGCGCGGTGGACGGTCTGCTGACCTGTGGCGAAGGCCAGCGCGTCGGCATCTTCGCCGGGGCCGGCGCGGGCAAGACCACGCTCGCTGAAATGCTGCTGGACAATGCCGACGTCGATGTCAGCGTTATCGCGCTGGTGGGCGAGCGTGGCCGGGAAGTCGCTTCGCTGGTGGAGCGCTTCCGCCATTCCGAACGCGCCGGACGCACCGTAATCGTGCAGGCAACCTCGGACACCGCACCTGCACTACGCAGCCAGGCGCCGTTGATCGCCACCACCATCGCCGAGTACTTCCGCGACCAGGGCCGGCGCGTGCTGCTGGTAATGGATTCGGTGACCCGTTACGCGCGTGCGTTGCGCGAACTGGCGCTGGGCGCCGGCGAGCCTCCCGCTCGCCGTGGATTTCCCGCGTCTGTGTTCGAAGCACTTCCCCGCCTGCTGGAACGCAGTGGGCGTACTGACTCCGGTTGCATCACCGCCTTCTATACCGTCCTGCTGGAAGACGAGCAGGACGCTGATCCCATCGGCGAAGAGGTGAAGTCGCTGCTGGATGGACACCTCTACCTCAGCAGCAAGCTGGCCGGGCGCGGCCACCTGCCCGCCCTGGATGTGCTGCGCAGCGGAAGCCGCCTTTTCGGCTCCCTGACCAATGCGGCGCACCAGCAGGCGGCGGCGCGCATACGCGGTCTGTTGGGCACGCTTGAGGACCTGCAGCTGATGCGTGACCTCGGCGAATACACGCCCGGGGTCAGCGCGGCCTATGACAAAGCAATAGCGAGTGAAGCGGCACTGATGGCCTTCCTGCGCCAAGGGCAGCACGAACGGGCCGAGCTTCCGCACACGCTGGAGGCCTTGCATGGACTTTCGCGTTGACGCCCGGGGCCCGCGGCTGGTCCAGCTGAAGAAGGCGCAACGGCAGCTCTCGCTGCTGTCGGCACAGGCGCAGCACGCCGCGGCGAGCGCGCGGCGCGAAGAGGCCGATGCGCTGCGCAACGCCGCCGAACAGGCATTGCACCGCGCGATCCTGCAGCCGGAATCCGGCCTCAGCCGCAGCGCCCTGTTCGACCGCCTGCGGGTGCTCGCCGTCGCCCGCGCGCATGCGCTGGAAAGCGGGCATGCGGCCACCGACCTCGAGACCGATGCCGCGCGTTGCGATGCCGAGGAAGCCGGCCAGCGCCAGCGCGCCGCAGTGCAATACCGCAAGCAGAAGAAGATCGAGCACTGGCATGCCCACTACCGGCGGCAGGCCAGCCGGCTTCGCGAACTGCGCCTCCATACCCAACAGCTGGATGAAATCTCATGTCGTCGCCGCCCATCGCGCTGAACCCCGTGCACGCTGCCGAGCCTGCTGCTCCGGTCACCCCGGTGGTGCCGCTGCTGCGACGCGCACAGCAGGACCCCCGCCCGCCCCGGCCGGACAGGACGGAGGAGCTGGGGCCGCCGGATATGCCCGTCGATCCCGAGCCGGAATCCGAACCTGGGCAGTCGCAGGCGCTACCGACCACACTGGATGGCAATCCGTTCGCCACGGCCCCGCTTCACCCCGCAGCGCCGCAGGATCCGAGGCCGGGCGTGGGCCGCGGCGCGGCGAACCCGGCATTCCTCCGCAGCACCGGCGTGCATGCCCGGTCCGATGCGGCCGACGCGCCCGTGGGCGATCCCGTCCCGGTGCGGTCGCCACCCCGGCAGACCGCGCGGGTCGCATCGCCGCATGGCGCGGGCATCGTCGCGGCCGCGGGCGATCACAAAGCGGACGCCGCGCACCCGCTGCCCGCATCGGACCCCGCCCGCATCGCGGGCCCACCCCGCCAGGACCAGCCTGCTGATCCTCCCGCGCCCGCCCCGAACGCGGCGCACGTCCGCGACGGCGGCCACTCCGTGGCCGCGGCAGACGCGTTGCCGACCGGGGAACCGTCATTGCCCCAGGGCGACGATCCTCCACTCGTCGTGAGCGCAGGACGGAGGGCCCGCCACAACCGCGAGCAGGGCGCGCTGATACCGCAGCTTGCTGGACATGCGGGAGCGGCGACCGCCGCGAACCGGCCGCAGCCGCACGCGGCCCTCAACGCCGCGGGCACGCGCCCGGGAAGCCAACCGCCTGTCGCAGCGCGGACCGATGCACCGGGGGCCGATCTGCCGCCCGCCCCGGCGCAACGCATGGTGACGGTCAGCGTGCCGTTCAGCAGCTGGGGGCCGGGCCACCAGGCCACTGCAAGCTGGCTCCCCGGCGCATCGGGCAGTCTGCCGGCAGCGCCGGTGTTCCTGCGCGGCAGCAGCGAGAACGCGCAGCGGGCGCTCGGCGCCGCACTGGCCGCCGATGAAGGGATGACCTTGGGCCACCTGCAGGTCATCGCAGCAGATGCACCGGAAGACGGCACCGCTGAACGCAGGGCCGCCCGCCACCTGCCCGAGGACGAAGAATGAGTCCGCGCTTGCCGCTGCTGGCCGAGGTCGATCCTCAACAGCTCCGCGTCCTGACCCTGCTGCGTTGTCTCCGCCGCAGTGGCGTACACGCCGTGGCCAGCACGCCACCACCGGTAACCTGCCTGCGGTTCGAGCTGGGCACCGCCGATGGCGCGATGGTCTGCTGCGTGGACGCCAATGCGTGGGCAGCCGTGCACCTGCCCGGCCTTGTCGGCCTGGACTGGTCATCGATGGATCCGACCGTGCTGGCAGGCCTGACTGCGGTAGATCGCCCCCTGCAGTTCGCCGACGCCGTGCTGGATTACGGCCACGCCCGGGCATTACCCCCCACGACACCGCCCGCCGACGCTCCGGCGCTGGCCGCCGTGGCCGCCGCAGAAGGCGAGGTGTGGATCGAATCACGAACCGCCCCGTTGCCCCCTGCTCCGGGTGGGCCGGGACTACCCGCCGGGCTGCCGCTGCCGGTCCGCCTGCAGGTGGGCCACGCCTGCATGAGCCTGCAGCGTCTGCGCCGCCTGCGTGGGGGCGACATCGTCCTGCTGTCCGTTTCCGTAATGCGGGCGTGGCAGGGCCGCTACCCGTTGTTCGATTTCCACCTCCATCCGGACTCACTGATCGTGACCACCATGCATCTGCCCCTCACTCCTGATCCCGCCGCGACAGCCTCCGGCCTGCCTGCCGAACTCTCCGCGTCCGAAGCGCGCGGCCTGGACACATTGCCGCTGACCCTTGATGTGATCTTGTGCCGCCTCGACATGAGCCTGGGCGAGCTGGCCGCGCTGGAGGCGGGGAGCGTTGTCGCGTTGCCGGAACGCGCCAGCCAGCGCGTCGAACTCGTCCACAACGGACGGCGGCTTGCGGTGGGCGAGCTGGTGCAGGTGGGTGACCGCCTGGGGGTGAAGCTGGCGCAGGTGCCGGGAAGGGCATGAGCGTCGTGCAGATCAACAACGATGTGTCGTTGATCGCGATCCTTGCGGCCGCGTCCCTGCTGCCGTTCCTGGTCGCGGTGGGTACGTGCTACATCAAGTTCAGTGTGGTCTTCACCCTGATCCGCAACGCGCTCGGCCTGCAGCAGGTCCCCTCCAACATGGTCATCAACGCGTTGTCGCTGATCCTGGCGTTCTACGTCATGCATCCCATCGTCACCTCGGTGCAGGCCGCCTACCAGGAGCTCGGGCACCCGCTGACGACGGTGCAGGAAACCGCGGATTTCCTCGACAACAGCCTGGGCGAGTACCGCGCCTACCTGGCCCGCCACGCCGACCCGGAACTGCTGCGGTTCTTCGAACGCGCCCAGGTGACCGACGGCACCGACGTGCCTGCGGCAGACACCGCCGCGGAAGACCGCTCGCTGTTCGCGCTGCTGCCGGCCTATGCGTTGAGCGAACTGAAGGATGCCTTCCTTATGGGCTTCTATCTGTACCTGCCCTTCATCGTGGTCGATCTCATCGTGTCCAGCATCCTGCTCGCGCTGGGCATGATGATGATGAGTCCCGTCACCATCTCCGCCCCGATCAAGCTGATCCTGTTCGTGGTGCTGGACGGCTGGAGCCTGCTCTCGCAGGGGCTGGTGATGCAGTACATGGATGTGCCGGCATGAGGCGGGCGCAGCAGCCACGTGCCGGCCACCCAGGCAGCCACGGATGAACGAACTGATCACCATCGGTAACAAGACGCTGATGCTGGTGCTGCTGCTGTCGGCCGGGCCGGTCGCCGTGGCGACCGTGGTCGGGCTGCTCATCGGCCTGTTCCAGACCGTCACCCAGCTGCAGGAGCAGACCCTCCCCTTCGGTGCGAAGATGCTGGCGGTCGTGTTGACCGTGCTGGTCCTGCTGGGCTGGATGTCGCGCATGTTGATCGACTTCGGCATCCTGGTCTTCACCCGCGCGCTGGGCGTATAGCGCAGATGGGCCTCACCGCACTGAACACTGTGCTGATCGAATCGCTCGGTGAGTACGCAGTGCCTGCCACGCTTGGCATGGCCCGATTGCTGGCCTGCTTTGCCTGGCTGCCTTACCTCTCCAGCGGCGCGATTCATTCGCGCATGATGCGCGTCGTGCTGTCCCTGGTGGTGCTGATCGGGCTGTGGCCGGTTACCGAAACCGTGGAACGGCCAGCGGACATGACGGCGCTGGCGATGGCGGCGTTGCGCGAGGCCGTGGCCGGCACCGTCCTGGGGCTGATGCTCGCCTTGCCCTACCACGTCTTCCACGCGCTCGGCTCGATGATCGATACCCAGCGCGGCGCAGGCGTCGGCGCGATGCTTGATCCGCTTACGGGCGTGGAAGCGACGGAAATGGCCAACCTGCTTCAGATGATGAGTGCGGTCGTATTCCTCGTGGCCGGTGGGCTGGTGCCGCTGCTGGAAGCCATCCAGGGCAGCTACGCACTGCTGCCGATGGGCACGGGATTCCTGCCGGAGTCGTCCAGTATCCACAGCTTCGTGGATATCGTGCTTTCCTCGGCGATACGCATGGCGGCCCCGGTGCTGCTGCTGTTGCTGCTGGTGGAAATCCTGCTGGGCGTGGTGTCCCGGTTCGCCCAGCAGCTCAACGCGTTCTCGGTGTCGCTGGCGGTGAAATCGGTCCTGGCATTCGCGGCGATGGTCGTCTACCTGATGCTGGCCATGACCGAACAAGTGCCTGCGCTGTGGCGGCAGTATCCGGTGCTGCGCGCCCTCCTTCCCGGAGTGGGCGGATGAGTTCCGGCGCCAGCGAGAAAACCGAAAAACCGACCCCTCAGCGCCTGAAGAAGGAATCCCGGAAGGGGAAGTCGTTCAACAGCCGCGACCTGGTGGCCGCTGCCGTTCTGTGGGCGGGGCTGCCGGCGATCGTACTGCTGGGCTCGCTGATGCCGGTAGCGCATCTGTACATGGATATTGTGCGCGGTGGCTTCTCCATCACCCCCGCGGCGGCAGCGCTGGGCGCGCTGAAGGCGCTTCTGCTGGCGCTGGCCCCGGTGTTCCTGGCGTGTGTGGCCAGCGTAGTGCTGTGTTCGCTGTGGATGAGCGGGGGAATGATCGCGAGCGAGGCGATCCGCTTCGATCTGAACAAGCTGAACCCGATCAACGGGTTCAAGAACCTGTTCTCCGTGCGCGTGGTGAAGGACCTGCTGCGTACCGTGCTCTACATCGTGTGCTGCGCGTTGTTCGCGTGGTGGGCCATCGCGCTGTGGGGCCCGCAGCTGTTCAGTCAGATCCACGCCACCGACGCGCAGCTCGCTGCGCTATGGCAGCACGTGGCGTTGAGGTTCGCCCTGGGCTTGTTGGTGGCCTTGGCGCCGGTCTATCTGTTTACCGCCTGGCTGGACCACGTGCTCTTCATCCGCGAAATGAAGATGGAAAAGCATGAAGTCAAGCGCGAGCACAAGGAAAACGAAATAAAGCCGGAAGTAAAACAGCGTCGCCAACAGATCAGCGACGAGCTCTCCGCGCAGGTCCAGGCGGACACCCGCGGTTCAACGGTGGTGCTGGCCAACCCGACCCATATCGCGGTCGGCATCTTCCTGATGGACGATGACATGCCGATGCCCTTCGTTTCGGTACGCGAGCGCGGCGCGCGCGCGCGCAAGGTCATTGCGCTGGCCGAAGCCCACGGCGTGCCGGTGGTGCGCGACATCAAGCTGGCGCGGGCCATCTATTCCAGTACGCGGCGCTACCGCTTCGTCAACGATCGCAACATTGATGCGGTCATGGCCGTCGTGCGCTGGCTGCGCGACGTGGAACGCGCCGGCAAGCCGCCGGAGGACGGTGATGCAACGCCTGCCGAGCCCCCGCACTGACTCCTTCAACCAACCCACAACTGGAGCACCACATGACTATCGATGACGATCCGACCCGCCCCCCCGTGACCGCCGACGACCATGGAGAGGTAGCCCGGTTGATCCTGGAGGGGCTGCGGGAAGGCGCTACCCTGTCCGACCTCAAAGGCGTCAGCCGGGATACCCTGGAAGGGGTGTATGCGGTCGCACATCGCTACTACCAGAACGGCCAGCTGGAGGAAGCCGAGGCCTTCTTCCGCTTCCTGTGCCTGTACGACTTCTACAATGCGGACTATGCATTGGGCATGGGCGCGGTGCTGCACCTCAAGCGCGAGTATGAGAAAGCCATCGGCATGTACGCCGTCGCCCAGGCACTGGACGTGACCGACGACCGCGCAATGTTCCATGTCGGCCAGTGCCATCTTGCGCTGGGTCGGCTGCGCAAGGCGCGCGAATGCTTCGAGGCGGTTGCCGGCAGGGCGGCCGGAAGCGAGCTGGGCAGTCGGGCCGAGGCCTATCTGCAGGCGGTCAAAGGCCAGCCGGATGGAGCGCCTGAAGCCGGGGCGACCCCGCGGCAGGAAGGCTGAGCCGTCCTCTGTCATCCATCACGCATCGGCCGCGGCTGCATGGGGCGAACCCGGTGGGCAAGGACGGAAACTGAAAGTTGCCCTGCCAGGTGCTCGCGATACTGGCCGCACTGACATCCGCTGCCGCGCTTCTGCGGCGCCGACCCGCCCCACCAGGGCCCAACCGCACAAGGATTCTCCCATGAGCGATCTGCTCCTTGCCATGCCGGCTCATCGCACACCGCTGGTGTTGCGCACGACCGGCCATGAAAGCACCCTCCGCGCCGCTCAGGGGTTCGGCGTCCCGATCACCGAGGCACAACTGGCCAGGATCGAGGCGGACCTGTTCGCTGCATTTGAATCCGCCTCGCCGCAGGCCGATGGCCAAACGTTCAAGCCCAATGACCCGATGGCCCTGCGCCAACCGGACATGGCGCGCGTGCATCGTGCCGTGGGCGATGGTGCCCAGCGGCTGAGCCCCGAGGCGACGATGACCCTGCTGATGAGCACGCTGCAGGCCACCCTGGGCGACGCCAGCCTGCAATCGCTGCGGCAGCGGCTGGACATGCATCGCGTCCAGTTGAGCGCGCGTGTGGCGCACGGCGGCGCGCTGGCGGCCAGACTGCAGGCTGCGCTGGATGCGGCCGTGGCCGCCCAGGGCCTCGCCGATGCGGCGGCCGCCGAAGTGGGGGCGCAGGAAGGCGCTTTGAACGCGGCCAAGGAAGAAGTCCTGCGGCTGCGCGCCGAGCTGGAGGCGCTGGACCCGGATGATCCCGCCCATGCGGCCAAACAGGCCGAGCTGGGCTTGGCACAGGCTGCGCTGCAGCGGACCCAGAGCCGCCTGGAGGCCGCCGGGCGCGATCTCATCGAGGCCGCCAGCGCGCTGGACCAGGCACTGGGCGACCTGGACGCAGAGCAGGCCAAGGCGGACGCATTCAATGCCGGACAGCCACTGGGCGTGGACCCGGGACGGCAGAAGAAGCTGGACCCCACCAGCACCTTGCAGCTGATCATGGGAATGCTCAGCAGGTTGATGTCCGAGATGACCGATTCGGGGATGAAGGCGACGGCCGAGTTCACGATGACGTGGATCGAAATGCGCCGTGAGATAGAGCTGGAGAAGATCCGCAAGCACGAGGAAGAGGTGCAGCGGGCGCGCGATGCAGAGAAGAAAACCGGATGCGCCGGCAAGATCTTCGGCTGGATCGGTGCGGCGGTGGGTGCGATCGCCAGCATCGGCGCCATCGTGGTCGGCGCGCTGCATGGCAACGTCGCGCTGGTCGCCGCTGGGGTGATGGGCATGATGCTCACCGTGGACAGCATCGTAGGGATGACCACCGGATTCTCGGTCGTCGGCAAGACCATCGAAGGCCTCGGCAACGTGATCTCCAAGGCGCTGATCGCCTTTGGGGTGCCCGAAGACGTAGCCAAACAGATTGGTGCGATCACCGCCACCGTCGTGGTGATCGTGGCCATCGTGGCGGTGATGCTGGTGACCGGCAACATTGCCGCGGCAGGGCGCACGGCGGCCGGCGCCGTGGTTGCGGCGAAGGCGGCGGCCGATTCCGGTTTGACGGCGGCGCGCCTGGTTGAGCAGGGCAGCCGGATCCTGCAGTTCGTCGCGCAGGCCGCCGGTGCCATCGGACAGATCACCCAGAACGCCGGGCAGCTGGTGGTGGCCGGCATCATGCTGGAGGCCACCAAGCTGCTCGCGCAGATCCAGGAAAGCCTGTTCGGCAATGAAGTACTGCTGGACATGCTGCGCAAGCTCGGCGAGGCCGTCGCGCTGCAACACCGTACGGCGCTGGACCTGCTGGTGCGGATGACAGAGGTCGCCGACGACCGCGCTGAAACCGCCACGAGCATCGTTGCCCATATCCGCAGCCGCGCCTGAGTCTCTCGGCGGCGCTTCAACAGACAGGAATCACTCCAATGACTATCAGCATTTCTCCTACCGCACCCAGCACGCTGCTGCGATCCCTGCAGGAACTGCCCAGCGCGCATGCTCCCGCTGACCTGGATCAGGCGCAGGCACAGCGTGCCGCAGAGCGGCTCAGCCAATCGCTGGGCAAAGGTGCGCAGGGCAGGCGCCTGCGCGTTTCGCCCGAACTGACCGCGCCCGGCGCCACCGCGCTGGATGCGGCGCAGCTTTCCGCGCTGTTGCCGCAGATGGCAGGTCAACACCCGGCGATGGTGCCTGGCGCCACCGCAGAGGCCTTCGTGACGCTGCACCGGATGGCAGCAGCGCTGGCAGCCGCGGGCGGCGCGGCGCAACGGACCGACGCCGCCGCGATGCGCGCGGTGATGGCACAGGCGCAGGCCCTGGTCGGGCTGGCGAGCGCGCAGGACGAGCGGGCCCAACCCATGGCGGCGCAGCATTCGGCGCCTGCGGGTACGGCGAAGGTCGGACCTGCAACGCTGGAATTCGTCAACGACGTCCTGGCCGATGCGCCGGGCCTGCGTGAGGTGTTGGACGACGCACACACCGTGCCGCCGGAACAGCTGCCACTGCGGATGGAGCTCGATACCCGGATGGCCTACGTGCTGCTGCTGGTCGAGATACTGATGCAGATGAATGTCGGCCAGCGCCGACAGGCCGTGGCCATGGTCCAGTTGGCCGCGCAATCGGTGCAGGCGATGGGCCAAAGCATGGTGAAAAGTGCCAAGGCCACGCAGACCGCGAAAATCGTCGTGCTGGCGGTGGGTGCGGCGGTGGCGGGTGGCGGCGTCGCGATGGGTGGCGTGGCGGCGGCCAAGGGCGTGGCCAGCCTGCGCGCCAACAAGGTGGGCGCCCAGAACAACGAGATCAAGGCCGACCAGCACAATGTAACGCTGGCGGAGAACTTGAACACGGCGCCGGCCGGTTCGTCAGCGACGCCGGCGCAATTGGCTGCCCTGCGCCAGGAATCGCAGGGTCTGCAGGAAATCGCCTCGGGCCAGAGCACGGCTCACGCCATCGATACCACCAAGCTGGGCGTGATGACCAATGCCAGCCATGCGGTCGTCCAGACCAGCAACGGCGCCGGCGCGGTCGCCGGCTCGCCGCTGGATCTGGAATCGACCGGGCATTCGGTGGATGCCGAAAAGGATCGCGTCAACAAGGATATCGAGTTGGACGTCGGCGGCCGCACCCAGCAGGAAGTGAGCAAGACCAGCGAGGCCGAACGCGCGCTGTTCAGCGCTTACGGAAATCGCGGCCAGGACAACAAACAGACGGCCGATCACATGGTCGGCAACATGAAGCACTGACACTGCCGCCTGCTCCCCTGATCACAAGCGCCGCCCTGCGTGGCGCCCTTCTGCAAGGAAATCATCATGATCGAAACTTCGACACCCGCGGTGTATCCGCCTGTCATGCGCTTGCCGGCCCTCGGCACCGTGGGCAAGCAGACCCCCATAGAGACGGATAACGAGGATCTGCCTGCGTTGCGGTCCCATGCCGCCGGCTCGGCGCTCCTGCAGCACCTGCGACAGCGCGCGGCGGGCACGCTGCCGGGCGCTGTGGCCGATCAGCAGGCGCTGTATCTGCACGCACTGCGCAAGGATGAAATGTGGCTGGCAAACCAACAGGCCAGCATACTGCAGGCCCTCGTCAGCACGGCGCTGCCGGACGCTGCCGACGCCGGTGATCCCGACGCCGCGCGGATCGTCGCGCAGGTGCGCGACCTTGCTTCGGGCCTGCTGGGCGACACACTGCAGGAAGATGCAGCGATAGGCGAATCCAACCGCGAGTTCTTCGAAAGGATCGCCGCGCTGCTGGGACAGCTGGATACGGAGTGGGTGAAGAAGTTCGGCGATGCGCTCTCCGAGTATGTCGCGATCTTTGCCAGGATCAACAAGGCCATGCTCCTGTTGTCTGCCGACGGCGCACTGGGGAAGCCGGACAAAGACGGCAACGTCGAGGTGGACTTTGACGCTCTGGTCCAGGCGCTGGCGGAGATCGAGAACGCGCTGGCCAGCAAGGGCCTCGGCCCGGTATTCAAAACCGAAGACGAAGCCAAGGCATTCCTGCAAGAGCTGGGCGGCCTTAATGGACTGACGGTCCTCACGCTGAAAACCTGGCACTTGGGCCCCCCTCCGTGGGTCGAGACAACCTACCAGGTGGGTGTGAATCCCGCTCTGGTGACATCCCTCAGGGAAGTCTTCGAAGGGAAAACCAAGCTGTCGGCAACCGAACTCAGCACGCTGATGTCCAGCAAGGAAAGCGCGCTGGAAGCGTTCAATCAGCTCAATCGCGCGTTCCCGGAAAAGTACCAGCAGCTGCTGCGCCTGTGGGACACCCTGCAGAAGGTGCTCAGCAGCAGTATCGAGACGATGAACGAGGGCAACATGGCGGCCATCAGAAACATTGGCGGATGACAGGAGAAGAACATGCCAACAGCTCAGTTAGCACCGGCGACGTCAGCGCGCTTTCAATCCTTGCACATGGAGCCATCGGCAAAAACCAAGGCCTTCGTACCGGAAAATGTAGGTAACTGTCCGAGCCCGCCAAGGTGGCCAAGCAATACCTCGCTCAGCAGCATCAGCAGCAGCGGGAGTGGTCGCCTCGACCCGGATGGTGACGACATCAACCGGGCGGCCTACCGCGCGCCGCTCGCACGTTCCAACCCGCTGGACAACGCACCACGTCCTGCAGGTCCCTGTGCCGCCCACGTGCTGGCAGTGGGCACATCGCTGGCGCCGCTGCTCAACGAGTGGGGCGGTCTGGATGCACGCGTGGCGGATGCCCGTACCATCGCAGGCGGCACGCTGCAGGTCAGCCATCTCTATGACCCGGAGCAGGTACGTACTGCGTTGTCGCCACGTGAGACGCATACCCGCGCGGTGCTGGGTGACCTGAAGACGTCGGCCGACATCATCAGGGCCGTACTGGACAGCGAGCGCAGCGCGGGCGGCCGGGCGATCATCGATGCCTGTCGTCTGTTGTCCATGCCGGAAGTGCGCGAGCATGCGCAGGTGGTAGCAGCCCTGGAGGAGGCGCTTCGTTGCTACATCAAGCGAGCGGAAGGTGACTACTCCGGTAACTACAAGGCATTCGGTCACCGCTCGCACGAGGAATGCAAGGCGCTGGAGGCCTGCATCAAGGACAGTATCGCGAAGATCGGGCCGCAGCAGGTGCGTGATCGCCTGCTCAAGGACATGGCCCCGGCGATCCTGGACACGATGGCCCGCAAGAATCCGGGCGTCTGCGCGGGTGAACTGCGTGGCAGGCTGGCCGAGCTGCTGAACGTGCAGGGATTCTCGGCATACAAGGGCCTACTGGACTCCGCTACCGGCCAGGAGCTTCTGCACGTTGCCGAACTGCTGCCCAACTTGATCGAATCGGCGGAAAAGCCCGCCCGTCCACCGGCCAACGAGCGCGATGCCGCTCCGCCCACAGCCGTGCGGCCCACGGCAGACCCGATAGCCGATGTGGCGCGCATTCTCAAGGCACTGCAGGGCGTGCTGCCGCCTATCCATATCGGCAACATCGGCAACAACAACGGCAACAACAACGGCTTCCGCGGCAAGAACTTCGGAAACGCGAAGATCGAGTGGCCGACGATGCCATTGCGATCCGAGCCCGCCTTCGAACGGCTGGCATCCCGCGAGGAACAGCCCGTTGAACGCCCGGTCGTGCACACTGAACAACGCGCGATCGTCCGTGTCCCCGTGGCTGACAGAGTAGACGAGGACAGGCACGTCGAGCAGGCCACTGCCCAGCAGGCCTTTTCACCGCCACCGCCACCGCCGCCTGGGAATCCCAACCCGCCAGCGGTTCGAGACCACATGCCGCGCCTTCCGGAGGGGCTGAACAGGGAGATGTTCAACCGGCTGCTCGAAGAGGTACGGCAACGCCGTGACGTGGAAGGATTCGGACTGCGGAGAACCCTCGCACCCGCAGCGAGATTTGTACAGGACCTCTCCGCACAAATCGACTTTGATGATTACCGAAAGGGCAATGTCCCGATCACGCAGTACACCCGCACGAACACCGAGCACCTCGCTGCGATCAATCCATACATGAAGGCACCGATCAGGCCCGGCGCTACAGTGGACTCGACCTTCCTGGCCTTCGGCGAAAGCACGCGCAACAACGTTGCGGGAGCCGTGCCGCTGGCCGTTGCGCCAGCAGCGGAAGAGGCTGGTCAGGCATCGTCTGGTGCAGGCACCGCTACGACGCTCGGTCGGGTCAAGGTGCAATGGGACGTGAAGGCCCTACGCAAGCACTTTGGGGAACCCGGGTTGCCCGAGCCCGCGCCCATCCCTGAGCGCAGCGCGAGTACGTCGCAGTGAATCTGAATCAGCTCATCTCCCTGGTCATTCCTGCCTCCATCGCCCGGAGCATCGCCCCGAGCGACCGGCTTCATGAAGACCTTGGCATGGATTCGCTGGAAGTGGCTGATCTGCTGGTATGCATCGAAAGCCAACTCGGCGTGGTCATCACCGCGCCGATGCTGGCGCAGATCAAGACAGTGGCCGATCTTGAATCGGCTATTGCACTGGCCACATGCGGCGTGGAATGAGGCCATTGCTGGCGCTGGGCGTAATGCTCGGCGCCAGCACGGTTACACAGGCACACAGCTTCCACGCAGGACTGTCCGCCGACGGCAGGTTGATCGTTTCCGCAGCGCCCGCTGCGGGGCTGCACCGCTTCGATCCCCATGCGCCGTCGCCACCGCATCGCCCGGTATCGGCACCGCGCCTTGAAAGCACGGTCAGCGAATTGATTGATCGCGCTGCGATGGAGAGCGGCGTCGCCCCCAGTCTGCTGCGGGCGGTGGTGCAGCAGGAGTCCGCGTTCAATCCAGCGGCCGTCTCGCGTGCCGGGGCTGCCGGCCTGATGCAGCTGATGCCAGGCACCGCGCGGCGTTTCGGCGTGCAGGATCGATTTGATCCCGCTCAGAACCTGCGCGGAGGGGCAGCCTACCTGGCGTGGCTGCTGCGCCACTTCAACCACGACATCGATCTGGCATTGGCCGCTTACAACGCGGGCGAGGGCAGTGTGCGTCGCCATGGCAACCAGATTCCACCCTTTGCCGAAACGCAAGCGTATGTGCGGTCTGTCAGGCGTTACGAGGCGCAGTGGCTCAGGAAACTCCGCGCCGAATAATTGCAGTTCTTCTGATATCGATCTGCTGCAACCGCGCAGAGAATAGCCGTCAGCCAACCACGGCACGTCATTGTCTGTTGAATCCCATGTCGTATGTTCTGAAAATCCTGGCCGGGACGTTGCACGGCGTCGAGTACGCCGTAGCAGAGGGTGAAACGGTGTTCCACGTGGGCCCGCAGGACGATCTGGCCAATGGCCGCGCCGAGCAGCTGCTGGGTGACAGCGAGGCGGCGTATTTCATACCGGCGGACCTGCCTTCGGCCGCCTTCGCCATAAGATGTACTGCGGACGACCCCGGCCTTCAACTGGGCGAGCGTTCGAACGATCAGACGCCCTGGGCCTGGCGGCCGATGACGCTGCAGCGCCCGCTGCAGGCCGGTGGCATCCATTTCGCCGTTCGCGAAGCTTCTGCGGAGTGGTCGGCCGATGTACAGACCTTCGCAGCACCTGCATTGCCGGTTGAATATCCGGTCGATCCAGCGAACGCCCGTCCGGTGCCCATGCGGCGGCGTGGCGCGCTGCTGTTGGGTATCACGGTACTGCTGGCGGTAGCCACGACGGCGGCATGGTTCTACTGGCAGCATCAACCTGAAGCACGCGTGCGCGGACTGGCCGCCGTGTTGGCGTCTGCTCCCGTGGACTATGCGATCGCCGCGGGCCACGACGGCCGTCTCTATGCTTTCAGTGACAGCCCCGCCGCGCGTGCCTGGGGTGAGCGTGCCAGTCGCCGTGCGCAGCGCCGCAATGATGTGCACCTGCTGCGTCCCCAGGAGGCGCTGCGGTTGGAGCAGGTCCTTGTCAGCTCCGGCGTGGAGCTGGTGGTGGTCCGCCTGGATGACCCGGCGCGACCGGAGGTGGTGCTCAGTGGCCAAATGACAACCGCCCGCAGCGCACAGGTCGCCACGCTGCTTGCCGCCCAGGCGCCGTATGTGGTGCAGCCGCAGGTATCGACCATCAGCGACCAGGCACTGCTGGCGCTGGCCCGTCAGGAACTGGCGGTACTGGGTATCAGCACGCGAACGGAGCCCCGCGGTCAACGGGTCAGCGTGGTCAACGACGTGTTCCTCGACGATGCCGGGCTGAACGCGATGGCGGGTGCCGCGCGGATGTTCCATCAACGCTGGGGCACGCGCCGCATAAGCGTTGCGCCGCAGCTGTGGGACGACCTGCTGCAGGGGCGGTCCTATCGCTATTCCCCAGGCCAGCTGCTGTCGGTTGGCAGCGGGCGCTGGGACTACGCCGGCGCCGCTAATCGTCATGCCGCGCCTTGATTACACGCTGTCACAACGGAGATAAACGATGAGCGACATGAACAAGCCCGTGGTACCCAGTTACGGATGGGGCGATCCACCGGAGGCGGGCGGTGATGCCAGCAGGTGGGACGGCTGGATGAGTAATCACTCCCGATCCTTCAACAAAGGCGTCAATGACCTGAAGGCCCTTCTCGATAAGGCATTCAACGCTTTGGCCGCCAAGCCCAGCAGCCCCGAACTGCTTGCCGAATACCAGAGCGCGCTTTCCGAATACAACATGTACCGGATGCTGCAGTCCAATTCGACCAAAAGCCTGACCGACCAGAGCAAGTCCGTCATTCGCAACCTGGCCTGAGTTCATCGGCCCCTGCACCGCAGGGGCCGACTTTCGCCGCAAGGATTTTCCATGATCAGCATTGCCCCCCTTTCCGCCGCCGGACTCGGCGTCAAACCGGTCGACGGTGTGCCCGTTCCGCTTTCAGATCATTTCAATACCGCACTGGCCGAAGCTTACGTGTGGGCCGGGCAGGAACGTGCCGGCATTCTCGCAGCGGCCAACAACCCCGCCGTGGCCAGCGACCCTGACAGCATCTACGCACTGCAACTGCGCCAAGAGGCGTACATCAAGACGATCTCGTTCGGCGCGGCGGTTACCAGCCATATGACCAAGGCCGCTGAAACGCTGCTGAAGAGTTGAACGATGAGTTGCTTTCTCATGCGTCGTGTGACGGCGGTTGCCCTTTGCCTGCTGCTGGCGGGTTGTGCACGATCCGAACTGCTGCAATCGCTGGACGAGCGCCAGGCGAACGAGGTGATGGCTGCGCTGCTGCACCATAATATTCCCGCTGAGAAACGCCCGCAGGGCAAGGCCGGCTTCGTGGTCCGTGTGAGTGCGGCAGACCTGGCCGAGGCCATCGATCTGGTGCAGTTGAAGGGCCTGCCTTCCACCCCCCGGATGCAGATTGCCACGCTGTTCCCTGCCGATACGATGGTCAGCACGCCATTGGCCGAACGGGCGCGTCTATTGTCGGCGATCGAGCAGCGGCTGGAAGAGTCGTTGACCACCCTGCTCGGCGTGAAGAGCGCACGCGTACATGTGAGCTACGACGCCGGGCCCACCGAGGGCAGCCTGCAGCAGCGCAAGCCACCGGCCATGCACGTGGCGGCCGTATTGGCACATGCACGCGATATCGACCAGGCGGTTCTGCTGGTCACCGCGAAGCGGTTCCTACGCAACGCTTTCGTCGATGTCGCATATGACAACGTATCGGTCGTGCTGACGCCCGCAGCCGAGCCGCGCAGCCTGGCGGTAACCCCGGCCGAGGAAACGACCCCGACCTGGATGCTGCTGGCCGTGGCGTTGTTGCTGCTGGCACTGATCGTGGTGGCGGCGGCTTGGTTGCTGCGGCGGGGCGACCCGCGTGCTGTCGGCATGCGTGACCGCATCCTGCGCAGGGGCAGGGCAGCGGACGGCCCCTCCCATGCATGACCGGCTGGGCATCCTGCACGATCCGATCAGCTACTACCGGCCCTGGTTGGCGCTGGAGCTGCCCCGCGTGGCGGCCCAGCGCAGTGCCTTGAACCGATGGATCTGCCAGACCCACGGGCTGCCCTCGCCGCCTTCCCGCACTGCCTCCGGCCCGTTGGCGGACAGGATGATCCGAGCCTGGCGGCGGGTACCGGCAACGGCGTGGTTGCTCGCCTGCGCCCGCCACCGCAGGCATGTGCTGGGGGCACGCTGGCTGCCCAGCCAGCCGCCGGCCCTGCATGCTTTCCTGCGTCTGGGATGGCCGGAGACATCCGCCTGTTGGCCTGCTCCGCCTACGTCTGAGCTGTTGCTGGCCTGGGGGGGGGGGCAGCTGCAGCACGGCCTGCGCGCGCACCTGCCGGACTGGCTGCACGCCCGGCTCGCGCTGTGGTTCGCCGGCCTGCCGGTTGTGCCGGCAGCGGTCCTGGACGCTCCGCCCCCTTTTGACATGACCTGTTTCCTGAGTGCCTGGAACCATGCTGCAGACCTATCCTGAAAGCCTGCTGGCGCGCGCCGTCGACGATGTCATACAGGCATCCAGCGTCCAGCAGGGCATCGATCTCGCCCGCGTGCAGGCATTTGCTCGACGGCAGATAGCCAAGGAACGTGAACAGGCCCTGCTGGATGCGCGTGAACTGCGTGCGACCGCTGCGTTCGAGGGCTACCGCGACGGCGTGCTGTACGCGCTGGGTGCCTTGCAGAACGTCATTGACGGCATGCAGCAGCAGCAGGTAGTGCTGGCAGCAGCGGTGCGCGATGAAGTGCAGGCCGCCCTGCTGTCGATGAATGCTGCACCGGATGTCGTGGTGGAGCCCATCTGCACCGCGTTCGCCCATCGCATGGCGCAGGCCGGTGCCGACACGCAGGCGGTGCTGCACGTGCCCCGTGAGCAGGAGGCCTTGTTGCAGGCCTTGCGAGACCACCCACGCCTGCAGGCGCTTGATGTCCGCCCGGCTGATCGCGAACGCCCGCTGCTTGAATTGGGCCCGCTGGCATGGGAGCTGGACCTGCAGGGCAGCCTGCTGGAGGACGTGGAACTCGCCTTGGCCCGGGCGTTGCCCGGCGTGCAGGACCGCCTCAACGCGCTCGCCAGCCAGTACAGCAGCGGCGTGCTGGATGCACTGGACTCCGCCGCACAGGTACGCGGCTTCGCTCGACTCGGTGACACACAAATGGAGACGCAATGAATCCCATAGATCCGTACGCAACATCAATGGCCGTCGGCCCCCATGAAACAGGCGGCGCAATCGGCTTGGCCGATCGTGTGCTCGCCCAGCGCAGGATGGCTGTCCCCACCGAGCCCACTATCAAGTCCACGCAGGACAATCTGGTGCCGCTGCCGGAGCCGGTGAACCTGATGGATCAGCTGGTCAGTGACTGGGCCATGCTGATCTTCAAGCAAATGCTGGTTTTCGGTGAGGTAGAAGAAACCGGCAATCCTCCCCTCACCATCGACATCTGACCGCCAGGCCCGGGCAGGGCGCGGCGAAGTCGTTCTCTTCATTCCCGATGCCGCCGCCCCCGGCTATGCTGTGGGGATGCCGCCCATGAAATCGACCCTGCCGTTGGCCTGCCTGGCCCTGTTCTCCATCGCTTCAGCGCATGCGCGAGGCACTATCGAAAAAGTGGATATCCGTGGGTTGGACAAGGGCGACGACGCCGAGATCATCGAAAACATCCAGGTCTCGCTGACGCTTTTCGACACGATCGGCAAAGTGCAGGGAGAATCCCGGCTGGAGTATCTGCTGTCACAGGCCGAACGACAGACCCGCGAGGCGCTGGAGCCGTTCGGTTTCTACAACCCGACCATCACCGTCGAGGCGCCCCGTACGGGCGAGACCCTGCGCGTGGTGATCGATGTGAAAAAGGGCGAGCCGGTACGGGTCCGCGAGGACCACATCGAGATCACCGGCCCGGCCATGTACGACCGTTACCTGCAGGATGATCTGGAGGCGTTCAGGCCGCGCAAGGGTGACGCTTTTGAACATACGTTGTACGAAGCGAGCAAGATCACCGTGACCCGGCGACTGGCCGAGCGCGGCTATTTCGATGCCGATTACACCCAGCACCAGGTACAGGTCACCCGCGCGGAAAATGCGGCGGATATCGACCTCGCCTGGGACAGTGGGCGCCGTTACAACATGGGCCCGATCACCTTCAAGCAGAATTACTTCGTCGACAAGCTGTTCGATCCGCTGGTGTATTGGGAAGAGGGCAGCTATTTCCACGAGGGCAAGCTGGACCGGCTGCGCGAATCGCTGACCAAGCTGGATTACTTCAGCACCATCGACATCCAGCCCAAGCCGGAAGAAGCCGACGAGAACGGCAATGTGCCGGTGGACGTCAACCTGACCCGTGCCAAGCGCAGCATCTACACCACCGGCCTGAGCTATGGCAGCGAGAGCGGCGCCGGTGTGCGTGGCGGCCTGGAGCGGCGCTGGCTCAACAGCCGCGGGCACAAGATGAACACGCAGCTGGACTATGCCCAGAAGCGTAAAAGTCTTACTACAAGCTATCGGATCCCGGCCTTCCGCTGGCTCGACGGCTGGTATACGTTCGCCGCCAGCGCCTACGACGAACAGACCGATTACATCGACCTGCGCAACCTGAAACTGATCGCCAGCCGCAGCGGGCAGATCAACGAATTCTGGACGGCCACCGCATCGATCAACGCGCTGCGCGAGCGATGGGGTTATGCATCGGGAACCGAGTTCACCGATGCGGTCTACCAGTACTCCACCCTGGTCTATCCGCAGATCGCGGCGGACTACGTCAACGTCGATGACCGCCTGTTCCCGCGCAGTGGCATCAGCGGCAGCGCGACGATGCGCGGTGGCGTGGAAGGCGCCGGCTCGGACACCAGCTTCGTGCAGGCCAACATGGTGCTGCGCTGGTACGTGCCACTGGGACAGACCAATCGCCTGATCCTGCGCGGTGAAGGCGGCACCACCTGGACCAGTGACCTGGTCGCGATGCCGCCCAGCCTGCGCTACTTCGCCGGCGGTGACCGCAGCATCCGCGGCTACGCCTGGCGTGAAGTGGGGCCGCGAACGCCTGAACCGGACAAGTTCGCCCTCGGTGCCAAGCACCTGGTGGTGGGCTCGGCCGAATACGAGCATTACTTCAATGATGGGCCGTGGGGCGCGGCGGTGTTCGTCGATACCGGCAGCGCCTTCGACAACACCATCGACCTGCACACCGGTGTGGGTTTCGGCGTGCGCTGGAAGTCGCCGGTCGGCCCGGTACGCGTGGACATCGCCCATGGCCTGAACGATCCGGACTCACAGTTCCAGATCTACCTGAACATCGGAGCTGACCTGTGAGCACGCCGCCCCCGACCCCGCCGAACGCACCCAACGCGCAGGCCCCCGTGCCACGCCGGCGCTTCTACCGCCGTCGTCGTTTCTGGGCGTGGTCCGGCGTGGGCGTGCTTGGCCTGGTGCTGGTTGGCCTGCTGGCGCTGTACTGGTTGCTGCAGACCGTCGCCGGCCGCGATGTGCTGCTGGCCCAGGTGATCGCGCGCCTGCCGGCCGGTGCCAGTTTCACATGGGACAAGGCCGAAGGTCCGGTGGCCGGACCGCTCACCCTGCACAACGTCGATTTCCGTTACAACGACATCCACTTCCACGCCGATCGCGCACACCTGGAGCCGGACCTGCGTCCGCTGCTGGGCCGCAAGCTGATGCTGGACCGGCTGGAACTGGACAATGCCACGCTGAACCTGGCCAAGAGCGAAGAGCCCTTCGAGCTGCCGTCATGGCCGGACTCGCTGCCGCAGATCGAGATGCCCCTGGCCATCCAGGCCGACTTCATCCAGGTCAATGGGCTGCGCGTCACCACCGGCGGCGAGCCGACCATCGACATCGCGCGCATCGGCGGTGGACTGGAAATCGCCAACGGCGAGTTCAAGGCCAACCAGTTGCTGGTGGACAGCGACATGGGCAATGTCCGCATCAACGGCCATTACATTCCGTCCGATGATTACGACACGGACCTGAGCGCTACCGCCATCCTGCCCGCGCCGCGTGGCCGCACGCCGGCCAGCCTGGGCCTGGTGGCACGCGGCAACCTGGGGCATATGGAAGTGGCCGTGGCCGGTCGTGCACCCAAGCCGCTGCGCGCGATGCTGGTGTTCGACGGCCGCACCGATCCCACCTGGAAGGCCAGCGTAAGCACCGATGCGCTGGACGTGCGATTGCTGACCCCGGCGCTGAGCGCCTCCACGCTGGAGCCGCTGACGCTGGACTTCACCGCGTCCGGCAAGGGGGGCAGTGCCGATCTGCAGGGTACCGCCCAGCTTGGCGAACAGAAGATCGAGCTTGCCCCGTCCAAGGTGCAGCTGGAAGACCAGGTGCTGAATGTATCGCCGCTGGTGGTGAAGGCGTTCGGTGGGCAGGTGCGGTTGAAGGGCAGTGCCGACTTCCGGGAGCAGGGCAACCAGAAACTCAATTTTTCCATCGTCGCCAATGACCTGACGTATACCCCGGCTGCTGATCCCAACACCGCCGGCAGTGTCGCGGTGCCGGTGATGTTGCGCGAAGCCCGCATGGGACTGGCCGGTACGCTGCAGGCGTGGGCGGCGATCGGCACCGCCGACATCGAGCGCGATGGCCAGAAGGCGGCGTTGGATTTCGATGTGCGCGGCAATGAGAACGCGGCGCGCATCGAGCAGCTGCAGGCGCGCACGCCCGGCGGCACGCTCGACGTGGAAGGCAACGTGGCCTGGGCGCCGCAGCTGCAATGGGATGCCAAGGCGACACTCGACGCGTTCGATCCGGGCTACTTCATGCCGGGCTGGGACGGCCGCTTGTCGGGCCATCTTGCCAGCACCGGCCGCCAGCTGCCGGTGCCGGCGAATGCACCGCCGGGGACCGCCGGCGTTATCGAAGCAACGGTCGATCTGCCCTCCTTGAAGGGCAGGTTGCGCCAGCGTGCGGTGGATGCGCAGGGCAGATTCGCGGTGCAGGGCGAGCAGGGCGAAGGCCAGCTGAAGTTGGCCGTCGGTGCGAGCCGGGTCACGGCATCGGGCAAGGTCGGCGACCGGCTGGACATCGACGCGCGCTTTGCACCGCTGCAGCTCAGTGACCTGCTGCCGGGTGCCGATGGCGGCCTGCAGGGCACGGTGCAGATCAAGGGGCGCCGGGATGCGCCGGACATCACCGCCGACCTGGTGGGCCGCAACCTGCGTTGGGACGATTACGCGGCCGAAGCGATCAGCCTGAAGGGTCGCCTGCCGTGGAGCGGCGACACCGGCACGCTGGCGCTGCAGGGCCGCAACGTCAACGCCGGGATGCTGCTGGAAAGCCTGAACGTGGACGCGCAGGGGAGCGTCAGCAACCTGCGCTTGACCGCGCAGGGTCGCAACGAGATGGGGGCGGTGGACCTGCAGGGCAGTGTCCGCCAGCAGGGCCAGCAGTGGCGCGGCACGCTTGAATCGCTGCGGCTGGCACCACAGAAGGGCGATCCCTGGGTGCTGCGCAGCGCCTCGGATTTCGCGATCAACGGCAGCAACTACAGCCTGACCGAAACCTGCCTGGCCCCGGCCACCGGTGGTGCCCTGTGCGTGCATGCCAACTGGCCGCGCGACGGGCTGGTGGTGCGCGGCGACGCGCTGCCGCTGACCCTGGTGCAGCCGTGGTTGCCGCCGACCTCCGGGCGTCGCATCTTCCTGCGTGGCGAGGTGACGATGGACGCGCAGATCCGTCCGCGGGGCAATGCCTGGGAAGGCAACGTGGAGGTGCGTTCGGCCGAAGGCGGCGTGCGTCTGGGCGACAACGCCCGCGGCGAGCTGCTGAAGTACGACCAGTTTTCGATCAGGCTGGACATGACGCCGGCGCGTATCGACGGTTTCCTCGGCATGGGCTTCCAGGGCAACGGCTTCGTCAATGCCAAAGTGCAGACCGGCTGGGATGCCAGCGCGCCGTTGAACGGTGAGCTGTACCTCAACATGGCGCGGCTGTACTGGCTGGAACTGTTCTCACCGGATATCGTGCGGCCGACCGGCCTGATCGAAGGCCACGTGAGCCTGCGTGGAACCCGCAGCCAGCCGCTGCTGGGCGGTGAGGCCACGCTGAGTGACTTCAAGGGCGAATTCCCGGCTCTGGGCCTGACGTTTGAACAGGGCAAGGGCAACTTCACCGCACAACCGGATGGCTCGGCGAAGATCACCGCGCAGGCCAATTCCGGCAAGGGCACGCTGTATGTCGATGGCGGCCTCTCCTGGTTTGGTGATGCGCAGCCGCTGCAGCTGCATATCCACGGCGAGGACGTCTTGTTGTCCAACACCAGCGAACTGCGCGTGGTGGCCAACCCGAACCTGGATTTCACCTTGGCGGGTACCGCAATGCAGCTGAAGGGCGAGGTGCTGGTGCCGGAGGCCGACATCGACCTGGAACGCCTCGACCGCGGTACCTCGGTCTCCTCGGATGTGGTGGTGCTCGATCCGGTGGATCCGGAAGAGACGGCCAGCTCGCCGCTGGACATGGACCTGACGGTCAGCCTTGGCGACAACGTCAAGATGGCCGGTTTCGGCCTGAAGGGCGCGTTGACCGGCAAGATGCAGGTATGGGCCAAGCCGGGTCGCGAAATGACCGCCAATGGCGGGCTGGAAGTGAGTGGCCGCTACAAGGCTTATGGCCAGGACCTGACCATCACCCGCGGCCAGCTGACCTGGAACTACAACCCGGTCTCCGATCCACGCATCAACCTGCGCGCGGAACGTCGCATCGGCGATGTCACCGCCGGCATCGATGTGACCGGCCGCGCGATGCAGCCGCGCGCCCAGGTGTGGTCGGACCCGTCCATGTCGCAATCCGAGGCGCTCGGTTACCTGGTGCTCGGCCGCAGCCTGACCGGTGCCACCAGCGACCAGACCCAGCAGGTCAACGCCGCATCGGCGGCCTTGTCGGCGGGCAGCGGCCTGCTTGCCTCGCAGCTCGGCGCGAAACTGGGCCTGGATGACGCAGGCGTCAGCCAGTCGCGCGCACTTGGCGGCTCGGTGCTGGGCGTGGGCAAGTTCATTTCGCCGAAGTTGTATGTCGGCTACGGCGTTTCGCTGGTCGGCAGCGGTTCGGTGCTGACGTTGAAGTACCTGCTCAGCCGCGGCTTCGATATCGAAGTGGAATCGAGCACGGTGGAGAACCGGGGCTCGTTGAACTGGCGCCGCGAAAAATAGCGGCATCGCGTTCGATGGGCGGGAAATGAAAGGCGAAAAGAACGGCGAGGGCAAGAATCTCGCTCCGGCTGAAGCCGGACGCCTTTCCATCGGATCGTTCCATGATTGCCTCCCCCACGCTTGTCCCCCCTTCTTCCTCTGCGCCGCGCGTTGTCCAATGCACCGAAGCCAGCCACCCGAACGCATCATCGGCACGCGCGGAACGCCATTCCGCGCCGCAGCGTGTCATCAACCTGCCACGGCATACCGCAAGCGGATCGCCCGCGCCTGCTTCGCTGCAGAAGGCGCGGCTGGCCGCTGAACTGCTGGCACTGCCGCTGACCTCGACCGGTCTTACGCTGCAGCAGCACCTCTGCGCCTGGTTGCGGCATGGCGTGCAGCCAGGGCACGACGAACACCAGCTGCATGAAGCGCTGCGATGGCTGCACGCGCCGTTCGGCGATGCGGTGGCCGCCGCTTACGGAAGCGCGTCGCGCGCGCTGGTGCCCTACGTGCTGGATCAGTTGCTGCTGGGACTGTTTCCCACCTTGCAGGACGCGCAACGCCAGCAGCTGACCGCTGATATCCGCATGCACGCGCAGGATCTTCCGCTTGCCACGTGGACGCGCGCACTGGCCCTGCCGCGTGATGGGCAGGGTGGTGAAATGCGCCTGCGCGCGTTGCACGACGCCGAGCACTGGGCGGCGCTGCGCACGGAGTTGACAGCTACCCCTGTGCCGGGCAGCGGCCTGGCGCAGGTCGGCCTGGCAACCGCGGCACTGGGCACGGCGGCGATGGTATCTACGCTCATGCCTGCGGTCGCCGTGCCGGCGCTGTTGGCCGGCAGCGCGGGCTTCCTGGGTATCACCGCGCAGGCTGCAGTGTCCGATGCCACCGCGGCACAGGCCGGGGAGGTGCAGTCCGATGTGCTGCGAGAGCGTGCCGATGCGGTGCTGCAGACGTTGCTGCCGGCGTGGGACGGCGCGCAACGGGATGCCTTGTATGCGATCTGGGCTGAACGACCGAATGACCGCTCATTGCTGATGGTCAGCCTGCAGGCTACGCAGGCGCTGCAGGACGCCGGCGGCTGCATCGATCGGGCACTGGCCGCGGTGAAAACGGCCTCCCGGTTGCCGCCCGCCGTGCCCCCGGCAGGCGACCGGGCGGCCGTCGCCGAAGCGCTGGCACGGCTGCTCGCTGGCTTGTCGCCGCCGCAGTCGACGGTGGCGGCCGGCACTGCGCCGACCGATAGCCAGCCATTGCGCGGAGTATTCCCGGCCGGCCGCGCCGAGCCGGTGCGACCGGCCTCGGTGGGGTTGTTCGAACTGGCGCAGCACACCGCACGAATGAACTACCGCGCCATCGTGGAGCGACAGATCGACCAGGTCGGTGCAGACCCGGAAGACACCCGCACGACGTACCAGCGTCGGTGCGCCAAAGCCGGCCTGCGCCTGCTGCATGCGCGCTCGATTGCCCCTGGGCCTGGGCGCCTGGACGCCATCGCGACCGCCCGGGCGCGCGTGGACAACCTGCGAAATCAGGCACCGCTGATCGCCCAGGCGCGTGCAGGGAAGGTCCAGCAGGCGATGGCGCTCAACCGCCTCGCTGCGGCGCATCCGGTCGCGACGGCGAGCACCCCGCAACGGGCCATTGCACCGGACCTGCCACGGACGGCACGCACCGGTGCGCTTACCGAACCGGGCTCGCTGGAGAGGGCGCCTTACGACGTCGCCGGCGTCTTCAGCGGCATTGCGGCGATCGCCATGCGATTGCGCGCGGACGCCGTCGCACCGGTCGCGGGCGGCGCGAGCGAGCCGCAGGCGCTGACGCCCGCCGCCTCGCCGGCTGCCAACGCGACGGCGCCGGCCAAGGCACAGGCGCGGCTGCGGCTGCGGCTGGGTCTGATGCCGGAGATCGCGGGCGACGGCCAGGAATCGGCGATCGCCGACTATCTGGACCTGCCGGCAACGACGGGCGGCGGGCAATCGACCACCGTTCGCGCCGAGCTGGCGCGGGCCTGGGGCGACCACCTGCAGGACCAAGCGGAGGCCGGTAGGGCCCGGAAGACGCTGAGCGCGGCGGCGGCCGACCTGGTGACGCACTTGGTGGAGCAGGACCGCCAAGGCACGCCGGCCGGCGCGCATGCAGTGGGTCGTTTTGACCTGCGGCTGCTGGTGGATGGCAGCGGCGAGGTGGCCGTGCCCGGTGCGGTGGTGATCACCGGCAAGCCCACCGATACCTCCCCGCGCAGCGCGAGCGGGCCGATCGTGGTGATGCTGCCGGGGATCGGCCTGCTTGAGTACGCTCCGGGGGCACTGGACACCCTGTTGCGCGACATGGACGCCCATCCCGTGCTGCGTGCGGCGCTGTATGGATTGATCCCACTGGGGCGCCTGCAGCCGGCACCCGGTGGCAGGGGCCAGGTCACGCTCGGGTTCACACCAATGGACGCGGACCGCACCGACGAGGAAGTGATCGGGCGTGTGCTGCAGGGTGGCATCGACATCCGACGCGCGAGCGCGCAGCGGGCGCAACCGGTGCGGCCGCTGGCTGATCTGGTCGGCCCCTACGTAGCTGCGGCCGGTGTGGTCGAACACGCGCTGGCACAACTGGCCGACCATGGCCTGCTGCAGGCACCCGTGCAGGACGCCGGGCGCGCGCTCGGCTTGACCACGGCATGGATCGATTATCTGGACGCGCTGGTCGATGCGCCGACAGTGCCCGGCCTGCAGTCACCACAGGATTACGCCACCGGCGATCAACTGCAACGGCATATTGGTGAGCGCCTGCAGGCGCACCTTCAAAGCATCGGCATCGACGCCGCGCCAGACGAGATCCGCGTGCGCTGGCAGCAGGTCCACTACCGCCCGGAGCCGGTCGGCTTGCCGCACAACCCGGCCGGGGCCAGGCTGCTGCCGCCGATCCAGCATGATCTCAGCCTTGCCGAGCTGGCCACTCGCAACATCGGGTTCGTCGACATCCCGTTCGGCGCCGGCGCGCAGGCGTTCGACAGGCATGGAAAGGCCCTTCCGTCTCTGACCCCTGCGCTGATGCGCGAATGGATCCGGGGACTGGACCTGGATGGATCGTATCGGGGGCACCTGCAGCAGCAGTTCGACAGCAGCCAGCGCGGCGGCCCGGGCGACCTCCGGTTGCGCGCCTTCCGCCACACATTCCCGGCACGGATCGCGCTGGAAGAACAGCTGGCGTTTGCCCATCAGCGCCTGCAAGGCCCGTCCGTGCTGCGGCAGATGCTGGCGCACCCGGGATCCCGGGCAGTGGAACACCGGGGCAGGGTGCAGCAGGTGCAGGTTGGACCGCTCACGCTGATCACCCATGCCGTGATCGATGACACGTATGTGTTCGATCGCAACTCCGTGCTGCCCGGCACCCTGGCCGTACGTACCGGGGATGGCCGCGTGGAGGCCTACGTGGCCGGCCTGCACCCGAGCCCGTTCCTGTCCGCCGACAACGAGGCCGAGCTCAACGCCCTGTTGGCCGGCCACGCCATGCAGGACTGGCTGAAGGCCCATCTGCCGGCCGCCAGGCACCGACAGGACATGGAAGAGCCGGGCACCTGGTCGGAACTCTCGGTGACCCCGGACCAGGGCGATGTACTGGACGCCTGCTACCGGCGTTGGGCCGGCCACCTGCAGCGGCAAGCCGATGATCTGGTGGTCTCTGACCAGGAGCAATGCGGGAGGGACATCCTCGACGTGCTGAGCGGCGTATATGAGTTCGCCGAGAACCTGCTGCCGCTGCGCCTTGAGGCGTTGTCGATGGCGGCCCGGACCCTGGCGCCGCTGCTTTCCCGGAATGGTGTCTCCGCGCGGGCCGGCCGGCTGGCAGCGGAAACCGCGCTGCTGCAGTTGTTCAGCCATGCCGCAACCGGCACGACGCTGGGGGCCGCGCCGAACCGGCCGTTGCTGGCTGCCGGCGTACCGCGATCATTGCGCCAGCAGGCCAGTCTGGCGCGCCCGGTATACATCCAGGCCCGGCAGGGCGACTACCGCATCCCCGAAGGCAGCCGCACCGCTGCGTCGGGCCTGGCGGTGCTGCTGGACCCTGTCACCGGCCAGCCGGCGGGGGGCGTGGCGCGCTACGACAGGAAGACCCTGCAGTGGCGGATCGAACCGGCGCAGCCCAGCCGCAGCGCGGACTACTCACACCTGGAAGAGCACCTTGACGACCACCGACTGCGTCGCCTGAGCACCCAGGGCAATGGCGTGTACGACCTGGATGGTGCGCAGTTCGTCCGCATCGACGGCGGCTGGTTCCGCACTGAGGTGCGTTCCGAACTCGGGGGTGGCCGCTACCTGATGGCACCCGGTGGCCGCGTCCGGAGTGATCTGCTGCTGGCCCGCGTGGATGGCGTGTGGAAGGTGACCCAGCGGCCGCGCGGAGGATTGCGCGGAGGCGCACCCGGCACGCAAGACACGTCCGATCTGGCCGTGCTGAAACATGCGGTGCCGGCACCGCGGCTGCTCGACGACACCGCCATCCATCGCGCGCTGAGCGTGCATGGCCCGCTGGGCGGGCAGGTCGGTGCCAGCCTGCGCCGCGACCTGCGTGACAGTGCACAGCAGGCGATGGTGGGGCGTATCGGGGCAGGCAAGGCCTCCTTCGAAGCACCCGGGTTCGGCCCAGCAGGCCGCATGGCCATGCTGTGCGCACTCGCCAGCGACCCGCTGCTGGGACAGGGCCGGCGCATCGAGCTGTATACCGGCTCGGCGGCCACCGGCCAGCGCCGCATCGTGATCGGCAGGGGCGCCGAGCCGTTGTTCCGGCTCCAGTTGTCCTCTGAACTGGCGACTCTGGAGCAGGTGATCGTGCTGCTCAATCCGGACGTCGTAGCGGCGGCATTGAAGCTGCCAGCAGGTACCGCGCCAGCGGCGCTGGTGGACCCGGTCACCGCTCACCTGCAGCGTACGGTGAAGCGCCATCGTGACGACGTGCAGGCATCCCTGCGCACGTTGGCCGATGATATCGACGCGGCGCAGCCGGCGGTGGCTGCCCTGCAACTGCAGTTCGGCCTTGACCGCGGGCTGGCCGAGGAGGTGCTGCAGCGGCAGCCCGAGCTCACCGGTGCCGTCCTGCGCTACCAACGGCCGCAGCAACTGGTTGATGCCATCGCCGACGCATTGGCACGGCAGGGCGAGCGCACGCTGCGGCAGGCGTTGCTGGATGGGCGGGTGCCGTCGGTCGATGCGCTGACGCTGCTGCAGGATGTGCTTGCTGCCTTGCTGCCCTCGTGGAAGATCGTGAGCGACCTGCATCCTGAGGGCAGGCCGCAGTTGCACATGGCGCTGCAGCCCAATGCGCGTCGAACGCATACGCTCGTGTTCGGCGCCGATGGCGTGCGGGTCAGCGGCCACGCGCAGCCCTACGCGAAATGGCAGCAGGCGGTCAGTGCGGTGCTCGGCACCGAATCGGCGATCGCGCTGCGCAACGCCAACGGGCTGGGAAGCGCGGTGGCCGAACGGCTGCGCGCGCTTGAAATGGCCGCCCCGACGGCACGCATCCAACAGCACCGCCACGCCGTGCTGCAGACCGCGGGCCGGCCCGCCTGCCCGACCGCGGCAGGCAGCTGCCCGGCCAGTGCGCGCCGCCCGGACCAGAACGACCTGGAGCGGCAGTTGAATCTTCGCGATACGGCCGTGAGCCTGCGACGGGACGCCGCAAAGGCGCTGGACGACGCACTTGGACAGGCACGTGCCGCAGCGAGTGCGTGGTTGGCAAAGGACACCTCAGGCACGGCGGCGCGTTCCTGGCGGGGAAATAATCCGCCCGGCAGCCATGCCGGTGACGATGCGCGTCTGAGGGATTTCATCAAGGCACATTGGAAGTCCTCCGCCGCTGCACCGCGGGAACTCTCTGCCTTCGTGCAGGCCTTCGCTGCGCGCGAGGCGTTGGGCACGGCCAACATCCTGGTGGCCGACGTCTCGCTGCGGATCGACGGACGCCCCCTCGCCTGGGACAAGCCGGCATTCGTCTCAAGTAGCCAGTTGGGGGGCAGGTACGGGTTCTCGAAGGTGGAGGGGGTGAAGGTGCAGAAGGTGATGGTGCCCGCGCGCCGGCGACCGGGCCACGAAGGCGTCGCCACGCCGGTGCAAGCCGATTTCGAAGCACCGCAAGCGTTGCTGCACCGGGTCATGACCGAGGACCATCCGTTCGGTCGCTACGTGGTGGAACCGCGCGCCCAGCTGCCGGGCAGCGCGCCCCAGGGCGTCCCGGACACCCAACTGCACTGGATCGGCAGCGAGGCCGACCTGCAACATCTGCTCCGCACCCACGTCAACATAGGCGGTACGCAGCTGCATGTGGGTGACCCTGTCTACCTGTCATCGGTGCGCCGCTGCACCGAATCGCAGTTCCTCAATGAAGTCGCTGATGCGGTGGAGGCGGAGTTGCCCGGCGTGTGGCAGCGGCCGGAGATGCTGGACCGGGTGACCGGCTCGGTGGGCCTGTTTTCAGACAGGGTGCCCTGCCTGAACAACTGCCAGTTGCTGATGCAGGCGGCAGCGGAGACATTGCCGGGTGTGGACATCAAGATGAGCTATGGCGATCCGCCGGGCCATGGCGGGGTCATCCGGCCGCACAGGAACCCGCCGCGCCTTTTTCCGCTGCCCTGAGCCCGGATCTGCGCCATGACAGGTATCGCTCATCGGCCTCGTCGGTGCTCTCCGGCAACGGCCCCTGGCCTTACGCTTTCCACTCACCCATCTGGTTCATTCCATGACCTCCATCGATTCCATGCCTCCCCCGATGCCGCCACAACACGTTCCTGCCCAGCACCCGGCTCCTACCGGGCCGCTGGCGGCCCATCGCGCTGCCATCGAGAGCTGCATCGCGCAATGGGAGATCGACCAGCTGCTCGACGCCGACGGCATCGCCGGACTGCGCGGCCTGCTGGCTTGGACGCGTGTACCGCCGGACGCACGCTTCGATGCGTCGCAGATCGACCCGAGCGGGCAGTGGGGTGATAACTGGCTGCAGCTGACCGCCGCCATCGATGGTGATGTGATCTACCTGGGCCCCGATGCACAGGAGCAGGTGCTGCTGCCCTGTGCGTTGGACGCCATGACCCTGGCGCCGGATGTGGTGGTACTCAAGGTGGAACGTCCCGAGGACGATGGTGTCTTCGATGTGACCCGCCTGGACGCGACGGTCTGGTGGCGGGGGGCCGCCTGGACGCTGCAGTTGACCGATCACGGCGATGGCAAGTGCCTGGTGCAGCTGTCCGGGCTGCCCGACTGACCCTCGGGTGCCCAACGTCCGGCGGTTGTCGTGCGGGGCATGCAGAGGCTAAGGTCACGGGCTGACCTGATCCGCCGGATGCCCGCATGTTTCTCCGCAGAACCCTTTCCGTCTCCCTGGCCCTGGGCCTGTCCATGGCGGCAGGCGCACATGCCGATGAAGGCATGTGGATGCCGTCCCAGCTGCCCGAGCTGGCCAAGCCGCTGAAGGCGGCCGGCTTCAAGGGCGATCCGGGCGCACTGGCGACGGTCACCGCACCACCGCTCAGCGCGGTGGTGCGCGCAGGGGGCGGCACCGGTTCGTTCGTCTCGCCCGATGGGCTGCTGTTGACCAACCATCACGTGGCAATGGGGGTCATCCAGTACAACAGCAGCGCCGAGCACAACCTGATCGACGACGGTTTCATTGCGCGTGACCGGGCCGACGAGCGGCCATCCAACCCGGATTTCCGCGTGCTGGTCACGGTGGGGTTCGACAAGGTCACCGACCAGGTGCTGGCGCAGGCCAAGGGCAAGACCGGCCGCGCCTATTTCGATGCCGTGGACAGGGCCAGCAAGCAGATCGTGGCCGAGTGCGAGCGCGCCGGCGATGTGCGCTGCAGCGTGGCCGACATGTACTACGGCACCGACTTCTACCGTATTTCCCAGCTGGAACTGAGCGACGTACGGTTGGTCTACGCACCGCCGCGGGCGATCGGCAACTATGGCGATGAGATCGACAATTTCATGTGGCCGCGGCACACCGGTGATTTCACCCTGCTGCGCGCCTATGTCGGCAAGGATGGCAAGCCGGCCGCGTACAGCGCCGACAACGTGCCGTACCAGGCACCGGCACACCTGCAGATGTCGTTGCAGGGCCCGAAGGCGGGCGACTTCGCGATGCTGGCCGGCTACCCGGGAATCACTTATCGGCACCGCACCGCGGGCGAGTTCGCCAGCCAGATCGACAGCGTGCTGCCGCGCCGCGTCGCCCTGTTCCAGCAGATGATCGATACCATCGAGGCGGCCACCCAGGGCGATGCGCAGGCGCGCACCCGCTATGCCTCGCAGCTGCAGTCGCTGAAGAACAACCGCAAGCGCGCCGCCGGTGAACTGGAAGGCCTGCTGCGCAGCGACGCGAAGGCCCAGCGCGCCCGTGACGAGCAGGCGATGCTGGCCAGTGTCGATTCCCGCTATCGCGGTGATATCCAGGCCCTGCTGGCCACGCTGTCACAGGGCGCCTCGGTGGGTGAGCGCGACCTGCTGCTGGACCAGATCGCCAGCCAGACCCAGCTGCTGCGCTCGGCACTGCTGCTGGAGCGCCTGCGGCTGGAATCGGCCAAGCCGGATGCCCAGCGTGAAAGCGGCTTCCAGCAGCGTGACCAGGCGCTGATCGAAGGGGTGCTGAAGCAGGCCCAGCGGCGCTATGCCCCTGCGGTGGAGAAGGCCTTGCTGGGCGCGCTGCTGGGCCGCTACCAGCAGTTGCCGGACGCGCAGCGCCTGGCAGAGTTCGATGCTGCCTTCGGGCGCACGCCGCAGTCGCTGGGCAGCGCGCTCGATGGCCTGTATGGACGCACCACCCTGGGTGATGAAGCACAGCGGCTGTCGCGCTTTGCCGCGGCGCGTGAGGGCAAGGCGCTGGCGCCGGATCCCCTGCTGGCCCTGGCCGGCCCGCTGGTACAGGCGCAGCTGCGCGTGGAAGGCGAGCGCAAGACCCGTGAGGGTGAGAGCCTGCGCCTGCGCCCGGCCTACATGCAGGCGCTGTTCGCCTGGCGTGCCCAGCAGGGCCGGGCGGTCTACCCCGACGCCAACCGCAGCCTGCGCATCAGCTTCGGCAAGGTGGAAGCGCTGAGTCCGCGCGATGGCGTGCATTTCGATCCGGTGACCACCGTGGCCGGCATCGTGGAAAAGAACACTAATGCGTATCCGTTCGATGCACCGCGCCCGCTGCAGGACGCCATCGCCAAGGGCGACTTCGGCAGCACCGCCGATCCGGCGCTGAAGACCCAGACGGTCAACTTCCTGACCAACCTGGATACCACCGGTGGCAACTCAGGCTCCCCTGTTCTCAATGCCAAGGGCGAACTGATCGGCCTCAACTTCGACAGCAACTGGGAATCGGTCAGCGCCAGCTGGTGGTTCGATCCGCGCTTCAAGCGCGCCGTCCACGTGGACATGCGTTACCTGCGCTGGCTGCTGGCCAAGGTCTATCCGGCCCCGGCACTGCTGCAGGAGATGGGTGTGCCGGCGGAGCAGTGAGCGGGCAGGGCAGGCGGCGGCCCCGCACCGCCCCCGGTACAGGCTTGCTCAATTGCTGATGAACGTCAGCAGCAGGCGACGCACCGGCGCTTGCATGGCATCGAAGGTCGGCTGACGGTACTCCGGGACATCCAGCGGGTTGTTCGGATCCCAGCCGATGGCGTTGCTGCCCGGGCCTGGTTCGAACACGGGTGGGGCGGTCAGGGCGTTCCACGCACACACGAACAGGCCGTGCACGCCCTGGTCCCAGCCTTCCACGATGCGCACCGATGACAGCGTGAGTCCCTGCCTGGCGCTGTCCTGGACCAGATCGGCGCTGATCGTGTCCACCAGCCGGGTAGTTTGCTCGGCCGTGCGTTCCTGCACCCATTCCCACGTGGCCGCTGCCAGTGCGCGCTCGACGAGCAGGCGCACATCCGCTTCCGGTGTCGCGGCCGCATGCTGCAGCGGCGCATTCGCTATCCGGCCTGGCATCGCCGGAGGGTCCGCCGCGACCCCGATCGCCCGAAGATCGGGATGGGTGCCGCGGAGCGCGGCAACAAGCACCGGGAAGGTTGTCTGGACAGGGGCGGTCGAATTCATGGCGATCCGGGCATCAGGACGCAACGGCAGGCGCTGCAGCACGACAGCGTGCGCTTCTGCCACGGCCACGGCTTTCATCGAGCGCTTGCCCGCGCGCAGGCTGGCCGCGGCCCAACCCACTACACTGTCGGCACTGCCGCCCCGGAAGACCGCCTTTGGTTTCCAGCTGGATCCTGCTGCTGGTGTCTGTCGCCTATGCTGCGCTGCTGTTCGGCGTGGCGTGGTGGGGTGACCGACGCCCGCTGTATCCGGACCGGCCCTGGCTGCGCCCGGTGGTCTACAGCCTGGCGCTGGCGGTGTACTGCTCCTCGTGGACCTTCTACGGCGCGGTCGGCACCGCCGTGCGCAGTGGCATCGGCTATCTGTCGATCTACATCGGCCCGCTGCTGATGATGCTGTTCGGCTGGCGCATCATCGAGCGCCTGGCGCTGGTGGCGCGCAGCCAGAACGTGGTCTCCATCGCCGACTTCATCTCTTCGCGTTTCGGCCGCTCGCGGCGACTGGCGGCGCTGGTGGCGATCATCGCGCTGATCGGCGTGGTGCCGTACCTGGCGCTGCAGTACAAAGCCGTTGCGATGAGCCTGCAGGTTCTGACCGGCGACAGCGGACCGACCGGCTACTTCAGTGATCCGGCGTTGTACGTGGCGCTGCTGATGGCCTTGTTCGCTACCTTGTTCGGTACCCGCCAGGTGGACGCCACCGAGCACCACCACGGCATGATGCTGGCCATCGCGCTGGAATCGGTGATCAAGCTGCTGGCGATGGTGGCCGTGGGCGTGTTTGCCTATCTGTGGCTGAGCGAGCGCACCGATGCGGTGGTGCAGTCGGCGCATACGCTGTTCACGTCGCTGCCCCCGGTGGGGTTCATCTCGCAGACCCTGCTCAGCTTCCTGGCCATCGTGTGCCTGCCGCGGCAGTTCCACGTGGCGGTGGTGGAGTGTGGCGATGTACGTGACGTGCACCGCGCGCGCTGGATGTTCGGCGGCTACCTGGTGGTGATCTCGGCGATGGTGATCCCCATCGCCACGGCCGGCGTCACCCTGTTCGGTACCGGCGGCACGGTGGCCGACGATGCGATGGTACTGGCCCTGCCCCTCCACGAGGGCCGCAACGCGCTGGCGCTGGTGGCCTATGTGGGGGGGTTCTCGGCGGCGACCGGCATGGTCATCGTATCGTCCATCGCACTGGCCACGATGATCAGCAACGACCTGGTCATGCCGGTGCTGCTGCGACGCAGCGGGGGCACCGGCGAGGCGGCGGACGTGGCATCGCGGGTGTTGTGGATCCGCCGCCTGGCGATCCTGTTCCTGGCGCTGATCGCCTATACGTACTACCGCAGCAGCGGCAACGACAACTCGCTGGCGTCCTATGGCTTGATGGCGTTCGCGGCGGTGGCGCAGTTCGCGCCCGGGCTGATCGGTGGGTTGTACTGGCGAGGGGCCAGCCGCCGCGGCGTGGAAACCGGCATCGTGCTGGGCTTCGCCACCTGGATCTACACCCTGCTGTTGCCCGCGCTTACCCAGTCCGGCCTGATGGATGCGGCGTGGTTGAGCGACGGGCCGTTCGGCGTGGCATGGCTGCGGCCGCAGCAGCTGTTCGGCATGAACGGGTGGGATCCGCTGACCCACGGCACGTTCTGGTCGCTGCTGGTGAACGCAGCGACGATGATGCTGGTGTCGGCACGCTGGCGGCCCAGCGTCGACGAGCGCCTGCGCGCGGCACCGTTCCTGGATCCGTATGCGCAGCGGCCGTCGGTGGCCAGTGGCTGGCCGGGCCACGTGCACGTGGGCGACCTGCTGGCGCTGGCATCGCGGGTGGTGGGCGAGCGCCACGCGCGCCGGTCGTTCTTCGAACAGGCGCAGTCGTTGGGGCGCGAACTGCAGACCCAGGTGCCGGCGGATCGGCCCTGGGTACAGTTCACCGAACGCCTGCTTGCCGCCTCCATCGGTGCCGCGTCGGCCCGCCTGCTGCTGACCAGCCTGCTGCGCGGTTCGGGCATGGACCTGGGCGAGGTGGTGGCGGTACTGGATGAAGCCGGCCAGGAGCTGCGTTTCAATCGGGAAATCCTGTCCACCACGCTGGAGAACATCAGTGCCGGGGTCAGCGTGGTCGACCCGGACATGCGGCTGACCGCATGGAACCGGCGCTACCAGGACATGTTCGGCTATCCGGACGGCATGCTGTACGTGGGCCGCCCGGTGGCCGACCTGATCCGCTACAACGCCGAACGCGGTGAACTGGGCGAGGGCGACATCGAACGCCAGATCAGCCGTCGCATCCGCTACATGCGCGCCGGTTCGCCGCATGTGTTTGAACGTACGCGCAGCGATGGGAAGGTGATCGAGATGCGCGGACAGGCGTTGCCCGGCGGCGGCTACGTCACCAGCTACAACGACATCACCGACTACAAACACGCTGAAAAAGCGCTGCTGGAAGCCAATGAGACACTGGAGCAACGCGTGGCCGAGCGCTCCAATGCTGCCGAGGCGGCGCAACAGTCCAAGACCCGCTTCCTGGCGGCGATCAGCCACGACGTGCTGCAGCCGCTGAATGCGGCGCGGCTGTTCGCCTCGGCGCTGCGCGAAAGCCACCACAACAACGAAGAGCAGCGCCATCTGGCCGAGCGCGTGGACGCCTCGCTGCGTGCCGCAGAGGAACTGCTCGATGGCCTGCTGGACGTTTCGCGACTGGACGCTGGTGGCCTGCATCCAGTGATCGGCGAGTTCGATGCCAGCGCCCTGATGCGCGAGCTGGCGGCGCAGTATTCGCCGGTCGCCGCAGGCCGCGGATTGCGCCTGGACCTGTTCGCGCGTCCGGCCTGGGTACGCAGTGACCGCCGGCTGTTGCGGCGGGTGATGCAGAACTTCCTGGCCAATGCGCTGCGTTACACCCGGCAGGGCCGCATCGTGCTGGCCGTGCGCCTGCGTGGCGAGGAAGTGGAACTGCAGGTGTGGGATACCGGTCCCGGCATTCCCGAACACCACATGCAGCAGATATTCGATGAGTTCCATCGCTACCAGCAGCCCTTCGACTGGGGCGAACAGGGGCTGGGGCTGGGCTTGTCCATCTGCCAGCGCATCTCACGCCTGCTCGACCATCGACTGAATGCACGCAGCCGGGTGGGTAGCGGGTCGATGTTCTCCATCACCCTGCCACGGGTAGCGGCGACCCCGGGTGCCAGCGAACAGGAACTGATGGCCGCGGCGGCGCCGGCTTCGCGTCCGGATTCACTGGCCGGCATGCGCGTGCTGTGCGTGGACAACGATGAGGAGATCCTGGATGGCATGCGCGCGCTGCTCGGACGCTGGCAGGTGCAGGTGATCACCGCCAGCACCGTGGACCAGGCGCTGGAGAAAATCAACGCGCACCCCGACGTGATGCTCGTCGATTACCACCTGCATGACCGCCTGGATGGCCTGGACACGCTGGTCGCGCTGCGCGAGGCGGCTGGCAGCGACCTGCCCGGTGCCCTGCTCACGGCTGATGGCCGTGATGAGCTGAAGCGGATGGCACGCGACCGCGGCTATCGGGTGCTGACCAAGCCGATCAAGCCAGCATCGCTGCGTGCCTTCCTGGCCGCTTACGCACGTTCGGACAACTGAGTCGCCGCCATCGAAGCGTTGCGCGCTTGGTGGTGGCAGCCAGGCTGGCTGGCCGGTATACAGAGCGTTTCTGCGGCGGACGATAGACCATGCATGTGTCCTCAACCGGGCCTGTGCCGAGCGTATCGGTGACCACGTCCCGGTTATCCACGGCACCGACATCACCATCGCTGCGCGGTGCGCTGCAGGGTGTGCTGAACACTCCCGTGGATTCGCCGCGCGCACCCGTCTTGGCGGTGGCGCTGGGTGGGGGCGCAGGTGCGGGCCTTTCGCTGCTCTGCAACGGCAGCAGCCGGCTGCTGGGGGACACCGTTTTCAGCGCTGTACTGGGCCTGATATATCACCAGTTCTCGCGCGACCGCTACCTTGATGACACGGCCCACCAGCAGCGGTGGAGGGTACTCAACGAGTTCCCGAAGATGCGAGCATGGCTGCAACACAACAATGTCCGCTTCAGTGACCGGGCCGAGGTCAAGCAGCTGCACGCCTGCATGCAGCGGTTGGCGCAGGGCATGGTGGATCACTACCGCGCTTACTGCGTGCAGCACGGCCTGTTCTGCGATCCGCAGGCGATCCACGCCATCACCCGATTCTGCATGGCGCAGTGCCTGGACCGGGGACCGTTCATGGCGCTGCAGCCGCACCAGGGCCATTACTATCTGGCGGCAATCGACGAGGCGTCGGCAGACGCGCTCACCCGGGAGCTGAAAGCAGGCCGCCCCGCCTGCCTGGCGTTCCGCCAGCGCGGCTGCATCTTCATGCAAGGAGAGCTGGCATCGGCTCCGAGTCCGGATCGCAGACCCGCGCAGCGGGTGTTGCCTGCCGCCGAACGCGATATCCGCCCGCCGGCGGACTGTTACCGGCCCACCGTGGAATCGGTGGTGACCATCCGTCATCGACGCACCAGCAACCTCCCCTTGGATGGAACCCCACGCCGGCCAGGCCGCTGGTGGGAAGGGTGAACCGCGCGGTGCCGGTCACGCAGCGCCGCTGAGGTGCTCGTACAGGATGGTGGCGCCGATGATCATCAGGATCACCCCGCCGATGATCTCCGCGCGCTTGCCGACCATGTCGCCGAGTACGCGGCCAAGCATGATGCCTGCGGTGACCATGACCAGCGTGCACAGGCCGATGACCGCCGCCACCACGCCGATATGCACATCCATGAAAGCCAGTCCGACGCCCACGGCCATGGCGTCGATGCTGGTGGCCAAACCGGTGACCGCCAGCTGCCAGAAGCCATGGTGGCGCTGCGGGTCTTCGTCGGCATCATCGTGCTGCGGACGCAGGCCGTTGACGATCATGTGCAGCCCCAGGGCGATCAGCAGGCCGAAGGCGATCCAGTGGTCGAAGGCCTCCACGTACTCCAGTGCCGCGCGCCCGAGCATCCAGCCGATCACCGGGGTGATCGCTTCGATGGCGCCAAAGATGAGGCCGGCGCGCAGTGCATCGCGGAACACCGGCCTGCGCATGGCGGCGCCCTTGCCGATCGCCGCAGCGAAGGCATCGGTGGACATGGCAAAGCCGATCAGGAGGATCGAAAGAGGGGACATGAAGTTCACGACAGGTCGGGCGAAGACGGACGCACGGCCCACGTTCGCGCCCAACCTCTCGTTGCGCACGCGGGCCGCTGGTCTCGCCAACCAAGATGGTTGCCCGCACCACGGCGCACTGGCCGAGCATGTTGATACGGGCGTTTCCTGCAGCAGGAAACCGGCTACTCCCCAAGGGGACGCGAAGCTTAGCACCGGGGTCCCGGTCTGTGGCGTCACCCTGCGATTGCGCAGGTGAAGCTGGTTTTCATAGCTGTGGCTATAACCGGCGGCGTACAGTGCCGCGGGCATGGCTCGGCGCTACCGGAGGCGGCTCAATCCTCTTCCGGCGGCAACACGATCTGCTCGTCGTCGATGGCCAGCTTGCCGGCCATCAGCACGGCCTGGGTGCGGTTGGTCACGCCCAGCTTGCGCAGGATGGCGGTGACGTGCGCTTTGATGGTGGCCTCGGACACATTCAGGTCGTAGGCGATCTGCTTGTTCAAGCGCCCCGCGCCCAGCATCTGCAGTACGCGGAACTGCTGCGGGGTGAGTTCGCGCAGGCGTTGGCCGACCTCGCGCTCTTCGCGGCCGGTGGGTGGCTCGTTGTGCGCCTCCGGCGGTGCCCACGTTTCGCCGTCCAGGATCATTCCCAGCGCATGGCCGATGGTGTCCGAATCAGCCGATTTGGGGATGAAGCCGAACGCGCCATGATCAAGCGCACGGCGCATCACCTTGGGTTCCTCGCGCGCGGACACCACCACCACCGGCAGGTGCGGGTGCAGCGATCGCATGTGCACCAGTGCATTGAATCCCTGGGCACCGGGCATGTTGAGATCCATCAGGACAAGGTCGGCATCGTTGTGCTGGTCGGCCAGCGCGTACAGCGCTTCCACGCTGTCGGCTTCGAACAGCTGGACGCCGGGGATGACGCGCTTCACGGCGCCCCGCAGGGCCTCGCGGAACAGGGGATGGTCGTCGGCAATCAGGAGGGTGGGCATGGGATCAGCTTACGGAAAACAGGAGGGCAGGGGCGGACACAGCGCGCTTCGCCACGCGAAAGCAGCTGGATCCAACGTGCGGACCGGGCCCTCCTCCCGGTCCGCCGCGTGGCGCATTACTTGACCTTGCGTTCGTCCACCAGCGAGGCCACCACCGACGGATCGGCCAGGGTAGAGGTGTCGCCCAGCTGATCCGGCGCGTTCTCGGCGATCTTGCGCAGGATGCGGCGCATGATCTTGCCCGAACGCGTCTTCGGCAGGCCGGGGGCCCACTGCAGGTGGTCCGGCGTGGCGATCGGGCCGATTTCCTTGCGCACCCACGCCACCAGTTCCTTGTGCAGTTCGTCGCTGGGCGCCTCATCGGCGATCAGGGTGACATAGGCATAGATGCCCTGGCCCTTCACCTCGTGCGGGAAGCCGACGACGGCGGCTTCGGCCACCTTCGGATGCGATACCAGCGCGCTTTCCACTTCGGCGGTGCCGATGCGGTGGCCGGATACGTTGATGACATCGTCGACGCGGCCGGTGATCCAGTAGTAGCCGTCCTCGTCGCGACGGCAGCCGTCGCCGGTGAAATAGGCGCCCGGATAGGTGCGGAAGTAGGTATCGATGAAGCGCTGGTCGTCGCCGTACACGGTGCGCATCTGGCCCGGCCACGAATCGCGGATGATCAGGTTGCCTTCGGTGGCGCCGTCCTTGATCTCGCCATCGGCATTGACCAGGGCCGGCTGCACGCCGAAGAAGGGCAGGCTGGCCGAGCCCGGCTTCAGGTCCACCGCACCGGGCAGAGGGGAGATCAGGATGCCGCCGGTTTCGGTCTGCCACCAGGTATCGACGATCGGGCAGCGGCTGTCGCCGACCACCTCGTAGTACCAGCGCCAGGCCTCCGGATTGATCGGCTCGCCGACGCTGCCGAGCAGGCGCAGCGACGCGCGCGAGGTGCGCTTGACCGGCTCTTCGCCTTCGCGCATCAGCGCGCGGATGGCGGTCGGTGCGGTGTAGAAGAGGCTGACTTTGTGCTTGTCGATCACTTCCCAGAAGCGCGAGGTGCTGGGGAAGTTCGGCACGCCTTCGAACATCAGCGAGGTGGCGCCATTGGCCAGTGGCCCGTAGACGATGTAACTGTGGCCGGTGACCCAGCCGACGTCGGCGGTGCACCAGTAGATGTCATCTTCGCGCAGGTCGAACACTGCCTCATGGGTGTAGGCCGCATACAGCAGATAGCCACCGGTGGTATGCAGCACGCCCTTCGGCTTGCCGGTGGAACCGGAGGTGTAGAGGATGAACAGCGGATCCTCGGCGTTCATGCGCTCTGGCTCGCACTCGGCCGGTTGGCTGTCCACCACGTCATGGAACCAGCGGTCGCGCGGGGCCTGCATGTCCACCGCGCCGCCGGTATGGCGCACCACCAGTACGGTTTCCACCGTGTTGGTGCCGGGCAGCTTGAGCGCCGCATCGACGTTGGCCTTCAGCGGAATCTTCTTGCCACCGCGCAGGCCTTCATCGGCGGTGATGATCAGTTTGCTGGCGCAGTCGCTGACGCGATCGGCAATCGAGTTCGGCGCGAACCCGCCGAACACCACCGAGTGGATCGCACCAATACGCGCGCAGGCCAGCATGGCCACGGCCGCATCGACAATCATCGGCAGGTAGATGGTGACGCGGTCGCCTTTCTTGACCCCGAGGTTGCGCAGCGCGTTGCCGAGGCGGCAGGTGCGCTCGTACAACTCGCGGTAAGTGACGTGCTGGGCCGACACATCCGGACTGTCCGGTTCGAACAGCAGGGCGGTCTTGTCGCCGCGCGTGTCGAGCTGGCGATCCAGGCAGTTCACGCTGGCATTGAGCTCACCATCTTCGAACCACTTGATGTGGAAGTCGGCCAGGTCATAGCTGACATTCTTGATGATGCTGGGTTGCTTGAACCACTGCAGCCGCTGCGCCGCTTCGCCCCAGAACGCATCCGGATCGGCGATCGAGGCCTGGTACTGCTGCTGGTAGGTGGTTTTGTCGATCCGCGCGTTCTTGGCGAACTGCGGGTCGACGGGATAGAGATCAGCCATGGCGCCCTCACTTGCACGTGGACTTTGATGTGCGGTTGCAGCATGCGGCGCAACCGTTGCCATCCAGTTTGCCCGATCTATCCCCGCCCGCGACACCGCCGTGCTTAGACGATGGTCGCAGGCCGACAGGCGCAGAGGCCGTGCCCGGTGAACACGGCCCGGCCCGCCGCAGCAGGTACGACTAATGGCCAATAGCCGCCGTGCGTCAACCGGTCGCACCCTCGGCTTCGACCGTGCCCCACGCGCGTCTTTCGATTTGCCACTTGGGAGAGAGGGCAACATGAACCACCGTACGTTGAAGACGCTGCGCAAGCCGCTGGCTGCCTGCATGCTGGTCGCACTGGCTGCACCGGGCATGGCCTTGGCCGAAACCGCGAGAGAAAAGGCCCTGGAAGCACGCGTGGGCGAGCTGGAGCGCCAGGTTCAGCTGCTGCTGTCATCGCAGCAACAGCAGCAGAGCCAGATCAGCCAGACCCAGCAGGCCGTGACCGAAGTGAGGACGGTGCAGGCCGAGCAGAAACCCGCAGTGCCGGCAGGCAAGCAGCCGATCCAGGTCACCACCATCACCCCCGGCGCCGCGCCGGGCACCACGGTCAAGATCGGCGGCTTCATCAAGGCCGATTTCCTGGCCACCCAGACCGGCGATGGCCAGCTGGCCGACGATGCGACCGGCCGCGCGCTGTACCTGCCGGGCCAGACTCCGGTGGCTGGCGCCGGCGGCACCGGTGAGCGTTCGGACGTGGACTTCAACGCCCACGCGAAGTTCTCGCGCTTCAACCTGGGCATCGACAACGTCAGCGAAAACGGCAACAAGGCCGGTGCGTTCTTCGAGATGGATTTCTTCGGCAATTCGCTGGGCAACCAGACCGCCACCAATACCTATGGCGTGACCCTGCGGCACGCTTACATGTACTGGAACAAGTGGACGGCCGGCCAGACCTGGACCAACTTCATGGACGCGGCCTCGCTTCCCGAAGCCGCCGATTTCGTCGGTCCCACCGACGGCGTGGTGTTCGTGCGCCAGGCACAGATCCGCTACACCACCGGCGGCCTGAGCGTTGCGCTGGAAAACCCGGAAACCACCACGTTGACCGGCGTGCGCAACCCGGTGACCGGGGCGTGGACCAACGCCAGCGCCAACTCCGATCGTGGCAGCCTGCCCGACCTGACCGTGCGTTATGCCTGGAAGGGCGATTGGGGCACCTTCGGCGTGGCCGGCCTGGTCCGCCAGCTGAAGGTCGACAACCAGACCACCGGCGCGGATGCGGACAAGATCGCCGGAGGCCTGACGCTGGGCGGCAAATGGGTGATGGCCGACTCGGACACCCTGCATTATCAGTTGACCGGTGGCGAGGGTATTTCGCGCTACATCGGCCTGGGTATCACCGCCGATACCGCTTATGACGTCGCGCGCGACGAGCTGGCGACTACCGGCGTGCTGGCCGGTTACGTGGGCTGGCGGCATGCGTTCACCCCCAAGCTGCGCACCAACCTGATCTACGCGCGCAGTGACTACGACAACGACGGAACGCTGGGCCCGCTGGTCACAAAGAGCGTGCAGAGCATCCGCGGCAATGTGTTCTATACGCCGATGCCGAAGGTCGATATCGGTGCGGAATACATGTACGGCGTGCGCGAAATCGAAGACGGTCGCAAGGGCGACATCAACCGCGTGCAGTTCACCACCAAGTACAGCTTCTAACTGAGTGCCGACCCAGGTCGGCACCCACTGTCACCATGCTTCGGAGGGGAAGCTTCCCATGTCAACAACACCTGCAACAGCACAACTCACCAAGGGTCACAAGAAGGTCATCTTCGCCTCGAGCCTTGGCACCGTCTTCGAGTGGTACGACTTCTTCCTGTACGGCTCACTCGCCGCCATCATCGCCAAGCAGTTCTTCAGCGGGGTCAATGAAACCACGGGCATGATCTTCGCCCTGCTGGCCTTCGCGGCCGGCTTCTTCGTGCGTCCGTTCGGCGCGGCGTTCTTCGGCAGCCTCGGCGACCGTATCGGCCGCAAATACACCTTCCTGGTCACGATCCTGATCATGGGCATCTCGACCTTCCTGGTCGGCGTGCTGCCCAACTACGCCTCGATTGGTTTCGCCGCACCGGTGATCCTGATCATCCTGCGGCTGGCCCAGGGCCTGGCGATGGGCGGTGAGTACGGCGGCGCGGCCACCTACGTGGCCGAACATGCCCCGGCCAACAAGCGTGGCCTGTACACCAGCTTCATCCAGTGCACCGCCACGCTGGGTCTGTTCATGTCGTTGCTGATCATCCTCGCCTGCCGCTACTTCCTGGGCAACGAAGCCTTCGAAGACTGGGGCTGGCGCATTCCCTTCCTGGTGTCGATCCTGCTGCTGGGTGTCTCGGTGTGGATCCGCCTGCAGCTGAGCGAATCCCCGCTGTTCCAGCAGATGAAGGCCGAAGGCAAGGGCTCCAAGACCCCCTTCCGTGACAGCCTGAAGGACGGCAACCTGAAGCTGATGCTGCTGGTCCTGCTGGGTGCTGCGGCCGGCCAGGCAGTGGTGTGGTACGGCGGCCAGTTCTACGCGCTGTTCTTCCTCAGCAGCATGCTGAAGGTCGACGCCACCACGTCCTACCTGCTGATCGCCGCGGCGCTGGCGCTGGGCGTGCCGTTCTTCATCTTCTTCGGCTGGCTGTCCGACCGCATCGGTCGCAAGTGGATCATCCTGGCCGGCTGCCTGCTGGCCGCGGTCACCTACATCCCGGTGTTCAAGGGCCTGACCCACTTCGCCAACCCGGCCATCGAAGAAGCACGCACCAATTCGCCGGCGCTGGTCGTCGCCGATCCGAACACCTGCTCGTTCCAGTTCGATCCGGTGGGCCTGCGCAAGTTCACCAGCTCCTGCGACGTGGCGACCGCCGCGCTGACCAAGGCCGGTGTGCCGTATGACGTGCAGCCGGCACCGGCCGGTTCGCTGGCGGTGGTGAATGTCGGCGCGTCCAAGGTGAGCTCGTATGAAGCGGCTGGCCTGACCAAGGAAGACGGCAAGGCCAAGGCCGATGCCTTCGGTACCGAGCTGAAGGCCGCGCTGGTGGACGCAGGCTATCCGGCCAAGGCGGACAACGCGCGCATCAACATCCCCGGCACGATCTTCATGCTGTGGATCCTGGTGCTGTACGTGACCATGGTCTACGGCCCGATCGCCGCCTACCTGGTGGAACTGTTCCCGACCCGCATCCGCTACACCTCGATGTCGCTGCCGTATCACATCGGCAACGGCTGGTTCGGTGGCTTCCTGCCGGCGATTTCCTTCGCGCTGGTGGCCGGCACCGGCAACCTCTACTACGGCCTGTGGTACCCGATCGCCATCGCGTTGATGACGGTGGTCATCGGTGGCCTGTTCCTGCGCGATACCAGGAACGTGGACATCACCAAGTAACGGTGATCGACACGAAGTGAACCGGGGGCCGCGGCGAAATCCGCGGCCCCTTCGCGTTTGCGCCCCACACGCACGGCCGCCGGCCCCGGTAGTGACGGCCGCTGGCCGTCCTGTTTCGACCGCCGGTGGGTGACGACCGTTGGTCGTCACGCCGCTGCCCCTGCCGTGCCGCTGCGCTCGCCGAGCATGGCTCCGGCGCTACCTCCCGTTCAGCCTGTTCAGGCACAATCGCGGAAACCTTATCCGGTACTCCGCCATGCGCTTCCTGCTGATCTCCACCCTGCTGCTCGCCACCACTGCCTGCACCTGGGTACCGATCGAGTCGTCCGGCAAGACCGTGCGCGTGCTGGCCCCCGGCGCGGTCCCGGCCGGTTGCCAGACCAAGGGCGAGGTGGTGGTGACCGTGAAGAGCAAGGTCGGCTTCTATAACCGCAACCCGCTGCGCGTGCAGGAAGAGCTGGAAACCCTGGCCCGCAACGAGGCGCCCAGCGCCGGCGCCAACGCCGTGCAGGCCGCCGCGCCGCCGGCCGATGGCAGCCAGCGCTTCGCCGCCTTCCAGTGCCCGCCGCGCTGAAACGCACCATACGGTAAAGCTGAATCGGTAAAGGTGCGGTCAGGCCAAGAGGGTTATAGAATGACGCCCCCTTTGCCTGAGCCTTGGCGCTAACTCGATGCTCTTCAAGAATGTCTCGATCGCCGGCCTGGCGCATGTCGACGCGCCCCACACGCTAACGACCAAGGAAATCAACGAACGCCTGCAGCCCACCCTGGACCGCCTCGGTATCCGTACCGACGTGCTGGGTGACGTTGCCGGGATCCATGCGCGCCGTCTGTGGGACGAGGGCACGCTGGCTTCCGACGCCGCCACCATGGCGGCCCGCAAGGCGCTGGAAGACGCGAACATCGGTCCGGCCGACGTCGGCCTGGTGATCAACACCTCGGTCAGCCGCGACTACCTGGAGCCGTCCACCGCCAGCATCGTGTCCGGCAACCTGGGCGTGGGCGAGGAATGCGTGACCTTCGACGTGGCCAATGCCTGTCTTGCCTTCATCAATGGCATGGACATCGCCGCGCGGATGATCGAGCGTGGCGAGTTGAACTACGCGCTGGTCGTCGACGGCGAAACCGCGAACCTGGTGTACGAGAAGACCCTGGAGCGGATGACTGCCCCGGGCGTCACCGCCGAAGATTTCCGCAACGAGCTGGCGGCGCTGACCACCGGGTCGGGCGCGGCGGCGATGGTCATGGCCCGTTCGGAGCTGGTCCCCGATGCCCCGCGCTACAAGGGCGGCGTCACCCGTTCGGCCACCGAATGGAACCAGCTGTGCCTGGGCAACCTGGACCGCATGGTCACCGATACCCGCCTGCTGCTGATCGAAGGCATCAAGCTGGCCCAGAAGACTTTCGCCGCAGCGAAGATCGCGCTGGGCTGGGCGGTGGAGGAGCTGGACCAGTTCGTCATCCACCAGGTCAGCCAGCCGCACACCGCCGCATTCATCAAGAACTTCGGCATCGATCCGAAGAAGGTGATGACCATCTTCGGCGAGCACGGCAACATCGGCCCGGCCTCGGTGCCGATCGTGCTGAGCAAGCTGAAGCAGCTGGGCAAGCTGAAAAAGGGCGATCGCATCGCACTGCTCGGCATCGGCTCGGGGCTGAACTGCTCGATGGCTGAAGTGGTCTGGTGAGCCAGGCCCGGTAACGTCTTCCCAAGGGCCGGTACTACCGGCCCTTTTTACAGGTGCACCGCATGCGCGATCTTCCCGGCTACCCGTCCACTCCCCATCGGTTCGAGGTCCGTCCGGGCCTGTCGATGAACTACCTCGACGAAGGCCCGCGCGATGGCGAGGTGGTGGTGATGGTCCACGGCAATCCGTCGTGGAGCTATTACTGGCGCACGCTGGTGGCCGGCCTGTCCGACCGCTACCGCTGCATCGTGCCGGACCACATCGGCATGGGCCTGTCGGACAAGCCGGCCGACGACCGCTACGAATACACCCTGCAGTCGCGCGTGGATGACCTGGACGCGCTGCTGGCGCACCTGGGCATCACCGGTCCGGTGACCCTGGCCGTGCACGATTGGGGCGGCATGATCGGCTTCGGCTGGGCGCTGTCCCACCACGCCCAGGTCAAGCGCCTGGTGGTGTTGAACACCGCGGCGTTCCCGATGCCGGCGGCGAAGAAAATGCCGTGGCAGATCGCACTGGGGCGGCACTGGAAGATCGGCGAGTGGATCATCCGCACCTTCAATGCGTTCTCCTCCGGTGCGTCGTGGCTGGGCGTGGAGCGGAAGATGCCGGCCGATGTGCGCCGCGCCTACGTGTCGCCGTACGACAGCTATGCCAACCGCATCAGCACGATCCGCTTCATGCAGGACATCCCGCTGTCGCCGGCCGACAAGGCGTGGCCGCTGCTGGAGCGCTCCGGCCAGGTGCTGCCGTCCTTCGCCGACCGGCCCGCCTTCATCGGCTGGGGCCTGCGTGATTTCGTCTTCGACCACCACTTCCTGAAGGGCTTCCAGGCGGCGTTGCCGCAGGCGGAAGTGCACGCGTTCGAGGATGCCGGCCACTACGTGCTGGAAGACAAGCATGAAGTGCTGGTGCCGCGGATCCGCGCGTTCCTGGATGCGCATCCGCTCGGCTGAGCGGGCTGCGAACGGCGGAGCCCCTCGCGGGTGGGCTCTGAAAGCAGGCATCGTGCTTGGCGTCGGGCGGTGGGGCTGGGCGGGGGACGGCAAAAGCCGCTCCTGCGGGCCTCGTTTCGCGCCACCCATGGCGCTCAACGCCCCCGCCCAGCCCCACTGCCCGCCCCCGACAGTCGGCGCTACTCAGGCCGCGATCGGGGCCTGCGGCGAGCCGTTGTCATCCGGGTGGTCGTCATCGTTGCCGGCGGCGTCGCGCCAGCGCCAGTCGGCCGGCGTCAGCGGGTCCAGGCCGTAGGCGATGCGGGCTTTCTCGCACTGCGCGCTGGGCTTGCCGTATTCCCATGAAGCGTCCACCTCGCGGCACACGCTGGGCCGGTTGGGATGGATCGTGCACCGCGAATACACGCCGATCTGGGCGTCGAGCGCCACGCAACGAACCGGCGCCGAATGGGTGCCCTGCATGCACAGGCGATGCGGGTCCAGCACTTCGGTCAGCTGGTGCGGCACGCCGCCGGGGGTGACTTCATCCGATTCCATCCAGTGGAATGCCACGCGGTACTGGGTGCAGCAGGCGCCGCAGGTCATGCAGGGGTGTTGCATGGGCAGGGCGCCTCGGGCGGCCGTTAGCGACATGAAAAGAGAGTGCGGATTTTCCATGATGCGGGCCGGCGCGCAAGAATTTCCGTATCCGGCGACAATGAACGGATGAACCTATACAGCAACATCGCCGCACGATTGCCCGAACTGGCGCGTGAACGCCCCGACCAGATCGCCATCCGCTGCCCCGGACGGCGCGGTCCGGGCAATGGCATGGCGGCCTATGACGTGACCCTGGATTACCGTCAGCTGGATGCGCGCAGCGATGCCATGGCCGCCGGCCTGGCCGCCTACGGCATCGGCCGCGGCGTACGTGCGGTGGTGATGGTGCGGCCTTCGCCCGAGTTTTTCCTGCTGATGTTCGCGCTGTTCAAGCTGGGTGCGGTGCCGGTGCTGGTGGATCCGGGCATCGACAAGCGCGCGCTGAAACAGTGCCTGGACGAGGCGCAGCCGCAGGCCTTCATTGGCATTGCGCTGGCCCACGTGGCCCGGCTTGCGCTGCGCTGGGCGCCGTCGGCCACGCTGCTGGTGACCGTCGGCCGCCGGCTGGGCTGGGGCGGCACCACACTGGCCGCGCTGGAGCGGGCCGGCGCCGGTACGCCGCCGATGCTGGCCGCCACCGATGGCGAAGATACCGCTGCGATCCTGTTCACCAGCGGCTCCACCGGCGTGCCAAAGGGCGTGGTCTACCGCCACCGCCATTTCGTCGGCCAGGTCGAGCTGCTGCGTTCGGCGTTCGGGATGGAACCGGGCGGGGTGGACCTGCCGACCTTCCCGCCGTTCGCCCTGTTCGACCCGGCACTGGGGCTGACGTCGGTGATTCCGGACATGGACCCGACGCGCCCGGCCAGCGCCGATCCGCGCCGCCTGCACGATGCGATCAAACGCCACGGCGTCACCCAGTTGTTCGGCTCGCCGGCATTGATGCGGGTGCTGGCCGACCATGGCCAGCCGCTGCCGGGGGTCAAGCGGGTGACCTCGGCGGGGGCGCCGGTGCCGCCGGACGTGGTGGCCAGGATCCGCCGGCTGTTGCCGCCCGATGCCCAGTTCTGGACGCCGTATGGCGCCACCGAATGCCTGCCGGTCGCGGTGATCGAAGGGCGCGCGCTGGAAAACACCCGCGCGGCCACTGAAGGCGGTGCCGGGACCTGCGTGGGCGGGGTGGTGGCACCGAACCAGGTGCGCATCATCGCCATCGACGACGCGCCGCTGCCGGACTGGTCGCAGGTGCGTGAGCTGGCGGTGGGTGAAGTGGGCGAGATCACCGTGGCCGGACCCACTGCGACAGACAGCTATTTCAACCGTCCGCAGGCCACCGCGGCGGCGAAGATCAACGAGACGCTGGCCGATGGGAGCACCCGCGTGGTGCACCGCATGGGCGATGTCGGCTACTTCGATGCGCAGGGCCAGCTGTGGTTCTGTGGGCGCAAGACCCAGCGCGTGGAAACCGCGCAGGGGCCGCTGTACACCGAACAGGTCGAGCCGGTGTTCAACACCGTGGCCGGCGTGGCGCGCACTGCGCTGGTCGGCGTCGGTGCGCCGGGTGCGCAGGTGCCGGTGCTGTGCGTGGAGCTGCTGCGCGGGCATTCCGATTCCGCCGCCCTGCAGGAAGCGCTGCGCACCAAGGCGGCCGTGCGCCTGCCCGAGGCGCGACTGCAGGACTTCCTGGTCCATCCGGGGTTCCCGGTGGATATCCGCCACAACGCCAAGATCGGCCGCGAGAAGCTGGCGATCTGGGCCGCTTCGCAACGGGAAAAACACGCATGAAGATCCTTGTTACCGGCGGCGGTGGATTCCTCGGCCAGGCGCTGTGCGCTGGCCTTGCCGAACGCGGGCACCAGGTCCTCAGCTTCAATCGCGGTCATTACCCGGCGCTGCAGGCCATGGGCGTGGGCCAGATCCAGGGGGATCTCGCCGATGCGCAGGCGGTGCTGCACGCCGTGACGGGCATGGACGCGGTGCTGCACAACGCGGCCAAGGCAGGAGCGTGGGGCAGCTATGACAGCTACCACCGGGCCAATGTCGTCGGCACCGACAACGTCATCGCCGCCTGCCGTGCGCAGGGGGTTTCGAAACTGGTCTACACCTCCACGCCCAGCGTGACCCATCGGGCTACGCATCCGGTGGAAGGGCTGGGTGCGGACGAGGTGCCGTATGGCGAAGACTTCCAGGCGCCGTATGCCGCGACCAAGGCGATTGCCGAACAACGCGTGCTGGCGGCCAACGATGCCACGCTGGCCACCGTGGCGCTGCGCCCCCGGTTGATCTGGGGGCCAGGCGATCTGCAGCTGGTGCCGCGGCTGGCGCAGCGTTCGCGCGCTGGACGCCTGCGTCTGGTCGGCGATGGCAGCAACCTGGTCGATACCACCTACATCGACAACGCCGCACTGGCGCATTTCCTGGCGCTGGATGCATTGGCACCCGGTGCGGCGTGCGCGGGCAAGGCGTACTTCATTTCCAACGGCGAACCGCTGCCGATGCGCGAGCTGCTAAACAAGCTGCTGGCTGCGGTAGGCGCGCCCCCGGTGACGAAGTCGGTAAGCTTCAAGACCGCATATCGCATCGGTGCGGTGGCCGAAAAACTGTGGCCGCTGCTGCGCCTGCCGGGTGAGCCGCCGCTTACCCGTTTCCTTGCCGAACAGCTGTGCACCGCGCACTGGTACAGCATGGAACCGGCGCGCCGTGACTTCGGTTATGTGCCCGTGGTGAGCATTGACGAAGGGCTCACGCGGCTGAAAGCTTCATCAATCGGCGAGATTTCCATCACCAGATGAACACCGCTGGCACGTGAGTATGGTCCCCAACGCCACCCCGGCACGTTAACCGCGAGGAACGCCATGCTGCATTACGCCGTCATCTTTTTCGTCATCGCCCTGATTGCCGCAGTGCTTGGCTTCTCCGGTATTGCCGGTGCCGCCAGCAACATCGCCTGGATCCTGTTCGTGGTCTTCCTGGTGCTGGCCATCATCTCGATGTTCCGCAAGCGAACCTGACCTCCGGTCGGGTTGCTTGAAATACAAAGCCGGGCATTGCCCGGCTTTGTTGTTTCTGCACGATCACGGCCAGCGGCCGTCACTACCGGAATGGCGGTAGCGCCGAGCCATGCTCGGCGAGCGCAGCGGGAACAGCGTGACGACCAACGGTCGTCACCCACCACAGCGGGCGTCACTACCTCATCAGGCAGGTAGAATGCCCGCCATGCCTCTTTCCCTGCTCAAGTCGCTCAAGCCGGTTGCCGGCCGCGCCCTGCAAGCCGCGCTCAACCGCGCGCTTGCGCTGGACCCTGATACCCGCCAGGCGCTGACCGCACTGGATGGCCGCCATATCGACCTGACCCTGGAAGCGCCCGCGCTGGCGATGCGCATCAGCGTGCACGGCGAGGCGCTGGAAGTGGGGCCGGTTGACCATCGCGAAGCCGACCTGGCCGTGCGCAGCAGCCTGTCCGGGGTGTTGGCACAGCTGCCGCTGCTGGCAAGATCACGCGGCGCCCAGGCCAACACGGCCGGGCGCGTGCGGGTGGCCGGCGATGCAGAACTGGCGCGCCGCCTGCAGCAGCTGGCCAAGGGCTTCGATCCGGACTGGCAGCTGCCCTTCGTGCGCGTGTTCGGCGAAGTGCTGGGCGTGCAGGTGGCCAATACCCTGCGCAGTGCCCTGCAGCAAGCACGCCGCGGCGCGTCCGACCTCGCGCATACGGCCGCCGAGTTCGTCACCGAGGAATCGCGTGACGTGGTGCCGCGCGGCGAGCTGGATGCCTTCCATGACGACGTGGACGTGCTGCGCGACGACGTCGAGCGCATCGCCGCGCGCGTGCAGCGCCTGCGGGGTGCCGCGTGAAGGCGCTGCTGCGGGCCAGCCGCATCGGCCGCATCATCCTGCGCTACCGGCTGGACGACCTGCTGCAGGGCACCCCGGCCGAGCGCTGGCTGCGGCTGGCCAAACCCTTCGTGCCACGCGCATCGGCGGACATCGCCGCGCAGTCCCGCGGTGCGCGGCTGCGCTTGGCGCTGCAGGACCTCGGCCCGATCTTCGTCAAGTTCGGACAGATCCTCTCCACCCGCCGCGACCTGGTGCCGCCGGATGTAGCCGTCGAACTGACCTTGCTGCAGGATCGGGTCAAGCCGTTCGACGGTGATACCGCACGGCGCATCGTCGAACAGGCGCTGGGCATGCCGGTCAGTGCGGCGTTCGCCAGTTTCGATACCGAGCCGCTGGCCTCGGCATCGATCGCCCAGGTGCACGCCGCCACGCTCGGCGATGGCCGGCAGGTGGTGGTGAAGGTACTGCGCCCGGACATCGAAAAGCAGATCGTCGCCGACATCGCCCTGCTCAACTCGCTGGCGACGCTGGTCGAGCGCACCCATCCGCGCGCCGACAAGATCCGCCCGCGCGAAGTGGTGGCCGAGATCGAAAACACGCTTTCGGCAGAACTGGACCTGCAGCGCGAAGGGGCCAATGCGAGCGTGCTGCGCCGGTTCTGGGAGAACTCCGACGACCTGTACGTGCCCGAGGTGATCTGGAGCCACACGGCCGAACGCGCGCTGACCCTGGAACGCGTGTGGGGCATCCCCTCGGACGACATCGAAGCGCTGGACCGCGCCGGCATCGACCGCGTCGCGCTGGCGGCCAAGGGCGTGCGGGTGTTCTACACCCAGGTGTTCCGCGACAACTTCTTCCACGCCGACGCGCACGCCGGCAACATCTGGGTCGATATCGATCCGCAGCGCCGCGCCAATCCGCGCTTCATCGCGCTGGATTTCGGCATCATGGGGCAGCTCTCGCAGGAGGACCAGTACTACCTCGCCGAGAACTTCATGGCCATCTTCAACCGCGATTACCGGCGCATCGCCGAACTACATGTGCAGGCCCGGTGGATGCCCGACCACGTGCGCATCGACGAGCTGGAGTCGGCGGTGCGTTCGGTGTGCGAGCCGTACTTCACCCGCCCGCTGTCGCAGATTTCGCTGGCGGAAGTGCTGATGAAGCTGTTCCGCGTGGCGCAGCGCTACCAGCTGACCCTGCAGCCGCAGCTGATCCTGCTGCAGAAGACCCTGCTCAACATCGAAGGGGTGGGGCGCCAGCTGGATCCGCAGATCGATATCTGGGCGGTGGCCAAGCCGGTGCTGGCGAAGATCCTGCGTGCGCGCTACAGCCCGCGCCGGGTGCTGCGCGAGATCGGCAAGCGGGTGCCGGAAATCATGACCCATGCGCCGGACATGCCGCGGCTGGTGCACGCCTGGCTGAGCCAGCAGGTGGAAGGACGGCATGAGCTGTCGATGCGCTCGCGCGATTTGGCCGCACTGGATGCCAGCCTGCGACGGCTGCAGAAGCGCGCCGTGGGCGCAATCACCGGTGTCGGACTGTTGGCGATCGCCGCGCTGATGTACGTGCTGCAGCCGCCGGGCCTGTACTTCGGTGACATGCCGATCTGGAGCGCGGTGTCCGGCGTGCTGGGTGGGTTGGCGCTGGCGCGGGCGTGGTGGCGATGACGGGGGGCGGGACGGTGATCGAGGAAACGATCCAGGACGATGCGGCGGCCGTCGCGGCAGCGGAACCGCTGCAGCTGCTGCACCAGGACGAACGCCTGGCAGTGGTCGACAAACCCGCCGGGCTGATGGTCCACGACAGCAAGCTGGCGCGCGGCGAGGATGATTTCCTGGCCGATCGGCTCCGCGAGCAGCTGGGCCGGCAGATCTTCCTGGTGCACCGGCTGGACCGTGCCACCAGCGGCTGCCTGCTGCTGGCCTTCGACCGCGATACCGCCAGCGCGCTGGGCAAGTCGCTGATGGGCGGGGAGGTACAGAAGGATTACCTCACCGTGTGCCGTGGGTGGCCGGCAGAGGAAAGCTGGCAGGTCGACCATGACCTGGACGGCGGCCCCGGCAAGCCGGTGAAGAAGCGGGCGGTGACGGATTTGCAGCGCCTGGCGACCGGCGAGCTGGCGGTGCCGAGTGGTGAGTTCAACACCTCGCGCTATGCGTTGCTGCGCTGCCAGCCGCAGACCGGGCGCTTCCGCCAGATCCGCCGCCACCTCAAGCACCTGTCGCACCACATGATTGGTGACACCAGCCATGGCGATGGGCGGCACAACCGCATCTTCCGCATGCAGGGCGTGCACCGCATGCTGTTGCATGCCGAGCGCCTGCGTTTCCCGCATCCGGACGGTGGCACGGTGGTTGTGCGCGCACCGGTCGACGCCGCATTCCAGAAGGCGCTGGATCTGTTCGGCTGGGACGTCCCGCCGGCCTGAAGGCGGGTAGCGCCGAGCCATGCTCGGCGGAACATATCCGTAGTCTTCGGCAAAGAGCCGCCGAGCATGGCTCGGCGCTACCGGGCCGCACCACCGGGCGGGCTACAATCCCCGCCATGAAAATCGCCTCGTGGAACGTCAATTCCCTCAACGTCCGCCTGCCGCACCTGGAGCAGTGGCTCAAGGACTTCGGCCCGGATATCGTCGGCATCCAGGAAACCAAGCTGGAAGACCACAAGTTCCCGGATTCGGCGCTGATCGCCGCCGGCTACCGCAGCGTGTTCGCTGGCCAGAAGACCTACAACGGCGTGGCACTGCTGTCGCGCGAGCCGGCCCAGGACGTGCAGATCGGCATCCCCGGCTTTGAAGACGAGCAGAAGCGCGTCATCGCCGGTACCTTCGGCGAGCTGCGGGTGATCAACCTGTACGTGGTCAACGGCCAGGACGTGGGCACCGACAAATACGCCTACAAACTGCGCTGGCTGGAGGCCGTGCACGCCTGGATCGCCAGTGAACTGCAGCGCTACCCGAAGCTGATCGTGATGGGCGATTTCAACATCGCCCCGGACGAACGTGACGTCAACGACCCGCTGGTCTGGAACGAAAACCACATCCTGACCTCCACCGCCGAACGTGGCGCGCTCAACAAGCTGCTGCAGCTGGGCCTGCACGATGCGTTCCGCCTGCACAGTGACGAGGCCGGGGTGTTCAGCTGGTGGGATTACCGCGCCGCCGGCTTCCGCCGCAACCTGGGGCTGCGCATCGACCTGACCCTGGTATCGGACGCGCTGAAGGCGTCGGCAGTGGCCTCGGGCGTCGATCGCGAACCGCGCACCTGGGAGCGCCCCAGCGACCATGCCCCGGCGTGGGTGCAGCTGGCTTGAAACAACGAGGCCCGGCAGTGACCGGGCCCCGTCGTGTTGCTCCATCCGGCCAGCGGCCGGTACCAGCGCGGCGTCAGCGTATGCTCTTGCGGGTGAACAGGTTGACGATCGCCAGCAGGATCACCGCGCCGATCAACGAGTACAGGAAGGTGCGCAGCGTGATCGCGTCGTTGATCCCGCCACCGAACAGAAAACCGGCAATGAGCGCGCCGACGATGCCGACCACCACGTTGAGGATGATGCCCTGCTGGCCATCACGCCTCATGATGAGGCTGGCCAGCCAGCCTACGATGCCGCCTACGATCAACCAGATGATGATGCCCATCGCCGCACCTCCACGTCCCAAGGGACTTCAGTTGACGCGCCCGGCCGTGAACCGCTTGTGCAGTCGTGCTGGCAGGAGCGCATCGTGACCCCGCAGCTGCCCCTCGATGGCCCGTGGCAGTTCGGTCCGGTGACGGTCTGGCGCCGTCCCCACGTGCCCGGACAACGCGGCGAACCGCAGGCGCGACAGGTGCTGGCAGAGGCGTTGGGGGGCGATCCGCTGGCGCTGCCGCTGGTCCGTGACCCGCGTGGCCGCCCGGAACTGTCTGCCGCGTTGTCCGGCTACGGCACCGGCTGGAGCCACAGCGGCGAGCTGCTGCTGGTGGCGCTGGGCGAAGGCGTGCGGCTGGGGGTGGACCTGGAACTGCTGCGGCCGCGGCCGCGGCTGCTGGAAATCGTCCGCCGCTTCTTCCATCCGGCGGAAATCGAATGGCTGGAAAGCCTGTCCGAGGCTGATCGCGAACACTGGTTCTTCCGTGTCTGGTGTGCCAAGGAGGCCATGCTGAAGGCAGACGGGCAGGGTATCTCCTTCGGCCTGCATCGCCTGCAGTTCGCCCCCGCCCGCGACGGCAGCCTGCAGCTGCACTGGTGCGATCCGGCACTCGGACCGGCCGCACGCTGGCACCTGCACGAGTGGCAGGCGCGCGCCGATTTCCGCGCTGCGCTGGCCTGGCACGCGGCCTGAAGCGCTCGTGGCCGGGTGAAACCGGCGATAATGCCGGCATGAGCGAACACAACCTTCCGCCTGCCGTCGCCGACACGCTGCAGCGTGGCCTGGCCGACATGGGCCTGGCCGCCGAGCTGGCGCCGCCGCTGCTGCGTTACCTGGCCCTGCTGCATCGCTGGAACCAGACCTACAACCTCACCGCCGTGCGCGATCCGCAGGAGATGGTCACCCGCCACCTGCTGGATTCGCTGGCGATGCAGCCGCACGTAACCGAGGGCACCTTGGCCGACCTCGGCACCGGTCCGGGGCTGCCTGGCATTCCGCTGGCCATCGCTTGTCCCGGCCTGCAGGTCACCCTGGTGGAAAGCAACGGCAAGAAGGCGCGCTTCATGCGCGAAGCCGTGCGCCAACTACAGCTGGGCAATGCGCGGGTCGCCGAATCGCGTGCCGAAGCGCTGGACGAGCCCGGCCGGTACGACCAGATCACCGCGCGTGCGATGGACACGCTGGAAGGTATCGTGCGCGTGGGTGGCCACCTGCTGCGCCCGGGCGGGGTGCTGCTGGCCATGAAAGGCCTCCATCCGCACGATGAAATCGCCGCACTGCCGGCGGGCTGGACCGTGCGCGAGGTGGTGCCGCTGCAGGTTCCCGGGCTGTCCGGCGAGCGCCATCTGGTGACCATTACCGGTCCTTGAACGGCTGCGCCGGTCCTTGTTCGGCAAGGCCCTGGCGCATCCCGATTTCCGCCCGGGGCTGGTTGTACGCATAATGACCAGCCCCAGCAACCGTCGACGAGGCTCACCCGCATGGCCCGCATCATCGCCATCGCCAACCAGAAGGGTGGCGTCGGCAAGACCACGACCGCCGTCAACCTGTCCGCCGCCCTGGCCCACGCCCCCAAGCGCGTCCTGCTGGTGGACCTGGATTCGCAGGGCAACGCGACGATGGGCAGCGGCGTGGAAAAACGCGATCTGGTCTCGTCCACCTATGACCTGCTGCTGGGCGAAAGCACCGCGGCGGAAGTGCGGGTGAAATCGGCCGAAGGCTATGACCTGCTGCCCGGCAACATCGACCTGACCGCCGCCGAGATCCAGCTGATGGGCCAGGGCGAGCGCGAACAGCGCCTGAAGCGCGCACTGGCACCGATCCGCGATGAGTACGATTACATCCTGATCGACTGTCCGCCGGCGCTTTCGCTGCTGACCTTGAATGCCCTGGCCGCCGCCGATTCGGTGCTGGTGCCGATGCAGTGCGAGTACTACGCCCTGGAAGGCCTGAGCGCGCTGGTGGAAACCATCGAAGCGCTGCGCGGCAACCTCAATCCGGCCCTGGAAATCGAAGGCGTGCTGCGCACCATGTTCGACGTGCGCAACAACCTGGCCAACGCGGTGTCCGGCGAGCTCACCGAACACTTCGGCGACCTGGTGTTCCGCACCATCGTACCGCGCAACGTGCGCCTGGCCGAAGCGCCCAGCCATGGCCAGAGCATCGTCGGCTACGACCGTGGCTCGCGCGGTGGCGTGGCCTACCTCGGCCTGGCCGGGGAGATCATCCGTCGCAACAACGATCGCAACAAGGCCGCCAAGGCCGTGGAGACTGCCTGATGACCACCAAGCCCGCCGCAGGGAAGAAGCGTGGCCTCGGCCGCGGCCTGGATGCCCTGCTGGGACCGAAGGCTTCGGTGAGCCAGGTGCAGGCCACGGCGGTGATCGAACCGCTGCCTGGTGAGGTGCTGCGCAGGCTGCCGATCGGCCAGCTGCAGCCGGGCAAGTACCAGCCGCGGCGCGAAATGGACCAGGCCAAGCTCGCCGAACTGGCTGATTCCATCCGGTCGCAGGGCGTGATCCAGCCGATCCTGGCGCGCCAGCTGCCGGGCGGCAACTACGAGATCGTCGCCGGCGAACGCCGCTGGCGTGCGTCGCAGCTGGCCGGCCTGGACGAAGTGCCGGTGGTGGTGCGTGAGCTGGAAGACCGCACCGTCATCGCGATGGCGCTGATCGAGAACATCCAGCGCGAAGACCTCAACCCGCTGGAAGAAGCCGAAGCGCTGCATCGGCTGATCAGCGAGTTCACCCTGACCCACGCCGAAGCCGCCGAAGCGGTGGGCCGTTCGCGTGCATCGGTGTCCAACCTGCTGCGCCTGCTGGAACTGCCGATCGCGATCCGCGTGCTGCTGGAATCGCGCCGCCTGGAAATGGGCCACGCCCGCGCGCTGCTGACGCTGGCCCCGGAACTGGCCGGCAAGCTGGCCCAGGAAGCGGCCGATGAAGGCTGGTCGGTGCGTGAAGTGGAGCGCCGCGCGCAGGCGTTCGCCGCCGGCAAGGTGCCGGGCAACCGCCCGCAGCCGGCGCCGCGCAGCGCGCCCCAGGCGGATATCGCCTCGCTGGAAACCGAGCTGAGCGAATCGCTCGGTGCCAAGGTGGCGATCAACCACGGCCGCGGCGGCAAAGGCAAGCTGGTCATCCACTACACCGATCTGGACACGCTGGATGGCGTGCTGGAACGGTTGCGGGCCCAGCGCGGCTGAGCGACCGCATGAAGATCCTGCTTACCGGTGCTGCGGGATTCATCGGGGCCTACACCGCGCAGGCGCTGCTGCAGGCCGGCCAGCCGATGGTCGGCCTGGACAATTTCAATGATTACTACGATCCCCAGCTGAAGCGCGACCGCGTAGCGGCGCTGTGCCCGCAGCTGGACCTGCGCACGCTGGATCTGACCGACCGCAACGGCCTGGCTGCGCTGTTCGAAGAGGTCCAGCCGCAGGCGGTGATCCACCTGGCGGCGCAGGCCGGCGTGCGTTATTCGCTGGAAAATCCGCAGGCCTACGTCGACAGCAACCTCAGTGGCTTCGTCAACATCCTGGAAGCCTGCCGCCACCACCGCGTGGAGCATCTGGTGTATGCCAGCAGCAGTTCGGTGTATGGCGATTCGGCCACCCCGCCGTTCTCCGAAGACCAGCGCGTGGACCAGCCGCGCTCGCTGTACGCAGCCACCAAGGTCGCCAACGAATTGATGGCGTACAGCTATGCGCAGCTGTATGGCCTGCGCGCCACCGGTCTGCGCTTCTTCACCGTGTACGGCCCCTGGGGGCGGCCGGACATGGCGCCGCTGCTGTTCGCCCGCGCGGTGCTGGCCGGGAGGCCGATCGAGGTGTTCAACGAAGGCCGGATGCAGCGCGATTTCACACATGTTTCCGACATCGTGGCGGGCATCCTTGGTGCGCTCGCGCATTCCAGCACCGAGCCGGTGCCGCACCGCGTGTTCAACCTGGGCAACCACACCCCGGTGGAGCTGGAGCGGTTCATCGAGGTGATCGAGCAAGCCGCCGCTCGCCCTGCACGCAAGGTCTACAAACCGATGCAGGCCGGCGACATGGTGCGCACGATGGCTGACACCCGCCGTGCCCATGACGCGTTCGGCTATTCACCGTCCCTGCCGATCGAACAGGGTCTGCCGCCGGTGGTGGCGTGGTGCCGGGACTATTTCGGCGAACGCGCCTGAAGCGAGGATGCTGGGCAGCCGGGTTCATCTTCGGATAACCTCGGCAGCGGAGAATGCGCGCTGTTTTACTTTCCCTTGGCCGAGTTCCCGATGAGTCATCCCGAGCTTTCCGTCGTCGTCCCGGTATTCAACGAACGCGACAACGTCGCCCCGCTGGTGGCTGAAATCACCGCAGCGCTGCGCGGCCGCGTAGCGTTCGAGATCGTCTACGTGGACGATCATTCGCAGGACGACACGCTGGCGGTGCTGCAGGCCCTGAAGGCCAGCACCCCGGAGCTGCGCGTGCTGCACCATGTCAGCCAGAGCGGCCAGAGCACGGCGGTGCGGACCGGCGTCAAGCATGCCCGCGGCGCATGGATCGCCACGCTGGACGGCGATGGCCAGAACGATCCCGCCGATATCCCCAAGCTGCTCGATGCGCGCAGGGCGGCGGACGCCCAGGTCAAGCTGTTCGCAGGCTGGCGGGTCAACCGCAAGGACAGCGGCAGCAAACGCTGGGCCAGCCGCTGGGCCAACGCGATCCGCGCACGCGCGCTGCACGACGCCACCCCCGATACCGGCTGCGGCATCAAGCTGTTCGAGCGCGACGCCTTCCTGGACCTGCCTTACTTCGACCACATGCACCGCTATCTGCCCGCGCTGATGCAGCGTGCCGGCTGGACCACGCAGTGCGTGGCGGTCAACCACCGCCCGCGTACCGCCGGAGTGTCCAAGTACAACAACCTGCAGCGGGCGCTGGTCGGCCTGCGCGACCTGCGCGGGGTGGCGTGGCTGATCACGCGCAGCCGCCGCACCGCCGTGGAAGAACGCTGATGGACCTTCCCCTGCTGGACCAGCCGCTGACCTGGCTGTACTGGACCGGGCTGCACGTCACCGGCTGGAAGCTGATCGGCTACACCGGCGCGCTGATGTTCGGCGGCCGCTGGCTGGTGCAGTTCGTCGCTTCGCGGCGCGCCGGCAAGCCGGTGATCCCGCGGTTGTTCTGGTACATGAGCGTGGTCGGCAGCCTGATGACGCTGAGTTACTTCCTGTTTTCCGCAAAACAGGACTCGGTCGGCGTGCTGCAGAACCTTTTCCCTGCGTTCACTGCGCTGTACAGCCTGAAGCTGGATATCGCCCACCGCGGCTGGAAGCGCGACAAGGCCGCTCACTAGTCCGCGGGCAGGACGTTCGACCCATGTAGCGGGGCAGCATCGGTGCCATCATCGAAGGCCTGCCTCCCCGGGAATCCTGCGCTCGTGAAAACCCGCCTTGCCGTTGCCCTGCTGCTCGCCCTGTCCGCTCCCTTGCTCGCCCACGCGGCCCCGCCGGTCGCCACGGCGGCGCCGGCCAGCGTTGCCAATGAAAGTGCCGCCGACGCCGCGTTCCGCGCGATCTATGAAAAGGAATGGGCGTGGCGCCAGGCCGGTGGAGGTGAAGCCAGCGAAGACGGCGACGCCCCGGAGAGCGCCGCGCGCATGCCCGATGTAGGCCCGGCCGCACAGCAGGCGCGGCTTGCGGTCTGGGACGGCGTGCTCAAGCAACTGGATGGGCTGGATGCCAAGGCCCTGTCAGCGGTGAACCAGGTCAACCTGGCGATCTACCGCGACCAGGTGTTCAACCTGGCCGAGGACGTGCGCCTGCGCACCTACGAGATGCCGTTCAATTCGGATTCCTCGTTCTGGTCGAACCTGTCCTTCATGGCCCGTCGCGAAATGAAGACCGCGCAGGACCATCGCAACTACATCGCGCGCCTCAACGACGTGCCGCGTTATTTCACCCAGCAGACCGACAACATGCGTGCCGGCCTGGCGCGTGGTTTCAGCGTGCCGCGCGCCGTGCTGGATGGCCGCGAAGTGGCGATCTCCAACGTCGCCGACCTCACCGACCCGACCCGGTCACCGTTGTACGCGCCGTTCAAGAAACTGCCTGCCAGCATCCCCGCCGCCGAGCAGGCCCAGCTGCAGGCGCAGGCGCGCGAGGCGATCGCCGGCAAGGTCATCCCAGCGTTCCAGCAGCTGCGCCGCTTCTTCCTGCAGGAGTACGTGCCACAGGCGCGCACCACGCTGGCCGCCGAAGCGATGCCGGACGGCAAGGCGTTCTACAAACAGCAGATCCACGAATACACCACCCTGGACCTGGGCCCGGATGAGATCCACACGATCGGCCTGGCCGAGGTGGCACGCATCCAGGCCGAGATGAACGCCATCATCAAGCAGGTCGGTTTCAAGGGCAGCTTCGGCGAGTTCCTGACCTTCCTGCGTACCGATCCGCAGTTCTACGCCAGGACACCCGATGAACTGCTGCATCGCGCGGCGTGGATCTCCAAGCGGGTGGACGGAGTGATCGGTAAATACATGACGCTGCCGCGCGCACGCTTCACCATCGTGCCGGTGCCGCCGGACATCGCCCCGTTCTGGACCGCCGGCCGCGGTGGCATGGGCACCTATTGGCTCAACACCTACAACCTGCCGGCGCGACCGCTGTACAACCTGCCCGCGTTGACCCTGCACGAGTCCGATCCGGGCCATGCGCTGCAGGGCGCGCTGGCGGCCGAGCAGGGCGAGCTGCCGGAGTTCCGTCGCAACAGCTACATCTCCGCCTACGGCGAAGGCTGGGGCCTGTACTGCGAAAAGCTTGGCGTGGAGATGGGCATCTACGAGACCCCGTACGAAGACTTCGGCCGGCTGACCTACGAAATGTGGCGTGCGGCGCGGCTGGTGATCGATACCGGCTTGCACAGCAAGGGCTGGAGCCGCGAGCAGGCACTGGCCTATCTGCGCGACCACACCGCGTTGAGCGAACACGAAGTCACCACCGAAGTGGATCGCTACATCTCCTGGCCGGGCCAGGCACTCAGTTACAAGCTCGGCGAGATCGCCATCGTGCGGCTGCGCGCGCAGGCGGAGAAGGAACTGGGCGACTCATTCGACATCAAGGCGTTCCACGACGCCGTACTGCAGCAGGGATCGGTGCCGCTGCCGGTGCTGGAACAGCAGATCCAGGCCTTCATCGCAGAGCGCCGCAAAGGCTGATTGCTGGTAGCGGATTTTCTGCAGCAGGGCAGGCTTGTCTGGTCCAACAGACAGGCCTGCCGCATGCTCCCCTCCCTGCAAGACAGTCCCGCCACGCCGGTTGCAACCGCGAACCGCGACGTGCCGCCAACGCTGCCTCCGCGCCCATCGAGCGTGCCCCGCGCGATGGCCAACGCGCCGGATGCCTCCGGCATCATCTGGATGGTGGGCATGCCGTGCTACGGCGAGCATGCACCGCCAGGCATCGCCCACGTGCTGGCGGCTGCGGAACGCGCCGTCATCAAGGACGATTACAGCCGGCATCGCGGTTATCTCAACAAGCCCGATTACGTGTTCAACATCGATGCCTGCAAGGCGACGGCCCACGTAGCCTATCGGGTGTTGTGTACGGAGTTCGAGCGGCCCGGCCGCTACGCCATACGGCATGCGGAGCAGGGCGCCTTCATGCTGGTGCATCGCTCGCAGCGGACACCGCAGCTGGTGCGCACCGCGCTGGAGCATTCGGCCAGTGGCTGGCATCTGGACGTCGCCGATACCGCGAACAGCGGCTGGAACGGCGTACGCGGCAGGCATTTCGCGACACTGGACGCGCTGAAAGCTGCCTTGCCGCCCGGCATGCACGAAGTCACTGGCGCTTCCCTGCACGATCTGGAGACCCCCCTCTAGCACCGGTCGCCTGCGCTGCGATTGTGTAACGCCTCGTGCGGCCGCTACCCTGACGATGATGATCCGTACTGTCCGCCGACGCCCGCTGTTCCTGATCCGCCTGCTGATGCTGGTGGTGGTGGCGCTTGGCACGGCCGGTGGCGCGTTGGCGTCGGCGCTGGGTGACCTGCATGAGTTGTCCCATGCCGATCATCCCGCCGCGCCGCATGGCGATGCCGGAATGGAGACCGGCCACGATGATGACGATACCGGCGCACGCCTGCTGCATGCACTCGTGCATTGCGGCCACTGTCATGGCCAGGGCGGCGTGCTGCCCTTTGCATACGCAGGCTGGGAACTGATCACTGCACCGACCGGCGTGCGCCACGCTCCGCATGACGCGACCTGGCGTCCCGCGCCACAGGACAGCCCGCTGCGTCCCCCGATCCAGGCCTGATCCGCGGTCCGCACGCAGCGGACGACCCGATCCTGTCCTGAGATTGCTGGAGAAATCCCATGTGGAAACGCCTGGCCGCGCTTGCGGCCCTGGCGATGGCACCGTGCGCAGGCGCACAGGTGACATCGCCCGCCGTCCCGTTGACGCTCGATGCTGCCATCGAACGTGTTTCGCGCACCCACCCCGACCTGCGACTGCTGCCCCTGCAGCAGCAGGCCGCCCGCGCCCGCTACGACGCCGCCGGGCTGGCACCGCCGCTGGTGTTCGGGGTGGACATCGAGAACGCGCTTGGCAGCGGCAACAGCCGCGGCATCGACGCGCTGGAAACCACCGTGTCGCTGGCCGGTGTCCTGGAACGTGGCGGCAAGCTGGATGCCCGCCGCGCCCTGGCCCAGGCCAACATCGACGCCCTGGCACCACAGCGCGAGATCATCCGGCTGGACATGATGGCCGAAGTGGCCCGTCGCTACCTTGCGATCACCGTCGCCAGTGGCCGTCAGCGCATCGCGCTGGATGACATCGAGCAGCGCCGTCGCGCGGTCGACGCAGCGCGCCGGCGGCTCAGCGCTGGCGCATCACCGTCCTCGACCCTGATGACCGCGCAGGCGGCGATGGCCCAGGCCGAGCTGGATCTAGATCGTGCCCTGCAGGAAGGCAGCACTGCGCGCCTTTCGCTGGCGGCGCTGTGGAACGCGCGCAGCGTGGATTTCGATGTAGCCAGTGGTGATCCCCTGCGCTTGCCCGCCTTGCAGGACTTCGCCGGGCTGGCCGATCTGCTCGAGCGGACCCCGGAGCTGGCGATGATCGCCGGTGAGCAGCGCGTGCGCGAAGCGCAGGTGCAACTGGCCCGCAGCCAACAGCGCAGCGATGTGTCCTGGCAGTTCGGGCTGCGCAATGACCGCGCCAGCCGCGATTCCTCGCTGGTGGCGGGCTTCAGCGTGCCACTTGGCAGTGTGCGGCGCGCCGATGCGGACATCCGCGCGGCACGCAGCGAACTGCAGATGAGTGCCGTGGAGCGGCAGGCGCGCGCCCTGCAGTTGCATGCCACCTTGGCCGAAGCGCATGGGCGCTACGAAAACGCGCGTCTGGAGGTGACCCGCATGGACCGTGATGTCCTGCCGCAGCTGCGCCGTGCGGAGAAGGCTGCCGAAACCGCGTGGCGCGCCGGCGCCATCAGTTACCTGGAATGGGCCCAGCTGCAGGCGATGCGCATCCAAGCGCGGCAGCGCCAGCTGGATGCAGCGGTGTCCGCGCAGAGTGCCCTGATCGAGATCCAGCGGCTGACCGGACAGCCACTGGTCGCCAATGCAACCCAAGGAGCTGCACCATGACCCCCATCATCGTGGCCACGCGCCGCACGCTCGCGATCCTGTTGCTGTCTGCCCTGCTGGCGGGCTGCGTTGGCAAGGCCGAGGACTCCGCCGAAGACGCACACGCGCACGCAGAAGGTGAATCGCACGATGATGAAGCGCCCGCCGACAGCACCCGTATCAGCGACGCACAAGCCCGCGCCGCCGGCATCGTCAGCGCAGCCGCAGGCCCGGGCACCATCGCCGACGAGCACGAAGTGCAGGGCCTGCTGGCGCCTGTCGATGGCCGCAGCGCACAGGTGACGGCGCGCTTCCCCGGACCGGTGCGTGCACTGCGCGCCAATGTCGGTGACCGGGTGCGCGCCGGCCAGCCGCTGGCCAGCATCGAGAGCAACCTCAGCCTGACTCTCTACAGCATCGCCGCGCCGATCTCCGGCGTGGTGTTGTCGCGGCAGGTGCAACTGGGCGCAGTCGCAGCCGAAGGCCAGGTATTGTTCGACATCGGTGACCTGTCGCAGCTGTGGGTGGACCTGCATATCTTCGGTGCCGATACCCAGCACATCACTGCAGGGGTGCCGGTCACCATCACCCGCATGACCGATGGCGTCGCGCAGACCGTAACCCTCGAACGCGTGCTGCCGGGCACCGCCACCGCCAGCCAGAGCACCGTTGCCCGGGCCACCATCGACAACGCCGATGGCCTGTGGCGACCCGGTGCGGCGGTGCGCGCACGGATCGTCGTCGCCAGTACGCCGGCGCCGCTGGCGGTACCGCTGAGCGCGCTGCAGACCCTGGAGGGCAAGGACGTGGTCTTCGTCCGCGACGGCGACGCTTATCAGGCACGCGAGGTCCAGCTGGGTGCACGCGACGCACGCCAGGTTGCGGTCATCGGCGGGCTGCGGGCGGGCGAACAGGTGGTGGTGGAGCAGAGCTATACGGTGAAGGCGGACATCGGCAAGGCGGGGGCAGCGCATGAGCACTGAAACGATGGCCGGACGCGCCACGCCTGGCGTGCTGGAACGTCTGATCAGCGGCGCCATTGCCCAGCGCTGGCTGATGATGGCGCTGACCGTGGTGCTGGTGCTGGTGGGTGCGTGGAGCTTCGGCCGGCTGCCCATCGATGCCACGCCGGACATCACCAACGTGCAGGTGCAGATCAATACCGCGGCACCCGGTTACTCGCCGCTGGAGAGCGAACAACGGATTACTTATGCGGTGGAAACCGTGATGGCCGGGCTGCCGGCACTGGAGCAGGTCCGTTCGCTGTCGCGCTATGGGTTGTCACAAGTGACGGTGGTGTTCGAAGACGGCACGGACCTGTACTTCGCCCGCCAGCAGGTGGCCGAACGTCTGCAGCAGGTCCGCTCGCAGCTGCCTGACGGCCTGGATCCGCAGCTCGGGCCGATCGCCACCGGCCTGGGCGAGATCTTCATGTACACCGTCGACGCCGCGCCCGGAGCGCGCAAGCCCGATGGCACGGCCTACACCGCCACCGACCTGCGCACGCTGCAGGACTGGGTGATCCGCCCGCAGCTGCGCAACGTGCCCGGGGTCACCGAGGTCAATACCATCGGCGGCTTCCAGCGCCAGGTCCATATCACGCCGGACCCGGCACGGCTGCGCGCGCTGGGCTTCACACTCGAGGATGTGGCGGCCGCGGTGGAAGCCAACAACCAGAACGTGGGCGCCGGCTACATCGAGCGCAACGGGCAGCAGTTCCTGGTGCGCATACCCGGCCAGGTGGCCAACCTGGAAGAGATCGGCAACATCGTGCTGGACCGCCGCGAAGGGGTGCCGATCCACGTGCACGATGTGGCCGAGGTGGCCGAAGGGGCGGAGCTGCGCAGCGGCGCGGCCACCCAGGACGGTCATGAGGTGGTGATGGGCACGGTGGTGATGCTGGTCGGCGCCAACAGCCGCGAGGTGGCCCAGGCTGCTGCCGCGAAACTGGCGCAGGCACAGCGCAGCCTGCCGGAAGGGGTCACCGCCACCGCCAGCTACGACCGCACCGCGCTGGTGGACCGCACCATCACCACCGTGGCCAGGAACCTGCTGGAGGGCGCGCTGCTGGTGGTCGTGGTCCTGTTCCTGCTGCTGGGCAACGTGCGTGCCGCGCTGATCACCGCGGCGGTGATCCCACTGGCGATGCTGTTCACCTTGACCGGCATGGCACGCGGTGGGGTGTCGGCCAACCTGATGAGCCTGGGCGCGCTGGATTTCGGCCTGATCGTCGATGGCGCGGTGATCATCATCGAGAACTGCCTGCGCCGCTTCGGTGAGCGCCAGCATGCGCTGGGCCGCGACATGAGTGCCGCCGAACGCTTCGCCGAAACCGCCAGCGCGACCGCCGAAGTGATCCGTCCGAGCCTGTTCGGCCTGGGCATCATCACTGCGGTCTACCTGCCGATCTTCGCGTTGACCGGGGTGGAAGGAAAGATGTTCCACCCGATGGCAATCACCGTGGTGCTGGCGCTGACCGGCGCGATGCTGCTGTGCCTGACCTTCGTGCCGGCCGCCATCGCGCTGTTCCTGGGTGGACGGGTGCAGGAGAAGGAAAACCGGGTGATGGCCTGGCTGCGCCGGCGCTACCAGCCGCTGCTGGGCTTCGTGCTGCGGCGTGGGCGCTGGGCAGTGGCCGCCGCGCTGGTGCTGGTGGTGGGCTGCGGCGTGCTGGCCAGCCGCCTCGGCAGCGAGTTCGTTCCCAGCCTGGACGAGGGTGACGTGGCGATGCACGCCATGCGCATTCCGGGAACCAGCCTGGGCCAGTCGGTACGGATGCAGACGCAGATTGAAACGCGCCTGCTGCAGTTCCCCGAGGTAGCCAAGGTGTTCTCCAAGATCGGCACGCCGGAAGTGGCGTCTGATCCGATGCCGCCATCGGTGGCCGACACCTTCGTGATGATGAAGGATCGGCGCGACTGGCCCGATCCGCGCAAGCCGCGCGGCGTGGTGCTGGACGAGCTGGAAGCGGCGGTGGAGCAGCTGCCGGGCAACAACTACGAGTTCACCCAGCCGATCCAGATGCGCATGAACGAACTGATCTCCGGTGTGCGTGCGGATGTGGCGGTGGTGGTGTACGGCGATGACCTGGATACCCTGGCGCAGATCGGCCGGCAGGTGGAACAGGTGGTTTCCGCCGTGCCCGGCGCCGCCGATGTGCGACTGGAGGAAACCAGCGGCCTGCCGCTGCTGACGGTGCGGCCTGATCGCCAGGCATTGGCCGGCTACGGGCTCAATCCGGGGCAGGTGCAGTCGACCGTGGCCACCGCCGTCGGCGGCACGGTGGCGGGGCAGCTGTTCGAAGGCGATCGCCGCTTCGACATCGTGGTGCGCCTGCCCGAAGCCCTGCGCCAGGACCCGGCGGCGTTGGCGGACCTGCCGGTGTCGCTGGAACCGGCGCTTGCCAGTGGCGACGCCGATGAGCTGAGCCGTGGCGACAGCGCGGCCAGTGGCGGCCCGCGCACGGTGCCGCTGCGCGAACTGGCCCGCATTGAAACCAGCGAAGGGCCGAACCAGGTGAACCGTGAAAACGGCAAGCGGCGCATCGTGGTCACCGCCAACGTGCGTGACCGTGACCTCGGCGGTTTCGTCGCTGACCTGCAGTCAGCGGTGGGCACGCAGGTGGAGGTCCCCGCCGGTTACTGGATCGACTACGGCGGCAGCTTCGAACAGCTGATTTCAGCCAGCGAGCGGCTGGCGGTGGTGGTGCCGGTCACCCTGGTGCTGATCTTCGCGCTGCTGTTCTGGGCCTTCGGCTCCAGTCGGGACGCGCTGGTGGTGTTCAGTGGCGTGCCGCTGGCATTGACCGGTGGCGTGCTGGCGCTGGCGCTGCGCGGCATGCCGCTGTCGATCTCCGCCGGAGTGGGTTTCATCGCGCTGTCCGGCGTTGCGGTGCTCAACGGGCTGGTGATGATCAGCTTCATCCGCCAACTGCGCGGGCAGGGACTGGCGCTGCCGGACGCGGTGCGCGACGGTGCGCTCGGCCGGCTGCGGCCGGTGCTGATGACCGCGCTGGTAGCCTCGCTGGGCTTCGTGCCGATGGCGTTCAATGTCGGTGCGGGTTCGGAAGTGCAGCGGCCGCTGGCAACGGTGGTGATCGGCGGCATCGTGTCGTCCACGCTGTTGACCCTGCTGCTGTTGCCGGTGCTGTACCGCTGGCTGCACCGCCGCGAACACTGACGACCGCTCTGGTGGGTGACGACCGTTGGTCGTCACCGCTTCTGCTTTCCCATGGCCGCTGGAAGGGCGTGACGACCAACGGTCGTCACCCACCCACCTGCGCCGGCAGCTTGGCGATCACCTTGATCTCGAACTGGAATCCATACAGCCAGGTCACGCCGATGCCGGTCAGGGTGGGGTGGGGCGCCTCCCCCCAGTACTCCGGCACGATCGCCCAGGCCTTCTCGAAGTTCTTCTCCGGGTCGACGATGAACACCGTCACGTCGACCACGTCATCGAAGCTGCAGCCGGCTGCGTCCAGCACTGCGTTGAGGTTGTCGAAGGCGCGGCGGACCTGCGCATCCAGTTCGGGCTCGGGCGAGCCGTCTTCACGACTGCCGACCTGGCCGGATACGAACAGGAAGCCGTTGGCGCGCACCGCCGGGGAGTAGCGGTTGCGCTCATACAGGGCCTGGCGGCCAGCGGGAAACACGACGTCACGGTTCATGGGATTGCTCCGTCAGGGGCCCGGCAGGCTGCCGCAGCACGAGATTCATACTGGACCGGCTGGTCTGCTGGATAAACCGACCCAGAGCGCCTAGATTGTTCGGCATATCCAACAAATAGGGGCCCGGCATGGACCGCTTCGACGCAATGCGCGCGTTCGTGCGGGTGGTGGAGACCGGCAGCTTCACCCGCGCGGCGCAGACCCTGCAGCTGGGCCGGACCGGGGTGACCGAACGGGTGCAGCAGCTGGAAGCGCACCTGCGCGTGCGCCTGCTCAACCGCACCACCCGACAGGTCAACCTGACCGCGGAAGGGGAGGTCTACTATCCGCGCGTGGTGCGCCTGCTGGCCGAACTGGAAGACACCGAAGCCAGCCTTTCCACTGCCATCGCCGCCCCGCGTGGCCGCCTGCGCATCGACGTGCCCAGCCCGTTCGCACGCCTGCTGCTGGTGCCGGCGCTGCCCGACTTCCATGCGCGCTATCCGGACATCGAGCTGCAGATCGGCGTCAGCGATCGCGAGGTCGACCTCATCGGGGACAGCGTGGACTGCGTCATCCGCGGCGGTGCGCCGGTCGAACAGTCGCTGGTGGCGCGTCATATCGGTGACCTCGGCTTCGGCATTCATGCATCGCCTGGTTACCTGCAGCGCCATGGCAGGCCCGCCCATCCAGACGAACTGGAAGGGCCGCATCAGCTCACGGTTGGTTTCCTGCGACCGCGTACCGGCCGCACGCGCCGCTTCGTGATGCAGCGTGGCGCAGAGCAGATCGACCTGCAGGGACGCCACGTGATCGCCGTCGACGATGGCGACGCCTATCTCGCCGCTGGCCTGGCCGGGCTCGGCATTGTCTGCGTGCCGGACTACATGGCCGCCGCGCCTGCTGCGCGCGGCGAACTGGTGCGCCTGTTCGAGGACTGGCAGATCGAGTCGATGCCGATGCACCTGATGTTTCCACCGAACCGGCACGTGAACCAGCGCCTGCGGGTGTTCATCGACTGGGTGACCGCGCTGATGCAGTCCTGAACTGACCCGGTTGCCTCTGGCGGCCGCCAGCGCGCCGCACCTACGCTGGGTACGAGGCGCGCGGCCGGCGTCGAAGGGGTTGCCACCTTGCATGTAGACGCCATCCGCATCCAGCACCTGCGTGCCTTCAGCGACGCACGGATCGACTTCGCGGCGGCCGACGATCCTGGCGTGCCCGGCGCACTTTCCAACATCCATGTGCTGCTCGGCGGCAACGGTACGGGCAAATCCACCGTGCTGCGTGCCATTGCGTTGGGTGTACTGGCGCCGGTGATCGAGCGCGATCCCACCCTGGAGGGCACCGCCTGGGTACGCAGGGCACCACGCGCCGGCGCAGGCAGGGACCGGATGGCTGCCGACTTCGCCTTGATCGATATCGACCTGCGGCTGCACGGCCAGGACCTGCTGCGGTGCGCCGGGCAGCCTCCACGCATGTTGCCGATGCAGGCGCGGATCGAGCGTGTCGGCGAGCTCGACCTGATCGACTGGCATCGCCCGCAGGATCACGTACTGGCACGTGAGCTGCGCCTGATCCAGCAGGTGCGCGAACCCAGTGCGTTCTTCCTGGTGGCTTACGGCGCCTCGCGTTGGGTCGATCACGCGCAGGCAGGGACGAGCACAGCATCGATGCCGCTGGCGACACAGCGACGGCAGCGCGTGGCCAGCCTGTTCGACAACCGCGGCCTGTTGCCGCTGGCTGCCTGGTTGCCTGCGTTCGCGCTGCAGAACCCGGGCCGCTACCGGCAGGTGGTCACCCTGATGGATCGCCTGCTACCGGCGGGATGCCGTCTGGCGGCGGCCCCCCCCGGTGAGGCTACCCGGTTCGATATGGAGGGTATCCTGCTTCCGTTCGAAGGCTTGTCCGACGGCTACCAGGCGTATGTGGGCTGGATCGGCGACCTGCTACATCAGCTGTGCATGGGCGCACCGTCTGGGCGCAGGCTGGTGGACAATCAGGGCGTTGTGCTGGTCGATGAGATCGACCTGCACCTGCATCCGGCATGGCAGCGCGTGCTGCTGTCCACCCTGTCGCAGGCGCTGCCGAACCTGCAGTTCATCGTGACCACCCACAGTCCGCTGGTGGTGGGCGCGCTGCAGCCGTCGAACCTGCTGGTGCTCGAACACGCGGGCAGCGAGGGCACCCAGTGCCGCCGCCTGCCCGAACGGATACACGGCCAAAGTGCCGACCAGGTGCTGCTCAGCCCGTACTTCGGATTGGCCACCACCCGACCCGCGGAGGTGGGTGAGGCGCTGGACAGATTGCGGTTGGCCAGCGAGCGGGGCGATCCCGCTGCGGCAGCAGCGTATCTGCAGTTGCTTGCCTGCGGGGAGGGCCTGGCATGATCCGCATCCCGGTGACCGAAGCCGAACTGGTTGCCCTCATCGCTGCCCACGATGGCCGCTGGCTGGAAAAGGCGCGGCAGCGCACCGCCGAATACCGAGGCCAGGGTCACTACCTGGAAGGCAGGGAATTCTGGGGCGACATCAAGCAGGTCTACATCGAACTCCAGCATGAAAAATGCGCCTACTGCGAGAGCCGTCTCGCTGGCCGCGCGCTGGCCAGCAAGGTCCACGAAGTCGAGCACTTCCGGCCCAAATCGAAAGTGGGGGCGTGGCCGCCCGCCACCGGCAGGGGGGCCGTCGGCTTCATTCCGCCGTGCCCGGTCGGCAGGCCCAGCACGCGCGGCTATTACCTGCTTGCCTACCATCCCCTGAACTATGTCATCGCCTGCACCCGCTGCAATTCGACGTTGAAAGCGGACTACTTCCCGGTGCGGGGCAGGCGCCGCACGCGCGCGTCCACGCCGCAGTCGGCACGGAGCGAAGATCCGCTGCTGGTCTATCCGCTCGGCACCCTGGACACCGATCCGGCACGGATCATCCGCTTTGACGGCGTGCTGGCCGTGCCGCGCCGCAAGCGCGGCCGCGACCACGAACGTGCGCGGGTGACGATCGAATTCTTCCAGCTCAACCACCAGGACCTCACCAGCCGGCGCGCGCGCTTGCTGGGGGCGCTCTGGCTTGCGTTGCGCGCCCTGCAGTTGCCGGGAGTGCCGGATGACCTGCGGCAGCTGCAGCAGCAGTCGATCGCGCAGGCGCAGTCCGATCAGGCCGAGTTCGCCGCCTGTGCGCGCGACTTCATCGTGCTTCATGGGTCTGATCGGGAACGCGCGGACGTGCTCGGCGGCATGGCACTGCAGCTGGCCGTCGGCTGAGAGAGCAGCTGCGCCACCGCCGCCACACCGGTGGCCACACCGTCTTCCGTCGCCATCCGCCGACCCAGTGCCGTCGCGCGCGCATGCACGTCCGGATGCTCGGCGATGGCCAGTGCGGCCGACAGTCGCCGGCTGTCCAGCCGCCGGGGCGAAAGGGGCCGCGGCGCCACGCCGAGCCGATGCAGGCGGTCGGCCCAGAAGAACTGATCGGCCGCGAACGGCATCACCATCGAGGGCACGCCGGCGCGGCAGGCCGAGTGCGTGGTACCGCTGCCGCCATGGTGGATGACCAGCGAGGTAAGCGGGAACAAGGCTTCATGCGGCACCGCCCCCACCACATGTACGTTGCCGGGAAGGGCCAATGCCGGCGTGCCGGACCATCCGGGCGACAACAGCACGCGGCGTCCTTCCAGCATGCGCAGCAGGGCCGACAGCACCGCGTCGCGGTCGAAGCCGGTCATGCTGCCGAAGCCCACGTAGACCGGTGGTGGGCCGGCATCCAGGAACCCCTGCAGGGCGGGCGCCGGCGACCAGTCGGTGCTGTCGGGCAGTCGCCACTGGCCACACACTCGATGGTCGGCCGGCCAGTCCGCGGGCGTGGCGACCAGGCTCGGCGACACCCCGTACAGCATCGGCGCATCGATCCACGGCGTGGTGGCCGGCGGCAGGCCCAGCACGGCGCGGCGGGCCTGGTTGATCGGCCCGCGGAACTGTTGCCAGATCAATCGGGTCACCAGCCGGTGGCTGAGCCGGTTCAGGGGAGCCGGCGTCCAGCCGGGCGGCAGGAACGGCGAGGGGAAGGCGCGGGTCGGGGTGATCGGGATCATCCCGGTACCGATCACAGGAATGCGGTGGCGTTCGGCCACGCTCATGCCGACGAAGGCGGCCAGGCCACCGGCCAGCACCGCATCGCAGCCTGCCGCGGCGTGGTCGGCCTGGCGCATCCAGTCGGCCACGTGGCGGCGCGCCATCCGGGCCAGTCCGCTGCTGGCGGCCCGTGGGCTGTTGCCGCGCGACAGCAGCGCCACCACCTCTTCGTGGATGTCGCCCTGCAGGGCGGCATGGGGGACATCCAGGTCCCGCGCGCTGCCCAGCGTGCCGCCGTCGGCGAGCAGCAGCACCTGGTGCCCGGCGTCGATCAGCCCGCGGCAGAGCAGGGTCAGTGGGCGGGTGTCGCCTTCGGTGCCGTAGGTCAGCGCGAGGAGTCTCATGTGCCCTGTGTAGCAGGGACCGGGCGAGGGCTCCGTAAACCGGCGCCCGCTGCCGGGCAGGCTTGCAGGTTTCCCCGCTTCGCGGCATAATTCGCGGCTCGCTGTGTCCGGTCAACCCCGGATGGCGGTGCCGGGAATACGTCCTCCGGTGCGCCTAGGACAGCGTAACCCTTTGATTCTCTTGACGTGTGGTGGGCAACCATCGAGGCCGCCGTCGCCCGGGCTACGGGCTGACAACATGTGCGGATCCTTCCGCAGAAGCTCGGCCTTCCCTGGCCGGACTTTCAATACAAACTTATCGAGGTGCGCAATGTCCCGCGTATGCCAAGTTTCCGGCAAGCGAGTGCAGACGGGTAACAACGTCTCGCACGCAAACAACAAGACCCGTCGTCGTTTCCTGCCCAACCTGCACGAGCGCCGCTTCTGGGTCGCCAGCGAAAACCGCTGGGTCAAGCTTCGTGTTTCCGCGCATGCACTGCGCACCATCGACAAGAACGGCATCGACTCCGTTCTGGCTGAGCTGCGTTCGCGCGGCGAAAAGGTCTGAGGAGTAAATCATGGCAGGCAAGCGCGACAAGATCCGTCTGATTTCGACGGCCGGTACCGGCCACTTCTACACGACGGACAAGAACAAGAAGAACACCCCCGGGAAGATGGAATTCCTGAAGTACGATCCGGTCGTGCGCAAGCATGTCCCGTACAAGGAAGGCAAGATCAAGTAATCCGCCAGGATGCTTGAGCTTCCCGAATGAAGAAACCCGCCGCGAGGCGGGTTTCTTTTTTGCCGTGGCCCAGCCCGTGGCAGAATGCGGCTTCCTTCGGGCAGGTGGCGCGATGCTCTTCGAGTGGATGCTGGGATCATGGCTGCTGCTGCTGGACTGGCTGATCCGGCTGGCCGCGCTGTTGTGGATCCCCGCCCGCACCACGCCCGGCGCCGCACGCAGCTGGCTGCTGCTGGTCGGCTTCGTGCCCTTGCTGGGCCTGCCGCTCTATCTGTTGTTCGGCCATCCGTGGCTGTCGGCCGAGCGCCTGCGCCGCCAGGCCGAAGCCTCGCAGGTGATCCGCGAAGAACAGGCGCTGCAGGCGGCCCTGCGCTGGCAGCCGGACGCGGACACCACCGTCGCCGAAATGGTGCCACTGGTGGAACGGCAGGGCGATTTCATGCCGGTGCACGGCAACGCGCTGGACCTGCTGACGGGTTACGACGACTCGCTGGCCCACCTGATCGCCGACATCGACCAGGCCGAAGAGCGCGTCCACCTGCTGTATTACCTGATGTTCGACGACGCAGTGGGCGATGCCATCGTGGAGGCGCTGCAGCGTGCCGCCGCGCGCGGCGTGCACTGCCGCCTGCTGCTGGATGCGGTGGGCGCCAAGCGCGGCCTGCGCGCCTACCGCAAGCGCCTGCTGGCGCGCGATATCGATGTCCGCGCGATGCTGCCCGGTGGATTGCGCTGGCGCCGCAGTGGGCGCATGGACCTGCGCAACCACCGCAAGATCGCCGTCATCGACAACAAGGTCGGCTATATCGGCTCGCAGAACCTGGCCGATGCCGGTTTCGTGCGCGGCCGTCCGAACCGCGAGCTGGTGGCGCGGGTGCGCGGCCCGGCCGTGGCCCACCTGGAAGCGGTGTTCGCCAGCGACTGGTACATGGAAACCGGCCAGCGGCTGGAGGTGATGGCCGATGTGCCGGTGTGCAGCGAAGACGTGGCCACCCAGCTGCTGCCCAGTGGCCCGGCCTACCCCTTCAGCAACGCGCGCGATGCGGTCAATGCGTTGATCCACCTCGCGCGCCGGCGCATCGTGCTGGTCACCCCGTACTTCGTGCCCGACGAGGCTACCCTGAGCGCACTGCGCATTGCGGCCCTGTCCGGGGTGGATGTGCAGCTGATCGTATCGGCCACCAGCAACGCACGGCTGACCGCGTGGGCGCAGGAAGCCTACTACGATGAACTGCTGCGCAGCGGCGTGCGCATCGCCTTGTACGAACCCCATTTCCTGCATGCCAAGCACCTCAGCGTGGACGAGGACATCGCCCTGTTGGGATCGATCAACCTGGATATCCGTTCGTTCGCGCTGAATGCCGAAATCGGCCTGCTCTGCTATGACCGGAAGATCGTGCGCCAGTTGCTGGATATCGAGGACAATTACCTGCGCAACTCGCGGCCCTTGGAGCTTTCGCAGTGGCGCAAGCGCCCCACCTGGCGGCGCAGCCGCGAAGGCATCGCGCGGCTGGCCGATGCGCTGATGTAAAGGCGCTGGCCGATCCATCGCCTACAATCAACGCATGAACGATACAGCGACTCCGCACCGCATCGACCTGGCCATCATCGGCGGCGGCGCCGCCGGTGTGCTGACCGCCCTGCACGTGCTGCGCACTGCGCGGATGCCCCTGCAGGTACGTCTGTTCGAGCCGGCATCGACCTTGGCCGAGGGCATCGCCTATGCCACGCCGGCACCGCAACACCTGCTCAACGTGCCGGCCGGGCGGATGAGCGCGCTGCCGGACCAGCCCACCGATTTCACCGGCTACCTGCGCCAGGTCGACGCCTTTCCGCAGGATGACGATGCGACGTTGGCGGGCCGCTTCGTGCCGCGCCGGCATTACGCTGCCTACCTGCGCCAGCGGCTGGCCGAAGCCGAGCAGGCCAGCAGCGCGCAGCTGCAGGTGGTCGCGCAGGCGGTGCTGTCGCTGCGCCAGCAGGACGACATGGCACGGCTGCAGCTGGCCGACGGCAGCGCCGTCGATGCCCGCCAGGTGGTGCTGGCCTGCGGCAACAGCGTACGGCCGATTCCGCTGGCTGGCGCCGATGCCCTGCCGCACGAGTCGATCGCCGAGGCCTGGGATTACGATGGGGTACGGCTGCTGGCGGGTGACCAGGCGATCGGCATCATCGGCTCCGGGCTGAGCATGGTGGACAGCGTGGTGGCATTGTTCGCGGCGGGCCAGAGCGGCGTGCTGCACGTGTTTTCGCGTCACGCGCTGATGCCGTTGCCGCATGCCCACGGCGCGCCCGCCACGTATGATCCGCAACCGCTGCTGGCGATGGGGCTGCGTGCGCGGCTGCACACGCTGCGCCGGCATGCCCGCGAGGCGGCCACGCACGGCATTCCCTGGCAGAGCGTGATGGAGCGCATCCGCCCGCTGGGCAAGGCCCTGTGGCAGACCCTCGATGAGGCTGACCAGCGGCGTTTCCTGCGCCACGTGGTACGGCATTGGGACGTGCACCGGCACCGTATCGCTGAAGAGGTCCATGTGCAGCTGCGCGATGCGCTGGCCGATGGCCGCCTGCAGCTGCACCGCGTGCGCCTGCAGGGTGTCGTGGAAACCGAGGCGGGCCTGCGCCTGGCCGCTTTGTCGCACGGCGCAGCGGTGCAGTGGGACCTCGGCGCGCTGGTCAATGCCACCGGCGTGGAGACGCGTGCGCAGGGCCTGCGCAATCCCTTGCTGAGGCAATTGCTGGCTGAAGGCATCGCGCGCCCGGGGCCGCATGGCCTCGGCCTGGACAGCGAGGCTGCAGGTGACCGGTTGATCGATGCCGACGGCACCGCGCATGGCGCCATCGGCGTGCTGGGCAGCCTGCGCATCGGCACGCTGTGGGAGAGCCTGGCCGTGCCTGAACTGCGTCAGCAGGCCGAAGATGCGGCACGCCACGCGGTGCGGGAGCTCGAAGCAGCGATGCCGTAAAATGGGGGCATGGATGTCTCCCACCTGCTTGATGGCCTGAACCCGGCCCAGCGCGATGCCGTGTCCGCCCCCCCTGGCCACCACCTGGTGCTGGCCGGCGCGGGCTCTGGCAAGACCCGCGTACTGACCCACCGCATCGCCTGGCTGCACGAAGTGTTCGGCGTGCCGACCCATGGCATTTTCGCGGTCACCTTCACCAACAAGGCGGCCGGCGAGATGCGCCACCGGATCGACGCGCAGCTGCCCAATGGCAGCCGTGGCGCCTGGATCGGCACCTTCCACGGGCTGGCCAACCGGCTGCTGCGCCTGCACTGGGCCGAAGCCAGGCTGCCCGATTCCTTCCAGGTGATGGACTCCGACGACCAGCTGCGGCTGGTCAAGCGCGTGGTGCAGGCACTGGAGCTGGACGACGGCAAGTATCCACCCAAGCAGATCGCCTGGTGGATCAACGAACAGAAGGACGAGGGCCGCCGGCCGCAGCACATCCAGCCCGAGCCGAATGACGCCTGGCTGGACACCATGCGCCAGGCCTACACCGAATACCAGGCGCGCTGCGACCGCGCCGGCCTGGTCGACTTCGCCGAACTGCTGCTGCGCGCGCATGAACTGCTGCGCGACAACCCGGCCCTGCTGGCGCATTACCGTGCCCGCTTCCGCGAGATCCTGGTCGACGAATTCCAGGACACCAACTCCATCCAGTACGCCTTCGTGCGCGTGCTGGCCGGCGATACCGGGCATGTGTTCGTGGTCGGCGACGATGACCAGGCCATCTATGGCTGGCGCGGCGCGAAGGTGGAGAACGTGCAGGGCTTCCTGCGTGATTTCCCCGGGGCGCAGACCATCCGCCTGGAACAGAATTACCGTTCCACCGCCAACATCCTCGGCGCGGCCAACGCGGTCATTTCGCACAATCCGGACCGCATCGGCAAGGAGCTGTGGACCGACAGCGGCGACGGCGATCCGATCGACCTGTACGCGGCCTACAACGAGATGGACGAGGCGCGTTACATCGTCGAACGTGCGCGCCAGTGGGTGCGCGACGGCGGCAGCCATGGCGAAGTGGCGGTGCTCTACCGCAGCAACGCGCAGTCGCGCGCGCTGGAAGAAGTGCTGCTGAGCGAGCAGGTACCGTATCGCGTCTACGGCGGCATGCGCTTCTTCGAACGCGCCGAAATCAAGGATGCGCTGGCCTACCTGCGGCTGCTGTCCAACCGCAACGACGATGCGGCCTTCGAGCGTGCGGTCAATACCCCGACCCGTGGCATCGGCGACCGTACCCTGGACGAGGTGCGCCGGGAGGCGCGCGCACAGGGCATTTCGCTGTGGGAAGCCACCATGCTGGTCACCCAGGGCAACGCGCTGGCGGCACGCGCGCGCAATGCGCTGGCCGGCTTCCTGGTGCTGGTCAACGAGCTGCAGGCGCAGACCGTGCACATGACCCTGGCCGAGCGCATCGACCACGTGCTGGCGCGCTCGCTGCTGCGCGAGCACTGGAGCAAGGAAAGCCGCAACGCGCTGGACTCCGAATCGCGCACCGACAACCTCGACGAACTGGTGTCGGTAGCCTCGCGCTTCGTGCGCCGGGCCGACGATGTCGAAGAAGTGGAGGACATGGACGAGCTGGTCGCCTTCCTCGCCTATGCCGCACTGGAAGCGGGCGAAGGACAGGCCCAGGCCAACGAAGACGGGGTGCAGTTGATGACCCTGCATTCGGCCAAGGGCCTGGAGTTTCCGCTGGTGTTCCTGGCCGGCATGGAAGACGGGCTGTTCCCGAGCGCACGTTCGCTGGAAGAAAGCGGGCGGCTGGAGGAAGAACGCCGACTGGCCTACGTCGGCATCACCCGCGCCCGGCAGAAGCTGGTGCTGTGCTACGCCGAATCACGGCGCATCCATGGCCAGGACAACTACGGGGTGCCGTCGCGCTTCCTGCGCGAGATCCCGCGCGAGCTGCTGCATGAAGTGCGGCCGAAGGTTCAGGTGTCGCGGCCGGCATCGCTGGGCGCCAGCCGCGGCGGCGGGCATGCCGCGCTGGAAGCACCGCCGCTGAAGCTCGGGACGATGGTCACCCATCCGAAGTTCGGCGAAGGCATGGTCACCGATTACGAAGGCAGCGGCGCGCATGCACGCGTGCAGGTGGAGTTCGCCGATGCCGGCAGCAAGTGGCTGGTGATGGCCTACGCCAACCTGACCGCGCTGTAAGCTCGGCGGCCGCGCATTGACCCGCCACGTGCTGTTCCTGTGCAGCCAGAACCGCCTGCGCAGCCCGACGGCCGAGCAGGTGTTCGCCGACTGGCCCGGTGTTGAAACCGCGTCGGCCGGGCTGCTGGCCGATGCGGACGAACTGCTGGGGCCTGAGCTGCTGGAATGGGCCGATCTGGTGTTCGTGATGGAGCGCGCGCACCGCACGCGGCTGTCGGCACGCTTCGCCCCCTGGTTGAACGGCAAGCGCGTGGTGTGCCTGGATATCCCGGATGACTACGACTACATGGACCCGGTGCTGGTCGAACTGCTCAAGCGCAAGGTCAGTCCGCACCTGCGCTGAGTGGCCGGCGTGGACGCATCGTGTCTCCATCTCCCCGGGCGGGTGACGGTGTCATCTGACCAGCGCCGCATTTATGAAAGCTTGCGCCTATGGCTAGAGGCAGTATTTGCTTCTTGTTCATGGAAGGAAGGCGTATGCCCGTGGGTGGCACCTCGTCGCAGACAACGCCCGCAGTGATTCGAGACGGGCGCCATCCAGCCGATCCTCTGCAGGAGCGCGCTGCGGGGAACGCAATCAGCGACGTGCATGTCCGCAATGCGGCACCCGTCCGCCCCCGCCATTGGTCTGCGCCCACCGCCACTGGACGGGTCTCGGCGGAACGCCGCCTGCCTGTTGCCGGATCACCCGATGCGATGCGCCAGTCGACCACCCTGGGCATGTTCCATCGTGCGATGGACGCGGTGCGCCAGGCATTGCAGATGGGAGATGCAGCGGCGAGCGGGCGTGCCGCGGCGGCACTGCTGGACAATGGCGTGCATCGGCGGCTGATGCTCGACCTGGAGCTGTCTTCCGCCACGCCGGAGTTCCGGCAAGCCGGCGTGGACGCCAACCAGTACTTGCTCCAGACCGTGACGGGCCTGGTAAGGGAACAGGTGCTTCCGGCAGGCAAAGTGGTCGACTATCTACTGGATCCGGCACCGGATGGACGCAGTGCACCCTCCACCAGGCGCTATCTCCGTGATCCGGAACTTGGCGCGGCCTACGTCGCGTTGCTCGATACGCTGCATGAAAGAGACACTGGCAACGCCGCCCTGACTGCCCTGCGCACGCGCGCGCGCGGCAACCTGGTGCCAGCGGCGCCGACGGACCCGCCCCGGCGTGCTTTGGACGAGACGCTGCAGCAGGCCTGCGAGGCAACCTGTCCGGTACGCCTGGCAACGCTGGAGTCTTCGCTGCTGCGGCGTAGCGTGGACGCCAACATGCCAGCGCTCATCACTGCTTCCGAAGCAGAGTGGGTAGGCCGCATGGTGTCGATGGAGTTCCAGCGCGGCGGGCCCGGCGGTCTGCGCGACAGCCCGTTCTTCCAGTCCACGCCATCACGGGCGCACTCGCTGGAATCGCAGAGGCGCGATGCCCTGGCCACCTACACGCGAGAAATAGGTGGCCTGCGACGCGTGCAGGGAAACCTGCTGCTTGCCGATATCCAGAACGAATATGTAGCTGCTGTCGCCGGGTCGGGCCCTTCGCTGTCCAGCATCCAGCGCGGTGCGCTGCTGCGGCAGCTTTCCGGAGAAGCCGTGCAGGGAGTCGACCAGCTGGTTCATCTGTTCCATCCCGATGCAGATTCCGATGCGAAAGGTGACGGCCAAGGCCCGGCAGCGGCCCGCGCATGGACCGGCGCCGGCAGTCGTCCCGCCGCGCTGGTTTTCCTCGATGGCGCAGACTGGAGGGTGAAGGAAACCGGGGACACCGGGCTCAGTGCGATGGAGGCCAGCCTGTCCCGCGTGTTCCAGCTTACCGGCCTGGTCGCGCCGGACGCGCGCGTGATGGCAGCGGACGCCTCGCTGCCGGGTGACAGCCTGCGCTTTGCTTCGCGTTACGAACCCAGCTTCAAGGATCTTGGCAGCTACCTTGACTCGCCTTCCGCCGAAGCGCTGGCCGCCGCAGGCGATGAAGGTGCCCGGCTGCGTTATGCGCAGCTGCGTGGCGACCATGCAGCGGCTGTTTCCGCCTGCGATGCGGTGCTGCAGCGCGCCGGGGTCGCGCATTTCTGGCAGGTGCAGGACGCTGGACTGCAGGCCGAGCACGCAGCGGCCGACAGGCAACGATTCGATGCGCTGGAGGCGATGAACCGCTTGTTGCCGACCGCGGTGCGCAGCGACCAGGTCCGCCATTTCATCGCCTCGCGATGGCTCGGCAACTGGGATCATCTCAACGTCCGGATGGAGAATTTCGGCTACGCCGAGCGCGATGGACAGCCCGTGGCGATGACCGTGGATTTCGGTTCGTGCGGGCCGCTTGGATTTGCCACGCTCGATGCGCGCAGGGTGATGCTGCCCAAGCAGGTCAGTGGCGATATCGCCATGCTGCAGCGGCCCGCCTCGCTGTTTCCGATACCGGATGCCTTCGTTGAGAACGCTGCGGATTTCGATGCCATGGCGGCAGATCCCGGCCGGTTGCATGACACGCTGGGCTGGCCCTATGGATTCCAGTCGGAGAGCGTCGCCGAGCTCATGCGTGCGCCTGCCGTGCCCGACCCGGCCATTGCCGATGCGATGGCTGAAATGGGTTATCGGCTCGCGCTGGTTCCTGCAATGACCGTGCATGCGGTCGTCGGCGCAGGATGGCAGGTTCCCGCTGGCGCGCCGGAAGGCCACTGGCCAGACGCCGCACGGATGGCCGGCACCCTGGTGCAGCGCCGGCAGGCCCTGCTGGCACAGTATGCGCCCGCGCAGATCCGCGACTGGATCAGCGCCGACCCCGAGCGCGCCGCGCGGGTCCGGCAGCAGATGCTGGACGGCATCGGTGCTGCCTTGGGCGGTGATGCCGACCCCATGGCCCTGCAGGAACACATCAACGCCCTGCACGCCGGGCATCAGATGCTGCTGGACGGCGATCTTGCCCCGGTGATGGGTGACGCCACGGCGCACGCGCCCAATGCCACGACGGCACGGATCAGGACGCTGCAGCAGCTGCATGACTGCAATCGAAGACTGGCGGCCGCGCTGGACACCAACGAGGAGACGGACATCCGTGCAATCGGCGAAGAACTTTTGTCCCCATTGGTGTTCGGGCAGCTGTTGAGGGACCTGGAACTGGGTCCGGGCTCGGATGCTCTCGGGCACGCCAGCTTCGAGGCAAACCGCGATTGGCTGTTGCTGGTGACCCGCCTGGTGGACGCGGATCACCTCGATGCCACGCGGGTCACGCGCTGCCTGTTGGAGCCGTTCGAAGGATCCGCCTATCCGCCCAACGTCGGCGCGCACGCCCATCGTGACCCCGCGCTCGGGATGGCCTTCATCGAGCTGCTGGAGACCCTGATGGCCAGATCGGCGGAGATCACCCCGACGATGCTGCGCGAGGGGCTGCTGACGGCGAAGGAGAAGGGCTATCCCAACTATTACGCCGCGTTGGCGGCATCAGGCGCATCGATCGCGTGGGATCGTCGCCTGCAACAGGCCGAGCTGTTGCCGGGAAACGCGGAGTACATCCGACTGCGGTCGTGGCGCAGCTGGGCGGCGAAGAAGCTGTCCTACGAGCCGCGCCGCAGTGACGAACCGATCAGGGTCGCAGCGGACGCAGGAGCGCTCCGCGTTACCGCTGCGCGCCCTCGTGCAGCATGTCGAAGGCGCGTATGGTGTCCGCCGCATGATCGAACTGGAGCTGCCCGTCATGCGCGGAAACCTGCACACGAAGCTGACCAGCCATGCCGAGGACGAGGCGTTGCAGGCGTTTGTCCAGGAAAGCGTGGAAAGCGCCTGGACGGAGGCGCTGGAAAAAAACCGGCTTCCACGCAACGCCCCCGTGCCGCCCGGGATGATCGAAAAGCTCAAGGGCGAAGCACTGGACGACTACCGGATTCGAATGAGAAACCTGCGCAAAGCCGACGCCGAGCTACGGGTGCAGGCTGGTGAGCGGCGCTACACGGACGCGGTGCTGGCGCAGCCGGGACTGTCGCTGCCGGACAGGCGTCAGTTGCTCAAACAGTGTGCCGCGGAGATCGAGGTCGACATCCGCAACATGGTGCGTGACGCTGGCGGCACCGGCAATGAGGCCCTGGATGCAGTGGGCATCGGCCAACGCGCGCAGCAGCACGCAGCTGCCACCGCAGGCGACATGGCAGCCCGTGCAGTGGCCCAGGCGCAGCGGGATACGCAGGTACAGGCCGAACAGCAGGCGCGCAGCAAGGTCAGGGAATCGGCTCAGCGGGCATCCGCCCGTGCTGCTGGAAGCGCTACCCGCGCTGCGGCTCTTGCCGCCTCCTCGCAGGCAAATGCGCAGGCCAGTGCGCAGGCCCAGGCCACCGCGCACAAAGAGGCCGAGCGTCGCGCAGGTGCAAAGGCCGCCAGCGAAGCCTCGGCCCGCGCCACGCGTGATGCGATCGTCCAAAGCCGCGGATTCAAGAACGAGGTTGAAACACGCCTTGCAATGCTGCGCAGTCCGGATGTTGCCGGCGGCTCCGCGTCCTCTGTCAGGCACACCGATGCGCAGCTTGAAAGGCGCCTGCGGGCGCTGCGGGAAGACAGCGCCACGGCCAGGCTGGAACAACGATTGCGGGCGCTCAGGGAAGGCTCTCCACGCGCAGAGGCGGCGCCTGGCTCCCGCCCCGGGCGGCAACGCACCCGGCAATACGTGGACCCTCACAGCGGCGCGTCGGGCAGCGCGACCCGATGACCCGCACGCTGCCGTCAGCAGTGCGGGGACGCTCCGCTGGCGTAGGCCAGTCCCCGCCGCAGCATCGCGCGCACATCGGGATCGGCGTACACCGCCGCATCGTGGCCGAAGCCGGTATACCAGCTTCGGCCGCGGCCCATCGGCCGGCACCAGGTGATGGGATGGTCATCGCCCATCGTGCCGCCTTCGTATCCGGCTTCATCCACCGTGGCCAGCACCTGCACCCACGGACGTGGATTGCGGCGATAGTTGTAGATCTCATCGGTGATCGACCACTGCACGCCCTCATGGCCCTGGCCGTGCAGCGTCACCCGCGCAGATTGCAGGCCGGGTGGATGCTTGTGGAACCAGGCACCGACCAGTTCGCCATAGAACGGCCAGTCGTACTCGGTGTCGGCCGCCGAATGCAGGCCGAGGAAACCCCCGCCCCCTTCGATGAAGGCCTGGAGCGCGGCCTGCTGCGGCTCATCCAGCACGTCGCCGGTGGTATTGGCGAACACCACGGCGCGAAAGGCTGACAGCCCTTCAGCAGTGAATACGCCGCTGTCTTCGCCGTGCACCACCCGCAGTCCCTGCTCGGCGGCCAGCGATGCCAGCGTATCCACGGCTACCGGGATGGAGTCATGGCGGAACTTCGCGGTCCGGGTGAAAACCAGGACCGCATCGTCGGCATAGGCCGGCCAAGGGAGCAGCAACAGGGCCAGGCAGCAGGAGATGAGGGTGCGCATGCGACCGATTCTGGCACGCACCGCCCGCTGCGCCATGCTGCACTGCATTGATCGTGCTCAAGGCGTGGCCTGCACGCGGGGTATGTAATGCTCCTGTTCCCACACGGCGGACTACCAAGGAGCCTGGCCATGTACAAGCGCATCCTGATTGCCACCGACGGGTCCGAACTGTCGGAAAAAGGCCTGATGAAGGGTCTGGAGCTGGCCAAGGACCTGGACGCGGAGGTCGATATCGTTACCGTATCCGAGCCTTGGGCCGTTGGCATGTATGACGCCATGGGCTGGAGCGTCGGCTACATGAACAGCCCGGAATACAAGGCCGACCGCGAAGAGACGGCGCAGAAGATCCTGCAGCCCGCGCTGGCTACCGCGCAGGCGCAGGGCGTGCGGGCCAACGGCGTGCACGTGCTGGACCGCTATGCGGCCGACGGTGTGATCGACGTGGCCGGCGAGCGCAGCTCGGACCTTATCGTGATGACCTCGCATGGCCGGCGCGGTATGACCCGCGTGCTGCTGGGCAGCCAGACCGCCGAAGTGCTCGCGCGCAGCAGCATACCGGTGCTGGTCATCCGCTGAGACAGCGTTCCCCGGGGAGGGGACCCGGCGTCGGTCGCAGGAAGCGGCCGGCGCCGTTCTGCTGCCTTGTGGGTGGCGCCCGGCGCGGTGGTGGGTGACGACCATTGGTCGTGGTGGTTGACGACCGTTGGTCGTCACGCTGTTGCCAGCCGCGCCACGCTCAGTCGCGCAGCTTCAGGGTCTGTGATTCGTCCAGGCTGCCATCGGACTGCAGCACCACGTAGCGCTCGCCAGTGCGGTCGAACAGCACTGGGATCGGATCGCGGAACAGCGGCCGCCGCACGAAGCGCAGCTGCCAGCCGAAATGTTCCAGGGTCTGCACGGCGGACAGCTGCTCGGCCGTCAGCCCCTGGCGAAGGGCGGCCTGGTCGATCGGCAGGTTACGGCGTTCTACGTTGCTCATCTCGAAAGAACGTGCATCACCAGCTGTAGAGCTTCCAGTACACCGGCGACACGCCGTCCTTGGAATCATCCATGCGGCCATCGCCGTTCTGGTCGTACATGAAATAGGGGGCACCGCGCAGCGGGGTCACCTTGACCATGCGCAGCTGGCCCGCCACGCGGTACTCCTCCAGCACGTCGCCGTTGTCCAGCGTGCGCTTGGCGATGTCGGCACCGGCCACGTCGACCGGCGGTGCACCGGCGCCACCAGAGGTCGCGCAGCCGGCCAGCAGCAGGGCCAGCAGCAGCGGCGCGGCGAGCATCATGGGTTTCATGGGCAGGAGTCCTTGGCCGGGTGTGTAGGGGATTATGCCCCAGCCGGCGTGACCGACGTGCAGGCGCGGGGCGCGTAGAATCGTCGCATGAGCAGATTAGTCCTTATCGACGGGTCCAGTTACCTGTATCGCGCGTTCCACGCGCTGCCGCCGCTGTCCAATCCGCAGGGTGAACCGACCGGCGCTTTGTTCGGCGTGGTCAACATGCTTCGCGCAACGCTGAAGGAGCGCCCCGCCTACGTGGCGTTCGTGGTCGATGCGCCGGGCAGGACCTTCCGCGACGACCTGTACGCCCAGTACAAGGCCAACCGCCCGCCGATGCCGGACGAGCTGCGCAGCCAGGTCGAACCGATGTGCCGCATCGTCGACGCGCTGGGTATCAGCATCCTGCGCATCTCCGGCGTGGAAGCGGACGATGTGATCGGCACGCTGGCCCTGCAGGGCGTGGCGCGCGAGCTCAGCGTGACCATCTCCACCGGGGACAAGGACTTCGCCCAGCTGGTGCGCCCGGGCATCGAACTGGTCAACACCATGACCGGCAGCCGGATGGATTCAGACGCTGCGGTGATGGAAAAGTTCGGCGTGCGCGCCGACCAGATCGTCGACCTCCTGGCCTTGATGGGCGACGCGGTGGACAACGTGCCCGGCGTCGAGAAATGTGGCCCCAAGACCGCCGCCAAGTGGCTGGGCGAGTATCAGCACCTGGACGGGGTGATCGCCGCCGCGCCGACCATGAAAGGCAAGATCGGCGAGAACCTGCGCGCGGCGCTGGAACGGCTGCCGCTGAACCGCGAGCTGGTCACCATCCGTACCGACGTGGCGCTGGAAGCCGGGCCGCAGGACCTGCCGCTGCGCGAGCGCAACGTCGAGGAACTGCGCGAACTGTACGCGCGGTACGGCTTCACCCAGGCGCTGAAGGAACTGGAAGGCAGCGCGGGCTTGGCACCGTCGCTGGCCAGCGAGACGGTGCCGAGTCTGCGCGGCACCGCGGCTGGATTCGCCCGGGGTGGCGGCGAAGATGCGCCGGTGGCTGATCTGGACCCGTCGCTGTCGTTGCCGGGCGAGTACGAGACCGTGCTGGAGCCGGCCCAGCTGCAGGCCTGGATCGAGCGATTGCAACAGGCCGACCTGGTCAGTTTCGATACCGAAACCGACGCCCTGGATGCGATGCGTGCACGGCTGGTGGGCATCAGCCTGGCGGTGGAGCCGGGCAAGGCGGCCTATATCCCACTCAACCATGACTACCCCGGCGCGCCGGCCCAGCTGCCGATGCAGCAGGTGCTGGATGCGCTGCGCCCGGTGCTGGAAGACCCGGCGAAGAAGAAGCTCGGCCAGCACGGCAAGTACGACCTGCACGTGCTGCGCCGGCATGGCATCGAGGTGCGTGGATACCACGACGACACCATGCTGGAAAGCTTCGTGCTGAACTCCACGGCAACCCGGCATGACATGGATTCGCTGGCGCAGCGCTACCTCGGCTACACCACGATCAAGTTCGAGGACGTGGCCGGCAAGGGCGCCAAGCAGATTTCCTTCTCCCAGGTGGGCATCGACGAGGCCAGCCGCTACGCTGCCGAAGATGCCGATGTGACCCTGCGGCTGCATCGCGCGCTGGCGCCCCAGTTGCTGGCGCTGCCGTCGCTGGACCAGGTGTACCGGGAAATCGAAATGCCGTTGGTACCGGTGCTGGCCAGCATCGAAGCCAATGGCGTGCAGGTGGACGTGGCCGAACTGCGCCGCCAGAGCCAGGACCTGTCCACCCGCATGCTGGCCGCGCAGCAGAAGGCCACCGAACTGGCCGGGCGCAGCTTCAACCTGGATTCGCCCAAGCAGCTGCAGGCGGTGTTGTTCGACGAACTCAAGCTGCCGGCCCTGGTGAAGACGCCGAAGGGCCAGCCGAGCACCAACGAAGAAGCCCTCGAAGCGATCGCCGAACAGCACGAGCTGCCGCGGGTGATCCTGGACTACCGTGGGCTGGCCAAGCTGCGCAGCACCTACACCGACAAGCTGCCGGAGATGGTCAACGCCGATACCGGCCGGGTGCACACCAGTTACCACCAGTCCGGCGCGGCCACCGGGCGGCTGTCCTCGTCCGATCCGAACCTGCAGAACATCCCGATCCGCACCGACGACGGCCGCCGCATCCGCCGTGCCTTCGTCGCACCGGAGGGCAAGCTGCTGCTGGCCGCAGACTACTCGCAGATCGAACTGCGGATCATGGCCCACCTGTCCGAAGACCCGGGGCTGGTACGGGCCTTCGAACAGGGCGCGGACGTGCACCGCGCCACCGCCGCAGAAGTGTTCGGGCGCAGCCTGGAGGAAGTGACCAGCAACGAACGTCGCGCCGCCAAGGCGATCAACTTCGGCCTGATGTACGGCATGAGTGCGTTCGGCCTGGCCCGCAACCTTGGCATCGACCGCGGCCAGGCTCAGGATTACGTCGCGCTGTATTTCAGCCGCTATCCGGGCGTGCGCGATTTCATGGAACGCATGCGCCAGCAGGCACGCGAGCAGGGCTACGTGGAAACCCTGTTCGGCCGGCGCCTGTACCTGAACGACATCAACGCGCGCAACCAGGGCCTGCGTGCCGGTGCCGAACGGGCGGCCATCAACGCACCGATGCAGGGCACCGCCGCCGACATCATCAAGCGGGCGATGGTACACGTGGACGGCTGGCTGAAGGCGTCTGCGGCGCCGGCCAGGATGATCCTGCAGGTGCACGATGAACTGGTGTTCGAGTGCGAAGCCGGATTCATCGACGAGCTGCGTACGGCGGTGGTTCTCCATATGTCGCAAGCGGCACAGCTGAAGGTGCCGCTGGTGGTCGATACCGGACACGGTCACAACTGGGACGAAGCCCATTGAGTCGTGTTCAGCGCCTTATGCCGCTGAATGGGTTAATCGACGTGATTTAGCTGACTAAATGATGAATATTCTGGTGGGGGAGGTCGGCTAAATGGGCCGCCTTCACGATTCATCAATGTTCGAAGTGCTTCCATAGGCTCCAACAGGCGCAACGCCTGTTGTGGATCTCTCCCATCCCCTGGAGCAGATCTCGGAACGGGGGCTCCTCCCCAAGCACCCGTTCCCCGGCCCCGTTGACCTCCCCCTGGTCAGCGGGGCTTTTTATTTGGGGCGTCTGCAGGGCCTCGCCGTTACAGCCAGTCGCGCGGCACCAGGTAGTCGGCCAGTCGCGCTTCGGCGCTGCCGGATTCGGGCTGGAAGCCATACTCCCAGCGCACGCGTGGCGGCAGGCTCATCAGGATGCTTTCGCTGCGGCCGCCGCTCTGCAGGCCGAACAGGGTGCCGCGGTCGTAGACCAGGTTGAACTCCACGTAGCGGCCGCGCCGGTACAGCTGGAACTCGCGCTCGGCCTCGCCGTACGGGGCATCCTTGCGCCGCGCCACGATCGGCAGGTAGGCGTCCAGGAAGCCATCGCCGACCGCGCGCAGGTAATCGAAGTCGCGCTCGAAATCGCCATGCAGGTCATCGAAGAACAACCCGCCCACGCCGCGCGTCTCGTTGCGGTGGCGCAGGAAGAAGTACTCATCGCACCAGCGCTTGTGCGCCGGATAACGCTCGGCGCCGAACGGCGCGCACAGGTCATGCGCGGTCTGGTGCCAGTGCCGCACGTCTTCATCGACGGGGTAGAACGGGGTCAGGTCGAAGCCGCCGCCGAACCAGCTGGCCACCACCCGGCCGTCCCGTTCGGCCTGGAAGAAGCGCACGTTGGCATGGGTGGTGGGCACCCGCGGATTGAGCGGGTGGAACACCAGGGAGACGCCGGTGGCGCGCCACGAGGCGCCGGCCAGCTCCGGCCGGTTGGCCGAGGCCGAAGGCGGCAGGCGGCTGCCGGCCACGTCGGAAAAGCCGATGCCTGCCTGCTCGAACACGGCGCCATCGCGCAGGATGCGGGTGCGCCCGCCGCCGCCTTCGGCGCGCTGCCACAGGTCTTCCTGGAAGCGGGCCTGGCCGTCGACGCCTTCGATGGCGGCGCAGATGCGGTCCTGCAGGTCGGTAAGGTAAGCGCGGACGCGGTCGAACTCGTTCATGCGTGCAGTTTAGCCGGTGCCCGCCGCCCGCTGCAGCGCTGGCAGCGCCGAGCCACGCTCGGCCGATGCCATCAGCGCTTGTGGTTGCGCGTGCGCGACGGTGCCGGCGCGTCGTCCTTGCTGCTCTCCTCGGCGGCGTCCTGCAGCGCCCGGCCCAGTTCCATCAGTGTCCAGTTGCGCGTGGCCACGACATCGCAGGCCACGTGACGGCCGCTGCGGTCGGCCTCGCACAGCTGCTGCAACTGCTCCCGCGCATCCACCTCGGCGCTGTTTTCCTGTGCACTGGCCAGGTTCTCGCAGCCTTCGCGCACGCCCGCGCGGCATACCTGCAGGTAGCTGCCGGCGGCCTTTACCCAATCACCGGCCAGGGCCTGCTGGTTGCCCAGTGTGTTGCAACCCTGCAGGCTGCCGGCCTTGCAGCAGGCTGCGGCGCCGTCCCCGCTGGCGGCCTGCGGGCAGTCCCTTGGCAGCGGCACGACGTTGAACACGACCGCTTCGGCACACTGCGCCTTGCCACCGGTACGCTGGAAAACCCGCATCCGGGTCCACTCGTCCATGCCGACCAGCCGGCCGCCGGGCAGGGTCTGGAACACGAAGTCCCCGCCCTTGTCGTGGCGCAGCCGGATCGCGCCGTCTTCCAGCCGCGCGCGCGCCTGTGCGCCCAACCCCAGTCCAACCAGGCCGCCGTCGCCGAAGTCCAGCGTGTCCAGCAGGCCGCCCTCGCTGCGATACTCGCCGCACGGCACGGTGGTGGCCGGCTGCGGCCGCGCCGCGCCACCGAGCGCCTGCAGTGGGGCATGCAGCTCGCAGCCGCGCTCATCGCCGCTGCGGCAGCTGAGCTGCAGCGCCGCCACGGCCTGCGCGAAGCCACCGGCTTTCCACTGTTCTTCGGCGACCTCGCGGCAGAAGTCGCCATGCGGATGCGCCACGCAGAACGACTGCAGCGCCTCCAGCCGGGCCGTCGGCAACACGATCTCACGCTGGTCGAACACTCCGGTCAGCGCCATGCCCATCGCCTTGGACAGCGCCGCCTTGGCCGCCACCTCGCAGGCCTGCTCGTCGTAGGCGGGGTCGGCTTCCTTGCACACTGCCGGTTCCTGCAGGTCCGGGTCGTCGTTGGGGGCGCGGGTGTCGGCCTGCCGCGCCTCGCTGGCCCATTCGCGCAGCAGGCCGCTGCAGGCCACGCCGGTGCCCTGCTCGCACCATTGCTGCAGGCGCGTTGCATCGGCGCTGTACAGCTGGTTGCCACAGGTGGCCTCATCGTAGACAGCACAGTCCTGTGCGCTGGCCACGGCAGTGGCGGACAGAAGGAAAAGCGCGGTGATCGCGCGCAGCGGCAACGTCATCACTGACATGCAGACTCCGGGGGAAAGGAAAGAAGGAAGAGGGGAGGTCAGTAGCGCGAACGGATGTCCGGGCGCATCAGCCGCCATGCCAGCCAGCCCTGCAGCACCGCGAACAGCACGCAGCTGCCGAGCACGGTGGCAGTGAACAGGATGCGCTGGGCATTCAGCGCCTCGACCACGTCGGCCTCGCCGAGCATGCCGATCAACACGGCGGCGACGCGATCCATCCACCACGCCACGCCGATGTTGCCGATACCGGTGATCACCAGCAGCCAGACGAAGCTCAGCAGTCCCCAGCGGGTGCCCTTGTACAGGCCCCAGCTGGAGACCAGTGACGGCACGCAGGCCGCGCCCAGCAACAGGCTGGTGGCCACCGGGTGGGCCAGCATCCAGCGCAGGCTGGGTGGCCACCCGCTTTCCTCGGCCAGTTCCACCAGCATCTGCCAGGGCTGGCTGGCGCCGATCGGCCAGGCCACCAGTGCCTGCAGCAGGAACCACACGATCATGGCCATGCAGACCAGCAGGGTGGTCAACGCGATGGGGCGCACGAAGTCCGTGCGCGGGGGTGTGCCATGGCCCGGCGTGGCCAGGGAAGGGGGGCGCTGTGACATCCGGTGTCCTTGCAGGGGGAGACGACGCCAGCCGGGTCGTGCCGATCGCAACCGGCACGACCCGCTGGATTACTTCACGTTTTCGTTGAACAGCTTGAGGATGCGCTTGTACTGGTCCAGCCAGGAATCGGCACGGGTGTAGCCATGGCGTTCCAGCGGGTACGGCGCGATGGTCCAGTTGTCCTTGTGCAGTTCGATCAGGCGCTGGGTCAGGTTGACCGAATCCTGGAAGAACACGTTGTCGTCCATCATGCCGTGGCCGATCATCAGGTGGTCCTGCAGGTTCTGCGCGTACTCGATGGGCGAAGAAACGCGGTAGGCCTCCGGGTCGATGTCCGGCGTATTGAGGATGTTGGCGGTGTAGGCGTGGTTGTAGTTGTGCCAGTCCACCACCGGACGCAGTGCAGCGCCGGCCTTGAACGTACCCGGCGAACGGAACAGCGCCATGAAGGTCATGAAGCCGCCGTAGGAACCGCCGTAGATGCCGGCGCGGTCGCGGTCGCCCTGCTGGGTTTCGGCCAGCCAGTCCAGCCCATCCTTGTAGTCTTCCAGCTCCGGGTGGCCCATGTTGCGGTAGATCGCGGTACGCCAGTGGCGGCCGTAGCCCTCGCTGCCGCGGTAGTCCATGTCCAGCACGATGTAGCCCTGCTGGACCAGCAGGTTGTGGAACATCTGTTCGCGGAAATAGGCCGGATAGCGCTGGTGGACGTTCTGCAGGTAGCCGGCGCCGTGCACGAACATCACGATCGGATACTTCTTGCCGGGTTCCTTGTTTTCCGGCTCGTAGTACTTGGCCCAGACCACGCCGGCACCGTGCTTGGACGGCACCGCCACCAGCTTCGGCTGGATCCATTCGCGTGCCTTGAATTCGGTGCTGCGGGTGTCGGTCAGCACGCGCGCCTGCCCGCCTGCGGTCGGCACCACGGCCAGCTGGGCCGGCAGATAGGCACCGGAGTAGCGCACCAGCAACTGCTGGCCATCCGGGGAGACGGTGAAATCCTCCACGCCGTTGAGGCTGGTCAGCTCGCGTACCTGGCGGCTGGCCACGTCGACGCTGCACACTTCATAGTCGTGCGGGGCCTGCTGGTTGCACAGGAAGTAGAAGCCCTTGCCATCGGCCGACAGTGCCGGCGCGGAGGTCTCCCACTTGCCGCTGGTCAGCGCCTGCGGCTTGCCGGTGCCGGCCTGGGTGTACAGGTGCGAGAAACCGGATTCCTCGGACAGCAGCCACAGCGTGCGGCCGTCGGCCATCCAGCCGTAATCGTTGAAGCCCCAGTTGATCCAGGCCGCATCGGTGAGCCGGTGGCGGCTCTGCAGGCGGCCATCGGCCGCGCCCACGCTGACGATCCAGCGGTCCTTGTTGTCGTTGGCGCGCAACATGATCGCGGCCTGCTGGCCATCGGCGCTCCAGCGGATGCCGCCGCCCATGAAGTCGCTCATCAGTTCCAGCGGGCGGTTGCCCTTCAGCGCGTCCTTGCCGGCCTGCCTGCGCAGGCTGGCCAGCGGATCGGTGCCGATACCCGGCAGGGTATCCAGCGAGACCTTGTCGACCTTGCCGGTGCGTGCATTGACCAGCCAGAAGGTATGCGGTTCCGGCTCATTGCGGCCGACGCGGGTGCGGGTGTCTTCGGTTTCTTCGTAACCGGATTCGGTCACGTACAGCGGCATCTTGCTGGTGCGACCTTCTTCGAAGCCCTTCGGCTTGGTCACCACCACCAGGTGCACGCCATCGGGCGACAGCACGCTGTCGACGATCTCCACATCGGCACCGAGGAACACCGGGCCCGGCGCGCGGGTCGGGTCGGTCTCGCGCCAGCGTTGGTCCTGTTCCTTCAGGGCTTCGCGCTGTTCGCGGTCGCGGCGCAGGGTTTCCAGCGTGCGCAGCTGCTGTTCGCGCAGGGTATCGGCCTTGGGCGCGTCGGACGGATTCTTCTCCGCCTTCAGGCTGGCCACCTGGGCCACGCCCTTCGCGGCGGTCCAATGGAACCAGTTCTGTCCGTTGCGCCAGATCACCCCGCCGTCGGTGGCGAAGTTGATGCCGCTGGAACGTTCGTTGCCGCGGGTGAGCTGGGTCAGCGCGCCGCTGCGCAGGTCGCGCACGAACACATCGCCGTTGCGGGCGAAGGCCATGCGGCTGCGGCTGCTGTCATAGACCGGATCGGCCACGTCCAGGCTGCCGCGCTGGTCGTCGGCCACCTGGGCGGCGACGCCCCCGCTGAGCGGCTGGCGGAACGTGTCGCGGACCGGGCTGCCCTTGCGCTTGAGCTGGTATTCAACCTGCTGGCTGTTCCAGGACCACCAGGCGCGTTCCACCGGCGGCCCGATCCAATCGGGGTCGGCCATGGCCTGTTCGATGGTGATCGGGGTCGGCGCGGCCTGAACGGCCGGAGCGGCCAGCAGGGCGGACAACAACAGGGACAGCGGCAGCACTCGGGACATGGACGGGACGCACCGTGGAGGAGAAAACCGGCCAAGGGTAGCAGCCCCTCCCCGGCAGGGGCTGGCCCACAGGTCATGCAAGGGCTGGTTTGCTCTGGGACGGCGACGGGCGGGTGGGCTGTCCGGGACACGCCGCAAGTACGTCCTTGTAGGCTACTGTTCGGCTCCTGCCTCACAGTGTCCCCGACAGCCCACCCGCCCGTCGCTCTGACAGTTCCCGTGGCCGCCAGCAAGCAAGCGGTAGCGCCGACCCATGGTCGGCGGAGACCATCAGATCCTGTTCCCCCAACGATCCGCCGACCATGGGTCGGCGCTACCAGAGCCGCATGTTCCAAGGCTGCCATGGACCTGTCGAAGGTGGGGCGGGGTGGGTTGGCGGGGGCGTTGAGCGCCATGGATGGCGCGAAACGAGGCCCGCAGGATGCGGTTGTTGCCGTCCCCCGCCAACCCACCCCGCTCCACCAACACGCAGCCCTGCACGCTTTTGATGCTGCTGGCACCCCGCGACAAAGTGAAGCAGCGCGTCACCCGGTCGCATCCCTTCTTCACGCAAATCCACCCAGACTGGTCCGGTATCCCCACCCGCGCCCGGCAGGAGGACGTCCCCTTGGACGCATTGCTGTTGTCCCGTTTCCAGTTCGGCTTCGTGGTCAGTTTCCACGTGCTGTTCCCCGCCTTCACCATCGGCACCGCCAGCTGGCTGGCGTTCGTGGAATGGCGCTGGCTGCGTACCCGCAACCCGATCTGGCGCGAGCTGTTCTTCTTCTGGCAGAAGATCTTCGCCGTGTCTTTCGGCATGGGCGTGGTCAGCGGTATCGTCATGGCCTTCCAGTTCGGCACCAACTGGCCGCGCCTGATCCAGGTGGCCGGGTCGGTGATCGGCCCGCTGCTCACCTATGAAGTACTGACCGCCTTCTTCCTGGAGGCCAGTTTCCTCGGCGTGATGATGTTCGGCTGGGGCCGGGTGTCGCCGCGGCTGCACTTCCTGTCCACCTGCATGGTGGCCCTGGGCACGCTGGTGTCCACCTTCTGGATCCTGGCCTCCAACAGCTGGCTGCATACCCCCGCCGGCTATGAAATGGTCAACGGCATCGTGCATCCGGTCGACTGGTGGAAGGTGGTGTTCAACCCGTCTTTCCCGTATCGCCTGACCCACATGGCGCTGGGCTCGTTCATCACCACCTGCTTCGTGATCGGCGGCATCGGCGCGTACTACCTGCGCCGCGGCGTGCACGTGGAAGCGGGCCGCCGCATGCTGACCGCCGCCGTGATTTTCGCCGCGATCACCGTGCCCGCGCAGATCTTCGTCGGCGACATGCACGGCCTGAACACCCTCAAGCACCAGCCGATGAAGATCGCGGCGGTGGAGGCGCACTGGCATGACACCGCGCCAGGGGAGGGGGTGCCGCTGGTGGTGTTCGCGCTGCCCAACGAGGAACAGGAACGCAATGATTTCGAGGTCGCCATCCCCACGCTCGGCAGCCTCATCCTGACCCATTCGCGCGAGGGAACCATCGCGCCGCTGACCTCCGTGCCGGCCAGCGAGCGGCCGCCGGTCACCCCCGTCTTCTTCGCCTTCCGGATCATGGTCGGGCTGGGCACGCTGATGCTGCTGCTGGCGCTGGTGTCGGTCATCGCCCTGTTGCGTGGCAGGCTGCTGCAGTCGCGCTGGTTGCTGCGTGGCTGGAACTGGATGTTGCCCAGTGGCTTCATCGCGCTGGTGTCGGGCTGGTTCGTGACCGAAATGGGGCGCCAGCCATGGGTGGTGTACGGCCTGCTGCGCACCGCCGATGCGGTCGGGCCGCAGAGCGCATGGATGACCGCGCTGTCGCTGGGCGTCTACGTGGTCGGCTATGCCTTCGTGTTCGGCTGGGGCATCTGGTATCTGGTGAAGATCCTGCGGCAGGGCCCCAGACCGCATGAAGACGGCCCCTCGCTGGATGGCGGCCACCACACCCCGGCGCGTCCATTGTCCGGCGCGGATGAACCCCTGGAGGAGCGCTGACATGGACCTGATGACCTGGCTGCCGGTGGCGTGGTTCGCGGTGATCGGCTTCGGCGTGCTGATGTACGTGGTGCTGGACGGTTTCGTGCTGGGGATCGGCATCCTGGCCCCGTTCGCCCATAGCGAAGAAGAACTGGACCAGATGATGAACACCGCCGCGCCGATCTGGGACGGCAACGAGACCTGGCTGGTGCTGGGCGGTGCGGGCCTGCTGGCGGCCTTCCCGAAGGCGTACGCCGCGCTGCTGTCGGCGCTGTACCTGCCGGTGCTGCTGCTGGTGATGGCGCTGGTGTTCCGCGGCGTGGCCTTCGAATTCCGCTTCAAGGCGCATCGCTCCAAGCGGCTGTGGAGCGTGGCGTTCGGGCTGGGTTCGCTGCTGGCCACCTTCGCCCAGGGAATCATCCTGGGTGCGTTGGTGCAGGGCCTGCCGATCGTCGACGGGGTCTATACCGGCGGTGCGCTCGGCTGGTTCAGCCCGTTCGCGATGCTGACCGGTGCCTCGCTGGTGGCCGGCTACGCCTTGCTCGGCAGCACCTGGCTGATCCTCAAGACCACCGGCCCGGTGCAGGTGCTGGCCCGGCAGGTGACCCGGCCGCTGGTGGTGGCGGTGATCGTGGCGATGGGGCTGGTCAGCAGCTGGCTGCCGTTCCTGCAGTCGCACCTGATGCAGCGCTGGTTCTCCGACGGCAATTTCTGGTGGCTGTCGCCGGTGCCGATCCTGACCCTGGCGGTGGCCGCCGCGCTGTGGCGCAGCGCCGTCCATCCCAAGCGCGATCTGCCGCCGTTCCTGCTCACCCTGGCGCTGTTCGTGCTTGGTTTCGCCGGGCTGGTGCTGGGCATGTGGCCCTACCTCCTGCCGCCCACCATGACCCTGTGGGATGCGGCGGCGCCGGCGTCGTCGCTGGGCTTCAGCCTGGTCGGCCTGGTGGTGCTGCTGCCGGTGATCCTGGGTTACACGGCGTGGTCGTACCGGGTATTCCGCGGCAAGGTGGAAGCCGACGCCGGCTATCACTAGGCGCGATGAGTGACGACCGTTGTCGTGGTGGGTTTGGACGTTCTTCGTCACGCTCTCCGCCCCGGCCGTGCTAGCGTGCGGCGCTCCGCGCAACCGCAGCAGTTGTTCCGCAATGATCGAGTTTTCCGTTGTCGACTGGGCCGCCTGGGCGCCCGGGCTGGCCACCCGCAGCGCCTGGCAGGACTGGGCGCAGGCACCTTGGCTGCCCGAAGGCGAGGACACGCCCGGGCTGCCGGAGGTACCGGCCATGCAGCGTCGCCGGATCGAGCGGCTGGGCCGCATGGCGATCCAGGCCGCCTGCTGGTGCGAAGCCGGCGAGGGGGCGGACAGCCGCGTGCCACTGGTGTTCGCCAGCCGCCATGGCGATGTCGCCCGTTCGATGGAGCTGCTGGCCGCGCTGGTGGCCGAACAAGCGCTTTCACCCACCACCTTCGGCCTGTCGGTGCACAACGCGATCGGCGCGCTGTACTCCATCACCCGTGGCCACCGCGGCAACAACCTGGCATTGGCGGCGGGCAAGGCCACGGCCGAAGCAGCCTGCCTGGAAGCGGCCGGGCTGCTCGCCGATGGCGCCGAGGAAGTCCGCATCGTGGTCTACGACCCGCCGTTGCCGGCACTGTATGCGGAGTTCATCGATGAGCCGGCTCCGTTCCACGCCTGGTGCTGGCGCGTCCGGCGCCCCGATGCTCCGGGCATGCGCCTGCAGCTGGGCTGGCAGGCCACCGGGCAGGCCGATGATCTGCCCGGGCTGCTGCCGCATGCGCTGGACCTGCAGCGTTTCCTGCTGTCCGCGCAGCCGTCCTGCGAGCGGGTGATCGACGGCCAGCGCTGGACCTGGAAGCGTGTCCGCTGAGGCGCTGCTGCGCGGTCTGGACCGGGCCTGGCGGGTGTTGGCCACCGGCCTGAGCTTTGCGGCGTTCGGGCTGGGCGGGCTGGTTGCCGGTGTAGTCGTGGCGCCGTTGATGCTGGTCCTGGTGCGCGACCCCGCGCGCCGCCGCCGGCTCGCGCGCCGGGGCGTCCAACGGGGATTCGCCCTGCAGGTGGCGATCATGCGCCGCCTCGGCGTGCTCACGGTTTCGGTCAGCGGCGCGGCACGGCTGCAGCGCGAAGGCCTGCTGGTGCTGGCCAATCATCCGACCCTGATCGACGTGGTGCTGCTGGTCGCGCTGCTGCCGGATGCGGACTGCGTGGTCAAACGCGCGGTGGCCCGCAATCCATTCATGCGCGCCACCGTCCGGGCCGCCGGCTACATCGTCAACGATGACGGGCCGGCGCTGGTGGAAGCGGGCATCGCCACGGTACGCGGCGGAGGCTGCCTGGTGATCTTCCCCGAGGGCACCCGCAGCGAGCCCGGCCAGCCGCTGAAACTGCGCCGCGGCGCGGCCAACATCGCCGTGCGCGGCCGGCGGGACATCACCCCGGTACGGATACGCTGCACTCCGCCGACGCTGGAAAAGGGGCGGAAATGGTATCGTGTGCCCCCGCGACGCTTCCACGTTTCGCTGGAGGTCGGTGAGGACATTCCGATCGGCACGTTCATCGACGAAGACGCAGCGGCAGGAGGGGAAGCCCTGGCCGCGCGGCGCGTCACCGACCATCTCACCCGATACTTCCAACCCTGTGGAGAGCTGCCCCGTGCAGGAACTTGAGCACGAGATCAAGGAGCTGATCATTTCGGCGTTGTCGCTGGAAGACATCTCCGCCGCCGAAATCGATGCCACCGCGCCCTTGTTCGGCGAAGGCCTAGGCCTGGATTCAATCGATGCACTGGAGCTGGGCCTGGCCCTGCAGAAGCAATACGGCGTGAGCCTGTCCGCGGATTCGGAAGAAACCCGCCGCCATTTCGGCAGCGTGCAGGCGCTGGCGGCCTTCGTCGCCGGCAGCCGCGCGTGAGTGACCTCAACGCCATGACCAAGACCGACCTGTTCGACCACATCGCCCGCCTGCTGACGACCAGCTTCGAGATCGATCCGGCCCTGATCGTGCCTGGCGCGCGGCTGCATGCCGACCTGGACATCGACAGCATCGATGCGGTGGACCTGATCGTGCAGTTGAAGCCGCTGCTGGGCCGCAACCTGCAGCCGGATGCCTTCAAGACGGTGCGCACCGTGCAGGACGTGGTCGATGTGGTGCATGGGCTGCTGCCCGACCCGGCCGCTGCCTGACCGCGCGCGCCGGACCTCCCTCGTGTCCCATCCGCGCAGGCTGGCTTTGGTGCTGCTGTCGCTGGCCTATCCGCCGCTGATGTACCTGGCGATGGGCCGGTTCGAGCCGCGCTGGCTGTCGCTGCTGTTGTTCGCGGTGGCGCTGCTGCGCGCGCTGGGCACGCGCGAACGGCTGTGGATCTGGTCGGCGGCCGGCACCGGCGTGTTGGCCGTGGTGGCCCTGCTGGGCAATGAAGCGCTGCCGCTGAAACTGTATCCGGCGCTGGTCAATGCGGTGCTGCTGGTGTTCTTCCTGGTCAGCCTGCGCCATCCCCCGACCGTGGTCGAGCGCTTCGCACGCCTGCAGGATCCACAGTTGCCGCCGTTCGCCATCGTCTACACGCGCCAGGTCACCCAGGTCTGGTGTGGCTTCTTCGTGCTCAATGGCAGCCTGGCGCTGGCCACTGCGCTGTGGGCCTCAGATGCTACGTGGGCGCTGTACAACGGCCTGCTGGCCTATCTGCTGATGGGCCTGCTGCATGCCGGGGAATGGACCGTGCGGCGCCGGGTGAAGGCAGCGCATGGCCATGTCTGAGTGGATCCCGCTGCACCTGCTGCTGCAGTCCGCACGGCCTGGCCGCACGGTCGGCGCGCTCGACGGCGCAGCGCTGGACCACGCCGGGCTGCTGGCACGGGCACGCCGCTGGCAGGCTGCGTTCGCGGCCGCCGAAGGGCGTGACTGGGCGCTCTACTTCAACGACAGCCTGGCCTTCGCCGCCGCGTTGCTGGGGGCGTGGGCGGCCGGCAAGCGGGTCCACCTGCCGGGCGACGACCTGCCCGGTACGTTGCAGGCGCTGCGACCGCATGTGGACGGCTTCGTCGGCGATGTCGATGCGTGCTGGCAGCCTCTGCACGCGGCACTGCCCACTGACATTCCCCCCACCGGCGTCGTGCTGGATCCACACGCCTGCCGGCTGGTGGTGTTCACCTCCGGCAGCACCGGCCAGCCGGCCGCGATCGAAAAACGCCTGGACCAGCTGGCCAGCGAAGTCGAGGCACTGCAGCAGGCCTTCGGCGCGCTGCTGGCCGGTGCGCAGGTGCAGGGAACGGTCTCCCACCAGCACATCTACGGCCTGCTGTTCCGCGTGCTGTGGCCGCTGGCAGCGGGCCGGGCGATCCAGCCACGGCGTTTCTTCCATGAAGACCTGGTAGCCGCGCTGGCCGCCGCACCCAGTGTGCTGGTGGCCACGCCGGCGCACCTGAAACGACTGCCGCCGCAGCTGGACTGGGCCGCCGCGCGCGGCCAGTTGCGCGCGGTGTTTTCCTCCGGCGGGCCGCTGCCGGCACAGGCCGCCGCGGACGTGCGCGAGATGCTCGGCATCGCGCCGATCGAAGTGTTCGGCAGCAGCGAAACCGGTGGCATCGCCTGGCGCCGTTGCGCGGATGACGCCCCCGCGTGGCAGCCGTTGCCCGGCGTACAGTGGCGCATCGACGACGGCCAGCTGGCGGTGGCATCGGCCCATCTTGCGCAGGGCGGCTGGTGGCGCAGCGAAGACCGTGCCGAAGCCAGTGCTGGCGGCGGCTTCCGCCTGCTCGGGCGGGCCGACCGCATCGTCAAGATCGAAGAGCGCCGGGTTTCGCTGGGGGCGCTGGAGCAGGCCCTGTGCCGCGATGCGGGCGTGGCCGAAGCGCAGGTGCTGGTGCTGCCGGGTACGCGCGAGCAGCTGGCCGCGGTGATCGTGCCGGGTGACCCGGCGTTGGCGCACGCCGGTGATGCCGAGCGGCGTGCTTTCATCGGTCGTCTCACCGCGTTGTTGGCACAGGGCCATGACGCGGTGACCCGGCCGCGGCGCTGGCGGCTGGTTGCCGCACTGCCCGTCAATGCCCAGGGCAAACCGACCCAGGCACTGCTGCAGGCGCTGTTCCAGAAAACGCTTCCGTCACCGCAGTGGCTTGCGCGCGATGCCGCCACGGCACGGGTGCAGCTTGTACTGGAGCCCGACCTGGGCGCCTTCGAGGGTCATTTCCCCGAAGTCGCCGTGCTGCCGGGCGTGGCCCAGCTGGACTGGGCGATCCGCCTGGGCCGCGAGGCATTCGACTTGCCACCCCGCTTCCTGCGCATGGATGCGCTGAAGTTCCACCACGTTGCGCGCCCGCACGACGTGCTCATGCTGCAGCTGGACTGGGACGCGGCGCGCGGCGTGCTGGGATTTCGGTTCAGCTCCGATCACGGCATCCACGCCAGTGGCAAAGTACTGTTCGCCGATGCCGATTGATTCCCTGGTTCCCGCCGCCGAGTACGCCCTGCTGGTCGTGGTACCGGTCTATGACCATGAGCACGCCATCGCCGAGGTGGTCGCCGGAATCCGCGCTGCGGGACTGCCGTGCCTGCTGGTGGACGACGGATCGCACGCGGACTGCGCGGCCGCGCTGGCCGGGCTGGCACGGCAGCCGGGCGTCGGCCTGCTGCGGCTGCAACACAACCAGGGCAAGGGCGGGGCGATGCTGGCCGGCTTCAGCGAAGCCGCGCGCCTGGGCTACACCCACGTGCTGCAGATCGACGCCGATGGCCAGCATGACACCACCGAGCTGGGCCGTTTCGCCGCGCTGTCGCGCGAGTGTCCGGATGCGGTCATCTGCGGTATCCCGGCCTACGATGAAACCGTGCCGAAGATCCGCCTCTACGGCCGCTATGGCACCCATGTGTGGGTCTGGATCAACACCCTGTCGCTGCACCTGCGCGACTCGATGTGCGGCTTCCGGGTCTATCCGTTGGCACCGGTGCTGCAGGTGATGGCCGAGGAAACCATCGGCCGGCGAATGGATTTCGACACCGAGATCCTGGTGCGTCTGTACTGGCGCGAGGTGCCGGTGCATCACCTCGCCACGCCGGTCACGTACCCGAAGGACGGCGTCTCGCACTTCGATGTGTGGCGCGACAACCTGCGCATCAGCGGCATGCACGCGCGGCTGTTCGGGGGAATGCTGCGGCGAGCTCCTCGATTGCTGCGGCGGCGCCTGCGGGGGCTGCCCTGATGGCCGCCCGTCCCGGCCCTGCCGCGCCGCACTGGGCGGACATCGGCGAGCGCACGTCGGTACGCGGCGTACTGGTCCTGTGCTGGATCCACCGCTGGTTCGGGCGCTGGCCGTACCGGGTGTGCGCCTGGCCGGCGGTGGCCTGCCACTGGCTGGGCAACGGCCTGGCGCGCCGCGCCTCGCTGCAGTACCTGCAGCGGTTGCAGGCGCACAGCGGGGCACTGGGGCGCGCGCCGAACTGGCTGGACAGCCTGCGTCACTTCGCGCTGTTCGGTGACACCATGCTGGACAAGCTGCTGGCGCTGGGACGGCGCTACCCGCCGCAGCGCCTGCAGCTGCACGACAACGACGCGTTGCAGCGCATTGGTCGCGCGCAGGGCGGGGTGTTCCTGACCGCACATGTCGGCTGCCTGGAGCTGTGCCAGGTGCTGGCGGAAAAAGTCCCGGGCCTGCATCTCACCGTGCTGGTCCACACCAAGCACGCGCAGCGCTTCAACAGCCTGCTGGCACGGCTGGATCCGCTGGCGTCGGTGGAGCTGGTGCAGGTGACCGAGGTAGGGCCGGCGATGGCGATGACGCTCGGCCAGCGGGTTGCCGCTGGCGGCTTCGTGGCGATCGTCGGCGACCGCGTGCCGGTGCACAGCGAGCGCGTGGTGCATGCCGGTTTCCTCGGCCATCGCGCGCCGTTCCCGGTGGGCGGCTATGTGCTCGCCGCCGCGCTGGCCTGCCCGGTGTACACGCTGTCCTGCCTGCACCAGGGCGACGGTTACCGGGTCCGCTTCGATCTGTTCGACGAACGCATCGTGCTGCCACGCGGTGCCCGCGAGGGCGCCCTGCAGGACTGCGCGCAACGCTATGCCGCATGGCTGGAACAGCAGGTGACTCAATCGCCGCTGGACTGGTTCAACTTCTTTCCGTTCTGGGACCAGGCCGCCGATGCCGAATGACCCGCTTCCCCCCTGCCGCTTCGGCGCCGGTCCGCTGAGCATCGAAGATGTCGTCGCGCTGTCCGACCGCCGCGCGCTGGCCGTGCTTGACGATGCGCCGGCGTTCCGCGCCCGCATCCAGCGCGGCGCGGATTTCCTTGACCGCCTGCTGCGCGAAGACGGCGTGGTCTACGGGGTGACCACCGGTTACGGGGATTCCTGCACCACGGTGATCCCGCCTTCGCTGGTAGCCGAACTGCCGCACCATCTGTACACCTACCATGGCTGCGGGCTGGGTCGTTTCCTCGATGCACAGGAAACGCGCGCGGTGCTGGCGGCGCGGCTGGCCTCGTTGTCGCAGGGCATGTCCGGCACCAGCGTAGCGCTGCTCGAAGGCCTCGCCACCCTGCTGCAGCATGACGTGCTGCCGCGCATCCCGGCGGAGGGCTCGGTGGGTGCAAGCGGCGACCTGACCCCGCTGTCCTATGTGGCGGCGGTGCTGTGCGGTGAGCGCGAGGTGCTGTTCGAAGGCAGTGTGCAGTCCGCCGCCGAGGTGCTGCCGCGGGTAGGCATGCAGCCGTTGCGGCTGCGGCCGAAGGAAGGCCTGGCGCTGATGAATGGCACGGCGGTGATGACCGGCCTGGCCTCCCTGGCCTGGCAGCGCGCGGATTACCTGTGCCGCCTGGCCACGCGCCTGACCGCCTTCAACGTGCTGGCCAGCGATGGCAACGCGCACCATTTCGACGAAACGCTGTTCGCCGCCAAGCCGCACCCGGGCCAGGCGCGCATCGCCGCGCGGCTGCGTGCCGACCTGCACAGCGATCGCCCGCCGCGCAACGAACAGCGCCTGCAGGATCGTTACTCGCTGCGCTGCGCCCCGCATGTCATCGGCGTACTGGAAGACACCCTGCCGTTCCTGCGCCAGTTGATCGAGACCGAGCTCAACAGCGCCAACGACAACCCGCTCATCGACCCGGACGAAGAACGCGTCCTGCACGGCGGGCACTTCTACGGCGGGCATATCGCACTGGCCATGGACACGCTGAAGAATACCGTGGCCAACCTGGCCGACCTGTTGGATCGCCAGCTGGCGCTGCTGGTGGATGCGCGCTACAGCCACGGCCTGCCGGCCAACCTGTCCGCTGCGACCGGTTCGCGCGCGGCCATCAACCACGGCCTGAAGGCGCTGCAGATCAGCGTCTCGGCGTGGACCGCCGAGGCGCTGAAGAACACCCTGCCGGCGTCGGTGTTCTCGCGTTCCACCGAATGCCACAACCAGGACAAGGTCAGCATGGGCACCATCGCCGCGCGTGACTGCCTGCGGGTGATCGAACTTACCGAACAGGTGGTTGCCGGCATGCTGATCGCCGCGCGCCAGGCGGTGGCCCTGCGCCAGCGCGTGGGCCTGCAGGCGCAGCTGCAGGGCGGGCTGGCCACGATGCACGATGACATCAGCCAGCGCATCGCACTGATCGAGGAAGACCGCGCGCTGGATGGCGAGCTGCGGCAACTGCTGCAGGACATCCGCAGCCGTCAGTGGGAGCTGTATCCCGATGCATGAGATGGTCGAAGAGATCACCCTGGCGCCCGCCTTCCACGACTGCGACCCGATGCAGGTGGTCTGGCATGGAAACTATTTCAAGTACTTCGAGATCGCGCGCTGCGCGCTGCTGCAGCGTTACGGCTACGACTATCCGCAGATGCAGGAATCGGGCTATCTGTGGCCGGTGGTGGATGCACGGGTCAAGTACGTGCGCCCGCTGCGTTTCCAGCAGCAGGTGCGGGTGGTGGCGCGCATCGTCGAATGGGAAAATCGTTTGAAGATCAGCTACGAAATCTTCGACGTCGGCAGCGGTGAGCGGCTGACCCGTGCGCACACCGTGCAGGTGGCCGTCGATGCCGCCAGCGGTGAAATGCAGTACCTGTGCCCGCCGATCCTGTGGCAGAAACTCGGAGTTCCCGCGCCATGAAATCCCGCCATGTCCTGCGCCTGCTGGCGCTGTCCGGCCTGCTGGTCGTTTCGTTCGTTGCCAGCGCCGCCGAGGACGCGGTGCAGGCGATCGCCCGCGATGTCGCACGGCCGGCGGTGCTGCGCGGCGAGTTCAGCCAGGAAAAGCAGGTCGCCGGCTTCCGCAACCCGCTGCGTTCGCAGGGCCGCTTCGTGGTGGCGCGCGAGCGCGGGGTGATCTGGACCACGCTGAAACCGTTCCCGTCGGAGATGGTGATCACTGCCGAGCGCATCCTCAGCCGACAGCCCGACGGCAGTACCCGGGTCGAACTGGATGCACGCGAACAGCCTGCCATGCGCTCGGTCAACGCGATCCTGTTCGCGCTGATGAGCGGCGACGTGCAGGCGCTGTCCGGCCAGTTCACGGTGGATGCGCAACGCGATGCGAAGGGCTGGACCCTGTCGCTGACACCCAGGTCGCCGATGCTGGCCAAGGCGTTCAGCGCGCTGCAGCTGCGGGGTGACCGCTACGTCCGCCAGGTCGACATCGTGGAGGCCAGCAAGGACCGCACCCGCCTCACCTTCAGCGCCCTCACCGAGGCACCGCCCACGCTGGCGGCGGACGAGGCGGCACGCCTTGACTGATCGCGGACCGTTGGCTGATACCCCCCATCGCGGCTGGCGCTGGCTGGCCCTTGTCTGGCTGCTGGTGTTGCTGGGGCTGGGCGTGCAGCAGGCCCTGCAGTGGCGGCAGCATGCGCCGATCGATACCGATATCCTCGCGCTGCTGCCGCAGGACGCGCAGGACCGTCTGCTGTCCGATGTAACCCGGCGCATCGCCGATGCGAACTCGCGTGACGTGGTGGTGCTGCTGGGCAGTGCGGAGGCGGCCGCCACGCTGCGCGCGCAGGCGGCCTTCGCCGATGCGATGGCAGGCGATACCGATGCCGCGCTGCTGCAGCCGGCCGCTGCACTCGACGGATGGTTCGATGAGGCACGCACGTTCTACGCGCCGTACCGTGACCGCCTGTTGACCCCCGCACAGCGCGACACGCTGCAGCACACCGCGCCGGATACGTTGGCGCAACAGGCGTTGGCCCAGTTGTACGGCCCCATGGGCGGACCACGGCTGACCGCCTGGCTGCAGGATCCGCTGGGCCTGTGGCCGGCATGGTGGCAGCAGCAGGCGAAGGCGGCGGGGTTGCGACTGGGCGAAGACGGCCTGCTGCAGGCGGAAGGAAAGCAGTGGGCGGTGCTGCGCTTCGATACCCGCGATTCGGCCTTCAAGCTCGATGGCGAGGCGCACATCGGCGCGCTGCTGGAACGCGCGGGGCAGGCCGCGACGAACGCCACACCGGGGGTGGAGATCCTGCAGGCAGGCGTGCCGCTGCATGCCGAAGCCGCGGCCGTGCAGGCCAACCGCGAGATCAACACCATTGGCTGGGGCTCGTTGGCCGCGGTGCTGCTGCTGGTGTGGCTGGCATTCCGTTCGCTGCGCCCGATCCTGCTGGTGGCGATGTCGCTGCTGGTCGGCTGTGGCGTGGCGTTGGCCGTGACCGTGCTGGTGTTCGGCAAGGTGCATCTGTTGACGCTTGTCTTCGGTGCCTCGCTGGTGGGCGTGGCCGAAGACTATGGCATCCACTGGTTCGCCTCGCGCCAGGCAGCGCCGCGGCAGAGTCGCTGGTCCCTGCTGCGCCATCTGCTGCCCGGCCTGTGGCTGGCGCTTCTGACCAGCGCCCTGGCCTATCTGGCGCTGGCCATCACCCCGTTCCCCGGGCTGCGCCAGATGGCACTGTTCTCGGTGGTTGGGCTGGCAGCCGCGTTCGTCACCGTGATCCTGTGGTTCCCGTGGCTGGATGGTGGAACGGTGCGACAGACCCGCTTCTCGCACTGGCTGGGCAACACGCTGCAGCGTTGGCCGCGGCTGCGCGGCCGGTCGCTGGGCGGTGTGATCGCGGCCCTGCTGCTGTTCTCCGCAGGCGGCATGCTGTTCCTGCACGTGGACGACGACCTGCGCAGCCTGCAGTCTTCGCCACCGGCGCTGATGGAACAGCAGATCCGCGTTTCGCGCCTGCTCGGCATGCCCAGCCCGGCGCAGTTCTTCCTGGTGCAGGGCGCCGATGCCGGCCAGCTGCTGCAGCGCGAAGAAGCCTTGACCGCGCGGCTTCGCGCACTGGAGGGCGAGGGCCGCATCGGCAGCCACCGCGCGCTGAGTGACTGGTTGCCGTCTCCGGCGCAGCAGGATGCCGATGCCCGGCTGGCCGCGCAGGCCGAGTCGGCCGTGCTGCAGGCGGTCGGCGCGGTCAGTGGCGAGGTGCTGCAGCGACCGGCATTCGCCAGCACCCCGATCGACCTGCAGGCCTTCCTCGCTTCGCCGGCCTCGGCACCGTTCCGTCCGTTGTGGATCGGTGCACTGGGCGAGGGCGTGGCCAGCGTGGTGCTGGTCGATGACCTGTCACAGCCACGTGCGTTGGCCGACCTCGACCAGGCCGGCGCCGGTCTGCCCGGCGTGCGCTGGGTCGACCGCACCGCCGATTTCTCGCGCCTGCTGGGGCATTACCGCAAGCTGATGAGCGGCATGCTGCTGGCAGGTATCGCGCTGGTGTTCGCCGCGTTGTGGTGGCGCTACCGCCGTGATGCCTGGCGGGTGATCGTGCCGACCCTGCTGGCCGGCAGCCTGACCCTCGCGGTGCTGGCCCTGCTTGGCTATCCGTTGCAGTTGTTCAACGTGCTGGCGCTCATGCTGCTGCTGGGCATGGGCATCGACTACGGCATCTTCCTGCTGGAACACCGCGGCGACCCCAGCGCCTGGGTCGCAGTGTGCGTGGGTGCGGCCAGTACCTGGCTCTCGTTCGGCCTGCTCGGCCTGTCCGATACGCCGGCGCTGCGGGCCTTCGGCATGACCCTGCTGCTCGGCATCGGGCTGGTATGGCTGCTGTCGCCGCTGTTCCGCCCCGCGCCCCCTTCAACGACAGGAACCCCGTGACATGAGCCGTCTCCTGCCCGTGATCCTGCTCACCTTGCTACTTGCCGCCTGTGCCGGCCGGCCGGCGCGGACCGATGCGGCGCTACCGCCGCTGCGCCTGTCACCGGCCAGCCTGCAGGGAACGCTCGCTTTGCAGCAGCATCTGCATTTCCGCTTCGGTCGCGCCGAACGCGACCTGGATGCGCTGCTTGAAGCCGATGCCGACCGGGTGCAGCTGCTGGTGCAGGCAATGGGCCAGACCGGCTTCCGCGTGCAGTGGGATGGCCGGAACCTGCAGGAGCAGCGCGCTGCCTGGTTGCCCAGGCAGGTACGTGCCGACCGCGTGCTGGACGATCTGCAGTTCGCGCTGTGGCCGACCACGGCGATCGCCGCGGTGCTGACCGACGGATGGCAGGTGGTCGACGATGGCCGCGTGCGCCGGCTGCAGCGTGGCGGGGTCGAGGCTCTGCGGCTGCAGCGCAACGACGATGGCAGCCTGCAGCTGGACAACCGCATCGAAGGCTATTCGCTGACCATCCGTTCGGTGCCCACCGGCGAGGAAGCCCCGTGAGCGCGCCGATTTTCCTCAACGACATGGGCATCGTCTGCGCGCTCGGCGCCGGCCGCGCGCCCGTCGCCGCCGGCCTGTTCGCCGACCACCCCGGTGGGCTGAGCGACTGCGACGACGTGCTGCCCGGACGCACCCTGGCGCTGGGTCGGGTGCACGCCACGCTGCCGGATCTGTCCGCGCTGCCCACCGCGCTGCGGGGCCGCAACAATGCCTTGCTGGACCTTGCGCTGGAACAGATCGCCCCCGCCGTACAGTCCGCCATCGAGCGTTACGGTGCCGGGCGGGTCGCGGTGGTGATCGGCACCAGCACCTCCGGCATCGGCGAAACCGAGCCGGCCCTGCGTGCGCGCGAGGAGAGCGGTCGCTGGCCGGACAGCTTCGCCTATGGCCAGCAGGAAATGGGCAGCGCGGCGGCATTCGTACGGCATCGCAGCGGTGCAACGGGACCGGCGTGGACGCTGTCCACTGCCTGCTCTTCAGGTGCCAAGGCGATGGCTTCGGCGGCGCGCCTGCTGCGCGCCGGCATCGTGGACGCGGTGATCGCCGGCGGTGCCGATTCGCTGTGCCGCTTCACCGTGGCCGGTTTCAATGCGCTGGAATCGATCTCCACCACCCGCTGCCTGCCGTTCTCGGCAACGCGGGCGGGCATCAACATCGGCGAAGGGGCCGCGCTGTTCCTGCTGACCCGCGAGCCGGGCCCGGTACAGCTCGCCGGCTGGGGCGAAAGCTCGGACGCCCACCACATGTCCGCCCCTGAACCGAGCGGTGCCGGTGCCATCGCCGCCATGCGCGAGGCGCTGCAGCGCGCCGGCTGGGCAGCGACGGACGTGGACTACATCAACCTGCATGGCACGGCCACCCGCCACAACGATGCGATGGAATCGCGTGCGGTGCATGCCGTGCTGGGCGGGCAGGTGGCGGCCAGTTCCACCAAGCCGTTGACCGGCCACGCACTGGGCGCGTCCGGGGCGATCGAAGCGGCGCTGTGCTGGATCGCGCTCGCCGAAAATCCGGCAGGCCGCCTGCCGCCGCACTGGTGGGATGGCCAGCCTGATCCGGAGCTGCCCGCGCTGGCCCTGGTGGCCCCGGGCACGGTGGCGGTCGCCTCCCTGCAGCGCGTCCTCAGCAGCTCGTTCGCCTTTGGTGGCAGCAATGCCGTGCTGGCCCTGCAGCGGACGCCCGGCGCATGAGGATCCATCCGATCGAAAACGTGGTGCCGCACCGTGGCAGCGCCCTGCTGCTGGACCAGGTGCTGCGCTGGGACGAGGACAGCATCGAGGTGGCGCTGGTGGTGCCGGCCTCGGGCCTGTTCAACCAGGCAGGCGGCGTGCCTGCGTGGATCGGCATCGAGTACATGGCGCAGGCCATCGCGGCGTGGGCGGGCTGCCGTGCGCGGCGTGACGGGCGCCCGCCGCAGATCGGTTTCCTGCTTGGCAGTCGCCGCTACAGCAGCCAGGTTTCCGTGTTCCCGGCGGGTACCGCGCTGGTGGTCCACGCGCGGCGCGAGCTGATGGGTGACAATGGCCTGGGCCTGTTCGCCTGCCGTATCAGTGCAGGCAGCGAAACATGGGTGGACGCCAACGTTTCGGTGTTCGAACCGGCCGATGCGCAGGCTTACCTGGAGAGTGGAAACGCATGACAGCCAATCTTGCCGTGCTGGTGACCGGTGCAAGCCGCGGCATCGGCCGCGCGATCGCCCTGCGCGCGGCCCGCGACGGCTTCGACGTGGCGGTGCACTGCCGAAGCCGCATCGACGAAGCGCAGGCCGTGGTCGCGGAGATCATCGCGATGGGCCGGCAGTCGCGCGTACTCGCCTTCGACATCAGGGACCGCGCCGCCGCGCGCACCGCGCTGGAAGTGGACGTGGCCGCCCATGGCGCGTACTACGGCGTGGTGTGCAATGCCGGCATCGCCCGCGACGGCGCCTTCCCGGCGCTCAGCGAAGCGGACTGGGACCAGGTGCTGCATACCAACCTGGATGGGTTCTACAACGTGCTGCACCCGCTGGTGATGCCGATGGTGCGGCGCCGCCAGCCGGGGCGCATCGTCACCCTGGCCTCCGTGTCCGGGCTGATCGGCAACCGCGGCCAGGTCAACTACAGCGCCGCCAAGGCCGGCATCATCGGCGCCACCAAGGCGCTGGCGCTGGAACTGGCCAGTCGCCGGATCACCGTCAACTGCGTAGCCCCCGGGCTGGTCGATACCGAGATGCTGGACGCTGCGGTGGTCGAGCACGCGCTCAAGCTGGTCCCCGCCGGCCGTGTCGGCACGCCGGATGAAGTGGCCGCGGCGGTATCGTTCCTGCTGTCGGCCGATGCCGGTTACATCACCCGCCAGGTGATATCGGTCAACGGAGGCCTGGCCTGATGCAGCGCGAAGGACGCCGCGTGGTGGTGACCGGTGCAGCGGCGATCAGCCCGCTGGGCCAGGACTGGCCCAGCATCCACGCGCGCCTGCGTTCGTTGCGCAACGCCGTGCGCGCGATGCCGGAATGGGATGTCTACGAAGGGCTGAACACCCGGCTGGCCGCGCCCGCCGAAGCCTTCGAGCTGCCTGCGCACTACAACCGCAAGACCACCCGTTCGATGGGGCGCGTGGCGCTGATGGCCGTGCGTGCCAGCGAACTGGCGCTGCAGCAGGCCGGCCTGCTCGACCATCCGGTGCTGCACGGTGGACGCACCGGGGTGTCCTATGGGTCGTCCGCAGGCAGCCACGAGGCGATCAGTGAGTTCGGCCGCATGCTCAACAGCTTCACCACCGCCGGCATCACCGCCACCACCTACCTGAAGATGATGAGCCATACCGCACCGGTCAACATCGGGGTGTTCTTCGGCCTGAGCGGGCGCATCCACACGACCTCCAGCGCGTGCACGTCCGGCAGCCAGGGCATCGGCGAAGCCTACGAAACGATCCGCGCCGGCCGGCAGACGGTGATGCTGGCCGGTGGCGCCGAGCAGCTGGACGCCACGGCGGCCGCCGTGTTCGACACCCTGTATGCCACCAGCGTGCGCAATGACGCGCCGCAGACCACGCCGCGCCCGTTCGATGCCGGCCGCGATGGGCTGGTGCTGGGTGAAGGTGCCTGCACCCTGGTGCTGGAAGAGCGCCAGCATGCGCTGGAGCGCGGAGCGCCTATCCTGGCCGAAGTACGCGGCTACGGCAGCAACAGCGACGGCCAGCACGTGACCCAGCCGAGCAGCCCGACCATGGCGCGCGCCATGCAGCTGGCGCTGGAAGACGCCGGTCTGGCGCCGTCGCAGATCGGTTACATCAACGCCCATGGCACGGCCACCGACCATGGTGACATCGCTGAAAGCCAGGCCACGGCCGCGGTGTTCGGGGCCGGCGTGCCGATCAGTTCGCTGAAGGGCTACGTCGGCCACATGCTGGGTGCCTGCGGCGCGTTCGAAGCCTGGCTGAGCATTGAGATGATGCGCGCGGGCTGGTTCGCCCCCACCTTGAACCTGGACCAGGTGGACCCGCGCTGCGCTCCGTTGGACCATGTCCGCGGACAAGGACGCATGCTGCAGGTCGACCATGTGATGAGCAACAATTTCGCCTTCGGCGGGATCAACACTTCGCTCGTGTTTGCCCGTCATCCGCTGGCGGAAGACTGAACCGCGTCCTGACATTGATGAACTTCGTGTCGGGAAACAACGCGTGGCGGGGCTTTGCCTGGCCTGACGCCTTCCGCCGGTGACGGGTTTCCGACACAATCATGCCTTAAAGGGTAAACCTGAAAGCATGCAAGCCTACGTCTACAAGAGCCAACGCAAAGACGATACCTACGTCTACCTCGCCGAACGGGATGGCTTCGGCGTGCTGCCCGGGCCGTTGGCCGAATCCCTGGGCCGGCTGCAGCTGGTGCTGGAAGTGGAACTGACCGAGGGCCGGCAGCTGGCGCGTGCGGATGCCGCGCAGGTGCGCGGCGAGCTGGCCAGCCGTGGGTTCTACCTGCAGGTGCCCCCGAGCATCACCAGCATGATGCCGCGCCACAATGACTGAGCCGCAGCCGCGCATGGTGCCTGCCGCACTGGCCCTGGGCGCGCTGCTCGCTGCGGCTTCGGCGATCGGCGGCCTGCCCGGCGCGCTGCTGGCCGCGCTGGCGCAGCCGGCCTTCGCGCTGGGCGTGTCCTGGCTGCGTCGAAGCCGTGTCCTGCGTCCACTGCCGCAGGTGGTGCGCGAAGAACTGCCTGCGCTGCTGGCCTTGTGGCTGGCCGGTCCAGCGGTGCTTGCGCTGCTGATGGCCTGGCCGCTTGCCGCCCTGCGCGAAAGCGGCAGCCTGGCCGCGGCGCTGGGCCTGGCGGTATTGCTGGGCGTCGGCTTGCTGGCGGTATGGCGCACATGGCCGCTGTGGAGTGATGTGGAACGCCTGGCCGGTGGGCTGCAGCGCCACGCCGCGGGGCTGGCCGGGCGCGAACTTGGCGCCTGGCGTGGACTGGCCGTCGCCGCGCTGGTGCTGGCGCTGTGCGCGCTGGTGGTGATGCCGGCCTGGCCGGAGCTGCTGCCGGCAGGCCTGCGTTGGCCAGCGGTGGGCGCCACCGTGCTGCTGTCGCCGCTGCTGCACCTGCTGCTGCAGCGTGTCGCCCCGGCGGGCACCACGCATCCCGCGCCGGCCCACGGCATGCAGGAGCTGCGCAGTGCCTGGCAGGCGCGCGAGCAGTCCGACGCCGATCCGGCACCGGTCGCACTTGAAGCCATGCCGGCCGACGCGCTGGCGCCGGCACTGTACGAAGCGGCGCGCCACGGCCGGATCGACCGCGCGCTGCAGCTGTTGCAGGCCGGTGCCGACCCGCACGCCACGCCGGATCCGCAATGGCGCGACCAGCGCAACCTGCCCGTGCTCGCCGCGGTGCTGCCGGACCTGCGCCTGCTGCGCGAACTGATCGCGCGCGGCGTGGATGTGAACGCCCCGCACAAGGGCATGACGCCGCTGCTGGCGGCCACCCGTGACAGCTGGCATGGGCGCCCGGAAGCGGTGATGACCCTGCTCGCCAACGGTGCCGATTCGCGTGCCACTGACGCCGACGGCAATACGCCGCTGCACCACGCAGCGCGCAGTTCCGACCCCGGCGTCGCCGCGCTGCTGCGCGATGCCGCCGCCGAAATCGACGCGCTCAACAACGAAGGTTGGTCGCCGCTGGCGGTGGCCTGCCAGGTCGGCAACTGGCGCCTGGCGCGGTTCCTGCTGGAGCGCGGCGCCCGTACCGAACCGGCCGAAGGCATTCCGGTGCTGTTGGCCGCCGCGGCAACCGAAGATGATGATCCGGCCGGCGTGCAGCTGCTGCTGAAGCACAAGGCGCGTGCCGATGCGCGTGATCGCCAGCGCCGCAGTGCGCTGCACGAAGCCGCCCTGGCCGGGCACACCGCGATCCTGGACGCCCTGCTTGCCGCCGGTGCCAACCTGGAAGCGCGCGATGCGCTCGGCCGGACCCCGCTGCTGGAGGCCGCCGCCGGTGGGCGCGCGGCGGTCATCGAGCACCTTCTGCGCCACAACCCCGATGTAGCGGCGGTCGATGCCGACGGCCGCAACGCCCTGCTGCTGGCCGCCATGGCGACCGATGTGCCGCCGTTGGTGGTGAAGCGGCTGCTGGAGCTGGGGCTGGTTGCCGACCTGGACGATCCGTTGGCGCGGCGCGCGGTGGACAGCGCGGCCGAAGCCGGGCGCTGGGCCATCGTGGCCATGCTGGATCCTGCCTACCCGTTGCCCGCCGCAGTCAGCGACGGTCTGGTGGCGGCCAGCGAAGGCAGCGACGTGGCGACGTCGCTGTTGCCGGACCGGCCACCGCTCGAGCTGCTGCGCGAATCGCTGCGCTTTGGCAACCTGGACGGGATGGAATCGATGGCGCGCCTGTGCCGTGCCGAAGAACTGGGCAGCCTGTTGCACGAACCGGAACTGGCGCTGGAGCCGCGCGCCATCGGTTGGCTGCTGCAGCAGGGCGCGTCGCACGACGTACTGGATGCCTGCACTGATACGCCGATGTTCGCGCTGCTGGCACGCGGCGTGGATGCGGTGCCGGCGCTGCAGGTGATGCTGGAGCAGGGCGTTTCGCCTGCCGGCAGTGGTGGTCTGGCGCGCTTCCTCGCCGCCTGCGCGCAGCATGACCAGGCCAGTCGCGGGCTGGAGCAGCTGGCGCTGGAACTGCTGGAGCGCGGCGCCGATCCGTTCGCTGCATCGCCCGCCGGCGATCCGCCGCTGGCCTTGGCCGTGCGCTTGGGCTGGCTGCGCCTGCAGCAGTCGCTGCTGGGTCTGGGCGTGGATCGCGAGGCACGCGACAGCCATGGCATGACCGCCCTGCACCTGGCCACTGCGCTGGGACGCGAAGCCGCGCTCAAGCTGCTGGTGCGCCACGGCGCCTCGCCGGAAGCGCGTGCGGCTGATGGACAGACGCCGCTGGGTGTGGCGCTGTCCAGCGGCCGTCGTGACCTGGCGGATTGGCTGGACTGGCGCGTCTGGTCGTTGCCACGACGGACACTGCGCGAATCCGACCTGGCCGCTGCCGCCACGGCCGGTGACGTGGATGCCGTGCGCCGGCTGATCGATCTTGGCTTCGCCGTGGACAGCGTCGACGCGCAGGGCTGCACCGCCCTGCTGCGTGCGGCCGGTGGTGGGCACCTTGCGGTGGTGGACCTGCTGCTGGCGCGCAATGCCGATCCGCAGCATGCCTCGGCCAGTGGCGCCACGCCGCTGTCGGCGGCAGTCAGCATGCGCCAGATGGATATCGTCTCCGCGTTGTTGGATGCCGGTGCACAGCTGGAACACCGCCTGCCCGGCGGGGTCACGGTGCTGATGCTGGCCTCGGCGCTGGGCCTTCCGGATATCGTGGCGCGGCTGTTGAGCGCCAGTGCCGACGTCCATGCGAGCGACGCGCAGCAGCTGGCCGCGCTGCATTGCGCTGCGCTGTACGGGTTCTCCGCTCGTGACCGCTCGCGCCTGCTGGCGCTGCTGGATACCCTGCTGCTGGCCGGCGCGGAGCCGGACAAGGCGGCTGCCGGCGAGGTGACGCCGTTGCTGCTGCTGCTCGGCGCGCGTGCCGAACCGGGGACCGCCTGCGACGAACAGGTGGTACTGGCCGGTGTTGAACGTCTGTTGGATGAAGACGTTTCGCTGGAGGTGCGTGATCCGCGCGGCTTCGGCCCGCTGCACCTGGCGGCGTTGCACGGACTGCCGCTGCTCGTGCAGCGCCTGCTGCGTGCCGGTGCCGATCCAGAGGCACGCGACACGCTCAACCGCAGCCCCCGCGAAATCGCCGTGATGCGCGGCTTCATCGACGTGGCCGCCGAGTTCCAGCCACGCGTGCCCGGCGTGTCCTCGATGGCGCGGTTCCTGCGCGAATGAATCTGCGGTAGTGACGGCCCCGGTGGGTGACGACCGTTGGTCGTCACGCTCTTCGGCTACCGCTCCGGCGGCGCGTCCTTTCCGCTTCCCGCATCCGCTTCAAACAGGTGCATCAGGTCATTGCGTGCATCGCGCGAGGTCTGGATCACTGCCGCCTCGTCGTCATACACCAGGTATTGATCGCGCAGCAGCTTCTCATCATGTTCGCGGAACCGCTGCACATGCCGGCGGGCCGTCTCCTCGGACACCCCCAGCAGCTTCAGCACCTGTTCGCTGAGTTCCAGGCTGGTGCCGAACACCTCGCGGAACGGCTCGGCCCCCATGTCCATCAGCCGCCACGCATGCTGGCGGTTGCGTGCCCGCGCCAGCACCCGCGCGTCCGGATACAACCGCCGGATCATCCGCGTCGCGCGCAGGTTGGTTTCCGGATCATCCATGGTCACCACGAACACCGCGATCTCCGCCCCGCCGGCCGCACGCAGCATCTCCGGCCGGGTCGGATCGCCGTAGTACAGCTGGTTGCCGAAGCGGCGCAGGTCGGCCACGGTATCCGGATTGACCTCCAGCGCGACGAACGGCACTTTCTGCGCGGTCAGCAGTCGCGCCACCACCTGGCCGAAGCGCCCCACCCCGGCGATCAGCACCTTCGGACGCTGGTCCGGGTTCACCTCATCGGCCGGGGCGGCGTCGGGCTTGGCCACGGTCTCGCGGCCGATCAGCCGCAGCAGTGCGATCAGCAGCAGCGGGGTCAGCCCCATCGACAGGCCGACGATGGCCACCAGCCGGTCATGGTTGGCACTGCCCAGCAGCAGCGCACGCTGGGCTTCGTTGAACACCACGAAGGCGAACTCACCGCCCAGCCACAGCACGCTGCCCAGCATCAGTGCCTGGCGCGCGCCGAGCCGGGCCAGCCGTCCAATCGCATACAACAGGCCGAACTTCACCACCAGCAGCACGCCCACGCCGGCGGCGATCATGCCCGGTTCGGCGGCGATGCGGTCCAGGTCGATGCCCATGCCCACGGCGATGAAGAACAGGCCCAGGAACAAGCCCTTGAAGGGTTCGATCTGCGCTTCCAGTTCATGCCGGAACTCCGAATCGGACAACAGCACACCGGCCAGGAACGCGCCCAGGCTGGGGCTCAGGCCGGCCTCCTGCAGGAACCAGGCGGTGCCCAGCACCACCAGCAGGGCGGTGGCGGTGAACATTTCCGGGCTGCGCGTGCGCGCGACCATGCCGAACACGCGGCGCAGCAGCGGCCGGCCACACAGGATCACCACCGCCAGTGCGCCGACGGCCACCGCCACGTCCTGCCAGTGCAGGGTCTGGTTGCGCGCACCCCCCAGCAGTGGAATGGCGGCCAGCAGCGGGATGGCGATCAGGTCCTGGAACAGCAGGATCGCGAACGCCAGCCGGCCATGATCGCTGTTGAGCGCCTTGTGTTCGGACAGCAGCTGCAGGCCCACCGCGGTGGAGGACAGCGCCAGCGCCACACCGACCACCAGCGCGCTCTTCCAGTGGAAATGATCCAGCATCAACAGGCCGCCCAGCACCAGCGCGCAGGTCGCCACCTGCAGCGCCCCGGCACCGAACACCGAACGCCGCATCACCTTCAAGCGCGATGGCGACAGCTCCAGCCCGATCACGAACAGCAGCATCACCACGCCGATTTCGGCCGCGCCCAGGATCCGGTCCGTATCCTGCACGAAGCCCAGCCCATCCGGCCCCAGCACCACGCCGGCGGCCAGGTAACCAAGCACTGCGCCGAAGCCCAGCCGGCGAAACACCGGCACCGCGATGACGGCCGCAAGCAGCAGGACCAGGGCAAGTTCGAGCACGCCGCTATGCATGGGAAGTCGAGGTCATGGCCGCAGGAGGAAGGGCACGCCGGGTGACGGCCGGCCCTTGCGCGACATTATGCGCCGCCCGCCGCCGCCCGCACGGTGGTGCAGCTGAGCCACGCCAAACCCGGCCGCCACACCGGGGTTGACCCATGCTGCCCACGGGTTCATCCTGCCCCCCGCCACGGCCTGCCCGCTGGCACCACCCTTCCGGAATCCAACCCCCATGTCCAGCGACAGTAGAAGTCGACCTCGTTCGACGCCAGCGACGGCGACCGCCTGACAGGGACGGTTCGCCTGCGTTGGCGTTGCAGCTGCAACGACGAAAGGCGAACCACGATGAACCAGAAGCAGATGCTGCGTCCCGCCACCGACGCCGCCACCACGGCCGCACCGCTGGCCAACTTCAACACCGCCGACGCGGTGGAATACCTCAACCCGCTGCCCATCGCCGCGGCGGTCGACCTGCTTGCCGCACTGCCGCTGCCGCGTGCGGTGAAGCTGCTTGAAGCGCCCGAACTGCAGCGTGCCGGCGCGCTGGTGGCGGCCTTGCCGCCGGCGCGGGCGGCCGCGCTGCTGGGGCTGATGGCTGACGACCGCGCCACCGATATCGTCCACGAACTGGACCAGGACGAGCGCGCGCGGCTGGTGCCGCTGATCGGCGCCGAGGCGCGCCAGGTCATCCAGACCCTGCTCAGCTATCCGCCGGATACTGCCGGCGCATTGATGACCACCGAGTTCGTCAGCGTGCCGGCCAACTGGACGGTGGGCCAGACCCTGCAGCACATCCGCGAAGTGGAGCGCACGCGCGAGACCGTCTATGCCATCTACGTGCTCGACCCGACCAGCCGCCAGTTGCGCCAGGTGGTGACCATGCGCCGGCTGATCACCGGCCTGCCTGACGCATCGATCCTGGACGTGGCGCAGGTCAACGCACCGGTGACGGTGGACGTGGCGATGGACCAGGAAGAAGTGGCGCAGCTGATCCGCCGCCACGACCTGCTGGCGATCCCGGTGGTGGATGCCGGCATGCAGATGCTCGGCATCGTCACCGTGGATGACATCCTGGACGCGTTGATCGAGGAATCCACCGAAGACGCGCACAAGTTCGGCGGCATGGAAGCGCTGGAAAAGCCCTACATGCAGATCAGCTTCCTGGAAATGCTGCGCAAGCGCGGTGGCTGGCTGAGCGTGCTGTTCCTCGGTGAGATGCTGACTGCCAGTGCGATGCAGCATTACGAAGATGAGCTGGCGCGCGCGGTGGTGCTGACCCTGTTCATCCCGCTGATCATGAGCTCCGGCGGCAACTCCGGTTCGCAGGCCACCTCGTTGCTGATCCGCAGCCTGGCACTGCGCGAACTGCGGCTGCGTGACTGGTGGAGGGTCGCCCTGCGCGAACTGCCGACCGGCATCGTGCTGGGCACGATCCTGGGCAGCCTGGCGATGACCCGCATCGTCATCTGGCAGCTGGGCGGCCTGCACGATTACGGCGAACACTGGCTGCTGCTGGCGCTCACCGTGGCGGCCGCACTGGTCGGCATCGTCACCTTCGGGTCGCTGTCCGGATCGATGCTGCCGTTCGCGCTCAAGCGCCTCGGCTTCGACCCGGCCAGTGCCTCGGCCCCATTCGTGGCCACTCTGGTCGATGTGACCGGCCTGGTGATCTACTTCAGCATCGCCGCCAGCATCCTCCACGGCACCCTGCTGTAACCCCTTTTTTGCTCTACTAGCGGCATGAGCACTTACAACCTGCAGTCCGTGTTCCGCCCGCAGTCGGTCGCCGTGATCGGCGGCAGTCCGCGTGATCGCTCGGCCGGTCGGGCGGTGATGCGCAACCTGCGCGGGGCGGGATTCGCCGGCAAGGTCGCCTGGGTCAATCCGCGCCACGCGGAGATCGATGGCACCCGCACCATCAAGCGGCTCAAGGACCTGGACTGGGTACCGGAGCTGGTGGTGGTGACCGCCCCGGCCAGCATCGTGCCGCAGGTGATCGCCGATGCCGCCGCGCTGGGCGTGGCGGCGGCGATCATCCTCACCGCGCACCTGGGCGAGGGGCCCGGCTCGCTGGCCGCGCAGGTGGAAGCCAGTGCCCGCGGCAAGGGCCTGCGCATCCTCGGGCCGCATTGCCTGGGCGTCATCGCCCCGCATGCGCGTTTGAATGCCAGCATTGCCGCCCACGTTCCCCAGGCAGGCGACCTGGCGCTGATTTCCGAGTCCAGCGCGATCGCCGCCGCGCTGGTGGAATGGGGCGTCGCGCGTTCGGTGGGCTTCTCGGCGGTGGTGTCGCTGGGCGACACGATGGACGTGGACTTCGGCGATCTGCTGGACTACTTCGCCACCGACTACCGCACGCGCGCCATCCTGTTGTACGTGGAACAGATCAAGGATGCGCGCAAGTTCATGTCGGCCGCACGTGCCGCCGCGCGCTCAAAGCCGGTGATGGTGGTCAAGTCCGGCCGGGCCGAGCGCATCATGCCGGGCAACGATACCCACGTGCAGGCGCTGGCGCGCGCCGATGATGTCTACGGTGCGGCGTTCAACCGCGCCGGCCTGCTGCGCGTGAGCGCGCTGGACGAGCTGTTCACCGCTGCCGAAACACTGGGGCGGCTGGGCTCTTTCCCGGGACGCAGGCTGGCCATCCTCAGCAACGGCGGCGGCGTCGGGCGGCTGGCGGTGGACCAGCTGGCGGCGCTGCGCGGCACCCTTGCCACGCTGTCGGAGAGCACCGTGCAGCAGCTCGATGCGGTGTTGCCGCAGGGCTGGTCACGTTCCAATCCGGTGGACATCGTGGTCGACGCCGATGGCGAGCGCTATGCCGCCGCCATCGAAGCGCTGCTGGCTGACAACGAAAACGACGCGCTGCTGGTGGTCAACGTGCCGACCGCTTTCACGTCCTCCGCAGATGCGGCGCAGGCGCTCACCCGCACCCTGGGCCTGCGTCCGCGGCACCAGCGTGACAAGCCGGTGTTCGCGGTGTGGCTGGGCAACGACGAGCGCGCAACGGCAACCCTCAACGCCGCGCGCGTGCCGACCTACCCCACCGAAGCCGAAGCAGTGCGTGGCTTCCAGCACCTGGTCCGCTACCGCGATGCGCAGAGCGCACTGATGGAGACCCCGCCCAGCCTGCCACAGGATTTCGTGGTCGACGCAGGGGCCGCGCGCGCGATCGTCGACGCGGCCCTGGCGGCCGGCCAGCGTTGGCTGGACCCGCTGGCCACGCATGCGCTGCTGAAGGCGTACGGCATTCCTTCGGCGCCGGTGCTGCATGCCCGCGACGCGCATGAAGCGATGGACCTGGCCCAGCCGCTGCTGGAACAGGGCGCCAGCGTGGCGCTGAAGATCCTCTCGCCGGACATCCCGCACAAATCCGAAGTGGACGGCGTGCGCCTCAACCTGTCCACGCTGGCAGCGGTACAGGCAGCAGCCACCAGCATCCTGGCGCGTGCGCGCGAACTGCGCCCCGATGCGCGCATCGATGGCCTGCTGGTGCAGCCGACCATCGTGCGGCCGAAGTCGCGCGAGTTGATCGCCGGTATCGCCGATGACGCGACGTTCGGCCCGGTGATCGTGTTCGGCCGTGGCGGCACCGCAGTGGAAGTGATCAACGACAAGGCGCTGGCATTGCCACCGCTGGACCTGCGGTTGGCGCACGAGCTGATCGGCCGCACCCGGGTCTCGCGCATCCTCAAGCCGTACAGCGATTTCCCGGCCGCCGATGAGCGCGCCGTCGCCCTGGTGCTGGTCAAGCTGGCGCAGCTGGCGGCCGACATTCCCGAAGTACGTACGCTGGACATCAATCCGCTGTTGGCCGATCGGGACGGCATCCTGGCGCTGGATGCGCGGGTCGCCATCGCGCCCTCGCGCATCCTGCACAAAGGCCGCGGCCACCCGCGTTTCGCGGTATTTCCGTATCCGAAGGAGTGGGAGCGTACGTTGCAGCTGTCCGATGGCAGCAACGCCTTCGTGCGGCCGGTGCGGCCGGAAGACGACGCGCTGTTCCGCGCGTTCTTCGCCCGCGTCAGCGATGAAGACCTGCGCCTGCGCTTCTTCCAGTCGGTCAAGCATTTCAGCCACGAGTTCATTGCCCGCCTGACCCAGCTGGACTACGCGCGCTCCATCGCGCTGGTGGCGATCGATCCGCGCAGCGGTGACATGCTGGGTGCCGTCCGCCTGCATGCAGACGCCGACTACCATCGCGGCGAGTACGGCATCCTGATCCGTTCGGACCTGAAGGGCCACGGCATCGGCTGGCGGCTGATGACGATCATGATCGAGTACGCGAAATGGCTGGGGCTGGACGTGGTGGAAGGGCAGGTACTGCGCGAGAACAGCACGATGATCGCGATGTGCCAGAGCCTGGGCTTCAGCACCCGGTTGGATCCGGATGATTCGACGGTGATGATGGTGAGCCTGCCGGTGCAGCAGGTGGCCGCGCAGCTGCTGGAATGATCCCGCCGCGCTTGGTAGTGACGGCCGCTGGCCGTCAGGCTTGAGCCCTGCCGCTGCGCTCGCCGGGCATGGCTCGGCGCTACCTGTCGCCCTCTTACAATGGCAGCATGAAAGAACGCATTCCCCTGCTGCTGCTTCCCGGCCTGCTCAACGATGCCGAGTTGTGGCGCGGCCAACTGGCCGACCTGGCCGATATCGCCGATCCGACCGTCGGTGACCTTACCGCTGGCGACACGATGCAGGCGGTGGCCGATGCCGTGCTGGCGCAGGCGCCGCCCCGCTTCGCGCTGGCCGGTTTCTCACTGGGCGGCTTCGTGGCCCAGCAGATCCTGCGCACCGCACCGCAGCGCGTGCTGCGGCTGGCCCTGATCGATACCTCCATCCACGCCGATTCGCCGCAGCGTGCCGCACAGCGCGCCACGCAGATCGCCAGCGTCCGGCTGCCCGGCCGGTTCCACGGCTTCGGCGACACGCTGATGCGCAGTTATATCGACGCTTCGCGGTTGGACGATCACGAACTGGTACAGCGCGTGCGCGAGATGACCGCACGGCTCGGTGCCGAGGTGTTCCTGCGGCAAAGTGGACTGGACCGCGAGGATGGCCATGCGGTACTTGCGGCCTACCGCGACCCGATGCTGATCGTCTGCGGTGAGAACGATCGCATCACGCCGCTGCCGATAAGCCAGGAGATGCAGGCGCTGGCGCCGCACGCCATGCTGGTGGTGGTGCCCGACTGCGGGCACCTGTCACCGATGGAAAAGCCGGCAGAGGTCAGTGCGGCGATGCGCGGATGGTTGTTGAGGGATTGATCCTGCGGCGGCACTCCGCCGAGCATGGCTCGGCGCTACCCCGGGTCCGTCAATCCCAGGCGGGGGCGATGCCGTCCGGGTTGGCCAGTCGATGGCCGCGATCGAGCGTGGCGATCTGGGCGAGGTCTTCGTCGGTCAGGCGCAGGCGGGCCGCTTCCAGGTTGCTGGCCAGGTTCTCGCGCCGGGTGGAAGAGGGAATGACCGCCAAGCCCTGCTGCAGTGCCCAGGCCAGCGCGACCTGCGCCGGGGTGGCCTGGTGGCGGCCGGCGATCGCCTGGATCACCGGATCCTTGATCACCTCGCCGTAGGCCAGGCTCATGTACGCGGTGATGTGGATGCCCTGTTCCTGCAGGAACGGCACCAGCAGGCGGTTCTGCAGGTACGGATGGATCTCCACCTGGTTGGTGGCGATTTCAGTCGCGCCCAGGATGCCGATCGCGCGGCGGGTCTGGGCGATGGTGAAGTTGGAGATGCCGATCTCGCGCGTAAGACCCTGCGCCTTGGCCTCGGCCAAGGCCGACAGGTACTCCTCCATCGGCACCGCATCATCCGGCGACGGCCAGTGGATCAGGGTCAGCTCGACGCGGTCGGTGCGCAGTTTCTCCAGGCTGCCCTGCAGGCTGGCCAGCAGCGCATCGCGCTTGAATTCGCTGATCCAGATCTTGGTGGTGAGATGGATGTCATCGCGTGGCACGCCGGATTCGGCGATCGCCTTGCCGACCTCGGCTTCGTTGCCGTAGATCTGCGCGGTATCGATGGCGCGGTAGCCGACGTCGAGCGCGTTGCGTACCGAATCGATCACCGCCTGTTCTTTCAGGCGGAACGTACCAAGGCCAAAAGCAGGAACGGTCATGGGGATACTCCAGTGGGGGACGGACAGAGGGTAGGGCAGGGAACGTATGCATGCGGGCAACGCGGCGTGGCGACCCCGTGCGCCAGCGGAGGCATCAATGCGCCGCCACGCTGATGCCTTCGGCGCGGTCGTCGATGCCATCGCGGCGGTCCAGCCGGCCACTCAGCGCGGTAAGGGCGAAGGCACCCACCACCACCAGCGCGCCCAGCCATGGGGTGTGCATCAGGCCGATGTGTTCGACCACCAGCCCACCCAGCGAGGCGCCGAGGGCGATGCCGATGTTGAACGCGGCGATGTTCAGTCCCGATGCCACGTCCGTTGCCTGCGGTGCATGGCGCTGCGCCTGCTTGACCACATAGACCTGCAGGCCGGGTACGTTGCCGAAGGCCACCGCGCCCAGCGCCAGCACCGTCAGCAGCACCAGCCAGGTGTTGTAGGCGGTAAAGGTCAGCACCAGCAGCACCAGCGCCAGCAGCGCGAAGATCCGCTTCAGTGCGGGGATCGGCCCGAGCCGGTCGGCCAGGCGGCCGCCCCACACGTTGCCGAACGCCACCGAGATGCCATATACCAGCAGCATGCCGCTGACCGCATTGGCGGACAAACCGGTGACCTCCTGCAGGATCGGCGCAAGGTAGGTGAAGGACAGGAAGGTGCCGCCGTAGCCCAGCGCGGTCATCGCATACACCATCAACAGCCGCGGCTGCGCCAGCACGCCGAGCTGCTGGCGGAAGGTGGCCGGCGCGCTCTGCGCCAGGTTGCGCGGTACGAAGGCCAGGCTGCCCAGCAGCGCCACCACGCCCAGCCCGGACACCGCCAGGAAGGTTGCGCGCCAGCCCAGGTGCTGGCCGATGAAGGTGCCCAGCGGCACGCCGGTCACCAGCGCGACGGTCAGGCCGGTGAACATGATGGCGATCGCGCTGGCGGCCTTTTCCTTCGGCACCACCGAGGTGGCGATGATCGAACCAATGGAGAAGAACACGCCATGGGCCAGGCCGGTCAGGATCCGTGCGACGATCAGCGCGTTGTAGCCAGGGGCCAGGAAGGCGACCAGGTTGCCGATGGTGAACACCAGCATCAGCGCCACCAGCAGGGTCTTGCGCGGCACGCGCCCGGTCAGCGCGGTCAGCACCGGTGCGCCCACCGCCACGGCAAGGGCGTACAGGGAGACCAGCAGGCCAGCGGAGGGCAGGCTGACCTGCAGGTCGGCGGCGATGGTGGGAAGCAGCCCGACGATGACGAACTCTGTGGTGCCGATGGCGAAGGCACCGAGGGTCAACGCCAACAGGGCGAGAGGAATGCCACGGGTCATGACAGGGTCCGGCAGGAAAGGAAGGAGCGCAGTCTGCGCCGCTGACCTTTGCTGAAAAACCAGCCTTCACGCCAATCACTCTTGCCTGGTGGTCAATAATGCAGCCATGAAAATCACCCTGGACGAAATGCAGGCGCTGCTGGCCGTCATCGACAGCGGCACCATCAGCGCGGCGGCCGAACAACTGGGCCAGACCCCCTCAGGGGTCAGCCGGGCCCTGGGCCGGCTGGAAGAAAAGCTGGGCACCACGCTGCTGACCCGCACCACCCGCCGCCTGCACCTGACTGCCGAAGGCGAGGCGTTCGTCCGCCAGGCGCGGCAGATCGTGGAGGCAGTGGAGACCGCGGAAGAACAGATGGCGCTGCGTCGTCAACGCCCGGCCGGTCGCCTGCGCGTCGATGCGGCGATGCCGTTCGTGCTGCATGTGATCGCCCCGCTGGTGGCGCGCTATCGGCAGCAGTTCCCGGAGGTGGCGCTGGAAGTGAACAGCTCCGAGCGCTACATCGACCTGCTGGAGCGGCGCACCGACCTGGCCATCCGCATCGGTCCGCTGGCCGATTCCACCCTGCATGCACGCCTGCTGGGCCGCTGCCGCCTGCAGCTGGTGGCCAGCCCGGACTACCTGCGCCAGCACGGTACGCCGGACGGCATCGCTGCCTTGTCGGCGCACACGCTGCTGAGCTTCAATGAGCCCGAATCGCTTAACCGCTGGCCGCTGCCCGGTGACGACGACGGGCAGCTGCGGATACACCCGGACATCGCGGCGTCCAGCGGCGAAACCCTGCGCCGGCTGGCAGTGGAAGGGGTGGGCATCACCTGCCTGTCCGATTTCCTGACCCACGGTGACCGGGCCAGCGGTGCGCTGGTGCCGGTGCTGGCTGCGCAGACCCTGGATGTCTACCAGCCGATCCACGCGGTGTACTACCGCAACACGGCCGTGTCGGCGCGCGTGCGTTCCTTCGTGGATGTGTTGGCCGAAGGCATGCAGCGCGAGCCTTTCGTGGTGTAGGCCGGATCGTGACGACCCGCGGTCGTCACCCACCAACAGCAGCAGCCGTCACTACCGGAGCAGGTAGCGCCGAGCCATGCTCGGCGAGCGCAGCGGCAGAACGCAACGCGTGACGACCAACGGTCGTCACCCACCGATAGCAGCGGTCGTCACCCACCACGGGGCAGGCCTTCAGGCCAGGGTGAACACGCCCACAGATTCGACCAAGCGGGCGGCCTGCTGTTCCATGCTGCGCGCGGCAGCAGAGGCTTCTTCCACCAGCGCGGCATTCTGCTGGGTGGCGCCATCCATCTGCACCACGGTCTGGTTGACCTGTTCGATGCCTGCGCTCTGTTCCTGCGAAGCGGCGGAGATCTCGGCCATGATGTCGGTCACGCGCTGCACCGAGGCAACGATCTCGCCCATCGTGCTGCCCGCCTGACGTACCAGCGCGGAGCCATCGGCCACCTTCTCCACCGATTCATCGATCAGCCCCTTGATCTCCTTTGCAGCCGCCGCCGAACGCTGTGCGAGCGTGCGCACTTCACTGGCCACCACGGCGAAGCCGCGGCCCTGGTCGCCTGCGCGCGCGGCTTCCACGGCCGCGTTCAGGGCCAGGATGTTGGTCTGGAAGGCGATGCCGTCGATCACCGTGATGATGTCGGCGATGCGCCGCGAAGACGTTTCGATACCGCCCATTGTCGCCACCACCTGGCGCACCACCTCGCCGCCCTGCGATGCCACGCTCGCCGCGCTGTGGGCCAGGTCGTTGGCGGTGCGTGCATGCTCTGCGTTCTGGCGCACGGTGGAGGTAAGCTCCTCCATCGAAGCGGCGGTTTCTTCCAGGTTGGCGGCCTGCTGTTCGGTGCGCTGGGACAGGTCGCTGTTGCCGCTGGCGATCTCCATCGCGGCTTCGCGGACGCCGCCGGCCACCTGCTTGATGTCGGCGACGATCGTCGCCAGTTGCGCCGCCGTGGTATTGGCGTCGCCGGCGATACGCGCGAACACGCCATGGAATTCACCTTCCATGCGCGCACGCAGGTCGCCATCGGCGATCGCGCGCAGCATGCTCGACACTTGTGCCAGGTTGCCGTCGGTGACCTGCATCAACCGGTTGAGGCCACCTACCATGTCAGCGAAGTCGAACTGGAAGCGTGCCACGTCGCCGCGACGACTGAAATCACCGGCAGCCGCAGCAGCTGCAAGCTGCTTGATCTCGGCGTTGATCGCACCAAGGTTGGCCTTGGCGGCATCCAGCGCATCGGTGATGACGCGCTTCTCGCCCGGCAGGCGGTCCATGTCTTCGGAAAGATCACCGACTGCGTAACGGCCCATGACGGCGATGGCACGCATCTTCACCTGTATGTGCGCTGCGACCAAGGCATTGCAGTCGGCCACCATCCGCCCGTAGGCACCGGGGAAGGCATCGGCGTCCATGCGGTGGCTGATCTGACCCGCTTCGTGGGTGCGGGCCATCTCCGCCTGTGCCGCCAGCACACCGCGCAGCGTTCCCTGCACGTCCTGCATGGCCTTGGCCAGGCGGCCGATCTCATCCCGCCCTTGCACCTGCACGCGGTACTCCAGGTCGCCGGCGGCCACGGCGCGCGCAGCGGCTTCCACCGCCACCACCGGCCGCACGACAGCGCGGCGCAGCCACCATGACAGCGCAAGCAACAGCAGCACGGCGGTGATGACCGTCACTACGGCACTGGTCACCAGCAGTTCGCGTGCATGGCTTGAGCGGCGCGAGATGGCCGCATCCGCGACCTGCGCGGTATGCGCGGCCAGGCCATCCAGCGCCTGGGCCAGCGGGCGGTCGCGTCCGCGCACCGGCGCATCGCCGGCGGCCGGGTCGTAACCCGATGCGATATAGGCCTGCAGCGCAGTCTGGTAGTCACGCTGCAGCGCGGCCTGGTCGGTCATGAACGCTGCGACCAGCTCACGCGTCCGGCCATCCTCGGCACGGCCGACCCTGGCAGCCAGTTCCGCTACCTTGCGTCCCTCTTCGGTCAAGGCGGCTGCGTGCTTTTCGCGCAGCGCATCATCGGCGCCCCGCAGCAGCAGGTTCTTCCACTCCTGCACCTGCAGGCGGAACTCCCGTTGCAGCTGTTCGGCATCGCGGCTGACCGCATAGGACGCCGGCATCGCCGCACCCAGGTCGAACCAGGCCGACGCCAGGCCGGCCAAGGCGCTGGCCACCAGCAACAGCACGCCGAGCGAGGTGGCGCCGATGAGTTTGAACTGGATGCCACGAGCAGGTGGGGGAGAAGCGGGCGAGGCGTTCCGCATGAGCGCATGGTTCCGGGAAGGGGAGACTTCCTTATCGGGTGCGTCCTTCAATGCTTAAGTGCGAAGCGCGTCACGGTTATCGTTCCATTCAACGACGTGAAAGCTGTGTGATTCCCGCTATTGGCCAACATTGGAACGATGCGCAGCGTATGGGCTCGCCATGCAAGATATTCGAAAGTGCGCGTAGAACGGCCTCCGCACACTAAAGTCAGGTTCTTCCACGCCTCGTCCCATCCGCCCGCCGCTGCCATTGCGTGCAACGCAGCAGCCTCTCCCTTGCCACGATGACGCCTCTCCATCACCTTTCCGCAGCCGCAGCCGCAGCCGCCTTTGGTGGGAACGGGGCTGGCAGGACATGATTGCCGCGGCCGTGCCGGCGTCCGACCCGACAACGTCGACGGCGTGCGGCACGCCCGGTTCCTTGAACGTGGCCCGCATGCTGGCCGACTTCGTGTCGCCATTGCTGCCCGGCAACCTGCGTCCGCTAGTTCGCAACCGGCCGCTGCCGTCGCCCTGCGAGCCTGGGGCGGGGCGCAGGCGGCCTCTCGTCCGTGAAGCCGGCGCGATCATCGATGGCGCATGCTGCGAGATGATCGGCTGGGGGGCCGCGATCGGCTTCTCGCGGCTGCTGGCCGTGGCTGAGCAGGTATCGCCGGGCCTCTCCTTTCCATGGACCACATGGCAGTGTTTCTGCGCCCTGTCCGATGCGGCGCGTGGCAACCTGCTGTGTGCCCTGCAGGGACTGCCGCTTGGTGCAGTGCTGCCGGCCGCGCTGCGTCAAGCAGTGGGGCGGGCGCTCCAGGGCGTGGTTCCCTCCGGCCTTGGCAGCGTCCGCGGGCACCAGGATCTGGTCATCGGGATCGCATGCTGCGCGGTGCTGTACGAGCTGGCCCGGCAGCGGCCGGTGGAAGCCGTGGGTTCGGCCGCCGGTCGAGCGCTGCTGCATCGGTTGCGCCAGTTGCGTGCCGTGCTCAACATCGCAGGTGGTCTGCAGCACCCCGCTGTCCCTACAACCACCGGCGATCGCGCGTTGGCGGCGGTGCCGCAGCCTGCGGTCCTGCGACCAATCCATTGCAGCCGGTTGGGGACGTGGAAGGGTCGGGATGACGAGGCGCAGCTGCGCCTGCCGATGAGCGGTAGCTGGCTGCTTCCCGGTGCCCTCGCCAAGTCAGGCAAGGGCAAGGCCGGGCCACCCGGGAAGCCGCCGCCGCCCAAGCCCGTGTCAGGGAAAGGGGGGCGCCGGCCCACGTTGGCCAAGCCTGCCTCACCTGTCCAGCGCGCCCGCCCGGCGAAGGGCGTTGTAGCCGGTGTAGGGGCCGCCGCGGGTGGCAGCGGTGGCGGTGCCGAATCCGGTGCGGCGGCGGGGTCGGCTTCGGCCTCGGCCTCGGCTGCTGCAAGCAGCAGCGCGGGCGGCGCGGCTGCAGGCGATGCGAACAAGGAGGTGTTGTTCGCGGTGATGCCGGCTAAGGCCGAAAAACCACCCACTGCTCCGCTCTTCGGCGGCCAGGCCTCCCTCAGGCCGCCGTCGCCGCCGTCGCCGTCGCCGTCGCCAGGAACGGCCAAGGTGGGGCGCGCATCGCACGGCGGCACCGTGCTGCATGTATCGCCCATGCCCACCGCACGCCTGTTTCCGTCCTGCGTTCGTTTCCATCATGTCGGCGAGGCAGCCAGGCAGGTGAAGAAGGCACGATTCGACGTGCCCACGCCGCGGTTCTGCGTCCACTACCGGGCGCGTCCTCTCTTCGAGTCCCAGTTCGACACAGCTACCGATCCCGTAGCACGCCAGGACGACTGGATCGTCGGGTTGCCGATCCGCGAGCGCTATGCGAACCCGCTGCGCCAGGCCGAAATCAGGAAATACAGCGGGCTCGGCCAATTGGACAGGCAGGCGCCGCAGGCTCCGGTCGTCCTGGGCGACGACGAAATCCATGTGGTGGCCAGTATCTCGGTGGTGCCCGACCACGCCTTGCAGCGACATCGGCCTAGCGTGGCGCAGCTGCTTGAACCGGACACCTTCCGACTTCTCGAGCATATCCAGCTGGACGGTCTCCGAAGGTTGTTCCTGGCCTACGTCGTCCGCGCTTGCGCGCAAGCCATGCCCCCCGTCCACGCTGGACTGCTTGAAATCGAGCAAGGTCCCCAGGGGTTGCTCATCCACGACCCCGGCTCCGGTTTCACCTTGCAGGACGACAGCCTGGCGAACCTGGTGATCGGCATCGAGCGGGTCTCCGGCTTGCGCTTCCATCCGGATGCGGATGCGCTGACGGCGATGGATGCGGGAGGCGACGCGGTCCCTGTCGGGCTGCCGGCGTCATTGAGTCTGTTCGTCCGCAAGGAAGCGATGGCGAGCGCCAGCCCCTGCAGCGCCAAGACACGTCTGCAGCGCAGGTCGCAGTTCTTCGAACCGATAACGTTCGGCCGCCCGGCTGCTGGCCATCGCTTGTTGCGCAACTGCTTCAGTGTGGTGGACGCCATGATCATCGCAGTGGATGCGGAGGGACTGCTGCATACGCTGGTATTCACACCCTCAGATGCTGATGCAGGCGTAGTCAGGCTCAACGCCCAGCGCGGCGTCGGACGCGAATTCCTGCACACGCTGGGATTGCAGCCGGGCCAGCCCTGTACGCTGAAGGAAGTGGGCGTTGTGCTGCGGGCACATGGACTCAGCGAAGTACGTGGCGATGCTGCGGCGCACCGGTCCGGCAGCGGCTTCCAGGTGTACCGCAGCGATGGCGCGACCGGGCAGTCGGTGGATCCGCCCGCCGAGCAGCCGGCAGGATTGCCGCCGGGACAGGACGTCGAGGTAATCGAGCATCCGGTGCCGTCCACCTTCCGCCTCCACGGTGACCGCATCCAGTACGTTGACCACGAAGCCGGATCCGGCGTGCTGTTGCTGAGCCGACAAGGCCCCGCTCCTTTCCGTTGGTTGCTTGCAGCTGACAACCCCCCGGCTGCGCTGCTGTTCGCACGCAGCAATGGCATCCAGCCCGGGATGCCCTATACGCCGGAAGAGCTGACCTGGCTGTTATACGGCAATGGCTTCGTGCAGCAAGCCCACTGAGGACAGCCCGTCGTGCGGGTGCAGGCAGTGCGGCTAGGCGCTGGCTTCGTCCAGCTCGGCAATGTCCTGCGCCGACAGCGCCAACGTCGCCGCTGCCAGGATCTCGCGCAGCTGCTCGACGCTGGTGGCGCTGACGATCGGCGCGGTGATCGAAGGACGCGCGACCAGCCAGGCCAGCGCAACCTGGGGCGCGGTCGCGGCATGCTTGCCGGCAATGTCATCCAGTGCCCCGAGGATGCGGTGGCCGCGCGGGTTGAGGTACTTCGCCACCACGGCCTGGCCCCGTGCGGGGCTCCTAACCGCGTCCTCGCTGCGGCGGTACTTCCCGCTCAGGAAACCACTGGCCAGCGAGTAATAGCTGATCACGCCAAGCTGCTCTCGCTGCACCAAGGCCTCCAGGCCGGCCTCATAAGCGGAACGGTCGTAGAGGTTGTATTCCGGCTGCAGCGTTTCATACCGCGGCAGCCGGTAGTCGGCCGATATTTTCAGCGCGTCAGCCAGCCGCTCGGCACTGTAATTGGAGGCCCCGATGGCGCGGACCTTGCCCTGTTCGACCAGCCGCGCGAAGGCCCCCAGCGTCGTTTCCAGCGGCGTGGATTCGTCATCCTCATGCGCCTGGTAGAGGTCGATGACGTCGGTCTGCAGGCGACGCAACGAGCCTTCCACCGCTGCGGTGATGTTGTCTGCCGACAGGCCGGGCTGTTCCGACCACTTCGCCACCTTGGTGGCCAGGACCACCTTGTCGCGTTTGCCGCTACGTGCGAACCATCTGCCGATCAGGGTCTCCGATTCACCGCCCTGGTTGCCCGGGACCCACGCCGAATAGGCATCGGCGGTATCGACCAGGTTGAAGCCGGCATCGACAAAGGCGTCGAGCAGGGCGAAGGTGGTTTTCTCGTCCGCACTCCAGCCGAAGACATTGCCACCGAAGGCGATGGGATGCACCTGCAGGCCTGAACGGCCGAGTTCGCGGGTTGCTGTCATGCGGAGTCTCCTTGTATAGCCATGCCAGCAGCATAAGGGGAGGGAGATGACGCTGCTGCGGCACCGGCCGCAAAACTGTGTTCCGGAGCGCCACGCGGCGCTAACGCTTTGTGAACACCGAAGCGGTGCGGGCTGCTAGTCTGCGCCCACCATCCAAGGGAGCCCGCCATGAAGAACCTGCTCACTGTGTCTGCCTGTTGCCTCGCCGTGGCAGCGGCGCTGTCCGCATCGCCGCTGTATGCCCGCTCGCCGGTGGCCGCCAGCGCGGCGTCGCAGGTACAGGTCAGCCCGGCGATCGAGGCGGCGATCAAGTCCGCAAACCGCGACCCGGCCAATGTCACCCGCGACGGCTTCCGTCATCCGGCACAGACGCTCTCGTTCTTCAAGCTGACCCCGACCAGCACGGTCATCGAGATCACTCCCGGCAATGGCTGGTATTCGGAAATCCTGGCACCGCTGGTGCGCCAGCAGGGCCACTACATTGCCGCGGTGGTGGATCCGGCGTCCGTGCCGGAAGGGCGTGGGCGCGATTACCAGCAGCGCAGCCGCGATGGCCTGCAGAAGAAGTTCGCCGCCTCGCCCGCGCAGTTCGACAAGGCCGAACAAGTGGCCTACGACCCCGCTGCGCCGGTATTCGGCAAGCCCGCTTCGGCCGATGTGGTGCTGACTTTCCGCAATGTGCACAACTGGCGCAAGTCCGGCCAGGCGCCGGGCATGTTCAAGGGCTTTTACGACGTGCTGAAGCCGGGCGGCGTGCTGGGCGTGGTCGAACATCGCGCCAAGGCCGATGTCGGCGACGACGACGGGTCCGGCTATGTCGGCGAGCAGCAGGTGATCGCGATGGCCGAAGCGGCCGGGTTCACACTGGATGGCAGCAGTGAAGTCAACGCCAATCCGCGTGATACCAAGGATCATCCCAACGGCGTGTGGACGCTGCCGCCGTCCAACAACCACGACGCGGCCGATGCGGCGAAGTACAGGGCCATCGGCGAAAGTGACCGGATGACGCTGCGCTTCATCAAGGCGGCACGCTGATCCCTTTCGCACGGGGGGTCTGCTGCGGTCAGCGGGGCGCCCCGGCGTCTTCCGCTGGCTGTTTCGGGGCCTGGGAGAGTGCGCTCCGCAGTAAGACGACGGGATGCGTGTCTGAGTTGTCCGGGTCCGGAAGAACGGTGTTGAACAACACGGTGACATAGCCGGTGGCGGCCAGCTCGGCGGGAGGGCCTGTCAACGGCAGCTGGGCGATGAATCCGCGCGCCGCACTGTTGGGAGTACGCCGTGCCAGGGTGGGCTGGCCGAGCGCGTCCGCATGGCGGATCACCCATTCGCCGAAGGCCACCAGACGACCCTGCGCAGAGGGCATGGCGACGTGACCTCAGCGACCATGGGCCTCATCGCGGTGGCGCGTATCAGGTTTGTGTAATGCGCATCCCGTGCCTCGGCGACGCCGCTGCCTGGCCCGGCATTGCTGGCTGCGGGCGCGGACATGGACTGCACGTGCAGGGGGCGGTTCCCGATGCGACCTGGTCCCGGTATGGCCGACGTGCTGGCCCCGGGCGCTGGCGCCGGTGGAGGTGTCTGGGTCTGGGGTGGCGGGCCGTTTGCAGCGACGGGTGCGGGCATGGGGTGCTCCTGATGTTTCTTGTTGCTGTGACGAACGGCACGGCATGCGTCAGACTTGGCACACCCGCTTTCCCCCAGCCTGTCCCGCCGACGCGCGGTCCACCATGGCCATCTGCGTCAGATCCCCGAATAGGACAGAAAACTGCAACCATGTCCTTGATCCTGTTCAACAAACCCTTCAACGTGCTGTGCCAGTTCACTGACCGCAGCGTGCCGCCCCGTCCCACGCTGTCCGGTTTCGGCCTCCCGCCGCAGGTCTATGCGGCGGGGCGGCTGGACCATGACAGCGAGGGGCTGCTGCTGCTCACCGATGACGGTGGCCTGGCGCACCGGCTGACCGATCCACGGCACAAAGCGGACAAAACCTACTGGGTGCAGGTGGAGGGCGAACCGACGCCGGAAAGGCTCGATCAGCTGCGCCGTGGCGTGCTGCTCAACGACGGGCCCACCCTGCCTGCCGGAATCGAGCAGATCGATCCGCCTGCCCTGTGGGCGCGTGATCCGCCGGTGCGTTTCCGCAAGACGGTGCCCGATGCGTGGCTGGCCGTGACGTTGCGCGAAGGGCGCAACCGCCAGGTGAGGAGAATGACGGCAGCCGTAGGCCTGCCGACGCTGCGGCTGGTGCGCATCTCGATGGGCCCGTATCAGCTTGAAGGACTCCAGCCTGGGCAATGGCGGCAGGAGGCATGAGGGCTGGCGCGGGCGTGCGCAGCCCGAGGGCCCGTGCGATGGGTTCCACATACAGGCCGGAATAGTCATCGCCCAGATCCTCCGCCATGTGGTACAGGATGAAGACATAGGCCTGAGCGCACTGGCGCGCCGCTTCTCCCGAGCCTGGCAACCAGGCGAGCAGTCTGGCCCCCGCCAGCAGGGCGTTGTCATGCGGTCCGATGTCCAGCCCCAGCGCGTGCTGATTGGCGTGCGCCCAGCGACCGAACACTTCCAGGCGCATTGGCTCGAAGGCGTAGGTGGCGTGTATCTGCTGCACCAACGGCCTGTGGATGGCATCCACCATGCTGGTGTAACGCATGTCCTTTGAACCGGCAAGGGAGAGATCCGCTGCCGTCAGCGGCGGGCCCAAGGGGCGCAGCGACGTTGCTGGGCGGGGCGCGCCGAGCAGGCGCAGGTCGAAGTCCGCCACCGGTGCATTTTCAACCGAACAGGGCCTGGCCGCAACAGCAGGGCAACGGCTCGCGCTGGGCGGTGCGGTGGGCTGGCCAGGCGGGAGAGATGCGGCCAAAGCGCCGCTCGTGGTTGCTGCGAACATGCGTTGCCTTTCTGCGCGCGAGGGAGCTTGTTGCCCGAACATGCACGCGGCTTCCGGTCTGGCGCAATTGTCATTGGCGACACCATTGCACTGGAAACGACGAAGGGCGCGACTCTCGCCGCGCCCCTCTTCCACACCTGCCACGCAGGATCAGGTCTGGGCGGGCATTCAACCCGCCCACCTACTCAGGCGTCGCTGCCGATATCGCTGTGTTCGTCCTGGATCGTGCTGGCACGACGATCGCGCGCCGCGACGCGCTCTGCCTGTCCGTTGACGACATGACCACCAGCAAGCTTCTTCTTCTGCTGCTTGCGATACAGCGCATAGCCCAGCAGGCCCACGCCAACGGCAGCAGCGGCGATGGTCACCGCCGGGTTGCGGCGCGCGGCCTTGGTCGCGATCCGGCCGCCGGTCTTGACCGCGCCCAGTGCGGCGCCGGTTTTCAGCCAGTCGGCGGCGGTGGGGCCGAAGTGGCGCAGGCTGCCGCCCAGGTTGCCGCCAGCGTGCTTGATGCCATCGCCGGCGCTATGGGCCAGGTCCAGCGCGCGTTCCAGTGCACGATCGGTGATTACGGTCAGTCTGCTCATGTGGGGTCCTTTGCCTCGGGTCGAAGTCCAGTGTCGCGCGGTCACTGTAAACGGCATGTCAGGCAAGCAGGCGCGCGGCGTGACTCTACCGAAGCCGTTCAGGATAGGCTTGGCAAAGAGACGCTGCCTAGGTCCCGCGCGGCTTGGCGCGGTGGGTCGCGGTGGCCGTCCATGGATCATCTGGCCAGGGATGGCGGGGATAACGGCCCTTCATTTCCTTTTTTACCTCGGCATACGTATTCGCCCAGAAATTGCGCAGGTCCTGGGTGACCTGCAGTGGGCGACCGCCGGGCGAGAGCAGATGCAGGGTAAGTGCGACGCGGTTGTCGGCAATGCGCGGCGTGTCCGCCAGCCCGAACAGTTCCTGCAGCTTCACCGCCAGCACCGGTGGAAGCGGCTCGCCGGTTTCGCTGTCCAGTGCGTAGCTGATCGTGCGCTCCAGCCCGGATGGCACGCTGATGCGGGTGGGTGCATGGCGGTCCAGCAGCTGCCGCTGCGACCATTCCAACGGGGTCTTCAGTGCCTCGCCGAAGCTGGCTTCGTCCAGCGCATCCAGCCGCGTCCTGCCGGTGAAGGCAGGCTGCAGCCACGCGGTGCGCGTGGCCAGCAGGGCCGCGTCGCTGACATCCGGCAAGCCGAGCTCCGGCATCCAGCGGCGCAGCGCTTCCACCCGCGCCTGCCATTGCCGCAGGCCCTCGGTCCATGGCAGGGCCTGCAGGCCGAGTTCGGCCACCGCCTCGGTCAGGGCCGCAGCCGCATGCGCTGGATCGACGCGTCCGGCCGAGCGGCTGTCGAACACGATGCGCTCGAAGCGGGTTTCGCGCAGCGCCACCAGCGCCCGGCGCTCGGCGTCCCAGCGCACGATGTCTTCGCTGACGAAACGCGAAGCGAATACGCGGCGCAGGTACTGCTCATCCACCGGCGAGGCGCGCAGCAACAGCCCATCGCGTGCTTCGAAGCGCAGTTCGCTGGCCACCAGCCACGGCTCGCCGCGCAGGTCGCTCAACTCGTGCAGGCGCGCGCTGCGGCCATTGGCCAGCAGATAGCGCAGCGGATCGTTCGGATGGCGGAAGGCGATGCGGTCCGGGAACGCATGCGCCAGCAGGTCACCCACCTGGTGCGCTTCGATGCTCGACGGCGGCGCGGCGTCGCAGCGCAGGCGTCGCCGCCACTCCCTGGCGGCGGCATCGATGGCGGCCAGCCCGCTGCGGTTCGCCTCATGCGGTGCCCGGCCATTGCGGAATGCGGCCAGTGCGCGCCAGCGGGGTGCCAGTGCGTTGCCGCCCTGGCGCAGTGGGTCCCGCGCCTCCAGCAAAGCGGCGATATCGGCCGCCAGCGCCTGCTCGGCGCCGGTGCCTGCGGCGAGCAGCATTGCCGCAAGCCGGGGATGGGTGCCGATCGCCAGCATCCGGCGGCCCTGTGCGGTGATCGCATGGGAGGGCGACAACGCACCCAACCGCTGCAGCAGCTCGCGCGCGGCGGCCAGCGGCCCGGCCGGTGGCGCGTCAACGAAGCGCAGGTCACTGCTGCCCCATGCCGCCAGTTCCAGGGCCAGCCCGGTCAGTTCAACCTGTTCGATTTCCGCCCGGCGTTGCGGTTCGAGCCGCTGCGACTGCGGCCACAGGCGCCACGCCCAGCCTGCTGCCACGCGGCCGGCACGCCCGGCGCGCTGGTCGGCCGATGCCTGGGCCACGCTCACCACGTCCAGCCGCGTGAAGCCACTGTTGGGGTCGTACTGCGGCTCACGCGCCAGCCCGCTGTCGATCACCACGCGCACGCCGGGCAGGGTGACCGATGATTCGGCTACGTTGGTGGCCAGCACCACGCGGCGGCGTCCATCGGCCGCCGGCTGCAGCACCCGGCCCTGCTGTTCCACGGGGAGTTCGCCATGCAGCGGCAGCACCTCGGTGGCTGCGTCCACTGTGTCCTGCAGGCCGGCCAGCACGCGCTGGATTTCGCGTTGTCCGGGCAGGAACACCAGCACGTCACCGGGATGGGTGGCCAGCGCCTGCTGCACCGCGCGGCGCACCTGCAGCTCGAGGGCTTCGTCGCGGCGGGCGGGGAAGTGCGAGACCTCCACCGGGAAACTGCGGCCCTCGCTGGACAGGCGCGGCGCATCAAGGAAGCGCGCCAGTCGCTCGCCGTCCAGCGTGGCCGACATCACCACCAGGCGCAGGTCGTCGCGCAGCTGCGCCTGCACGTCCAGCGCCAGCGCCAGACCGAGATCGCCGCTGAGATGCCGCTCGTGGAACTCATCGAACACGATCGCACCGATGCCCTCGAGCATCGGATCGTCCTGCAGCATGCGGGTCAGGATGCCCTCGGTGACCACCTCCACACGGGTGCGTGCGGACACCTTGTTTTCGAAGCGGATGCGGTAGCCGACGGTTTCGCCGACTTCCTCGCCCAGCTGCCGTGCCATGAACTGGGCGGCACTGCGCGCGGCGACCCGGCGGGGTTCCAGCACGATGATCTTCTGCCCGCCCAGCCACGGCGCGTGCAGGAGCGCCAACGGCACCTGGGTGGTCTTGCCGGCGCCGGGCGGGGCTTCCAGGACCAGCCGCGGGTGCAGGTCGAGGCTGTCCTGGACCTGCGGCAGCAGCGCGGAAATCGGGAAGTGCGGGGTACTCATCGCACAAGGATAAGGGCCCATGGGGCCGGCAGGTACAATGAGCCGGCGTTCCCCACTGCGATGACCATGCAACTGATCGATATCGGCGCCAACCTCACCCACGACTCCTTCGACCGCGACCGCGATGCCGTGCTGGCGCGTGCGCGCGAGGCCGGCGTGGCGCAGATGGTGATCACCGGCGCCAGCCGCGAACATTCACCGTTGGCACTGCAGCTGGCGCGCCAGCATCCCGGCTTCCTGTATGCCACCGCCGGCGTGCACCCGCACCATGCGGCGGAATACACCGACGAATGCGATGCGGAAATGCGCGCGCTGCATGCACACCCGGAAGTGGTGGCGGTGGGCGAGTGCGGGCTGGATTATTTCCGCGACTTCTCCCCGCGTCCGGCGCAGCACCGTGCGTTCGAGCGGCAGCTGCAGCTCGCTTCTGAAGTCACTGCGGCCGACGGTGCGCGCAAGCCGCTGTTCCTGCATCAGCGCGATGCGCATGCCGATTTCATGGCGCAGATGAAAAATTTCGAGGGCCGCATCGGCGCGGCGGTGGTGCATTGCTTTACCGGTGAACGCCAGGAAATGTTCGATTACCTGGACCAGGACTGGTACATCGGCATCACCGGATGGCTGTGCGACGAGCGCCGCGGCGCGCACCTGCGCGAGCTGGTCAAGCACATCCCGGCCAACCGCCTGATGATTGAAACGGATGCGCCGTACCTGCTGCCGCGCTCGCTGAAGCCGATGCCCAAGGACCGCCGCAACGAGCCGATGCATCTGGCGCATATCGTGGAAGAGCTGGCCCGCGACCGCGGTGAAGCGACCGACGTCGCGGCGGCCAATACCACGGCGGCTGCGCGCGCCTTCTTCCGCCTGCCGGGCTGACCAACGACGGTTGGCCGTGGTGGGTGACGACCGTTGGTCGTCACTTCCTGCGCGGCGCTAGCGCCTGCCATCCCCCTGGTCCCACGCATCCTGCAGCCCCTCGCGGTAGCTCGGAAAGCGCGGCTGCCACTGCAGCATCGCGCGCGTGCCGCGGCTGTCGATGCGCTTGTTGCCCTCGTAGAAGCGCCGCAGCGAAGGGCTGACCGCCGGATCGTCCCACTGCTGCTGAGGTGGCAGGGCATAGCCGCCCAGCTGCGCGGCATGGGCCAGCACGTCCTGCGGCGGCGCCGGTTCGTCATCGGCCGGCAGATACCGTCCGGCAGGCCGTGGATGCTGCAGGGCCGCCATCACCACATCGGCCAGGTCCTCCACGTGCAGGCGGTTGAAGACCAGTCCCGGGCGCACCACGTGGCGTGCACGTCCGGCAGCCAACTGGACCAGCGCATTGCGACCGCGCCCGTACAGACCCGGCAGCCGGAATACCGCCGAGTCGATGCCACGTTCGCTGGCCAGCGCCTGCCACTGCCGTTCGGCGTGAAGCCGCTGCAGCGCCGACGGCGTGGTGCCGTCGGCCAGCGAGGCCTCGTCGATCCAGCCGCCATCCCGGCTCGCGTAAACCGCCGTGGAGGACAGATACCCGACCCAGCGCAGTGACGTGCTGCTGGCAAGTGCATCGCGCAGCAGGCGCAGCGCTGGGTCGCCGTCGGCATCGGGCGGGATCGTGCACAGCACGGCCTCGGCACGCGCCAGCATGTCCAGCAGCGGCGCGTCGAGCGGATGATCGGCGGCAAGGCAGTGTCTGAGCAGGGCATCGCCACGGTGTGCGGCTGGATCGCGCACGGTGCCGGCCACCTCCACGCCCTGCGCGAGCAGGCAGCGTGCTACGGCCTGGCCACTGTAGCCAAGCCCGAGGACCAGCACGGTCTTCGGAAGGTCCCCCACCTCGTTCAGCCCGCGCGGTGCGCCTGGTAAGCCTGCAGGGAGTCGAAGGCCTGCGCCAGCAGCGGAGCATGCTGGCCGAAACCGTGGGCACGCGCGAGCATGTCACCGACGATGTGCTCCGCTTCGACCTGCTGCCCCGCCTCCAGGTCGCGCAGCATGGAGGCTTTCAGCGCGGAGCCCGGCTGGGTCAGCGCGGCCAAGGCGGTTTCCTGTGCCGTGGCCGGTATCGGCTGACCGGACGCGTCGGCGACGGACACGCACTCGGCGTACAGCGCACGCAGGAAGTCCTCACCGCCCTCGCTGTCCATGATCGTGCCGATGTCGGCACGGCGCAGGCAGGTAGCGGCCGCCAGTGCGGTCAGGAAGGTGTACTTGACCCACTGTTCCTGGCGGATGTCTTCGCTGGCGAGGTGGTCCACGCCGCCCTGCACGCAGGCAGCAGCGAAGGCCAGCACACGGGCGCTGAGGCCGACGTCATCGCGCTCGCCGAAGGTCAGTCTGGCCGGCTTGGCCAGGTGCAGCACCGCGCCATCGGCATCCTTGGCCGCGCTGATGAAGCACAGTCCGCCCATCACGGCGTCGCGGCCGAAGCGTGCATCCAGCGCAGCGTAGTGGTGCAGCCCGTTGAGGATCGGCAGCACGCTGGTGCGCGGTCCGACCGCCGGCGCGATGGCCTCGATCGAACTGTCCAGGTCATAGGCCTTGCAGCTCAGTACCACCAGGTCGAACGGGTGCCCGGCGACCAGCGCCGGCAGCGCATCCGCAGTGACATGCTGCACCGGGAAGGCGGCATCGCCGAGCGGGCTGCGGATGACCAGGCCATCGCGCTGCAGCTGGTCCGCGCGTGCGGGGCGAACCAGGAAGGTCACGTCCACCCCGGCCTGGGCCAGGCGTCCGCCGAAGTAGCCACCGGTACCGCCGGCGCCGAGGATCAGGATGCGCATTGCCGTCTCACCACGTTGTCAGTAATCGCTGTGGAGATTGTGCCTGTTTCGCGCGTGTCGGGTTGGTTGTGCTGGTATCGGGCTGGGTCGTGCGGGTGGGGGGTGCGGGGCACGCGCAAGTACGTCCATGTAGCTCTTCGCGGCTCCTGCCGCTCAAGGCCCCGCACCCCCCACCCGCACGACCCACGGACAGTCCGCGCGTGTTCCCGCCAAGCTCAAGCCAAGCCTTGACCAAGCCAAGCCAAGCCAAGTCCAGCCAAGGCGTTCTTGCTCTGCTATCTCGTGGCCACCGGGGTGTGTCGGGGGGTGGGGGGCAGGGGATTGCGGGGGTGTGAGCCGCATGGATGCGGCGACCAAGCCCCCACGGATGGGTTTACGGCGTCCCCCGCAATTCCCTGCCCCCCGCCCGGCCCGCAGCCGCAGCCGCAGTTGCAGTTGATTGTGAGGCGGGGTGCCGGAACGCAGGCCCGGCGTCCTCCCTCAGCTGCGCAGACCGACGCCACGGCGCAGCAGCCACAGTGCCACGAAGGTGAGCGCCACCACGAAGCCCAGCATCAGCGCGTAAGCCACCCACAACGGCACGTCGCTGGTGCCGAGCAGACCGTAGCGGAAGGCGTTGACCATGTAGAAGATCGGGTTGGCGTGGGTTGCCGCTTCGGCCCAGCCCGGCAGCAGCTTCACCGAATAGAACACGCCGCCCAGGTAGGTCAGCGGGGTCAGGATGAAGGTCGGCACGATCGCCACGTCATCGAACTTCTTCGCGTAGACCGCGTTGATGAAGCCGGCCAGCGAGAAGATCGTCGCGCCCAGCAGCACGGTGGTCAGCGTCACCAGCGGATGCGGGATGCGCACCGGGGTGAAGAACATGGCGATGATCAGCACGATCACGCCGACCATCAGGCCGCGCAGCACCGCGCCGGCCACGTAGCCCCACAGGATCACCCAGTTCGGCATCGGGCTGACCAGCAGTTCCTCCACGTGGCGGCCGAACTTGGCGCCGAAGAACGAGGAGCTGATGTTGCCGTAGCTGTTCTGGATCACGCTCATCATCACCAGGCCCGGCACGATGAACTGCATGTAGCTGTAGCCGCCCATCTCGCCGACGCGCGAGCCGATCAGGCCGCCGAAGATCAGGAAGTACAGGGTCATGGTGATCGCCGGCGGCACCAGAGTCTGGCCCCAGATGCGCAGGATGCGCGCCACTTCGCGGCGCACCACGGTGGCCAGTGCGATGCGGTTGCGCTGGCCATCGGTCAGGACGGGGGTCGGGGTGCTGCTCATGCCACGTTCTCCGGGTTGCCGGTGAGGCGCACGAACAGCTCCTCCAGGCGGTTGCTCTTGGTCCGCATCGAACGCACGCGGATACCCGAGGCGTTGAGTGCGGCGAATACACGGTTGAGGTCCATCGCGCGCGGCATGTCCACGTCCAGCGTGTGCCCGTCGATGGCGATCAGCGTGGCGCCTTCGATCTGCGGCAGCTCGGCCGGCAGGCTGCCGTCGATGTCGAACAGGAAGCCCTCCACGTCAAGCTTGGCCAGCAGCTCGCGCATCGGCCCCTGGGTGACGATCTGGCCATGGTTGATGATCGCCAGGTTGCGGCACAGGTGCTCGGCCTCTTCCAGGTAATGCGTGGTCAGGATGATGGTGGTGCCGGCGGTGTTGATCTCTTTCAGCACCCGCCACATGTCGCGGCGGATCTCGATGTCCACGCCGGCGGTCGGTTCATCCAGGATCAGCAGGCGCGGCCGGGTCATCATCGCCCGGGCGATCATCAGCCGGCGCTTCATGCCGCCGGACAGCGTGCGGCTCATCACCTGCGCCTTCTCCCACAGGTGGGCGCGCTTGAGCTCTTCCTCGGCGCGCTTTTCCGCTTCGGCGCGGTCCACGCCGTAGAAGCCGGCGTAGTTGACCAGGATGTCGAACGGTTTCTCGAACAGGTTGAAGTTGATCTCCTGCGGCACCAGGCCGATCAGCCGCATGGAGGCGCTGCGTTCACCCACCAAGTCGGTGCCGAACACCTCCACCTGGCCCTCACTGAGGTTCACCAGTGAGCTGACGATGCCGATCAGGGTCGACTTGCCGGCGCCGTTGGGGCCCAGCAGGGCGAAGAAATCGCCCGGGGCGACTTCCAGCGAGACGCCCTTCAGGGCAACGGTGCCGTTGTCGTAGGTCTTGCGCAGGTCGCGCACGCGCAGGGCGGGCGCACTGTTGTTCAGGGAAGCCAAGCGGAAAGCCTTTGCGCCTGCGGGTGGCGCATGGAGGAGTGCAGGGAGGGCTATTATAGATCCCCCCACGGGCTTGCCCCGGCTACACACTGTTCCCACTGCCGTGCCAGTCCAATTTCCCATGAAGCTGGTCGACCGCCGCATGCTGGCGCCGACCGTAGGCCATTACCAGTTCCTCCGCGATGACGGCCAGCCGCTGGATTTCCAGCCCGGCCAGTTCATCCAGGTCCATTTCCAGTACGCCGATGGCACGCAAACCAAGCGCAGCTACTCGCTGGCGACCCTCCACGACCACGCGCTGGGGCCAGGCGAGGCGGTGGATATCGCGGTCAGTTTCGTCCCCGGCGGTGCCGCCACGGCGCTGTTCGAAGGCCTGGACATCGGCGGTCAGCTGAGCGCCAGCGGGCCGTATGGCCGGTTCTGCCTGCAGCCGGGTGACCAGAACGGCCGCTACCTGCTGATCGCCACCGGCACCGGGGTCACCCCGTATCGCTCGATGCTGCCCCTGCTGGCCACCGCCATGGCCGAGCGTGGGCTCCAAGTGGTGCTGCTGCAGGGCGCCCGGAGCCCGGCCGAGCTGTTGTACAGCGAGGATTTCGAAGCGTTTGCCGCGGCCCAGCCGAACTTCCGCTACATCCCGTGCCTGTCGCGCGAGCTGCCGGCCGATCCCGGTCCGGACGTGCGGCATGGTTACGTGCAGCAGCAGCTGGCTGATCTTGCGCCGGATGCCGCCACGGACATCGCTTACCTGTGCGGCAACCCGGACATGGTGGATGCCTGCGTGGACGCGCTGAAGCTGGCGGGTCTGGGTAATCCGCAGATCCGGCGCGAGAAGTACGTTTCCAGCAAGTAGGCTGGTCGAACGGGTGGGACCCCCTCGCGGGTGGCTGTTGTTTGAAGCCGCAGCTGGGGGTGGGCCGGGCGGTGGGGCTGTGCGGGGGACGGCAAAAACTGCGCCCATGCGGGCCTCGTTTCGCGCCATCCATGGCGCGGGTCCACGCCATCGCATTCGCGCTGTCGCTCCCACGCTTTGCTGCGCAAACCGCGGGCCCCATCTCACTGGCACCCACACCCCGCCGCTTCGCGGCCGCCCCTGACTCAGGGGCTCCCTCCTCCCGACACGCCACTGCGCCCTGGTAGCGCCGACCCATGGTCGGCGGAATGTTCCCGCCAGCGGCCCGCTGCGCTCGCCGACCATGGGTCGGCGCTACCGATGTCCGCAGGTCCCATGGCCCACATGGACCTGTCGAAGGTGGGGCGGGGTGGCTGTGCAGGACCGTCTTTTCGCATGGATGCGAAAAGCGAGCCTCCATGGACGGATTCACGGCGTGTCCTGCACAGCCACCCCGCCCCGCCAACACACAGCCCTGCAGGCCCTTGCCGTTGCTGTGGCTTTGCGCTTCTAGCCCTGGCCCGCCCACAGCGGTACGTCGTACACCACCATCACCCGGTTCTCTTCGGCATCGCGCTGGTAGTTGGAACGGAAGAAGCCGTTGCGCCAGCGCACCGACAGGTGCTTCAACGCTTCGCTCTGGAACGTGTAGCCGATTTCAACATCCCGCTGCCACTGCCGGCCCTCGCCGCTGAACGTGGCCGGGCGGGCGTCGTCACCCTTTACGTAGCGCACCAGGAACTTCAGGCCCGGCAGGTTGATCTGCTTGCCGTCCAGCTGGTAACGCAGCTGCCAGCTGCGCTCGTCGCGTTCCATGAAGTCGTTGATGAAGGTCCAGTTGAAGACGTTGCCGTCGGTGCCACCGACGAACGGCATCGCGGTGTCACCGTTCATGTCCTGCCACATGACCGCGAATTCCTGGCCGGCGTGCTGCCACGCCACCAGCGCGTTCAGCGCCCGGTTGTCGACCCGCCCCGCCAGCGCAGGGCCCACATCATCGGATACGTAATAGCGCACTTCCGTGCTCAATTTACCCAGCGCCAGCGGCTGCTTGAACGCCACCGAGGCGACCTGCTGGCGATAAAGGTCGTGCAGTTCGCCGTGTTCGTAGTGCAGCTTGAACCGACCATCCGGCGCCCACGACGCGGTGACCAGTTCGAAGCCATCGGCATCCGGTGTGCCACTGAAGCGACGGTCCTTGTTGGTGAGGGTCAGGTCCACCCGCTCGGTCCCATCGCGGTACCAGGACCGGTCGTAGCGCGCATAGCCGAGCTCCACGCCGTTGGCCCATGCCGCGCCCAGCGAGGCACCTTCGAAGGTCTGCGGCAGCAGACGGCTGGTGTTGGATTTCAGCAGCAGGTCCGAGGCGATATGGCTGCCCACGCGCAGTTCGGCCGGGCCGGCCTTGGCCTTGCCGGTCAGCGCGATGCGGCCGAACGCCGAGCGTGCGCCTTCTTCATCGTAGGGCAGGATGCCGGTGCCCACTTCCGACTGCAGTCCATCCAGCTTGAAGTCGGCCAACCCGAGCACGTCGATACCGAAGCCGACCACGCCCGGCGTGTAGCCGCTGCGTGCATCCAGCAGGAAGCCCTGCGCCCATTCCTCGCGCTTGCCCTGGCCGCTGCCGCTGCGGAAATCACGGTTGTAGTAGAAGTTGGTCGCGGTCAGGTCTGCGCTGGCACCGGCCAGGAAACCTTCGCTTTCGGCGGCCAGTGCAGGCGCACTGGCCAGCCCGAAGGCGATCAGCATTGCATTGCGTGTGATGTTCATGGGTCCGGCCCCTCCGCCGTACACAGATGAAAAAAAGGATCGATCAGAAGATCGCGCTGGCCACCAGGATCAGCAGCAGCGACACCACCGAGGCCAGCGACACCGGCAGGCTCAGCGTCTTCAACGTGCCGCGCAGGGTCATGCCGAAGGTGGTCTGCATCAGCCAGAACGTATTGCTGGTGACATGCACCAGGAACAGCGAACCGGACCCTGCGGCCAAGGCCACCAGCACCGGCGGCACATCCAGCGAATGCAGTGCCGGGGCCAGCATGCTGGCGGCGGTGATCGCCGAGGCCGACACCGAACCGATGGCGATGTGCAGGATGGCCGCGACCACCCACACCAGCAGCAGCGGGGCGGCCGCGTTGGCGCTGAAGTAACCGGACAGGATGTCACCCAGGCCGGTGGTGGCGACCACCGCCGACAGCGAACCGGCCACGCCGGTCAGCAGCAGGATCTGTCCGCTTTCCTTGAATGCATCGGTCACCGCGCCAGTGCGGTCCTGCGCGGGCACGGTGAAGCGGGCGATCACGAACGCCAGCACCAGGCCGCAGAACAGGGCGAAGGTGGAGTTGCCCACCGCAGCCAGCGCCGGGATATCCAGGTCCAAAGCGCGGTCCAGTGCGCCGGTGGCGATCATCAGCAGCGGCACGATGATCGGCAGCAGCGACAGCTTCAGCGGCACCGCGTTGTCCTCGTCCCTGACCTCGGCGGCGACCACCGCCGGGGCCTGGTCGTCGGGCAGTTCGTCGGTTTCCGGATTCCAGAAGCCGCGACGCAGCAGGAAATGGAAGCCCCACAGGGTCAGGAACACGGTCGGGACCGCGATCGCCAGGCCGACCAGCAACATCGTGCCCAGCTCCACGTCGAGCACCGCCGACAGTGCCAGTGCGGCCACGCCCGGCACCACCATGGTCAATGCCAGGTAGATGCCTACGCCCACCGCGCCCGCCATTTTCGGCAGTGCGTCGCCGCCGATGCGCTTGGCCGTGGCACGGGCCAGCGGCGCGGACATCAGCAGCAGCACGTCGGTATAGATCGGCGGGAAGATCGAGGTCAGGATGGTGGCGAACGCATACGGCATCTGCGTCGGCTTGAAGGTGCGCACCAGCAGGCGTACGACCTGCTGGAAGGCACCCATGCGATGCAGGAACGCGCCGATCATCACGCCGAAACCGATCAGCAGGCCGATCTTGCCCATCAGGTCGCCGAAGCCATCGGTGATGGCCTCGATGGTGGAGCCGAAGCCGAGCCCGGACGACAGCCCCAGGTACAGCGGGCCGGCGATCAGCGCGATCATCGGGTTGACCTTGAAATAGATGATCAACAGGACGATCAACAGAATGGCGAACAGAGCGTTCGCCAGCACAAACCACTCGTGCATGATTCCCTCCCAGGAATGAAGCGTTGTCGATTTCGCAGGGCGATGCCCTGCGCGATGAAGGACGAAAGGCTTACGCGGCGCGCAGCCCCGGCGGTGCGGTATGCAGGTCGGCGACGCGGCCGGCCTTGGCCACCTGGCCGGCGGTTTCATGGCCGATCAGCGCCGGCAGTCCGCGCGACAGGGCGATCAGCGCAGGCAGGTCCAACCCGGTCGGGATGCCCATCTCCTCGCACATCGCCACCAGATCTTCGGTGCAGATGTTGCCGGAGGCACCGGGTGCGAACGGGCACCCGCCGAGCCCCCCCAGCGCGGCATCGAAACGCTGTGCACCGGCATCGTAGGCAGCCACCACGTTGGCCAGGCCCAGCCCGCGCGTGTTGTGGAAATGCAGGGTCAGCGCGTCGGCGCCGACCAGCGGCAACGCCTGCTCCACCAGCGCGGCAACCTGGCGCGGATTGGCCATGCCGGTGGTGTCGGCCAGGGTGATCCCGGTGCAGCCCAGGTCCAGGTAACGGCGCACCAGGTCAAGCACCTTGGCCACCGGCTGCTCGCCCTCGAACGGGCAGCCGAACGCGGTCGCCACGCTGCCGTTGAGCAGCACATCGCCACGCGGCAGCGCGGCAATCCGCGCAAAGCCGTCGAAGCTCTCCTCGGTGGTCATGCGCATGTTGGCCAGGTTGTGGGTCTGCCCGGCCGACATCACCAGGTTGAGCTCACCGGCACCGGCGGCCAACGCGCGCTCGGCGCCCTTCAGGTTGGGCACCAATGCCACGTACACCGTGGCCGGCGCGCGTCGCATGCCGGCGAATACCTCGGCCGCATCGGCCAGTGCCGGTACTGCCTTGGGTGAGACGAAACTGCTGACCTCGATGCGCGCAAAGCCGAGTGCGCTGAAGGCATCGGCCAGGCGGATCTTGTCGGCCGTGGGCACGAACACCGGTTCGATCTGCAGGCCATCGCGCAGGCAGACTTCCTGCACGATCAAGGGACGGACAGTGCTCATGCGGATTCTCCGGTGCGGCCACTGGCGGTCGCGATGGCGGCCGCGGTCATGCCCAGCGTGGCCAGTACCTGGTCGGTGTGTTCGCCGAGTGCCGGGCCGGTCCAGTGCATCCGGCCCGGTGTGGCCGACAGCTTCGGCACGATGCCCGGCAGGGTGATCGGCTGGCCATCGGGCAGGGTGGTTTCCAGCAGCATGCCGCGCGCGCGGTAGTGCGGATCGGCGACGATATCGGCGGCCGAGTAGATGCGTCCGGCAGGCACGTCGGCGGCATCCAGTGCGGCCAGCACTGCATCGATGTGCAGCCCGCTGGTCCAATGGGTGATGGCCGCATCCAGCTCGGCATTGCGCAGCACCCGGCCCGGATTGGTCGCCAGCGCGGCATCGTCGGCCAGGTCGTTGCGGTCGATCGCGCGCATCAGGCGGCGGAAGATCGGATCACTGTTGCCGGCGATCACCACGAAGCTGCCATCGGAGGTGGGATAGGTGTTGGATGGGCTGATCCCCGGCAGCGCGCCGCCGGTGCGTTCACGCACCGTGCCGAACATCGCGTGCTCGGGCACCAGGCTTTCCATCAGGTTGAACACGCTTTCCACCAGCGATACGTCCACCACCTGGCCGCCGCCCTGGCCGGTCTTGACCCGTAGCAGCGCCATCAGCGCGCCCATGACCCCATGCAGCGAGGCCAGCGAGTCGCCCAGGCTGATGCCCACGCGTGCCGGCGGCGTGCTCGGGTCACCGGTGGTGTAGCGGATGCCGCCCATCGCCTCGCCGATCGCTCCGAAGCCCGGCCGGTCGCGGTACGGGCCGTCCTGGCCATAGCCGGAGATGCGCACCATCACCAGGTCCGGATTCAGTGCGGACAGCACGTCCCAGCCCAGACCCAGCTTTTCCAGGCCGCCGGGACGGAAATTCTCGATCACCACATCGGCGCTGGCAGCCAGTTGGCGCGCCGCCTCGGCGCCCTCGGCGGACTTCAGGTCCAATGCCACCGACTTCTTGTTGCGCGCCTGCAGCGACCACCACAGTGAAGTGTCGCCATGCAGTTTGCGCCACTTGCGCAACGGGTCGCCGCCCTCGGGCGACTCGATCTTGATCACCTCGGCGCCGAACTCGGCGAACAGCCGCGCGGCAAACGGCGCCGCGATCAGTGTTCCGAATTCAACAACGCGGATGCCGTGCAATGGACCGGACATCTTCTACCCTCCCAGGACTAGACCGGCAGGGTAGGTCGCAATCATCGGATGACGCCATGCCTTTCTGACGAAAAACCGTTCGCGAAACGCGAACGCCTACGCCTTTGGTCGAAGGTGCTCGACCAGCTGCTGGGCGGCGGTGGACAACGGCCGGTCACCGCGCCAGACCAGTTTCAGTTCGCGCTGGGCCCAGCCATCAGTCAGCGCTTCCACATGCAGGTGCATGGCCCGGCCGAACAGCGCGAACACCGGCTCGGGCACCACGCCGATGCCCAGCCCGGCCTGCACGGTGCGGCAGATGGCGTCGAAGCCGGGCACGTGGATGCGCCGCCGCAGCGGCCGGCCTGCATCGCGCGCGGCCATCTGCGAACGGGTGAAGATCGAGCTCTCCGCATGCAGCGCGATCTGGTCGAAGGGCAGCGTATCGGCGAACGCCAGCGGCCCGCTGCCGGCCAGCGGATGGTCCGGCCGCATCAGCATCACCAACCGATCGCGGCGGAAGGTCACGGCGGTCAGGTCGCCCAGTTCGCCATCGCCGGAACACACGCCGATTTCCGCCCAGCCTTCCTGGATGCCGCGCACCACGCCGCCGGTGGGGCGTTCTTCCAGCTCGATGCGCAGGTCTGGATGGGTCAGGAAGAACTGCTCCAGCTCCTCCGGCAGGTAGGCCACGATGGCCGACAGGTTGGCCAGCATGCGGATATGCCCGCGGATGCCGCGGCGGTATTCCAGCAGCTCCGATGACAGTGCGGAAGCTGCCAGCAGCATGCGCCGCGCGTGCTGCAGCAGGCTCTCGCCGGCCAGGGTCAGCTGCATGCCGCGCGAGTTGCGGGTGAACAGCGCCACATCCAGCCCGCTCTCCAGGTCATTCAGGCGACGGCTGGCGGCGGAGGTGGCGATCGCCTCGCGTTCGGCCGCACGGGTCAGCGAGCCTTCCTCGGCCACGGCCACGAACAACCGCAGCGTGGTCAGGCTGATCCGGTCGATGGACATCGGCTGGCTGATGGCGGTGGTCCTGCGGTGTGGCGTGAACGGCATTGTACGACCCCCCCACCGGCCGGCCCCGTAGTGTCGAGCCTGCTCGACACCGGCCAGAACATCCCTCCGCCGCCGCCGCCCATCGCGGCGCCGACTCCCTTCGGTGTAACTTGGTCACATCCGCGCCGGGGCCCCGTCCTTGTCGCATGACTATCAGCAAGGGGAAGCAAGGAAGATGTCCAGAAACCACCTGAAACTGGCCGGGGTGTTGGCCAGTGTCCTGTGTGCTGCGTGCAGTGCGCCACCCTCGGGAACCGAAGGTTCGGCCAGCGGGCGCCACTACGGGCAGATCGAGTTCACACCCTGCACGCTGACCGGCGCGGTCGCCGCGGCGAATGTCGAAGCGTTGTGCGGCACCTTCAGCGTGCCGGAAAACCCCGCCGCGCCGGAAGGCCGGAAGATCGACCTGCGCATCGCCTGGCTGGATGCGGACAAGGCCGCCACCGGCCTGCCGGATCCGGTGTTCTTCCTGGCCGGTGGTCCGGGCCAGGCAGCCAGCGACGTGGCGTTGCCGGTCAGCACCGCGCTGCGCCAGGTGCGCAAGCAGCGCGACATCTTCCTGATCGACCAGCGCGGCACCGGCGGCTCCAATCCGCTGAGCTGCCTCGGCGCGGACGGCAAGGAACTGCCGATGGACGAGCACGCCGATCCCACCGAGGCGTACATCCAAGGCTACGCCGCCCAGTGCGCCACGTCGCTGGAAGGCCGTGCGGACCCGCGTTTCTACACCACCTCGCAGGCCATCGATGACCTGGACGCGGTGCGCAAGGCACTCGGTGCCGGGCAGCTCAACCTGGTCGGCGGCTCCTACGGAACCCGCGTGGCCCAGCGCTATGCCGCGCGCTATCCGCAGCACGTGCGCAGCATGGTGATCGACGGCGTGGTGCCAAACGATCTGGTGGTCGGCGGTGACTTCGCCAACACCTTCGAGGACGCGATCATCCTGCAGTCCGCGCAGTGCATCAAGGACGCGGCCTGCGCCAAGCGTTTCCCGGTCAATACCCGTACCCAGCTGCGCAGCGTGCTGGACACCCTGGCCGCTGCGCCGGTGACGGTCGACTACCGCGACCCGGCCACCGCCGAGGCCCGCCAGGATGTGCTCAAGCCGGACAGCGTGCTCGGCCTGATCTTCGCCTTCTCCTACATTCCCGAACTGTCCTCGCTGCTGCCGGTGGTGCTCGACGAAGCCGCACAGGGGCGCTACGGTCCGCTCGCGGCGCTGACCCGCAACGCCTCGCGCGCGATGGACCTGCAGATCAGCCGGGGCATGCAGTGGTCGGTGATCTGCAGCGAGGACGCACCGCGCTTCCAGCCGGCTCCGCAGAGCGATCGCCTGCTGGGTCCGAACGTGGCGCAGATGTTCTTCGCTGCCTGCACGGTGTGGCCACATGACAAGGCCGCCGCCGACGCCGCCACGCCGTTCAAGAGCGATCTGCCGGTGCTGCTGCTGTCCGGCGAGCTGGATCCGGTCACCCCGCCGCGCTACGCCGAGCAGGTGCTGAAGGGCCTGCCCAACGGTCGCCACATCGTCGCCCGCGGGCAGGGCCACGGCAGCATCAACGCCGGTTGCATGCCGCGCGTGCTGGGCCAGTACATCGACACCGCAGACGCCAAGGCAGTGGATGCCAGCTGCCTGGATTCGCTGAGCCACGTGCCGGCGTTCACCTCGTTCAACGGATGGGAACCATGATCGTCGCAGAGGGCCTGCACAAGGCATTCAACACCAAGACCGGCCGCATCCAGGCGGTGCAGGACGTCAGCTTCCGTGCCGAGGATGGCCGCATCACCGGCCTGCTCGGGCCGAACGGCGCCGGCAAGACCACCACCCTGCGCATGCTGTACACGCTGATGAGCCCGGACCAGGGCCGGGTCACCGTGGACGGTATCGACGCGAACGTCGACGCCACCGGAGTGCGCCGCCGGCTGGGCGTGCTGCCCGACGCGCGCGGGGTCTACAAGCGGCTGACCGCGCGCGAGAACATCGCCTATTTCGGCGAACTGCACGGACTGGACGCGGGCACCATCGCCCAGCGCACCGAAGCGCTGTCGCGCGCGCTGGACATGGGCGACATCCTGGACCGGCAGACCGATGGCTTTTCGCAGGGCCAGCGCACCAAGACCGCGATTGCCCGTGCGCTGGTGCATGACCCGCGCAACGTGATCCTGGACGAGCCGACCAATGGCCTGGACGTGATGACCACCCGCGCGATGCGCCGGTTCCTGCATGGCCTGCGCGACGAAGGCCGCTGCGTGATCTTCTCCAGCCACATCATGCAGGAGGTGTCCGCGCTGTGTGACCACATCGTGATCGTCGCCAAGGGCACGGTGATGGCCGCCGGCAGCGCCGATGAACTGCGCGCGCAGGCCGGCGAGAGCAACCTCGAAGACGCTTTCGTCAAACTGATCGGCACCGAAGAGGGCCTGCACGCATGAGCATCATGTCCACGTTGTTCACCGTGATGCGCAAGGAACTGCGCGACCTCTCGCGTGATCGCCGCACCCTGGCCCTGACCCTGCTGATGGGCCCGCTGTTGTACCCGATCCTGATCCTGGGCATGGGCAAGCTGGCCGAAAGCCGGGTCAAGTCGCAGATCGAGCAGCCGCTGGAAATCCCGACCATCGGCGCGGAGAACGCACCCAACCTGGTGCGGTTCCTGGCCGCGCAGGGCCTCAACGCGACCGCTGCCCCCAAGGACCTCAACGAGGCGATCAGTGACCAGCGCATCGACGTGGCACTGCGTATCAGCGAGGCGTTCGACGAACGCTGGCGCGATGGCCGCCCGGCCCTGGTGGAGATCCTGCAGGACAGCACCCGACGCGCCGCCGACGTGCCCACCGCGCGCCTCAAGGCAGCCCTGCAGACCTACAACGGGCAGGTCGGTTCGTTGCGGTTGATGGCACGCGGCATCGACGCGCAGGTCGCCCGTCCGCTGGACGTGGCGACCCAGGACCTGGCCTCGGCCGAGGCCAAGCAGGGCATGATGCTGTCGATGCTGCTGCCGCTGCTGCTGACCATCACCTCGTTCCTGGGCGGTGCCTACCTGGTGATGGACACCACCGCCGGCGAGCGCGAACGGCAGTCGCTGGAGCCGTTGCTGGCCACCCCGGCCAAGCGCAGCGCCATCGTCAGCGGCAAGATCGCCGCCGCCTGCGTGGTGGGTATCGCCTCGCTGGTGCTGACCCTGGTGGCGTTCAAGCTCAGCGCCCAGCTGTCCGACAGCAGCGTCGGCCGCCAGCTCAACATGGGCCTGGGTTCGATGCTGCAGATGCTGCTGGTGATGCTGCCGATGCTGTTGATCGGCACCTCGCTGCTGACCTTCCTGTCGGCCGCCTCCAAGAGCATGAAGGAAGCCCAGAGCCACATGACCTGGCTGATGCTGCTGCCGATGCTGCCCAGCTACGCGCTGCTGGTGTATCCGCTTAAGAGCGTGGTGTGGCAGTACGCCATCCCGTTCCTGTCGCAGAACCAGATGCTGCTGAAGGTGATCCGCCACGAGCACATCAGCCCGACGATCTGGGTGATCTACCTCGGCGCAAACCTCGGCCTGGCCGCCCTGCTGTGGTTCGCCGCGATCCACCGCTACCGCCAGGAACGCCTCGCGATCTCCGGCTGAGCAAAAAGGGGACGGAGGGGATTAAGTCGTTTTCGACTCGTCCTTTCCGTCCCTCCATCACGATTCGCTGCCTGGCTTGCGCGGGCGGCCCCGTGGCCGTGCCGCTACGGGGCGCCCCAGGGTTTCAGTCAGCATGTCCAGGAACCGCGCACTGCCCAGCGGGCACTGCTTCTTCCCATGCTCGCGGATTGCCGGCGCGTCCGCGCAGGCGCGACGATGATCGCGGAGGAACGCCCGATAGCCGACACGGCGTTGCGCGGGGGTGCCACCCAGCATCAGCAGGGTGGGATGGGGGGTCAGCAACGGGTCACGGCGCAGGCCCAGATTGCCGTGCACGCTGGACCAGGCTGCCTGCTCAGGGGCGGCCACCAGGCCGGCGCGCACCGGATTGAGTTCGATGTAGCGGTAGACCGCCAGCAGGTAGGCGTCGTTGTCGATCATGCTGGAATGGAAGCGACCCTGCCAAAGCGGACCGGATCGACCGTGTCGCTGGTTGAAGGCCTGCACGTAGCCCGTACCGAGGGCCCGCATCGCATGGGCCAGACCACCGGTGGTCTTCGGCGTAGCCAGCAGGTGCACATGGTTGTCCATCAGCACATATGCATGCAGCGCAACGTCATGCTTGACGAAGGCCTTGTGCATCACGCGCAGGAAATGGTCGCGGTCCAGATCGTCGGCGAATATCGCGCCTTTGTTGACGCCGCGCTGGACGACGTGGAACGGCAGGCCTGGCACCAGCAGGCGGGCATGGCGGGGCATGGCGCGGGCTTCCATGTTGGATGGAAGCCCAGCCTGCGGGGCGAGGACGCGCGGCGTTATCAGGCCACGTCGTGCCACGCTGTGGCAGCAAGGCACACGGTGGTGGAAACGAGGGGATTACGACTTAATCCCCTCCGTCCCCTTTTTCAGCCGCCCGGGCTGAAGGCTAGCGTGCGGCGCGTGGTGACCGGTGCGGCGACCGGTTCGAAGCGCCAGCGCTTCACCGCGGCCAAGGCTTCGCGGTCGAAGGTGCGGGCCGGGGTGGCGCGCAGCACGCGGGCGCTGGTGACCGAGCCGTCGGTGCCGACGGTGATCTCCACCAGCACTTCGCCGGAGGTATTGGAACGCAGCGCGTCGGCCGGGTAGCGCGGGGCCGGCGTGCTGACCGGACGCAGGGTGGGCGCTGCGGTCTGGCGTGCGGCGGCGGCAGCGGCGGCCTGTGCGGCGGCCTGCTGCTGGCGCTGTTCGGCTTCGCGGCGAGCGGCGGCCTGGCGTTCGGCATCCTGCGCGGCCGGCGCGGGTGCAGCGGCCGCCGGGGTGGCAGCGGCCTGCTGTGCCGCGATCTGCTGGGCCGCGGCGGCCTCGCGGGTGCGCTGCTCGGCCAGCTTCTGCTGTTCGGCCAGCTGCTTGGTCTTGGCTTCGGCTTCGCGCTTGACGCGCTCGGTTTCTTCGGTGGTGCGCAGCGCGGCCACTTCCACGCCGCGGGTGATGCCCTGCTTCAGGCGCGGCAATGCCGGCGCCTTCGGGTCCACTTTCTCGATCAGCGCGATCAGCCGCTGGCCTTCCTCGAAGTCCTCGCGCGCCATGTTCTGTTCGGCGGCGATCAGCGTGTACGGCAGCAGGTCGGTCAGCGCGCTTTTCACCGACGCATCGTCCGGGGTCTTGTCGCGCAGCGCCAGGTAGTACTCGATCGCATTGTCGCCGGCGGGGGCGTACATGCGGTTGTCGCGCAGTGCCTGGCTGGCCGCTTCGCGCAGTTCCTCGCTGCCCATCGCCTGGACCTTGCTGGACACGGCCGGTTCGGCGGCGGGCGCGGTGGCGGCAGGCGCGGCGGCGGCGGGCTTGGCATCGGTAGCGGGTGCGGCGGTCTCGTCCTTGCCTGAACAGGCGGCGAGGCCGATCAGCAGGACGGCAGGCGCGAGCAGGCGCGCACGAACAACGACGGATTTCCTGGCGTACGACATCCTGTTTCCCCCTTTGAAACGACGATACGAAAGACCTGGCAATGGTCCCAGGCACGAGCCTGCGGCGTTTCCCGACGCCGTAGGCAGATACTGTCAGCTGTGCAATCTAGCATCCCCCGGGGGGGAAGGGCAGGGGCGGATCAGCCACCCCTGCCACCAGGTCAGTGGGGGTCCCGGGCGGTGCTGGTGCCGCCGCCCATCAGCTTGTCGGTCCAGGCGATGCCGATCGCCGACAGGATGAATACGGCGTGGATGATGGTCTGCCACAACACCCCGGTGGAGGTCAGCGTGGCGCACTTGGCAGCGCCGGCGTTGGCGGCCGAAGCGGCGGCGTTCATCAGCTCCGGCGGGCACAGCGGCAGGCCATCCAGCGCGCCAGCGGCGATGAAAGTCTTCAGCAGGTGGATCGAGGAGATGCCGATGATCGACAGCGCCAGCTTCACCTTCAGCACGCTGGCGTTGACGTGGCTCAGCCATTCCGGCTGGTCCGGGTGGCCTTCCAGACGCAGGCGCGAAACGAAGGTCTCATAGCCACCGACGATCACCATCACCAGCAGATTGGAGATCATCACCACGTCGATCAGCCCCAGCACGATCAGCATGATCTGCTGCTCGCCCAGGTTGCTGGCATCCATGATCAGGTGCCACAGCTCCTTGCCGAACAGGTAGACATAGACGCCCTGGGCGACGATCAGGCCCAGGTACAGCGGCAGCTGCAGCCAGCGCGAGGCGAAGATCAGGGTGGACAGGGGGTTGGGGCGGTGCTGAGGGGTCATGGACGGCATGCTGCGTTGCAGGAGAGGGCGCAGAGTACTGGTCCAATGAGACAGTGCCAAGCGGGTCCACCTACTACACTCGCAGCACATCCCCGATGAGTGACCCGCCATGATCGATCTGTATTACTGGCCCACCCCGAACGGCCACAAAGTGACCCTGTTCCTGGAAGAGGCCGGGCTGGAGTACCGCATCCATCCGGTCAACATCGGCACCGGCGACCAGTTCAAGCCGGAATTCCTCGCCATCTCGCCCAACAACAAGATGCCGGCGATCCTCGACCCGACCCCGGCCGGTGGTGGCGCGCCGCTGAGCGTGTTCGAGTCCGGCGCGATCCTGTTGTACCTGGCCGAAAAGACCGGCAGCTTCCTGTCCCGCGACCCGCGCGAGCGCGTGGAAACCCTGGAGTGGCTGTTCTGGCAGATGGCCGGGCTGGGCCCGATGAGCGGGCAGATGGGGCATTTCAACGTGTATGCGCCGGAGAAAATCCCGTATGCCATCGAACGCTATGGCAACGAAGTCAGCCGCCTGCACGGGGTGATGGACAAGCGCCTGGCCGAGCACGAATGGCTGGCCGGCAGCGCGTACAGCATCGCCGACATGGCCAGCTATCCGTGGATCGGGGCCTACGACAAGCTGCCGCCGGACTTCGCCGCGTTCCCGAACCTGCAGCGCTGGCACCAGGCAATCGCCGCGCGGCCGGCCACCCAACGCGCCTACGCGTTGCGCCAGCAGGTCAATCCGGATGCGGGCAAGCCGCTCAGCGATGAGGAACGCAAGCACCTGTTCGGCAAGCGCTGACGCCGGACCCTGCCTGGTGCTGCCGCGCAGGCGGCGGCGCCGGGTTAGGATTGGGGCAGCCGTATACCGGAACCTTTCATGCGCCACCTGTTCGCTGCCCTTGCCCTGATGCTCGCTACCGCCACCACCGCCCACGCTGAAAAACTTACCCTGGAAGCCATCACCGGCGCGTTGCCGCTGTCCGGCCCGACGTTGATGAAGCCCAAGGTGGCGCCCGATGGATCGCAGGTCAGCTTCCTGCGCGGCAAGGACAGCGACCGCAACCAGCTGGACCTGTGGACCTACGATATCGCCAGCGCGCAGACCCGCCTGCTGGTGGATTCCAAGGTCGTCCTGCCCGGCACCGAAACGCTGAGCGATGAAGAAAAGGCACGCCGCGAGCGCCAGCGCATCGCGGCCATGACCGGCATCGTGGATTACCAGTGGTCGCCCGATGCGCGCACCCTGCTGTTCCCGCTCGGTGGCGAACTGTATCTGTACGACCTGGGCAAGCAGGGCACCGCCGCCGTGCGCCAACTGACCCATGGCGAGGGCTTCGCCACCGATGCCAAGCTGTCCCCACGCGGTGGCTTCGTCAGCTTCATCCGCGCCCGCAACCTGTGGGTGATCGACCTGGCCAGCGGCCAGCAGCGCCAGCTGACCGGCGACGGTAGCGCGACCATCGGCAACGGCGTGGCCGAGTTCGTGGCCGACGAGGAAATGGATCGCCACACCGGTTACTGGTGGGCGCCGGACGATTCGGCGATCGCCTTTGCCCGCATCGACGAAAGCCCGGTGCCGGTGCAGAAGCGCTACGAGGTCTACCCCGACCGCACCGATGTCATCGAACAGCGTTACCCGGCCGCCGGCGATGCCAACGTGCGCGTGCAGCTGGGCGTGATCGCGCCGGCGCTGGACGCACAGCCGCGCTGGATCGACCTCGGCAAGGAGGCGGACATCTATCTGGCGCGCGTGGACTGGCGCGATCCGCAGCACCTCAGCTTCCAGCGCCAGAGCCGTGACCAGCGCCAGCTGGAGCTGGTGGAAACCACGCTGGCCGACGGCCGCCAGCGCGTGCTCGCCCGTGAGACCAGCAAGACCTGGGTGCCGCTGCACAACAGCCTGCGTTTCCTTGATGACGGCAGCCTGCTGTGGTCGTCCGAACGCACCGGTTTCGAACACCTGTACCGCATCGACAAGGCCGGCAAGGCGCACGCGCTGACGACGGGTGACTGGTCGGTGGATGAGCTGCTGGCCGTGGATGAAAAGGCCGGGCTGGTGTTCTTCCGTGCCGGCATGGAATCGGCACGCGAGAGTCACATCTACAGCGTGCCGCTGCAGGGTGGAGCGCCGAAGAAACTATCTCAGTCCCCGGGCATGCACAGTGCCAGTTTCGCGCGCAACGCGAGCGTCTACGTGGACAGCTGGTCCAACACCGGCACGCCGCCGAAGATCGAACTGTTCCGCGCCAAAGGCGAGAAGATCGCCACTCTGGTGGAGAACAACCTGGCCGATCCGGCGCATCCCTATGCGCGCTACCGGGACGCACAGCTGCCGGTGGAGTTCGGCACGCTGACCGCCGCCGATGGCCGCACGCCACTGAACTACAGCGTGATCAAGCCGGCCGGCTTCGATGCCGCCAAGCGCTATCCGGTGGCGGTGTACGTGTACGGCGGCCCCGCTTCGCAGACCGTCACCAACGCCTGGCCGGGCCGCGGCGATCACCTGTTCAACCAGTACCTGGCGCAGCAGGGCTACGTGGTGTTTTCGCTGGACAACCGCGGCACCCCGCGCCGTGGTCGCGACTTCGGCGGCGCACTGTATGGCAAGCAGGGCACGGTGGAAGTGGCCGACCAGCTGCGTGGCGTGGAATGGCTGCAGAAGCAGCCGTGGGTGGACCCGGCGCGGATCGGTGTGCAGGGTTGGTCGAACGGCGGTTACATGACCCTGATGCTGCTGGCCAAGGCGTCCAACCGCTATGCCTGCGGCGTGGCCGGTGCACCGGTCACCGACTGGGGCCTGTATGACACCCACTACACCGAGCGCTACATGGACCTGCCCGCGCGCAACGAAGCGGGTTACACCGAAGCGCGCGTGCTGACCCATATCGATGGCCTGCGTTCGCGCCTGCTGCTGATCCACGGCATGGCCGATGACAACGTGCTGTTCAGTAATTCCACGGTGCTGATGAGCGCGCTGCAGAAGCGCGGCCAGCCGTTTGAACTGATGACCTACCCGGGCGCCAAGCACGGCTTGTCCGGTGCGGACGCGTTGCACCGTTATCGCGTGGCAGAGGATTTCCTCGGCCGCTGCCTGAAGCCCTGATCGCCTGGCCCCGCTGTTGGCGGGGCTGCGCCTTCGGCCGTGACCTCCGGCGCATTGCCGCCCCGGCCATGAATGCGTAGGGTGCTGGCATTGCCCGCATCCTGGAGTGTGTGATGAAGCCGCTTGTCCTTGCCATTGCCCTCGCGTTGGGTGCTGCCCCGCTGCTGTCCATCGCTCCGGCCCATGCGGCCCCGGCCGCCGCTTCCAAGAAGCCCGCCGCGGCCCCGGCCTGGGTGGCGCGCAGCAACCAGCTGGCGCAGATCCTGCTGGATGCGCAGGGCCCGTTCCAGCCGGAAAGCACCGGCTTCTTCGGCGTGCCCGGCTACGACGACAAGGTTGCCGACCTCGGCCCGGACAACGCCAGGCGCTATCGCGAGGCGATGACCAAGGCGCGCGGCGAACTGCAGGCCAAGCTGGCCAGCGAGAAGGACCCCAACGTCCGCCAGGACCTGGAGATCATGATCGGTGCGGCGAGCGAAAGCATCGAGGGCAGCACGCTGGGCGAGCAGTACTTCCTGCCGTGGAGCGACGCGCCGCAGACCATCTTCAGCGGTCTCAACCTGCTGCTGTCCGACCAGGTGCCGGCCGAGCGCCGCGCCAAGGCGGTGGATCGCCTGAAGGCCTATGCCGGCCTGCAGCCGGGCGGTACGCCGCTGACCACGCTGGCCCGCCAGCGTTACGAAGAACGCCTGTCCAACAGTGCGCTGCTGCAGCCGACGAAGATCGAAGTGCAGCAGTCGCTGGACAACGTGGAGACCTACATCAGCGGCATCGAATCGCTGCTGCAGAAGTACAAGGTTGCCGGTGCCGACGAGGCGATGAAGACCCTCGCTGGGCAGCTGAAGGACTACGCGGCGTGGACGCGCAGCACGGTGCTGCCGAAGGCGCGCGAAGACACCCGCCTGCCCGCGCCGGTGTATGCCTACCAGCTCAAGCAGGTCGGTATCGACATCGACCCCAAGCTGCTGATGCAGCGCGCCCAGCTGGAGTTCATGGAAACCCGTTCGGCGATGCGCCAGCTGGCACCGCTGGTGGTGCAGGCCAAGGGCCTGAAGGTCAGCGATCCGACCGATCCGGTCGCGGTGATCCGCGCGCTGAAGAAGGAAACCATCGCCAACGACCAGCTGGAAGGCCACTACCGCAAGGTCATCGATGCGATCGATCCGCTGATCCACGAACACCAGATCGTCGATGTGCCGCAGCGTGCGATGCAGATGCGACTGGGTTCGGCGGCGGAAAGCGCGGCCAGCCCGGCCCCGCATTTCCTCCCGGCACCGCTGGTCAACAATACCGGGCAGCAGGGCACCTTCGTGCTGCCGCTGGGCAACCCGGCGGCCGGCGAAGGCGCGCAGTACGATGATTTCAACTTCGGCTCCGCGGCCTGGACGCTGAGCGCGCACGAAGGCCGTCCCGGCCACGAACTGCAGTTCACCGCGATGGTCGAGCGCGGCGTCTCGCTGGCGCGCACGATGTTCGCGTTCAATTCGGTCAATGTCGAAGGCTGGGCGCTGTATGCCGAAGCGGAAATGGTGCCTTACGAACCGCTGGACGGGCAGCTGATCGCGCTGCAGTTCCGCCTGCTGCGCGCCGCGCGCGCGATGCTGGATCCGATGCTCAACCTGGGCCTGATCGAACGCGCCGACGCCGAGCGCGTGCTGATCGACGAAGTGAGCCTGTCCAAGGCGATGGCCACCCAGGAACTGGACCGCTACACCGTGCGCATGCCCGGCCAGGCCGGCAGTTACTTCTACGGCTACACCCGCATCCTGGAACTGCGCATGCAGACCGAGCTGGCGCTGGGCGCGAAGTTCGACCGCAAGGCCTTCAACAACTTCCTGCTGGACCAGGGCCTGCTGCCGCCGGACCAGCTGGCCAAGGCGGTCAACGAAGCCTTCATCCCGAAATACCGCTGACCCGCAAAAAAGGGGACGGAGGGAATTAAGTCGTTTCTGGCCCGTTTAAGGCTGAAAACGACTTAATTCCCTCCGTCCCCTTTTTGTGGATCAGCGTGCCGGGATCTGCTGGGCCGGCAGGCGCGGGACGGGCGGCGGGTTGGGCACCCAGATCGCCACGCCGGCCGCCTTGCGCTGGGTGGTCGGAATGCCGATGCCCACGCCGCCGCCGACGCGCGAACCGTAACTGCCGGCACCCACCGACATGCCCACCGGCGAGCCGCTGGAGCCCACGCCCATCAGGATCACGCCGTTGGCGCCGAGCGCGGCGGCATCGCGCTTGAGGCGGGCCACGGCCGCATCGGTCTGGCCCTGCGTGCCGAAGCCCACCGCGCTGGACGATTCCAACTGGGCGATCTCCACCGAACCGGCCGGCGGGGTGGAATACACCTGCACCTGGGCAGGGTCGATGGGCGCGCGGGCCTGGCCCAGCATCACCCGCGAAGTGCTGGCACAGCCGGCCACCACCAGCAGCACGGCGGCAGCGGCGGTCCAGCGGAATGTCGTGGTGGTCATCTTCATGGCTCGAACCCCTGTAGGTAGGCAGCGGATCATCGGTCCATCGATCTGAATCGGCCCCAACGCCGGGGCCCTGCAGGCACGCTAGCACCGCAGCGGTGAGCGCGGCGGCAAGCCCATGCGGGCCTATCCGACGCCCACGCGAACGGCTATGGTGGGCCCCAATCCATCGGCGAGGAGGGCGTATGGGACTGATCAGTCTGTTGTGGGGCATCGTGGCACTGGTATGGATGGTGGTCGCGCTGGTGCCGCTGCTCGGCTGGGGCAACTGGTTCCTGATCCCGTTCGCCGCCGTGGGTGCGTTGATCGCAGCGATCGGCATCCTGTTCACCCATCCCAGCAAGCGCGGCCGGGCCTGGACCGGGCTGATCCTCAACGGCATCGTCATCGTGGTCGGCATCTTCCGCCTGGGGCTGGGCGGCGGCATCGTCTGAGGCTGCGGTGCGACCCTCGGTCGCAGGTGCGCAGGGAGGGCAGGGTGGGGGGCGTACAATGACCAGCCCGAGGGCCGCCCGGCCCTGCCCAGCGCCAGATCGGCGCGCAACGCCCCCTAAGCCCCATGATCATCCGCCCACGTCCGCACGGCTGGCAGCTGCTGTACATCCTGCGGGGTTCCATCGTTCCGGCGGTGGCGCCCAAGGTGCTGGCGATCCTGCTGCTGGCCATCGCCGTTTCCGCCGTGGTCGAACTGGGCAACGTGCCGGGCATGGAACGGGTGTCCTCCGCGCCGTTCGCGCTGCTTGGCCTGGTGCTGTCGATCTTCCTCAGTTTCCGCAACAACGCCTGCCATGAACGCTGGTGGGAAGGCCGCAAGCTGTGGGGCCAGCTCATTTTCGAATCGCGCTCGCTGGCCCGCCAGGTGCAGCAGCTGCTGCCCGACGATGCGCCACGCCGCACGCGTATCGGCCATCTCGCCATTGCCTTCGCGCACGGCCTGGCCGCGCGCCTGCGCGGCGCGGACGAAGCGCAGGCGGCACGCCGATGGCTGGATGCCGACCAGCACGTGCTGCTGCATGACCGTCGCAACACCCTGGACGCGCTGCTGTCGATGATCGCCGCCGAGCTGGCCGTGCCGCTGCACGCCGGCCGGCTGTCGCCGATCCTGTATGCCCAGCTGGAAGAGCGCCTGCATGCGCTGTCATCCATCCAGGCCGGCTGCGAGCGCATCCTCGCCACCCCGCTGCCGTTCGCCTATACCCTGTTGCTGCACCGCTGCGCGTGGCTGTTCTGCGTGCTGCTGCCGTTCGGCCTGGCCAGTTCGCTGGGCTGGGCCACGCCGGTGCTGTCGGCGGTGCTCGCCTATGCCTTCTTCGGCCTGGACCAACTGGGCGAAGAGATGGAAGACCCCTTCGGTACCGAGCCCAACGACCTGCCGCTGGATGCGATGGTGCGTACCGTTGAAATCGACCAGCTGGACGCGCTCGGCCAGCGCCCGCTACCCGACCCCCTGCTGCCGCGCGACTATCGCCTGCAGTGACCTGATGCCTTGACGGAGCCCCCCATGTCGCACCCCCTGTACCGCCCCCGTCGCATGCGCCGCGATGATTTCTCGCGCCGGATGATGCGCGAAAACACGCTGACCGTGGATGACCTGATCCATCCGGTGTTCGTGCATGAGCATGCCGGCCGCACCGCGATCCCGTCGATGCCGGGCGTGGAGCGCCTGTCCATCGAAGAACTGCTGAAAGTCGGTGAAGCGGCGGTGGAGCTGGGCATCCCGGTGCTCGACATCTTCCCGGTGATCGATCCGGCGTTGAAGTCGCTGGACGCCGAAGCCGCTTGGGCCGATGACGGGCTGGCGCAGCGTGCCGTGCGCGCATTGAAAGAACGCTTCCCGACGCTGGGCGTGATGACCGACGTGGCGCTGGACCCCTACACCACCCACGGCCAGGACGGCATCATCGATGACAGTGGTTACGTGCTCAACGACATCACCGTGGCAGCACTGGTGAAGCAGTCGGTGTCGCATGCGCGGGCCGGCGTGGATGTCATTTCGCCGTCGGACATGATGGACGGGCGCATCGGCGCCATCCGCCGCGGGCTGGACGAGGCCGGCTTCATCAACACCCGCATCATGGCTTATTCGGCCAAGTATGCATCGGCCTTCTACGGTCCGTTCCGCGACGCGGTGGGCAGTGCCGGCAGCCTCGGCAAGGCCGACAAGAAGACCTACCAGATGGATCCGGCCAACGGTGACGAGGCTCTGCGCGAGATCGCACTGGACCTGGAAGAAGGCGCGGACATGGTGATGGTCAAGCCGGGCATGCCGTACCTGGACGTGGTGCGGCGGGTCAAGGAAACCTTCGGCGTGCCAACGTTCGCCTACCAGGTGAGTGGCGAGTACGCGATGTTGAAGGCGGCCGCGGCCAATGGCTGGCTGGACGAACGTGCCTGCGTGATGGAATCGCTGATGTGCTTCAAGCGCGCCGGCGCCGATGGGGTGCTGACCTATTTCGCGCCGCAGGTGGCGCGCTGGCTGCACGAGCGCTGACAATAGCGGCTTCTGCACGAGGAGGACGGAACGATGGAGATCCTGGGCGTTGGCCACTGGATGATCTGGATCATCGGGGTGGTAGTGTTCGGCGCGCTGATCGTCTGGCTGGCGCTGGCGTCGTTCCGCGAAAAACGGCGTGCACCGGAACTGCCGTCAGCGGCCGCCCGCGTATCGCGCGAGATGCAGCTGCCCGAAGCGGTGCAGGCCGAACTGGCCGCGTTGAACCGGCGCAAGGACGAGGGCCGCATCAGCGAAGCAGAGTACGAACAGGCCCGCGCCAGCCTGCTGGACCGGTAAAGACGGCCGCTGGCCGTGTACCGTTACCCACGCGCCGGCCACTGCCCGCCGAGCATGGCTCGGCGCTACCGGGCCGGTTTCCGCACCCCACACCCGGCCACCGCCACCGCCCGTGGCGCCATCATCCGATACACATCGCTACCGCCCGCGCGTGGTGCGCGTGCGCTGCTGCTCACCAGCAACAGCTCACCCGGCTTGGCCGCATCGACCACCGCGGCACGGGTCATCCCGTCGGCCGTATTGAACGACAACGCCACCGGCTGCACCGCCGCCGCGGACCACGCGCAGTCGCTGCGCCACAGCTGCGCCGTGCCCTCGCCGGCACGCGTGAACACCACCGCACCGTCGCTCCCCAACCACTCGCCGTCGGTTTCGTCGGCCGCGCTGTTCAGTGCCTCCAGCGCAACCGCCGGGCCGCGCTTTCCATCGCTTATGGTCGCGAAATGCAGGTCCCAGCCGCGTCCCGTGCCGGCCTGCCGCGCGAACAGCAACCGCTCCCCGTCCGCACTCAAGGCCGCGCCGCGCTCGGCCGACTGCACCCCGGCCTCCTGCCAGCGCTCCGCTGCGCCGAAGCGACCGTCCGCATCGATGGCCACCCGGTACAGCGCCATCGTCCCATCGCGGTCGGAGGCGAACAGCAGCCAGCGCCCGTCGTGGCTGAAGTATGGGTCCAGGTCATCGGCCGTGCTGTTCAAAGCCAGCGGCTGCGGCGCCTGCCAGCGGCCCTCGCGCAGCTCGGCCTGCCACAGGTCCCAGCCACCGCTGCCGCCGACGCGGTCACTGGCGAACACGATGCGCTGGCCGTCCGGGCGGAGGCTGGCGCGGCCTTCCCCGGCCTTGGTCGAGACAACGCCCATGCCTTCGATGCCGAACTCATTCAACGCCATCGCCACGGGGGTGCAGAGTAAACTGGCGGCCACAACCAGCAGGGGCAGGGCAGATCGCATCGTCCAGGTCCAGGCAGTACAGGGAGGCCCAGTGTAGGGCGTCCCCTTCGAACCATCCGAGGATTCCATGACCGATCGCTACGCTGTCTTTGGCCACCCCATCGCCCACTCCCTGTCGCCGGACATCCACGCCGCGTTCGGCCGGCAGGAAGGCATCGCGGTGGACTACCGTGCCATCGACGCAGCCCCGGACGGCTTCCTTGCCGCGCTGGAAGCGTTCGCGGCCGAAGGCGGACGTGGCGCCAATATCACCCTTCCGCACAAGGAAGCGGCCTTCGCGGTGTGCACCACGCGCACCGCGCGCGCCACCCGTGCCGGCTCGGTCAACACGCTGCTGCGCAAGGGTGACCGCTGGCACGGCGACACCACCGATGGTGCCGGGCTGGTGCGTGACCTCACCGACCGCCACGGCCAGGACCTGCGCGGCCGCCGCGTCCTGCTGCTGGGTGCCGGCGGTTCGGCACGCTCGGTGGCGCCCTCGCTGCTGGATGCCGGCATCCGGGAACTGGTGGTGGTCAACCGCACGCCGGAACGCGCCGATGAACTGATCGATGCGATGGGCGAGCCGGGCCGTGCGCTGAGCCGCTACTGGGACGACCTGCACGACCTGGGCGACTTCGAACTGATCGTCAACGCGACCTCGGCCGGCCGTGACCCCAGTGCGTCCTTCAAGCTGCCGCTGTCGCTGGTCAACAGCATGACCACCGCGGTGGACCTGAACTACGGTGATGCGGCGATCGCCTTCCTGGCATGGGCGCGTTCGGCCGAATGCCGCAACACCGTCGACGGCCTGGGCATGCTGGTTGAGCAGGCCGCCGAGAGCTTCCAGCAGTGGCACGAAGTCCGCCCGGATACCGACGCGGTGTATGCCGGGCTGCGTGGCAACACGCGCCTCACCGGAGAGGAATGAACATGGAAAGCACCGATCTGCTGATGACCGTGTTGAGCATGGCGGCGGTGCGGCTGCCGGTGCTGATCGCATTGACCATCGGCGTGGTCTGGGTGATGGACGTACCCCGTGGGCCGGTACGCACCGGCGCGCTGGCCGGGCTGCTGCTGCTGGCCGCCACCAGTGTGTTCGGCCTGCTGGCTTCGCTGCTGCCGCTGTGGCTGATCAACAGCGGGCAGTACGGATCGATTGCCGGGCTCGGCATGATCCTCAATGGAGTCCATTTCGCGCTGTCGCTGGTCGAAGCCTTCGGCCTGGTGCTGGTGGTGTGGGCGCTGACGCGCGCCCTGCGCGGTGGCGTGCCGCGCCCGGCCTGACCGTTGACAGGTCCCTGCGGCAGCGCAGGGACCGGCCCGCAGCGGGCTGACAGGTTCAGCGTCGCCGAACCGGGTGGGGCGGTCCAGCGTGCGACAATACGCAGCCTGATCCCGTACCGGTAATCCTGGCGTGACCGAACCCGTCGCCGTGCCGCGCATGCTTGATGACGCCCTGAAGGATGCAATCCGCAAGGCGTACACCACGCTGCAGGCCAACACCCCCGGCTTTGCCACACGCCGCTCACAGAGCCAGATGATCGGCGTGGTGTCGCGTGCGTTGGCCAGGAGCGGCGGCGTGGGCGTGGTGGAGGCACCGACCGGCGTCGGCAAGAGCCTGGGTTACCTCACCGCCGGCGTGCCCATCGCCATCGCCACCAAGAAGAAGCTGGTGATCAGCACCGGCACCGTGGCGTTGCAGTCGCAGCTGGTCGAGCGTGACATCCCGAACTTCCTCAAGGCCACCGGGCTGGAAGCCACCGTGGCGCTGGCCAAGGGCCGCACCCGTTACCTGTGCACGCGCAATGCCGCCGAAGCGCAGGGCGAGGCGGCGCAGGGCGGCATGTTCGAAGACGAGCAGCCGTTGTACGACCGGCCGTTGGCCCCGATTGAAATGGACATCGCCGCGCGGCTGACGGTGGCTTTCACCTCCGGCAGCTGGGACGGTGACATCGACAACGCCCCGGAAACCATCAGCCCGGGGCTGCGCGGTCGCATCACCACGCCGGCCTCTGCCTGTGCCGGACGGCGCTGCGCCTATTCGGCGCAATGCGCGGTGCTGCGTTCGCGCAACACCGTGCGCGATGCGCAGATCGTGGTCACCAACCATGCGCTGCTGCTGTCAGCGCTATCCATCGGCGAGAGTGAGAACAACCAGCCGTTGATCGCCGCGCCTTCGGACATGCTGCTGGTGCTGGACGAAGGCCACCACATCGGCAACGTGGCCATCGACCAGGGCGCGGCCAGCCTGGCCCTGGATGACATGGCCAAGCGCGTGGGACGCCTGCAGATCCTGATCGCCGGTGCTTACCGTGCGGTGGACAAGGACCGTTTGGGCAACCTGCTGCCGAACGAGGCCATCGATGTCGCCACCAACGTGGCCAAGCAGCTGCGCGCGTTCCGCGATCACGTGGAAGCCCTGTGGATGCCGGCGCCGGCCGACGAAGAACCGATGTGGCGCGCGGCCAACGGGCGCCTGCCGGAGGCCTGGCGCGAGCCGATCGAAGCGCTGGCCGATGACACCCGCAGCCTGTTCAACTGGGCGCACGCGGCCAATGCACAGGTGGCCAAGGGCAAGCAGGACGACCCCGCCCGCGAGCGCCTGCAGCGCAACCTTGGCATGGCGCTGGAAATGATCGAAGGCCAGTACAACCTGTGGCAGGCCTGGCGCCGCGAAGACAGGGAAGGCGCGCCGCCTATGGCACGCTGGATCACCGCCACGCGCGAAGGCGACCTGGTGTTGCACGGCTCGCCGGTATCGGCCGCGCATGTACTGCGCAAGCTGCTATGGGACGAAGTGGACTCGGTGGTGATGACCTCGGCCACGTTGACCGGCGGCGGTGATTTCCAGTCACTGGCGATCGACAACGGCATCCCGGAGGACGCCGAAATGGTGTCGCTGTCCTCGCCCTTCGACCTGCCCAACCAGGCCGAGCTGATCGTGCCGCCGTTCCCGGTGACGCCGGATGACCGCGAGGGCCACCCGCGCGAAGTGGCGCGTTACCTCGGCAAGGAACTGGACTGGAAGAAGGGCTCGATGGTGTTGTTCACCTCGCGCTGGAAGATGGAAAAAGTGGCTGGGCTGATGCCTGCCGCCAAGCGCAAGCAGGTGCTGGTGCAGGGTGAAATGTCCAAGACCCGGCTGATCGACGAGCACCTGCGCCGGGTTGCCGCTGGCGAAGGCTCGGTGCTGTTCGGGCTGAACTCCTTCGGCGAAGGCCTGGACCTGCCGGGCGAGGCCTGCACCACGGTGGTGATCACCCAGGTGCCGTTCGCGGTGCCGACCGATCCGCAGACCGCCACCCTGAGCGAGTGGTTCGAGGCACGCGGGCTGAATGCCTTCAACCTGATCGCCGTGCCGCACGCGCTGCGCACGCTGACCCAGTTCGCCGGCCGCCTGATCCGCACCTCCACCGACACCGGCCGCGTGATCATCCTCGATTCGCGCCTGCTCAGCCGCCGCTACGGCAAGCGCATCATCGACGCACTGCCCCCGTTCAAGCGCATCATCGGCTGACCGCCTTCGCTCGGATTCGGTAGTGACGGCCGCTGGCCGTCACGCTCCTGCCTTCCGCTGCGCTCGCCGAGCATGGCTCGGCGCTACCACGGCTGCCGGTAGTGACGACCGTTGGTCGTCACGCTCCTGCCTTCCGCTGCGCTCGCCGAGCATGGCTCGGCGCTACCGTGGCTGTCGGTAGTGACGGCCGTTGGCCGTCACGCTCCTGCTTCGGTGGGTGACGACCGTTGGTCGCCATGCTCCTGCCTTCCGCTGCGTTCGCCGAGCATGGCCCGGCGCTACTGTGCTCGCGCCCGCTCGTCAGTCCAGCAGCGCGGTATTGCGCACGGCACCCTTGTCGGCGCTGGTGGCCAGCAGCGCGTAGGCCTTCAGCGCGCTGGTCACCTTGCGCGGGCGTGCTTCCCGTGGCTTCCAGCCGCGTGCATCGGCGGCAGCGCGACGCTCGACCAGGGTGGCTTCGTCCACCAGCAGGGTGATGCCGCGGGCGGGGATGTCGATGCGGATGCGGTCCCCATCCTGCACCAGGCCGATCACCCCGCCGCTGGCGGCTTCAGGCGACACGTGGCCGATCGACAGGCCCGAAGTACCGCCGGAGAAGCGCCCGTCGGTCAGCAGGGCGCACTGCTTTCCCAGACCCTTCGATTTCAGATAACTGGTCGGGTACAGCATCTCCTGCATGCCCGGTCCGCCCTTCGGTCCTTCGTAGCGGATCACCACCACGTCGCCCGCTTTCACCTCGTCGGCGAGGATGCCCGCCACCGCCGCGTCCTGGCTTTCGAATACGCGTGCGTTGCCCTCGAATACATGGATGGACTCGTCCACGCCGGCGGTTTTCACCACGCAGCCGTCCACCGCCAGGTTGCCGCGCAGCACCGCCAGCCCGCCTTCCAGCGAATAGGCGTGCTGCAGCGAACGGATGCAGCCTTCGGCGCGATCCAGGTCCAGCGACGGCCAGCGCGTGGCCTGGCTGAAAGCCACTTGGGTGGGAATGCCGCCCGGGCCGGCGGCGAAGAACTCATGCACCTTCGCGTCATCGGTGAGCGTGGCATCCCAGCGCTTCAACGCATCGGCCAGCGAGGGGCTGTGCACGGTCGGCACCGCGGTATCCAGCAGGCCGGCGCGGTCCAGTTCGCCGAGGATGCCGAACACTCCGCCGGCACGGTGCACGTCTTCGATGTGGTATTCCGGCGTGTTCGGCGCCACTTTGCACAGCTGCGGCACGCGCCGCGACAGCGCGTCGATGTGGGTCAGGTCGAAGTCCACGCCGCCTTCCTGGGCGGCTGCCAGCAGGTGCAGGATGGTGTTGGTCGAACCGCCCATGGCGATATCCAGCGTCATCGCGTTGCCGAACGCCGCGGCGGTGGCGATGCCGCTCGGCAGCGCGCGCGGATCTTCGCCGCCATACCAGCGGTGGCACAGTTCCACGATCACCCGGCCGGCGCGGCGGAACAACATCTCGCGGTCGGCGTGGGTGGCCAGCGTGGTGCCGTTGCCCGGCAGCGACAGGCCCAGCGCTTCGGTCAGGCAGTTCATCGAATTGGCGGTGAACATGCCCGAACACGAACCGCAGGTGGGGCACGCGCTGCGCTCGTACTCGGCGACCTTTTCGTCGGAGGCGCTGTCATCGGCGGCAATCACCATCGCATCCACCAGGTCCAGCTTGTGGTCGGACAGCTTGGTCTTGCCCGCTTCCATCGGGCCGCCTGAAACGAAGATCACCGGGATGTCCAGGCGCATCGCGGCCATCAGCATGCCGGGGGTGATCTTGTCGCAGTTTGAAATGCAGACGATGGCATCGGCGCAATGCGCGTTGACCATGTATTCCACCGAGTCGGCGATGATCTCGCGGCTCGGCAGCGAGTACAGCATGCCGTCGTGGCCCATGGCGATGCCATCATCCACCGCGATGGTGTTGAACTCCTTGGCCACGCCGCCGGCCTGTTCGATCTCGCGCGCTACCAGCTGGCCAAGGTCCTTCAGGTGCACGTGGCCGGGCACGAACTGGGTGAAGGAGTTGGCGATGGCGATGATCGGCTTGTGGAAATCGCCGTCCTTCATGCCGGTGGCGCGCCACAGGGCGCGGGCGCCGGCCATGTTGCGGCCGGCGGTGGAGGTGCGGGAACGGTACTCGGGCATGGGCTGGCAGGAACGGGCGGGCCGTACGACGTGGGTGTCTCCCGATGATGCCCAATTTTTCCGGTTGCGTTTGCAACCACTCCGCGAGCGCGGTTCTGACCCGCCGTTCATCTTGCTTGCTTTGCCGACTTTGGTTGCAGGCGCTGATACGGCATTATTGGCGGGTTGATCCGCATGAGGCATGAGGCCATGAAACGTTCCCGCACCACCGCGCTGCTGTTGATGAGCGCCGCACCGCTGCTGTTCACCGCCTGCCAGAAGGACGAACCGGTGCAGGTGCAGGAAGGGCTGTATACCTCCGTGCAGGCCTGTACCGAGGCCACCGGCGATCCCTCCTCGTGCCGCACTGCCTTTGCCGAGGCGCAGCGGCAGTCTGCCGATGCCGCGCCGAAGTACGCCGACAAGGCGGCCTGCGAAGCCGATTACAAGCCGGAGCAGTGCGTGGAACAGCGCACCTCGGCGGGCACTTCGTTCATCGGTCCGATGATGATGGGCTTCTTCATGTCGCAGATGATGAACAGCGGACGTGCCGGCCTGGCCCAGCAGCCGGCCGCCGCCAGTCCCGCTTACCAGGACAAGAGCGCCGGTTGGGCGCGCGCGGCCCCCGGTGGCAGCGGCGGGCTGAACACGGCCAGCGGCATCGGTGCCGGCAAGGCCGGCCTGGCCCCGGTCAGCAACGTGCCGAACCGCGCCACCACCGCCAGCCGTGCCGGCTTCGGCAGCACCAGTGCGCGCCGTAGCGGCGGCAGCTTCGGCGGCTGATCGATGCAGCGTGTACGCATTGCCGAGCGCGCCCAGTGGCGCGCTCGTGCCGAAGAAACCGGCTTCCGCTTCCACACCATCGATGGCCAGCCGTACTGGGATGAAACGGCCTATTACGCCTTCACCCTGCGCCAGATCGAACAGGACATCGAAGACCCCAGCGCCGAGCTGCACCAGATGGCGCTGGCTTTGGTCGATGAGATCGTGGCGTCCGATGCGCTGATGGACAAGCTGGCGATCCCGGCGCATTACCGCGACTGGATCGCCGACAGCTGGCGCCAGCGCCAGCCGCACCTGTACGGCCGCCTTGACTTGGCCTATGACGGCAGCGGCCCGGCCAAGCTGTACGAACTGAACTACGACACCCCGACCTCGCTGTTCGAAGCCAGCTTCTTCCAGTGGCAGTGGCTGGAAGACCAGCGCAATGCCGGTCGCCTGCCGCAGCACGCCGACCAGTTCAACGCCCTGCATGAAGCCCTGGTGGAGCGTTTCGGTGAGCTGGCCGCCAAGCTGCCGCCGCCGCTGTTCTTCAGTGCCGTGGGCAGTTCGCAGGAAGACGTGGGCACGGTGGAATACCTGCGTGACTGCGCCGCGCAGGCCAACCTGCATGGCCAGGGCATCGCCATCGAAGACATCGGACTCTCCGAAGATGGACGCTTCACCGCGCTGGATGACACGGTGATCGGCACGCTGTTCAAGCTGTATCCGCTGGAAGACCTGATGGCCGAGGAATTCGGCCGCGCGCTGCCGGCTTCCGGGGTGCAGCTGCTGGAACCGGCATGGAAGGCGGTGCTGAGCAACAAGGGCATCCTGCCGCTGCTGTGGGAGCGACACCGAGGGCACCCGAACCTGCTGGAATCGCACTTCGACGACGGCCGTACGTTGGGCGCCGGCTGGGTCCGCAAGCCGTTGTTCTCACGCGAAGGCGCCAACATCGAAATGCACCTGGACGATGGCAGCGTGCAGCGCAGTGACGGACCCTACGATGGCCCGGCGATCCTGCAGAAGGCGCATCCGTTGACCCGTTTCGAAGGCGGTTATCCGCTGATCGGCAGCTGGGTGATCGGCGACCACGCCTGTGGCATCGGCATCCGCGAGGATGACAGTGCGATCACCCGTGACAGTGCGCGTTTCGTGCCGCACGCGATCATCGATGAAGCGCCGACGCAGATCTACGTCTGACCCAACGCGGTGACGACCAGCGGTCGTCACTACCGCTTACAGCAGGCCGTCGCGCTTGACCGACAGGTAGCGCTCCACCAGCGCGCCGGGCAGGGCTTCGGCGGTGACATCCAGCACCATCACGCCATGGCTGCGCAGCGCATCATGTGCCTGCGCACGCTGTTCCAGGTACATCGCCGCGGCACCGGCATGGGCGGCATCGGTAATCTCGTCCACCGGTTGCAGCAGGGCCTGGTCCAGCACCTGTTCACGCAGGCTGGCCACGCACACCAGGTGGCGCCGCTGCAGCAGCTTCACCGCCGCCAGCAGGTCCTCGATGTCCTCATCGCGCACGTTGGTCACCAGCATCACCAGCGCGCGCCGCCGCTGCAGCACCGACAGCCGGGTGGCGGCCGCCAGGTAGTCGGTCGCCACTGGCTGCGGCTGCAGGTCATGGCTGGCGCGCAGCAGGTCGTCGATGGTGCCCATGCCACGCTTGGGGGCCACCCAGCGCGGCTCGCCACCAATGGCATGCAGGCCCACGCCGTCGCCCTGCCGCAGCGCCAGGTAGGACAGCACCAGCGCGGCATTCAGTACCTGGTCGAAGTGCGAAAGCCCGCCGTCGCTGGCCATCATCCGGCGGCCGGTATCGAGCATCAGCAGCATCTGCTGGTTCTTCTCGTCCTGGTACTCGCGCGATACCAGCCGGCGCGCGCGCGAGGTGGCTTTCCAGTCGATCTGGCGCAGGCTGTCACCGATGCGGTACTCGCGCATCTGGTGGAAATCGGTACCTTCGCCGCGCCGGCGCTTGAGGTGCGCGCCGACCATGCGCGAGGCCTGTTCGGCACTGAACAAGGCAAAGCGGGTCAGCGGCACGAAGTTCGGGAACACCCGAACATCGAGTGCAGGCGGTACGGTGCGCCGTTGCCTCCACAACCGCCACGGCGATTGCAGGCGCAGCTGCACGCCGTCGAAGCGGAACGCGCCACGCTGCGGCGGCTGCACGTGGTACGCCAGCGTGGTCGCAAAGCCCGCACGCAGGCGCAGCCGTCGCGGCAGGCCTTCGCTGTGCCACCCACCGGGCACCAGATCAAACACCTCCAGCCGCACCGGCTGCTCGGCCTGCAGGCTCAGCTGCACCTCGCGGCGCACGTCCAGCGCCAGCGATTCCGGCATGTGCCGCTGCACGCGTGGCGAGGGTAGCCGGCGCAGCCGCAGCAGGTCGACCAGCCCGACCACCAGCAGGGCCGCCAGCAGCGCCCACCAGCCCCAGCGCGGCAGCCAGCCGGCCAGCACCGCACCACCCACGCCGGCCCAGGCCAGCAGCAGCCACAGCAGGGGCAGGGCAGGCCTCATCGGCGCGGCGCGTCCACCTTGGCCAGCAGGGCCGAGAGCACATCGTCGGCATCCTGGCCTTCGATCTGCAGCTCCGGGGCCAGCGCGATGCGGTGGCGCAGTGCCGGGCGTGCGATATCGCGCACGTCGTCCGGGGTGACGAAATCACGGCCGGACAGCAACGCCTGTGCACGTGCGGCACGCACCAGTGCGATGCTGCCGCGCGGCCCCGCGCCGAGCGCGATGCCCGGCCATTTGCGGGTGGCGGCGACGATGCGCACCGCGTAGTCGATGACTTCGGCATCCACGGTGATCGCGGCCGTGGCCTGCTGCAGCGCGACCACGTCGCCGGCGCTGAGCACGCGCGGCACCCGCTGCAGGTCGAAGTCGCTGGCGCTGCGGCCGGTGGTGACTGCATCGACCATGCGCTTCTCTTCTTCCAGCGCCGGGTAATCGATGATGATCTTCAGCAGGAAGCGGTCCAACTGTGCTTCCGGCAGCGGGTACGTGCCTTCCTGTTCCACCGGATTCTGCGTGGCCAGCGCCATGAACGGCGGGGCCAGCGGGAACGACTTGCCTTCGATGGTGACCTGGCCTTCCTGCATCACTTCCAGCAGCGCCGACTGGGTCTTGGCCGGCGCGCGGTTGATCTCATCGGCCAGCAGCAGGTTGGTGAACACCGGCCCGCGGCGGATCTTGAAGCTCTCGCTTTTGGGGTCGTATACCGCGTGGCCGCTGACATCGCTGGGCATCAGGTCGGGGGTGAACTGCACCCGGCCGTGGTCCAGCTCCAGCGCCTGTGCCAGCGCGCGCACCAGCAGCGTCTTGCCCAGTCCGGGCACGCCTTCGATCAGCACGTGGCCACCGGCCAGCAGCGCGATCAGGATCTGGTCCAGCACCTCCTGTTGGCCGATGAAGGCATGGCCGACCGCTTCGCGGATCGCGTCCACGCGTTCGACCAGGTCACCGGCAACCGGCGAAGGCCCACCCAGCGGTGGCGGGGTCGTAGGGGTGTTTTCCAGTTCGGTCATAGCAGGCGTCTCATCTGCAGCAGGAGGGCAATCCGCTCTTTCAGGGCGGTGAGGTCGTTGGCAGCGGGCGCGGCCAGCGCGGTGTGCACGCGACTGGCCGGCCACTGCAGCAGGGTGGCGATGGCATGTTCCTGGGCGGCACCTTCCAGTGCGGCGGCGATCGGCGCGCGCGCCTGCAGCCGGCGCAGGAACAGCCCGCGTACCGCGGCATGCAGGCGCGGGCCCTGGCGCTGGCGCAGCAGCAGTTCGCCGCTGGCGCGCACGTGTTCCAGCAGCGACCGGCGTTCGGCCAGCGGCGAGGGCAGTTCGCTGCCGAAGCGCTGCGAACGCATCCACAGCCAGCCCAGCAGGGACAGCAACAAGGGCAGCCAGACCGGCCATCCTTCGAACAACATCCGCGCCCACAGCGATGGCGGCCGGCTGGCGTACACCAGCCACATGGTGCCCTTGCCGTAGTTCGGTTGCAGCAGGTAGCGGGTCAGGTCGCGGTGCGGACGGTCGTGCAGGCCATCGACAGCGGCGGTCTGGATTCCCTTCGGGCGCAAAGCGGCCGGCAGGAAGGAGTCGGTGTCCGTCTGCCCCTTCATGAACTCCATGTCCGCCAGCACATCCACCACGCCGCGGCCGTGACCGATGCGGGCAAACACATAGCCGTCTTCGTTGCCCCACTCGCGCTGCACGTTGGCGTAGGCGGCATCGCTGACGTCGAAACGGCGTCCGCTGCAGAACTCCCGGTGGCGGTCCTCGCCTTCCACCTGGAACGGTTGGCAGGCACTGCCGAAGCCCAGGCTGCCCACGCCCAGCGCTTGCAGCAGGGCCGGTTCCTGGCGCTTGTCATCGTCGCCGGTAGGGGGCGTGCGCACCAGCAGGTGGCCGCCGCGCTGGACCCAGGCCAGCAGTGCGGCCACTTCCGGTGCGGGCAGTTCGCCGCTGTCCTGCAGCAGCACCACGGTATCGCCGGCAGCGGGAGACATCGCTGCCATGTCCAGCCGCGCGCGTGCCTGCACCTGCAGGCCATCGGCGCGCAGCGCCTGGCCCAGCACGTACAACGGGTTGTAACTGGCCTCGCCCTGCGGCGGCAGCGTTTCGGTCCTGCTCACCTGCTCATGGGTACGCAGGAACCACACCACCAGCGGCACGCTGACCAACACCGCCAGGCCGATCAACAAAGGCCACAGCACGCGCGCCTTCATGCCGGCCACCGGTACTGCGCCTGCAGGCTGTCAGCCAGTGCCTGGAAGGCATCGCGCGAGGGCAGGCGGTTGCCGTAGGCGGCGTATTGCCACATGCGCACGATGGCACCGAACAGTTCGCGGTCGCGCGCGTCGGGCATGCGGCGCGATGCACGCAGCACCTGCGCTTCGGTGGCGCCCGGCGGCAATACCACGCCGCTGCGGTCGACCACCGTCCCCACGCTGGCGCGGTACAGCAGGGCCAGCGCCTGGCGCGGCAGCCCGCGATCCCACAATTCGCGTGCGCGGGTCGCCACGTCGGGCGGCACCACCTCTGGCAGGGTGATCGAATCTTCGACCAGCGCGCCCGGAGCGGCGGCTTTGCGCCGGCCGGATCCGCGCAGCCACGGCAGCCAGCGCCGCGCGGTCAGCAGCAGGATCAGCAGCAGCACCCCGAGCAGCAGCCACAGTCCCCATTCCATCGCCAGCGCGACCATCTTCGCGGCCGATCCCACCAGCTCTTTGGATTTCCCTGCGTCGGTTTCGCGCTTCAGCCGCTCGCGTTCCTTGCGCTCGGCTTCGTCCTCGGGTTCACGTGTCTTCCACTCCGTGACCTCCCGCGTGGGACTCTGCAGCGGGTCTTCATACGCGCGCTGCACGGCCTGGCGGAAGCCGGCGGTGTCGACCGGTGCATCACCGAAGATGCCGGCCGGGGTGTCGTCGGGGTCGATCGGCGAAAGCGTCTCTTCTTCTGTCTCTTCTTCTTCTTCTTCGGCTGACGCTGCCGCTTCGTCGGCCACGTCCTGTGGGGCGTCCTGCGCGTGCACCGGGGCGTAGGTCCCCGGCAGCGCGAACAGCAGCACCAGCAGCAGCAACGGCGCGGCCTGCTGCAGGCGCTCGCGCAGGCGGCGGAAGCTGATTTCCACGTCCCACGCTTCCATCTGCGTGCGGCGGTTGAGATACAGGCCGAAGCCCGCCCCGACATGCAACGGCCCGATCACGCTGGCGACCAGCCAGAACACGCCATTCAATCCAAGTTTCGCCCAGGCCGGGGTGTCCTGCCGCACCAGTTCCCACGCCGCGCGCCAGGAATCGCTCAACAGTTCCACCGGCACGAACAGGAAGATCGCCGACAGCGCGCCGATCACCAGCACCGCTTCGAAGCCGAGGCACAGCAGCGTGAGCAGCATCGACGGACCGGCCGCCGCGCTCAGCACCGCGCGCCGGCGCAGGCTGCGCAACGGCGCGTCGGCGCCTTCCAGCAGGTTCACCGGCAGGCACACGTTGCGTACCGGGCTGAAGCGCCGCCAGCCGAGGTAACCCCAGAACCCACTGACGCCCCAGCCGCGCTGCGCGCGCAACGCCTGCCACGCGGTCACCGGTTCGCCGAAAACATCGCGTGAGAGCACATACAGCACCACGCGATCAAACGCCGGCTTGCACCACCACAACAGCAGCCACGCCCAGCCAAAGGCATCGCCGTGCCACCACGCCAGTGCATTGAACAGCACGAACAGCGGCGCACTGGCCAGCAACCATGCGCCCCACGCCGCCCGCGGTTGGCGGCGTACCAGCGCCATGCCCAGTTCCATCGCCTCCCAACTGCTGCGTGCGCGCAGCGCTACGTTGAGCTGGTCAATCCGCATGCGCACCCCCGCGGCCACCGCGCCACAGCCACAGCAGTACCAGCGTCCACAGGACTGCGGCGACGCTGTACTTGCCCCACGCCGGAACGCTGGCGATGGAGGACCAGAATGCTTCGATGAAGGCGGCCACCAGCAGCATCGCGGCGATGCCCAAGCACAGCCGTGCGCCGATCCGTCCGCCTTCCACCAGTGCATCCAGACGGCGCCTGCGCCCGGGCGCCACCAGCCGCAGGCCCAGCTGCAGGCCGGCGCCGCCGGCGATCACGATCGCGGTGAGTTCGAAGGCACCATGGCCCACCACGAAACGCCAGAACGGATCGCCGTGGCCGACGTGCTGCAGGTGCCCGGCCACCGCGCCGATGGTGATGCCGTTGAACAGCAGCACCAGCACCGTGCCGACACCGGCCAGCAGGCCGCTGGCGAAGGTGCGCAGGCCGATGCTGATGTTGTTCATGATGTAGTAGCCGAACATCATCCAGTCGGTGCCGCTGTCGCGGCCCAGGTTGGGTGAAGACGGGTCGTACATGCGTTCCACCTGCGCCAGGCGTGCGTTGTCCATCAACAGGTGGACCAGCTCCGGCCGCAGCTGCACGGCCACGAAGCTGCCCACCAGCGGTACCGCGAACAAGGCCAGCGCCACCCACATCACCGTGGCCTGGCTGCGCACCAGCTGCGGGAAATCGGCGAGCAGGAACTCCAGCACCCCGCGCCAGCGGAACGCGGGCGTGCGGTACAGCAGCGTGTGGCCGCGCTGCATCAACTGCTGCAGGTGTTCCACCAGCTGCGGGCTGTAGCCGCGCTGGCGGGCCAGCGCCAGCTGCTGGCACAGGCGCCGGTAGCGCTGCGGGAACTCCGCATCGGCCGGCAACGCTGGATCCAACGGTGCACGCGCGCGGCGACGACGGCCCAGGTGCGCACGCTGCTCCAGCCAGGCTTCCAGGGCCTGCCATTCGGGTTGGTAACGGCTGACGAACTGTTCCTGCTTCATCGCCGTCCCAGCAACCAGTGGGCCATGGCATACAGGCGCAGCACGCCGACCTGCCCGTTGGCCTGGGTCAGGGGGCTGGCGATGGCTGCCAGTTCCTGCTGGCGGGCCGGTGTCAGCAGTGGCGCGCGTTCGGCAAAGGCGATCACTGCCGATTGTTCCAGCGGTTGCAGCGGAACCGGGGGCGGCAGCGCGCTGTCGATGGTGGCGGCCGGCGCCCGGATGCGCGCATCGCCATGCACCACCAGGGTGCCGGCGACCAGATCGCCCAGCCGCCGTCCATTCGCATCGAACAGGCTGCTGAGCAGGCCCAGCGCGTAGCCGAACGGCAGCATGTCCACGGTGCGCAGCAGGTTGCGCGTGACTGATCCGCTCCAGCCCACCGGTGCCCCATCGCGGGCGATCACCCGCAGGCCCATCGCCCGCTTGCCCAGGGTCTGGCCCCAGATCGCTTCCAACACGATGGTGTAGGCCCAGTAGAGCAGGAACATCAACGCCAGGTGCAGCCCGCGCCCGAACTCGTCCAGCAGTGCCAGCGGGAAGGCGAGCACGATCAGCACCGCCGCGCGGATCGCGAAATCAATCAGCCAGGCCAGCGCCCGCGGTAGTGGGCCGGCGGCACGCAGCTGCAACGGCACGCCTTCCGGCGTGACCACTTCGCGGTAGGTATCCAGCATCGGCGTTGCGGTCATCTGTGCCGGATTCCTCTCCGGCAGGCGGCCACGGGCATGTGAGTCTCGACGTCATCCTGGGTCGGAGTCTGACTTTAGCAGGTTGTCGCGTTCACCGAGCCCACTGAAGTCGGCTCTACCGCAGCTGGGCCTCAGCCCAGGTACTTGTCCTTCAGCCGCACGTAGTGGTCGGCCGAATAGTGCAGCGCTTCGATCTCGCTGTCCTTCAGCATGCGCGCCGGGCGGGCCGGGTTGCCTACCCACAGTTCGCCTTCACCGACCACCTTGCCCGGACCCACCACCGCGCCGGCGCCGACGAAGCCGTGCTTCTCCACCCGCGCCCCATCGAGGATGCAGGCGCCCATGCCGATCAGGCTGTAGTCGCCGATGCTGCAGGCATGGATGATGCAGCCGTGGCCGACGGTCACCCCTTCGCCGATCAGCGTGGGATAGCCGGCCTTGTTGAACGGGCTGTGGTGGCTGACATGGATGATGGTGCCGTCCTGCACGTTGGTGCGTGCACCGATGCGCACGAAGTTGACGTCACCACGGATCACCGTGCCCGGCCACACCGAAGCATCCTCGCCTATTTCCACATCGCCGATGATCGTGCAGGCGGGATCCACGTAGGCACGCGCGCCGAGTACCGGCATCTTGTCGCGGAAGGGGCGTAGCGGGTTCATCGGGTTCTCCGGTACAGCGCCGAGCCCTGCCCGGCAGAAAAGGTAGCGCCGAGCCATGCTCGGCCATAAGGGTAGCGCCGAGCCATGCTCGGCGAGCGCAGCGGCGGCCTTACGCCACGCGCCCGCGGCGCGAACGCTCCAGGTGCACCAGCAGCAGCGAAATCGCCGCCGGGGTCATGCCGGGGATGCGCTGGGCCTGGCCGATGGTCTGCGGCCGCACGCGTTCGAGTTTCTGCAGCGCTTCGGCCGACAACCCACGCACGATCGCGTAATCGAAGCCCTCGGTGATCGGGGTGGATTCATGCCGCTGCTGGCGCTCGATCTCATCGCGCTGGCGGTCCAGGTAACCGGCGTACTTGACGCCGATCTCCACCTGTTCGGCCACTTTGGCATCGTCCACGCCCGGGCCCAGCGACGGCACCTGCATCAGCTTGGCGTAGTCCAGCTCCGGGCGCTTGATCAGGTCCAGCACGTTGGTTTCCCGGCTCACCGCCACGCCCAGCACCTGTTCCACTTCGCGGCCCAGGGCATTGCCCGGCGTTGCCCAGAGCGCACGCAGCCGCGCACTTTCGGCACCCACTGCGGCCTGCTTGGTCTCGAACGCCGCCCAGCGGCGGTCGTCCACCAGGCCCATCTGCCGGCCGACCGGGGTCAGGCGCTGGTCGGCGTTGTCTTCGCGCAGCTGCAGCCGGTATTCGGCGCGGCTGGTGAACATGCGGTACGGCTCGGTGGTGCCGTGGGTGATCAGGTCATCCACCAGCACGCCGAGGTACGCTTCATCGCGGCGCGGGCACCAGCCGTCCAGCCCACGCACCTGGCGGGCGGCATTCAGCCCGGCCAGCAGGCCCTGCGCGGCGGCTTCTTCATAGCCGGTGGTGCCGTTGATCTGGCCGGCGAAGAACAGCCCGCCCACGGTCTTGGTTTCCAGCGATGCCTTCAGCCCACGCGGATCGAAGTAGTCGTATTCGATGGCGTAGCCGGGGCGGGTGATATGCGCGTTCTCGAAGCCGCGGATGCTGCGCACCATCGACAGCTGCACATCGAACGGCAGCGAGGTGGAAATACCGTTGGGGTAGATCTCCACGATGCCCAGGCCTTCGGGTTCGACGAAGATCTGGTGGCTTTCCTTTTCGGCGAAGCGCACCACCTTGTCCTCGATGGACGGACAGTAACGCGGGCCGATGCCTTCGATCTGGCCGCTGTACAGCGGCGAGCGATGCAGGGACTCGCGGATGATGTCGTGGGTGCGCGCGCTGGTATGGGTGATCCAGCAACTGACCTGCGGCGGATGCTCATCCACCGAACCGAGGAAGGACATCACCGGCCGCGGATCGTCGCCGGGCTGCTCGTCCATCACGCTGTAATCCAGCGAACGGCCATCGATGCGCGGCGGCGTGCCGGTCTTCAGCCGGTCCACCTGGAACGGGCGTTCGCGCAGGCGCGCGGCCAGCGTGGTGGCCGGCGGATCGCCCATGCGGCCGGCGGCGTACTGGGTGGGCCCGACGTGGATCTTGCCGGCCAGGAAGGTGCCGGCAGTCAGCACAACCGCTGCCGCATCGAAGCGCAGGCCGGTCTGGGTGAGCACGCCACGCACTTGGTCGCCCTCGATGACCAGGTCATCCACGGCGGCCTGGAACACGGTCAGGTTCGGCTGCGCTTCCACGATGGCGCGGATCGCCATGCGGTACAGGTTGCGGTCGGCCTGGCAGCGGGTAGCGCGCACCGCCGGTCCCTTGGACGCGTTCAACGTGCGCCACTGGATGCCGGCGCGGTCGGCGGCATGCGCCATCGCCCCGCCCAGTGCATCGATTTCCTTGACCAGGTGGCCCTTGCCGATGCCGCCGATCGCCGGGTTGCAGCTCATCGCGCCCACGGTTTCGATGTTGTGGGTGAGCAGCAGGGTGCGCGCGCCACCGCGTGCCGCGGCGAGGGCCGCTTCGGTGCCGGCGTGGCCGCCGCCGATCACGATGACGTCGTAGCGATGGAAGGAGTCGGTCATGGGGAACGCAGGGGGTGGCCGCAGCCATCGGTTGGGCAGGCGCAGGCGCCTTGGAGGGTGGCGATTTTAACGCCAATCGTGGCCGGGGTCAGACTCCGTTCGCCCCGCTGGACAGAAATCCGGGCAGATTTCGTGAATCGACCCTAAAGTTGGCATGGAACCTGCAGATATATCCTTAGCACCCAGCGTGATCGGCGCCATTGGCGCTATGGACCGGAATTGGAACAGGGGCTGGTCCAGATGCACATTGGGGAAGCGTAGGGCCGGCAGTCGGGGGACTGTCCGGCCCTGTTTTTTTCCGGAACACCAGAGCAAGGCCGTTCCACCTGCAACAGACGCTGAAACAACAAGGCCCCGCTTGCGCGGGGCCTTGTCTTTTTAGGTGCCGACATCCGACAGGGCCGGAACAGGGGGGATCCAGATGTTCCTGGCGGATATCGACGTAGATCGTATGACCGGCTGCGTCGACTTTGTCACTTTTGGACGCGGCGGGTCAATCCGGGCCTACTTTGAACCTTCCCGGCGGAAGGTTCAATAGGCGATCACCGCTCCTGCTGTCGTTCTGTGGCGCGGTTCAAATTTCGCCACGGCGAACCACTGGGACGCGGTGCCGACGCCGGGCGTGGCGGCGGTGACGGACGTACCTGCTGCGGCTGTGGACGGCTCATGCCCTGGCCCTGCGGCGGACGCGACGGACGGGTGTTGGAATCCAGGTTGCGCCACGGCGAGCCGCCGTTGTTGCCCGGCGGGCGGGTGTTCGGCGGACGCGGACGGTCCGGCGGACGATTGCCCGGCGGACGGTGGCCATGATGCGGCGGACGATAATTCGGGTAGGGACGATAGACCGGGTAACCATAGCCATAGCCGCCACCGTAATAGCCACCACCGTAGTAGCCGCTGCCGTAACCATAGGGGCTGCTGCCGTAGCCGTAGGGATAACCCGCCGGGTAGCGGTACTGCGTGGACGGGGCGCCATGGTAATACCCACTGCCGCCGCCACCACCGCCACTGCCGACATAGTCATACGTGGCGCAGCCGGACAAGGCCAGCAACAGGCCTCCGGCAACGATCAAGCGCATCTTCATGGTACGGCCCCCCAAGGGTAAGGTCTCCAGCTTAGCCTTTCGCATTGAATCGCCGCTAAATTCGCCCGCCCAAGCATGAATGGTTGGCAATCGGCCCGAGGGGGCCCGCGGTAGGCGCTGCGAGCGGGTGGGGGCATACGTTAATCTTTGCAGATGAACGAGGCGCCACCACCCCCCGCCCATGCCGTACTTGAAGCCGCCGCGCGGATCGCGCCGCATGCGGCCGTGACGCCCGTGCTGCGCTCGCAGACGCTCGACGCGCTGGCCGGCGCGCAGCTGGCGTTCAAGGCCGAACACCTGCAGCGCAGCGGCGCGTTCAAGTTCCGCGGTGCCTGCAATGCGGTGTGGTCGTTGCCTGCCGAGCAGGCGCCGGCTGGGGTGGTCACCCATTCGTCCGGCAACCACGGTGCCGCGCTGGCGCTGGCCGCGGTCACCCGCGGCATTGCCTGCCACGTGGTGGTGCCCGAAGGGGCGGTGGCCGCCAAGCTGGCCAACATCGCCCGCCACGGCGCCACGCTGTGGCAGTGCGCGCCGACCATCGCCGCACGCGAAGCGATGTGCGCCCAGGTCCAGGCCGATACAGGCGCCACGCTGGTTCACCCGTATACCGACGCGGCGGTGATTGCCGGGCAGGGGACTGCCGCACTGGAACTGCTGCAGGCCGAAGGGCCCTTTGACGTGCTGGTGGTACCGGTAGGCGGCGGTGGACTCGCCGCAGGCACGGCACTGGCGCTGCAGCAGGTGTCCCCGCAGACCCGGCTGGTACTGGCCGAACCGGCCGGCGCTGCCGACACCGCGCGCTCGTTGCAGGCCGGTGAGCGTCGCATCGACTTCGTGCCCGATACGGTCTGCGATGGGCTGCGTGGCACGCTCGGGGCACCCAACTTCCAGGTGCTGCAGGCGGCGGGCGCAGAGGTGATCGTGGTCGACGATGCCGCCATCGTGGCCGCCATGCGCCTGCTGTGGCAGGTGCTCAAGCAGACCGTGGAACCGTCCTCGGCGATTGCCCTGGCGGCGGTACTGGCGCAGCCGCAACGATTCGCGGGCCTGCGCGTGGGGCTGGTGCTGTCCGGCGGCAACGTGGACATCGATGCCTTGCCTTGGGCGGCCGCATGAGCCGCCACCGTGTCGGCCTGATGGGCTGGATGTGGCGCCTGTTCGTGCTGGTGGTGGTGTGGCTGCTGGGCGTGACCGGCTGGATCATGTGGATCGGCGAACGCGACCAGGCGGCCAAGGCCGATGCGATCATCGTGCTCGGTGCCGCCGCTTATGATGCCAAGCCGTCGCCGGTGTTCCAGGAGCGCATCCGCCACGGGCTTGACCTGTACGAAGCCGGCTATGCGCCGCTGCTGATTTTCACCGGCGGCTATGGCGGCAGTGGTGCGCGCTTTTCCGAATCGCAGGTGGCGCGGCGCTACGCGCTGAAGCAGGGCGTACCGGCGAAGGCGATCCTGATCGAAACGCAGTCACGCAACACCGTACAGAACCTGGTGGAAGCGAAGCGGCTGATGGACCAGCGCGGGCTGCACCGGGTGATCATTGTCAGCGATCCGCTGCACATGGCACGCGCGCTGCGGCTGAGCCAAGCGATGGGCATCGATGCGCTGGCCTCGTCCACGCCGAGCACGCGCTTCCGCAGCTTCCACACCAGCTGGCGCTTCCTGGCGCAGGAAATCTATTACTTCCACCGCGACCTGTTCGTGCAGGCCACGCGGTAGCCCGCCGTGGTAGCGCCGAGCCATGCTCGGCGAGCGCGCAGCGCGGGCTGTATCAGAGGTGGCGCGCGGTTCGGACGACGAGCCGCCGAGCATGGCTCGGCGCTACCGCGAGCGCGGAGCGCGGCCGGTATCAGCCGGCGCATTGTCCGGACGAAGAGCCGCCGAGCATGGCTCGGCGCTACCGCGAGCGCGCAGCGCGGCGGTTTCAGCCCGGGCGGCGGCGGATCGGGATCGCCGACACCGGCACCGCCGCGATGTCCTGGCCCTGTTCGCGGATCGGCGCGCCGGCCTGTGGCGCCCATGCGTGGGCATAGATGACATCCCAACTGCTGGGCAGCTTGCCGTCGGCGCGCCGCATCGGCTCATACGCCGCTGCCGCCGCCTTGAAACGCCCCGGCCCGGTCAGTGCGCGCCGCCGATCAAGCCGCGCGTTGGTCGCGCCCAGCGCGCGCAATTCGGCCATCAGCGCGGGCAGGTCGTCGTAGGTCAGGGTGAACAGATCGCGGTCCAGCACCGGGTCGCGGAAGCCGGCCATCATCAACGCATCGCCGAACTGGGCGATGGGCGCGAAGCGGCTCACGTGCGGTTGCTCGTCGGCGGCGTGGAAGGCCTCGGCCAGTTCGATCAGGGTCTCCGGCCCATAGGTGGAACACAGCAGCAGCCCGCCGGGCTTGAGCACGCGGCGGAAGCCGGCGAACACCGCCGGCAGGTCATCCACGTACTGCAGGCAAAGATTGCTGAAGATCACATCCACGCTGTTGTCGGCCAGCGGCAGCGCGGTGGCACTGGCGCACACGCGCTGGAACGGCTTCCACCAGCCGGCCTGGCGCTTGGCCTGGGCGAGCATCGGTTCGGCCACGTCCAGCGCGATTACCTGCGCTTTCGGCCAGCGCTTCTTCATCAGCGCACTGGCATGTCCGGTGCCTGCACCCACGTCCAGCACCACCTCCGGCACGCGGGCTTCCAGGTACTCCAGCGATTCCATCAGGCGCTGCTGCACCTCGCGCTGCAGCGCGGCGGCCGCATCGTAGGTGGCGGCGGCGCGGGAAAACGCGCGGCGCACGTGGCGGGGATCGGGACGGGGATCGGTACGCTGGTTCATGCGGGTCTCGGTGGAGCAGGGTGCGGCGTCAGAACGTGCCGGGGTAGGCGCCGCCGTCGATGAGCAGGTTCTGTCCGGTCAGGTAGCCGGCCTGTGCACTGCACAGGAACGCGCAGGCCGCACCGAACTCATCGGGCTGACCGAAACGCCCGGCGGGAATGTGGCGGCGTTTCTGCTCGGCGATGGCCTCCGCATCGGCATCCTGCTGCTTGGCCATGAAGGCAAAGTTGCCGCGCAGGCGGTCGGTGTCGAACTGTCCCGGCAGCAGGTTGTTGACGGTGACATTGGCCGACACCGTGCGCCGGGCCAGCCCGGCGACGAAGCCGGTCAGCCCGGAACGCGCACCGTTCGACAAGGCCAGGATGTCGATCGGCGCCTTCACCGACGAAGAGGTGATGTTGACGATGCGGCCGAAAGCGCGCGCGATCATGCCATCCACCGTGGCGCGGATCAGGGCGATCGGCGCGAGCATGTTCGCATCCAGTGCGGCGATCCAGTCATCGCGCTCGAACTGGCGGAAGTCCCCGGCCGGCGGGCCGCCGGCGTTGGTGACCAGGATGTCCACCTGCGGGCAGGCAGCCAGTGCCGTGGCACGGCCGGCATCGGTGGTGACATCGGCAGCCACCGCGACCACCTGGCCGGCACCGGACAGGGCGCGCAGGGCGTCGGCCGCCTGCTGCAGGGCCTGCTCGCCGCGGGCGACGATGACCACGTTCACACCCTCGGCCGCCAGCGCACGCGCGCAGCCCAGGCCGAGGCCCTTGCTTGCGCCACACACCAAGGCCCAGCGGCCTGCGATTCCAAGATCCATGTCAGTCCACCTTCTGTTGCGGACAGCGGTTGGCCGTCAGTGCTGCATTGTCGGTTGACGGCCAGCGGCCGTCACTACCTGGGCCATGATGAAGTGTTGCAGCTGCGCGGCAACCTCGTCGGCCTGGCCGAGGAACGGCGCATGGCCCCCATGGGCGATGGTCTGCGCCTTCGCTGCACCGGCCGGGCACAACGCTGCGGCGGCATGCGCTGCGGCCGGTGGCACCAGTCGGTCGCGGTGGCCGGGCAACCACAGACTGGGCGTGCGCAGCGACGGCAACACACCGCGCAGGTCGGCCGACTGCAGCAGCCGCGCGCCTTGTTCCAGCACGCGCGGGGCCGGTGCGCCGGCCTCCACCACGCGCTGGCGCAGGCCACGCAGGTCGGCGCGTGCCGGGTCTATGTTCATCAGGTCCAGTGCGAGAAAGCGATCCACGGTGGCCGGGAAATCATCGGCCAGGTCACTCGCGAACTGCGCGAACACCGGTGCCGGCACCGCATGCGGCCAGCTGTCCTCACGCACGAAGCGTGGCGAGGAGGCCAGCATCACCAGCCCCTGCACCTGCGGCCGGGTCGCGGCGGCGTGCAGCGCGAACAGGCCGCCCAGCGACCACCCGCACCACACCGCCGGCGGCGTGGACGCGGCAATGGCAGCCACCACGGATTCGCATTCCAGCGGGGTGGCATCGTCGCGGCTGCGGCCATGCCCGGGCAGGTCCACCACGTGCAGGGTGAACTGACCGGAAAGGCGTTCCACCAGCGGCGCGAAGACCTCGCCCTGCAGGGCCCAGCCATGGATCAGGACCAACGCCGGGCCGCTGCCGCTGACGGCGATATGCATGCGCGGGGTCAGGCCAGCGCGGCGGCGGGCAGCAGCGTGCCGGCGTGCAGGCCATCGCGTGCGCGCGCAATCGCATCCACCAGGGCCTGAACCTGCGCAGGCACGTGCAACGCGGACAGGCTGACGCGCACACGCGCGGCGCCATCGCCGGTAAGGCTGGCCGGCACCGTGCCGACCCACATGCCGGCCTGCTGCAGGTTCTGCGCCAGCGCGATGGCCTGCTGATCGGTGGCGAAGGACAACGACTGGATCGGGGTTTCGGCAGCCATCAGGCCCAGCCCGTGGCCGCGCGCGGCGCTGCGGAACACGCCCACCAGCTCCACCAGTTTCTCGCGACGCCAGTCATCGCGGCGCGCCAGCCGCATTGCCTCCAGCGATGCAGCAGTCAATGCGGGCGAAAGGGCGGGGGAATACAGATAGGGCCGCGCGGTGGCGGCCAGATGCGCCAGCAGCGCGGCGTCACCGACCACCAGCGCGCCGGAGCCACCGAGTGCGGCATCCAGCGCGAACACCTGCAGCGGGACATCGGCGGTGCCCAGCCCGGCGGCCAACACGCTGCCACGGCCGCCCTCGCCGAGCACGCCGATGCCATGCGTATCGTCCACGCACAGCAACGCCTCCTGCATGCGCGCAACCAGCGTCAACGAGCGCAGCGGCGCACTATCGCCATCGATGCAGAACACCGCATCGGTGGCCAGCATCGCCGCGCCCTCGGCGGCATGCTTGAGCTGGCGCATCGCGCCTTCGGCATCCAGGTGCGGGTAGCGGCGCAGGCGCGCACCGGCCAGTGCGGTGGCATCGAGCAGGCTGGGATGGTTGAGCTGGTCCTGCGCGCAGACGTCACCGTCTTCGCACAGCAGCACCTGCTGCACGGCCAGGTTGGCCAAGTAGGCACTGCTGAACAACAGGGCACGCGGATGGCCCAGCCACTCAGCGGCTTCGATTTCCAGCGCCTGGTGCAGCGCATGGCGGCCACCAGCGGACGGTGTGGCACCGCCATTGACACCTTCGCGCGCGACGGCATCCTGCAGCGCATTGACCACGCCGAACTGCTGCGCCAGGCCGAGGTAATCGCTGCCGCGGAAGCTGGTCAGCGCATGGCCATCGACATCGACGCGCACGCCATCACGACGGCCCACGGCCTGCACCGGCGCGCCCGAACGCAGGCTATCCGCGCTGGCGCGCAGGGTCTGGATTCGCTCGAACAGATCAGGACGGGCCATCGGGGGGCACTACAGATGAACGGGCCGATAGCGTAACAAACCCACCGCCAACGGGTCCGTGAGCCGACCCCACCGCCGGTCGGTAGTGACGACCGCTGGTCGTCAATGCATCCGGGTAGTGACGGCCGCTGGCCGTCAGCCCAGTCCGGTAGTGACGGCCGCTGGCCGTCCACACATCCCGGTGGGTGACGACCGTTGGTCGTCACAGGCGGGGCATAGCCCCGCTGCACTCCGCGCCGTCCTCCGATACCAGACACCCCCCACCAGCCGCATGCTGATCCCCACCATGCCGCTGCCCACCTTCCGCACCCTCGCCAACTCCCTGCTGGGCAGCCTGCTACCCCCGGTCTGCCAGATCTGCGCCGACCCCGGCGAGCGCGGCCACGAACTCTGCGGTGCCTGCAGCTTGACCCTCCCTTGGCACAGCGACGGATGCGCGCGCTGCGCACTTCCGCTGCACGAAGACGCGGACGAGCTCTGCTTCCACTGCGAAGAATCCCCGCCACCGCTGGATGCCTGCTGGGCCAGCCTGCGCTACGAAGACCCCGTGTCCGGGCTGCTGCTGCGCTATAAATTCCATTCCGACCTGGCCGCAGGGCGATTGATGGCGCAGCTGATGGCCCTCAATCCACCGCCGTGGCCGCTGGCGCCACTGGTCGCCGTGCCGCTCCATCCCCGCCGCCTGCGGCAACGCGGCTACGACCAGGCCGCAGAGCTGGCCCGCCTTATCGGCGCACCGCGCTGGAAAGGACTCCGCCGGATCCGCGCTACCGCACCGCAGTCCGAGCGCAACGCCGATGCGCGTCGGCACAACCTGGATGGTGCGTTCGGTGTTGTGGGCGAGGTGCCGGAGACGGTGGTGCTGGTGGATGACGTGATGACCACGGGCAGCACGCTGCATGCGTGTGCGCAGACGTTGCGGAAAGCAGGGTGCAAAGAGGTGAACGCGTGGGTTTGTGCGCGGGTGCCGTGATGGGGCAGGGCGGCGCGGACGCCAAACAAGACCCTGTCATGTCAGGAAGGCTTTATTGGCCTTATCCGCCCCGATGATGCCCGCAGGTGCGGAATGGAGTAGATCGAGCCACGACTGGTGAGCCGAACCAGCTGCCGCATCTTGGGCCACCATTCCAGCAGCCTCGCTGCGCGGTCGTAGTGGTTCAGTTGACGCCACCCCTTGCTCAGCACGAATACGGTCAGCCCCAAGCGGGCCACCGCTTCACGCTCCGCAGCGCGGCGCTGGTGGTGATCCTGAGTGACATGAGCCTCGATTCCGGCCTTCGCGGCTAACTCGAATAGTTCGACATCCTTGGTTCCGGAATCGACAAGGTCGCGCACGTGAACGACCTCATCGTCGTCCAACTGCGCAATGGCGTGCACTGCGCGTGCCAGCGAACGCGGAAGGTTCTCGTCTATCTGCGCCTTCACCGCGCAATCATCCGTTCGAACTCAACGGCCTTGCGAACGGCTGCAAGGGGGACCTCGAACAACCGGGCGACGCGCGATTCGTCGCCGTCTTCTCCCGCCAAGGCATCTGCGATTGCTGCGGTGGGGACGCCGGACGCGGAAAGGATCGGCTGGCCGAACTGGCGCTCCGGATCGAGCACCACCACATGACTGCCCTTCAACGGGAACCACCGCGTCGCAGCATCGTCTACCGACAGCTCGATGCCTGCCCGCAGTGAGGGGGCGACTACCTTGCGGATGACATCCTGGCGTTTGACTACGTCAACCAGGGCACGATCACCGCTGCCATCCACCAACTCCATGAAAATGCGCCGGCCGTCGGTCTTGAAGGAGGTACGAGTGAAGGGATAGTCCCGCCCCAGGCGCTCATGGAGTTCGGCGATTGTCCGGCGGACCAGATTGAGCGGAACCCCGCATGCGACGAAGGTGCGGACAAAGCGAAGTTCCACCAGATCGCGGAAGCCGATGCCGTCGATGCCTGATCCTTCCCACTGCGGAGTCCACAACGGGGGGTGATCAACCAGCTTGTCGTCCCGCCCAGCGCTGTAGCCCTTCAGCCAGCGGCGCAGGTCTGCCGGCTTACCTCCGATGAATCGCGATGCGTCGGCGAACGAGTACAGGCCTCGGCCGAGCAGTTCTAACGGTGGCAGGGCGGTTCCGATGGGGCGAGTGTAATCAATGCAGCAGCGAGCCGGGTGCGGACGGCAATCCAAAGTTCCTATGGGGACTGAAGCGGCGATCGGCCCGATAGTTGACCTACAGAAAAGCCGACGCTGGCAGGCAGCGTCGGCTTTCAGAAAGATGCAGCGTGAGGCCTTACGACTTCATTGCATGCTTGCGGGCGCGCATGACCGCATGGGTCTCCTGCACTTCCGGCAGCAGGCGGGTGACTTCGGTGCGCACCGGGGCCGGCACGTCGTTGTCGGTCAGCACGTCCTTGAAGGCCTTCAGCAGGCGATCTTCGGACTCTTCCAGTTCGGCAACGTAACCGTACTCGGTGTCGCCCAGGGTGGCGCGGATGTTGCCGTACATCTTCTGCACCGAACCGACGAAGGTGCCGTGTTCCGCCGGCTCACCGCCGGTGGCGGCAACGGTCGCGCTCAGCGAGGTGACGATGTCGGCCTTGCTGCCGGCGATGCGGGTGAACAGGGCGGCAAGTTCGGCGTCCTTCACCTTGGTGGCGGCTTCGCTGTAGAACTTCTGACCATCACGGGCGATCTCAATCAGGTCATTGAGGCTGTGTTCGATCTTGGACTGGGTGCTCATGGATAGTGCTCCGTGTGAGTGGTCGAATGGAACGGCGGGAGTGATGCCGTGCCGTTGGAGACCACCTTGGACAGGAGCGAGTCCACTGCAGGTGAGCACCGTTTGATGCGCCCGTCATGTGGCCCAACGGGGGCTGACGCTGCAGGCGTGAATCCCTTGAATGGCCACCTGCTTGGGCTCAGGCGGAGGCCTCTACCCGCAGCTGGATTCCCAGTGCACGCATCACACCCAGCACGCTGTCGAAATACAACGGACGCGTGCCGTTCAACTGCCGTCGCATGGCCTCGCTGCTGAGGCCGCACTGCTGCGCAACCAAGCTTATGCCGTGCAATTCGGCTACCAACAGCAACGAGCGCGCGAACGTGCTCTCATCGTAGTGGGCCATGTGCAGACGGCCGTCGAGGTACTCGGCCATCTCAGCGGCACGGCGGTTGGCCAGATGCGCCTTTGCCTGCTGATAGGGCGTCATTCCTGCCTCCCCGTGTCCTGCCGGGCGTCGCATCCGTTGTCAGGGTCAGCTTGCGGGTGCAGGACGACGTGGGCGCTCGTCAGGGAGGTTTCGAACTCTTCCAGCCGCCGCTCAAGACGTTCGATGAAGTGGGGCGGGAAGTCGTGCGTCTTGTCGCCCATCAGCGCGTACAGGCGTTTGGCGCTCCGGGGATGTTGCGATTCAGTCGGCGTATCCATGACGAACCTCACAAGGCTGGGGCCACCTGCGCCGAAGCGTCAGGTGGCGGGCGATGCGGGTTGGCATACCGGGTGGGTGTATAAAATGGCCGGCGGATCAGGGATCCCCACGCATCGCCCACCGTATGACCGGTGCGCGATGCAGTGCATTCTCCGCCGTGCCCAAAGGGCAAAACAGAGCCAAAAACACCCACAGACAGGATGCCAATCCCGGCTGGCGCTCTTCGTCGCCAGCAGGTTCATCCCATCAGTCAGGCGCCTTTGCGTACATGGGCAAAGTTGCAGTTTTGTGGGTGCGGTATAGGGCCGGCGCGTCGCATGGACGGCGGCGCAGGGCGTCAGTGGAAGACGACGCGTCCGGGGGGGGCTGTGATGCGGAATGCGCCGCCGATTCAAGGCAGGCCCCCGCATGACGCGGGGGCCGCCGGGCTCAATCGCGGTCGAGCTTGAGCTCCAGACCATCTGCTGTGTTGCGTACGATGATCACATCGAAATCTCGATTGCCATTGACGGCCTTGATCTCGACTTCGTCGGTGTCGTCGGTCTTGATGCTGTAGACGCCCGCACCGAACTCCTTGGATAGAGCATTGGAGATCAGCACGGCGGCCGCTTCGTGATTGGTGGCGGCCGGGATGGCGATGGCGACATTGGTGGCTTCGCCCGCTTGCGGCGTCACCGCGAGGGTGATCTCGCCATCGATCTTGGATCGGCCCTTGAGCTCGACGTTCCACTTGTTCGACGGCGCAGCGAAAGCGGGAACGGCCATGGCGAAGGCGACAGCTACGGCCAGGGACCGGGCAAGCGGGGTACGCAGGATCTTCATCGATGCCACTCCTCTGCAGGCGGGCAGGCGCCCGCGGGAGGCCGATGCTGTCGCAGGGGAGTTGGAGGGGGTGTGAAGCGTCGCTGCCCTGGCTGAACAGGCCTTCAGGAGGCCTGTTCGCGGCGTCCGGGCGATGGGCCTGGGACGCTGGGGGGAAGCAAGGGAGATGGTGCGCCCGGAGGGATTCGAACCCCCGACCAATGGCTTCGGAAGCCACTACTCTATCCGGCTGAGCTACGAGCGCATGCTACCGCATTAGCTAAAACAAAGTCTCGCAGCCATAGCTAAGTGCATAGCGGGCTACGAGGTCTGCATTCTAACGGCTTTTCTAGGAGAAATCTTCCCCTCTGTACCGCACGCTTGAGCCATCCACGTAACTGACGCATTGCAGTGCCGAACGTGCTTAGCGTCACCGCCAACGAACTAGGGTGCCAAATGAATCCGCTGCGGGCCGTAGGCGACGTCGCAGGCGGGTCGGCTTGTGCCAGTAGCCTGGCTACTCACATCAGATCTCCAGTAGGCCGCTGAAGATCGCATGGCCTACCACGATGTGCGACAAGCGAGCAGAAGTTCTGACGAACAACGCAGGCTATATCAAGTCGGCTCGCCTGCCATAAAGCGGGCCAACGGACTGCACATACGTCCCGCCAAGCAGTGCCGCTGGGCGGACTCACGTACGGGGAAAAGAATTGATGTCTGCGGATTGGGGGGCAGTCTAGATGCGGGTTTGACTTTCACGCTGGGACGGCCGAGCAGATGAGCGATGCGATCAGACGAACCCCTGTGCTGCACAAGATAAGTGACTACGTCGTTGAAAGAACGGGTGCCGTATACGGCTCCGCCCAGCCGGAAGATTTGGATCGCATATGGATCATAATCCTTATCGATCATTTGCCCTTCCCAATTCCGTGCGCCTGAAAAAAAAGGTGTCAGATAATCAAACGCCTTCTGGAGGGTAGCCGGACTACCTTCATCAGATCCTTCCTGCCAGAGAGAATGTCCAAGATGTTCAGAAATGCGGGCAAGAGCAATGAAGGACCGCAATCCGTATATTGCGTACATAAACGAGTTGGATCGCTTCATCTCACGTGGGAGCTTGCCTTCTGAATCAAATTGATCCCTTAGATTTCGCCGCGCAAGGTCCAGCATGCTGACCGCCCTGGCGCGATTGCCTCCATACAAGGAAAAGGCCATTACCTGTGCGGTATACCATGATCCATGGTTATTTCCCGACCGGCGCTCTCTTAACCCAAATTCACTTGAGACGAGCCATGTTGAAAGTTGCGAGAACCACGTTCTCAGCGAGCTGTACTCAGATGTTGACAACGCATTGCTACCCTCGAGCAGCTGAACATAGTCCAGCATCTCAATGAGCACAACGCCTTCGATAATGCCGCCGTAATACCCATCGTTGACACCAGGCTGCACAGCCGCGTGCCGAAAGTTAGGATTCATTCTCGTCTTCGGTGAAATGAACCATGACCTGAGAAGTGCTCCCGCCTTAACCGCGTACTTCGAGTCGTTAGTGTAATAATATGCGAGGGACAATGTGTTCACATCATTGACCATGGCATTGAAGCGGCCCTTATCGTACTCGGATCCATATGCTTCAGGATTTTTGAAGCCGTCTCGACGGATGTAAGGAGCTCTATCGCCGCCATCTGGAGCTGGCCAAGAGTAGGCGCCAATGGAATAAAAGTCTTGCTTCTTGCCAGATGGTGCGATTCCTCGTTTGTCTAGAACAGAGGTGACCTTCGACGCCAGTCTTGCGTCTGCCTTGGCAACCAGTTCGATCAAGGCCCGTCGTTCAGAAGAGTTCCGATCGCTGTTGATTTGATTTTTTACCCACGCCAGGTCAGATGGCTCAAAAGAGCTGAACGCATGGGCGGATAGATGCCCATCTGCAGCCGTCGCGGCCAGCGGCATCATGATGAAAATCAGGGCCAAAACAAGTCGGGTCATCTCAGTACCATCTTTGAATTTACGAGCCAGAGGATCGTCCCAAGCGTCAAGGCGACCACATGTCAATTGGGAAAGCTTCAAGCAAAGGCGTCGGATCCCAGCGCGGTGGCGGCTCGCCTCCCATTGCAATAGCCTGTTTCACAGATGTCGCAAAATTGAAGTCCTCCCTCCCACTGCCGTTGTAATAATCCTGATACTTGAATTCGGGCTCAGCGCCTGATCTCATTAGTCGTGCAGGAATGCCAAAAGATTCTGCGACGACTATGGCGTGCAGTGATGACCCTATCACGAACTCGCTGTTCTTGATGCGGCTTAGGCATTCTGCAAGCGGCTTTGTTGGTAGGAGTATCCGCGGATCTGACAGGTCATAATGGGGAAGATCATTCAGGTTGGGCACGATGGTGACGTCTGAAGCCGGTCCAGCCAGTTCATTATCTGACCATAGGCGTGAGACCAGTAGGCCGGGATCCCCATATACCTCAGGGCAACTACCGCCGTGTTCCACGACAAACCTGCGTGTCAGTGGCCCACGTACTGCCCGGAATGAAATATCTCCAAGCGCGTACTCTTTTTCGAGCGATTTCCCATTAGCTCCAATTCCCCATGCCACGTCGCCTGGACGGGCCATTGCCAGTATGGAGCCAACAGCGAGAAGGCGGCCTGAGCCTGCAACTGAGCGGCGGGATGCCAAGCGCTGACTAAGCATGCGCCTTACTATCTCCGGGCCGAGCAGGTCGCCAAAATTATTGACTTTTCTCCTTATCGGCAGGAGACGCCCAATAGGCCCCTCAAAGAGCGGCCGGCGCGGATTCCAGTGTACTACTTCGACGGGCACAGTTAGTTTTCCTTATCGTCTCGTACTTTTTTGGATTGCATCTTACTGCGGATCAGGATCTTTGCATGCACCAGCATCGATCGAGCGTTTTGTGAGACAGTGAGCGTGCCCAGGATCCACGCAGTGTAAATTCCCGCGCACGCCGAAAGGCCGGCGATGGAAGTCACGTTGTTCAGCCAAAAGCTTAATGCGTAGGAGAGTAAAGCAGGGACAGCAATCCATCCGACTGGAATCAAAGTGGTTCGCAGCAGAACGCCTGCATCCAAGCCCAAGCGCGGCATCGCTAGGCAGGTGAGAATGAGCCAGTTCAAGCAACTTCCCAGGGCTGCTGCAGAGGCCACTCCTAAAATTCCCCAATGAGAACCTATGATCATCAGGGCAATAGCAATCACCTTTGTAAAAACGCTGAATCGAAGCTGGAGCCCGGTCTCTGCTCTGGAGAGGAACACCCAGAAGTAGGGGTATGTCAGTGCCTGGAAGAAGCCGCCCAACGTCAGGATCGAGAGTACAGGGCCCGATTGCGTCCATCCAGGGCCAAAGACAATCGGAACCAAGAAGCTGGATGTAGCCGATACGAATAAGAAGAGGAGTCCGACACTAAAAACCAATGCCAAGCGACCTGTGTCGAGAAGCTCTCGGAACTGAGCGGCCGTCCCGCTTCTGGAAAGAACCGGTACCGCAACGCGGGTCATAGGCGCGGCAATTTGATTTAGGGGCACTTTAAAGAGTTGGTAGGCGCGATCATAGTAGCCCAGCTCGGTGGCACCCCAGCGTCGGCCAATTAATACACTGTCCACGTTTGATGTTGCATAGTTCAGGATCTGTACAAGACTTGTATTGATACCGAACCGCACATACGGCTTCAGATTGGCTAGCTCTCGTGGACGAGACGGTGCCCAAGGCACAGCCCATACAAGCAGTAGGCTGCTGACCAAGGCCATTGTGATCTGCTGCCATACCAGCGCCCAGTAGCCCGCGCCATTCAGCGCTGACAAGACAGCCACTCCGGTGGACACAGCGGCAGAAAGCACGTCACACCTGGCTAGCGCCCCAAAACGCAGCTGCCTGCTCAAGTCCGCCCTGTGCTGAGCCGTGGCGCATGTCAGCAGGAAGACGAACGAAAGGGCTTGGCAAACCTCCACCAGTCTTGGGTCACGGTAGAGGGTGGCCAACTGCTCCGCACAAGCATAGGACAGGCAAAAGAGCAGAACTCCCGCAGATAGGTTGAGCCAATAGAGATTGGTGCGCTCCTGTTCCGTAACTTTTTCCGCCTGCACGTAAGCTAGAGAAAGTCCAAAGTCAGAGATAACGAGTGCTAGTCCCGTGACGGCAGTCACCATCGCTACGACCCCAAAGTCATCGGCATCGAGAAGTCGCGCCAGAGCGACCATGGATCCAGCCTGCAGTATGAAACGAGCAGCCTGCCCGACCAGCGTGACAGCTGCGCCCTTCTGGGCAGTCCGCAGGAGGCTCATGCGAGGCCGTCTTTACGACTGGTCCGGCCCGCTCCGAAGGTCTGGATAAGCCTATGTGCGACCGAACGCATGACAAACCCTAGGCTCGTTTTGTGCTGAACCAGAAAACGAACCGCGAGGGAGGTGAACCGGCGCCACCGGATCTCCATAGGATACTTGCCCATGACGTGGAAATGGATCATCAGCTTCTCGATCTCTGAAACCCTGGTATCCTCCGCGATCTTGATAAGCCAGGGATGAGAGCGCGAAGGGTCGTACGTCCGCGACAACGAGCTCTTGTCACTCCTGTCAAAGAGACTGACGCCTGGGCAATTTATAAGCGAAACACCGGACAGTGCAGCGGAAAGAACGAAATCCCAGTCCTGGTGCTTCGGCAGGCTTTCGTCAAAACGAAGCCGTAGATCCCGGTGGAACACGAGACTTGATGTCTGGCAGATGTGCGGATAGCGAAAAAGAAGTGATGCGATCAGGTCGTCTCTGGATAGCGTCATCGGGAAGCGAGGCTCCCTCTCCGAGCCCACGCTGCAATAGTGCAAGGAAGTCCTGTCTAAATGCTTATGGTCGGATTGAAAGTCTCTTTGCAGAAACATGTCATCGCTGTCAAGGAGGTAGATGAACTCACCTTGAGCCTTCGTCATGCCCACGTTACGGCCTACCGCTGCACCACTGCGGCTAGAGAGGCGAATGATTCGGTCCTGAGGACGCAGACTTTTGACCGTTAAAGGTGGGATCGAACAGTCATCGACGAGGATTATCTCAACATGGTCTCCTAAGTCGCATTTAATTACAGACTTGACCGCTCTCTCTACAAGCTCCGTGCGCCCATGAGCAGGTATTACTACGGTGGCCAAGAAGCTCGCAGCCTCAGATGTAGACATCGCTGAAGCCTTTGAGCAGCTTATGACGCTGGGCATCGCCCTGCGCCAAGATGGGTTTGCCACCGGTGCGATGGTCGAACGCGTCCGTAAATGTGATCGAAGAAACGCCTATATCTTCGAAAAGGCCCTTCACCTTAGCGTTGACCATCTCGTCCACCACTGGCTGAACACGACACCCCACACTTCCAGCTACCAGAAGTACATGCAGGCGATTGGATAGGACGACTGTTCCCTGAGACAAGATCTGCTGCGCCATTTCGACAGATCTATGCTCCGAAATGAAAGTCGAATTTACATTTGAAGAAAGGACTTCGGCATCAGTCGCAAGCTCGGCCATAAACTGATCATCGCGGACGACCTGGCTGTAAAAAATTACTCTTGCAGATTCTTCAAGTGATCCCATCACGCGACGAACGAGTCGCCTTACCTGTTCGCGCGCATCGTCCGTCTGGTCGCAACGGAAGGAAAATACCAAGGTGGTTCGGTCTGGCTGGGGAATTTCATTTTTATGCTCGAGATCGAACAGGTTGAATGCGAGATCAGGAACAACTGCATCCACGGTAATGGAGCGGTCGCTTAGATATTGTTGCGAGAGGGTATCCCGGGCCAGAAGCCGATGGATCAGCATACGACGTATGCGGAACAACGTGAGATACGCGGGTGAAAACCGCTCTGCTGAAACGCCCGCAAGCACGATTCTGACGCCAGCCAGTCGCAAGCCACACAGCACGAGTGTGTTCATCACGCGTGACGGCAGTTCGCGTGCGCGAAGCGTGCCAAAATAGCCTCCTGGACTCAGGAAATAATAGCACTCGTCGCCATGTAGTCGACGCTTCAGAAGGCTAAGGAACAGTGATGCGGAACTGTCTGAGTACTCGGCACCTTCACAACTGGTAGATATCGAGTTGGCGAAGGACTCTTCGCATCTGGAGAGATCAACGAGTACCGTGGAGTATCTTGACGCGATGCGAATAAGCTCGATATTGATGAGGGCGTCGCCGAGATTCTCAAACTGGGTCTTCAGGCTGAAGAATGAATATCTTCCCATTTTATTTGGCCTCACGATTTTCTGATCCACGCGCTTTCGGGTTGGCAGATCTTTTTCTAATTAGTAAACGCATGGCCGCTCGATAGAAGTTGGAGTAATCGACGAGATATCGTTTTGAAAGCCTTTTGGGCTCTTTGAAAAGTCGATAAGGAGCTCGCAAGTTCAGTCGCTCAATGATCTTTGGGTAGTATTCGATCTCACCTTGGCTCAACTGATCGAGATAGCCTCCACAGGTGAATGCGGCGCCTCGAAAGCCGCCGTCTCGAAGGCGCAGTAGGAAGGACTCCTGATGCGGTGCGCCCATGCCGACGATCACCAAGTTGACTCCCGCCGCTACAATTTCGGGGATGAAGTCTTCAATCTCGGCTGAGTCGGCAAAAAAACCATGCCTGAGCACGGGTATCTGCAGCGAGGGGTAGGATTTGCAGATGACCCTTGCCCCGCGTTCCGCAATGCCTTTTTCAGCACCAACTAGTGCGACTCTAAGGCTGTGCTGTTCGCAGAAAGAAAAAACGAGTTGCGCGATGGAATTTCCATCGAAAGAGCGGCGATTTATTCTCTTTCCCCGGATCCGGCTGGCGAGTGACGCGAGCAGGGATCCATCGACTAGCACCTCATCAATTGCACGGAGGGAATCGAGATACGACGGCGAAGTCGACGCAACTCTAACTGAGTATGGATTGATAAAGGACACAAACCATCCGTCTCTTTTTCCCAATGCAGCATCTTTCCATTGAGTACTCACTTCGGGGGAGGCAAGTTCACTCAGCGTCCGTGTAATCTCAGTATTCATTCCTTCCCTGCAAGCTTCATTGCATCTGCGTATGCCAGATAGTGCTGGTCTGCTACCACGGCCCAGTCCCGCTTGCTCAAGAGGGGTGCACCGTGGGGGCGGTCGCAGGATCGAACTTGGTTCACTGCGTGCTCTATGATTGGAACGGACAGGTCACCGTCGTACATGTAAATCCAACCAGCACCTACCTCTGCAGCCAAGAGCTCATTGCTGCGTGAGCGAGGTACAAGGACCGGGCGTGACAGTGACAATGCAACCAGTACTGCCCCCGAGTTGTGCATCTCTTTGTAGGGTAGGATTACAAGTTCAGCCAACTGCAGTTCGTTTCCAAGCACGTCGTCTGGAACAAAACGTAGGTCGCTGCTTACGCGCTGGTCTGTCACGCACGCGCGTTCGACTAAGGTTCGAAGTTCCGAGGTGGGATTGCCGAGGATCCGCAGTGAGAGACCTTCCGCCCTAAGCTCCGAAAAAACTTCAATTAGGCGTTCTACCCCTTTGTAGGGGCGAATGAGGCCGAAGTAGAGGAGTCGCCCCTGGGTGGAGGCACTACGTTGATCGACGCTGAAGCGTCCTATGTAGTGACCGTGCAGGATAGTGCGTAGCGGCTTTTTTCTGGGCGGTGTGTCTTCGTTCAACCTCACATCGAGAGTTGTAAGCGCGTCGCACCAAGCGAGCAGCTTTTTCTCCAGCGCCGTACCTGACTCGTGGGGCTTGAGATTGTGCAGCGTCCTGACGACAGGGATTCGAGCTACCTTAAGACGAAGCATGAAGGCAGCGAACAAAGCCGCTCGAACCAGTCGGACTGGGAGATGAGGCGATCTAAGCAGAAACTCGGGCCAGTGGACATGGAAAACGTCATAGCGCCCTAGTAGGGCGGTGCGCCAAGAGAAAAACGAGAATCGCGAAGCAATGGGTGCTTCGACGGTCAGTTGATCAACAAATCTTGTGGTTCCATCTGGTGGCGCGAGTGAGAGTAGCGTGTGTATGACCGGCCTGCGGTCTATTTCAAAAGATGTCATTGCAGGTAGCTCCTGACGTGGGCGAGGGGGTATATGGTTCAGACCTTATTGAGGCCTTTGTGAACCCCACGCTGCCCCTACAATTGCCCAGAGCGCAACGATCACTCCCGGCCCGGTGAGATGGCTATGAATGAAGCAGGCGATCAGCAGTCCTGCTATGAATACCTTTAGCGGAAACAAGTGCGCGCTTGAAGGGCCCTTTGCGGAGACGCTTCCCAGCATGGCCAGAAGAAGCAGCACTTCCAGGAGTAGTCCGGGTGCGCCCGCGCTTATCAGAGTCCGAAGCCACTCTGACTCGGGAGACATCCAGCTGAGCTCGCTGGGGGACACCGGCCAACCATTCTCGGCTGATTCATAAACACCATATCCCCAGCCGCTCATGGGTCTATGCATCGCTGCAGGGATCGTCTCTGTTATCCACTTGCTCACCCTGAATCCCAGCGTTTCTGGGAGCCACGCATATTGACTGACACTATCAAAGGATCCCGCAGCCTGCTGATCCACGCGCTGCGCGATGAAAGCACCGAAAACCTGCCATCCCAGCGCTATACCGACGAGGGCGGTCGTCACCATCCACAACCGGACCCTTACTTTGGCGGCAATGGCCAATCCGATCGCCAACGATAGCGCGGTCGTCGCAAAGGTGACCGTTGCTAGCTGACCAACGAATGCGGTTACCCACATCGCCGCTGTGCGGATTGTCTTGACGCGCTGCTGCCTGCCAAGTATGAGTGCACCGCCGAGCAAGGCAAGGACCGCGCACAGATAGGCCCCGAGTCCTATCTGATGCCCGATTAGACTGGTGGCACGGATTTCTCTGGAAATTGCCAATCGCTGTTCCAGTCCGGACGTTCGCACGACCTGGAGCATCAGTTCATTGACGCCGGGAAGCCGAAGCATCTGTGCGATAGCAATGGCAGCGACGAGCACTGATGGAATGCAGAAGAACATGGCAAAGCGAATGAATCCTCGTTCGTCGGCGACTGTTAGCCTTGCTGGCCAGCTCGACAGGTACGCAAGTGCCCACAGCGCAATTGACCCCATATTAGGTGTATGACGAAGTGTTGCCGCGTTGTACATCTCAATGAGAGTAATCCAGCCGAGGAACGCTACGGCCAAAAAGTCGATTCTGCGCCAGTTGCGGATTACTGCGCTGATGCCATGGCGGGCCAGCGTTAGAGCTATCGCGATGCAAACGAATATTGCAGTGACCGCGTAGGTGCCCGCGACATTAACGCCGATCGTTGCTCCGCCTATTCCGAGACAGAGTGCTACAGTAGAGCCGACGGGAAGGGCCAGTGTGGCTTTTCCATGTGCGCGCACGTTTGAGACATTCATCGAATTAGTCCTTCCGGAACAAATCGCGCGTGTAAACCTTCGATTTGACATCCGTAAGGTCATCGGTCAGACGATTTGCAATGATGATGTCGACGTCTCTCTTGAACTTGGCAAGGTCTGTTTCAACTCTGGAGCTATAGAATTCGGTCTGGGCAAGAACCGGCTCATAAACGACCACTTCTATCCCCTTTGCCTTGATTCTTTTCATTACTCCCTGGATGGCAGAGGCGCGGAAATTGTCCGATCCCGCCTTCATGACCAGGCGGTAGATGCCAACGACCTTCGGCTTACGGCGGAGGACTTCCTCAGCTATGAAATCCTTGCGGGTGCGGTTGGATTCCACGATTGCGTGGATGATGTTCTGCGGCACGTTGCTGTAGTTAGCCAGCAACTGCTTGGTATCCTTCGGCAGGCAGTAGCCGCCGTATCCGAATGATGGATTGTTGTAGTGGTCGCCGATGCGGGGATCAAGGCTGACGCCCTCGATGATCTGGCCCGTATCCATGCCGGCAGCAGCGGCATAGGTATCCAGTTCATTGAAATAAGCTACCCGCATTGCCAAGTAGGTGTTGGCGAAAAGCTTGATCGCCTCCGCCTCACTTGCATCGGTGAAAAGGATCGGCACGTCCTTGCGGATTGCGCCTTCCATCAACAGTCCGGCGAAAGCGGTCGCGCGTTCGGATCGCTCTCCTACGATGATCCGACTCGGATGCAGGTTGTCGTGGAGCGCTTTGCCCTCGCGCAGGAATTCGGGCGAAAACAGGATGTTCCGGGTGTTGAAACGTTCGCGCAGCTTTGTGGTGCAGCCCACCGGGATGGTTGACTTGATCACCATCACGGCATCCGGGTTGATTTCCAGTACGTCCCTGATGACCGACTCAACCGAGGAGATGTTGAAGTAGTTGGTCTGGACGTCGTAGTCCGTCGGGGTTGCGATGATGACGAACGTTGCCCCCTCGTACGCCTCGCGACGATCAAGCGTGGCTACAAGGTCCAAGGGCTTGTTACGCAGGAAATCCTCGATCTCGCGATCTTCGATCGGTGCCTGTCGCGCGTTGATCTTGTGCACCCGCTCTGCATTGATATCAAACGCAACAACCTGATGATGCTGTGCAAGCAACACGGCGTTGGATAGGCCGACATATCCTGTCCCGGCCACGGCAATCTTCATTGCGGGGGAATCCTTCGTCTCTTTGACGCACTTCTGTGGGGAGGCAGGAATGGCAAGCCCAGCTACGATGCGTGTCCCCTCACACGCACCTCTGTTCGCCATTACCCGTTACTGATGGAACTTGTCGCGCGAGTACCCCTGTAGGGATGTCTCTGGCGAGCGTAGGGAATCGTACTACAGGCAGATGCGACAGCGCCTACCGGACAACGCCTCAATTATGTTGACGCACTGGCGTGATTCATTCTTGGGCTCCAGTGAATGAACTCGGTTGCTTCTTGTGCCGGTCTTTCCAGCTCGCCTGGCATCGTCCAATTGACGCCACTCGGTAGCGGGCGTGGAACTCCAATCACCGCACGGCGCTCTTAGCAGGAATGATACCAACCGTGCGTCCCGCGTGGCTTGGACGTGTGGCTGCGGCAGGAGGGACAATCTCGTGGGTACAGTGGAACTGAGTCACACTTTTTCGGGCTGCGTCCCACGGCGCGCGTCCGATCGCTCGCTGCAATGCGGTAAACTGACCCGCTTGGCGCTCGATGTCCATAAGTAAGTATTTGATGCAAAAGATTAATTTCGCTTTATCCGGGCTTGCGAGCGGCCCTTGAAGTGCGCGTACGCGGATTGGTTGCCTCGTGGCCGCGCTCTAGAAGAAATCCGACTGATCAGCCCGGCAAGGCGCGCGGTTGGTCCTGAATTAAGTGGACGCAATGACAAAGCAAACGGGATCTAGTGTGGCCAAGGACGATGAGATCGATCTGCGCGAGCTGCTGGGTGTTCTGCTCGATCGTAAGTGGTGGATCATAAGCGTCACAGCGGTGTGCTTCGTCGTGGGCGTGGCCTATGCGCTGCTGGCTCCGCCGGTTTACCAAGCGCAAGCCATGGTGCAGGTCGAATCGAAAGTTCCTTCGATTCCTGGGTTGGCTGATCTCTCCTCGCTGGGCGGTGGTGGAAGTAGCGCAGCAACCACCGAAGTTGCGCTGTTGACTTCACGTAGCGTGATAGGCACAGCCGTCGATCAGTTGAACCTCGAGATCGCTGTCGAGCCACGTCGCTTGCCGCTGTTCGGTGGCTTCTTCGCACGCCGCTTCAGTCCTGAAAGTGAGGCTGACGTCGCTCCGGCTAAATTGGGCCTGTCCAGCTATGGCTGGGGTGGCGAGTCACTCGTTGTGCACCGCCTCGACGTGCCACCGGCGCTGATCGGTGACACGTTGATGTTGGAATCCACCGCGGACGCAGGTGGATACACGCTCTATAACAGTGATGGAGATGAGCTATTGCGTGGCCAGATTGGGCAACCCGCGCAGGGCCATGGAGTATCTATTGAGGTCGCTTCGCTGCGTGCCAATCCAGGCATGCGTTTCAATGTGACCAAGCTGCGCCGGCTTGATGTCCTGGCAAGTCTACAGGAAGGGATCAACGCTGCAGAGCAAGGCAAGGAATCAGGCATCCTGCAGCTGACCTACGAAGACCAGGATCCCGTTCTGGCCCAGGCGCTGGTCCAGCGCGTCGCCGAGGCCTACACGCGTCAGAACGTTGACCGCAGTTCCGCGGAGGCTGCGTCGCAGCTGCAGTTCGTGAAGGATCAGCTCCCCACGGTCCGTCGCGACGTGGAGCAGGCACAGGCCGCCATGACGGCGTACCAGTCGCGTGCCAACTCCGTCGACATCACCATGCAGACCAAGGGCCTGCTGGAGCAGGAAGTCGCGGTCGAAAGCAGCATCCAGACGCTGCGCCTGAAGCAGGCAGAGATGGATCGCAGCTTCACTCGCGAGCATCCCGCGTACCGCGCACTGCTCAATCAGCTGGGTGAGCTGGAAGGCCGCAAGGCTGGCTTCAAGCGTCAGGTTAGTGATCTTCCCGATACCCAGCAGGAACTGCTGCGCCTGACCCGTGACCTTCAGGTCAGCAACGAGCTGTACACGGCGCTTTTGAACCAAGCGCAACAGCTGGACGTTGCACGTGCCGGTGCGGTTGGCAACGTGCGCATAGTCGATTCTGCTGTGGTAGATACCGCTAATCCGGTTAAGCCACGGAGGAAGCTGATCGTCATCATCGCCACCCTGCTCGGTGCCTTCCTCGCCACGGCCTTCGTCTTCCTGCAGCGCATGCTCAATCCGGGCATCGAAGATCCGGCAGAACTCGAAGAACTTGGCCTGCCGGTCTACGCCGCCATTCCACTGAGCGTTTCGACGTCCATGCCCAAGCTGCGCAAGGGCAAGCATGGCACCCGCGTGATCGCCGATGGCCGCCAGCATCTGCTGGCCGTGAGCTCCCCGGCAGATCCCACGGTGGAAGCGCTGCGCAGCCTGCGGACCAGCCTGCACTTCGCCATGCTGGAAGCCAAAAACAACATCCTGACCATCTCCGGCCCGCGTCCGGGTGTCGGCAAGACGTTCGTTTCCAGCAACCTGGGTGCGGTCATCGCACAGGCTGGCCAGCGCGTGCTGGTGATCGATGCGGACATGCGCAAGGGCACCCTGCACAAGCTGCTGGGTATCTCGCACCAGAAGGGTCTTTCGGACGTGCTGGGTGGCAAGCTGGCAATCGAGGCGGCCATCCATCCTGTGCCGGGCCTGGACAACATGCACTACATGGTGCGTGGTGACATTCCGCCGAACCCGGCCGAGCTGCTGATGCACCCGCGTTTTCAGCAGATGCTGGAGTCGCTGTCGGCGCAGTACGACCTGATCATCGTGGATACCCCGCCGATCCTGGCCGTGACCGATGCGGCGCTGGTCGCGACGCATGCCGGATCGAGCCTGCTGGTCACCCGTTTCGGCGTGAACCAGGCGAAGGAAATCCTGCTTACCCTGCAGCGTTTTGAACAAAACGGCGTGCAGATCAAGGGCGCGATCTTCAACGCGGTGGAAAAGCGTGCGACGGGCTATTACAGCTACGGGTACTACGAGTACAAGTCTGACGGCAAGGATTGAGGCTGTTGTTCTGAGGGTCAAGGCGTGACGACCAACGGTCGTCACCCACCGATTGCTGACGCATGACGGCCAGCGGCCGTCACTACCTGGGCCTTTGTCCGGCGGGAGTATCATTTCCCCATGTCACACACTCCCCTTGATGCGTCCCGCGCGGACGCGACGCCGCGCTGGCGGCATTACTGGAAACTGATGCGCGCCGATCGCCCGATCGGTACGTTGCTGCTGCTGTGGCCCACCTGGTGGGCACTGTGGCTGGCGTCGGGCGGTCTGCCGCCGCTGTGGACGCTGTTCGTGTTCACCGCCGGGGTCTGGCTGACCCGCTCGGCGGGCTGCGTGATCAATGATTACGCCGACCGCTGGTTGGATCCGCACGTCAAGCGCACCAAGGATCGTCCGCTGGCCAGCGGGGCGGTACGTGGTCGGCACGCGCTCATGCTGTTCGCGGTGCTGATGCTGGTGGCGTTCGCGCTGGTACTGACGATGAACTGGCTGACCGTCGCGCTGAGCTTCGTCGGCATCTTCCTGGCGGCGAGCTACCCCTATCTGAAGCGTTATACGCACCTGCCGCAGGTGTACCTGGGCATGGCCTTCGGCTGGGGCATTCCGATGGCCTTCGCTGCCGTGCAAGGTGAGGTGCCGGCACTGGCGTGGCTGCTGTATGTGGGCAACATCCTGTGGTCCACCGCTTATGACACGTGGTACGCGATGGTGGACCGCGATGACGACCTGAAGATGGGCTCGCATTCCACCGCGATCCTGTTCGGGGATCTGGATCTGGTGATCCAGGGCGTGTTGTACGCGCTGTTCCTGGCGGCGATGACGCTGGTGGGCGTGCGGGCGGAGCTGGGGGTGTACTACTTCGTTTCGGTAGGCGTGGCGGCCGGGCTGGTGGGGTATGAGTTCTGGCTGTGCCGCAAGCGTGAGCGCGACCCGTGCTTCAAGGCGTTCCTGCACAACAACTGGGTGGGGGCGGCGCTGTTCGTGGGGATCGCGCTGGCACTGGCAGTCAGGTAGCGCCGAGCCACGCTCGGCGAGCGCAGCGGGAAGAGCGTGACGACCAACGGTCGTCACCCACCCATGCAACGGCGTGGTGTCCCTTGGTCGGCACGCTTGGTGGAGGCCGTCATCGGAACGTCACGATCCAGGCTACGGCTGAATAGGCCAAAGCACGCCGCGCCATGAACACATGCAATCCCAGTATGAACTTTTAAGGTGCTTGTGCCATAAGGGTTCCGGGGTGTTTTGCAGGCGCGGAAACGACGTCGTGACGCCGTCCTCCACACATGCGCACACATGGTTAACCAGCGTCTGCAGAGGATGGCCATGACCGCGGCATTCCGCATGCGGCTTTAGGGAGACATCCAGATGGCCAATCAGCAGAATCAGCAGAACCAGAAGAACCAGCAGGGTCAGCACAACCAGCAGGGCCAGCAGAACCAGCAGGGTCAGCAGGGTCAGCGCGACCAGCAGCAGCAACAGCAGCAGGAACAGCAGCAGCGCAACCAGAACCAGCAGCAGGGCACCAACGAAGAAGAAGAATGAGTTGTTGCACTGAGCTGAAGAAGCAGAGCCCCGCACCCGCGGGGCTTTGTTTTTGAGGGCCCTCAGCGGCTGCGCACGCTCCAGCCTTGGCCGGCATCGGCCACTTCCGCAGCCCCACTAGGCGCTTCAATCTCCACCACCAGTCCCTGTGCATTCGGCAGGTCCACCTGTTCGGGGAACCAGTGACGCGTGGCATCCACCAGGATCAGCAGGCCTTCGTCATCGCCCATCGGTGCGAACACCGGCGAAGGTTCCGACAGCGGCTGCAGCCCGAAGCGCTCGCTCAACACACGCTGCGTCGCCGGCACATCGGCAACCGGCAGTCCGACCTCGCTCAGGCAGGTGAGCTCGCTGCCATCGAAGGCCCCCACGCGCGATGACGCGGGCAGGCGCCGCCGGCCGATCAATTCCAGTATCAGCCCATCCGGGCCAGTGAAGTACACCGACTGGGACTGCCAACTGCTTTCAAGCGCGAAGTAGTCCTTGCCATCGGGCGAACGCTGCAACGGCGTGCGCGCGCGCAACCATGCCATCGCCTCGACAAAGCGGTTATCCGGCACGTTGAAGGCCAGGTGCACGCCGCCGACCGGCCGTCCATCGGCGGGAGCGAGGGTGATGGTGCTCCAGCCAATCACTACCTGGTATTCGTGCACGGGCAGCTGCAGCGTGTCGCGAAAGTAGCGGGCGACGCTGTCGGGATCGGATACGGGAAGGGTGAGGTTTCGGATACGCATGGCCCCCACTGTATCGCCAGCGCCCTCACGAGGCATAAGTGTGACGTACACCTCACTTTGTTGACGACGCCAATCACACATTGTTAGGATTGCGTTGTTCGGTAGACCAGTGGATGGTTGAGCAGTGCCAAGGAGTCTGGCTTTCGCCCTCGTGCGTACGCCGGCAACCCGCACTTTCAAACCTCCCCTGGCCTGGCGATCGGTAACGATCCATTCGGGTCGTACAGGGGGCAATTCCTTATGTCGCAGTACCCAACGTCGCGCGAAAGCGCGTGCGGTGCTTTGCTTCGCCTTGAATTCGCCATGCACGGGCCCTGCGGGCCTGTCGATGTCCTGTGCGCGCGTGGTTTCCACCAAGCGATTCGCTGCTGTTCGCCCTCCGACCACCGGTTAGCCCGCCAGCTGGCGCGCTCCTGCGGATCGCAGCTGCTATGTGCAGCGGCGGCCGCGCCTACGTGCGGCCACCAGCAGCGTGCCGTCGACTTCGTCACTCCCGTAGAGAACCTTCAATGAACAAGATTTACCGGAAAATCTGGAACAAAGCGCTCGGCCGGATCGTGGTCGCCTCTGAGTTGGCCAGCAGTGACGGCGGCGGCGCCACGGTCGGTGCGGTCGGCACGCAGCGCGGTGGTGCGCATGCGCGCCTGGCGCTGGGTGTGGCATTGGCATTGGTCTCCATGGGCGCACATGCTCAGGACATGGATCTCGGCCCGGATGGCTCGGTGACCGCCGGCCAGACCGTGCTGGACAACGATGGTCTGCGCGTCGGCGCGGCCGTTGCGATCGGTGCCAACGCGATCAACGTGGGAAACCTGGTAATGGACGCCGGCAACAACGAACTGCGTGGCTTGTCCAACACCGCGTGGAACGCCAATGGCAGCTACACCGCTGGTCGCGCAGCCACCGAAGAGCAGCTGAAGGTGGTCAGTGATTCGGCCAACGCTGGCTGGAACGTGGCCGTCGGCGGCAGCCAGACCAACATCGGCCCGGGCGGCACCGTCACCTTCCAGGGCGACGACAACATCACGCTTTCGCAGAACAACGGCACCGTTTCCGTGGCACTGGACAAGGCGCTGGACCTGGGCGCGACCGGCAGCGTGACCACCGGTGCGACCTCGATAAACAATACCGGCCTGCGCATCACCAACGGCCCCAGCGTGACCACCACGGGCATCAACGCGGGTGACCGCAAGATCACCAACGTGGCAGATGGCGCGCTCACCGCCGGTAGCAAGGAAGCCGTCAACGGCGGCCAGATCTATAGTCTGCGCGAGAGTCTGTACACCGTCGGCGCCGGCGTGAAGTACTTCCATGCCAACTCCGCAGCGGCCGATTCGCAGGCTCTGGGTGGACAGTCGGTCGCCATTGGTCCGAACACGATTGCCGAAGGCTGGCACAGCATCGCCGCCGGCGACGGCGCGTCCACCGCGTCCACCGCGCAGGCCGCCATTGCCATCGGCCAGCTGGCCACCACGCCGGCAGCCGGTTCCATCGCCATGGGTGAGCAGGCAACGGTGGAGTCGCGCTTCGCCGAAGATGCCATCGCGCTAGGCACCGGCTCTGCCGTGACGGGTGTCACCGCCGCACGTGCGGTCGCCATCGGCGCGGCAACGCGCGTTAGCGGCGCCAATGCCGTGGCAGTGGGCGCAGCGGCACAGGCGCTCGCCGCCAACGCCGTGGCGCTGGGCAACGGTGCCATTGCAACCGGCGCAGGTTCGCTGGCTGCCGGCAACGGCGCCGAAGCCGATTCACCCAATGGCATCGCCCTGGGTAGCGGCGCTGGCGTCGGCACCACCGGCACCACGGCAGCGGATCGCACCTCGCACATCGCCATCGGTACGGGCGCGGGCACCGGCGTGGTCGGCAACCAGACCACGGCGATGGGCTACCAGGCCGGTACCGGCGTGGTTGGTGACCAGAACATCGCGATCGGTAGCCGCGCAGGTACCGGTATCACCGGCGACCAGAACGTTGCCCTCGGTTTCCAGGCCAACACGGCCGCGGGAAACCGCAATCGGGCCGTCGCCGTAGGCGCCAACAGCCAGGCAGAAAGCGAATCTGCAGCCCTTGGTTACAACGCGCGTGCGCTGACCAACGGCCTGGCCCTGGGCACCAACAGCAGCGCCGATGCATCGGCGGTCGCGCTCGGCCGCAACACCACCGCTGAAGGCGGGCACATCGCAGTGGGTGCTGGCTCCAGCGCCCTCGCAACGGACTACAGCGGCGCCGGTTTCCTGACCGCCAGTCCCGCGGTCGTGGGCGGCAGCGTGGTATCGGTTGGCAACACGTCCAGCAACCTCCAGCGTCGCATCGTCAACGTGGCTGACGGCGCCACTGGCTACGACGCAGTAAACGTGCGTCAGTTGCAGGCGTCGCAGGACAAGGTTGCAACCTTCGTTGGTGGCGGCGTCACCGTGGACGTTAACGGCAACTTCACGCCGATCACGCTTACCACGCAGGGCGGGCAAACGCTTGAGTTCAACACGGTCACCGGTGCGCTGAGTGCGTTGTCCAGCGGCCAGGTCAACATCCTGCCCGCCACGGCGGTCACTACCGATGCTGCCGGCCGCATCAACAACATCACCGCGGGCGTCGCCAACACCGATGTTGTCAACGTGGGCCAGCTTGACCAGGCGATCGCGGACAACAAGAGCCAGTACGTCAGCATCAACTCGACCGATCCGACCAATCGCAACAATGCGGGCGCCACCGGCACCGACGCGGTCGCGATCGGCGCGCGCTCCGATGCCGCCGGCCGCCAGGCGCTGGCCGTCGGCTACGAAGCCAGTGCCGACCAGGAAGGCTCGGTTGCGCTGGGCCGCGACGTCAAGGCGATCGGCGAATCGTCCACGGCAATCGGCGATGGCAGCGATGCGCTGGGTGACAGCAGCGTGGCCATCGGTAACGGGGCACGCAGCTCAGGCAACAATTCGGTGGTGATCGGCACGGATGCCCAGGCCGATCCGAAGGCGCCGGGCCTGACCGTGAACGATGCGGTGGTCATCGGCACCGGTGCCGAAGTCAGTGCGGACTCGGGTACGGCCATCGGCCGCAGCACCGTTGCTTCCGAGGAGCGCGCGCTGGCCATCGGCGACGATGCCCACGCGACCAACTTCGACGCCATGGCGCAGGGCACCCGTGCGCGGGCCAGCGGCCTGCGTTCGCATGCCAGCGGCACCGACGCCTCCGCAACCGGCACCGATGCGATTGCATCGGGCACCAACTCGCGCGGCTATGCCACCAGCGCGCTTGCACTGGGTACCGGCGCCATCGCCGGCGTGTCCAGCCCGGTGCCGGGTGAGGAAGCCAACAACGTCAACACCACGGCCATCGGCAACAGCGCGCGGGCGATCGAGCGCAATGCCACGGCCATGGGTGCCTCGGCCAATGCCACGGCGCAGTCCGCCCTTGCGCTGGGCGACAGCGCCAGTGCGCGCGGTGTCCAGGCATCGGCGGTAGGCACGCGCGCCGTGGCTACTGGCACCTCCTCCTTCGCTGCAGGTACCGATGCAAATGCAAGCGGCGTCTCGGCGGTTGCGACCGGTACCGGCGCCACCGCCAGCGGTGCGTCATCCATTGCAACGGGCTCCGCCGCAGTTGCCTCGGCCCAGAACTCTGGTGCCATCGGCAACAACGCGCAGGCTACCGGCGTCAACAGCTTCGCGGCCGGCTTCAATGCCCAGGCCAGCGGCGCCGATGCCTATGCACTGGGCCGCGGCAGCCGCGCCAGCGCAGGCGATGCCATCGCCTTTGGTCGCGATGCAATCGCCTCGCACGCCGATTCGGTGGCACTGGGCCACAATTCGGTCACCGCAGCGGCAGTGCCGACCACCGGCATCACCGTGGACGGACGCGGCTACACCTTTGCCGGTGCTGCCCCGGGCAGCACGGTCAGCGTCGGTACCGATACGATCAAGCGCACCCTCACCAACGTCGCAGCCGGCCGTATCAGCGGCTCCAGCACCGATGCCATCAATGGCAGCCAGCTGTTCGCGACCAACACTGCAGTGGACGCCCTGGGCAACGATCTGGACACCGCCGGACGCTCCATTGCAAGCAGCCTGGGCGGCACGTCGTTCTACAGCGGGCATACGGTCAACGCGCGACTCACCGTGGGCAACACCGCTCACACGACGGTGCAATCAGCCCTGTCGCAGCTGGATGATGGGATCAACCTGAGTGCACAGGGTGCCAACGGTACCAATGTTGGTCCCGCCAGCCCGCTGGGCAATAACATCGACCTGCGTTCAACCAATGGCAACCTGGGTGTCCGCAAGACCACCGCAAGCAACACGGTGGAGTTCGAGCTGGCCGAAGACATCGACCTGGGCGGCGACGGCAGCCTGAAGACCGGTGACACCCGGATCGACAACGCCGGCGTCGCGATCACCGACGGCTCGGTGTCGAACATCATCAACGCAGGTTCCTCGGTGGTGCGCGATGGCGCCTCGAACACTACCGTCAGCGCGGGCAACGTGGCAGTGACCACGGGTGGCAACACCACCAACATCGGTGCCACAAGCGTGGTCGTTGGCGGTGCCAACCCTCTGGTGGTGGACGGTTCCACCGGTACCGTCACCGGCCTGAGCAACAAGGACTTCACCCCGGGCAGCATCACCAGCGGTCGTGCCGCCACTGAAGACCAGTTGCAGCTGGTCAGCAACGTGGCCAATGCCGGCTGGAACGTCACCGATGCAGACGACAGCGCGGCCAACATCGGCCCGGACGGCAAGGTCACCTTCACCGGTGACAACAACCTGACCGTGGCCCAGACCGGCGTGGACGACGCCGGCGTGGTGGGCATCACGCTGAAGAAGCAGATCGACCTGGGCAGCGCCGGCAGCGTCACCACCGGCGACACGGTGGTCGACACCAATGGCGTGCAGGTCAACAACGCCATGGGCAGTACGATGATCGGTGGCGGCATGGCGATGCTGACCGATGGCACCCGCTTCACCACCGTGGCGCCGGGCGCGGTAGCGCTGTTCGACGGCACCAACACCAGCCAGCTGACCACCACCGGCCTGCAGGTAGGCGGCAACAATCCAGTGGTCATCGATGGCATGGTGGGCACGGTGAACGGGTTGAGCAACAAGAGCTTCGACCCGACCAAGATCGTCAGCGGCCAGGCCGCCAGCGAAGACCAGCTGCTGCAGGTCAGCAACGCGGCCAACGCCGGCTGGAACGTCACCGATGCGGACGGCAACGTCGCCAACATCGGTCCGGACGGCAAGGTCACCTTCACCGGCGACAACAACCTGGCCGTGGCCCAGACCGGCGTGGACGATGAGGGTGTGGTCGGCATCACGCTGAAGAAGCAGATCGACCTGGGCAGCACCGGCAGCGTCACCACCGGCGACACCGTGGTGAACAGCACCGGCGTATCGGTCGGCAACGGTGTGAACACCACCACCCTCGGCGCCGGCAGCGTCGTGGTGGGCGGTGCCAACGCGATCGTGGTCAACGGTTCCAACGGTACCGTCACCGGCCTGAGCAACAAGACCTTCACTCCGGGCAGCATCATCAGCGGTCGTGCCGCCACCGAGGACCAGTTGCAGCAGGTCAGCCAGACCGTCAGCGCCGGCTGGGACATCAGCGCCGATGGCCTGAACGTATCCAAGGTGTCTTCGACCAGCCCGACCGGCAGCAGCGTGGACCTGGGCTCGGCCGACGGCAACGTGGTACTGACCAAGACCGACGACAGCAATGACGTGTCCTTCGGCCTGGCTGAAGACATCAAACTGGGTGCCAACGGCAGCTTGACCGCCGGCAACAGCACGCTGGACACCAATGGCCTGACCGTTACCGGCAGCACCGGTGCCACCAGCATCGGCGCAACCGCGATCAACGTGGGCGGCACGATCGTGCTCAACGGCGCCACCGGCACCATCGGGGGGCTGAGCAACACGGCGTTCGACCCGACCGGCATCACCAGCGGCCAGGCCGCCACTGAAGACCAGCTCAAGCAGGTCAGCGATGTCGCCAACGCCGGCTGGAACGTCACCGATGCGGGTGGCAACACCGCCAACATCGGCCCGAACGGCAAGGTCACCTTCACCGGCGACAGCAACCTGGACGTGGCCCAGACCGGTGCGGATGATGCCGGCGTGGTGGCGGTCAGCCTGAAGAAGAACCTGGACCTGGGCAGCACCGGCAGTGTCACCACCGGCAACACCGTGGTCGACAACAGCGGCGTGGTGGTCAACGACGGCACCTCCTCCAGCGTGCTCGGTGCGGGCAATCTGGCGGTCAGCGATGGCACCTACAGCAGCAACGTCGGTGCGACGGCGATCACCGTCGGCGGTGCGAACCCGCTGGTGCTCAACGGCTCAACCGGCACCATCGGCGGGCTGAGCAACACCTCGTTCGATCCGACCGGAATCACCAGCGGCCAAGCGGCCACCGAAGACCAGCTCAAGCAGGTCAGCGATGTCGCCAGCGCCGGCTGGAATGTCACCGATGCGGCAGGCAACACCGCCAACATCGGCCCGAACGGCAAAGTCACCTTCACCGGCGACAGCAACCTGGACGTGGCCCAGACCGGTGCGGACGATGCCGGCGTGGTGGCGGTCAGCCTGAAGAAGAACCTGGACCTGGGCAACACCGGCAGCATTGCCATCGGCAACAGCCTGCTGAACAACAACGGCCTGACCCTGGTCGGTGGCCCGAGCATCACCAGCGCCGGCATCGATGCGGGCGGCAGCCGCATCACCAACGTCGCTGCAGGCGTGGATGGCACCGATGCGGTCAACGTGGACCAGATGGGCGATGCCATCGAAGCCGGTCGTACGCGTTACTACAGCGTCAACTCCACCGGTGGCGGCAACGAAGCCAACGATGGTGCGACCGGTGCCGATGCGATCGCCGCGGGCCGCGATGCGCAAGCCGATGGCGACCAGGCGGTTGCGATGGGCGTGGGCGCAGTGGCCGCGGGTACTGGCAGCCTGGCACTCGGTGCAGGCGCGAATGCGCAGGCGGCCAACAGCCTGGCCTTCGGCAACGGCGCGGTAGCCAGCCATGGCAACAGCATCGCGATGGGCGCCGGCTCGGCCACCACGGTGGGCGCGCAGGCGAACTACCAGGGTGCCTACGTCGGCAGCTCCAGCTCGACCGGCGAAATGAACCTCGGTGGCCGCCAGGTCACCGGCGTGGCAGCCGGTTCGGCGGCGACCGATGCGGTCAACGTCAGCCAGCTCAATGCCGGTGTTGCCAGTGCGGTGGGCGATTCCAAGCAGTACACCGATACCCAGATCGGCGTGGTCAACACCCGCATCGACGGCATCGACAACCGGGTCACCACCATCGAGGGCGACCTGATCGATATCCGCGGCGACATCACCGACATCCGCAACGATGTGGTGGACATCCAGGGCGATATCACTGATCTGGATGGGCGCATGAGCAGCGTGGAAGGCGATATCCGCAACGCAAATCTGGTTGCGGGTACCACCGCGGCCAAGGTCACCGACATCGAGTACGGTGCCGACGGCATGTTCCAGGTCAGCCAGGATGGTGATCTGAACAAGCCGCAGGTCACCGGCCAGAATTCGGTGGGCGGCGGCAAGGGCGCGGTGGCATCGGGCGCCAACAGCACGGCACTGGGCAACCAGGCCGTGGCCAGCGGCGCCAATAGCACCGCCATCGGCCAGGGGGCCGTGGCCAGCCATGACAACAGCGTGGCACTGGGCCAGGGCTCGAAGACCACGGTGGGCGCACAGACCGGCTACAACGCCGCGTACGTGGGCAGCAGCACCTCCACCGGTGAGGTCAACATCGGCGGCCGCACGATGACCGGCGTTGCGGCGGGTATCGCCGGCACCGATGCCACCAACGTCAACCAGCTCACCGCCGGCGTCAACCAGGCCATCACCTCGGCCAACCAGTACACCGATGCGCGCATCGGCAAGGTGGAAGACGACCTGTGGCAGCTGGACCGCGGCTACCGCAGCGCCACTGCCGCGGCGATGGCGATGGCCGGCCTGCCGCAGGCCTACCTGCCGGGCAAGAGCATGTTGTCGATGGCCTTCGGTGGCTACCAGAGCGAGTACGGCATGGCGCTGGGCCTGTCCGGCATCACCGACAACGGCCGCTGGGTCTACAAGGCCCAGGCCAGCGGCAACACCATGCGCGACTGGGGCTTCTCGGTCGGTGCCGGTCTGCAGTGGTGATGTCGTTGTGACCTGGGGGAACGGGGCCGGCCATGCGCTGGCCCCAGTTCCCACGCTGTATCCCATTCGAATTCGAAGGATTGTTTGATGAATATCGCAAACCGTTTCAAAGCCGGCGCAACCGCCGCGCTGGTCCTGGCTCTCGCGGCCTGCACCACCCAGGCCACCAAGCAGGGCCCGGGCGCAGTGAGCTTCCCGGACCGCGACCGCATCGTGTTGAAGGAAGGCACCTTCCCCAACGTGGCCAACCTGCGCAGCGTGGGCCCGGGCGTCACCAAGGACCAGCTGTACGACCTGCTGGGCCGCCCGCATTTCAGCGAAGGCTTCGCGCCGAAGGCCTGGAATTACCTGTTCCACTTCCGCACGCCCGAAGGCGTGGTGACCTGCCAGTACCAGGTGCAGTTCGACGAGGAAAAGCGCGGCCAGTCGTTCCATTGGGCACCGGCATCCTGCGCCGACGTGCTGAACCCGCCGGCCGCCCCGGTGGCGCCCGCGGCCGTTGACGGCGTGGCGCGTTTCTCGCTGTCGGCTGACGCCTTGTTCGCGTTCGGCCGTGCTGGCGTGGCCGACATCAAGCCGGACGGCAACGCCGAACTGAAGCGCATCGCCGCCGAAATCCGCGCCGCCAAGGAAAGCCAGGTGACGGTGGTCGGGCATACCGACCGCATCGGCAGCGATGAGAGCAACCAGCGCCTGTCGCAGGCACGCGCAGACACCGTGCGTGGCGTTCTGGTAAGCCAGGGCGTGGCAGCAGCCAGCATCCGTGCCGAAGGCCACGGCGAAGCAGAGCCGGTAACGCGTGACTGCGCTGATTCGCTGGCACACCGCGCCCTGGTGGCCTGCCTGGCCCCGGACCGCCGCGTGGAAATCGCCGTCAGCGGCTCACGCTGACCGCACCGGTAGTGACGGCCGCTGGCCGTCATGCTCCTGGTGGGTGACGACCGTTGGTCGTCACTCGCTTGCCATCAGATCCCGCTCTTGGCGAATTCCTGATTCAACGCATGCGTCATCCGCGCAATCTCAGGCGTCAGACATGTATTGAACTGCGCCGGATCCTTGCACCGCGCCGCCACCTCGGTGGAGCGCTGCTTCAACCCGAACGTCCCCAATATCCCGCGCGCGCGGACGAAACACGCCGCACCCGGTGAGCCCTGCTGCAGCTCGCCATGGCGTGCCGTGCAATGGGTGATGGCCGCAGCCAGTGCAGCCGCATTGACCGCATACAACGCACCTTCGCTGGTATCAGCAGCACGCGCCTGGTGGGGCAGGGCGATCGCCACGCTCAACAGCATCGTCGTCCAGATCGATTTCACATCAACGCTCCGGCACAGGCAGACGGCCCATGCATCTTCTGGACGCGATTCTAGCGCACACGCGCTGGCTCATTGCCCCGCCTGCCGCGCCACCTCCGCCGCTCGCAGCACGAAGCGCTGCACCTTGCCACTCGGCGTCTTCGGCACCTCGCTGACGAACTCCACCAGCCGCGGATAGGCATGCGCGGACAGGCGTGTCTTGACGTACTGCTGCAGCTGCGCGGCCAAGGCTGCATCGCCCTCGATCCCGCTACTGGTGATCACGAAGGCCTTCACGATCTCGGTGCGCTCCGGATCCGGTACGCCGATCACCACTGCCTCGGCGACAGCCGGATGCTCCAGCAGTGCGCTTTCCACGTCGAACGGACCGATCCGGTAGCCGGACGAAATGATCACATCATCGGATCGCCCGATGAAGCTGATCGAACCGTCGTCCTCGCACTCCACGGTGTCGCCGGTCAGGTAGTAGCCATCGCGGATGGCCGGTGTATCAGTACCGTAGTAGCCGGTGAACCACATCAGCGGCGAGCGCGCGATGTCGATCGCCAGGATGCCCGGCGTGCGTGCGGGCAGCTCGCGGCCGTCGTCGTCCAGCACCGCCACCCGGTAGCCCGGCATCGCAAAGCCGGACGACCCCGCACGCACCGCGTGGTCCAGTGCGTGATGGTTGTTCACCACCATGCCGGTTTCGGTCTGGCCGTAATGGTCCAGCACGGTGGTGGACAGGTGGGCAGCGAACCAGCGGGCAATCTCGGCATTCAGCGGTTCACCGGCACTGCTGACTACACGCAGCTGGCCAGCGACGCGCGCGGCCGATGCCTCGCCCGCCGCAATGATCTGCCGGTAGGCGGTCGGCGAGCCCGCCAGGTTGGTCACGCCCAGCCGGTCGATCACCTCGTGCAGGCCCTGCACGGTAAAGGGCGCCTCGTTGAAGGTGGTGGCCTCGCCGAGCATCAGCGGGCCGATGACGGCGTAGTACAGCCCGTAGGCCCAGCCGGGATCGGCGATGTTCCAGAACACATCACCGGGGCGGAGATCCACCGCCAACTGCATGTAGCTGGCGAAGGACATCAGCGCCCGCAGCGGCACCGGAACGCCCTTCGGCGCGCCGGTGGTGCCGGAGGTGGACAGCAGCACCATCAGCTCATCGCCGCGCAGCATCACCGGTTCGAAGGGGGCGCTGCCGGCGTCGGCCAGGCGCGCGCGCCAGTCGATGTCCGCGGCATCGGCGGACTGGCCGGCGGGAAGAATTGTGGCGACCTGCGGGCAGTCTTCGACATCATCCAGCTTGTGCCGGTTGGCGTGGTCGGTGACGACCAGCTTGGTGCGACCGGTGCGCAGCCGCGATTCGATGGCCTTGGCCCCGAAGGCAGTGAACAGGGGCTGGTACACAGCGCCCACGCGCCACGTGCCGAGGATCGTGGCCAGTAGTTCCGGGGTGCGCGGCAGCATGCCGGCCACCACGTCGCCGCGGCCGATGCCCTGTGCGCTGAGCACATGCGCGACCCTGGCTGCGGCGGCGCGCAGGTCTTCGAAGGTGTACAGGTGCAGGCTGCCGTCAGTGCTGATCCAGCGCAGCGCCAAGCGATCACTGCCGCAATGGCGGTCGCAGCATTCCACGCAGGCATTGATGCCGTTCTGCAGGTCGCCGTGCAGGCGGCCTTCCCAGTCGTGGAGGTTGAAGTCATCCACGGCACGTTGATAGGTCATGGGCGGGCTCCGGGGCGTGACTAGCACGATACGCGGTTGAGTGGCGGTGTGGGTGGCGGCCGCCTACGCGCCCCGATCCAACTGCCGATAACTGATCGCCTCCGCCAGGTGCGCGGTATCAATGCCATCGCATCCCGCGAGGTCCGCAATCGTTCGCGCCACACGCAGGATGCGATGCATCGCCCGCGCAGACAGCTGCAGTCGCTCGATGGCCTGTTCCAGCAGATTCTGGTCGGCCTCGGAAAGATGCGCGCACAAACGGAGTGCCTTGCTGTCCATATGTGCATTGAGCGCGCCACGCTGCAGTTGGCGTTCACGTGCCGCGATCACCCGTGCGCGTACATCCGCACTGCACTCGCCTGCCGGAGCCCCCTCGCGCAGTTCTTCTGGCGAAAGCCGCGTCACCGTCACATGCAGATCAATGCGGTCCAGCAACGGTCCGGATACCCGGCCGCGATAGCGCTGGATGCGCTCGCTGGTGCACAGGCAGCGGTTGCTGCGATCCCCAGCCCAACCACAAGGGCAGGGGTTCATCGCGGTGACCAGCTGGAAACGCGCGGGGAACACCGCACTGCGCGCCGCGCGGCTGATGCGGATATGGCCCGATTCCAATGGCTCACGCAGGATCTCCAGCGCCATGCGTGACCACTCCGGCAGTTCGTCCAGGAACAGCACACCGTTGTGCGCCAGCGAGATCTCACCGGGGTGCGGCGGGTTCCCTCCACCGGCCAAAGCGGCCGGGCTGGCGCTGTGGTGTGGCGCACGGAAGGGGCGCTGTCGCCAACGCCGCGGATCCAGCCCACTGCCGCTGATCGAGGCGATGGCCGCGCTCTGCAGGGCCTCGGCCTGGCTGGCTTCGGGCAGGATGCCGGCCAGCCGGGAGGCCAGCAGGGTTTTGCCGCAGCCGGGACTGCCGATCAGCAGCAGGTGGTGACCGCCGGCCGCAGCGACCTCCAGCGCACGCCGCGCATGCGGCTGCCCGCGCACATCGGTGAGGTCCAGCGGCGGATCGGCCTCGATGCTGGCACGCTCCGCGCGGGGCAGCCGCGAGGGATTTTCCACCGATGCGCAGACTTCCAGCAGCGTGCGCGCCACGCGGACGTCGGCATGCTCGGCCAGCGCGGCTTCGGCGGCATTGGCGGGCGGCACGAACAGCGTGCGGTTGGCCTCCGCTGCGGCAATGGCGGCCGGTAGCACGCCATCGACCGGGCGCAGTTCGCCGGTCAGCGCGAGTTCGGCCACGTACTCGTGGCGGACCACCTGCTGCGGGTCCAGCTGGCCACTGGCGGCCAGGATGCCCATCGCAATGGCAAGATCGAAGCGGCCGCCCTCTTTCGGCAGATCCGCCGGGCCCAGGTTGATGGTGATGCGCCGCTGCGGATAGTCGAACCGCGCGCAGAGCAGCGCCGCGCGCACGCGTTCACGCGATTCGCGGACGGTGGTTTCCGGCAGGCCGACGATCTGTGTAGCGGGCAGGCCACCAGACAGATGCACCTCGACACGAACCAGCGGCGCATCGGCGCCGGCCCGGGCGCGGCTGTGGACCAGCGCGAGGCTCATGCGGTGACTCCCTCGGATGCAGGAACCCAGTGTGGTGCTATGGCGGCAGGGTGTCCGTCGGTGTATGGATCACAGGCCCATAAGCGTAAGCCGCCTGCGTAGTGTCGAGCTTGCTCGACACGCGACATAGCTCAGGAGCTCAACTGCTTCGCCATCTGCTTGATGACCAACTCGATGACCGTACGCAGCATGCGCATCTCGCCTTGGAGCGCTGGACCCGCTATTCCGGCCCACTGCGCGTTCTCCGATTCAATCTCTGCCAACACCGACGCGGCCAGCGGGACGATCTCGGAAGTCATCTCGGCAAGACGGCGCTGCGCCATGCGCGGTGGAAGGCGCAGCTTGACGCCTGCTTCGATCAGCAATCCGGGCGTGATCTCAGCAAAGCGCTCTACACCCAACAGGTCCCACGCAAGCGTAGATGCTTGCGGCCAACTCGCACCGTCCTGCTTGTAGGCGTAACTGCGTCCTGCCACCGTACTCAGAAGATCGTAATGTGGCGCCAGGCTTATGCCGTCTGCGTCGATCAGGAAGCTGAGGTTCTTCAAGTGGGCGTCGTCGTTGCCGGTCAGTACGTTGAACACCAGCCAGTCAAACAGTCGCCTGCGCGTGCTCAGCCTCTCGCGACAGTGGGTGATCACGGATTCCAGTGTCTGGATGTTACCTGCTCTGTACTTGTCATTGCGTTGAAGGTTCAACAGTTGGCAGGCGTCGATGGCATGCAGGCGGCGTGTGCCGCCCTCATCCGATACACGATCAAAGCGTTCGATCAGAAACGCAGGCTCCGGCACGTAACGTCGATTAACCTGCGGCACCATCAGCCCCATCGCCCTAGCCAGTCGCATGACGAAGTACTCGTTGATGACCGTATGGGGGTAGTCGGGATCGGTACTGTCTGGCTTGAGGATATGGGTGGACGCCTCCACGCCGATCGGCTGGTACAGCATGCCGCGATCTTCGATGACAGCGAGTTTGTGCTGTGCGCCAGCAAGCGACATTCGTTTTTCCGCGCCGCCAGCCAGTGAATGCCGTGGCAGGTCGCGTATGCGCCGCGCGAGTTCCTCATCCGGCAGCGGTGCCCGACTGCCCGGTTCAAGCGTTACCTGCGGGGGTAGCAACGTCAGCGAGCCTGCAGATTCAGCCCCGTAGCAGGTGAGCAGGGCGAAGTCGTCGCTACCGCGGACACCGGCATCGTGTGCCATGCGTGCGCGCTGTTGGTCTTCCGGTAGCAAATTGTCGAAGTACCACTGGACTGGGCGCGAGGTACTGCCATCAAGAATGTTACCCCGCATGCGCGGAAGCCACGGAGACAAATCGAAGCTCCTTGGATGTTCCAGCCATGCCGACGCGTATTCGAACCGCCACAGGTTGCGATGTTCGCGAAGGGTGCCGACATGTTGGCCGTCCCATGTGGCCAATAGCGAACGGTCCTGATACTGCAATCCGTCCAAAGAGACTTCCACTATTGTCGGAGCCGCGGCCTTGATGGAGTGGCGGCTCATCGCGGGACTCCGCGCTTCTTCACCTGCTTCTGCAGCATGGCCATTGCCGTGTCTGGCACGTCGATTTCTACGCGGATGCCCATTTCAGTGAGAACCTGAAACAGCTTCTGCCACTGCACGGTGCCTCCGCCCCGCTCCACCTTGGCCAGGAAGTTCTCGCTGACGCCGATACCTTCGGCGGTATCGTCTTGGCGCATGCCTTGGGACTTGCGCGTGGCACGAACCAGCGGGCCCAGTTCCTCGTGGCTTTTAAGCGTGACCTTCATGCTGAATCCTTGCGAGCTCGCGGATTTTCTAGCGTAGCGACGGAGTCTACTGCATTATCCTTATCTTCGTGAGGATTTTGAGCGCCTCGGTCGTCTGTATGGAGAAATCCTGATGGGCGTGAGGTTTTTTCTCTGCCAAGACTTGGATGTCGATAAATCCTCGGCATCGTAAGGACTGTGACGCTATATCGATCAAGAGGTCAGATGCATCGAGAGGTCCGTCTGACCTGGCGCTCACCTCAGCGTTTAGCGGCTTCACTCACGCGGTTTTCCCGCTTCGCCAGATCCTTGCCGGCCAGGTAGCCCGCGAAGAGAACGCAATACCCAAGCGCAACGGCACTCATGATCACGTGGAACGTCTGCCTGCTCTTATCCGTCATATCACTGCCACTCCATTGACTGAAAGGGGCGCGCTCCGCTGCGCCTCGCCGAGTTTGCCACACGGTGTCGAGCAAGCTCGACACTACGTTGCCGCCGCCTGCGTTAGAACGGAGACCGACATCACACGAAGGTTTCCCACCGATGGGCATGTTGGTTGACGGCCAATGGCAGACGGGTACCGCAGGCGGTGCCGGCGAAGACGGGCACTTCCATCGCGAAGAATCCACCTTCCGCCGCTGGCTCACTGCGGACGGCGGCTGCGCCCCGAACGGACAACCGGTGCTGATCGCCGAACCCGAGCGATTCCGGCTGTACGTCAGCCTGGCCTGCCCATGGGCCCATCGCACGCTGATCGTGCGTGCGCTGAAAGGGCTGGAACCGCTGATCCCGCTGTCCATCGTGAACTGGCATATGGGCGACAACGGCTGGAACTTCGCGCCGGGCCCCTTGGTGACGCCCGATCCCGAGCGCGGCGCGCAGTACCTGCATCAGCTGTATCAGGCCGCCAAGCCCGGCATGACCGGAAAGGCGACCGTGCCTGTGCTGTGGGACCGCACGGAGGGGGAGATCGTCAGCAATGAATCAGGCGACATCATCCGCATGTTCAACGACGCCTACGATCACCTGGGCGCACGACCGGGCAACTACTACCCGGCGGCGTTGCGGCAGGAGATCGATCGCATCAACCAGCGTGTCTACGAGACGCTCAACAACGGCGTGTACCAGGCCGGCTTCGCCGCAACGCAGGAAGCCTATGACGAAGCCATCGGGCCCCTGTTCGAGACGCTGGAGTGGCTGGATGGTTTGTTGACGGACCAGCAATGGCTGGTCGGCGGGGTGATGACCGAGGCGGATATCCGGCTGTTCACCACGCTGATCCGCTTCGACCCGGTCTATTACGTGCACTTCAAATGCAACGTCAAGCGCATCGCCGACTACCCCGGCCTGCACGCGTTCGTGCAACGGATGATGGCCATCCCGGAGGTGGAGGGCACGGTCAATTTCGAGCACATCAAGCACCACTACTACGGCAGCCACAAACACATCAATCCGTCCGGGATCGTGCCGGCAGGGCCTGCTGTTGCTTATTGATGAGGGGACGGAAGGGGTCAGAGTCCTTTTCCTGCGGAAAAGGACTCTGACCCCGCGGACGCGGAGTTTCTCGAGCTGCTGACAATGCCCGCCCCAACCTGAACAGGGGCCGGTTCATGTCCGGGTACGCAATGTTCCGGCAATCTTCGGCGACGAGATTGAACCGTGCGGGGACAGCACAACGCCCGCTTCCCGCAACTGATCACCTGTCCTGTTGGAGGATTTGACGATGCTTACCTCAACCGCTTCCGTATTCCGTGGCTTGGCCCTGGCATTGGCACTCACCGCCGGCGTTACCGTCGCCAGCGAAGCCGACGCCATGTCGCGCAAGGACAAGAACACTGCGATCGGTGCAGTGGTCGGTGGTGTCGCAGGTCACGTCCTGTCCAATGGTGATCCGTTGATGACCGTAGGCGGTGCGGTGGCCGGCGGTGCGATCGGCAACGTGACCACCAAGGATCGCCGCGACAACCGCAATTATCGCTACGACCGTGATCGTCGCTATGACCGCGACTACCGCTACGAGCGCAGCAGCCGTCACGACCGTCGCGATGACCGCCGTCATTGGAACAACGGCCGTCGTGGTAATGACCGCCATCATGGTGGTTGGCGCTGAGTTGATTCCGGATCGGGTTGACGGCCAGCGGCCGTCACTACCGGGCCAGCGCGTCCTGCAGGACGCACTCGCAGGCGCGCGCCCGGGCCCGAACGGATGATCACGCTCGCGCTGATAGCAATGCGATCCGTGAATGCCTAGCATCGGGAACCTCCTTTCCCCATGCGAGCGGACCATGACCCGGACCTTCAAGATTGCTGTCATCCCCGGCGATGGCATTGGCCAGGAGGTCATGCCCGAGGGCCTGCGTGTGCTGGAAGCCGCTGCACGCCGCTTCCAGCTGGACCTGCAGTTCACCCACATCGACTGGGCCAGCTGCGATTACTACCAGCAGCACGGGCAGATGATGCCCGACGACTGGAAAGTGCAGTTGCAGGACATGGATGCGATCTTCTTCGGCGCGGTCGGCTGGCCGGACACGGTGCCGGACCACGTCTCGTTGTGGGGTTCGCTGCTGAAATTCCGTCGCGAGTTCGACCAGTACATCAACCTGCGGCCGGTACGTCTGTTTGAAGGTGTGCCGTGCCCGCTGGCAGGGCGCAAGCCGGGCGATATCGATTTCCTGGTGGTGCGCGAAAACACCGAAGGCGAGTACACCAACCTGGGCGGCATCATGTACGCCGGCACCGAGCGCGAGATCGTCATCCAGGAAACGGTGATGAGCCGCCACGGGGCCGACCGCGTGCTGAAGTACGCCTATGAACTGGCGCAGTCGCGTGCGCGCCGGCACCTGACCGTGGCGACCAAGAGCAATGGCATCGCTATCAGCATGCCGTGGTGGGATGGCCGCGCGGATGCGGTCGGCGCGGTCTATCCGGAGGTCACCGTCGACAAGCAGCACATCGACATTCTCACCGCGCGTTTCGTGCTGCAGCCGCAGCGCTTCGACGTGGTGGTGGCGAGCAACCTGTTCGGCGACATCCTGTCCGACCTGGGCCCGGCCTGCACCGGCACGATCGGCCTGGCGCCATCAGCCAACATCAATCCGGAGCGCGATTTCCCGTCGCTGTTCGAGCCCGTGCATGGCTCGGCACCGGACATCTTCGGGCAGGGTATCGCCAACCCGATCGCGATGATCTGGTCGGGCGCGCTGATGCTGAAGTTCCTCGGCTGCGAGGAGGCGCACGACGCCATCATGGCGGCGATCGAGGGCGTGCTGGCGCAGGGGCCGTTGACGCCGGATCTGGGCGGCAACGCGACTACGACGCAGCTGGGTGAGGCGGTGGCAAGGGCGGTGACAGGCTAGGGATGGTCTGAACAAGTCAACCGCTATCTTGGATTCGAGAGCCTAGCGCGGCCCGCGACCGAGAATCAGCCGGATATCGACGACAATCGACTCTTGAAGGTGCCCTTGGGCACCTCCAGCCGGATTTATCCCCGGGGCCGATACGAACTGCTGCGGGTCATCCACAGTTTGGGCAACGCGAACAGCGTCAGCACCTGCGCGCCGTTCTTGGCCAGCCCGCGATAACGGACCTTGGTGTAACCAAAGTGGCGCTTGATCACCCGGAAGGGGTGCTCCACCTTCGCACGCAAGCTGGCTTTGCAGCTCTCCCAGCGCTCGTGCTGCCGGCGGTCCCGCGCGTTCTTGATCGCCTTCACTTTGCCTCGCTTCCTGGCGATCAAGAACGCCGCCTTGGCGTCCTGTAGCTCTGGTCGCGAGTCCGCCCCGGTATAGCCACTGTCGCCCAGCACGCAGTCCTCGTTGCCGTGCAGAAGTTCGTGCGTGACCGTGACGTCACCTACGTTGGCAGACGTGGATTTCACATGGTGCACAAGGCCGGAAAACTCATCCACGCCGATGTGTGCCTTCATGCCGAAGTACCACTGATTGCCCTTTCTGGTCTGGTGCATTTCCGGATCACGCGCCTTGTCGGCGTTCTTGGTCGAGCTGGGCGCATGAATGATCGTGGCATCCACGATCGTGCCCGCACGCAGGCTCAAGCCCTGATGCTGCGGGTGTGCATTGACCGCCTCCAGCATCTTGGCGCCCAGCCCATGGGTCTCCAGCAACCGACGGAAGTTGACGATCGTGGTCTCGTCAGGAATGCGCTCCAGACTGTTGATGCCGGCAAATCGGCGCATCACCGCTGTGTCATACAGCGCTTCTTCCATCGACGGGTCGCTCAGCGCGTACCACTGCTGCAGGAAGTGGATGCGCAGCATGGTTGCCAGCGGATACGGCTGACGTCCGCGGCGGCCTGCAACCGGATAGTGTGGCTCGATCAGTGCCAGCAGTCGCTTCCAAGGCACCACCTGATCCATCTCGTTGAGGAACAGCTCGCGGCGCGTCTTCTTACGCTGGCCCAGGCCTTCGGCATCACCGAATGTCAGCTGCATGGAGGGTCCTTCAACGTGGTCTGATGGACCTCAAGCTTGCCGGCCAGCGGCCGGCACTATCATCGGATTTCGCGCAGATTTGTCCAGACCATCGCTAAACCACATTGCTATGTTCATGAACACGCGGCCTCCTCGTACACTGAAATGGAAAACACCAGCCCACATGATTGACGCAGAAATCACCCACTATAAATAACGTATTGCACTTGCCTCTTGAGGCCGCCCTGCATGTCGCAATTCGCGCTTGACAACGCTCTTCAGCCCCTTGTAGATTCAGATCTCCAACGAAGATGCAAACGACGGACGCAAACGTTGAAAGTGGTTGGGTATTTTGATCTTATGGAATCTTGATTCGGCATGGATTGCTGTCAGTCGTTGATCGCGATCTTTGCCTCGCACGGAAGTGAGGATGATGGACAGAAAAAGAATCTTGCTGATGTCGGAAGCCCTCGATTTCCACGGCCGGGCGGTCCTTTGGGGGTTGCGTCAGCTAAACCAAAGCGTTGACTGGTGGGATAGAACACTGACCCCGGTGCGTGACGAGGTAACTGTCACTCTGACTTCGTGCGGCGATAGTTCGCTGGCCGTTGATGGCACTTCATTGACGCTCGACGAAGGTGCCTACAAATCGATATGGAATCGCCGGGGGCAACAGCCTACCGTTGACCCCGAGCTCTGCGACTCGGACAAGACATTGGCCAGGCACGAAGCCAAGTTTCTGCTTGAGGGTGTGGTCGCATGCATCGAAGACAGAAATCGAGGCGCGATGGCGGTCAATAGCGTCCGTACAAAGACCATTGCCAACTCCAAGCTGCACCAGCTGGTTACGGCGGCGCGGGCTGGATTCACAATCCCCGAAACGATTTTTTCCAACAGCCCCAAGAAAATAAGGGGCTTCGCCGCCACCGCCGGTCAAGGCGTGATCGTAAAAATGCATATTCCTTACAGCTGGCGTGATGCCAGTGGGAATGTCCATATCTCAGGCACCATGCCGATCTCCGATGAGGATCTGAAGTCCGATAGATCGCTCAAAAGCGCGCCGATGATCTTTCAGCACAAGCTGAAGTCCCACTCGGAACTGCGTGTGGTGGTTTTTGGCAGGACGGCACTGGCGATCTCTCAATCACGGCCCGTCAACAGCAAGGGCTTTGTGGACCTTCGATGGGAGGAGGAGGTCGTAGCCACGGAATATGACGTACCTCCTATTCTGAAGGGCATGTGCCTTCGATTCATGGCAGCGGTAGGAATCAATTACGCCGCATTCGATATCCTCGTGGATGAGGACGGAGGCTACACCTTTCTGGAGGCCAATGAGGCGGGTCAATTCCTCTTCCTCGAAGAACAGGTGCCCTCGCTGCCCATGTTGGATGCATTCTGCCAGTATCTGGCAAGTGGATCTCCGGACTTTGAATATCGCGCTGGATCAGGCCTAACCTTGGCACAGTACATGGCTACTGATGACGCGACCGATTGCCGTGAGCTAATCGCGAGGCACTGGCGCGAGTCCGATAAGTTCAGTCCCTTCGAGCTCGCCGAGTAGCTTGGGGATAAGTACACAGGGAGAGCATTAGCTTTCTTCGTGTAAGCGGGGCACCACGCCCCTTTTTTCACTAAAAGGAGTAGACAATGGAAATGGAAAGCAAGAAGCAGGAGCCGCGGGTACTGGCACGTGAAGTCGCACGTCAGCTGACCCCGGCTGAGCTGCTGCAGGCAGCTGGTGCAGGCGGCAAGTCGACGATGGCAAGCACCTGTACTGGCTCGGATCGCAATCCTTGCGATCTGGACTGGCTGCAGCAATAAGACGTAGGCCATATGAGTCCAGCGGCCGCTTACTTCTTGGGCGGCCGCCTTGAACCGGAGCGCCAATGAGCCCCTCACTTACAGCCAGATTGATTGCTCCTAGTCTTGCACTGTCCATGCTCCTATCCATTGGCGCATCATCAGCAGAGGGGACCGTTGACACAAGTCCAGCCCAGAAAATTCTCCTTCTGGGTAACAGTATTCTCTACGCGGGAAATGTCCCCGCAACCTTGTCCAATCTGTCCAGGCGATCCGGGGTTACACTCGACGTGAGCATGTACGCCCAGCCCGGCGCTAAAGTGTCCGACATCGTCAATGACGACCATGCAATGGAGCTTCTGCGTTCCGGACATTTTGACGCGGTGGTTTTCCATGATCAGGGAGGAAACTCCGCATGCGCTTCCGAACCGGTACTCAGCAATGAATGCGTGAGGATAGTTGGAGATCATCGGACGATCACTGAAGCCATTCGAAAGGGCGGGGCGACGCCTTATCTGCTCGGGACTTATCAGAAGTCTATGGAGGCCAGCACACGGATCGAAGCCGCTGAATCAAGGATTGCGAGGGAACTTGATATCGTGCACATCCCGGTAAGCGCAAAATGGCATGAGGGGATGAAGGATCTTCCCGACTCTGCCTGGCTTGCTGCAGATGGCATGCACCCCGGCGGTGCCCTGACGGCACTGATGGCCATCGAGATCCTGGTGGCCACTACAGGTCGCTGTCCATCCCAGATTGCTGCCGATAGCGAAGCAACCCAAGGAGTTCCCGTGGAGCAGCGTGAGAAGAAGCTTTACGTTGCAAACGCGAACCGCGATGCACCCGGCGCAAAAATCTCTGCAGAAGAAATGCGCAAGCTTACGGTAATTGCAAAACCATCGTGTACAGCAGGAGGTGGCTGAGAATGTTGGTAGAAAAGCATCAGTTCATTGACGGTCTTGCGGAAAAAGGTTCGTCCCTCAATTGTCCGTTCTGCAGCAATAGTGACTGGAATCTACTCATTGATGAGCCCGTTGATATGGCTAATCAGCAGCTGCTCAACTTCACCTTGGTAGCCCCAAACCGCCTCGGTGAGGTTACCCAGACATCCGCCGTATCAATGGTCTGCAAGAATTGTGGATTTCTGAGGCAACACTCCCTTTCTGTCTTCTAGAAGATTCTCCACGCGATAGCATTGTCAAGGACGCGGCTACCAATAACATCATGATCAAGTGCCCTGAATTTCTGCCGAACCACCTTGCCGAGGAACTTGTCAAGGAGACACTCCAAGCCAAACTGCTGGTAACCAATCAGTTGCTGATTGGAACAGCGCATAGTGTCGAGTTGATAAGGCAGCGCGTGGGTTCCGTCCTCGGTCAGGATGTGGTGTTCTTCAAGGCCTTCCTGTTCCTGCTAACCGAGACGACATACGAAGGGGTTCGAGTTGATGATGGGGAAGGGTGGCACAACGATGCCAGCTGCAATGACGTCAATGGAGAGTGTATCAACGTATGGATTCCGCTCTATTGCAGTGGTCAATCGAGCGGCGTAAGGGTCGCTACACGTCGTGACAATGAATGGCTCTACTCAGCGCTGCCCCAGGCTGGTGCACGGCTGGATGTGCTCACAAAGGCAAGGCGTCCCGATCTCTTCGAGGGGGATGGCAGCGACGATCTGCTGGTCATTGATGCTGCGAACGGAGCAGGAATATCGCTGAAAGTTTCGGACCTTATTTTGCAGACGGCGGTTGGGTTGTCTGTTGGCGACGCCGTGATATTTAGTCAACGTGATCTGCATCAAGGTATCCACGGTGATGGCGTCCGAATTCAACTTACACTTAAGTTCGTTGTCGACAGCAATGCGGCCATTGCCGAGGAGACAGCCTCGTCGACTTCAATAAAGCCGACATTGAGCAAACATGGCGTCTTGGAGCGACAGCTGATGCGCGAGTTGCTTGGTCTCCAGGCGGTTCATCTCCGTGAGAGCGGTAGAGTGCTCCCCGCGCCCATAAGCTTCCATGAAGCCTGAAGCAGTCTTCATCACAGGATATCTCCGACTGCAGATTCGATCTCGCGATCAGTTGGGCGCACTGATCAATACCTCGCCGTGGGCGAAGTATGAGTGATCTTTTTCGCAAGGAGGTTGCCTCACGGCAGGCTTCGCGTCTGGAGGGTGAGATTCGCCTACGAATTGCGCCCGGATTCGCGGTGGTGACTCTATTTTTGGGGCTGGGGTTGATCGTTTCCTTGATCACCATAAGTCTCTCCAGCTATGCGAAGAAGGCCACCGCATCCGGAGTGGTGCTGCCGTCGTCGGGACTTACAGTGATTCGAGCGCCCAGTGCTGGACAAGTCCAAAATCTGATGTTCGCACAGGGCGACCGTGTGCAGGCCGGAGAGGCGCTCTTGGTGCTCGGTCAGAAGCGCTTTCTTCCCCAAGGCGAGGACACAGAGCAGGGCATGATCCAGGCGCTGCAGAGTCGTGTCGAGAGAATAGACGCTTCAATGCGGGGTGAGAACGCGCGAAATATGTCTGAAATGGAAGCGCTTCGCGAGCGATTGGTAATTCTTGACCAGCGCGCCAGGACATCGGCTCAGAAGATCGGGCTTCTTCGCGAGCGCTCAAGTAATCAGGAAGCGCTCATTGCGAAGTATGAGGAGTTGATCGACGATCGATACGTCTCTGAAGCAGCGCTGGTCCAGCAACGGGACAGTCTATTGTCTCTCAAGGAAGAGCTTATTACTCACCAGCTGGCGTCCCACCAGTTGGCCGAAGAGCGGGTCGACGTTCTCCAGAGGTTGCGTGATGCGCCGCTGCTATTCTCTACCAATAGTGAGCGACTACAGCAACAGCGTGACCAGCTCTCGGACAGTTTGTTAGCGGTCAGGCTGAGAAGCGCCATGCAAATCCGATCGCCGATCAAGGGGACGGTCAGTGCGGTGCTGGCAGTGGAGACCGACTACGTGGAGCAAGGCCAACCGCTGGTTCATATGTACAGCGACGATTCGGATTTTGAGGCGGTGTTGTACGCGCCTAGCGCGTCAATAGGTACGGTGGCCGTGGGGCAAACTGTCAACGTCCGATTCGCGGCGTTCCCCCATGAGAAATACGGCTTCGCCCGAGGGACCGTGACAGGGATAAGTAGGTCGGTGCTGAGGGAGGAGGATCGACCCGAGATCGAGGGCGTGACGGGTCCCGCATACCAAGTGAAGGTGCGCCTCCCAGACCGAGAGGTGTCGCTAAGCGGGCGTCGATACCCGCTCAGGCCCGGAATGATCGTGAAGGCAGAGATCGAAGTCGATCGAAGAACGCTGATTGAGTGGATCTTCGCCCCATTCAGGCGACTAGGTAGTGCCGGCTAACGGATGCGAATGTGGTAAAGACAGGTATCTTCAATCGTCGTGATCTCCCCGTGCTTTTGCAGGGCGAATCCACGGAGTGTGGGCTCGCATGTGTTGCCATGGTTGCCGGTTACTATGGAAAGCGCTACGACATGCCCCAACTGAGGGAAAGTTTCCCTCCATCTTCCAGTGGGAGCACCCTGCTTGACCTCATACGCATTGCCGATGCGCTGGAGCTGTCGAGTCGCGCGGTCAAGGTGGCGCTTGAGGATCTCGATAGGCTTGCTACGCCTGCAGTCCTGCACTGGAACATGAATCACTTCGTTGTCCTGCAGCGCGTCTCAGGTGGGCGGGTACTCATCGTGGACCCTGCGCGAGGTAGCCTCTGGCTTACGATTTCTGAGGTGTCCCAGAGTTACACCGGGGTCGCGCTGGAAATGTCCCCAGTGGCAGGCTTCACTCGTACAGACGAAAGAAGGATAGTGAACTTCTCGACCCTGTGGTCTGGAATTACTGGATTCAAGCGATCTGTCTCGGTACTTCTTGCACTGACATTGTTGATGGAGGCTTTTGTGCTCGCCGCGCCGTACTATCAGCAATTGGTGGTCGATGAAGTTCTGGTGGCGGGAGATCCCGGGTTACTAAAAGTGATCGCATTCGGATTCTCACTCATTCTCGTGTTCGAGGTGGTGGCGATGACGACGCGGAAGTTCGTGCTACTCAGCTTCAACGGGTCTCTGAGCATACAGATGGGAGCAAACGTCTTCCGTCATCTGATCCGTCTTCCGTTGAGCTATTTCAATCGCCGAAGCATGGGTGACGTGGTTACGCGATTCGGATCAATCAATAATATCCGTGAGGTCCTTACGCTGGGCTTGATCGAATCACTGATCGACAGCTTGATGGTGGTGGCGGTGCTCGCGATGCTCTTGGTGTACAGCCTGAAGCTGACCGCAGTGATGGTTGTTGCAGCTTTGGCCTACGTACTGGTTCGGACAATACTGCTCGAACCGGTTCGTGAAGCCTCCCGCCTGGAGCTAGAATCGCGGGCAAGTGAGAGCTCTGCCTTCATGGAGTCTGTCCGTGGGATGCAGACGATCAAACTGTTCAGCGCCGAGGCGCTTAGGGAGTCGATGTGGCGGAACTTGTACATAAGCGTGACCAACAGGATCGTGCGTCTTGGGGTCCTTGAGGCGATAAGCAGTGGCTTCAATCGGGCTATTTTTGGCCTAGGCACCATCGCGACGGTTTATGTGGCGGCAGGCGAGGTGATTTCTGGTACATTCACGATTGGTATGCTCTTGGCATTTCTTGCCTACGCTTTGATATTTGTGGCCAAGATATCGAAGCTAGTGGATATGTATATAAAGTTCAAAATGGTTTCACTACATCTCGAGCGTTTGAGTGACATCGTCTTGACTGAGCGAGAGGACAGGGTGATCGGTAGCGGCACGGCGGCATTAAAAGGGGCAATATCCCTCAAGAATGTGTCTTTCTCCTACGGCCCTGAGCGTGAGAGCGTCGTCGATAATCTTTCGTTCAGCATTGCAGCCGGCGAGTCGGTCGCCTTGATCGGTAGGTCGGGCTGTGGAAAGACGACCATTATGAAGCTAATGCTGGGTTTGATAGCGCCGCAGCGCGGGGAGCTGATCGTGGATGGCGTACCGATGACAAGACTGAATATCTCCAGCTATCGTGATCAGGTCGGTTCTGTCATGCAGGACGACACGCTTTTTGCAGGGTCGATCCGGGATAACATTGCCTTCTTCGAAACCGAAGTTGATATTGAAAGGGTCTACGAGTGCGCGAGGATGTCGAAGATCTATGACTACGTTTCTGCGCTTCCCATGGGTTTCAACAGCTTGGTGGGGGATATGGGGACGAGCCTTTCAGGCGGACAAAAACAGCGCATTCTGCTTGCCCGCGCTCTGTACCGTCGCCCGCACATTCTTTTCCTTGACGAGGCAACAAGCCATCTGGACGTATCAACCGAGAACGCGATTGGGGAGGCGATTGCCGCGCTTAGTATCACGCGGATCATCATCGCGCATCGGCAAGAGACCATAGACAAGGCTGATCGAGTAATCGACGTCAGCGCGCTACGTGATGCTGCTCCGGGGTCGCCATAATGTTCGCAGGACATCTGAGCGAATTGTCCTCGCTGTTGGTTTCATTGGTTGCGGGGACAATGATCTTCGCTTCAGCTCTCAAGCTTGCGTATTGGTCGGATTTCGTTGCCTGGCTGGAATCCATGCAATTTCGGTGGTTGCCTTCTTCGCCTGCTGCTGTCGGCGTGATCGCGGTGGAAGGGCTGGCGGCCGCATTGCTTTTGACTGCCGGCACCGCTGCAAGCGGCTTGGCACTTGCGGCATCCATCGTCCTGCTGATACTTGCGGTCAGATTCCTGACTCGCGAGGTCTCACCCCTGCAATGCGCGTGCTTGGGTAACGCCGGATCGGGCGTCGTCAAGAAGGTGGTGTTTGCAATGGCTGTGCTGGCCACTGCGGCGGTGTCGGCCCTACTTGCCAATGGGATGTTGTGGCCAGGCGTGCTTGATACCGCTCGGATGTCGCCTGTACAAAGTTGTATTGCGATGCTGGTGGGGGCATACATTTTTCGGGACTCGCCCTTGGTTCCCGCTGGCCCTTCTTCCGAGCGGCTCTTGTTGAGCGCAGACGCGCAAGGGATCATCGAAGCGCGGTCCCTGACAGCGCCCGGCGGGCCAACCCTGATCGTTTTCGTGACACCGGGCTGCCAAGGGTGCGCGAAGCTGCTTGAGCTTATACTGGGCATTGAGGCGATGTTGCCAGGGGACTGCCGAACGCTGGTTCATATCGCTGGTTCTCCGCACGGCGGATCTGTCATGGGGGCTCGGCTTGAGATCATCTCCGAAGATGTGACCTTGATGGATGCATTTGCTGTGCGGGCCACTCCGTCGCTGGCGGTTTTGAAGGACGGCGAGTACGCACTTTCGGCAGGCTTGGCGGGATGCATCGCGGCGCTCGGTGGCGTTATTGCAACTGCGTAAGCACGATACTTCATGGCCGAGGAATGGTTTGAAAAAATCTGCGCGAAATTCGATGGTAATGCCGGCCGCTGGCCGGCGAACTTAAGGTCCATGAGATCACGTTGAAGGACTCTCATGCAGCTGATATTCGGTGATCTCGAGGGGCTGGGCCAGCGCAATAAGACGCTCCGCGAACTGTTCCTCAATGAGATGAATCAGGTGGAGCCTTGGGAGCGTCTGCTGGCGCTGATCGAGCCGCACTGCCCTATTGCAGGCCGGCGAGGCCGTCAGCCGTATCGGCGCAATCATGCTGCGCAGGCACTTCCTGCAGTGGTGGTACGCCCTGAGTGACCCTTTGATCGTGGATGCCACGATCATCCACGCGCCAAGCTCGACCAAGACTGCCGACAAGGCGCGTGATCCTGAAATGCATCAGACCGAGATGGGCAATCAGTCGTACTTCGGCATGAACGCACACATCGGCGTGGATGAGGTTTTCGGCGTTGTGCACCAAGTGAAATGCACGGCTTCCATTTTCGGCGACGTCACAGTCACGCACGAACTTCTGCACGGCAAGGAGGACCGCGTGCTAGGCAAAAGTAGCTACACCGGAGCAGATTCGGGGCCGGAGCTTCAGGACTCCAAGGGGCGTTCTTCATCGCCAGGAAGCGAGGAAAAGAAGGCGATCAAGAACGCGTGCGACCGTCGGCAGCGTTGCGAAGCCAGCATGCGAGCGACGGTGGAGCATCCTTTCCGGGTTATCAATCGCCAATTGCGCTACACCATGGTGTGCGATCGCGGCTCGGCCAAGAGCGGCGTGCTGATGCGGTTTGCGCTGTCCAAACTGTGGATGACCCGCCGGCAGTTCGTACCGGCCCGGGGATAAATCCGGCTGGAGGTGCCCAAGGGCACCTTCAAAACCCTACTTTCATCGAAACAAGCCGCAGCAGGTGCTCGCGAAAAGCGCTCGGCTCATGAATCAAGCATTGCGGGTGATCTGCTCAGACCATCCTTAGGACTTGGCGTTTGAGTTCCAACCAAGTCCTATCACCTTGATCATTATTGGTGGCACTGGAGCGGTTGATAGTCCCAGCGCTTCGACGTGGTGGTGGCGAGCAACCTGTTCGGCGACATCCTGTCCGACCTGGGCCCGGCCTGCACCGGTACGATCGGCCTGGCGCCGTCGGCCAACCTCAATCCGGAGCGCGATTTCCCGTCCCTGTTCGAGCCCGTGCGTGGCTCGGCACCGGATATCTTCGGGCAGGGTATCGCCAACCCGATAGCGATGATCTGGTCCGGCGCGCTGATGCTGAAGTTCCTCGGTAGCGAGGAGGCGCACGACGCCATCATGGTGGCGATCGAGGGCGTGCTGGCGCAGGGGCCGTTGACGCCGGATCTGGGCGGCAAGGCGACTACGACGCAGCTGGGTGAGGCGGTGGCAAGGGCGGTGGCAGCCTCCGAGCGCCAGCACGGCTAGATCATCAAGAGAAAGAGAAACAGCAAAGGCGCGGTCACCAGCATGGCGCGAGCGAGATGCAGTCTGGCCCTGAGGCCGAACACGTAATGCCGCTTGGGCATCTCGCGATCCAGAAGCAGCGTTGCGGCAAACAGGGATATTGAAAAATAACCGGCTGCGGGCGCATTCGCGTATTTCCGGTACGAAGGGTCAACGCGATCGACCTCCGCAGCGGCTCGGTCGATTACGAAGAGGTACACGCCCAGGTACACAACCATCGCGAAGAATGCCAGATTCAGATCCATGCGAGCCTCCTGCTCAAAGCGTTCGACGTGGCCAACGCTATAACAGCCTAGCGCGAAGCACGGCCCATCTGGAGCGCCGACAGGCAGGCTGTCCTGCCCGGTCCGAAGGAGAAGGTCACGCGGGACGGGCCGATCACCGTTGCAAGGGAGTAGCTGTCCGCGGGCTGGTCCATCAAGGGGACCCTGGCTGCCTGCAGGGCGGGATAGCGCGCGTGCAACGCAGACAATGGCACGCACGCGCCGGTCAGGTTGAGCGTGAAATAGGTGGTCCGGTCGTGCTCCATCGCCGTGACGGTGCCATTGATGCCGCTGAGCGCTTTGCCGATCCGTATCCGCCCGTTCGATGGATCTGACGCCGCTCTCAGGGTAGTGGAGAAATCGGCGTTGTCCTGTGGCAGCGCGACGGCCAGCGCTTCGGTGAACGCCCACAGGGCGCGCTGATAGTCTACCGATGCGACAGGGGGCGATACCGGGCAGCGCAACCAGGGCGAAGGCGATTGCGGCAATGGCGGTTCCGTGCATCGTGGTTTTCTCGTCGTGTTGCACCTGCCGTGGTGTCGCTGCGGGCGCGGTTCGCACAGGAAACTACAACTTTCCTGATGTACGTCCTGCCCTGGACCATTACCTGAGCCGACCGGCGCTGAGCCTGCCGCCGCTGGACGTGCTGGAAGCCGATCATCTCGTCTACAAGGTGGGCCCGAGCGAACCGCCGTCGGCACCCCAACTGTTGGATGGCCTGTTGATGGCCGGGCGCCAGCTGATCGCCTCCGCCCAGGCCGCGCTGGAGCGCCCATGAGCGGCCCGGCGCCCGCCCACACCGCAGGCCATCGTCGACCCGTTGCAGGCCTGCCTGCAGGACAGCGACGGCGATCCAAAGGTCTTCATTGACGCGCTGGCGGCCATTGCCGAGAACCATGGCCTGGTGACCCTGGCAGCCCAGTGCGGCGGTGTGTCCGCCACGACGCTGCGCCGCCAGCCATGCGGGCATTACCCGACCTCATTGCCGACCGTGATGCGGGTGCTGCGCGTGCTGGGCATCCGCCTGCAGGTGCAGGCGAGGTAGGCGGTTCGGGAATCAGGCCGGAGGCCAGCCATTGCGCGTGGCGAGGTCCCGGTACCAGCTCTTCATTCCACTGTCTTCGGCAGCATATTCCCCATGCGCGCTTCGCCAGATGACCGGTGGACTCTGCTCACGCAGTTTGTTCATGGCGTCGCGCGCGCTGCCGGGACTGAGCGGATCATTCGCCGCCGGGTCCTTGAGCCTTGCATACTCCAACAGGGCATCTTGGGTGAAAACGCCGGCCCCCTGCAGTACACGCGCAAGCATCGCCTGTTGGATCGGCGTCATCGCGCAGTAGGTCGCCGTGTATTCGGCCGCACGCGCGGTTCTGTAGTCCGCCGCTGCCTGATCCAGCCTGTCATGGAACTCGCCCGGCGGGCCGGAGAATGCCGCAGAGGCACGCTGGATCGCGCGGAAGAAAAACTCCGGCTGATGGGCGAATTCGACAAAGGCGTCGTGCAGACGCAGGTTATTGAAGGTCCAGCCAGGTTTCTCCAGCGCGAGCAGCCCGGCAGCGTGATGGACGAACTCCTGGTCAAGCAGTGGAAGCTCGGTGATGTCCGAACCCAGAAAGGGCGCCGCATTCCCGGTGACCAGCCGCAGCAGCTTGTCGCGGTCGGATCCTGACATGATCAGGCCGAACTTCCTGCCGTCCACGTTCAAGGTATCGCGCGCTGATTTCAGCGCGAACATCACCGCCATGGCGCTGTCGCGGGCTATGACGTGCTGGGCTTCATCGATGATCAGCACGATGGGCATGTCCACCACGCGGTGCAGCTCATGCAGTGCATCTGACAGCGCCGCACCTGCGGCCTTGCCCACCGCGCCGAGTTCAAACTCCACGCCTTGGATGCAAACCTTCTGCAGCCCGATGACGGCGGCCGCACGCGCCACCACGCCCTGACGAACCGCCAGCTCCTTGGCCACCACGTGTGCGACCAGCTCAGCCGGATCCGCCTTCTGGTCCTTCCATAGATCAACGTAGATGACACAGACGCCGAGCTCCCTGAGGGCAGGCACCACGTCCCGGTTGATGAACTCGCTCTTCCCCGTCCGGCGGGGCGCTGCAAGGAACAGGCTCGGTTGGGAGAACAGACTGCGCCCAAGCACGGCCGTGGCCAGATCCATGGCGAGTTTTGGTCTGGGGAAATGCAGGCCCATGTATTTACGGTCCGCTTTTGCTCCGATCGTAACTTACGCAGGGTATGGGATGAAGGCAAGCTTATTGCTGCCAGCGTTAGGTAAAAGCTATTGATAAGTATGAATTAAGATGCCGTTTTCTAGAGCGCGTAAGTTACGACACCTAAAAATGTGACCGCCGTCATGGCCGTCACGACTGTCTAAATCGCTTAACAGGTCTCCCGGTATGCTCCATGCACCCGCGCGCCGCCGTAGGCGCGCGAACGACCGATCAGGAGGATCCGTTGTCTCAATCACGCTCTCTCGCGCTGCTGGCGCTCTCGCTGGGCTTGGCCCTTACCGCGTGCAAACCGACCCAGCCGACGACGCCGGCAGGAACAGAGCCGGCCGCCCCGGCACCGGCAACCACTGCGGCAACCACCGCACCCACGGCGCCAACTGACGCCGCCACGCAGTGCCCGCATGCCGACTTCAATACCTTCCTGGCGCATTTCGGCAACGACATCGCCCTGCAGGAGAAGTCCGTCGCCGACCCGCTGCTCACCGAATCCATCGATGCCAACGCCCAGCCCGAGCCGGCCAAGGTGACCAGGCAGGTGCCATTGGCGGAGGTGGAGTGGCCGGTGATTCCGGACCCGGCGGCGCTGTCGCGCCAAGGCCGCGAACTGCAGGTCACACCGCAGGCCGATGGCAGCGTGCAGGTGCTCATCCGCAAGCCGAACACCAGCGACCAGCAGATCTATACGTTCGCGCAGAAGCCGTGCTGGCAGCTGCAGAGCGTGGACGATCAATCGATCTGATGCCATTGGCGGCAGGGCCTGTTGACAGGCCCTGTCGCCGCTTCCCGGAGCACGACGCATGACGTCAAAGTTTGTCGCCCCTGCCCTGATGCTTTTGTTGGCCGCCTGCAGCGATCCGGCGGCTGAACCGTCCACGCCGGCCGCACCGGCTGCACCCGTTGCAGGTGCCACCGCTGCTCGCCCGGCGGCACCCGCCGCTGCTTCCACAACCCCCTCCACCCAGCAGGACGACACAGGAATGCACATCGAATGCCAGGGAACCCGCCTGACCGTGGCGGGGCTGCCTGACCAGGGCAATGACGCCCCGCCGCAGACGCGGCTGGATATTGAAAAGGACGGCCAGCGCCGCACCTTGGACAAGCCGGCCGAGATGACCGACTACACCGCCGTGGGCCTGGCCTGCGTGCAGGACAAGGACAACACGCCGTATTTCGTCGTGCAGTACGGCGAGCTGCCGTTCGGTTGCCAGTTCTGCGAATGGTTCTACCTGTATGACGCCGACGGCAAGCAGCTGACCCACAGCAACCCGCCGCTGCGTGGCGAGGCGCCCTCGCAGGAACCCAACAATGACGAGTATGAGCAGTGGTTGGCCAAGCTCGGCGTGACCCATCCGGAGGTGACCTACTTCAAACCCTGAAAGTGATAGGAAGCACGCTGCACCGTTACACCTGGAGCAACACCCCTTAAGGAAATTCCCTTTTTCATAGAATGGATCGCACCGCTATGCCTGACATCTACCAGAACATGATCCAGCCCCGCGGGGCCGGATACCGCAGTGATCAGATAAAACCCTATAGCCACTACCGCGAGCCTATCGATCAGACCGATGGCCGCTTGCACGGTGAATCGCGCCGTTGGGGCGATGCCTCGCCGGAAGTGCAGTCACGCGTGATCGATACGCTGATTGAGTCTTCCCGCGAAGCCGGGCTTTCCCCGCGCGAGACCGCGCATGTGCTGGCCATCGCCCGCGTCGAATCCGGCTTCAATCCGGATGCTGCCGCCGGCACCACGTCCGCCTCCGGGCTGGGCCAGTTCATCGATGGCACTGGTAATGCCTACCAGTTGAACAACGGCAACCGCTTCGATGTGGAAGCGCAGTCTGATGCGCTGGTGCAGCACTTCATCGACAACCGCCAGCTGGCCCAGCGTCGCGGCCAGGGCGAGGAGTACATCTACAAGTACCACCACGACGGCCCGACCCGCGATTACGGTGGCCTGGGGCTGGCCGAAAGCAAGGTGATGCCGCGCCTTGCCGAGTACGAGCAGTTCGTCAAGGAGCGCCTGGCGCAGTCGCAGGGTCAGTCGCAGGGCCAGAGCCAGTCGCAGACGCAGACGCAGGCTTCGCCGGCGCAGACCGTGGGCGCGGCCGCCGCCGTGGCCGGTGGCGCAGTGGCTGGCGTTGCTGCCGCGCAGGCAGCGCAGCAGCAGAAGGGATCGTTCCAGCACACCATGCAGGTGATGCTGCCGCCGCAGAACGGGGTCAAGCCGCACATCACCGGGCATTACGGTGAGGAACGCGGTGCCAAGGACCACGGCGGTACCGACTTCAACTATGTCGGTGGCCAGACCGGGGTCAATCGGCAGCATCCGACGATCAACGCGCCGATCTCGGGCAAGGTGACCTTCGCCGGTGGCACCTACGGCACGGTGAAGATCCTGGATGCGCAGGGCAACTCGCACGAGATCCTGCATATGAACAACGTGCAGGTGAAGGAAGGCCAGACCATCCAGGCCGGGCAGCCGATCGGCACGATGGGGGGACGCGGCCCGAATGGTGCCGATCAGTACGCCCAGCACGTGCACTACCAACTGAAGGACCCGGCCGGGAGGCTGCAGAGCCCGGAAGCGTTCTGGGACCAGCGCCGCGTGCAGGACGGTGCCGCAGCCGGACAGGGACGCGCCGAGGACGCCTCATCGGTGCTGCGCCACGGCGCACGCAGCGAAGAAGTGGCCAAGCTGCAGCAGGAGCTGAACCGTCAGGGCATCCGCGATGCCAACGGCAACCGGCTGGCCGAGGACGGCCGTTTCGGCGACCACACGCGCGATGCGGTGACTGCCTACCAGCAGGCCAATGGCCTGAAGGCCGATGGCATTGCCGGACCGCAGACGCTGGGTCGGTTGAGTGAGGGTCGGCAGGCCACGCACGGGCATTCGCATGAGGCCCCGGTACGTGGACCGCAGCTGGGCGAGGCCGGGCATGCGGATACCCCGTTGCACGCGGCGATCCGTGGCCAGCTGCCGTCAGCGGTGTCCAACGACATGGCCGCGCACATCACCCACATGGCCAAGCAGGCCGGCATCGACAGCCCGGAGAAGCTGCAGGGCGTTGCGGTGCAGGATGGCAAGGCGTTCGTGATGGGCACCACGCCGGGCTTCCGCGCGATGGTGGACATGAGCCAGCCGGCACCTGCAGCCGAGCAGACCAGTGCCACGCTGCTGGGCGAGCGGATGAGTGCCCAGGTGCAGCAGGGCCAGGAAGAGCAGCAGCGCGCTGCGGTGGCGATGCGCTGAGGCGCGACTCCACCGGTGGGAGTCTGGTGGGAATCCGGTGGGTGACGACCGTTGGTCGTCACCTGCTGGGCGGAAAAGCGTGACGACCAACGGTCGTCACCCACCGAAGCAAGCTGCGCACCCACCGAAGGGCTGGTCCGCCCACCGAAGCAGGGCGGCCCACCTACCGCTATGTCACTCGGCCGGGGGCTGCGGCTTTTCCATCGCGGCGACCACCTGTTCGAGTGCATCAAGCTTCTCGCGCGTGCGCAGCAGCACCGCGCGCTGTACGTCGAACTCCTCCCGGGTGACCAGGTCCAGCTTGGACAGGCCGGCCTGCAGGGCGCTCTTGAAGGTGGACTGCAGCTCTTCGCGCGATTGGCGCAGCCCCGGCGGCACCAGGTCGCTGAGGCGGCGGGCGAGGTCATCCAGCTGGTTGAGGTCGATCATGGGGGCTCCTGGGACTGCCGCGTGGCCGCCACCACAGGCGGGCGCCACGTGCATTACGAATGAGGGATGCCAAGGATACTCTCGCCACTGCAGGCGCACAGGCGCTATCCTCGCGGCCGAGTACAGGAGGATCCACGATGAAGATGGTCATGGCGGTGATCAAGCCGTTCAAGCTCGATGACGTGCGCGAAGCGCTGGCCGAGCGCGGGGTCACCGGGATCACGGTGACCGAGGTGAAAGGCTTCGGGCGGCAGAAGGGCCACACCGAGCTGTACCGCGGCGCCGAATACGTGGTGGACTTCCTGCCCAAGGTGAAGCTGGAAGTCGCCGTTACCGACGATCAGGTGGAGAGCGTGGTCGAATCGATCGTCAAGGCGGCCGGCACCGGCAAGATCGGCGACGGCAAGGTATTCGTGTACGAGCTGGGCAGCGTGGTGCGCATCCGTACTGGCGAACTGGACGCAGACGCGCTGTAAGGCGCCGCTCTGGTAGCGCCGAGCCGTGCTCGGCGAGCGCAGCGGCAAAGGCAAGGGCGTGACGACCAACGGTCGTCACCCACCAGATGCAAAGGGCATGACGGCCAGCGGCCGTCACTACCGGAGCCAGAACGGCAGCGCCGAGCCGTGCTCGGCGAGCGCAGCGGCGCGTCACCCTCCGCCGAGCATGGCTCGGCGCTACCTAACCAACCCGTTTTGCCCACGCGTAGAAGCGCTTCCAGCCCCGGCGGATGGCGGCCACCCAGCCCGGGTCGGCCACGCGCGCGGCCAGCGCGTCGCTGGGCAGCTGGCCGGTCAGGCGCTGGCGCATCTTCACCAGGTTCTTCAGGTCGCTGCGGCTCAGCTGGCGGCTGATCGGGTTACGCCGCAGCCAGCGCGGCGTGCGCCAGGCCGAGGTGAAATCCAGCAGCACCGGCACCCCTCCACTGACCACCACGTTGGTGCCATGCAGGTCGTTGTGGGTGATGCCGGCGGCATGCAGGCGGTCCAGCGCCTGCTGCAGTTGTTCGAACACCTCACCGCCCACCGCCTGCGCGGTACTCAGGGTCTGCCCGGGAATGAACTCCATGCCCAGCGCGAGGCCGCCGATGGTGCCCAGCAGGGCGGGGGCATGTTTCCAGCCGTTCAGGCGCTGCAACATGTGGGCTTCGTGATGCACCAGCACGCGCGCGAGCAGGGACAGCGGCGTGCCCCGATAGCGCGTGTAGTCCTTCACCACGGCCGGCTGTCCGTCCATGCAGGTGCGATAGACGTCCGGTTCGAGGAAACGTTCGCCGCGCTTGAGCAGCAGCGGCATCGCGGCGTCGTCGCCGCAGATCGGAGAGGGGGAAGTAACAGGGGTGTCCATGACGTTCTCTGACAGCCCGGTGGGTGGCGCAGAGCGTCAAGCGAACCGGTGGAAGGGCATTAGCGGAGGCGCTAATTTTAGTACCCGCCAGTTCTCTATTGAATAATTGTGACGGGTTCGGCAGCGCAACAGTGCGTCATACCACTCGGACAATCTTGTCTCATTTGTTTTTTGTTCGTTATCCATCAACAAGTTGCGCCTTGGGCGGCGGTCGCTTCAAGCCAAACCGGACATGAATGCGGACGTGGCAGTCGCCCGTGCAACGCTGCCAACGCCCCGCGGCGCTTGACCGGCGTCGCCCAGCTGCCGACCATTGCGCGTTCCCTGCGCGCCTGGTCGGACCGCCTGGTCGGCACGTCCCCCGTTCCCGTGCGTTACCGGCGCGGCTGCGTGCGCGCCCGTTCCCTGCCCACTGCGTCCGGCCCCCGCCGGAGGAATCATCAATGATCAAGATCGTGCTGGCCGTGCTGTTCATCGCCTGCGTGTTGTACATCCATTATCGCGGCAAGGTCCGCGCGCGCTGGTCGCGCCAGTTGCTGGACCACTCCAGCTTCATGGCGCCGATCAACGTGGTCATGTATCTGTTTTCGAAGGTGCCGACTACGCCGTTCCTGGATCCGGGCAAGGAGTTCCCGCAGTTGGAACCGCTGCGGCAGAACTGGACCGTGATCCGCGACGAGGCGCTGGCGTTGCGCGATGCGCAGAAGATCGCTGCCTCAAGCAGCTTCAACGATGCCGGCTTCAATTCGTTCTTCCGCCGTGGTTGGAAGCGCTTCTACCTGCGCTGGTACGGCCCGTCGCATCCATCGGCCAAGCAGTTCTGCCCGCAGACCGTGGCGCTGATCGAGTCGATCCCGGACGTGCGCGCGGCGATGTTCGCCCAGCTTCCGCCGGGCAGCGAGCTGCGCCCGCACCGCGATCCGTTCGCCGGTTCGCTGCGGCTGCACTTGGGGCTGAGCACACCCAACGATGACCGCTGCTACATCGAGGTGGATGGCGTGCGGAAGAGCTGGCGCGATGGCGAATGGATGATGTTCGACGAGACCTACATCCACCACGCGCACAACGAGACCGAGCAGGACCGCGTGATCCTGTTCTGCGATATCGCCCGTCCGCTGCGTTTCGGCCTGCCTGGCCTGTTCAACCGGGCGGTGGCGTCCACGCTGCTGGCCGGTGGCGCCTCGCCGAACCTGCCGGGCGACCCGACCGGTGGGGTGAACAAGGCGTTCGGCGGCGTCTACAAGGTGCGGCTGAAGGCCAAGGCGCTGCGTGCGCGCAGTGCGTTCGCCTACCACGCGATCAAGTGGGGTCTGGTGGTGGCGGTCATCGCGGGCATCTGGGCGATCTGACGCTGGCTGGTCCGGGCCGGGCTAGATGTCCAGCTCCAGCTGCGTTCCACGGCAACCGGACACACAGGGCAGCATCAGTGATGAATGCTGTCGTTCGTGCTCGCTCAGGATGCCATCGCGGTGGTCGACCTCGCCGCTGACCACCCGGGTGGCGCAGCTGCCGCAGACGCCTTGGTGGCAGCCATTGGGAATGGCGACGCCGCTGCGCAGCAGGAAGTCCAACAGGCTTCCCTGGCCATCGTAATGGAGCCGCGTACGCGAGTGCGCCAGCACCACGTCGTAGCCCCTGGGGGGCAGGCTGCCGGGCAGGCGCGAAGAAGCGCTGAAGCGTTCCACATGGGCACGCGTGATGCCAAGCCGCCTACAGGCCAGCCCAAACGCGTCGAGCATCGGCCCCGGCCCACAGCAGTAGAAATGCGTAGCAGGCGGATGCGCCGCGAGCAGTGGCAGCAGATCGGGCGGGCCCCCACATTCATCGTCGAACAGGCAGGTGAGCGCGTTTCCCAACGGGGTGAGGTCCTGCAGGAAGACCGCGTCCTGCCGCGAACGCGCGCTGTAGTACAGATGCAGCGGACGCTGCCGTGCGGCAAGATGCCGGGCCATGCACAGCAGCGGGGTAATGCCGATGCCGCCGGCGATGAGCACGCTGTTTTCTGCCGGCTCATGCAACGGGAACGCATTGCGCGGCAATGAGGCCTGCAGGGAATCGCCCTCGCGCAGTTGCGTATGCAGGTAGTGCGATCCGCCCCGTCCCTCGGCAGCCAGCAGGATGCCCAACTGGTAACAGCGGGCATGCTCAGGCGCATTCATCAGCGAATAGCTGCGCACCCGCGCATCGGGAAGCGCCAGGTCGACATGTGCGCCCGCGGTGAATCCTGCCAGCGGAAGGGCGGTGGCGGGAACGAGCTCGATCACGATGACGCGGCTGCTGCGACGCTGCAGGCGGTTCACGAACGTGGATTGCCACGCGGCCTGCGGTAATGCCGTGGTGGTGTCGGAAAGGGGGGCGTTCACGGGACACCCTTCAGCGTGTTTGAGGCATCACGGCCTGGAGCGCTGGACATTTCCGCGCAGGCGAGCAACACGCACCCTGCGATGATGGCGGCGGCCTGAGCTGCGTCGGAAGGTGAAAGGCGTGACGGCGCAATGCGCAGGCACCGGTCGCGGGCATCGGTGCCGCTGCAGTGGGTTGTTCCCGCCGGCAGGATCGCCACGCCGGCCTCAGCGGCCAGGCGGACGACGCGGCGGGCGCAACCGGGCGGTACCCAGAGGGTGATGAAGTAGCCGCCGGATGGCCGGCTCCAGTGCACGTCCTGCAGCGCTGAAAGCCGCCGCGCGAAAACCTTCAGGACCTGCGCGAACCGCTGCTGGAGCATGTGGCCGTGCTGCTGCATGTGGCGGGAAACCCCGGCTGCGTCGCCGAAGAAACGCAGATGCCGCACCTGGTTCACCTTGTCCGGCCCGATGGTGCACGCCCGCTGCGCCGCCAGCCACCAGCCCAGCAGGCGCGCACTGCCTCCCAACAGGGCAATACCGGCGCCGGGGATGGTCATCTTCGAGGTGGAACCGAACAGCAGCGCGCGATCCGGATTGCCGGCCGTCGCGCAGGCGTCGTACAGGCCGGGCGGCGCCGGCGCCTGCGGAGCGAAGTCATGGACGGCGTAGGCGTTGTCGCAGAACAGCGTGAAGTCCGCTGCTGCTGTCTTCATCGTTGCCAGCCGGCGCAGCACCTCCTCGCTATAGGTGGCGCCGCAGGGGTTGGAGTGCCGTGGCACGCACCACATCCCCCGGATCAGCGGATCCCGGGCCACCTGTCTCTCCACCTGGTCCATGTCGGGACCATCGACGCCAATCGGTACCGGCACCATCGTTATGCCATGGTCGCGGCATATGGCGAAATGGCGGTCGTACCCCGGAACCGGGCAGAGGAAGCGGATTTGCCTGGCCGCTGCCCACGGGGCGTGGCCGGGCAGGCCAGTACGCCACGCCAACCCGATGGCGGCGTGCATCAGCGCCAGGCTGCTGTTGCCGCCCACTGCGGCCTGAGCGGCCGGCACGCCGAGCAGCAACGGTGCGAGCAGGGCCCGTAGCTGGGGAATTCCCTGTTGGCCGCCGTAGTTGAGCCAATCCTGGCCGTCCTCGCTGTCAAACGGCGCCGGCCCCGGCAGCGACAACATCGCGTGCGACAGCGCGATCTGCTCGGCAGAGGGCAGCCCACGGGTCATGTCCACCGCCAACGGTGCGTCCCGGCAGGCGGCATGCCATGCCTGCAGTTCTCCGAGGTCATCGGAGGGAAGGGCGGGGCCGGTCATCTCAGCCGACTCCCAGCAGCAAGGCCGCCGCGTAGAGTGCGGTGCAGGCCATCAGGGGGCGGAACACACTGCGCAGCCATAACGCCAGGCCGCCCGCGAGGATGACGATTGCCAGCTTCAACAGCGCGTCGGCATCGTGCAGATGCGCCACAGGCCGCGTAAAGAAGGATTCGCCGAACAGGGCCAGGTAGATCACGCTGCCCATCACCGCCGAGGCCGCATGCTGCAGCAACCGGACCACCGGGCTTTCCGAGGAGAGGGTCAGTCGCCGGAACACCAGCAGCGGGATGGAACGCATGAGGTAGGACGCGGCGGCAGCGGTGCCGATCAGGAGCCAGCCGTTCATGGCGCAGCCCTCTGTGAGCGGTTATCCATCGCACATAGCAGAGCGGCAATGCCGATCGGAACCACCAGCACATGCAGGCTTCCCAGTAGCCCGCCTATCAACGGAGTGAGCACGAAGCCGGCCACGGTCGCCTGCAGTGCCCGGTTTCCACCGGCAGCGTGGCAGGCCAGCGCGGTGAAGTGCACCGGCAGGATGATCGTGACGAGCTGCGCTACCAGCGCTGACGGGGTCGCGCCGATGAGGTGGCCGGCTGCAGTGGCCGCGATGGCGCAGCCCAGCGTCGTGGCGCCGCACCCGAGGTAGTAGGCGTACACATCGCCGGGCCCTTTGCCGCATCGGCTGGAAAGCGTGAAGGTGGAAATGGACAGCAGTTGTGCCGACAGCAGCGACCGCCCCAGGCTGACATGCTGGAACTGCTCGGCGAGCACCGAGGACATGATGACGAAGCGGAAATTGACCAGCACCGTGGCCGCCAGCAGGGCGACCAGCCCCAGCGTGTCCGACTGCTGGACGATCAGGGCCTGCAGTGGGGCGGCGTGGACGGTCAGGGTCATGACGGTAGCCTGCAACAGTGAAAATCCCGCTTTGCTGGCCAGCGCGCCGATCGAGGAAAACAGGAATCCGAAGGTAAGGCAGACGGGCAGGGAGTCGCGGCACCCCTGCAGGAAGCTGCTGCGCGCGGCTGGCGAGGCATTCATTCCACGCCTCCCTGATCGCCAACAGGGGGGCGCAGCCCATTGAGCAGTTTCACGCTTTCGGCGAGCGTGCCGCCACGGGTCTCAAACCCCACCACGCCCCGCCAGCGCGCGGCTGAGATGGCGGCTACCAGCGCACCGAAGGGCAGGTTGCCGGCGCCCAACGGCAAATGCGCGTCGCGATCCTGGTTGTTGTCACTGAAGGACATGCCGACGATGCGAGGGCGGAAGCGCCGGAACATCGCCACCGGGTCGCCGCCGTTGACGTAGGCGTGGGACACATCGAAGAAAAGATGCAGGCCGGGGACCTGTTCCAGCACCGTGGCGATTTCATCGGGGGTGGTGCAGATGTAATAGAAGGGATGGAAGCGGGTGTAGTTGCACAGGTTTTCCAGCCAGATCTGCACGCCGCGCGGTGCGGCATAGGCAACCAATGCGCGGAGGTTGGCGATCAGCTGGTGCAGCCCCGCCTGGCGCACGTCGGCAACCAGCCGTGGTTCCACCACCCCGCCGCCATGCACGATCAGTGGCGCGCCGCCCAGCCGGCTGCAGATATCGACTTCGCGGCAGGCATAGTGCAGCGCGGCGGTAGCCAGCGCCGGAACGTCGCTGCCGAGCGGAGATTTGAAATTGCCGTGGTAGATCGGCCGCATGCCGGTCTGCTGCATCAGTTCCAGCAGTGTTTCCAGGCGCTCTGGTGGGAAATCTTCCGGGCGTTCGCCGTGCAGGCTTCCGTCCACGTACCAGTGGCTGTAACCTTGTTGCAAGGCGCGCGCGAGGCCCGACTCGGCGTCCAGGTAGTCCTGTTGGGCGGCCGCGGCCATGAAGTCCGGCCATGACGCGGCGGACGAAGGGGGAAACGCTGCGTAATCGGAAACCGGGCTGTCCATGGTCGACGCTCGCTGCAGGATGTGCAGCTACTCTGCGCGGGGCAGAACGCGTCGTATGTCGGTCAATAACGTCCCAGGCGGTGGCAGTTTGCCGGTGTGCGCGGTAAGTTGGACGCTGCTGCGATAGGGCCGAGGTCGCTCGGCCCTATCCACCCTCGATCCGATCAGCGCTTCAGCGCGGCCTGCACGAACGGCGGCGTCACCAGCACGCCGGTATGCAGCGCGGCGGTGTAATACAGCGTGTCAAAGCCCTTTGCAGCGGCGTCGGACTGGCGGAAATCAAACCCGCTTTCGCCCTTGCGCGCCAGCGTCACGCTCCACCAGCCCGTGGGGTAGCACGGCTGCGGGAACGGCAACGTCTTGAACGAACCGAAGCCGGCCTTGCCCATCTCGGTGCGCATTTCGTTGATCAGTTCCAGCTGCATCAGCGGCGATTCGGACTGCTGCACCAGGATGCCGTCGTCCTTCAGGGCCTTGAAGCAGCTCTCGTAGAAGGCCTTGTTGAACAGGCCTTCGCCGGGGCCGACCGGGTCGGTCGAATCGACGATCACCACGTCCACGCTGCCGGCCGGGCAGTTGGCCATGTAGGCCACGCCGTCGTCGAACATCAGTTCGGCGCGCGGATCATCGTTGGAATCGCACAGTTCCGGGAAGTGCTTGCGCGCCATCACCGTGACCTGCTCGTCGATATCGCACTGGGTCACGCTCTCCACGTTCTTGTGCTTGAGCACCTCACGCAGGGTGCCGCAGTCACCGCCGCCGATGATGACCACGCGCTTGGGGGCGGCGTGGGTGAACAGCACCGGGTGGCTGATCATCTCGTGGTAGAAGAAGTTGTCCTTGCTGGTCAACATGATGGCGCCATCGATGGTCATCAGGTTGCCCCAGTCAGTGGTCTGGAAGATCTCGATCTTCTGGAACGGTGACTGCACTTCGTCCAGCTTGCCGGTGATGCGGTAGCCGATGGCCGAGCCAGTGCGCTCGAAGTGTTCGATATACCAGTTGCTGTTGTCAGTCATGGAGGAGCAATCCTTTTCGGAGGATGGGACGCCGGGCTGGCGGAAGCGGGGCCGCAGGGCGGCCCACCCGTTCAGGTCCAGGGCAGCGACCACGGGCGCGGGCGCGCATGATAACGAACCCTTCGTCGATCAGGGGTTATCATGCACCCCCTTTTTTACCAACCAGGCCGACTTCCATGACCGATTGGTCCCTCGACCAAGCCCGCAAGACCTACTCGATCCCGCATTGGGCGGACGGTTACTTCGACGTGGATCAGGCCGGGCACATGGTGGTGAGGCCGACCGGGGCCGATGGCCCGGTGGTTTCGCTGCCCGATGTGGTCGATGCGGCGCGCGCCAACGGGGCCAAGCTGCCCCTGCTGGTGCGCTTCCCGGACATCCTGGGCCAGCGCCTGGGCAAGCTGCAGGCCGCCTTCGCGCAGGCCCAGGCCGATTGGGAGTACCCGGGCGGCTACACCGCCGTGTACCCGATCAAGGTCAACCAGCACCGCGGCGTGGCCGGCACCCTGGCCAGCCACCACGGTGAAGGCTTCGGCCTGGAAGCAGGCAGCAAGCCGGAACTGATGGCCGTGCTGGCGCTGTCGCGCCCGGGCGGGCTGATCGTCTGCAACGGCTACAAGGACCGCGAGTACATCCGGCTGGCGCTGATCGGCCGCAAACTGGGCCTGCAGACCTACATCGTCATCGAGAAGCCGTCCGAGTTGAAGCTGGTGCTGGAAGAGTCCAAGGCGCTGGACGTGAAGCCGGGCCTGGGCGTGCGCATGCGGCTGGCCTCGCTGGGTGCGGGCAAGTGGCAGAACAGTGGGGGCGACAAAGCCAAGTTCGGCCTGTCCCCGCGCCAGTTGCTGGACCTGTGGAAGTCGTTGCGCGATACCGAATACGCCGACTGCCTGAGCCTGCTTCACTTCCACATGGGCTCGCAGATCTCCAACGTGCGCGACATCGCCAACGGCATGCGCGAAGCCACCCGCTACTACGTGGAAATGTCGCAGCTTGGCGCGAAGATCACCCACGTCGACGTGGGCGGTGGCTTGGGCGTGGATTATGAAGGCACCCGTTCGCGCAGCTTCTGCTCGATCAATTACGGGCTCAACTCGTATGCCAGCAGCATCGTGCAGCCGCTGGCCGATGCCTGCAAGGAACACGGCTTGAAGCCGCCGCGCATCGTCACCGAGTGCGGCCGCGCGATGACCGCCCACCATGCGGTGCTGATCGCCAACGTGTCCGAAGTGGAACAGGCGATGGAAGGCCGCGTGCCGGACCAGCACGACGACGAGCCGGCATCGATCCGCCACCTGCGCGAGATCCATTCCGAACTGGGCCAGCGCCCGGCGATCGAGCTGTTCCAGGAAGCCCAGCATTTCCATGCAGAAGGCCTGTCCAGCTACGCGCTGGGCCAGATCGACCTGCCGCAGCGTGCGCGCATCGACGACCTGTTCTATGCCATCGCCCATGCCGTGCGTGCCCGCCTGAGCTTCGACGAGAAGAGCCATCGGCCGGTGCTGGACGAGCTCAACGAGCGGCTGGTGGACAAGTACTTCGTCAACTTCAGTGTGTTCGAATCGATCCCGGACGTGTGGGCCATCGACCAGGTGTTCCCGATCGTGCCGATCGAGCGGCTGCACGAGCAGCCGGACCGTCGCGGCATCATCGCCGACATGACCTGCGATTCGGACGGCATGGTGGAAACCTACGTCGGCAACGAGAGCCTGGACAGTTCGCTGCCGCTGCATGCGCTGCGTTCCGGTGAAAGCTACCGGATCGGGTTCTTCATGGTCGGTGCGTACCAGGAGATCCTGGGCGACATCCACAACCTGTTCGGCGATACCGATGCAGTGGAAGTGCGTGCCGACGCGGGGGGCTATGCGATCACCCAGCAGCGCCGTGGTGATACCACCGATGTGATGCTGGACTACGTGGGCTACAGCCTGGCCGAACTGCGCGCGACCTACGCCGAGCGGGTGGCCGCAGCGGACCTTACGGCCGAGCGCGCACAGGAGCTGTCCGAGGCGTTGGAAGCCGGGCTGACCGGTTACACGTACCTGTCCGACGAACCGCTGATGTAAGCGGGGTGTGGTGGGTGGACGACCGCCGTGTGGTGGTTGACGACCCTCTTCTGGTGGGTGACGACCGTTGGTCGTCACCCACCAAACCACTACCGGCGGGTCAGCCCGCCGGCAGCCACAGGGTGGCGCGCAGGCCGGGTGAGGCGTTTTCCAGTTTCAGCTCGCCGCCATGACTGGTGGCGATGTCGCCGACGATCGCCAGGCCGAGGCCGCTGCTGTCTTCGCGCTGGTCCAGCCGCACGCCCCGCTGCAGCACGGTCTGCAGCTGCGATTCCTGCAGCCCCGGGCCGTCATCGCGCACGTCGATGCGAAGCCGTTTCCCGTCCACCGAAGCACTGACCTGAACCCGCTGCGCGGCCCACTTGCCGGCGTTGTCCAGCAGGTTGCCGAGCATTTCTTCCAGATCGGCGGCATCACCGGCAAAGCGCAGTGCCGGATCGATGGTATCGCTGCTGAAGTGCACGCCGCGCCCGCCGTGTACGCGGGCCATCAGGCGGCACAGCGACTGCACCACCGGGGCAACGTCGGCGCGCTGCCGGTGATCGACCGCCAGCCCTGCCGCCAGATAGCGTTCGATGCTGGCCTGCATGTGCCCGCCCTGCGCGCGCACGGTCTGCTGCCAGTCGCCACCGGGATGTTCTGCTTCTGCTGCGAGCACGCTCAGCGGTGTCTTCAGCGCGTGGGCCAGGTCCTGTGCGCTGGTACGCGCCCGCGCCACCATGCGCTGGTGATGGTCGAGCAGGGCGTTGAGTTCCTCAGCCAGCGGCGCGATCTCCGTGCTCAAGCCACGGGTGTCCACCCGCTGGGCTTCGCCGCGGCGCACGCCTTCCACCTGTTGCCCCAGACGCCGCAGCGGGCGCAGGCCGAAGTGGATCTGGCTGCCCAGCACCGCCAGCCAGACCGCGACCAGCACCGCCAGGGCCAACGCGCTGCGTTGCCGGAACTGCGCCACCTGGGCCTGCAGGTCGCTGCGATCAAGCGCCACCAGAACCTGCAGCGGCGCCTGTGCGCGCGGCAGGCGGACTTCGCGGGCCAGCACGCGCAGCGGCTGCTGCAGCGGACCGGTGATGTCGGCGGCAATGCCCGCGCTGCTTGCGGTCGGCGCGGTGAGGCTTTCATCCCACAATGAGCGCGACTGCAGCAGGGGCGTTCCGTCGGCCGCACCGACCTGCCAGTAGGCACCGGAGAACACCCGCTGGAAGCGGGCTTCGTTGGGCTCCTGCCGTAGCACCACGCGCCCGTCCGGATTGACTTCGGCCTGTGCCAGCACAGTCAGCAGGTCCTGCTCCAGCGCCGCATCCAGGCTGTCACGCGCGGCGCGTTCGAACAGGTGGCCGAGCAGGGCGGTGGCCAGCGCGGTGACCAGCAGCAGGCCGAGTCCGCCTGCCAGCAGCAGCCGGTTGCGCAGCGAGGCGCGCTTCATTGTGCCGCCTTCATGCGGGTGCCGTCAGGCGCCAGCCCTGGCCGCGCACGGTCTGGATCAGGTCGACGCCGAGCTTGCGCCGTACCCGTCCGAGCAGCACATCCAAGGCATTGGAATCCGGATCGAAGCCGCTGTCGAACACGTGCTCACCCAGCCGCTCGCGGCTGATCACCGTATCCACGTGGTGGATGAAGTAGCCGAGCAGGCGGAACTCCTGCGGGCTGAGTGAGAGCTCGCTGCCGTGCAGGCTGAAGCGCCCCGCGTTGACGTCCAGCTGCAGCGGCCCGCACTGCAGGCGCGGACTGGCATGGCCGGTGCTGCGGCGTATCAGCGCACGCAGGCGCAGCACCAGTTCGTCCGGCTGGAAGGGTTTGGTCAGGTAGTCGTCGGCGCCGGCATCGAAGCCGGCCAGTTTGTCGTGCCAGCGCCCGCGTGCGGTCAGCACCAGCACCGGGAAGGTACGGCCATTGCCGCGCCAGCGTTCGATGATGCTCAGGCCATCCAGGCCCGGCAGGCCGAGGTCCACGATGGCCGCCTGCACGTCTTCGACCTGGCCATGTTCTTCGGCCGCACGGCCATCGGCGAATGCATCCACCACGAAGCCGGCCTGCTCCAGCAGGGGCTGCAGGCGTTGCGCCAGGTCGTGGTCATCTTCGGCGAGCAGGATCCGCATCAATCGTCCAGTTCGGTCTTCAGCAGCGTGCCGTTGCGCGCATCATAGTCCAGCTCCACCACCACGCCGTCGGGGCGCAGGATCTCGACTTCGTACACGCCATCATCCAGTTCCACTTCCAGCAGCTTGCCGGGATGGCGCCGCATGGCATCGCGCACCACGTCTTCCAGCGGCACGTAGCGGCCCTGTTCCACGGCACGCCGCGCCGTCTGCTGGGCATGGTCGTCGCCTGCCGTCACCGGCAGGGCGGGCAGTAGCGCGAGCGCGATCACGACGATGATTTTCAACGGATACATGCGCCTATCAATAGCGCAGTGGACTAACCGTTGGCTAACAGCTGGGGCTAGGTGGCTGTTAGGTGTGCTGGGCAGACTGTGTTGGCCGGACCCGCTGCGGTCCATCTTTCCGGAGAACACCATGAACAAGCTGTCCCTGATTGCTGGCGCCACCGTTGCCGCCCTGCTGGGTACCACCGTGGCGGTCACCGCCCACGCCGCTCCGCTGGGCCTGGCCCAGGTGGAACAGAAGCTGCGTGACGCCGGCTACAGCCGCATCCACGAGATTGAAAAGGATGACGGGCTGTGGGAAGCCGACGTGACCCGCGACGATGGCCGCTTCCGCGAAGTCTATGTCGACCCGAAGACCGGCGAGATCTTCGACGAGTTCGACGGCAGGAGCCAGTTGAACATCGACCAGCTGCTGGCCAAGGCCAAGGAGCAGGGCCTGAAGGACATCCATTCGGTCGAGCGCGATGGTGCAACGTGGCAGCTGGAAGCACGTAACGCGCGCAACCAGAAAGTGGACGTGCGCCTGAGCGGACACGACGGCCGCATCCTGGACAGCGAGCGCGACGGCTGGCTGGATTGATCCACGCGCCACGAACCGCGGACCGGTAGCGCCGAGCCCTGCTCGGCGAGCGCAGCGGCGTTTCCGGATGCCGCCATGCCGGTCGTTGCGCTACCGGACCCCGCTTACCAGCCGAACGGCGGCGGACGGCCCCAGTAACCGGGGCCCGGGCCGTAGCCGCCGCCGAAACCACCGCCATACGGGCCGCCATCCCAGGGACCAAAGAAGCCCGGTCCCTTGCCTTCGCTGACGTGGATGTTGACGTTGACCCCGCGGGTCTTGCCTTCGTCGGTGGTGTAGTTCTTGCTCAGGTTCAGCGTGGCCGCGTTGTAGTGGCTGTTGCCGTAACCTTCGGAATAGCCGATGCCGGTGCTGACACTTCCCGAAACGCGCAGCTTGTCATCGGTGACCTCGGCGATGCCGTTATCGCTGCCGGCACGTGCGCGGGGGCCGCTCTTGTCCCCGTAGTAGGTGCCTGGGGCATCCTGCTGGAAGCTGGGATCGTTGAGATAGCGCAGCGGTTCGCTGGGCACGGCCAGGTTCAGGCCGGTGGCCGACTGCGGGCCGGTGGCGCCGGCAGCGCTCTGCGCAAGCACCGCCGAGGGGGCGCAGGCCAGGCACAGCAGGATCAAGGGGCGGATCATGGCACGACGCTCCAGCAGCGGACGGGGCAGGGCACGCGGGCCCTCATGGCGACGCTAGCAGCTGCTGGTTGAATGATGCCTGTCGTTGCGCCTGCAGGGTAGCGCCGAGCCATGCTCGGCGGGCAACAAAGGCGCCGCTGCGCTGGCCGAGCATGGCTCGGCGCTACCGGGCATCGTGTCGGACGGGAATACGTCATCGTGCGGGACGGCAGGACCGGCGTGCGTTGGCGATCAGCGTTCCAGCCTGCCGAAACCGAACAGCGATTGCAGCGGGTGGCGCCTGCGTTCGATGTTCGCGCGCAGCAGGCCGGCGCCGATCATCGAATAGGTGATGCCGTTGCCGCCGTAGGCCATCGCGAACTGGACGCGGGGCCCCCACTGCGCATGCGGCCCGAAGAACGGCAGGCCATCTGCGGTTTCGGCGAAGGTCCCGGCCCAGGCAAACGCCGGTATCGGGTCCAGCGCCGGGAACCAGTGCTTCAGTCCCTTCATGAGCTTCTTCGACTTGCCGTCAACGCGGCGGTCGCGGCGTGCCGGGACATCCACCGCATCGTCCAGCCCGCCCAGCAGCAGCCGGCCATCGCCGGTGCTGCGCAGGTACAGGTAGGGGCGCGCGCTTTCCCACACCATCGTCGTGGCCAGTGCGCCAAGTTCGTCGGCGTGCAGCGGATCGGTGATCAGCGCATAGCTGCTGCGGTTGCGTGCCACGCGCTGGTCCAGCCACCGCTGGTTGGCGTAGCCCTGGGCCAGCACCACGTGCTTGGCGCGGATCTGGATGCCGTCTTCGGTGCGTGCGGTGACCCCGCGCGCGGTGGGTTGCAGCGCATGCAGCACGGTGCGGTCGTGCACATGGCCGCCGCGCCGCTTGACCCGCTCCAGCAGCCGGTAAGTGAGGCAGTACGGGTCCACGCGCGCGGCCTGGCGGGTCAGCAGCGCAGCGTCGCCGTCCATCCCCATGCGTTCGTGCAGGGCACCGCGGTCCAGCCAGCGTGCGTCCAACCCGTGCTTGCGGCGCGCCGCGCCCTCTTCCCGCAGGACCGGCACATGGCGCGGCTTGCTGGCCAGGTACACGCTGTCCATCTGCTTGAAATCCACCCCGCGCAGGCCGGCGGTGACTTCGCGCAGCTGCGGCAGCGCCTGCGCGCAGGCGTGGTAGGCCAGCGCCGCATCGTCTTGGCCGTACTGGCGGGCCAGGTCGATCAGGTGGGTGTCGATCTCATACTGCAGCAGGGCGGTGCTTGCCGCCGTGCTGCCCCAGCCGATGTCGCGCTGTTCGATCAACGCGACCTCGTGGCCGTGTGCGGACAGTTCGTCGGCGATCAACGCGCCGGTGATGCCGCCGCCCACCACCAGCACATCGCAGTGCAGGTCGGCTTCAAGCGGCGGGAAGGCCTGGATCAGTCCATTGCGGATGGACCAGTACGGATACCCGCTCTTCAGGTCCATGGACTCAGGCCGTCGGCTTGCCGGTGTGGGCGGTATCGATCAGTTTGGACAGATCGAAGCCCTGCTGGCGAGCGGTCGCCAGATAATGATCGCGAACAGTCTTGTCCAGGTGCGGAGTGCGCGAGAGCAGCCACAGATAATCCCGGTCCGGGCTGCCGACCAGCGACACGCTGTAATCGGGAGCGATCTGGATCACCCAGTAGTCGCCCTTGGTGAACGGTAACCAGCGCAGGCCCTTGGGCAGGAAGCTGACCGCCAGCCGCGCGCTGTCGTTATCCACGACGCTCGCCTCGCCGATGGCTTCTTCGATCTCGCCTTCCATGCGGCAGCGGTTGTGGACGCGGATGTTGCCATTGTCCTGCAGGCTGTAATGGGCCGAGACATCGGTGCAGGCTTCGGGTTCGTGGCGCATCGGCAGGCGGGCGATCTCGTACCAGGTGCCGAGGTAACGCGGCAGCTTGAGGTCGGGGACGGTCTTGAGGTCGTTGGGGGTGGTCATGGGGCTCTCGTCCCGGAGGCGGTAGGCCACCTTGCCGCGCTCGCCGCCATGGCCAGGTGAAGCCGCTTTCCCATGGCGTATCCGCAACACTGCGTAGCGGCCCGTGGGTTTATCGGGCCGATATGCAGGTCCATGCTGACGAACAGTTACAAGGAGTGATGCCGATGTACCAGGTGATCCTGTTGAAATCCGAATCCAGCTTCGCGCGGGCGCGTTGGGAGCAGGTCGAAGAGGTGGTCGACCACGAGGGCGTGGCCTACACGCTACGTGCCGGCCCGCGCCAACCGCTGCCCACCGACCGCGCCTGGGACCCGATCGTGGTGTACGCCCCGGAAGAGATTCCCGAAGAGGAGTTCCAGGAGTGGTACGCCGCCCAGCAGCCGCGGGTGGAGGAGCTACGCCTGAAGTACTGATCCGATCCCCACCCGACACGTCGTATAGTCCGCGCAGGCGCGGTGGTCCGCGTATGCCGGTATCGTGTTTTGTCTCTTTCCAGCCTGATTCCAAAGCGCGGTGCCGCCGTCGGCCTGCTGATGTTGCTGTTCCTGGCCGGCGCTCCGGTGCTGGCGCAGGAGCCGGCCGAACTGACACCTGACGCCCAGGTAGCCCGGGCCGAGGCCACGCTGAAGTCGGCGCGGGCCTCGCTGGACGATGCTGAAACGCCCGATACGCTGGCCACCCTGAGCGAGCGGGCCAAGGCGGCCAAGGACGATGCGGACGCGGCCGCCAAGGCGCTGCAGCCGCAGCTGGACCAGCTCAACGAGCAGCTGGCGCCACTGGGCGAAGTGGCGGAGGGCAGCACCGAAGCACGCGAAGTGGCGGTGCAGCGCACCAACTTGACCAAGCAGCGGAACAGCATCGACGGCACCCTCAAGCGGGCCGAACTGGCGGTGGTCAACGCCAACCAGCTGGCCGCGGACATCGAAAAGCTGCGGGCCAGCCAGTTCAGCGAAGAACTGGGTCGCAAGGTGGCGTCGCCGTTGTCGCCGGCCTTGTGGGGCCAGGTCGCCGCGACCGCACCGGCCGATACCACGCGGGTGCTGGCGCTGTACCGGTTGGGCACCAATGCGGTACGCGATGCGTTGAAGCGCGAGGGCTGGGGCCTGCCGCTGCTGGGCCTTGGCGTGTGTCTGGTGCTGTTCTTCCCGGTGCGGCTGTGGCTGCGTGCGCTGGGTCGGCGTTATGCGGCCGCCGAAAACGCGCCGCAGGGGCGCCTTCGCCGGACCGGCCTTGCGGTCTGGCTGCTGCTGGTGGGCACGGCGATACCGGGGCTGGCGGCCTGGGCGCTGGTGGCGGCGATGGACGCGGTCGGTGCCATCCCGCCGCGCCTGCAGTCCCTTTCCAATTACTTCCTGGGCGCCACGTGCTTTGCCGCCTTCATCGTCGCCCTGAGTGCCTGCCTGCTGGCCCCCAAACGGCCGTCGTGGCGCCTGTTGGACCTGGACGACACCGCAGCGCGCAACCTGCGCAAGTACGCGTGGAGCGCGGCGGCGGTGAGCTGGGTGAGCATCATGCTGGCGGCGGTGGATCGCGCGGCGCGCACCAGCGAGATCAACACCATCGCGTTGGACGGGGTGATCGCGCTGATTTACCTGTGCCTGATCATGGCGATGCTGGTCACGCTGTCCCGATTGCACCGGCGGCAGACCGCCGAGGCCGCCGAGCGCGCCGAAGCGCAGGCGGCCGATGCACGCGCTCGTGGCCCGGCGCACCGCAGTGGCTGGATCGTACTGACCCGCGTGGCCGGCAACGTGGTGGTGGCCGCGGCGATCATCGCCTCGCTGTTCGGTTACCTCAATTTTGCCAAGTTCGTGACCTCGCAGCTGGTCTGGGGAGGAATCGTCGCGCTGACCACCAGCCTGCTGCTCAAGTTCGCCGACGACCTGTGTACCTGGATGCTGCATCCGGACAGCCGCATCGGCCGCACCGTGGTGCTGACCACCGGCCTCAGCGCAGCACAGGTGGAGCAGGCCGGCGTGCTGCTGTCAGCCTTCAGCCGCATCGTGCTGGTGCTGCTGGCGCTGCTGATCTTCACCGCGCCGTTCGGCAATGTCGGGTCGGTGCTGGGCAGCATCGAGGCGCTGTCCGATGGCATCCCGATCGGCGGCATCACGTTGGAACCGGGCAAGATCGTACTGGCCATCGTCGTGCTGCTGGCCGGTCTGGCGTTGATGCAGGCCCTGCAGCGCTGGCTGGTGGAGACCTACCTGCCGAAGACAGAACTGGATTCGGGTGCGCAGAACTCGATCAGTACCGTGGCCCGCTATCTGGGCATCATCCTTGCGGTGCTGTGGGCACTGGGCGCGCTGGGCATTGGCATGGGCCAGCTGGCGCTGGTGGTCAGCGCGCTGTCGGTGGGTATCGGTTTCGGCCTGCAGGCGATCACCCAGAACTTCGTCTCCGGCCTGATCCTGCTGGCCGAGCGGCCGGTGAAGATCGGTGACTGGGTGAAGATTGGTGACCAGGAAGGCGACATCCGCCGCATCAACGTGCGCTCCACGGAGATCACGGTGGGCGACAAGTCGACGTTGATCGTGCCGAACTCGGAGTTGATCACCAAGACCGTGCGCAACATGACCATGGGCAGCGCGCAGGGCCGGATCCAGATCCAGTTCACCCTGCCGTTGAACGCGGACGTGGCGGCGGTGAAGCAGGTGTTGCTGGATGCCTACACGGCGCATGCCAGCGTGCTGTCCGACCCGGCGCCGTCGGTGTTCATCGATTCAATCAGCGGTGGCCAGGTGGCGATCAACAGCTTTGCCTACGTCTCCAGCCCGCGTCAGGTGTACGGCGCGCGCAGCGATCTGTTCTTCAGCCTGCTGCAGGAACTGGCGGCGAGAGGCATCGCGTTGTCCGCGCCGACGGATATCCACCTGGTGCGGGATCCTGACGCTGATCGGGTCGGCTGAGCAGGAGCAACGTCAAAAGCGTGCAGGGCTGGGGGCCGGCGGGGCAGGGTGGCTCTGCAGGACACGCCGTGAACCCGTCCATGGGGGCTCGCTTTTCGCATCCATGCGAAAAGACGGTCCTGCACAGCCACCCCGCCCCGCCTTCGACAGGTCCATGGGGGCCATGGACCTGCAGGCATCGGTAGCGCCGACCCATGGTCGGCGAGCGCAGCGGGCCGCTGGCGGGAACATTCCGCCGACCATGGGTCGGC